>NZ_JAQTXI010000026.1 GCF_028688855.1 Neomegalonema sp. | reverse complement strand
GGGACAGGGAATATCTATTCAAGGTTGCAACAGGGAACTCTGATGGTGCTGATTTCGTCAATCGCCAAGGGAAGACGAATTTCTCAAACCTTGTGTCCCAATTTCTCAAACCTTGTGTCCCGCTATACTTCTGGGGCTGATCAACAGCGTGATCCACTTCGTGCGGGTGGATTCGGGCGCCGATCCCCTGCATGAGGTGGAGACGAGTCTCGGCGATTTCCTGACCGACATGGCCCGCGCGGCGACTCCTTCGGCGATGCGGGCGGGGGTGGAGATCCGGACCCATCTGGCGGAGGGCCTGCCTCGGGCCCGGGTGGACGTGCGGCTTCTGGCGGAGGCGGTGGGCAAGCTGATCGACAACGCGGTGAAGTTCACGCCTTCGGGGGGCGAGGTGCGGCTCTGGGTGGGCTACGCCCGCGAGGGCCTGGAGATCCGGGTGGAGGACGATGGTCCGGGAGTCGATCCGGCGGTGGCCGAGCAGCTGATGAAGCCCTTTTCGCTCGGCGACGAGAGCTATGCGCGCAGTCACGGAGGGATGGGGCTTGGCCTGCCGACGGCTCTGCGGGTGATGGAGCGTCATGGCGGACGCCTGATCGTCGAGCGCCGCGAGGGCGGGGGCGGAGTGGCCCGGGCGATCCTGCCGATGGAGCGCCTCAGCCCCTCGACCGAAAGCGCCGCCTGAGAATCCTCCTCAGGTTGCGGTTTCAGGAGTCTTCTCGCGAGATCGCCCTCCTTGCAGGGAAGAGGAAGATTCATGCGCAGGACGCCAGAGCAGCTTCAGCAGGAGCTTTGGGCGACCGACGCGGAGGCCGCCTTCGACGAAGCGCAAATCCGCGGCTTTCGCGTCACATCGGGCGGCGGGGCGCCAGGCGGGGGGCGGCGGGGCGCCGGGCGGGCCTCGACGCGCGGCGGAGAAAGGCGCATAGGGGTCGGCCTGTCCTTCCCCACTCGCCGGACTCCCTGAATCATGTTGATTCCGCTCATCATCGCCTGCGCGCTCTTCATGGAGAATCTCGATTCCGCCGTGCTCTCGACGGCCCTTCCGGCCATCTCGCAGGATCTCGGCGTCGATCCCATCGCGCTCAAACTGGCCTTCACGAGCTATCTGCTCTCCATCGCGGTCTTCACCCCGATCTCCGGATGGTGCGCCGACCGCTACGGCGCCCGCACCGTCTTCCGCACCGCCATCGTGATCTTCACGGCGGGCTCTGCGCTCTGCGGCTTCGCCAGCTCGCTGGAGGGCTTCATCGGCGCGCGCGTGGTGCAGGGGCTCGGCGGGGCGATGATGGTGCCGGTGGGGCGTCTGGTGCTGCTGCGCTCGGTGGAGCGCAAGGATTACGTCCGGGCGCTGTCCTGGCTGACCATCCCCGGGCTGCTCGGCCCGGTGATGGGCGCGCCGCTCGGCGGATTCATCACGACCTATTTCGAATGGCGCTGGATCTTCTGGATCAACATCCCCATCGGAGTCTTCGGCTTCGTCCTGGCGACGATCTTCATCAGGAACTTCCGCGAGGAGAATCCGCCGCCCCTCGACGGAGCGGGCTTCCTGCTCTCGGCGCTCGGCATGACGGGGCTGGTCTTCGGCGTGGCGGTGAGCGGCGTGGGGATGCTGGCGGGCTGGATCGAGGTTCTGATCATCTTCGGCGGCGCCGGATTCCTCGCGCTTTACGCGCGCCACGCCTTCCGCACGCCGCATCCTCTGGTGGATCTGCGGATCCTGAACGTCCAGACCTATCGCGTGAGCGTCATGGCGGGTTCGGTCTTCCGGGTGGCGATCGGGGGGTGGCCTTTCCTGCTGCCGCTGATGCTCCAGCTCGGCTTCGGCAAGACGCCCATGGAGAGCGGACTCCTCACCATGGCCGGAGCGGCGGGCGCGCTCTCGATGAAGTTCGCGGCGCCGCCTTTGCTGCGCCGCTACGGTTTCCGCAAGGTCCTGACCGTCAACGCCTTCCTGACGGCGGTTTCCCTGGGGCTCTACGGCGCGATGACCGTCGAGACGCCCGCCTTCCTGATCTTCGGCCTGATCTTCGCTGGAGGCTTCCTGCGCTCGCTGCAGTTCACGGCCTTCAACGCCATGGCCTACGCCGATCTGCCCAACAACCGCATGAGCCAGGGGACCAGCCTCTCCAGCGTGATGCAGCAGGTCTCCATCGCGGGGGGCGTGACCCTCGCGGCGCTGCTGCTGGAGCTGAGCCGGAGCCTCGACGGAAGGACCGCTCTGGCGGTTCCGGATTTCTCCTTCGCCTTCGTGATTCTGGCGGGTCTGGCGCTGCTCTGCGCGCCTCTGGTGCTGCGTCTGCCGCCTTCGGCGGGCGAGAACGTGTCGGGGCATCAGGAGAACCCGCGCAACGCCAAGCTGCCCCATCTGCGCGAGCCGCCGCATTAAGAGGAGGCTGCTCCGATCTGGCCCTTCAGCGCCGCTTCGAGCGCCCGCACCCGGATCGCCGAGGAGAGGTTGAGCTCGCCCTCCCCGAGGCGCCCGGCGTCGATGCGGGCGGCCATCTCGCCGAGGCTGACGCCCTCGGCGGCGGCCAGCGCCCGGAAGGCCGCCCAGAAAGGCGCCTCCAGAGTCACGCTGGTGCGATGCCCCCGGATGCTCAGGGAATGCTTGACCAGCTTCAGCTTCCCGCTCACGGCCGGAGTCCGATCCAGCGCCCGAACGGCAGGCGCGGCGTCGTGAAGACCCAGAGGCAGGCCCCCACGTAAAGCGCCATCGTCGTCAGCAGCTCCAGCGGCTCCAGGCCCGAAGAGGAGAGCGCCGCCTCCGGCGAGACCTCGCCGCCCTCCATGAAGAGCAGCAGGAAGACGATGTAGTTGTTCATGGCGTGAAAGCCCACCGCGCCCGAGATCCCGCCCTCGGCGCGGGTCATGGCCAGCGTCATCACGCCCATCCCCGCCGCGAAGAGAATCTGGACGCTCATCAGCGACAGGCCCATGTCGGGCGTCACGCTGGTGACGTGCAGCCCCGAGAAGAGCAGCAGCGGCAGCCCCGCCCAGAGCCAGACCGCGCCTCGCCAGCGCGCCGCGAGGATCTGGGTCATGTGGCCGCGAAAGAGCATCTCCTCCGCGCCGGACTGCAGGATCGTCAGCGGAAAGAGCAGGATGGCCATCCAGAGGAATCCGTCCGGCGGACCGCTGCGGGCGCTGTCGGCGACCGCGGCCTCGGCGGCCTGCATCATCGCCAGATTCCCCGATAGCGCGAGATAGCCCAGCATCAGCGGAATGAAGACCACCCGACCCGCCAGAGCGCAGAGCACGCCCCCCCAGAAGGGCCGCGCTTCGAACCGGCGGCTCCATCCCCAGATCGTCGCGGGCGTCAGCCCGTGCAGCCAGAAGCGCAGCGCGAAGACGCCGATCCAGATCCCCGCGAAGGACAGCAGCAGGATCGTCGTGCTCGTGAAGCTGGAGAACTGGTCGAATCCCTCGGGGCCCGCGCCCGCCGCCAGCAGAAGGGCGACGGTCAGCACCATCTGGCTGACCAGAGCCCCGACCAGAGACAGGACCACGCTGGCCCCGACCCGCCATCCGCCGCCCAGAGGCGCCGCGCGGGCCTGATCCAGCCAGATGTCGAAAGGGTCGCGCTTCATGGGCGCCTCCTGCGCTGAGGGCGGGTCTTCCCGGCCGCGCGCATGAACAAGGCGCGCGACCCGTGCAGGGCCGCGCGCCTTGTCGGTTCGCGTCTTATACGCAAGCGCCGCCCTCCTGCAAAGAGGGCGCGGCTTGCGGAGGTCAGCCCAGAGCCTTCTCCAGCTTGGGCGCGATGTCGAAGAGGTCGCCGACGAGGCCGTAATCGGCGATCTGGAAGATGGGGGCTTCCTCATCCTTGTTGATCGCGACGATCACCTTGGAATCCTTCATGCCCGCCAGATGCTGGATCGCGCCCGAGATGCCCAGCGCCACATAGAGCTGCGGCGCGACCACCTTGCCGGTCTGCCCGACCTGCTGGTCGTTGGGGGCGTATCCGGAGTCCACCGCCGCGCGCGAGGCGCCCACCGCCGCGCCCAGCTTGTCGGCGAGGCTCTCGATGATGGCGAAGTTCTCCTTGGAGCCGACGCCGCGTCCGCCCGAGACGACGATCTTCGCCGCCGTCAGTTCGGGACGCTCGCTCTTGACCGTCTCGTCCGAGACCCATTCCGAGCCGCCGCCCGCCCCCGAAGCCGCAGCCGCCTCGCTCGGCGCGGAGCCGGTCGAGGGCGCGGGATCGAAAGCCGCCGTGCGGAAGGTCACGATCTTGATCTTGTCCGAGCTCTTCACGGTCTGGATCGCCGCGCCCGCATAGATCGGGCGCTCGAAGGTCTCGGCGTCCACGACGCCGATGGCGTCGGAGATGATCATGACGTCCAGCAGCCCCGCCGCGCGGGCGAGGATGTTCTTGCCGTTGGAGGTGGCCGCGGCCACGACATGCGAATAATTCGGCGCCAGAGCCGCCAGCAGGGCCGCCAGAGGCTCGGCGAGCCCATGGGCGTCTCCGGGAGCGGTCAGCACCTTGTCGACGCCCTGGAGCTTCGCGACTTCGGCGGCTTCGCCCTGTCCGGCGACGAGGGCGTGGACCTCGCCCCCGAGCTTGCGGGCGGCGGTCACGGCCTTGGCGGTCGCGTCGAGCTGCGCGTCGGCGAGCAGAAGAACGGCCATCTTAAAGCACCTTCGCTTCGGTCTTGAGCTTCGCCACCAGCTCCTCGACGGAGCCGACCTTGATTCCGGCCTTGCGCGCGGGGGGCTCGGAGACCTTCACCACCGTCAGGCGCGGCGTCACGTCCACGCCGAGATCGGCGGCGGTCTTGACGTCGAGGGGCTTCTTCTTGGCCTTCATGATGTTGGGAAGGCTGGCGTAGCGCGGTTCGTTGAGGCGCAGATCCGTCGTGACCACGGCGGGCAGCGCCACCCTGATCGTCTGGAGGCCGCCGTCGACTTCGCGGGTGACCTTGGCCGCGCCGCCTTCGATCTCCAGCTTCGAGGCGAAGGTGGCCTGAGGCCATCCGAGCATCGCCGCGAGCATCTGTCCGGTGGCGTTGCTGTCGTTGTCGATGGCCTGCTTGCCCATGATGATCAGATCGGGCTTTTCGGCCTCGATGATCGCCTTGAGGATCCGGGCCACGGCCAGAGGCTCGACGTCCTCGTCCACGCTGGAGGCCGCCTGCACGAGAATCGCGCGGTCGGCGCCCATGGCGAGGGCGGTGCGGAGCGTCTCCTGAGCCTTGTCCACGCCGATGGAGACGGCGATGATCTCGGCGGCCTTTCCGGCCTCCTTGAGGCGGACGGCCTCCTCGACGGCGATTTCGTCGAAGGGATTCATCGACATCTTGACGTTCGCGAGATCCACGCCCGAGCCGTCGGCCTTGACGCGCGCCTTGACGTTATAGTCGATCACCCGTTTCACGGGCGTCAGAATCTTCATGACGGAGCCTCCCAATCGCAAGATCTGGTCTTGTCCCTTGCGCCTGTCACTAAGGCGCGAGGCGCCGGGCGTCAATATCGACGCCACGGCGCCCTGAAGCGAGCCTCACCACCAGCGGGCGGGCCTGGCCGAGAAGCCGGAATCCCGCTCCACCGCCTCCGCGAGGGCCAGAAGGCCCGATTCGTCGAAGGGTCGCCCGATGAGCTGAAGCCCGAGCGGAGTCCCCTGCCGCGCCAGTCCGGCGGGCAGGCTGATGGCGGGCAATCCGGCGAGGTTCACCGGCACGGTGAAGACGTCCTCCAGATACATCGCCACCGGATCGTTGGTCTTCTCGCCGAGCCCGAAGGCGGGCGAGGGGGTGGTGGGGGTCAGGATGGCGTCGACCTGCCGGAAGGCCTCGTCGAAATCGCGCTTGATGAGCGCGCGCACCTTCTGGGCGCGCAGGTAATAGGCGTCGTAGAAGCCCGCCGACAGGGCGTAGGCCCCGATCATCACGCGACGGCGGACTTCGCGGCCGAAACCCTCGGCGCGGGTCTTCTCGTAAAGGTCGGCGATTCCGTCGCCCTGCGCGAGCTTCGCCCGACGCCCGTAGCGCACGCCGTCGTAGCGCGCGAGATTCGAGGAGGCTTCGGCGGGCGCCACGATGTAATAGGCCGCGAGGGCGTATTTCGTATGCGGCAGGCTGACTTCGATCAGCTCCGCTCCGGCTTCGCGCAATTTCAGCGCGCCATGGTCCCAGAGGCTCTGGACCTCGCCCGAGAGCCCGTCGACGCGATATTCCTTCGGAATGCCGATCCGCTTGCCCTTGATCGAGCCGCCCAGAGCGGCTTCGTAATCGGGAACCGCGATGTCGGCGCTGGTGGAGTCCTTCGGATCGAAGCCCGCGAAGCTCTTCAGGAAGATCGCGGCGTCGCGGACGGTCTTGGTCATGGGCCCGGCCTGGTCCAGCGAGGAGGCGAAGGCCACCACGCCCCAGCGCGACACGCGCCCGTAGGTCGGCTTGAGCCCCACGATGCCGGTCAGGGCGGCGGGCTGACGGATGGAGCCGCCGGTGTCGGTGCCGAGCGCCGCCACCGCGAGATCCGCCGCCACCGCCGCCGAGGAGCCGCCCGAAGAGCCGCCGGGCGTCAGGGGCCCGGTTTCGCCCTTGCGCCGCCAGGGCGAGACGACGGGGCCGTAGACGCTGGTTTCATTGGAGCTGCCCATGGCGAATTCATCCATGTTCAGCTTGCCGAGGAAGACCGCGCCCTCCGCGCGGAGCTTCGCCGTGACCGTGGAGTCGTAGGGCGGCAGGAAGCCTTCGAGAATCCGCGAGGCCGCCTGGGTCGGCACGCCCTCCACCGCGAAGAGGTCCTTCACCCCGATGGGGACGCCGCAGAGATCGGGGGCGCCGCCTTCGGCCAGACGCGCGTCGGCGGCTTCGGCCATGGCGAGCGCCGCTTCCGGCGTGGGATGGGCGTAGGCGTTCAGCGCCCCGTTGGCTGCGGCGATGGCGGCGCCATGGGCCTCGGTCAGCTCGACGGCGCGGAAGTCCTTGCGGCGCAGGCCGTCGCGGGCCTCGGCGAGGGTGAGCCTGGTCAGATCGGTCATGAAGCTCACTCCACCACTTTGGGCACGACGAAGAATCCCTCGCGGGAGTCCGGGGCGTTCATCAGGATCTTCTCCTGGATGTCTCCGTCGGTCACGAGGTCGGGGCGCTGACGGGCCTGGGTCACGTTGGGGGTGGTCAGGGGCTCGACGCCCTCCACATCCACCTCGGCGAGCTGTTCGATCCAGGTCAGGATTCCGTTCAGCTCGGCGGCCAGAGGCTCCAGCTCCTCGGTCTTCACGGCGATGCGCGCGAGCTTCGCGGCGCGGCGGACGTCTTCAGCGTCGACGGACATTCGGGGACTCCTTGCAGACACGCGCCTTTTAATCCCATCCGGACCCGATTTCCAAGCCCGGCCTCCAGCCTTCCGGCGGCGCTCAGCCCCAGAAGGCCTTGCGCAGCATGTTCAGCGCGATCAGCCCGAGAAACACCGCGAAGGTCCGCTTGAGCGGCTTGACGTCCAGCTTATGGGCCAGCCGCGCCCCATAGGGGGCCAGAAGCGCCGTCAGGGGCGTGATGAGCAGGAAGGCGGGAAGGTTCACATAGCCGAGGCTGTAGGGCGGACGGCCCGGCTCTCCCCAGCCGGTGAGGATGAACAGCAGCATCGAGGGCAGCGCGATGATGAAGCCGAATCCCGAAGCCGTGCCGATGGCCCGATGGATCGCCACGCCGTAGAGCGAGAGGATCGCCACGCCGAAGGCGCCTCCGCCGATGCCCATCAGCGCCGAGAGGAACCCGAGCCCCAGACCCCAGGCGGCGCGCGTCGGCCCTTGGGGCGGCGCCTCTCCGAGCCGGGTCTTCGGATTGCCGAGGCCCATCTGCGCCGAGGTCAGCAGGGCCAGGGAGCCGAAGACGATCATCAGCCCGCGCGTGTCGAGGCTCCCGGCGACGAGTCCGCCGAGCGCCGCGCCCGAGGCCACCCAGGGCGCCCAGGCCTTGAGCAGATCCCAGTCCACCGCGCCCTTGCCCGCATGGGTCCGCACGGAGCGCTGGGAGGTGAAGACGATGGTCGCCAGAGAGGTGCCCACCGCCACATGCATCAGATGGTCCTGCGGAAAGCCGAGCGCCGAGAACACGTAATAGAAGGCGGGCACCAGCACCGCGCCGCCCCCGATCCCGAGCAGCCCCGCGATCAGTCCGGCGAAGACTCCCACCGCCGCCAGAAGCGCGAACAGCGGCGCCAGAGTCGCAAGATCCATGGTCATTGTCCGCACCCCTTCGCAGTTGCGGGAAAGATCGGCCTCGCCGCGCGGATTGGCAAGCGAAAACCGCCCGCCTCCGGAGGGCCCGGAGGCAAGCCCCCGCCGAAGATCCCGGCCGAAGATCCCGGGCGAAACCCCGCCGGAATCCCCGCCGGAGACCTCCGCCGGAAGCTCCGGACTCCGGGCGCCTCCGCCCGCGCCGGAAGACAAGCGGAGGCGGCGCTCCTGAAGAGGAAATCCGGTCGGGATGGATCCTGCGGCGTCATCCGGTCGTCGTCATGAAATCAAAGACGAGATTTCCAGAACCCGGTGCGAATTTTGGCGAAATCTGGGCGAACTTCCCAGAAGTTCTCGGAAATTAACGGATTTCCGCATCTTCTTTGGCGTATTCCATAAAATTGGAATGATGTTCTCATGGTTTTACTTCGAAAAACTTCCGGCGTTCAGGTTCGTTTGAGAGTTTCGGCCCAAGCTCCGGACAAGACCTCGGGGGGAGGTCCCGCAAGGAGGGATCCATGTCGTTCAAGAAGGCTCTGGGCTTGGCCCTTGGCGCAAGCGTGCTGGCGACGAGCGCCGTTCAGGCTCAGTCCGCCGCGCCGCGCTCCAGCCTCACCGGGCTCAACGCCTACGCCTGCGGCGCGCCCAACACGGGCCTGCGCACCCAGGCGGGTTCTTCGGAGGTCGGCCAGCGCTACCGCCGCGACCGTCCCGAGCGCATCGGCGAACAGCGCGATCCGATGTTCCCCTGGATCGCCAAGCTCAACATCATCCATCGCGAGACCGCCAGCGCCGGAGGCGTCAGCACCGAGATGGTCAATTGCGGCGGCTCGATCATCGACTCGCGCTGGGTCCTGACCGCGGCCCATTGCGTCGCCGAGGGCGGCTGGTCGCGCATCGAGATCATCGCCGGATCCCACGACATCGAGGGCGGCGTGGTCATGCGCACCGCCGTGGACGCCGTCTGCCACGCCGGCGCCAACATCGGCACTCTGGACCACGACGTGGCCCTGATCCGCCTGAACGAGCCTCTGCCCCAGACCCTCGTCGACACCGCCGCCAAACTGCCGCCCCAGAGCGCCGACGTGGTGCGCGTGGGCGATCTGGCGCATGCGGCGGGCTGGCGCGTCTCGGGCCCGGTGGACCCGGCCCATACGCTGCGTCGCGCCGAGGTCAAGGTCACCGAGGTCGAGCCCCGCGGCTTCGTCACGGTCTCCTCGATCAACGGGGCTCTGCGGGGCATCTGCCGCGGCGAGAGCGGCGGTCCGCTGCTGACCCGCAAGAACGGCGTCGCCCTGACCATCGGCGTCTTCTCGGGCGTGGATCCGGGCGGCCGCGACGCCCGCAGCGGCGCGGCGCTCGGGCCCTGCTCGGCGCCGGGCTACAACATGTATTTCACGCCGGTCTCGCGCTATCGCGACTGGATCGACCAGGTGCGTCTGCACTGCGATTCCGATCCCGACAGCTGCCGCGCCCAGGGGCGCTATCAGGCCGCCGCCGAGCGCAACTTCCCGTAAGGAGAATTCAGGAGGTCTTTGGGGAGGAGGAGGCGCGACGCGGCCCGACCCTGCGGCGCGTCTCCTCCAGAAGACCGTCGGCCGCCGAGGCGCAGAGGTCGTAGACCTCGGCGAACCCCTCGGGGCCGCCGTGATAGGGATCCGGGACTTCGCGCGGCTTCGAGCGCGCGGAAGAAGAAGAGCCCGGGACGAAATCCAGGAACAACTTCAGCTCCGCCCTCGCGCTCGGCGGAGCCTTTTCTTTGAGATCGCGCAGATTGTCTTCGTCCATGGCGAGGATCAGGTCGAAATCCTGAAAATCCGCCGCCCGGACCTGACGCGCCCGCAAGCCGGAGAGATCGACGCCGCGCCGCGCGGCCTCGGCCTGAGTCCGCCGGTCGGGCGGATGTCCCGCGTGCCAGGCCGCCGTCCCCGCCGAATCCGCCTCGACGAGGCCCGAGAGCCCCGCCTCCCGGAGCTTGCGGCGAAAGACGCCCTCCGCCGTGGGCGAGCGGCAGATGTTCCCCAGACAGACGAACAGCACGCGAAACGCCGCATCCATGGCGCTCACCCCAGGATCTTGCCGAGAATCTCGTAGAGATTCTTCGAGGGCTTGCGTTCGGCGCGGAGCATGTCGTTCATGGCGGCGCGGGCCTGAGCCTGCCGCGTTTCGTCATAGCGCCGCCAGCTCTCGAATCCCTTGGCGATGCGGGCCGAGATCTGCGGATTGAGCAGATCCATCCGCCCGATCCAGTGGGCCGCGAAGCGGTATCCCGAGCCGTCGGCGGCGTGGAAGCGCCAGTGATTCGCCATGAAGCCGCCGATCAGCGCCCGGAAGCGGTTGGGCGTGCGCCATTCGAAATCCGGATGGCGCGTCAGGGCCTCCAGCCGCTCCACGAGATCGGCGCGCGGCGCCTGGGTCTGGCGCAGGAACCAGTCGTCGAGCAATTGCGGATCCTTGCGCCAGCGCTCGTGGAAGCGGGCGAGGGCGGCCTCCGCCTGGGGGGCGTCGGCGGCGACGAGGGCGCTCAGGGCGGCGGCTTCGTCGGTCATGTTGGCGGCGGACGCGAACTGACGGGCCGCGAGATCGCCGTCCAGACGGGCGAGATAGCCCAGAGCCGCGTTCTTCAGCGCCCGACGCCCCGCGCTGGCGGCGTCGGGGGAATAGGGCTCGGGAGCGGCGAACTCCGCGTAGGCCGCGCGCAGCGCGGGTTCGAGACGCCGCGCCAGAAGCCGCGTCAGATGGGCCTTCGCGGCGTGGATGGCGTCGGGATCGGCGGTTTCGCCGCGTCGGGCGGCTTCGGAAGCCATCTCCTCGGCGCCGGGCGTGGCGAGGAGCAGCGCCTTGTAGGCGGGTTCGAGCCGCGAATCGGCCAGAGCCGCCGCGAGCGCCTCGGCGTAATCCTCGCCGCCCGCCGGAGCCGCGCCCGATCGCGCCTCGCGGATCAGGCCGCGCAGGGTGGAGCGGGCGAAGTCGCGCCCCGCCTCCCAGCGGTTGAAGGGATCGGGATCATGGATCAGCAGAAAGGCGCGGTCGGCCGCCTCCGTCTCGCGCTCGACGATGACGGGGGCCGAGAAGTCGCGCAGGAAGGAGAGGACGGGCTTCTCGGCGATTCCCTCGAAGACGAAGACCTGCTCGGGCGCCGTGAGTTCGAGGATCCTGGTCTGATCCTCGCCTTCGCCGCCGATCTCCAGAGGCGCGCCGTTCGCCCCGAGCAGCCCCACCGCGAGGGGAACATGCAGAGGCTCCTTCTTCGGCTCGCCGGGCGTGGGCGGAACCTGCTGCGCCACGGTCAGGGCGTAGCGCCGGGCCTCGGGGTCGTAGGCTTCGGAGACCTTCAGACGCGGGGTTCCGGCCTGGGTCCACCAGCGGAAGAACTGTTTCAGGTCGCGGCCGGAAACCTCCTCGAAACAGGCGAGGAACTGCTCCAGGGTGGCGGCCTCGCCGTCATGGCGGCCGAGGTAGAGGTCCGTGGCCTTGCGGTAGAACTCCGGCCCGAGCAGCCGGTGGAGCATGCCCACGATCTCGGCGCCCTTCTCGTAGACGGTCGCCGTATAGAAATTGTTGATCTCCAGATAGCTCCGGGGCCTCGGCGGATGGGCGAGGGGTCCGGCGTCCTCGTCGAACTGCCGCCCGCGCAGGGCGATGACGTCGGCGATGCGGTGCACCGCCCGCGACCTCTGGTCCTGGGTGAACTTCTGGTCGCGGAAGACGGTCAGGCCTTCCTTCAGGGTCAGCTGGAACCAGTCGCGGCAGGTGACGCGGTCGCCGGTCCAGTTGTGGAAATACTCGTGCGCCACGATGGATTCGATGTTGACGTAAGTGGCGTCGGTGGCGGTCTCGGGGCTGGCGAGGACGTATTTCGAATTGAAGATGTTGAGGCCCTTGTTCTCCATGGCGCCCATGTTGAAGTCGTCCACGGCGACGATCATGAACAGCCCGAGATCATATTCGCAGCCATAGGCCTCTTCATCCCAGGTCATGGCGCGCTTGAGCGAATCCATGGCGTAGGCGCAGCGGTCCTCGTCGCCGGGGCGGACGTAGATCCTCAGATCCACCGGCTTCCCGGAGGCGGTCGTGAACCGATCCTCATGCGAGACGAGATTCCCCGCCACCAGAGCGAAGAGATAGCTCGGCTTGCGATGGGGATCGCGCCATTCGGCGAAATGGCGTCCCTCCGGCAGCTCGCCCCGCGCGACGGGATCGCCGTTCGAGAGCAGCACCGGACAGGAAGACCTCTCCGCCTCGATCCGCACCTCGTAGACGGCCATGACGTCGGGACGGTCGAGGAAATAGGTGATCTTGCGGAAGCCCTGGGCCTCGCACTGGGTGCAATACATGCCCTTCGACATGTAGAGCCCTTCGAGCGCCGCATTGGAGACCGGCGCGATCTCGGTGACGCATTCCCAGAGGAAGGCCCCCCCCTGAGGGATCAGCGCCGCCGGAACGGTCAGGCTCTCCTCGTCGAGGGCGAGGTTGGCGGCGGGCAGGGGGCGCCCGTCGAGCGAGGCCGCGAGCAGCCGGAGGCCGCGTCCGTCGAAGCGCAGATCCTGCGGGGCCTCCGCCGGAGCCGCCGGATTGCGCCGCATGGCCAGAGCCGCCGTCACGCGGGTCGCCTGAGGCTCCAGCTCGAAGGTCAGGCGGACCGTGTCGATCAGGTAGGGCGGCGGCGCGTAATCGGCGAGCAGGACCGGAGCGGGAGCGGGGGCGGAGTCGTCGGGGCGCATGGCGGCTTCCTCGGATGGGGGCCTTCGAGCCATAGCGCGGGCCGTCCGGAAAGGAAAGCGGCGGGCGCGGCTCGCGGCGCGATCACGAAGCGCGGAGCCGGGCTGTGCGGCGTCCGGGAAATCCGATAAGGAGACTCGGAAATTTCTCCTTGCCTTGAAATCAGGTGGCCTCATGAATGATCTCGTCCTGAAGCTGAACGGCTGGCGTCCTCAGGCCCTGAGCCTGCTGCGCATCATGTCCGGTCTGGTCTTCCTCGCCCATGGCACGGGGAAGCTGCTGGGCTTCCCCGCGATGGAGCGCGTCCCCGCGATGGGGAGCATGTCCTGGTTCGCGGGCGTGATCGAACTGGTCGCGGGCGCGCTGATCGCCGTCGGCTTCCTGACGCGGCCCGCCGCCTTCCTCGCTTCGGGGACGATGGCCTTCGCCTATTTCATCGCCCATGCGCCGCGCAGCGTCTATCCGCTGCTCAACGGCGGCGACGCGGCGATCCTCTATTGCTTCGTGTTCCTCTATTTCGTCTTCGCGGGCCCCGGCCCCTGGAGCGTCGACGCCGCGCGCGGCAAGGAATAAGTTTTTTCCGATAACATCTTGAATCCAAAAGATTTCCGCCGCGTCCCCGACGCGGCGGACTTCTTTTGCGCGCCAGGAGGTTTGACGAAGGCCGCTCCAGAGGTTACATGATGTCCATCATCCGGCGGCCCTTTTTCCGGGCGCCGCTTCGAGTCTTCTGCGCCGAGGCGTGCGGAAGGCTCCGGTTCTGGCCCTCCCCTTCGTCTTTTCGGAACGGGCGAGGCCGATTCGCTCGGGCGTCGGGTTCCGTCCGTCGTCCCACACTCAATGAGCGTCGGCGCCCGCAGGCGTCGGCTCTTGAGCTTCGCCGGAGTGCGGGGCGCAACGGAGTCTTGATCGATGCGATCCTTTCAAAAGGCCGGCGCGCGCGTCGTGCTGGGTTTTCTCGCCATTTCGGGCCTCTCGACGGGCCTTGCGCAGGCCGAAGCCTGCGAATTGAACCGCCCCATCGTCTTCGCGGGCCTGGACTGGGATTCCAACGCCGTCCACACCGAGATCGCCCGCTTCATCTTCGAAAAGGGCTACGGCTGCCGCACCGACGTCCTGCCGGGGACGACGGTTCCCCTGCTCAACGGCCAGCTGCGCGGCGACGTCGACGTGACCATGGAGATGTGGCGCGACAACGTGCGCGACATCTACGACCCTGCGATTGAAAAGGGCGAAGCCGTGGATCTCGGGGTGAATTTCCCCGACGCGATCCAGGGTTGGTTCGTGCCGGATTACCTCACCGCCGAGGGCGGCCCCGCCGAGGGTCTGAAGTCGGTGGAGGATCTGCCGCGCTTCAAGGAGGTCTTCCGTGATCCCGAGGAGCCCGGAAAGGGCCGCTTCTACAACGGCGTGCCCGGCTGGGGCGCCGAAGGCGTCTCGACGAAGAAGCTCCACGCCTATGGCCTGACCGCGGATTACGTGAATTTCCGTCCCGGTTCGGGCGCGGCGCTTTCGGGCGCCATCGAGGCGGCGGTCCTGCGCAAGCGGCCGATCGTCTTCTATTACTGGGGCCCGACCTGGCTGCTCGGCAAGCTGGGCGACCAGGTGACCATGCTGGAGGAGCCGCCCTTCGATCAGGCGGTCTGGGACGCCCTTCAGGCCGAAGAAGATCCCGAGAAGGTGGCCGCCGCCACGGCCTTCCCCGTGATCGAGGTGACGATCAGCGCCAATCCGGATTTCGTGAAGGCGGCGCCGCAGCTGGTCGAGTTCCTGCGCGCCTATGAGACCACCGGCCAGCAGGTCTCGAACCTGCTCGCCTGGATGCAGGAGACCGACGGCTCCGCCGAAGAGGCGGCGCTCCAGTTCCTGCGCGAGAACAAGGACCAGTGGCGCGCATGGACGCCCGAGGAGGTCGCGGCGCGGGTCGAGGCGGCGCTCTAGGAGCGCCTGTCCTCCCCTCGCCGGGACGCGACGCGGAGCAGGGTCCGGCCTGCTCCGCGCCGTCGTCCGTTCTTTCCTGTTTCTCCGAGCGCCTCGGAAGGATTCCTCCATGTTCGTCGATCTGGGCAAACCCATCGCGGATGGCGTCAACCAATTCGTCCGCCATCTGATCGTCAATTACGGGGACGGCTTCGAGGCCGTCTCCGGCTTCATTCTCAAGATCCTGCTGTTCATCGAGACGGGCTTGCGGGATCTGCATCCGGCGGTTCTGCTGGCGGTGGTCTTCGGCCTGGCCTGGGCGAGTTCGCGCCATCTGCTCATGGCGGCGGGGCTGACCTTCCTGATGTGGCTGATCGGCTGCTTCGGACTCTGGGAGCAGGCCATGCAGACTCTCGCCATCGTGCTGGTGGCGGTGCTGATCTCGGCGCTGATCGGCCTGCCGCTCGGGGTGCTGTCGGCGCGCTCGACGCGCTTCCGGGCCGTTCTGAGCCCCATCCTCGACCTCATGCAGACCATCCCGAGCTTCGTCTATCTCATTCCGGCGGCGATGCTTTTTGGTTTGGGCAAGGTGCCCGCCGTGCTGGCGACGGTGATCTACGCCGCGCCGCCGCTGATCCGTCTGACGGAGCTGGGCATTCGCCAGGTCAACGCCGAGGTGGTGGAAGCCTCGCGGGCCTTCGGCGCGACCCGCTGGCAGATGCTGCGCGGGGTGCAGTTGCCTCTGGCTCTGCCCTCGATCATGGCGGGGCTCAACCAGACCATGATGATGGCTCTGGCCATGGTGGTCATCGCCTCGATGATCGGGGCGCGGGGCGTGGGTGAAACGGTCCTGCTCGGGCTTCAGCGCAACGACGCCGGACGCGGATTGATCGGCGGCCTGGTCATCGTGATCCTCGCCATCGTGCTGGACCGCATCACGCAGAATTTCGGACGCCGGATGCAGATCCGCGGCGGGGAGGGCTGAGGCCATGAGCATGATCGAAGTCCGGAACGTCACGAAGATCTTCGGCGAGAACCCGGCCGAGGCCCTGCGCCTCCTCCGCGAGGGGGCGGCGAAGGACGAGATCCTCGCGAAGACCGGCTGCACGGTCGGCCTGCGCGACGTCTCGCTGGAGATCAAGCGCGGCGAGATCTTCGTGATCATGGGGTTGTCCGGCTCGGGCAAATCCACGCTGATCCGCCATTTCAACCGGCTGATCGACCCCACCGACGGCCAGATCCTCTTCGAGGGCGAGGACATCCTCAAATACGACGCCCGGCGTCTGGAGAAATTCCGCCGCGAGAAGCTCGGGATGGTGTTCCAGCGCTTCGGGCTCATGCCGCACCGGACGGTGCTGGAGAACGCCGCCTATGGCCTGAGCGTGCGGGGCGTGCCTCGCGCCGAACGCGAGGCCAAGGCCATGGAATGGCTCAAGACGGTGGGTCTGGAGGGCTTCGAGAAGCAATATCCGGGGCAGCTTTCGGGCGGCATGCAACAGCGCGTCGGGCTGGCGCGGGCTCTGGCCAACGACCCCGACGCCCTGCTGATGGACGAAGCCTTCTCGGCGCTGGATCCCCTGATCCGCGGCCAGATGCAGGACCAGCTCGTCGAGCTTCAGGCGCAGCTCAGGAAGACCATCGTCTTCATCACCCATGACCTCGACGAGGCCCTGCGCCTCGGCGACCGGATCGCGATCCTCAAGGACGGCGCGCTCGTGCAGGTCGGGACGCCCAACGAGATCCTGCTTGAGCCCGCCGACGACTACGTCCGGGCCTTCGTGCGGGATGTGAACCGCGCCAAGGTGCTGACCGTCGAGAAGCTGATGAAGCCTCCCGCGCATCGCATCGCGCATGACGACCTCGACCGGGCTCTGGCCGAGATGCGCAAGGCGGGCGAGACCTATGGCTTCGTCTACAGGAGCGGCGCCTTCCAGGGCGTTCTGACCGAGGCGGCGCTTCAGGTGGCCGTGGCGGAGGGCTCTTCGGCCAGCCCCTCGGAGCTGGCTCAGGAGCCGCCGCGCATCGAACACGGCTCGGCGCTGGCCGAGGCCCTGCCCATGGCCATGGGCACCGACCTGCCTCTGGCGGTGATGCAGGACGACCAGTTGCGCGGCTTCGTCCATCAGGAGCGGATCGGCGAGGTTCTGGCCATGGAGCCCGCCCCCGAACCGCCCGCCGAAGCCGGGCCTCCCCCCGCCGCCCGGGAGGCGCAGAAGCAGGCCGAGGACGCCAGGCCCGCCGCCTGATCGGGAAGGGGGCCTTGCGCGGCCCCCTCTCCCGGATCATTCGAGGTCGAAGACCACGCCCTGAGCCAGAGGCAGGGCGTCGGAGTAATTGATGGTGTTGGTGGCGCGGCGCATGTAGGCCTTCCAGGCGTCGGAGCCGGATTCGCGTCCGCCCCCGGTCTCCTTCTCGCCGCCGAAGGCGCCGCCGATCTCGGCGCCCGAAGTGCCGATGTTGACGTTGGCGATGCCGCAATCCGAGCCCGCCGCCGAGAGGAAACGCTCCGCCTCGCGCAGGTCCCGCGTGAAGATCGCCGAGGAAAGCCCCGCCGTCACGGCGTTCTGGGCGGCGACGGCCTCCTCAAGCTCCGCATAGCGCATGACGTAGAGGATCGGGGCGAAGGTCTCCTCCAGCACGGGGCCGAGCTGCCCGGGCATCTCCACGAGGGCCGGGCGCACATACCAGGCCGCTTCCGGCCCGACGGCCTCGCGCCCGCCGCCATGGACGATCCCGCCCGCCGCCTTCGCGGCCTCCAGAGCCTTGACCATGCCGTCATGAGCGGCCTTGTCGATCAGCGGCCCCACGAGGGCCTCCGTCGCGAGGGGATCGCCCACCGAAACCGAGGCGTAGGCTTTCTTCAGGCGCGGCACGAGGGCGTCGTAGACCGAGTCCTGCACGAAGAGCCGCCGCAGACTGGTGCAGCGCTGGCCCGCCGTGCCCATGGCGCCGAAGGCCACGGCGCGCAGAGTCATGTCGAGATCCGCCGTCGGCGCGACGATGGCCGCGTTATTGCCGCCCAGCTCCAGAATCGTGCGTCCGAAGCGCGCCGCGACCTTCGGCCCGACGATCCGGCCCATGCGGGTCGAGCCCGTGGCCGAGATCAGCGGAACGCCATGGCTCTCGACCAGGGCCGCCCCGATCTCCGGCCCGCCGATGAGGACCTGACTCAGATGCTCCGGAGCCGATCCGAAGCGCGCCAGAGCCTTCTCCAGCACGGCCTGAGAGGCGAGGGCGGTCAGGGGCGTCTTCTCCGAGGGCTTCCAGATCGCCGGATCGCCGCAGACCAGAGCCAGAGCCGCATTCCACGACCAGACCGCCACCGGGAAGTTGAAGGCCGAGATGATCCCCACCGGCCCCAGCGGATGCCATGTCTCCATCATGCGATGTCCGGGGCGTTCGCTGGCGATGGTCAGGCCGTAGAGCTGGCGCGAGAGGCCCACGGCGAAATCGCAGATGTCGATCATCTCCTGAACTTCGCCGAGGCCCTCGGAGCGGCTTTTCCCCGCCTCGATGGAGACCAGCGCCCCGAGATCCTCCTTGGCGGCGCGCAATTCCTCGCCGAGGAGGCGCACAAGCTCGCCCCGACGCGGCGCGGGGACTTCGCGCCAGATCCGGAAGGCCGCCTGCGCCCGCTCCACGGCCTGAGCGACCTGCGCGAGGGAATGGGGCGTCAGTCCGCCGACGACTTCGCCGGTCAGCGGCGAGCGGCTGTCCAGAGGCCCGCCCTGAAAGGCGGAGGCCGGGACTCCCAGTCGGGCGAGAATTCCGGCGGTCCGGGCGGCGAGAGGCGAGGGCGACATGGCGGGCCTTTCTTGCAAACAGGGAATCGCCGCCAGCTTAAACATGGAGACCCCCGCAAAGCCACCCCGTCCGGCTTGCGCGAAGCCTCTGGCGCGGCGCGGGAATCCGCGCGAGAAAGGGCGGATCCTCCTCCCTTTCCGGGTGCCGCCATGTCGCCGCTCACGCAAGATCCCCGCAGTCATGGACTCTGGGCGCGCAGCGCCCCGCCCGCGCCCGAGACGCCCTCTCTGGCCGGAGAGGCGCAGGTCGAGGCTCTGGTGATCGGCGCGGGCTATACGGGGCTTTCGGCGGCGCTGCATCTGGCCGAAGGCGGCATGCGGACCCTCGTTCTGGAGGCCGAAGAACCCGGCTTCGGCGGCGCCGGACGCAACGTCGGGCTGGTCAACGCGGGCATGTGGGTCATGCCGGAGGCGGTGCTCGAATCCTTCGGGCCGGAGCGCGGCGAGGCCCTGCTGGACCTGCTCGGCGCGGGGCCGGAGCGGGTCTTCCGCCTGATCGCGCGCCATGGCATCTCCTGCGAGGCGGTCCATGCGGGCACGCTCCATTGCGGCGTCGGGCGCAAGGGGATGGCCGAGCTTCAGGAGCGCGAACGCCAGTGGAAGGCGCGCGGCGCCGACGTCGAGCTTCTCGGCCGCGAGGCCGCCGCCGGATTGGTCGGCTCAGGCATTTACGAAGGCGCGCTTCTGGATCGCCGCGCCGGGACGATCCAGCCTCTGGCCTATGCGCGAGGTCTGGCGGGGGCGGCTCTGGCGGCGGGGGCGCGGATCTGCGGCGGCTCGCCCGCCCTTGAGGCCCGCCATGACGGCGAGGCTTGGATCGTCCGCACGCCGGGCGGCTCGGCGAGGGCGCCGCGCCTGATCCTCGCGACAGATGCTTACGGGCGCGATCTCTGGCCCGAGGCCGCCGGACAACAAACCCGCCTGCCTTACTTCAATTTCGCCACTGCGCCTTTGCCGGAGGCTCTGCGGGCGCAGATCTTGCCGCAGCGCCAAGGCGCCTGGGACACCAAGGAGGTTCTGACCTCCTTCCGCATGGACGCCGCCGGAAGGCTGGTGGTGGGGAGCGTCGGGGCGCTTCAGGGGATCGGCGCGCGGATTCACCGGGATTGGGCGCGTCGGGCCATGGCCGCCCTTCATCCCGACCTCGCGGAGATCCCTTTCGAGGCCGAATGGTTCGGCGTGATCGGCATGACCGACGACAGCCTGCCGCGTCTGCATCGGCTGGGGCCTCAGGCTCTGGCGATCTGCGGCTACAACGGACGCGGCATCGCGCCGGGCACGGTCTTCGGGGCGGCTCTGGCGGCGCATCTCCTCGGAGACCTGCCGCTCGAAGGGATTCCCCTGCCGGAGAAGCCCCTCGCGCAGGCGCCTTGCCGGGCCTTGCGCGAAGGGTGGTATGAACTCGGGGCGCAGATGCTCCACGCCGTCGAGAAGCGCCTCTGACTCAGGCCAGGCCGCGTTTCTTCATCATGGCCTCGGGGGCGGGCATGCGGCCCCGGAAGGCGGTGTAGAGCGCTTCGGGATCCCTGGAGCCGCCCGCCGCATAGATGTTCTCGCGCAGCTTCTTAGCCACCGTGGGGTTGAAGACGTCGCCCGTCTCGGAGAAGGCCTCGAAGGCGTCGGCGTCCAGCACTTCGGACCACATGTAGGAGTAATAGCCCGCCGAATAGCCCTCGCCCGAGAAGACATGCAGGAAATGCGGCGTGCGATGGCGCATGGCGATGGTCTCGGGCATCTTCAGGCGCTTCAGGGTCTCCGCCTCGAAGGCGGCGGGATCCTCGGGCGCTTCGGATTCGGCGTGATAGGCCATGTCCACCAGAGCCGAAGCCGCGAACTCCACCGTCGCGAAGCCCTGTCCGAAATTCCGCGCGGCGAGCATCTTCCCGAGCAGATCCTCCGGCAGAGGCTCGCCCGTGTCGTGGCGCAGGGCGTGGGCCTTCAGCACCTCGGGCGTGGTCAGCCAGTGCTCGTAGAGCTGCGAGGGCAGTTCGACGAAATCGCGCGACACCGAGGTTCCCGCGATGGAGGGCCAGCGGGTTTCGCTCAGCATCCCGTGCAGGGCGTGGCCGAATTCATGGAACAGCGTGCGGGCGTCGTCGATGGAGAGCAGCGCGGGCTTTCCGGCGGGAGGCTTCGCGAAATTGCAGATGTTGTAGATGATCGGCGTCGAGCCCGCCCCGAGGCTGAAGCCGGACTGCAGCGCGCTCATCCAGGCGCCGGAGCGCTTCGAGGGGCGGTTGAAGTAATCCCCGAGGAAGACCGCCCGATGGGAGCCGTCGGCGTTCGTGACCTCATAGGCCTTCACGTCGGGCGTCCAGCCCCGGACGTCCTTGCGCTCCTCGAAGCGCAGGCCGAAGAGCTTGCCCGCCACGTCGAAGGCGGCTTCGATGATCCGGTCGAGCTGGAGATAGGGCTTGAGCGCCGCTTCGTCGAAATCGAAGCGTTCGGCGCGGAGCTTCTCCTCGTAGAAGCGCCAGTCCCAGGCCGCGAAGGGATCGTTGGCCCCCGCCGCGCGGGCCAGACGCTCCATGTCGGCCTGATTCTCGGCGGCGCGGGCGCGGGCCTTCTCCCAGACGGGTTCGAGGAGGCCCAGCACCGCTTGCGGCGTCTTGGCCATGGTGTCGTCGAGCTTGAAGGCGGCGTAGCTCGGATAGCCGAGCAGCCGGGCCTTCTCGGCCCTCAGCGCGAGGGTGCGCTTCACGATGTCGGCGTTGCGGGCCTCTCCGCGGGCGATGAAGCCGCGCCAGGCCTTTTCGCGCAGATCGCGCCGCGTGGAGCTTTGCGAAAAGGGCTCGTAGATCGAGCGCGAGAGGGTCACGGCGAAGCGGCCTTTCTCGCCGCGGGCTTCGGCGGCTTCGGCCATGGCCTCCCTGAGCGCCTCGGGGATTCCGTCGAGATCGGCCTCGTCGAGGATCAGGGCCCATTCGGCTTCGTCGGCGAGGACGTTCTGTCCGAATTGCGCGCCGAGTCCCGCCGCCTCCTCGTTGATCGCCGCGAGCCGGGCCTTGTCGGCCGCGTCCAGCCGGGCGCCGGACCGGACGAAGCCTTTCCAGCTCTTCTCCAGCACGCGCAGGGTTTCGGAATCCAGCCCGAGGCTCTCGCGCTGCTGATAAAGCGCGTCGATGCGGGCGAAGAGCGCCGCGTTCATGGCGATGGCCGAGCCATGACGCGCCATTTTCGGCGAGATCTCGCGCTCCAGAGCCTGAAGCTCCGGATTGGTGTCGGCTCCGGCCTTGAGCCAGAAGACCGAGGAGACCCGGTCCAGAGCCTCGCCGGAGAGATCCAGAGCCTCCAGGGTGTTGGAGATGCTCGGCGGTTCGGGATTTTGCGCGATGGCCTCGACCTCTGCGGCGTGAGCCTGCATGGCGGCCTCGAAGACCGGAGCGAAATCCTTGTCGCGGATCGCGCCGAAATCCGGCAGGCCGAGCGGCCCGGTCCAGTGCGTCAGGGGAGAGAGGGCGAGATCGGTCATGGGAATCCTCAAGCGGTCGGGCGGAATCGGCGACTCCCTTCTAGCCGCTATTCCGTGAAAGGTCTGAGCCTTTTCAACAGGCCGCTCCAGGGGCGGGCCTCCGGCGCGGCGAGGAAGGTCCGGCGCAGCAGCGCCGCCGCAGGCTCGAGTTCGGCGTAGCGCAGCTTCAGCCGCAGCAGCGAGCCCGCCAGATCCGCGATCCGGCTTGCGGCTTCGGGCTCGGGGCGGCCCATGCTCTGGGCCCGGAGATGGGCGGCGGCCTCTTCGGCGGGCAGAGGGCTCAGCGCGGGGGCGATCCCCTCCCGACGCTCCAGAACGACCATCGCCGCCAGAGGCGCCCGCATCCCGAAGGGCGCGACTCCCGGCGCGGCGAGATGGGCGTAACGGTCGTCGCGGAATCCGCCATGCCGCGCCAGATGGGCCCTCAGCACCGCCCCGGCTCCGGCGGGCAGGGGCAGCCGCAGACGCGGCGCCGCGCCGAGCGCCAGCCCCTCGCCGCGCGGCGTCAGCGGCAGGACGTCGTCGCAGAAGATGCGCAGGTCAGGATCCGCCGAGAGCCGGGCGATGAGCGTGCTCTTGCCCGCCCTCTGCGGCCCGAGGAGCAGCGTCAGCCCGCCCGAGGCGAGGAAGGCCCCGCAATGCAGCCCGAGGAAGCCGGGGCGGCTCTCGTAGAAATCCTGCGCGAGATCGGCGATCAGCGCGCTGGCCGCGCTGGCGAGCGGCAGGCCGGTCAGGGGCCGGTCGAGGGCTCGGGAGGCGATTTCATAGCCGCCCGCGTCGGGCCGGGCCGTCGCGAGGGGCGCGTGGAAATCCTCGGGCCTGGCGGGCCTGAGGCCGGGCCGCCAGCCCTTGAGCGCCCGGGAGAGCCCCGCGACGATCTCCGGCGCCCGGATCAGCAGGATGGGCGCCGAAGCGCCGGGAAACAGCAGAGCGAGGCTCTCGGCCGCGCGCCGCGAGGCCTCGCCGAAGCTGGAGACGGCGGGCCGCCGTTCGGGAATCTCCTCCACGAAGCGCAGATCCTCCCTCTCCGGAGCCGCAGCGAACCCGACGCCTCCTCAGGCGCGGGGGCGAAAGCTCCATGAGACCCCCCGGAGGCCGGAGTGTCAACCGCGCGGCCCTGAAACAGGCGCGGCGGCCCCCTTCCGGAGGCCGCCGCATGGTTTTCACGTCCGGGAGGCCTCAGGCCTTGGCGCCGTCCGAGCGGTTCTTGCCGATGATCTCCTCGATCTCGCCGAGCACGGCGGGATCGTCGATGGCGGCGGGCATCTCCCAGGGGAGGCCGTCGGCGATCTTCTGCATGGTGCCGCGCAGCACCTTGCCCGAACGCGTCTTGGGCAGGCGGTTGACCGGCAGGGCCATGCGGAAGGCGGCGACGGGGCCGATCCTGTCGCGCACGAGCTTCACCAGCTCCTCCGCGACCTGCGCGGGCGGAGTGGTCACGCCGTTGTTCAGCACGAAGAAGCCCGCCGGAGACTGGCCCTTGAGCGCATCCTGAACGCCGATGACCGCGCATTCCGCGACCGCCGGATGGCTGGCGAGGACCTCCTCCATGGCGCCGGTCGAGAGGCGATGTCCCGCGACGTTGATGACGTCGTCGGTGCGGGCCATGATGAAGACGTAGCCGTCCTGATCGACGAGCCCCGCGTCCGAGGTGGCGTAGGAGCCGGGGAACTCGGCGAAATAGGCGCTCCTGTAGCGCTCTTCGGCGTTCCAGAGGGCCGGGAAGTTGCCCGGAGGCAGCGGCAGCCTGATCGTGACGTTGCCGAGGGTCCCGGGCTCGACCGGATGGCCCTCGTCGTTCAGCACCTCGATCCTGTAGCCCGGCAGCGGCACGCCCGAAGAGCCCGGCTTGATCGGCAGGACGCCGAGGCCCACCGGATTGCCGGTGATCGGCCAGCCGGTTTCGGTCTGCCACCAGTGGTCGACCACCGGCACGCCGAGCTTGTCCTGGGACCAGTGGATGGTCGCCGGATCGGAGCGTTCGCCCGCGAGGAAGAGCGCGCGCATCTTCGAGAGGTCGTATTTCCGGATGAACTCGCCTTCCGGATCCTCCTTGCGGATGGCGCGGATGGCGGTCGGGGCGGTGAAGAAGGTGGTGACGCCATGCTCGGCGACCACGCGCCAGAAGGCGCCGGCGTCCGGAGTGCCGACCGGCTTGCCCTCGTAGACGATGGTCGCGCAGCCGTGCAGCAGCGGGCCGTAGCAGATGTAGGAATGGCCGACCACCCAGCCCACGTCGGAAGCCGCCCAGAAGACTTCGCCCGGATTGGCGCCGTAATGGTTGCTCATGGTCCACTTGAGCGCGGTCATGTAGCCGCCGGTGTCGCGCACGACGCCCTTGGGCTGGCCGGTGGTGCCCGAGGTGTAGAGGATGTAGGAAGGATGCGAGGCCTCGACGGGCACGCATTCGGTGGTCTGTCCGGCGGCCTTCGCCGCGCCCACGACCTGGGCGTAATCGAGATCGCGGCCGGCGATCAGCTCGCAGGGATGGACCTCGCGCTGGAGGATCACGCAGGCCTCCGGTTTGGCCGTCGACATCTCGATGGCCTCGTCGAGCAGCGGCTTGTACTGCACGACGCGCTTGCCCTCGATGCCGCAGGAGGCCGAGATGATCGCCTTGGGCCTGGCGTCGTCGATGCGCACCGCGAGCTGCTTGGAGGCGAAGCCGCCGAAGACCACCGAATGGATCGCCCCGAGCCGCGCGCAGGCCAGCATGGCGAAGACCGCCTCGGGCACCATGGGCATGTAGATGACGACGCGGTCGCCCTTCTCGACGCCCTGCGCCCTCAGCACCGAGGCCAGCGCGCCGACTTCGGCCAGGGCCTCGGCGTAGGTGAATTTCGTGGTCTTGCCGGTGGCGGGGCTGTCGTGGATCACCGCGAGCTGATCGGCGCGTCCGTCGGCCACGTGACGGTCCAGCGCGTTATGGCAGAGATTGCAGAGCGCGCCTTCGAACCAGCGCCCCCAGACTCCGGCTTCCGGATCGAAGACCTTGTCCGCCGGACGGAACCAATCGATCTCCTCCGCGGCCTTCCCCCAGAAGCCGACCGGATCAGCTTGCCAATCTGCGTAGACCTGACCGTAACGAGACATGCTGATGCTCCTCCTTGGCGTCGACCATTTGAAATATCTTTGCGCGTGAAGCGAGTCGACTAACGTCGAAATAGCGGGCGGCGCGGCGCTGCGCAATAAAACAATCCACCCGGGATCCGGGAAGGCGCGAGTCCCCATCGAGTCCCGATTCCGGGCGGGGTTCCGGAGCCTTCCGCCGCCTCCCCGACGCGGATTCGACGCAGGATCCCGGCTCCATCCGCAGGAGGCGGGCCGCCGGAAGGCTTCCGGCGCGGCGGGGCGGCGGATTCGGGACGCCCTCCCGTCGGCGGAGGGAGAATCGCGGCTCCCGGAGGATCGGCGTCCTCCGCCCGGCGCGGCGCGGATTCCTGTCGCCTTCCGCCCGCCTTCCGGATTAGGCTCGGGGCGAGGACGGGCCAGGGCGGAGGGAAGGATGAACGGACCCTTGCAGGGCTTGCGGATCGTCGAGATGGTCGGGGTGGGGCCTGCGCCCTTCGCGGCCATGATGCTGGCCGACCACGGCGCCGAGGTGGCGCGCATCCATCCTCCGGAGGCCCGCCCCGAGATTCCTCTGATGGACACCCCTCACGACGTGACGGCGCGGGGTCGGCGCTCTCTGGCGGTGGACCTCAAGCGCCCCGAGGGCGTCGCCCTGCTCATGGCGCTGCTGGAGAAGGCGGACGGCCTGATCGAGGGCTTCCGCCCCGGCGTGATGGAGCGGCTCGGGCTGGGCCCCGACGAGGTTCAGGCGCGCAATCCGGCTCTGGTCTACGGGCGCATGACCGGATGGGGGCAGGAGGGCCCGCTCGCGCCTCTGGCGGGGCATGACCTGACCTATCTGGCGGTGAGCGGAGTTCTGGGGGCGCTCGGCCCTGCGGATTCGCCGCCGTCTCCGCCGCTGAATCTGGTCGCCGACATGGGCGGCGGCGGGATGATGCTGGCGTTCGGCATGGCGGCGGCCCTGCTCGACGCCCGGCGCACCGGCAAGGGCAGGCGCATCGACGCCGCCATGACGGAGGGGTCGGCCCTGCTGGCGGCGATGATCTGGGGCTTCCGCTCCGGAGGCGTCTGGCGGGACGAGCGTCAGGCCAATCTTCTCGACGGCGGGGCCTGGCATTACGGGGTCTATCTCTGCGCGGACGGGAGGCATCTGGCTCTGGCGCCCATCGAGGCGAAGTTCCGCCGCATCTTCCTGGAGCGCCTGGGGCTCGATCCGGCGGAGTTCCCCGAGGGCGACCGGCGGACATGGCCTGTCTTGCGGGCGAAGCTGGCGGCGCATCTGCTGACCCGTCCGCGCGACGCCTGGGCCGGGCTCTTCGCGGACAGCGACGCCTGCGCCGCGCCGGTTCTGGACTGGGCCGAGGCCGTGAGCCATCCGCATGCGGCGGCGCGCGGCTCCTTCATGGAGCTGGCGGGGGTGATCCAGCCCGTCCCGGCGCCGCGGATTTCGGGATCCGGAGATTTCGCCCCGCTTCCGCCGCCCCGTCCCGGAGAGCAGAGCCGCGAGATCCTGACGGACTGGGGCCTGGCGCCCGGACGGATCGAGGCGGCTTTCGCTTCGGGCGTGGTCCGCCAGGGCTAGAGCCCTGTCCGGCGGAGCCGGAAGGCGCCGCGTCGCGATCTCAGGAGAGCCAGCGCTTGCGGCGCTTGTAGCTCTTGATGTCGCGGAAGGACTTGCGGCCTTCTCCGCCCACGCCGAGATAGAACTCCTTGACGTCCTCGTTGTCGCGCAGATCGTCGGCGGTTCCGTCCATGACGATGCGGCCCGTCTCCATGATGTAGCCGTAGGAGGCGTATTTCAGGGCCATGTTGGTGTTCTGCTCGGCCACGAGGAAGGAGACGCCCTGCTTGCTGTTGAGATCCTTCACGATCTCGAAGATCTCGTCCACCACCTGGGGCGCGAGGCCCATCGAGGGCTCGTCGAGCAGGATCATGCTGGGACGGCTCATCATGGCGCGGCCGATGGCGCACATCTGCTGTTCGCCGCCCGAGGTGTAGCCCGCCATCGAGCCCTTGCGCTGACGCAGGCGCGGAAAATAATCATAGATCATCTCGAGGTCGTCCTTGACGGCCTTGGAGCCGTCGCGCCGGGTGAAGGCTCCGGTCAGGAGGTTCTCCTCGATGCTGAGATGGCCGAAGCAATGGCGGCCCTCCATCACCTGGATGCAGCCGCGCCGCACGAGGTCGTTGGGGCTGAGCCTGTCCACCCGCTCGCCCTTGAACTCGATGGAGCCCTTGGTGACCTCGCCGCGTTCGGCGTGGAGCAGGTTGGAGACGGCCTTGAGCGTGGTGGTCTTGCCTGCGCCGTTGGCGCCGAGGATCGCCACGATCCCGCCTCTGGGCACGGTCAGCGAGACGCCCTTGAGCACCAGGGCCACGCGGTCGTAGATGACTTCGATGTTGTTGACCTTGAGCGCGATCTCGGCGCTGACGTCGGCGGCGGCCTGCGGGGCGGCTTGGGACATGACGGCTTCCCTCCCTGGGGGGATGAAGGCGCCTTGGCGGCGCTCGGGTTCTGAAAGGCGGGGGCGGCCCCCTCCCCGCAGGGAGAGGGCCAGGTCGCGGAGCCGTTCCGGCTTCGCTGGAGGAGGCTCAGTTGTCGCAGGGCTCGGTGCGGGCGGGCCAGGGCGCGTTGCGTTCGGCGAAGGCCTTGGCGTCCTCCTCCAGCAGCGGCAGGACGTACTGGCTGAGGGGCGGCGCGTAATCGGTGATCTTCTCGTAGCTGTCGCCGTCCCAGCGCTGGACGAAGGTCGGGAAATGGCCGTTGTGGTCGGCGCAGGTCAGCTTGACGGGGCTGGTGAAGCCGCCGAGTCCGATCTCTTCGAGGCGCGCCTCGTCGATGTTCAGGTTTTCGAGGCCCCGGCGCACGTCCTCGCCGGTGACGACCTTCTTGCCGGTGATCTCCTGGGCCTTGCGGATGGCCTCGGCGATGAGCATCGAGTTGTAGACGCCGCGGTTGTAGAGCACCTGCCCGATCTTGTCGGGCGCGGTCTGGCTCAGGCCCTTGTCGACGACATGGGTCCTGATGTCCTGATGAAGCGGGAAATCCGCGCCCACGGCGTGCCAGTTCAGCGTCTTGAAGCCCGCTGCGCCCGGACCTGCGCCCGCCGCGTCGTCTTCGCTCGGCCACCAGATGGAGATGAATTTCTCCATGGGGAATCCGGTGCGGACGGCCTCGTTGATGGCGGTCGGGTTGAGCGCGCCCCATCCGTAGAGGATCATGTAGTTGGGGCGGTCGCGGCGCACGCTCAGCCATTGCGAGGACTGGTTCTGCATGTCCGAGGCGGCCACCGGATAGAGCTTCGCCTCGAAGCCCAATTCCTTGGAGAGCTTGTCGATCAGCGGCAGGGGCTCGCGCCCGAAGCTGGCGTCGAGGAAGATGTAGCCGATCTTCAGCCCCTTGAGCTTCTCGACTCCGCCGCCTTCCTGCTCGGCGATGTATTGCAGGATCTGCGTGAAGCCGTCCCAGTAGGTGGCGGGCGGATTGAAGATCCAGGGGAAGGTCTCGCCCTTGGCCGAAGAGGACAGGCCGTAGGCCATCGACAGCACCGGGATCTTGTCCACGGCCGCGCGCGGGATCAGCGGCAGGGTGGTGCCCGTGGACCAGGGATTGACCATCACCGGGCTCTTGGGCTTCACGGCCTCGTAGCATTCGAGGCCCTTCTTGGCGTCGTAGCTGGTCTCGCATTCCTCGATGACCAGCTTGACGCCGCCGATTCCGCCGTCGCGCTCGTTGAGCAGCGTGAGGTAGTCGCGCATGCCGTTGGCGATGGGAATGCCCGAGCCCGCGAAGGCGCCCGTGCGATAGGTGAAGAGCGGCACGTAGATCGTGTCGGCGCTCTGGGCCGCCGCCGGGGCGGGGGCCGCCAGAGGCGCGCCCGCGACCAGAGCCGCGCTCAGCAGGAAAGCCGCTTTGGACAGCTTCATTCTCGATTCCTCCCAAACTCCGTCTTGGTCGGCCCTCAGTAGGGGAAGGGCCAGACGCGGAGCTTTTGCTTCAACAGACGCCAGAGCTGCGCGAGCCCGTGGGGCTCGACGATCAGAAAGAAGATGATGAGCGCGCCGACCAGAAGGAAGGTCAGATGCTCGACCATGGCCGCGTCGCCGCCGAGCGGCAGCATGCGGATCACGATGGGCAGGACATGGATCAGCGCCGCTCCGAGGAAGCAGCCGATCAGGGAGCCCAGACCCCCGATGATCACCATGAACAGGATCTTGAAGGACAGGTTGATGTCGAAGACCACCGGCTCGGCCGCCCCGAGCCAGAAGAAGACCATCAGCGCGCCCGCGACTCCGCAGAAGAAGGAGGAGACCGCGAAGGCCAGCAGCTTGGTGGGCAGCAGCCGGATGCCCATGAGCTGGGCGGCGATGTCCATGTCGCGCACGGCCATCCAGCTGCGCCCGATCCTGCCGTGCACGATGTTGGAGGCGATCAGGGTCATGAAGACCACGATGCTCAGCACCACGAGATATTGCGTCAGCGGCGTGGCGTGAGGCCCGGTGATCGGCAGGCCGAAGAGCGTCCGCGCCGGGATCTGGATCGCGCCGGAGGGGTCGTGATTATAAAGCCAGCCCACGCGCACGAAGGACCATTGCAGGAAGAACTGCGCCGCGAGGGTCGCCACCGCGAGATAGAACCCCTTGATCCGCAGCGAGGGCAGGCCGAAGACCGCTCCCACCGCCGCCGCGAAGAATCCCGAGCACATGACCCAGATCAGCACGTTGACCTGGGGAAAGCTCGTCGTGAGCTTGTAGGCGGCGTAGGCCCCGACCCCCATGAAGGCGCCCGTGCCCAGCGACAGAAGCCCCGTATAGCCGACCAGGATGTTCAGCCCGATGGCCCCCAGAGCCATGATCAGGAAGGGGGTCATGATCGAGTTGAGGAAGAAGGCGTTCCCCAGCAGGGGCACGACCAGAAAGGCGGCCAGAAGGATCACGCCGAGGCCGATCCGGTCCTGAAGGATCGGAAAGACCGCCCGATCCGCCGCGTAGTTATCCTTGAATTGACCTGCTTCGCGATAAAACATGGGCTATATCCGCTCGATGATCTTGTCGCCGAAGAGGCCTTGCGGCCGGAAGAGCAGGAAGACCAGCGCGATCACGTAAGCGAACCACGCCTCGATTCCTCCGCCCACCAGCGGCCCCCAGTAGAATTCCGCGAGCTTCTCGCCCACGCCGATGATCAGCCCGCCCACGATGGCCCCGGGCACCGAGGTGAACCCCCCGAGGATCAGCACCGGCAGCGCCTTCAGCGCGATGATCTGGAGCGAGAAGGAGACGTTGGAGCGCGCGCCCCACATGATCCCCGCCACCAGAGCCACCACCCCCGCCGCGAACCACACGATCACCCAGATCTGGTTGAGCGAGATGCCCACCGAGAGCGCCGCCTTGTGGCTGTCGGCCACGGCGCGGAGCGCGCGTCCGATGCGGGTCTTCTGGAAGAACACCGCCAGCGAGGCGATCATCAGCGAGGCGATGACCGCCGCCGCCACGTCGAGCTTCTGGAAGACCACCATCCCCCCGAGCATGTCGACGTTCCAGGCGCCGCGCGGCAGGAAGAGCTGATCGGAGATCATGGCCTTGGGCTCGCCGCCGAAGATGATCTCGCCGAGGCCGATCAGGAACCAGGTGATCCCGAAGGTGGCCATGAAGAGGATGATGTCCGGCTGGTTCACCAGAGGCCGCAGGACGATCTTCTCCACCGCCACCGCCAGCAGGAACATCACGCCGATGGCCCCGACCAGCGCCACGAAGGCCGCCAGATGCCCCGAAAACCCGTTGCGCGCGAGGAACTGGTAGATCCCCACGAGGCTCAGCGCCGAGAACACCACCATGATGCCCTGCGCGAAGTTGAAGACTCCCGAAGCCTTGAAGATCAGCACGAAGCCCAGCGCGATCAGCGCGTAGAGCACCCCCGAGACCAGACCCTCCCAGAGCACCTGAACCAGCAGGTCGGGCATCTGGGCCATCTGGACGAAGGGATCCATGAAAACGTCATACATGCGCCCGCCCCCTAATGCGCCACGCCGAGATAGGCGTCGATGACCCTGGGATCCGCCTTGACCTCGTCCGGGACGCCGTCGGCGATCTTGTGGCCGTATTCCAGCACCACCACCCGGTCCGAGAGGTCCATCACCACGCCGATGTCATGTTCGATCAGGGCGATGGTCACGCCGAACTGGCTGTTCAGATCCAGGATGTAGCGGCACATGTCCTCCTTTTCCTCGAGGTTCATGCCCGCCATGGGTTCGTCGAGGAGCAGAAGCTCCGGCTCCATGGCCAGGGCCCGCCCCAGCTCGACGCGCTTCTGGAGTCCGTAGGGCAGCTTGCCCACGGGCGTCTTGCGGATGGCCTCGATCTGGAGGAAGTCGATGATGTCCTCGACCACGCGCCGATGCGCCACCTCTTCGTCCATGGCTGGCCCCTTGCGGAGCATCTGCCAGAAGAGGCCGCGCTTCATCTTCAGGGTGCGCCCGACCATGATGTTGTCGAGGGCGCTCATGCCCTTGAACAGCGCGACGTTCTGGAAGGTGCGCGCGATGCCCTGGCTGGCCGCCTGATAGGGCTTCATCCGCGCGCGGGCCGCCCCGCGATAGGAGATCTCGCCCTGTTGCGGATGATAGAACCCGTTGATCACGTTGAGCATCGAGGTCTTGCCCGCGCCGTTGGGGCCGATGATGGCGCGGATCTCGCCCTTGCGGATGTCGAAGGAGACCTTCGTGATCGCCTTCACTCCGCCGAAGGACAGCGAGACGTCGGAGACCTTCAGCAGGGTCTCGCCCCTGGCGAGGCTCGATCTGGCCGAGGGATCGCCGTAAAGCGTGAGGGGCGCGGTCATGCGGCCTCCTTTCGGGCTCCGGCCGCGCCAGCATGGGCGGGGGCGTGGGTTTTCGCTTCCTCGACGCGCAGCCGCCCCGAGATCACGCCCTTGCGGCCGTCCTCGAAGGTGACTTCGGTGGAGACGTCCACCAGATCCGAGCCGTCGTAGAGCGCCGTGATGATCGGGGCGTAGCGTTCGGCGATGAAGCCCCGGCGCACCTTCTGGGTGCGGGTCATCTCTCCGTCGTCGGCGTCCAGCTCCTTGTGCAGGATGACGAAGCGCTTGACCTGAGCCGCCGCCATGCGGGGCTCTTCCGAGAGTCCGCGGTTGGCTTCGGCCACATGGCCCGCGATGAGCTCGTAGACCTCGGGACGCGCCGCCAGCTCCTGATAGGAGGCGTAGGCGATGCCCCGGCGCTCGGCCCAGTCGCCCACCGCCGACATGTCGATGTTGATCATGGCGGTCGCATGGTCGCGATCCTGCCCGAAGGCCACCGCCTCCTTGATGTGGGCGAAGAACTTCAGGCGGTTCTCGATGTATTTCGGCGCGAAGAGCTCGCCCGAGCGCAGCTTTCCGACGTCCTTGGCGCGGTCGATGATGTTGAGTTCGCCTTTGGCGTCGAAGAATCCGGCGTCTCCGGTGCGCACGAAGCCGTCTTCGGTCATGGTCTCGACGGTCTTTTCGGGCTCCTTGAAGTAGCCGACGAACTGCCCCGGCGATTTGTAGAGCACCTCGCCCGCGTCCGAGAGCCTGATCTCGACGTTGGGCAGGGGCGGGCCGACGGTCTTCGCGCCGACATGGCCGTCTTTATGGGCGGTGACGAAGAGGAAGGCCTCCGTCTGGCCGTAGAGCTGCTTCAGGTTCATCCCGAGCGCGCGGTAGAAGGAGAAGAGTTCGGGCCCGATGGCCTCTCCGGCGGTGTAGGCGGTGCGGATGCGCGAGAATCCCAGCACGTTCTTCAGCGGTCCATAGACGAAGATGTTCCCCAGCTTATAGGAGAGCCGCGCCCCGAAGGGGACCTCCTCGCCGTTGAGGATCTTCTCGCCCCAGCGCCTGGCGACCTCAAGATAATGATGGAACATCCGGCGCTTGAGCTTGCTCGCGTCCTCCATGCGGATGAGGATGCGGGTGAGCAGGTTCTCAAAGACGCGCGGCGGCGCGAAATAATAAGTAGGGCCGATCTCGCGCAGATCGATCTCCACCGTCTCGGCGCTTTCGGGGCAGGCGACGCAAAACCCCGCCACCAGCGCCTGAGCATAGTTCATATAGTGGTCGCCCACCCAGGCCAGCGGCAGATAGGCGAGCAGCTCGTCCTGATCGGTGAGCTTGTCGAAAGCCACCGTGTCGCGGGCGGCGGCGATGCAGCCTCCGGCGGTGAGCATCACGCCCTTCGAGCGCCCCGTGGTGCCCGAGGTGTAGAGCATGATCGAGATGTCGTCGGGGCCTCCGGCCAGGCGTTCGGCCTCGATCCAGCGGGCGAAGTCGGGATCCTTCAGACGCTCGCGGCCCCGCTCGACCACGCCCGCGACGGCGTGCAGATGCGTATGGTCGTAATCGCGCAGGCCCCGGGGCTCGTCGTAGAGGATGGTCCGGAGGCGCGGCGTCTTCTCCCGGATGGAGAGGAGCTTGTCCACCTGCTCCTGATCCTGGGCCACCGCGAAGGAGGCCTCGGCGTGATCCAGCACATAGGCCATCTCTTCGGCCACGGAATCCGCATAGACCGGCACCGGGATCGCCCCGAGCCATTGCGCCGCGAGGATCGTCCAGTAGAGCCAGGGCCGGTTGGCCCCGACCACCGCGACATGATCGCCGCGCTTCAATCCGAGATCGCTCAGACCCGCCGCATAGGCCCGGACTTCGGCTTGCGCCTCGGCCCAGCTCCAGGTGCGCCAGATCCCGAGATCCTTGTGCCGCATCGCCGGACGCGTCGGCCGCAGCCGCGCATGTTCCGCCAGAAGTTTCGGAAACGTGTCCGCATGCGCGTGGTCGCTTGCTTGCGCCAAGGCCGCCTGTTCCTTCCCTGAGATTTTCTTGTGCTGGCCGAAGTCGAGCCCGGCCTTGAACCCAGATTCTCAAGCTTGCGGGGTTTTGACAAGCCCGCGCTTGACAGACTCGCGCCGTGGACTTCAGATAAGGTGGTCAGGCGCGCGCGCCGCGCCGCGTCCGGAGAGCGCGTCCGCCCGCCAGGCGCCGCAAGGGCGCAGACCGGTCCCTCAGGCGCCGTAATGGCGCAAGCCGGTCCAGTCCAGCACGCGCAGGCCTCCGCGCTCGGCCCGCAGCACGCCCTGAGCCTCCAGATCGCGCAAGGCGCGATTCGCCGTCGGGCGCGAGACCCCCGCCAGAGCCGCGATCTCCTCCTGATTGATCTCCATCCGGTCGCCGACGAAGGGGCTGATGGTCGGGTTGAACAGCCAGGCGAGGCTGCGCGCCACCTTGCCGGTGCCGTCGAGCATGCGGTCGTGCTCGATGGAGGCGATGAACTGCCCGAGCCGCTCGTTGAGCAGCCGCACGAGCAGCCGGTTGAAGGCGACGCTGTTCTCGTAGAGCCACATGAAGGCGGCGCGGTTGAGCCAGGCGGTTTCGGTCTCGCGCAGCGCGACGACGTCATATTGGCGCGGCTCGTCCTTGAGCAGCGAGCCTTCCCCGAACCAGGCGCTGGAGGGCAATCCGGCGTAGGTCACCGCCTTGCCCGCGTCCGTGACCGAACCGAGCTTGAGCAGTCCGTCCAGCACGCCGATCCAGGCGTCGATCTTGTCGCCGCGATGGATCACCGCCGCGCCGGGCGCGAACCGCCGCAGCGTCACGCCGCGCCGGGCGCGTTCGCGTTCGTCGGGCGGGAGTTCGCGCGCCCAATGGACCCTGGCCTCGAAGCGCGCCTCCTCCATGCTTCAGAGCGCCTCCCCGACGAGCTTCAGGGCCGCCGCGCGGTCGGGTTTCCCGTCGGCGCCGCGGGGCAGGGCCTCGACGAAGACCACATGGCGCGGCTGCTTGAAGCGGGCGATGCGTCCGGCGAGGAAGGCGCCCAGATCCGCCGCCGAGACCTCCGCGCCGGGCTTGCGCGCGCAGAGCGCCGCCACGGCCTCGCCCCATCGGGCGTCCGGCAGGCCGACCACCACGGCCTCCGCGAGGTCGGGATGGGCGAGGAGGGCCTTCTCCACCTCGGCGGGATAGACGTTTTCGCCGCCGGTCTTGATGAGCAGCTTGGTCGGGGCGCGGCCTGCGTAGACGAGGCGTCCCCGGGCGTCGATCCGCCCGAGGTCTCCCGTATGCAGCCAGCCATGGCGGAAGGTCTCCCGGTTGACCTCCTCCTGATCCCAGTAGCCGAGCATCGCCACGGGCCCGCGCACGAGGATCTCGCCGACCGTCTCCGGCGTGGTCGCGGCGAGGGGCGCGCCGGTCTCGTCGGCGAGGGCCAGTTCGGTCAGGATCCCCGGAACGCCCGCCGTGCCCGCGAAGAGGTCGCCCCGGCCGTAGGTGACGTATCCGGAAGTCTCCGTCTGGCCGAAGCCGAGCAGGAACTTCGCGCCGGGCCAGCTCCTGTGGAGCCGCTCGATCATGGGCGGCCCCTCCAGCCCGACCACCGCCCGCAGGCTGGAGAGATCGGCGCCGGTCTCGTCGGCGGCGTCGAGGATCTGTTCGAGGATCGGCGGGAAGGAGCCCGCCAGCGTGACCTTGTGCTCGGCGATTCCGGCGGCGGCGGCTTTGGCCTCGAAACGGGGTTGAACCAGCGTCGCGCCCCCGACGAGCTGGACCGCCGCCGCGAAGCCCACCCCGACGATGTGGAAGTTCGGCAGGGCGCCGAGGAACACGTCCGTTTCGCCCAGAGCCGCCGCATGAGCCAGCTGCGCGCCCGCCGCGACGAGGTTCGCCCCCGAGAGGGTCGCGCCGCGCGGCTTGCCCTCGACGGCGGCGGTGTGGATCAGGCAGAGCGGGTCGTCGGGGCCCGAGGGCTCCAGCGCGAGGGCGGCGGCGGACTCCGGCGCGATCATCTCGAAGGGGAAGGCCTCGGGGCCTTCGAAGGCGCGGACGGCCTTGAGGCTCGGGGGGAGGCCGACGCCCTCCGGCAGGGGCGCGCCATGGAGCAGCAGCTCCGGCGCGCAGCCGCGCAGGATGTCGGTCGTCTCCTCGGGCCCGAGCCGCCAGTTGACCGGCGCCAGAGCCCAGCCGCCGAGCGCGCAGGCCCCGAGAAGGAGATGGATCTCCCTGCGGTTTTCGGAAATCACGCTGATTCGCGCGCCGGGCGAGAGTCCCATCTCGCGGAGGGTCGCCGCCGCGCCGAGCGCCCGCCGGAGGAAATCCGCATGGCTCATGGCGCCTGCGGCGTCGAGCAGGGCGGGCCTTTCCGGACGGATCGCCGCATTGCGTCGCAGCACGCCCGCCCAGCCTGCGCCGCGCAGAATGGAACTTACGGATTTCTCGAACATTTTCCTTGTCCTCTCCCCAAAGCGGCGGCGTCCGTGTCGGCGGGGCCTCCGGCGCCTGCGCGCCCATAGAGCGGGAATTCCGCCCGGAAGTCAAAAGCCGTGGCGCATCGCCGCGCGAAGGGAGGGGGTCGCCGAATGGGCTTGCGGGCTCTCCACCAAATTGTCACAATTCTGGTATGAAGGTATGGACATGTTCGCCATGTTTCCTTTCAGGTTCGCCGTCTGCGCGGCCTCATCGTCCAGGAGGCCGACTCTGCGTTCGTCATTCCGTGTTCTTTACCGCATTGCAGCGCCGGATTCTCCTGCATGACCGAAATCTCCCCTCCTCGCGCGGAACCCGCGCTGAATCTCGTGATTCTCGCCGCCGGCAAGGGCACGCGCATGGCCTCTTCGCGCGCCAAGGTGCTGCACGAGATCGGCGGGCTCTCGCTGATCGGCCACGCCCTGGCGGGCGCGCGGCCCCTGAGCCCCGGGCGGGTGGCGGTGGTGGTCGGCCATGACGGCGACTCCGTCGCGGCCGAGGCGGCGCGGCTCTGGCCGGGCGTCGCGACGGCGCGTCAGGAGGAGCAGCTCGGCACCGGCCACGCCGTCCTCCAGGCGCGCGAGGTGCTGGAGGGCGCCACCGGCGACGTCCTCGTGCTCTACGGCGACTCGCCCTTCGTCTCCACGGGCACCCTGCGGCGTCTGATCGCGGCGCGTCGGGCGGGAGCCGCGGTGGGGGTGCTCGGCTTCGAGCCGGAGGAGCCCGGCGGCTACGGACGCCTCAAGCTCGCCCCCGACGGGGGCCTGGACGCCATCGTCGAGGCGAAGGACGCCACCCCCGAGGAGGCCGCCATCCGGCTGTGCAACTCCGGCGTGCTGATCTTCCCGGCCGAGCGGCTCTTCGGCTGGCTCGACCGCCTGAGCCCGGCCAACGCCAAGGGCGAATATTACCTGACCGACGTGGTGGCTCTGGCGCGGGCCGAGGGCCTGCCCTGCGCCGCCGTGCGCGCGAGCGCCGAAGAGGTTCTGGGCGTCAACAGCCGCCTCGAACTGGCGGGCGCCGAGGCCCTGTTCCAGCAGGAGCGCCGCCGCGCGGTCCTCGAGTCGGGGGTCACGATGACCGCGCCCGAGACGGTCTTCTTCAGCCACGACACGCGGATCGAGCCGGACGTCCTGATCGAGCCGCATGTGGTCTTCGGGCCCGGGGTTCATGTGCGCGGCGGAGCGCGGATCCGGGCCTTCTCGCATCTGGAGGGGGCGGAGGTCGCTTCCGGCGCGATCGTCGGGCCCTATGCGCGGCTGCGTCCGGGGACGCAGGTCGGCGAGGGGGCCCATGTGGGCAATTTCGTCGAGCTCAAGAACGCCCGGCTCGGGGCGGGCGCCAAGGCCAACCACCTCGCCTATCTCGGCGACGCGGCGGTCGGAGCGGGGACCAACGTCGGGGCGGGGGTCATCACCGCCAATTACGACGGGGTGTCCAAGCATCGCACCGAGATCGGCGAAGGCGCCTTCATCGGCAGCAACGCGGTGCTGATCGCGCCGATCCGGGTGGGCGACGGGGCGCTGGTGGCGGCGGGCTCGACGGTCCTGAAGGACATTCCCGCAGAGGCGCTTTCGGTGGCGCGTGCGGATCAGAGAATTCTTCCTGGCGCTGCGGCGCGCCTGCGGGCGCGTCTGCGGGCGGGCAGGACTCCGAAATCCTGAGGCGGCGACTTGTGAAAGGCGTCGGAAAGGCGGGCTTTGCGTGACCTGGCGCCTTTCATGCTGATCACCCTGGGGTGGTCGTTTCGGGAGGGCCGCGGCGCCGGGATGCGCCAGGCCGCTTGAAGGTCGGCGGGATCGGTTCGATCTCCGTCGGCGCGGTTCGTGCGCCGCTTGTGCAATTGAGGAGCGTATCATGTGTGGCATCGTGGGTGTGATCGGGCGGGAGGACGCGGCTCTGGCCGCCCTCGAGGCCCTGAAGCGGCTCGAATATCGCGGCTATGATTCGGCGGGCCTGGCCACGCTGGAGGCCGGACGCCTGACGCGCCGCCGGGCGCCGGGCAAGCTCTCGGCTCTGGCGAGCCTTCTGGAGAGCTATCCCCTGCGGGGGGCTCTGGCCGTGGGCCATACGCGCTGGGCCACTCATGGCGCGCCCACCGAGAGCAACGCCCATCCGCATCAGGCGGGCCGGGTCCTGGTGGTCCACAACGGGATCATCGAGAACTTCCGCGAGCTGCGCGCCGAGCTTCAGGCCGGAGGCAGCGTCTTCGAATCCGAGACCGACACCGAGGTGGTGGCGCATCTCTGCGACCGCTACATGACGCGGGGCCTTTCGCCGGCCGACGCCGCCGCCGCGACTCTGGGGCGGATCCAGGGCGCCTTCGCGCTCTGCTTCCTCTTCGAGGGGCACGAGGATCTGATCATCGCGGCCCGTCGCGGCTCTCCTCTGGCCCTGGGCTACGGCGAGGGGGCGATGTATGTGGGCTCCGACGCCCTGGCCCTGGCGCCGATGACCAACCGCATCTGCTATCTGGAGGAAGGCGACTGGGCGGTGGTCCGCCGCGAGGGCGCCGAGATCCATGACCGCGACGGCCGTCTGGTCGAGCGCCCCGTCCGCACCGTGGCGGTGGAGTCGGTGCTGGCCGACAAGGGCGAATACCGCCATTTCATGGCCAAGGAGATCCACGAGCAGCCTGGCGTGCTGGGCTATGTGCTGGGCCGCTATCTCTCGACCGACCGCCGCAGCCTGGCGGCGCTGGATCCGGCGGTGGACTTCGCGGCCGCGAGCTCCATCCAGATGGTGGCCTGCGGCACCGCCGCCTACGCCGCCCAGACGGCGAGCTACTGGTTCAACCAGATGGCCGGCCTGGCGGCGCATGTCGAGGTGGCTTCGGAGTTCCGGTATCGCGAGCCTCCGCTGCCCGCCGACGGCCTTGCGCTGTTCGTGTCGCAGTCGGGCGAGACCGCGGACACTCTGGCGGCGCTGCGCTACGCGGAGTCCCAGGGTCAGAAGATCCTCGGCGTGGTGAACGTGCCGGAAAGCTCGATCGCGCGCGAGAGCGACCTCGTGCTGCCGACTCTGGCGGGCCCCGAGATCGGCGTGGCCTCGACCAAGGCTTTCGTGTGTCAGCTGACGGTCCTTGCGGTTCTGGCGGCTCAGGCTGCGCGGGCGCGGGGTCGGCTGTCTGCGGAGGCGGAGACGGAGTTCGTCACGGCTCTGGGCGAATTGCCGCGCCTGATCGCGGAGGCTCTGGCGCAGGAGCCTCAGGTGGCGAAGATCGCGCGCGAGCTCGCCGAGGCGCGGGACGTGCTCTATCTGGGGCGCGGCGCGATGCATCCTCTGGCGATGGAGGGCGCGCTGAAGCTCAAGGAGATCTCCTACATCCACGCCGAGGGCTATGCGGCGGGCGAACTGAAGCACGGACCGATCGCTCTGGTGGATTCCCAGGTGCCGGTGGTGGTTCTGGCTCCGCGCGACGCCTTGTTCGAGAAGACCGTCTCGAACATGCAGGAGGTGATGGCGCGCGGCGGCAAGGTGCTGCTGATTTCGGACGCCGAGGGGATCGCGCAGGCCGGAGAGGGCGTCTGGGCGAGCCTGACGCTGCCGAAGGTTCATCCGCAGCTTGCGCCGATCCTTTACGCGATCCCGACGCAGCTTCTGGCCTATCATACGGCTCTGGCCAAGGGCGCCGACGTGGATCAGCCCCGGAACCTCGCCAAATCCGTCACGGTGGAGTGAGGAGGGGCGGGCGGATCGCTTCTCCGATGAGGGGAGGGGATCCGCCTGGCGAGCTTTGCAGAGGCCGCGCCTGAAGGGGCGCGCCGAGTCGACAAGTCAGGATCGCGCGCTTCCGCAAGGAGGGGCGCGATCTTGCTTGTAGGGCCGAGCGCAAACCCTGTCTGATCATTCTGGAGGCTCCATCGCGGCAAGAGGCGCCCGGCTGCTCGGGGCCTCGCCGGACGCATCCACCCTCCCGGTGCGATATAGACTTGGCGCCTTCCTCATCATGAATTCCGCGACGACATCCCGAGCCATGTCCTCTTCATCTTGAGGAGAGGCGGATCGCGCTGGAGGCTGACGTCTCCCATCCCGTCGACAAGAAAAGCCGGACGGCTCTGGTGCGGATGACCGACTTTCTGCCGGATGTGGAGCGCAGCAGCCGGATGGTGACGCTCGCTCGAACGGTCAAACCCTCCGAAGCTCTGAGCGATGCGCGCACGATTGCAAAACTGGAGATCGAGCGGAGATACTGGACCTCGCGCGGTGTGGACTGGGGAATCGTCACGGAGCGGGATCTTCCCCCGATCCTGCTGCGCAATCTCGATTTCCTTCAGGGCTGCGTTCTGCGCTTTCTGGAAGACGGGCGGCGCGAACGCCTGCTCTGGATGTCCTCAGAGGCTCGCGGTCTGGCTCATCGACATCGACGATGATCGCGCCGCGCCGATCCTCCGGAGCCATGCCGAGATTGAGGAGGCGATGGGCGAGGGGCTGGCGCTCCTGACGGAAGATCCGGCGCTTGATCTCCAAAGCCTGCCCTTGACCGAGACGCGCAGGAAGCGGCGGGATGAGGCTTGGGAGGCGATCCGTCCCCTTGCTCTGGCGCAGCCGGAGATCTTCAACCCGAGGAGCCGGGCGGCGCTGGTTCAACAGCGCGTCGAGGAGACAGGAATTACGCGGCAGAGGCTCTATCGCCTGCTGCACCGCTGGTGGCGACGCGGCATGACCATCGCCGCCCTGACCCCGGACACCGCCAATTCCGGGGCTCCGGGAAAGAGCAAGCCGGAGAGCGGCAAGAAGCGCGGAGCGCCGGTTCGGGGCGGCGCACAGGGCCTGAACGTCGATGAGAAGGTTCGCCAGGCCTTCAGAGATGCGGTCACGCGATATTTCGCCAAAAACAAGCGCGTCGACATGACGGATTGCTATCATCAATGTCTGAAAGACCATTTTTCCGATCTTCTTTTGAACGAAGAGACCGGACGTCAGGAACGCGTCCTCCGCCCGGCGCATCCCAGCCTCAGGCAATTCCGCTATTGGCTGGCGCAGGATAACGACCTCTTCGCCCTCGCCCGCAAAAGGCGCACGCCGCGCGTCCATGACAAGGACAACCGCGCTATCCTGGGAACCTCGACCGCCGAAACGCTCGGTCCCGGCTCGCGTTATCAGATCGACGCCACTATCGCCGACGTCTATCTCGTCTCGCGCTTCGACCGGACGAAGATCATCGGCAGGCCGGTGGTCTATGTCGTCATCGACGTCTTCAGCCGGATGATCGCCGGGCTCTATGTCGGATTGGAGGGGCCAAGCTGGGTCGGGGCGATGACGGCTCTGGCCAACGCCGCCTCTCCGAAAGCGGAATGGTGCCGGAGCTTCGGCGTGGAGATCTCCGAGGCGGACTGGCCCTGCCGCAGCCTGCCCACCGCGCTGCTGGCGGATCGCGGGGAGATGCTGGGCGCCTCTGCGGATCGTCTGGTCGAAGTTTTCGGGGTGCGGATCGAAACCGCCGCGCCCTATCGCGCCGACTGGAAGGGCGTCGTCGAACGTCGTTTCGGCTTGCTGCACGCCGCCTTCCGGCCTTTCACGTCCGGATTTGTGGAGCCTGATTTTCAGGAGCGCGGCGCAAGAGATTATCGCCTCGACGCGGTTCTGGATCCGGACGAGTTCACGGCCATCCTCATTCGCTCGACGCTCTATTACAATAACGAACATGTGCTGAGCGGCTATCCGCGAGATCCTGCGATGATCGCCGAAGATGTCAAGGCCGTCTCCATCGAGCTTTGGGAATGGGGCGTGCGGAGACGAACGGGCCAGCAGAGAATATTCCTGGAAGAGATGGTGAAACTGGCGCTTTTGCCGTCGGATGAAGCGACGGTCACGGCGCAGGGGATCCGATTCTACGGCTGTTATTACAGCTGCGACCGCGCCATCAGGGAGCATTGGTTCGAGAAGGCCCGCCAGACCCGCAGCTGGAAAGTTCCGATCAGCTACGAGCCGCGCCTGATGGACCGGATCTGGCTGCGCGATCCCAAGGGCCGCGAGCCTTTCCTTCCCTGCGCCCTGACGGAGGCCAGCGGAGAGATGCGCGGCAAGACCCTCTGGGAGATCGATCAGCTGCATCAGGAGGACAGACGCCAGAGGGACGCCCTGACTCCACGTCGACGTCAGGGGCGGATCAACCTCAACGAGGAGATTGAGAGGATCGCCGCCCTCGCCGCAAGCGCCCGCCCGGAGGATCCGCGCTCCAAAGCCGAACGCCTGCGCGACATCCGCGGCAATCGCGCCGAAGAGCGGGCCGCCAATCGCGTTCAGGAGGCTTTCCGCCCTCATCTGGAGCAGGGAGAGCCTGCGCAGGTCTTGCCCTTCAAGGGCGAGCCCAAACCCGCGAAGGGGAATTATGATTTCCCGGACATCATGCAAGCCCGCAAGCACCTCGAGAGAGAGAAGGAGAAAGGCGAGGATGATGACGGATGAATCTCTGCTGCCCGAATACGCCGCGAATCCCTTCATCGCCCGCCTGCCGCCGCCGCTGTCGGTCGAGGCGGCCCTCGCCGCGCTGACCGATCTCCCGAGCTTCAACGCAGAGGAACGTCTCTATCCAGCCCACCTTCGAGCGCATTGCATCCAGCGCCTCGGCCAATATTTCGAGCCGCTGATCCGTCATCTCACGCTGGAGCAGAGGATCGGCCTGCTGATCCGCCAAGGCTATCTCGGCCGCAATCCCATGACGACGGATTATATTCATCGCCTGCGCAATAATCATGAGCGCATCATGCAGCGGGTCTGGACGCGCCGCCGCCTCATCCGGTCGAAACCACCGCCTCGGGCTTCGCGCTCATCGGGGCCTCGGGGATCGGGAAGACGCGCAGCGTCGACCGCATCCTGCGTCTTTATCCTCAGACCGTGGCGCATGACGAGCCCATGGCCCTGACGCAGGTGGTCTGGCTCAAACTCGAATGTCCGCATAAGGGATCGCCGAGACAGCTCTGCATCAGCTTTTTCAATGAGATGGATCTTCTTCTCGGGACCCGGTTTCAGGCCCGGCATGGCTCCGGCCGGATCGCGCTGGACGAGATGGTCGTCCATATGGCGCAGATCGCCGACCGCCACGCGCTCGGGATTCTGGTAATTGATGAGATCCAACATCTCACGCAAGCCCCCGGCGCGGGGCGGGAGGATCTGCTCAATTTCCTCGTCACCCTGATCAACAAGATCGGGCTTCCGGTGATGCTCGTCGGCACGCCCGCCGCACTGTCCCTGCTTCAGGGAGCCTTCCGTCAGCCGCGCCAGCGGTCTGGGGAGCGCAGTTTGGGAGCCGCGGACCGATGATGAGGATTGGGGCAGCTTCATCGAACGGATGTGGGCTTTCCAGTGGACGCTGGAGGCCGCCCCGCTGGATGAGGAGATCCGCGCGGCGCTGGCCGATGAGAGCCAGGGCGTCGTCGACGTGGTGGTCAAACTCTTCATGCTGACGCAAATGCGCGCGATCCAGCTTGGACTTCTGGAGGGCCGGGAGGAAAGGATCAGCGCGGCTCTCATCCGCCATGTGGCCCGGACGGAGTTGAAGCTGATCGCGCCGATGATCGACGCCCTGAGGCGGGGCGATCAACGCGCGCTGCAGCAATATGACGACCTGAGGCCCTTTGAGGATTTTATGCGCCAGACCCTGAGCGACGCCGTCGTCCGGCTGGGCGGCCGCATGACGCCGCCTGTGCCCACGCCCGCTCCCACCTCATCCATGACAGATGACAAACTGATCGTCATGCTGGAGGAGATGGGCCTCGGAGCCGACATCGCCGCCCTCCTGCTGGCGGAGGTCCGCGCCGATCTGCCTGAAGCCGGGCCTCTCGATCTCGTTCGTGAAATCGCGGAGCGTCTGAAAGGGCGCGGCCTGATTGCCAAGCCCGCCCAGCGCAAACGCAAGGCGGCCCCGAAGATCGCCGCTCCATCGCCCGCGCCGCAGGAGGATCCTCAGGACCTCCGCCGCCTGCTGACGCCGGAGACGACCGACGCCTACGCCGCATTTCGCGAGGCGGGCTGGACCAAACTGCCCGCCGACGACGCGGCGTAAGGAAGGGAGGGAGAGATGCTCGCCTACTTCCCCGCGTCTCTCCCTGACGAACTCCTCTTTAGCCGCCTCGCCCGCTATCATCTCCATATCTGCTCCCAAAGCTCCAAACAGACGCTCGACGACCTCTTCGGCGACCGCTCCGTCCGGGCTTCGGTCGATCTGCAATGCCGCCTCAGCGCTCTGGCGCAGAGGCTGCCCCCTTCGCTCGGCGCGACGGCGGAGGATCTGGCTCAGGCGACGCTCTTCGGCTATCACGCGGCCTTCCAGCCCGCCGGGACGCGGCGTCTTGCGCTTCGCTCCATGCTCGACGGGGAGGCCGCAGGGCTGCACGCTCGTCTCGGGATCGCGGCGGGGCTGCGCGCTCCGGCCCATCGCCTGCGCTGGTGCGCGGCCTGCCATGAAGAGGCGCTCGCCACCCATGGCGAGACGGTGCGCGCCCAGGTCGAACATCCCTTCGCCGTCCTCAAGGGGCCCATGCGGCTCGTGATCCGCACCATCAGCCTCGCCCGCGCTTCGGCTGCCGTCACCCTCGCCGCCATGGCCTTCAACATGAAGCGATGACTCTGGCTCCACGCCAGAACGGCGCCCGCATAAGGCGGAAAAGCCCTAAAATCAGCCGCTCACAGACCAAAAGCGCTACGAGGACCCTCAACAGACCGCCCAGAAGAGCACTGCCGGTTTCAAAGAAGCCGAAAATCATCGTTTCCGGAGGTGTTCATCTCTCGTAGCAAATCCCTCTCCCAAGAGACGTTAGAAATATTGCCCCAGAGCTAAACGAGAGCGCCGGTCGCTGGACATAGCCGATCCACTCTCCATCTGTACTCTGATCTACGTCCGATCTCGACGGCGTGCAAGTCAATGCATTCATATTTCAGCGACCGACCTGCTTCCACCTTCCAAGTAAAAACTTTATTGAAAATATTGCAGTAACTTCGAGACGAAAATCCCCGTCTATGTAGAATCTCTGTATTTGATCTCATTTTTATGATTATTATTTTTCAACGCATTATGTGGACTTTAGGTACAAATTTTATTGCGAGGCGACAGGGACCTATGTGATCGGGGTCCATCTGCTCCCCGTTCCGGGCTCCCAACCCCTCATGGGGTGACGGGACCCGCGCTGGACCTGCTGATCTTCGCGATCACCTCGCATCTCCTAACCCCTCATGGGGTGACGGGACTGGCGCGAAAGATCGCCGAGCTTTCCGACCGCTATAGCTCCTAACCCCTCATGGGGTGACGGGACCCTCGACGCTCTGCGCATGAAGGCCGCCGCGCTGCGAGACTCCTAACCCCTCATGGGGTGACGGGACCCGGCGAGGGTCGCGGCGTCGCCGAGATCCGCCCCCGCCTCCTAACCCCTCATGGGGTGACGGGACCGCCTATCCAGGGCCCGGCCTCCTTGATCCAGTCGATCTCCTAACCCCTCATGGGGTGACGGGACCAGTTCGACCGGGTCCAGGTTGCTGTTGAGGCCCGCCTCCTAACCCCTCATGGGGTGACGGGACTCGGGCGGGGGGCGGTTCGGCGGCCGCGCCGCCCTCGGGCTCCTAACCCCTCATGGGGTGACGGGACGGTGGCGACCGGTCGCGCCAGACGCGGCCGGAGGTCCTCCTAACCCCTCATGGGGTGACGGGACCAGCCCTCACTCGATGTTCGTCGGACCGAGCGGAGACTCCTAACCCCTCATGGGGTGACGGGACAGCCCCTCCGCATCCGCGCCCAGTTGAGGGACGAGACTCCTAACCCCTCATGGGGTGACGGGACCCGACGAGCGCCCCGACGACGACGAGATCGCCGCCCTTCTCCTAACCCCTCATGAGGTGACGGGACTAATACACATGCGCGCGCGCATGGGCGGGCCTTGCGCCCCTCCTAACCCCTCATGGGGTGACGGGACGCAGGCGGGGAAGGTCTCCCCGACCGCGCCGGACGCGCTCCTAACCCCTCATGGGGTGACGGGACCCGGCATCGGGGGCTTCTTCGGCTTTGCTGACGGCGGCGTCTCCTAACCCCTCATGGGGTGACGGGACGGATGTTCGATCAGGTCGATAGCGGACTTCACTTCAGACTCCTAACCCCTCATGGGGTGACGGGACTCATCGGCGCCCGAGAACACGCGCCGCGCGCGCTCCACTCCTAACCCCTCATGGGGTGACGGGACCGGACCCGACATCGAGCGCTTCGCCCATGACGGCGCGCCCTCCTAACCCCTCATGGGGTGACGGGACCTCCCGCGTCGGGCTCGAATAATGCCCGTCCTCCCGCTCCTAACCCCTCATGGGGTGACGGGACCGGCGGATTCAGCCGCAGGGGCGGCGGGCGTAGGCGTCTCCTAACCCCTCATGGGGTGACGGGACTTGGCGAAATGGCGCAGCCGACCCCAAGCCCTGCAGGGCGCTCCTAACCCCTCATGGGGTGACGGGACAAGCTCGGCGATCTTCTGCGCCACCACGACACGGGACTCCTAACCCCTCATGGGGTGACGGGACTCGCACATCTCCAAACCTACCCACGCCCAATCGAGCTTCTCCTAACCCCTCATGGGGTGACGGGACCTCCTCGTCGAGACCCGCCGCGCGGGCGCAGGCGTGCTCCTAACCCCTCATGGGGTGACGGGACCGCGACGGTCTGCGAGGCCGGAGCGCGGTTCCTCAACCTCTCCTAACCCCTCATGGGGTGACGGGACAGCGCCGCTTTCGCAGTCTACAGGGCCGCGGCGGACGCGACTCCTAACCCCTCATGGGGTGACGGGACACGAAACCGCGTGGTCCAGATCGGCGGGCAAGCGAGACCTCCTAACCCCTCATGGGGTGACGGGACCGGGACAGGTCAGTCATGATGGCGCCCGAACCAGAGGGCGGCGCCCCTCCTAACCCCTCATGGGGTGACGGGACTGGGCCAGGCTCTGGGATCCGCGCGACCCGGCGCAGCTCCTAACCCCTCATGGGGTGACGGGACCGGCGGCGTCCCACGCATCTCCGATGTTGTTGGCGTTCTCCTAACCCCTCATGGGGTGACGGGACTGGGACCGGGTCCGGCAGTTCTGGGCGGAAGAGCGCTGCTCCTAACCCCTCATGGGGTGACGGGACGCGGCGAGGTCGCGCTGCAGCGAGTCCTGAAGCCCCTTCTCCTAACCCCTCATGGGGTGACGGGACAGAAGGCCGCTGACGCTCCGAAGGAGGTGGCGGATCACTCCTAACCCCTCATGGGGTGACGGGACTCCATATCTTTCGCGGTTCAGGCTGTGGCCGAAGACTCCTAACCCCTCATGGGGTGACGGGACCCGCCATCCGCCGCCATCCCTGCGCATGTGGAGCGCAACTCCTAACCCCTCATGGGGTGACGGGACTCGAGGCTGCGGCCATGGGAACGACGTCTGCCAGGACCTCCTAACCCCTCATGGGGTGACGGGACCCGTCCGTCAGGGCGTCCGCGTCTCCTACAGCTACGACCC
>NZ_JAQTXI010000040.1 GCF_028688855.1 Neomegalonema sp. | reverse complement strand
CTCAAGGCCGCTCAGGATGACGCCGCCCAGCGCCTCGCCGCTCTGGAGGCCGACCGCGACGCCGCCCGCGCCGAAGTCGAGCAGGTCCGCACCACCCTCAGCGGAGACGTGCAGGCCGAAGCCGAAAGGCTGAAGGCTGAAGGCGAACAGGCCCTCGCCGCCGCCCGCGCCGAAGCCGAAGCCGCCCTCAAGGCCGCTCAGGATGACGCCGCCCAGCGCCTCGCCGCTCTGGAGGCCGACCGCGACGCCGCCCGCGCCGAAGTCGAGCAGGTCCGCACCACCCTCAGCGGAGACGTGCAGGCCGAGGCCGAAAGGCTGAAGGCCGAAGGCGAGCAGGCCCTCGCCGCCGCGCGCGCCGAAGCCGAAGCCGCTCTTCAGGCCACTCGGGATGAAGCCGCCCAGCGTGCCGCCGAACTGACCGCCGCCCGCGACGCCGCGCTTGCCGAAGTCGAGCAGGTCCGCACCATCCTCACCGGAAACGTCGAGGCCGAAGCCGAAAGGCTGAAGACCGAAGGCGAGCAGGCCCTCGCCGCCGCGCGCGCCGAAGCCGAAGCCGCCCTCAAGGCCGCTCAGGACGAAGCCGCCCAGCGTCTCGCCGCGCTCGAAGCCGAACGCGACGAAGCCGCACGGCAGGCCCAGCAGACCGAAGCCGCCCGCGTCGAACTCGCGCAGAGCTCCGGCGGCCTCTCGGCCGATCTGGAAGGCGCGCAGGCCCGCGTCGCCGCTCTGGAGGCCCAGATCTCCGAGCTCGACGCCCAGCGCGAAACGCTGAGCGCGCAGGCCGGAGACGCCGACGGACTCCGGGCCGAAATCGCCGATCTGCAGACCCGTCTCGCCGAAGCCTCCGGGAACGTCTCGGACGCCGACGTCCTGCGCGCCCGCATCGTCGATCTCGAAGCGGAGCGCGCCTCCGGGCTCTCCGCCCAGGAGGAGGTCGTCTCGCTGGAAGGCCGCATCCGCGAACTGGAAGCCCAGCTCGCCGCCGCGAACGCCGTCCGGCCTGTCCCCGCCGTCGTCACGCCCGCGCCCATCCCGCTCACCGGACGCGAGCTCGCCCAGGACGTGCGCTCCACCGTCTTCGACCAGCTCGTCGCCGCCATCGGCGCCGACGGATCGATCCGGGGAGACGACTTCGTCCTCACCGGAGTCACCTTCAACAGCGCCTCCGCCACGCTCTCCGCGAACGGCCGGGCGGCCCTCGACCAGATGGCCGACGCCCTCAACGGCTACATCGCCCGCTATCCGAACAGCGACTTCACCTTCCTGGTGAAGGGACATTCGGATCTGCAGCCCATCAACACCGCGCAGTTCCCCAACAACATGGCGCTCTCCACGGCGCGCGCCGAAGCCGCAGCCGCCTACCTCATCGAACGCGGCGTCCCGGCGGGCCGTCTGGCCACCGCCGGATTCGGAGACACCCAGCCCATCGTCCGGGCGACCAACTCCGCCGCCAACGCCCAGAACCGGCGCCTCGAGTTCTCGGTGCTGCCGCCGCGCTGAGCTCCCGGAAGCCCGCTTGACAAGACCAGCCCGTCCGGAGCAATCCGGGCGGGCTTTCTCATGAGGATTCTCCGGCCATGAAGATGACGGTCCTGCGCGAGGTCTGGCCCGCAAGAGGCGCCTTCGTCATCTCGCGCGGAGCGAAAAGCTCCGCCGAGACCATCCTCGTCCTGCTGGAGGACAAGGGCGCAAGGGGACGCGGCGAATGCGTCCCCTACAAGCGTTACGGCGAAAGCCTCGACTCCGTCGAGGCCGCCCTGCGCGGCGTCGCGGCGGCGGTCGAGGCCAGAGCAGGGCGCGCGGAAGCGCAGGCCCTCCTGCCCGCAGGAGCCGCCCGAAACGCCCTCGACTGCGCCCTCTGGGATCTGGAGGCCAAGGCCGCCGGGCGGCGCGTCCGGGATCTGCTCGGCCTGCCCGAGCTGCGCCCCGTGGAGACCGCCTTCACCCTCTCGCTCGGCGCCCCGGAGGCCATGGCTCGGGCCGGCCGCGAAGCCGTCGCCCTCGGGCGCGGATTGCTCAAGCTCAAGCTCGGCGGGGACGACCTCGATCTCGCGCGGGTCGGGGCGGTCCGGGAGGCCGCGCCGCAGGCCCGGCTGATCCTCGACGCCAACGAAGCCTGGGATGAAGCCCGCTATCGGGAGCTCACGCCCGGATTCGCCGAATTGGGCGTCGCGCTGATCGAGCAACCCTTCCCCGCGCAGGCCGACGCCATCCTGCGCGCCCTGCCCCGCCCCATCCCCGTCTACGCCGACGAATCCTGTCATGACCGCGCCTCTCTGGCCCGGCTGAAGGGGCTCTACGACGGAATCAACGTCAAGCTCGACAAGGCGGGCGGACTCACCGAAGCCCTCGCCCTCAAGGCCGAGGCGCAGGCCGCCGGATTCGGGATCATGGTCGGATGCATGCTCGCCGGATCCCTCGCCATGGCCCCCGCCCTGATCCTCGCGCAGGGCGCCGAATTCGCCGATCTCGACGGGCCGCTGCTGCTGGCCAGAGACCGCGAGAACGCCCTCGTCTATCGCGGAGCCATGGTCGGAGCCCCGGAAGCCGCGCTCTGGGGCTGAAAGCCCTTGTCTTCGCGCGCAGGCTGGGATAATGGAGCGCGTCCCCCACAGGCAAGACGCAAGGCCGCTCGAAGCGCGGGCGGGGGGCTGTTCGCAGTCCGCGCGGGGAAGCTTTGCGAAAGCATGAAGGACGCACCATGCCGCTTTACGAGCATGTCGTCATCGCGCGCCAGGACATCTCCGGCGCCCAGGCCGAGGGCCTGATCGAGGAATTCGGCAATATCCTGAAAGAGCAGGGCGGCGAAGTCGTCGGCGTCGAATACTGGGGCCTGCGCTCGCTGGCCTACAAGATCAACAAGAACCGCAAGGGCCATTACCTCTATCTGCGCACCAGCGCCCCCGCGCCCGCCGTGCACGAGATGGAGCGTCTCCTCCGCCTGCATGACGACGTGATGCGCTACATCACCATCGGCGTGGACGCCCATGAGGAAGGCCAGTCGGCCGTCCTCCTCAACAAGAACCGCGGCGACGACCGGCGCGGCCCGGGCGGCCCCCGTGGAGATCGCGGCGACCGTGGAGATCGCGGCGATCGGGGCGACCGTCCCCGCCGTCGCGACGACGAGCGTCCGGCCCTCGCCGACGACGCCGCCCAGTCCACCGAAGCTTGAGGAGGAGGCGTCATGGCGACCGCTCCGCGCAGACCGTTTTTCCGTCGTCGCAAATCCTGCCCCTTCTCGGGCCAGGGCGCGCCGAAGATCGATTACAAGGACGTCAAGCTCCTGCAGCGCTACATCTCCGAGCGCGGCAAGATCGTGCCGAGCCGCATCACCGCGGTCTCGGCCAAGAAGCAGCGGCTGCTCGCCCAGGCGATCAAGCGCGCCCGCTTCCTGGCGCTCCTCCCCTATGTGCTGAAGTAAGGAGGCGCAGATGCAAGTCATTTTGCTGGAACGCGTCGGCAGGCTCGGCGCCATCGGCTCCGTCGTGAAGGTCCGTCCGGGCTTCGCGCGCAACTATCTGCTGCCGCAGGGCAAGGCGCTCCGCGCCACCCGCGACAACCTCGGACGCTTCGAGGCTCAGCGCGCCCATATCGAGGCCCGCAACCTCGAGCTCAAGGCCGAGGCCCAGACCGTCGCCGAGGCCCTCAACGGCCAGATCTTCGTCGTCATCCGCCAGGCGGGCGACGGCGGACATCTCTATGGCTCCGTGGCCCCGCGCGACATCGCCGAGGCCGCCCAGGCCGCCGGAGTCGAGATCTCGCGCACCCAGATCGCCCTCGACAAGCCGATCAAGAATCTCGGCGTCCATCCGGTGAGCGTGCAGCTCCATCCGGAGGTCTTCGCCGAGGTCTCGGTGAACGTGGCCCGTTCTCAGGACGAAGCCGCGCTCCAGGCCAGCGGAAAGACCGTCGCGCAGCTGCGCGCCGAGGAAGAAGCCGCCGCCGCCGCCGAATTCGACGTCAAGTCGCTGTTCGATCCGGACGAAGCCCGCGGCGACGACGACGACCGCTGATCCCCGGCGGGGAGCGTCTTCTCCCATCTCGGGACGACGCTCTTCGCTCCGGAGGCGAACACAGGACAGAGGAGAGGCCGGGAAGCGCAAGCTCCCCGGCCTTTCTGCTGCTCCGCCGCGGCCCCGGCTTCAGGAGCGGGGCGAATCACCCCGCCCGGAAGGGCGGAGGCTCAGCGGAAGGTCTGGGGGATGCGGATCACGCGCATCGGCGTCGAGGAGACGTTGGTCACCGGCTCCTCCCCGGCGGGCGCAGGCGTCGCGCGCTCCACCCGCGCCCAGTGGCGCGCGTCGGCGGCGGACTGGCGCGCCACGAAGGTCAGGCCGCTCTCGCGCCAGGGGCTGATGCGGTCGGTCAGGTTGTCGAGCACGATCTCGCCCGAATCGGTCCGCACCAGAAGCACCGCGTGATAGGGCGTGTCCACGCCCAGAGCCACTCCGATCAGAAGCGCGCTCTCGGGAAAGCCCATCGCCAGAAGGCCCGCCCGCTTGGCGAGCACGTAATCCTCGCAATCGCCGAGGCCGTCGCGGGGGAACTCCCAGACGTCGCTTCTGCCGTAACGCTCGAAATCGGAGACCGGCTGGATCGCCCGGTTGATCGTCAGGTTCACCGACATGATCGCTTCCGCGGCGGCTTCGTCCATCCGCACGTGGTCCGGAGCCAGGGCCGAGCCGGGCGAAGGGCAGTCCTGAGGGGTCCGGGCGCAGAGGTCGTAGAAGGCCGCAGGGCCGTTCATCCGGCCGCCCTCGCGCATCTCGACCGCCGCCAGAGCCCCGTCGGCGCCGCTTCCGGCGAGGACCGCGCTCGCGAAAATCGCGCCCGCCATGGCGAAAACGCCCAGGATCACCTGTGGTCGAATCATGGCGAGCCTCCGAATCGGGCGTTTGCGCGTCGCTGCGCCGGGTCGGCCGGGAAGGAAAATGGCCGAAACCGGAGCCGGACGCCTGAAAGGGCGTTAAGGATCAGGAAAGCAATTTTTACGCCAAGGGTGAGAAAACGCGAAATCCGTCTTGATATAAGACATCATTCGGCGTAAAGCGTCCCGTTTTTTTGCAAAACTTCAAAACGTTGCGAAAAAACCTCATCGAAAGGACAGGTCGTTAACCTGTTCTTTACAAGATCCGGGCGCGGAATTCCCGCTCGGGAGAGGAAACCCCAGGACGGCTTGACATGGCGCCGCGCCGCACATTAAGCGTCCGCAATCTTCAAGGGACGGGAGAGGACATGGCGCGCGCTTTCGTGTTTCCGGGACAAGGCTCCCAGACGGTCGGCATGGGCCGGACTCTGGCCGAGGCCTTTCCGGCGGCCCGCGAGGTCTTTCAGGAGGTCGACGAGGCCCTCGGACAGAAACTCTCCCGGATCATCTGGGAAGGGCCCGAGGAGGATCTCACCCGCACCGAGAACGCCCAGCCCGCGCTGATGGCGGTCTCCACGGCCGTGGCCCGCGCCGTCGCCGCGGAAGGCAAGCTCAAGCTCGCCGACCACGCCGCCTTCGCCGCAGGCCATTCGCTCGGGGAATATTCGGCCCTCGTCGCCACCGGAGCCCTGGAGCTGGCCGAAGCCGCCCAGCTCCTCAGGCTGCGCGGACAGGCCATGCAGAAGGCCGTCCCGCAAGGCGAAGGCGCCATGGCCGCCCTGCTCGGGATGGATCTGGAGCCCGCCCTCGAACTCGCCGAAGCCGCAGCCGAGGGCGAGGTCTGCCAGGTCGCCAACGACAACAGCCCCGGACAGGTCGTGCTCTCCGGCGCGAAGGCCGCCGTAGAGCGCGCCATCGCGCTCGCGCCCGGACGCGGCGCCAAGCGGGCCATCCTGCTGCCGGTCTCCGCCCCCTTCCACTGCGCGCTCATGCAGCCCGCCGCCGAAGCCATGGCCGAAGCCCTCGCCCGCGCCAAGATCGAGGCCCCGACCCTGCCCATCGTCTGCAACGTCACCGCCGAGGCCGTCGAGGATCCCGAAACCATCCGCCATCTGCTCGTCGAGCAGGTCACCGGCATGGTGCGCTGGCGCGAATCCATGCTCTGGCTCAGGGGCCAGGGCGTCGAGACCCTCGTGGAGCTCGGCGCGGGCAAGGTGCTGACCAATCTCGCCCGCCGCATTGATCCGGCGCTCAAGGGCCTGGCCGTCGGCGAGCCCGCCGACGTCGAAGCCTTCCTGAAGACCATCGCCTGAGGAGCGCCCATCATGCCCGGCATGTTCGATCTCGGCGGCAAGACCGCCCTCGTCACGGGCGCTTCGGGCGGCATCGGCGGCGCCATCGCCCGCGCGCTCCACGCCAGGGGCGCCGAGGTCGCGCTCTCGGGCACCCGCGCCGCGCCGCTGGAGGCCCTTCAGGCCGAACTCGGCGAACGCGCCAGGATCTTCATCGCCGATCTCGCCGATCCGGCCGCGACCGAGGCCCTGCCCGGTCAGGTCGAGAAGGCCTTCGGCAAGATGGACATCCTCGTCAACAACGCGGGGGTCACCCGCGACAATCTCATGCTCCGCATGAAGGACGAGGAATGGAGCACGGTTCTGGAGGTGAATCTCGCCGCCGGATTCCGACTCATGCGCGCCTCCGTGCGCGGCATGATGAAACGCCGCTGGGGACGCATCGTCTCCATCGGCTCGGTCGTGGGGACGACGGGAAATCCCGGACAGGGGAATTACGCCGCCTCCAAGGCCGGTCTGATCGGTCTGAGCAAGGCGCTGGCGCAGGAGATCGCGTCGCGCAACGTCACGGTCAACGTCGTCGCGCCCGGCTTCATCGCCACCGCCATGACCGAAGCTCTGACCGAAGACCAGAAGACCAAGCTTCTCGGCGCCGTGCCCGCGGGCAGATTGGGGACCGGCGCCGACGTGGCCGCCGCCGTCGTCTATCTCGCCAGCGAGGAAGCCGCTTACGTCACGGGCCAAACCCTGCATGTCAACGGCGGAATGGCCATGATCTAGGCCTCCTTCGCCGGGAATCTTGAAAAACTTCGGCGCTGTGGTAAACCCGCGCCGAGCGCTCCATGCGAACGTCGGACGAACTCCGGCCTTCAGGAGGAGCGGAGCGCCAACCCCCCGCGCGGGCCAGGCCCGACACGGGAGCTTAAGGAGCACACGATGAGCGATGTCGCCGAGCGCGTGAAGAAGATCGTCGTCAATTATCTGAACGTCGACGAGGGCAAGGTGACGCTGGAGGCCAGCTTCATCGACGACCTCGGCGCGGACAGCCTCGACACCGTCGAGCTGGTCATGGCCTTCGAGGAGGAATTCGGGGTCGAGATCCCCGACGACGCCGCCGAAAGCATCCAGACCGTCGGCGACGCCGTCAACTTCATCACCAAGCAGCAGGCCGCCTGAGGCTTCTGCGCCGAAATTCCGGGGGGCGGAAGGCGTGAAGCCCTCCGCCCCCGAAGCCTATGCGCTCCCCCCCCCCCGCCCCCCATTCGAGGATCCCGCCCATGGCCGCCTCCGGACGCCGCGTCGTCGTCACCGGTCTGGGTCTGCTCACGCCGCTCGCCTGCGGAGTCGAGGAGACCTGGTCGAAGCTGCTCGCGGGAGACTCGGGCCTCGGACCGATCACGCGGTTCGACGCCTCCGATCTGTCCTGCCGCATCGCGGGCGAGCTCAAGAAAGGCCCCACCGCCGAAGGCGGCTTCACGCCCGAAGACTGGGTCGAGGCCAGGGAACTGCGCCGCGTGGACGACTTCATCGTCTATGCGCTGGTCGCCGCCGCCCAGGCCGTGCGCGACGCCGGATGGGAAGACCCCTCCGAAGCCGAGAAGCTGCGCACCGGCGTGCTCATCGGATCGGGAATCGGCGGCCTGCCCTCCATCGAACAGGCCACGCGCGATCTCTATGAAAAGGGTCCGCGCAAGATCTCGCCCTTCTTCATCCCCGGCAGCCTGATCAACCTCTGTTCGGGACAGGTGGCGATCAGATACGGCTACAAGGGCCCCAACCACGCCGTGGTCACGGCCTGCTCCACCGGCGCCCACGCCATCGGAGACGCCGCCCGCCTCATCCAGCGCGGCGAGGCCGACGTCATGGTCGCCGGAGGCGCCGAAGGCGCCATCTGCCGCCTCGGCATCGCGGGCTTCATCGCCTGCAAGGCCCTCTCCACCGGATTCAACGACGAGCCCTCGCGCGGATCGCGCCCCTATGACAAGGATCGCGACGGATTCGTCATGGGCGAAGGCGCGGGAGTCGTCGTGCTCGAAGACTACGAGCACGCCGTCGCGCGCGGCGCGAAGATCTACGCCGAGGTCAAGGGCTACGGCCTCTCCGGCGACGCCTATCACGTCACCTCGCCCGCCCCCGACGGCAACGGCGGATTCCGCTCCATGAGCGCCGCCCTCGCCGACGCCGGGCTGACCCCCGCCGATCTCGACTACATCAACGCCCATGGCACCTCGACGCCCATGGGCGACGAAATCGAGCTCGGCGCGGTGCAGAGGCTCCTCGGAGACCACGCCGCCAGGGCCAGCATGTCCTCCACGAAATCCTCCATCGGGCATCTGCTCGGGGCGGCGGGCGCCGTCGAGGCCGTCTTCTGCGCGCTGGCCATCCGCGACCAGATCGCGCCGCCCACGCTCAACCTCGAAAACCCCAGCGTCGAGACGCCGCTCGACCTCGTGCCGCTCAAGGCCCGCAAGCGCGAGATCAAGGTCGCCCTCTCCAACAGCTTCGGATTCGGCGGCACCAACGCTTCGCTCGTGCTGACGCAGGTCTGACCTTCAGAGCGTTTGCCGATCCCGCCGGATCGCGTTCAAACTCTCCGGGTTCTTGTCATCAGGAGGCGAAGCCCTTCCGGCTTCGTCGGAGACCGCTCTGAACGGAGGCCCCCGGCGTGCGCTTTCTGGCCAAACTCTTCGGGCTTCTGCTCTTCGGCGCGGCGGCGGGCCTGGTTCTCGCCTTCCTCGCGCGCGAGAGGATCACCGCGCCGGGGCCGCTGACCGCAGAGACCATCGTCGAGATCCCCCGCGGACTCGGCGCGGCGGGCATCGCCGAAAGGCTGGCGGCGGCGGGAGTCATCTCAGATCCCCTGCTCTTCCGGCTCAGCGCCCGCCTCTCCGACGAGGGCGGCAGCCTCAAGGCGGGCGAATACGCCTTCCCGCCCGGCGCCTCGCTTCAGGAGGCCTTCCGGAAGATCGCCCGCGGCGAGGTCGTCCAGAGGCGCGTGACCCTCGCCGAAGGCGTCTCCAGCCTGAGCTTCCGCGCGCTGCTCGACCAGGCCGAGGGGCTCGAAGGCGAGACCCCCGCCGAACTCCCGGAAGGGACCCTCGCGCCCGACACCTATTTCTACCTCAAGGGCGAGACCCGCGCCGCGCTGGTCGCCCGCATGATCCAGGCTCAGACCCGCATCCTCGACGAGCTCTGGGCCGACCGCGCGCCCGATCTGCCCTTCTCCACCAGAGAAGAGGCCCTGGTCCTCGCCTCGATCATCGAGAAGGAGACCGGAGTCGCCGCCGAACGCGAGCGCGTCGCGGGAGTCTTCGTCAACCGGCTCCGCCAGGGGATGCGGCTGCAATCGGACCCTACGGTGATCTACGGCGTGGTCAAGGGCGCCGATCTCGGGCGCGGGCTCAGGCGCAGCGAACTCGACGCCGCAACGCCCTGGAACACCTACGCCGTGGCCGGGCTGCCTCCCACTCCCATCGCCCATCCGGGACGCGCCTCCATCGCCGCCGCGCTCAATCCCATGGAGACGAAGGACCTCTATTTCGTCGCCGACGGCTCGGGCGGACACGCCTTCGCCGAAACCCTCGACCAGCATAACGCCAACGTCCGCCGCTGGCGCGAGGTCGAGCGCGCCAGAGCCGCGGATCCGGCGCAGGCGCCCTGAGACCGGGCCGGGCGGGCGGAAGACCATCCGCTCTCCCCCCCGGGGATCGGGCGCGCCGAGGCGCGGGAACCTGACCTTGAAGATGTCTTACGAACGCCTGATTTGAAGCGCAGTCTCCTGTTTTCCTGAAACGTGCGATCCGGGCGGCTTTCCGTCCGGGCGTCCGTTCGGGGAGGCGAGGATGGACCCGGCTTTTCTGGCTTTCCTGCTGCTGCTCTACGCCGCCTTGCGGATCATCTCGACCACCTGGGGGCCGTGGCTGCTGCTGTTCGGCTTCTTTCTGGCCGTGCTCGGCGCCCTGACGGTCCATCCGCTCTGCGCGCTGCTGCTCTGGGCGCTCTACAGCCCGCGGCTGCCCGATCCGCCCTTCCATGAAGAGGCCTGCCCCAATTGCGGATCGCGGCCGCCGATCCATTGCAGGGTCGGGCCGGGCGATTTCTCCAAATGCAAGGCGCCGAGGCCCGGGTTGTTCTGAAAACCGGCGATTCTCCCGAAACGGAGCATCCGGAGTCCAGACTCCCGCGACTTCAGGTCTCGGCCCGAGAAGAATTCCCGAATAGGCGCGACGCACTCCCCATTTCAAGACGAAATCCCGCTTATTCGGAGAATGATTGTGTTGATCTGTTTTTTTATAGGCCAGACAACAAGAAATCCGTATCAAAATGATCCAATCATGGTAGAAACAAGGCCGTCAGCTCTTTTCAAGGGAAAAATCCTATGTCCTTCAACATCGGCGGAAGCGGACTTGGCGGGGGCCTCCTCGGCGGCCTTCTCGGCGGCGGCTCCTCGGGCGGCCTCTTCGGCAACCTGCTCGGCGGCGGCTCCAAGGGCGGCCACGGCGGCCACGGCGGCG
>NZ_JAQTXI010000025.1 GCF_028688855.1 Neomegalonema sp. | reverse complement strand
AGCCGCCGTAGCCGTAGAGCAGGGTGGGATTCGAGCCGTCCATGGGGGCCTCGGCCCGGCGGATGACGCAATAGGGGATCAGGGTTCCATCCCTGGAGGGCGCTTCGAGCTGCTCGACGATCAGGCGCGAGGCGTCGAAGCGCTCCGGAGCGGTCTTGAGCTTCTCGACCTCGCCCGTGGCGGCGTCGGCCAGCCAGAGGCTGGAGGGCGTCAGATAGCCCGTGACATGCGCGAGCAGCCGGTCGTCCAGATCGGAGGCCGAGACCACGCTCGTCGAGATGTTTTCGGGCAGGGCGAGGCGGACATGGCTCCAGCCGCCGCCGGGCGTCGGGCGCCAGACCTCCACCGCGCCGCGCACCTCCACGAAGCGCGTGAGGATCAGGGCGTTGCGGGTCGCGGAGACTCCGACCGCCATTTCGCGCGGGCCCGGACGCAGCACCAGTTCGGCGGGCGTCGCGGGATCGGCGAGCCAGCGGTCGAAATCCCAGGCGAAGAGGTCGCCGGTCTCGAAGCGCTGGCCCGAGGGCGCGGTCCAGTCCTCGTTGGTGGAGAGGATCAGGCGGCCCTCCAGCAGAGCCTGAACGCTCGACTTCAGGGGCAGGGGCAGCTTGCGCGGCGCTTCGCCGGGCGTCCAGAGCCAGGTCTCGCTTTCGTAAAAGGTGATCGAGCGATGGATGAGGATCGCCTTGAGGGCGCCTTCGGCGGCGCGCGGGGCGTAGGGCTGGATGAGCATGTCCGTCCGCTCGCCCTCGAAGACGGGCTCGGCCTGGTCGAGGCTCCAGCCGCGCCGCAGGAGCCGCACGCACCGCGGATAGCCGGAGGCGGTGAGGCTCTCCGGGCCGAAGTCGTGGGAGATCAGCAGGCTGTCGGCGTCCAGCCAGAGGGCGGCGCATTTGGCTTCCGGCAGATCGAAGCCGCCCTCGACGAAGGCTTTCGTCTCCAGGTCGAATTCGCGCAGGACCACGGCGTCCTTGCCGCCGTCCGAGAGCGAGAGCAGGCAACGGCGGTCTTCGGGAGGCAGGTAGTTGGCGCCGCGCATCACCCAGTTGCGTCCTTCGCGGGCGGCGAGGGCGTCCAGATCGAGGATGGTCTCCCATTCCGGTTCGGGTCGGCGGTAGCTCTCCAGGGTGGTCCGCCGCCAGAGGCCCCGGACGTTCTGCGCGTCCTGCCAGAAATTCGTGAGGATCTCGACGCCGTTGCGGCGGCGGAAGGTCGGGAAGGGGATGCGGTCGCGGGCCTCGGCGATGGCCAGAGCCTCCTGATGCATCTGCTCGTAACAGGAGACGCCCTGCAGGGTCGTCAGGGCGCGGTCGTTCTGCGCGCGCACCCAGGCCAGGGCTTCCTCGCTTTCGATCTCTTCAAGATCCGGCTGCGTCATGGGATGGGGTCTCCTGGATGCGGGGCGGCGTCGGGCCGCCCGAAAGGCGCGGGCGGCCGGAAGGATGTGTCGGGCCGGAGCCTTCCGGTCAAGCCCCTCGGGAGGCGTGCAGGCGCTTGGCCGCGCGGCGGGCGGCGTGGAGCAGGGGCTCGGTGTAGCCCGAAGGCTGCCCGGCGCCCTTGAAGATCAGATCCCGCGCCGCCTGGAAGGCGGGGCCGTCGAAGGCGGGCGCCATGGGGCGCCAGGCGGGATCTCCGGCGTTCTGGCCGTCCACGCGCAGGGCCATGCGCCGGAGCGAGTCCTCGACCTCCTCGGGGCGGCAGAGCCCGTGCAGCAGCCAGTTCGCCAGAAGCTGCGAGGAGATGCGCAGGGTGGCGCGATCCTCCATCAGCGGGACGTCGTCGATGTCCGGCACCTTGGAGCAGCCCACGCCCTGATCCACCCAGCGCGCCACATAGCCGAGGATCGACTGACAGGCGTCGTCCAGCTCATGGCGCACGGCCTCCGGCGGGAGGTTGCGTCCGGCGAGCAGGGGCGGCGTCAGCAGGGCCTCCCGCGAGGCTCCGGCGCGGGATTTCAGCCCCTCCTGAACCTGATGGACGTCCACCTGATGATAATGCGTGGCGTGGAGCGTCGCGGCGGTGGGCGAGGGCGTCCAGGCGGTGTTGGCGCCCGCCTTGGGATGTCCGATCTTGGTCTTGAGCATTTCGGCCATGGCGTCGGGTTTGGCCCACATGCCCTTGCCGATCTGGCCATGGCCGTCGAGCCCCGCCGCCAGCCCCGCGTCGACGTTGCCGTCCTCATAGGCCGAGAGCCAGGCCGCGCCGCGCATCTCGCTGCGCGGGATCACGGGGCCGAGGCGCATGGAGCTGTGGATTTCATCGCCGGTGCGGTCGAGGAAGCCGGTGTTGATGAAGACGCAGCGCTCCTTCACCGCCGCGATGCAGGCCGCGAGATTGGCCGAAGTCCGGCGCTCTTCGTCCATCACCCCGAGCTTGACCGTGTTCTTCGGCAGGCCGAGGATCTCCTCGACCCGGCCGTAAAGCTCGTTGGCGAAGGCGACTTCTTCAGGGCCGTGCATCTTGGGTTTCACGACATAGACGGATCCCGTGCGGGAGTTGCGCGGACCCTCTCCGATCTTCCGGAGGTCGTGCAGGGCGGCGGCCACGGTGACCATGGCGTCCATGATCCCCTCGGGAGTCTCCTTCCCGTCGAGCAGCACGGCGTCGGTGGTCATGAGATGCCCGACGTTGCGCACCAGCATCACGGCGCGGCCCGGATGGACCACCGGGCGTCCCTGAGGATCGAGAAACTCCACGTCGGGATTCAGGCGGCGGGTCAGAGTCTCGCCGCCCTTCTCGAAGCTCTCCGCGAGGTCGCCCCGCATGAGCGCCAGCCAGTTCCCGTAGACGAGGGTCTTGTCCTCGGCGTCCACGGCGGCGACGGCGTCCTCGCAATCCTGAATCGCGGTGAGGGCGCTCTCCAGCCGGATGTCGGAGATTCCGGCGCGGTCGTCCCGGCCGACGCGGCTGGTCGGATCCATCAGGATCTCGATGAGCAGGCCGTTGACGCGCAAGAGCACGTCGCCCGTCGCGCGATGGCCCGCGAACCGGGCGGGATCGCGCAGGCCGGTTTCGGCGCCCGCGACCTTCGCCACGAGCGCGCCCTCCCGCACGGAGAGCTTGTCGAGATCGGCCCAGGAGCCCGAGGCCAGAGGCGCCACCCGATCCAGATGCGCCCGCGCCCAGGCGACGGCCTGAGCCCCCCGCGCCGGATCATAGCCGCCCGAGGGAATGGGGCCGGGCAGGGCGTCGGTGCCGTAAAGCGCGTCGTAGAGCGAGCCCCAACGCGCATTGGCGGCGTTGAGCGCGAAGCGGGCGTTCATCACCGGCGTCACGAGCTGCGGCCCGGCGATCAGCGCCAGTTCGGGATCCACGTTCGCCGTCGAGACCTTGAAGGGAGCGGGTTCGGGCTGGAGATAGCCGATTTCGGTCAGGAAGGCGCGATAGGCCGCAGGATCGAAGGGGACGCGGCGTTCGCTCCAGGCGTCGATCTTCGCCTGAAGCTCGGCGCGTTTGTCGAGCAGGCGGGCGTTCTTCGGCGCCAGATCGCGCAACAGAGCCTCATAGCCGCTCCAGAAGGCTTCGGGCGAAACTCCGGTCAGCACCTCCTCCTCGATCAGGCGCGCGAGGGGGGCGGCGACGGAAAGACCGCCGCGGGCGACATGACTGGTCATCTGGGCCTCCTGAACGGGGGAGAAGCTGAAAGCCTTCCGTTTGATGCGGAATCTTCATGCCACGCCCGATCAGGCTTGGGAAGCTTCACAGGTTTGCTCAGTAGACGCGCCGCAGATTGAGGAAGGCGCCGAACTGGTCGTATTCCTCGATCCCGACGTTGCTGTCCCGGCGCTCGTGGAACAGCGTGAGTTCGGGCCGGAATCCGCCCCAGGAGAGCCCTTCATGCGCCAGAGTCAGCATGGGCCGCCATGTGACGTCGCGGCGAGGCGCGCCGATCAGGAGATGCGGCTCGTCGTAACGGGTCAGGGTCGCGGAGAGGCGCGGCGTCGCCTCGAAGCCGCCCGCCTCGAAGCTCAGGCCCAGCTCCAGACGCGGCGCCGTATAGGCGTGAAAGCCGTTGCGGCTGTCGCGCCGCTCAAGGGAGGCCTGAGCGAAGAGCGTCGCCTGAGGCGCGAGGCTCCAGTCGCCCATGACGTAGCCGCGATAGAAGCCGCCGGAGAGGTCCGCGCGCTCGGCGCCCAGATAGCCGATCTGTCCGCCGAACCCGAGCCGCGCGCTCTCGGAGAGCCGGAACCGCCGCCAGGCCTCGACCGAAGGCAGCAGGAAGGAGCCCTCGTTCTTCGCCCATTCCCCCGCGAGGCTCGCCTGAAGGAAGACGCCTCGCGCGAAGCCCAGCTCCCGGCCGATGGCGAGATCGGCGCGGGCCGAATTCAGATCGGAGTCCTCGAAGAGGCTCGCCGAGGCGTGCAGCTTGGTCAGGAGGTCGCTCTCCCAGAGCTTTTCAAGCGAGACCCAGGGCTCGACGCCGGTGACGGTCTTCTTCTCGGCGGGGGGCTGATACTCCAGCGGGACGCCGTTGAAGAAGATCGTTCCGCCCTCGGAGACCCTGGAGGGATTGGAATCGGTGGTCAGCCGCGCGCCGTAGCGCAGGCGCAGGCTGCGCAGTTCGGCGGCCTCCAGATAGGGCAGGATGTTGCGTCTGACGCTCCGGGGCGTCTCGGGGGCGTCGTGGACCTCGCGGAAGAGCCGCAGGGCCTCGCCATGGCGGCCCGCGAAGAGCAGCGCCCGCGCCCGCTCCAGCTTGATGCGCGGCGTGACGGACTCGGGCGGCAGGGCGCCGAAGATCTCCGCCGCCTGTTCGGGTCGGCCCTCGGCCATGGCCTCCAGAGCCTCCAGGAAGCGCGCCTCCACCTCTGCGGGGCTCAGGGCGCGCGCCGGAGCGCCGAGGCCGAGGCTCAGGAGCGCGAGCGCCGCCGCGCAGGCCCTTCGGGATGGGAGAAGCCTCATGCCGACGCGCTCCGGAGACAGGCGCCGGCTCGGCGCTCCGGAGAAGGAATAGGGCGAAAAGACTTGAGGATCCCTTGATGCGCCCTCCCGGGCCCGGCCCTCAGAAGCCGTAGAAGACCGCGATGGCCCAGCAGGTCGCCAGCCCGACGACGAGGTTCATCGGAATCCCCACCTTGAGGAAATCGGCGAAGCGGTAGTCTCCCGCGCCGTAGACCAGCGTATTGGTCTGATAGCCGATGGGCGTCGCGAAGCTGGCGCTGGCGGCGAACATCACCGCCACCAGAAAGGGACGCGCCTCCAGCCCCAGCTGCGCGGCCAGACCGATCACGATGGGCGACATCACCACCGCCACGGCGTTGTTGGTGATCATCTCGGTCAGCAGCGAGGTGAGCAGATAGACCACGATCAGGGTCGTCAGCGGCGAAAGCCCCGCCAGACCCGGCGCGATCCCCGAGACGATCAGATCCACGGCGCCGCTGCGCTGGAGACCCGTCCCGATGATCAGCATCGAGAAGATCAGCACCAGAATCGAGCCGTCCACCGCGCCCCAGGCCTCGTCGCCGTCGAGGCAGCGCAGCAGCAGGATCGCCGCCACCGCGATCATCGCCAGGACGGCGATCTCCATCACGCCCAGCGCCGCCAGAGCCACCACCGACAGCAAGGCCAGAATCGCGATGGGCGCCTTCGCGCGCCGGAAGGCCCGGCCGCTCGTGCGGGTGACGGAGACCAGAAAGCCCTGTTGCGAGAGGGCGTCGAGCCCGGCGGGAGGGCCCTCCAGCAACAGGCGGTCGGCGGGGCGCAGGAGCACGCTCTCCAGATCCTTCCCCGGCTGATGCTGATGCCGGTGCGCCCCGAGCACCCACACGCCGAAGCGTCCGCCGAGGCCCAGCTCCGAAATGGGCCGCCCGATGCCCGCATGGGCGGGCGCCACCACGGCTTCGGCCGCCACCGCCTCGCCGGAGGTTCCGGCCGGACGGCGCAGACCCACGCGCAGGGTCTTGTCGGCGGCGAGGGTCAGCAGCTCCGAGGCGCTGGCGGAGAGGATCAGCCGGTCTCCCTTGCGCGGGACGAAGCCGTCGAGATCCTCGCGGAAGGTCTCCTGGCCGCGCCGGACTCCGAGAACCCGCACCCCCAGAGGCTTGAGCGCCCTGGCCTCGCCGAGCGGCCCGCCGGTCAGGGGGCCTTCCTCCAGGATCGCGGCCTCGGAGAGGAATTCCTGCTGGTCCTCCTCTCCGGGCCGGGCGAAGGACCCGCGCCGGTCGGGCAGCAGACGGCGCCCGAAAAGCCCCAGCAGCGCCGCGCCCGACAGCGCCGTCACGATCCCGACCGGGGTGATCTCGAAGATGGAGAAGGGTTCGAGCCCATGCTCGCGCGCCACCCCGTCCACGAGCAGGTTGGTGGAGGTGCCGATCAGCGTGCAGGCGCCCCCGAGGATGGTCAGATAGGACACGGGGATCAGCAGCCGCGTCGAGGCGATGTCGAATTTCCGCGCGATGCGGATCGCGATGGGGATCAGGATCAGCACGAGAGGCGTGTTGTTGACGAAGCCCGCGATGAGCATCGTTCCGGCCATCAGCAGGACCACCGCCTTGACCGCGCTGTCTCCGGCGAGCTCGATGATCGCCCCGGCGACGCGCTCCAGCACTCCGGCGCGCACGAGGGCCCCGGTCAGCACGAACATCGCCGCGATGGTCAGAGGCGCCGGATTGGAGAAGACCGCCATGGCCTCGGCGGGCGTCACCAGCCCGAGGATCACGAAGGCGGCGGCGCCTCCGGCGGCGGTGACTTCGGGCGGATGGCGTTCGAAGAGGAAGGCGGCGAAGGTGAGCAGCATGACGGCGAGCGCCACATAAGGCGCATGTTCGGCGATCAGGCTTTGCATGGCGTCTTGCATCCTCCTTCCGGGCTGCGATCCCGGAGGGTTTTCACACTGCGCGAGGGCGCGCCATGATTTTCTTCGGCCGGGCGCATTTTCCGGACTCCGCACGCCGATCCCGAAGCGCGCTCGGGGCTTCGCAGGGCGGATGCGCAGGGCGGCTTCCGGCGCGCGGAGAAGGGGGGAGGGGACGGGAGAGGCGGGGCGTGTCCGGCCGCCCCGCCTCCCGTCGTCCGGCGGCCTTGCGGCGGCCGGACGCGCACCCGACGGAGCCCTGGAACGGACCGGCCGCAGCCGCGCCGTCCCGCGAGGGTCGGGATCTTCCGGGCGAAGCCGTCCGGGGCTTCGCGAAATCGAGAATTCGCCCGAAGGGCGGGCGCGCCGGTCCGTCTCGAACGCCCTGGGGCCCGCGAGCCTCCGGCGTCCTTCGCTCCAGCCGGAGAGTCAGGCGGCCTGGCCCGGGGTCTCCCTGAGGCCTCCTGCGCGCGCTCGCGTGGAAGGCCCTCGGCCTGCGCCCGTTTGCGACGTCTCGGGACCGGAAACTCGCCTGTGCGGAGAGTGACCATGATCCGTCGTATGGTCAAGCGCCTCCGCGCGGAAAACGCCTAAATTTGTAATGTTTTTTTACAGGAAGCCGCCGCGCGGGGAATCGCCTGCGGGCGAAGGGCCCGAAGAGGGCGCCCGAGGCCGCTCCGGAGGCCGCTAAACGGGCTCCCGTCGCGCGACTCGCGGTCCGGATTCCTGTCCGGGCGCAGGTTCGCGACGCGAAGCCCTTCCGGCTCGCCTGAAAATGCTCCAGGCTCTGCGCCGGAGCAGGGGAGCTTGAGGAGTCCGGACATGTCTTCTGCGAAGATCGGATTGATCGGCCTTGGAACCATGGGTTCGGCGCTGGCGCTGAACATCGCGGAGAAAGGCTTTCCCGTCGCGGTCTGGAACCGCACCACGGCCCGCACGCGCGCATTCCACGCCGAGGCGGGCGAGCTCGCCGCGCGGATCCTCCCGACGGAAAGCCTCGCGGAGCTGGTCGCCGCCCTCGAGAAGCCGCGCGCGATCATCCTGATGGTCCCCGCCGGAGCGGCGGTCGATCAGCAGATCGCGGCCCTCGCGCCCCTGCTCGATCCCGAGGATCTCGTCATCGACGCGGGCAACGCCGATTTCCACGACACCAACCGTCGGGCGTCCGGCCTGCCGATGCGCTTTCTCGGCATGGGCGTCTCGGGCGGAGAGGAGGGCGCGCGACATGGCCCCTCGATCATGGGCGGCGGCGACAAGGCCGACTGGGACCGCGTCGCGCCGATCCTGACCGCCATCGCGGCCCGCGCGCCCGACGGCTCTCCCTGCGCGGCCTGGCTCGGCGCGGCGGGGGCGGGGCATTTCGTCAAGGCTGTGCATAATGGAATCGAATACGCCGACATGCAGATGATCGCCGAAATCTACGGGATCCTGCGCGACGGATTCGAGATGACCGCCGACGAGATCGCCGAAGTCTTCCGTCAATGGAACGAGGGGCCGCTGAAATCCTATCTCGTCGAGATCACGGGGGCGGTGGCCGCCGCGAAGGATCCGCGCACGGGCGCGCCCATGCTGGACGTGATCCTCGACAGCGCGGGCCAGAAGGGCACCGGCCGCTGGACGGTCGTGGAGGGGGCGCGTCTGGGGGCGCCGATCCCGGTCGTGGAGGCGGCGGTGATGGCGCGCAACGTCTCGGCGCGGCTGGAGGAGCGCGCGGCCGGAGAAGCCCGCTTCGGACCTGCGCCGCAGCCCTTCTCCGGCGATGTCTCGGTGCTGGAGCAGGCGCTGGTCGCGGGGAAGATCCTCTGTTACGCGCAGGGCTTCGCGATGATCTCGGCGGCTTCGGCGGATTTCGGCTGGAGTTTGCCCTCGGCGGAGATCGCGCGGATCTGGCGGGCGGGCTGCATCATCCGCTCGGCGATGCTCGACGACATGGCCGCCGCCCTCGACCGCGATCCGGAGCGCAATCTGATCCTTGACGCGGTCTTCGCCAGACGTCTCGAAGCGGAGGCTCCGGCGTTGCGCCGGGTGGTCGCGAGCGCGACGCTGCATGGTCTTGCGGTCCCGGCTCTGGGGGGCGGGCTCTTCTGGTTCGACCTGATGCGCACCAGGCGCGGGACGGCCAACCTCATCCAGGCCCAGCGCGACCATTTCGGCGCCCATGGCTTCCAGCGCCTCGACGGCGGGCCCGAGACGCATGGACCCTGGGCGAAGCCGGCGCACGAGATCTGACGCGCGCCGGATGCGTCCCCGACCTCACAGCCGGATGCGGTAGCGCGCGAAGCCGTTCTCGCCTTCGCCCGCCTCCTCGATCTCCAGACCCCGGGCGCGGACCTCCTCCAGATGGGCGGCGGCGCCCGGCCCGGTCTCGAAGACCACGCTCGCGCCCGGCTGGGCCCTGAAGCGCCAGTTGGCGTCCGCCGAGGGCTTCACCTCGCCCTCTTCGTGGATGTAGCGCACCAGAACGTCGCGATTGGCGTCGGGCGCCTCGATCACGATGGTCGAGCCGTCGGCGCCGGGGAAGCTCCCCCCGCCCGAAGCGCGGTAATTGTTCGTCGCCACGAGGAAGAGCCGCGCCTCGTCGATGGGCTCGCCCTGATGGGTCAGATTCACGATGCGCCGCGCCTCCGGATCGGCCAGGGCGCCGTCGGCGGCGTAGCGCGAAGGCTGGCTCAGGTCGATCTCGTAGGCCACGCCGTCGATGGCGTCGAAATTGAAGCTCGGGAAATCGGGGTCGAGCAAGGGCGCGTCTTCGGCTTCTGCGGCGACCTGATTGAAGATCCCCGCCGAGCGCTCCAGCCATTCCCGGACCTGGGCGCCCGTGATCTTCACCACCTGAAGCGTGTTCGGATAGAGATAGAGGTCCGCCACGTTCCGGAGCGCCACGGGGCCCGCCGGGACGTCGGTGTAATATTCGGGTCCGCCGCGTCCGCCCGCCTTGAAGGGCGCCGCCGCCGAGATCAGAGGAAGATCCGCGTTCTCCGTCCCCTGGACGAGATCCTTCACATACCACATCTGGGCCAGATTGACGATCTGCACCGAGGGGTCGTCGGCGACGAGGGCGAAGTAGCTGTGCAGCGGCGAGGCCGTGCGCCCGACCTCGGCGCGGACGTACTCCAGAGCGTCTGCGTGGTCCTCCTGAGTGGCGTCGACGACCGGAGCGTAATCCTCGACCAGCGGCTTGATGGAGCGATCCGCCTGACGCTCGAAGATGGGCCGCGCCTCCGAGCTTCCGTCGACGGCGCGCCAGCCTTCGCCGTCCTTCTCCAGCAGCAGGTCGATGAGCCCCATGTGCGAGCCCCAGAATCCGGCCATCACGGCGGGTTTGCCGCGGATCTTGCCGGTTTCGCGGTCGAGGCCCTCGCCTTCGTAATCGCCCGAGGGCCAGACGCGATGCGCATGACCCATCACGATGGCGTCGATCCCCTCGACGCCCGCCAGATGCCAGGACGCGTTCTCCATGCCCGGCTCATGGGGTTCCAGGCTGATCCCCGAATGGCTGAGCGCCACCACGATCTGAGCCCCCATCTCGCGGAGCTTGGGCACCCAGACGCGCGCGGATTCGACGATGTCGCGCGCGGCGTAATTCGCGAGATGCCGGGCGTCCCATCGCAGGATCTGGGGCGGGACGAAGCCGATCACGCCGATCCGGATCACATGGCGTTCGCCCGCGCCGTCGATCAGCCAGCGGTCGAAGATGCCGTAAGGCTGCCAGGGTAGGCGGTCCTTGAGCGGATTGGTCGCCAGAGGCGCTTCGGCGAAATTGGCGCAGAACACCGGATGTTGCAGCCCGGAGTTCACTTCCTGGAGATATTTCAGGCCGTAATTGAACTCGTGGTTGCCGAGGCCTCCGGCGTCGTAGCCGAGGGCGTTCATGGCGGCGGCGATGGGGTGCGGCCCCTGACGCACCGAAGCCGAGCCATAGGCCATGAAGTCGCCGAGCGGATTGCCCTGGAGATAATCGCCGTTGTCCACGAGGAAGCTGTTGCGGGCTTCGTCGCGGGCGGCCTCGATCAGCGAGGCCGTGCGGGCGAGGCCCACCCTGTCGTCGGGCTTGTCGGCGTAATAGTCGTAGGCGTGGATGTGATAATGGAGGTCGGTGGTCGAGAGGATGCGCAGATGCGCCTGTCCGGCGGCGGCCCGCGCCGAGAAGGGATGCAGCGCCGCCAGACCGCCCAGGGCGGCCCCCTGGACGAGAAGGCTGCGGCGGGTGATGTTCCTCGACATGGTCTTCCTCCCCGGGGGCCGGCGGGGCCTCGCCCCTGATCCTGATCGCCTGAACGTCAGGTTCGGTCCTTCCGGGCCCGGGAGCAAGCCTTCTGGTGAGGCGCCAGGACGTTTTGACGAAGCCCCTCCGCCTGCGGAGCCCGATCCGATCCCTGTAGACCGCCCATGTGAAATCGGCATATCCTCATCCGCACAAGGTCAGGCCGGGCCCGTCTTCAAGGCGTCGGAAGCGCGGCCCTTCAGTCGGGAGACCCTTCAATGATCCGTTCCACGCTGTTCGCCGTCGCGGTCTCCGCCCTCGCCGCAGGGGGCGCCTCCGCCGCCGGGTTCAAGCCGGCCATCGTCTATGATCTGGGGGGCAAGTTCGACAAATCCTTCAACGAATCCGCCTTCACCGGCGCGACGAAGTTCAAGGAGGACACGAGCGTCGACTTCCGCGATTTCGAGATCCAGAACGACAGCCAGCGCGAACAGGCGCTCAGCCGCTTCGCGCGTCAGGGCTTCTCGCCGATCGTCTCGGTGGGCTTCAGCCATGAGGGCGCGGTCTCGAAGGTGGCGCCGCAGTTCCCCGACACCCAGTTCGTGATCGTGGATTCCGTGGTGGATCTGCCGAACGTGCGCAGCATCGTGTTCAAGGAGCATGAAGGCTCCTATCTGGCGGGCGTCGCGGCCACCCTGGCCTCGCAGACGAAGAAGGTCGGATTCGTGGGCGGCATGGACATCGCGCTGATCCGCAAGTTCGCCTGCGGCTACGTGCAGGGCGTCAAGGCGACCGATCCCGCCGCCGAGGTCTTCCAGAACATGACCGGCACCACCGGCGCCGCCTGGGCCGATCCGGTGCGCGGCGGCGAGCTGGCCAAGTCGCAGATGGCGCGCGGCGCCGACGTGGTCTATCACGCGGCGGGCGGCACCGGCGAAGGCGTGCTCCAGGCCGTGGCCGACGCGGGCAAGCTCGGCATCGGCGTCGACAAGAACCAGAACGCCCTGCATCCGGGCCATGTGCTGACCTCGATGGTCAAGCGCGTGGACACCGCCGTCTACGACACCTTCAAGGAGGCTCAGGCGGGCGAATGGACGCCGGGTCTGCGCGTCTTCGGCCTCGCGGAGGACGGCGTGGCCCTCGCCGTGGACGAGAACAACCAGGCCCTCATCACCGAGGAGATCGCCGCCGCCATCGACGCCGCCCGCGAAGGCATCATCAGCGGCGAGATCGCGGTCCACGACTACATGACGGACAGCGCCTGTCCGGTTCAGTAAGCCCGCGTCGGGCCGCGGGGCCTGGCGCCGCGCGGCCCTTCTGAATCAGAAGCCTGGAAGGCGCAGGGGGGATTCCGGATGAACCTGGACAAGACGGAGCCGACAGCGGTCCCGGCGGCCATCGAACTGATCGGGGTCAGCAAGAGCTTCGGCCCGGTCAAGGCGAATTCGGACATCCACCTGCGCGTCGCGAAGGGCGCGATCCACGGAATCGTCGGCGAGAACGGCGCGGGGAAATCGACGCTCATGTCGATCCTCTACGGCTTCTATCAGGCCGATTCCGGCGAGATCCGCGTGAACGGCCAGCCGGTCAGGATCCGCGACAGCCAGGAGGCCATCCGGCTCGGGATCGGCATGGTGCATCAGCACTTCATGCTGGTGGAGAACTTCACCGTCCTTGAAAACGTGCTGCTCGGCGCCGAGGGCGGCGCCCTGCTCGGCAAGGGCAAGGCCGAGGCTCGCGCGAAACTGGCGGAGCTCGCCCGCGAACACGGGCTTGAGGTGGATCCCGACGCCCTGATCTCGGATCTGCCCGTGGGGGCGCAGCAGCGCGTCGAGATCCTCAAGGCCCTGACGCGCGGCGCCGAGATCCTCATCCTCGACGAGCCGACCGGCGTGCTCACCCCCGACGAGGCGGACCAGCTCTTCGAGGTGCTCAGGCAATTGCGCGCCGAGGGCAAGACGGTCCTGATCATCACGCACAAGCTCCGCGAGATCATGGCCATCACCGACGCGGTTTCGGTGATGCGTCAGGGCAGGATGGTCGGCACGGTGCGCACCGCCGAGACCAGTCCCGAGCAGCTCGCCGAGATGATGGTCGGGCGGCGGGTGCTGCTGAAGGTCGAGAAGGGCCCGGCGAATCCCGGACCTGCGGCGCTGACGGTCGAGAACCTCACCCTGCGCGACGGCGCCGGCGTCGAGCGGCTGAAGAACGTCTCCCTGACGGTGCGGCGCGGCGAGATCGTCGGCATCGCGGGCGTGGCGGGCAACGGGCAATCGGAGCTGCTGGAGGCCATCGCGGGCCTGCGCAGGCCGACTTCGGGGCGGATCCTGCTCGACGGGACGCCGATCCCGCATGATCCGCGGGCGCTCCGCGAAATGCGGCTGGCGCATATCCCCGAGGATCGCCACAAGATGGGCCTCGTGCTGAAGTTCGAGACCCGCGAGAATTCGATCCTCGGCTATCACCTCGATCATCGCTATGGCGGGGCGCTCTTCGACCGGGCGGCCATCGAGGCGGAATGTCAGAGCCAGATGGAGGCCTATGACGTGCGGCCTCCGAACAGCCGTCTGAAGACGGCGAACTTCTCGGGCGGCAATCAGCAGAAGATCGTCCTGGCGCGGGAGTTCGAGCGCGGGCCTCATGCGCTGCTCATCGGCCAGCCGACGCGCGGCGTGGACATCGGCGCCATCGAGTTCATCCACCGGCGCATCATCGAGATGCGCGACGCGGGCAAGGCGATCCTTCTGGTCTCGGTGGAGCTGGACGAGATCCGGTCCCTGTCCGACCGGGTGCTGGTGATGTTCGACGGCCGGATCGTCGGCGAACGCTCGCCGGAGGCCGACGAACGCGAACTCGGCCTGCTGATGGCGGGCGTGACGGGGGCGGGCGAAAGAGGCGCGGCGTGAGCCCCGCCTCAGGCGCGGCGCGCCCGAGGGCCGACGTGGAGATCTCCGCGCGTTCCCGCTTGTCTTCAGGCGGTCGTTCTGAAAGCTTCATGCGGGGCCTGACGTCCTCTCCGGACGCCTCGCCCTCTTCCGCCCAGGATTCCCCCGCTTCAGGCGCTCGCATGATGGAGCCCGGACCATGAGCCAACCGGCCGCCAGACTGCCTTTATGGGTCGATTTCGGCCTGATCCCCTTGTTGAATCTCGTCGCGGCCTTCGCGGTGGCGGGACTGGTGGTCGCGCTGATCGGCGAGAATCCGCTCGATGTGGCGCGGATCATCCTGTACGGGGCCTTCGGCTATGGCGAAGGCGTCGGATTCACGCTGTTCTACGCCACGAACTTCATCTTCACCGGGCTGGCGGTGGCGGTGGCCTTTCATGCGGGGCTGTTCAACATCGGCGGCGAGGGACAGGCCTACATCGGGGGTCTGGGGGTGGCGCTGGTCGCGCTGGGCCTCGACCCATATCTGCCCTGGTGGCTTCTGGCGCCTCTGGCGGTGATCGGGGCGGCGCTCTTCGGGGCGCTCTGGGCCTGGATCCCGGCGGTGCTGCAGGCGAAGCGCGGCAGCCACATCGTCATCACGACGATCATGTTCAACTTCATCGCCGCCTCGCTGATGGCCTGGCTGCTGGTCGATGTGCTGAACCCCGGCGCGGGCAGCATGTCGCCGGGGACGCGCTTCTTCGACGCCGAGGCCGTGCCGCCCCGGTTGTCGGAGATCCTCGCGCCTTTCGGGGTGGATCTGGGCGGGTCTCCGGCGAATCTTGCGCTGGTGGCGGCGGTTCTGGCGGCTCTGGGGGTCTGGCTGCTGCTCTGGCGGACGCGGCTCGGCTACGAGATCCGGGCGCTGGGGCATAATTCTTCGGCGGCGGCCTATGCGGGCGTGCCCATCGCGCGGGTGATCATCATCGCCATGCTGATTTCGGGCGCTCTGGCGGGCATGATGGCGCTGAATCCGGTGCTGGGCGATCAGGGACGGCTCCTGCTGGAGTTCCCCGGAGGCGCAGGCTTCGTGGGGATCGCGGTGGCGCTGATGGGCCGTTCGCATCCTCTGGGGGTGATCTTCGCGGCCCTGCTCTTCGGGATGCTCTATCAGGGCGGCAGCGAGCTGGCCTTCGAGAAGCCCAGCATCAGCCGCGACATGCTGATCCTGATCCAGGGCCTCGTGATCCTCTTTTCGGGCGCTCTGGAGAATCTGTTCCGTCCGGCTCTGGCGCGGATCTTCGCGCCGCGCGCGGCCTGAGGGGAGGAAAGACCCAATGGACTGGCTGACCTTCCTCAACGTTCTGGATTCCGCGGTGCGGCTCTCGACACCGCTTCTGCTGGCCTGTCTGGCGGGGCTCTTCACCGAGCGCGCGGGCGTGGTGGACATCGGGCTCGAAGGCAAGATGATCGCGGGGGCCTTCGCGGCCGGAGCGGTGGCGGTCTTCACCGGCTCGGCCTGGATCGCGCTGCTGGCGGCCATCGGAGCCTCGGTCTTCTTCGGACTGGTCCACGCCTTCGCCTGCGTGACCCAGCGCGGCAATCAGATCGTCTCGGGCGTGGCGATCAACTTCATCGCTCTGGGACTGGCGGCGGTGCTCGGGCACAGCTGGTTCGAGCAGGGCGGCAAGACTCCGGCGCCGCCGGTTTCGGGACGCTTCACCTCCATCGATCTGCCTTACGCCGCCGAAGCCGCCCAGATGGGGCCCGTCGGGCGCTTCTATGCGGATGTGGTTTCCGGCCACAACATCCTCGTCTATTTCGCCTTTCTGGCGCCTTTCCTCGCCTGGTGGCTGCTGAGCCGCACGCGCTTCGGTCTGCGCCTGCGGGCGGTGGGCGAGAATCCGGCGGCGGTGGACACCGCAGGCGTTTCGGTCGCGCGGCTGCGCTATTCCGGACAGATCATCTGCGGCGCGCTCTGTGGAGTGGCGGGGGCCTATCTCGCCATCGGCCTGAACGCGGGCTACCTCAACAACATGACCGCCGGACGCGGCTACATCGCCCTTGCGGCGCTGATCTTCGCGAAATGGCGTCCGGTTCCGGCGTTGTTCGTCTGCCTGCTCTTCGGCTTCCTCGACGCTTCGGCCAACCGGCTTCAGGGAGTCTCGCTGCCGAGCGTCGGCGTGGTGCCGGTGCAGTTCATCCAGGCCCTGCCCTACATCCTGACGGTGATCCTGCTGGCGGGCTTCATCGGCAAGGCCGTTCCGCCCAAGGCGGGCGGCGTGCCTTACGTCAAGGAGCGTTGAGCGATGCAGGATCTTCTGAAGGCGGCGCTCGAAGTCCGCGAGAAGGCTTATGCGCCCTATTCGCGTTTTGCGGTGGGCGTGGCGATCCGCAGCGCCTCGGGACGGATCTACGTCGGGGCGAACGTCGAGAACGCCAGCTTCCCCGAAGGCTGGTGCGCCGAGACCTCGGCCATCGGCGCGATGATCGCGGCGGGCGAGCGCCGCATCGCGGAGGTCTGCGTGGCCGGAGATTCCCCCGCGCCCCTGACGCCCTGCGGCGGTTGCCGTCAGCGTCTGGCGGAGTTCGGCGCCGCCGCGACTCCGGTGCATTCGGTCGGGCCGGAGGGCCTGCGCCGCAGCTTCACGCTGGGCGAGCTTCTGCCCGCCGCCTTTTCCCTGGAGTCCTCCGATGACTGAAGCCGCCGAATTCATCCGCCGCGCAATGGGCGGCGCCTGGGGAACAGACCCCGTGGCGGTGGTCCTGGGCTCGGGCCTCGGGGCTCTGGCCGAGGAGGTGGAGGGCGCGCGGCGCTTTCCCTTCAAGGATCTGCCGGGATTTCCTCGCTCGGGGGTTTCATCTCACAAGGGCGAGCTGATCCTCGGCCGCCTCTCGGGGCGCGACGTGGCCCTGCTGGCCGGACGGGCGCATTATTACGAACATGGCGACCCCAAGATCATGCGCGTCCCGCTGGAGACCTTCAAGGCGCTCGGCGTCTCCAGGCTGCTGCTGACCAATGCGGCGGGCTCTCTGCGCGAGGATGCGCCTCCGGGCTCGCTGCTGGTCCTCAACGACCATATTTCCTGGTCGGGGCTGAATCCGCTGATCGGCGAGCAGGGCGATTCCCGCTTCGTCAACATGGTGGACGCCTATGATCCCGAGCTTCGGGCGACTTTGCTGGCGGCTCTGAAGGCCGAGGGCCAGCCGGAGCTTCAGGGCGTCTACATGTGGTTCTCCGGCCCCTCCTTCGAGACTCCCGCCGAGATCCGCATGGCGCGGCTTCTGGGCGCCGACGCCGTGGGCATGTCCACCGTGCCCGAGGTGATCCTCGCGCGGCATCTCGGCTTGCGGGTGGGGGCGGTTTCGGCGATCTCCAATTTCGGCGCGGGCATGACCGGCCTTCCCCTCAGCCATGAGGAGACGAAGGAGGAGGGCGCCAAACTCGCCGGACGCTTCATCGCCGTGGTGAGGCGTTTCCTTCAAGATCTCGCGTGAGGCCCTTATGCTTCCTCAGGAAATCATCCGCCGCAAGCGCGACGGACAGACGCTCTCCGCCGCGGAGATCAAGGAGTTCATCGGAGGCCTGACCCGCGACGAGGTCTCCGAGGGTCAGGCGGCGGCCTTCGCCATGGCGGTCTTCTTCCGGAAGATGGAGGTCGCCGAGCGCGTCGCCCTCACCGAGGCCATGCGCGATTCCGGCGAAGTCCTCGACTGGTCGGACCTCCCCGGCCCGACCGTGGACAAGCATTCCACCGGCGGCGTCGGCGACAACGTCTCGCTCATGCTCGCGCCGATCCTGGCGGCCTGCGGAGCCTATGTGCCGATGATCTCGGGGCGCGGCCTCGGCCATACGGGCGGCACCCTGGACAAGCTCGACGCCGTGCCGGGCTACGTCACGCAGCCGGATCTTCCCCTGCTGCGCAAGGTGGTCCGCGAGGCGGGCTGCGCGATCATCGGCCAGACGGGCGAGCTGGCGCCTGCGGACAAGCGCCTCTACGCCATCCGCGACGTGACCGGCACCGTGGAATCGGTGGATCTCATCACGGCCTCGATCCTCTCGAAGAAGCTGGCGGCGGGTCTGGACGCCCTGGTCCTCGACGTCAAGACCGGCTCGGGCGCCTTCATGGCCGAGCGCTCCCAGGCCGAGGAGCTGGTGAAGAGCCTGCTTCTGGTCGGGCGGGGCGCGGGCATGCAGACCGGCGCGCTCATCACCGACATGGGCGAGTCCCTCGCCAGCGCGGCGGGCAACGCCCTGGAGACCCTCAACGCCGTGGAGTTCCTCACCGGCGCCCGCCGCGACCCGCGTCTGCTGGAGGTCACGCTCGCGCTCTGCGCCGAGGCCCTGCGGCTGGCGAAGCTCGCCCCCGACTTCAAGACCGGGCTGGAGATGTCTGAAAAGGCTCTGGACTCCGGCGCGGCGGCGGAACGCTTCGCGCGGATGGTGGCGGCTCTGGGCGGCCCGAAGGATTTCCTCGAAAATCCGCGGCGGCATCTTGCGCAAGCCCCGGTCAGACGCGAAATCTTCGCGCAGGAGCAAGGCTTCGTGCGGAGCGTCCGGGCCCGCGAGATCGGCCTCGCCGTGATCGAGCTGGGCGGCGGTCGGCGGCGGCCCGAGGACGCCATAGATTTCGCGGTGGGCTTCACCGAACTCGCCGGAGTGGGCGCGGCGGCCGGTCTTCTGGGCGTCGTGCACGCGCGCAGCGAGGCTCAGGCCGAAGCCGCCGAACGCGCCTTGCGCGCCGCCTGCCGGATCGCCCCCGAGGCCGAGCCGGTCGCGGCGATTTTGGAGAGGATCGTCTGAATGGCCCGCGCCTTCTTGCTGGTGATGGATTCGGTGGGGATCGGGGGCGCGCCCGACGCCGCCGCCTTCGGAGACGACGGCGCCGACACGCTCGGCCATATCGCCGAAGCCCGGGCGGAGGCGGGACGGCCTCTGAATCTGCCCAATCTCGACGCGCTGGGCCTGGGCCGGGCCTGCGAACTGGCGACGGGGCGCGTTCCGCCCGGCCTGGGCGCCGAGCCTCGGGGAATCTGGGGCTGCGCCCGCGAGGTCAGCAAGGGCAAGGACACACCCTCGGGCCATTGGGAGATCGCGGGTCTGCCGGTGCCCTTCCAGTGGGGCTATTTCCCCGAGCGCGTCCCGGCCTTCCCGCCGGAGGTGCTCAAGGCCCTGCACAAGGCCGCCGGGACGGAAGGCTCTCTGGCCAATCGCCACGCCTCCGGCACCGAGGTCATCGAGGATTTCGGCGAGGAGCATATCCGCACCGGCTGGCCGATCTTCTACACCTCGGTGGATTCGGTGCTCCAGATCGCGGCCCATGAGGAGCGTTTCGGGCTGGAGCGCCTGCTGAAGCTCTGCGAGACGGGGCGCAGGATCCTCGACCCCCTGATGATCGGACGGGTGATCGCGCGGCCCTTCCTCGGCGAGCGCCGCGGCGAGTTCAAGCGCACGCCCAATCGGCGCGACTACGCCATTCCGCCTCCGGAGCCCACCCTCCTGGACCGCGTCCAGGCGGCGGGCGGGCGCACCTGGACCATCGGCAAGATCGCCGACATCTTCGCCCATCACGGAGTTTCGGAGATCCTCAAGGGCAAGGACGACATGGAGCTCTTCGACCGGCTGCTGGAGGCGACGGATTCGGCGCAGCCGGGCGATCTGGTCTTCGCGAATTTCGTGCAGTTCGATTCGGATTTCGGCCATCGCCGCGATCCCATGGGCTACGCCGCGCAGCTCGAATCGTTCGACGCGCGCCTCCCGGAGTTTCTGGCGAAGCTGCGTCCGGGCGATCTGGCCCTCGTCAGCGCCGATCACGGCAATGATCCGACCTGGCACGGCACCGACCACACCCGCGAGCAGGTTCCGATTCTCGCGACGGGTCCGGGGCGCATGGCGCGCTCCGTCGGGGCGCGGGCGAGCTTCGCCGACATGGGCGAGACGCTGGCGGCTCATCTGGGGCTGGCGCCGGGCCGTCATGGAATTTCTTTCCTGTAAGGATATTCAAGTGTTGAACGTGGATTCGATTCCGAAGGCCGAAATTCATCTCCATCTGGAGGGCGCCGCGCCGCCGGAGCTCGTGGCGGCTCTGGCCGCGAAGAAGGGCGTCGATCTGAAGGGCTTGGTCCAGGACGGGCGCTATGTCTGGCGCGGCTTCTCGGAGTTCCTCGCGGCCTATGACGCGGCGGCGGCGGTCTTCACCACCCCCGAGGATTACGAGGCCCTGACGCGCTCGGTCCTCGAAGGTCTGGCCGCGCAGAACACGCTTTACGCCGAATTCTTCGTCTCGCCCGATCACGCCGAGGCCACGGGCGTCTCGTGGGCGGAGTATCTCGCCGCCGTGGTCCGGGCCATCGAGGGCGCCGAGAAGAGCCATGGAATCACGGCGCGTCTGATTCCGCTCTGCGTGCGCGGCTACGGCCCGGAGAACGCGAAGCGCGTCGCGGGCCTCGTGGCGAAGACGGCGCATCCCTATGTGACCGGCTTCGGCATGGCCGGAGACGAGCGCATGCATCATCCGCGCGACTTCGCCCCCGCCTTCGACCTCGCCCGCGAGGCCGGTCTGAAGCTGACCGCCCATGCGGGCGAATTCGGCGGGCCGGAGAGCGTCGCGGCGGCTCTGGACCATCTGAAGATCCAGCGGGTGGGCCATGGCGTGCGCGCCTCGGAGGATCCGGAGCTTGTCCGCCGCCTCGTCGCGGAAGGAATCGCGCTGGAGGTCTGCCCGATCTCGAATGTGGTGCTGGAGGTCTATCCGGATCTCGCGGCCCATCCCTTCGGGAGGCTCCGCGACGCGGGCGTGAAGGTCACGATCTCCACGGATGACCCGCCCTTCTTCGGCACGACCCTGACGCGCGACTACCGCGAGGCCGCCGCGGCCTTCGGCCTGAGCGCCGAAGATCTGCGGGGAATCACGCGCGCCGCGCTGGAGGCCGCCTTCTGCGACGAGCCGACCCGCGCGCGGCTGATCAAGCGTCTGGACGAGGCGTCTCTGTCGTCGTAAACCGCTGGCCTGACCGAAAGCAGGGGAGCGGAGCAGGCCATGAGAGACGTGCGGATCATCGACCACCCGCTCATCCAGCACAAGCTGACGATCATGCGCGACCGGGCCACCTCCACGGCGAGCTTCCGGCGTCTGCTTCAGGAGATCTCGCATCTGCTCTGCTACGAGCTGACGCGGGATCTCGAACTCGAGATGGTCCCGATCATCACGCCGGTCGCGATGATGATGGCGCCGCGCCTGGCGGGCAAGAAGCTGGTCTTCGCCTCGGTGCTGCGCGCCGGAGACGGCCTGCTTCAGGGCATGATGGATCTGGTCCCTTCGGCGCGGGTGGCGCATATCGGGCTCTACCGCGATCCGGAGACCCTTCAGCCGGTCTCCTATTACTTCAAGTCGCCGGAGGATCTGGACGACCGACTCGTGGTGATCGTGGATCCCATGCTCGCCACGGGCCATTCGGCCGCCGCCGCCGTGACCGCCATGAAGGCGCATGGCGCGCAGCGTCTGCGCTTCCTGTCGCTGCTGGCGGCTCCCGAGGGGCTGAAGAATTTCCACGACGTCCACCCCGACGTCCCGGTCTATGTCGCGGCGGTGGACGAGAAGCTGGACGAGAAGGGCTACATCGTGCCTGGCCTCGGAGACGCGGGCGACCGCCTGTTTGGTACGAAATAGGGAATATTACGGTTTTGCAAGAGATTAATTCCCCTTCCGGGGGCGGCTCTTCTCCTGCGTCCGTAAATCCGACGATTTTCCTCGGTTTTTCTGGGGCTTCCCTCCGCCTCCTGCTGCGGCGAAAAGGCTTTGGACGCCTCATTTCGCGCCGCACATGATTGACGCCAGCCGCGTCGGGGGCTATCCACTAGCTGCGTTCGGACGGCGCGCCGCGCCGCTTCGCGGATGGATCGGACAGGATCGGGAGAGGGCGCATGAACGATCTTTTGCGGGAATATCTTCCCATCGTCGTCTTCCTCGCTCTGGCGGTCGGGCTTGGCCTCGCCTTCATTCTGGCGGCGGTGTTCCTCGCCCCCAGCCGCCCCGACGCCGAGAAGCTTTCGGCCTATGAATGCGGCTTCAACGCCTTCGACGACGCGCGCATGAAATTCGACGTGCGGTTCTATCTGGTGGCCATCCTCTTCATCATCTTCGATCTGGAGGCGGCCTTCCTCTTCCCCTGGGCGGCGAGCTTCGGGTTCATCGGGTCCTTCGGCTTCTGGTCGATGATGGTCTTCCTCGCCGTGCTGACCATCGGCTTCGTGTATGAATGGCGCAAAGGAGCCCTCGAATGGGAGTGATCGCTTCGGCCGGTCCCGACAGGGAGCACGCGACGCGCCTTCTGTCCGACGAACTGGCGGACAAGGGCTTCATCCTCACCACCGCCGACGACCTCATCGCCTGGGCGCGCACCGGCTCGCTGATGTGGATGACCTTCGGCCTGGCCTGCTGCGCCGTCGAGATGATGCAGGCCTCCATGCCGCGCTACGACATGGAGCGCTTCGGCGCCGCGCCGCGCGCTTCGCCGCGTCAGTCGGACGTGATGATCGTCGCGGGCACCCTGACCAACAAGATGGCTCCGGCGCTGCGCAAGGTCTACGACCAGATGCCCGAGCCGCGTTACGTCATCTCGATGGGTTCTTGCGCCAATGGCGGCGGCTATTACCATTACAGCTATTCGGTGGTGCGCGGCTGCGACCGCGTGGTTCCGGTGGACATCTACGTTCCCGGCTGCCCGCCCACCGCCGAGGCCCTGATCTACGGCATCCTGCAATTGCAGCGGAAGATCCGCCGCACCAGCTCCATCGCCCGCTGAGGAGATGCGCCCATGGCGGATCTGAACGCTCTGGCCGAACAGCTCGGCGCCGCCTTCCCCGAGGGATCGACCGGGATCCGCTTCGGCGAACTCACCCTGGTCCTGCCTCTGGAGGGGCTGCATGAGGCGATCCGTCGTCTGCGCGACGAGCCGGATCTGGGCTTCGACCAGCTCACCGATCTCTGCGCCCTCGACTGGCCGGGCCGCGAGGCGCGCACCGAACTGGTCTATCACTTCCTCTCGATGCGCAGGAACCTGCGCCTGCGGGTGAAGGTGGGCGTGCGCGAGGACGAAGCCGCGCCGAGCGTGGTGGATCTGCATCCCTGCGCCGACTGGCTGGAGCGCGAGGTCTTCGACATGAACGGGGTGATCTTCGCGGGCCACCCGGACCTCCGCCGCATCCTGACCGACTACGGATTCCGGGGCCATCCCCTGCGCAAGGACTTCCCGACGACGGGTTACGTCGAGGTGCGTTACGACGAAGAGCGCAAGCGCGTGGTCTACGAGCCGGTGAAGCTGATCCAGGAATACCGGCAATTCGACTTCCTCAGCCCCTGGGAGGGCGCGCCCCACATCCTGCCGGGCGACGACAAGGCGAAAGCGGGGGGCTGACGCATGACCGAAGTCACGCATGACGAGGCGACGAACGAGGCGATCCTGACGCCCGAGCGCGAGATCCGCAACTTCACCATGAATTTCGGCCCGCAGCATCCTGCGGCCCATGGCGTGTTGCGCATGGTGGTGGAGCTGGACGGCGAGATCGTCGAGCGCGTGGACCCGCATATCGGCCTGCTGCATCGCGGCACCGAGAAGCTGGCCGAAAGCCGCACCTATCTGCAGAACCTGCCCTATTACGACCGGCTCGACTATGTGGCTCCGATGAATCAGGAGCACGCCTATTGTCTGGCCATCGAGAAGCTGCTCGGGATCGGGGTTCCGCGTCGGGGCAGCTACATCCGGGTGCTCTATTCCGAGATCGGGCGCATCCTGAACCATCTGCTGAACGTCACGACCCAGGCCATGGACGTGGGCGCCCTGACGCCGCCGCTCTGGGGCTTCGAGGAGCGCGAGAAGCTCATGGTCTTCTATGAGCGGGCCTGCGGCGCGCGGCTGCATGCGGCCTATTTCCGGCCCGGCGGCGTGCATCAGGATCTGCCTCAGAAGCTCGTGGACGACATCCGCGCCTGGTGCCATGCGTTCCCGGAGCTCGTGGACGACCTCGACGGGCTGCTGACCGACAACCGCATCTTCAAGCAGCGCAACGTCGACATCGGAATCGTGACCGAGGAGAACGTCTACGCCTGGGGCTTCACCGGCGTGGTGGCCCGCAGCGTGGGCCTGCGCTGGGATCTGCGCCGCGCGCAGCCCTACGAGCGTTACGAGGAATTCGACTTCCGCATCCCCGTGGGCAAGACCGGCGACTGCTACAGCCGCTATCTCATGCGCATGGAGGAGATGCGGGAATCCGTGAAGATCATGCTCCAGGCCTGCGACAAGCTCGACCAATGCGCGGGCGAGCCGGTGCTGACCACGGACAACAAGGTGGCCCCGCCGCGCCGCGCCGACATGAAGACCTCCATGGAGGCCCTCATCCATCACTTCAAGCTCTACACCGAGGGCTTCAGGATCCCCGCCGGCGAGGTCTACGCCGCCGTCGAGGCGCCCAAGGGCGAATTCGGCGTCTATCTCGTGGCCGACGGCACCAACAAGCCTTACCGCATGCGCATCCGGGCTCCGGGCTTCGCGCATCTCCAGGCGATGGACCATCTCTGCCGCGGGCATCAGCTGGCGGACGTCTCGGCCATCCTCGGCTCGCAGGACATCGTCTTCGGCGAGGTGGACAGATGAGCCGCGCCCTTCCTCTCGCGGCCCTCCTGCTCGGAGGCCTCGCGGCCTTCGGGGCGGCGGCGCGCGCCGAGGAGCAGCGCAGCCCCTATGAAGCCGCCGTGCTGAAGGCGCTGAAGGCGGCCGACGACTGCACGCTCATCAACTCCCGTCTGCGCGGCGTCCTGCGCGACGAGGGGCTGAGCGAAAGCCTGAAGGTCGAGAACGCCGTCTTCTCCCTGACGCGTCAGGGTCTGACGCGGCTGCATCTGAGCCGCCCCGAGCGGGTGAGCCTTCTGGATCCGGCCTGTCCGGCTGATCCCAAGCCTCCTCTGGAGCAGGGCGCCTCCGACATGCGGGGCGAACTCGCGCATCTGCTCGAAACGCATGATTGCGTCATCGAGACGCGCAATCCCGACCTCACCGCCCTGCTCGACGCGCGGCGCGACGAATTCGTCGCGGCGATGGGCGACCTCTTCTCCGAGGGCGACTTCACGCAGATCGGCGGCTTCGGCCCGACCCGCATCGTCTATCGCACGGGCGAATTCTGCGCGGCGCTGAATCCGGCCGACAGCCGCGAGGAGGAGATCCTCCGCCTCGATCCGGCGGAGGCGCCGAATCTTCTGCGTCAGGCGCTGCTGAGCCGGGCCGAGGCGGGCGAATGCGCGCTCTCCGGCGAGGAGTTCGCCCGTCTGGCCGGAAATGCGGAAGGCCTCTGGGATGAAGCCGTCGATGCGGCGCTTCTGGACCTCGCCGCCACCAGGGACGCCGGACGTCAGACCGCCGAGGGCGAGACGACGATCCTTCTGAACATCGGAGCGCCCTGCCGATGAGCGCCCCGCAAACCGCATTCGATGTCCGCGCGCCGCTGTGGGGAGCAAGCCCCGCCGCGACGGCCGCAAGTCCGAGAGGTCGCGCATGTCCACCCGTCGTCTGAGCCAGGCCGCCCTTCAGGCCGGCCCCTTCGCCTTCAACGCGGAGAACGAGGCCTGGGCCGAGCGCCAGATCCGCAAATATCCCGTCGGGCGTCAGGCTTCGGCGGTGATTCCGCTGCTCTGGCGCGCCCAGGAGCAGAACGGCGGCTGGCTGACCCGCGCCTCCATCGAACATGTCGCGGACAAGCTCTCCATGCCCTACATCCGGGCTCTGGAGGTCGCGACCTTCTACTTCATGTTCCAGCTCGGTCCGGTGGGACGCAGGGCCCATGTCCAGATCTGCGGGACCACGCCCTGCATGCTGCGCGGCTCCGAGGAGCTGACCGAAGTCTGCAAGCGTCATATCTCGGCGCATCACAACACGCCCTCCGCGGATGGAAACCTCTCCTGGGAGGAGGTGGAGTGCCTCGGCGCCTGCACCAACGCGCCCATGGCCCAGATCCATTCCCAGGTGAAGGGCGGCGCCCATTCCGATTATTACGAGGATCTCACGCCGGAGAGCCTGGAGAAGATCCTCGAAGCCTTCCGCAAGGGCGAATATCCGAAGCCGGGCCCGCAGAACGGCCGCTTCGCCTCCGAGCCCCTCGGCGGCGCGACTTCGCTGACCCAGGGCGACCAGAGCCGCGAGGCGGTCAACTCCTCGGTGGCGCTGGCTCAGGCGCAGGGAGCGGCCGGATGACCGTGGTCGGGCGAGGCGAACGCGACCGCAGGGCGGTCTATGAGGATGCGGCGAGGCTGGTGCGCGGCTGGGCGCCGGTCGCCTGCGCGATCGGTCTGCTGACCTTCGCCGCGACGAGCTTCGTGATCTTCATGTTCGAAGGCGCCTCGCCGGAAGCGCGGAGTCTGGTGTCGCGGGGCGCGGTGGCGGTGGGCGCCCTCGCGCAGATCTTCCTCGTCTGGGGCGTGCTCTGGCCGCGTTCGGCGGAGCTGCGGCGTCGGGTGAAGCTCTTTTCGAGGTCCATGGCCTCGCCGCAGAGCCGGCGGGTCGCGGGTCCTGCGCCCGGCGGCGTGAATCCCGTGCGCGAGGTGATCTGGGCGCAGCTGTTCAGCGCGGGCCCGCTCTTCGTCTTCGTGAGCGCCCTTCTGCTGATCTTCGTGGCGCCGGAGATTTCGGGCGTCCGGCCGGATCTGGCGATTCCCTACATGGTCGCGGCGCTGATCTTCCTGCTGATCACCGAGATCGTCTTCATGATCGCGATCTTCGTGCGCATGCTGGCGCTGTCGAACGAGATCAACGCGGAGATCGCATCATGACCGCGCATTCTGAAATCCCGCGCCTTGCGGCGCTTCACGAGTCAAACCCTTCGGATCGGGGAGCTTAGATCATGGCGTTCGATTTCCTGAAGGACGAAGACCGGATCTTCACCAACCTTTACGGTTTCCACGACCGCTCCCTCGCAGGGGCGCGGGCGCGCGGCCATTGGGACGGCACCGCCGGACTCATCGGCAAGGGCAAGGACTGGATCGTCAACGAGATGAAGGCCTCGGGCCTTCGCGGACGCGGCGGCGCGGGCTTCCCGACGGGCCTGAAATGGTCCTTCATGCCCAAGGAGGAGACGGACGGGCGTCCGCATTACCTCGTGGTCAACGCCGACGAATCCGAGCCGGGCACCTGCAAGGACCGCGAGATCATGCGGCATGATCCGCATACGCTCATCGAGGGCTGTCTGATCGCCAGCTTCGCGATGAACGCCCATGCGGCCTACATCTATCTGCGCGGCGAATACGTCCGCGAGCGCGAGGCGCTCCAGGCCGCCATCGACGAATGCTACGACGCGGGGCTTCTGGGCAAGAACGCCGCGGGCTCCGGCTGGGATTTCGACCTCTATCTGCATCACGGCGCGGGCGCCTACATCTGCGGCGAGGAAACCGCCCTGCTGGAGAGCCTCGAAGGCAAGAAGGGCATGCCGCGGCTCAAGCCGCCTTTCCCGGCCAACGCGGGCCTCTACGGCTGCCCGACCACGGTGAACAACGTGGAGTCCATCGCGGTGGCCCCGACCATCCTGCGCCGGGGCGCCTCGTGGTTCTCCTCCTTCGGGCGCGACAACAACAAGGGCACCAAGATCTTCGGCATCTCGGGCCATGTGAACAAGCCCTGCGTGGTCGAGGAGGCGATGTCCATTCCTCTGCGCGAGCTGATCGACCGTCATTGCGGCGGCGTGCGCGGCGGCTGGGACAACGTCAAGGCGGTGATTCCGGGCGGCTCTTCGGTGCGCTGCCTGCCGAAGTCGATCTGCGACGACGTGCTGATGGATTTCGACGATCTGTCGAAGCACAAGTCGGGCCTCGGCACGGCGGCGGTGATCGTCATGGACAAGTCCACCGACGTCATCAAGGCGATCTGGCGGCTCTCGAAGTTCTACAAGCATGAATCCTGCGGGCAATGCACCCCCTGCCGCGAAGGCACGGGCTGGATGATGCGCGTGATGGACCGCCTCGTGCGCGGAGACGCCGAGATCGAGGAGATCGACATGCTGCTCTCGGTGACGAAGCAGGTCGAGGGCCATACGATCTGCGCTCTGGGCGATGCGGCGGCCTGGCCGATCCAGGGCCTCATCACGCATTTCCGCGACGAGATCGAAGACCGCATCAAGGCGAAGCGCAGAGGCCGCGTCACGGCGGCCGTGGCGGCCGAGTGAGGGGCGCGAGGAGACGGCGATGAACAAGACGCTGAAACTGGTCGTCGACGGCGCCGAAATGGACGTCGACGGGAACATGACCATCCTCCAGGCCTGCGAGCAGGCCGGGGCGGAGATCCCGCGCTTCTGCTATCACGAGCGCCTGAGCATCGCGGGCAACTGCCGCATGTGTCTGGTCGAGGTGGCGGGCATGCCCAAGCCGGTGGCCTCCTGCGCCATGCAGATCAAGGATCTGCGGCCCGGACGCAACGGAGAGCCGCCTGAAGTCAAGACCTTCTCGCCTCTGGTGAAGAAGGCGCGCGAAGGCGTGATGGAGTTCCTGCTGATCAATCATCCGCTGGATTGCCCGATCTGCGATCAGGGCGGCGAATGCGATCTTCAGGATCAGGCCATGGCCTATGGCGAGGCGGGCAGCCGCTATCACGAGCCCAAGCGCGCTCATGACGAGATCAACCTCGGGCCTCTGGTCAAGACCGCGATGACCCGCTGCATCCATTGCACGCGTTGCGTCCGCTTCACGACCGAGGTCTGCGGCGTCACCGAAATGGGCTCGACGGGGCGCGGCGAGGACGCCGAGATCATCTCCTATCTGGATCAGGCGCTGACCAGCGAGCTTTCGGGCAATGTGGTGGACCTCTGCCCGGTGGGGGCTCTGACGAGCCGTCCCTACGCCTTCGCGGCCCGGCCCTGGGAATTGCGCAAGACCGAGACCATCGACGCCATGGACGCGCTCGGCTCGAACATCCGCGCCGACGTGCGGGGCAGGGCGGTTCTGCGCGTGCTGCCGCGCAACCATGACGACGTCAACGAGGAATGGATCTCCGACAAGACCCGCCACGCCATCGACGGCCTGGGGCGTCAGCGTCTGGACCGGCCCTACATCCGCCATGAGGGCAAGCTCCGCCCGGCGACCTGGGACGAAGCCTTCGCCCATGTCGTCGCGAAGCTGCACGGGCTGAAGGGCGAGGAGATCGCCGCCGTCGCCGGAGACCTCGTCTCCGTCGAGGCGATGTATTCGCTGAAGGATCTGCTCGGGCGTCTCGGCTCGACGCGGGTGGAGTGCCGTCAGGAGGGCGCCGCCCTGCCGCCGGAGAACCGCGCCGCCTGGCTCTTCAATCCGGGGATCGCCGGGATCGACCAGGCCGACGCCATCCTGATCATCGGCGCCAATCCGCGCAAGGAGGCGGCGGTGCTCAACGCCCGCTTGCGCCGCGCCTGGCTCAACGGCGCCGAGATCGCGGCCATCGGCCCCGACGTCGATCTGACCTATCCCGTCGTGCGGCTGGGCGCGGGTCCGGAGACCCTCGCCGATGCGGCGAATCTGGACTGGGTGCGCGAGACCCTCGCCAGGGCGAAGAACCCGCTGATCATCCTCGGCGTCGGCGCGGTTTCGCGTCCCGACGGCGCGGCGGTGCTTTCGGCGGCCATGGGCCTCGCGGAGAGCGTCGGCGCCGTCCGCGAGGACTGGACCGGCTTCGCCCTGCTGCATCAGGCGGCTTCGCGGGTCGGCGGTCTGGAGATCGGCTTCGCCTCGGAAGGCGGAATCGCGAAGATTTACGACGACGCGGCTTCGGGCGCGCTCAAGGCGGTCTGGCTGCTGGGGGCGGATGAACTCGATCCGTCGCGGCTGGGTTCGGCCTTCGTGGTCTATCAGGGCCATCACGGCGACAAGGGCGCCCATCGCGCCGACGTGATCCTGCCGACCGGCGCCTGGCTGGAGCAGCCGGGCCTTTACGTGAACATGGAAGGCCGCCCGCAGCTGGCCCTGACGGCGGCTCTGCCGCCGGGCGAGGCCCGCGAGGACTGGGCGGCTCTGCGCGCCTTGTCGGCGGCTCTGGGCGCGGCTCAGCCCTTCGACGATCTCGCCGGGCTGCGCAAGGCGCTCTTCGCCGAGTTCCCGAGGCTGGCGGCCGTCGACGCGCGCGAGGCGGCGGTCTGGAGCGGCGTTCCGGCGGCCGAGGGCGGGCTCTCCGGCGCGCCCTTCGCCGAGAGCGTGCCCGATTTCTTCATGACCAACGCCGTGGCCCGCGCCAGCGCGACCATGGCCGAGCTGTCGAAGCTGGCCAGGGAGCGTCGCGGAACGACGCTCGCGGCGGCGGAGTGAAGAGCATGGCGAACCCGAGGGACGGACGCCTTGAAGAGCCGCTTTCGCGCCGGAAAGGCGCGGGGGCAGGAATGACGCGAATGGGGGAGCGCGGGTGATGGAGGTTGGTCTCTGGTCCGGCTATGTGTGGCCCGGCCTCGTGATCCTGGGGCAGACCCTGCTCCTGACGATCGTGCTGCTGATCGCGCTGGCCTTTCTGCTCTACATGGACCGCAAGGTCTGGGCGGCGGTGCAGATCCGGCGCGGCCCGAACGTGGTGGGCCCCTTCGGCCTGCTGCAGAGCTTCGCCGACTTCCTGAAATTCGTGCTCAAGGAGATCGTGGTTCCGGCGGGCGCCGACAAGCCGATCTTCCTTCTTGCGCCTCTGCTGAGCTTCATCTTCGCGCTGATCGCCTGGGCGGTGATTCCGTTCAACTTCGGCTGGGTGATCTCGGATCTGAACGTGGGCGTGCTCTACGTTCTGGCGATCTCGAGCCTGGGCGTCTACGGCATCATCATGGGAGGCTGGGCCTCCAACTCGAAATATCCCTTCCTCGGGAGCATGCGCTCGGCGGCGCAGATGGTGAGCTACGAGGTCTCCATCGGCTTCGTGATCGTCTGCGTGCTGCTGATGGTCGGCTCGCTGAACATGACCGACATCGTCATGGCGCAGCAGGGCTTCGGCCTGATGGGCTGGTTCTTCTGGAAGCAGCCGGTGATGTTCGTGGTGTTCTTCATCTCGGCGCTGGCCGAGACGAACCGTCCGCCCTTCGACCTTCCGGAAGCGGAATCGGAGCTGGTGGCGGGCTATCAGGTCGAATATTCCTCGACGCCCTATCTGCTCTTCATGGTGGGCGAATATCTCAACATCGTGCTGATGTGCGCGATGACGAGCATCCTCTTCCTCGGCGGCTGGCTGTCGCCGATCCCGGGCCTGCCCGACGGCGTGCTCTGGATGGCCGGGAAGATGGTCTTCGTGTTCTTCATGTTCGCGATGGTGAAGGCGATCGTGCCGCGCTATCGCTATGATCAGCTGATGCGTCTGGGCTGGAAGATCTTCCTGCCGCTGTCCCTCGCCTTCGTGGTGCTGACGGCCGGCTTCATGAAGACGTTCGACATCCAGCCCTGGACGATGAGCGACGAGGCGCGCGAGATCGGCCGCGCCGTGGAGGTGAGCCATGGGCGTTAACTGGTCGAGGACGGCGAAAGCCTTTCTGCTCGCCGATTTCGTGGGGGGCTTCAGGCTGGGCATGAAGTATTTCTTCAAGCCCAAGCCGACGCTGAACTATCCCTTCGAGAAAGGCCCGCTCAGCCCGCGCTTCCGCGGCGAGCACGCCTTGCGCCGCTATCCCAACGGCGAAGAGCGCTGCATCGCCTGCAAGCTCTGCGAGGCGATCTGTCCGGCTCAGGCGATCACCATCGAGGCCGAGCCGCGCGAAGACGGCTCGCGGCGCACCACGCGCTACGACATCGACATGACGAAATGCATCTACTGCGGCTTCTGTCAGGAAGCCTGCCCGGTGGACGCCATCGTCGAGGGGCCGAATTTCGAATTCGCCACCGAGACCCGCGAAGAGCTGTTCTACAACAAGGACCGCCTGCTCGCGAACGGCGACCGCTGGGAGCGGGAGATCGCCAGGAATCTGGAGCTGGACGCGCCTTATCGTTGAGGCCGGTCCCAGGGGGAGCGAGAGACCATGGCGCTGCAAGCCGTCGCCTTCTACCTATTCGCCCTTGTGGCCGTCGTCGCGGCTTTGCTGGTGGTCTTCGCCCGCAATCCGGTGCATTCGGTCCTCTGGCTGATCCTGACCTTCTTTTCGGCCGCGGGGCTCTTCGTGCTGATGGGCGCGGAGTTCCTCGCGATGCTGCTGGTCATCGTCTACGTGGGGGCGGTGATGGTGCTGTTCCTCTTCGTGGTGATGATGCTCGACGTCGATTTCGCCGCGCTGAGGGGCCGCGTCGCGGAGTATTTCCCCATCGGGGCGCTGATCGGCGTGATCCTGCTGGTGCAGTTCGTCATGGGCTTCGCCGCCTGGAGCGAGGGCGCCGCGCATCGCGCCGCCGCCGCCACGCCGACCCCCGCCGATCTGCCCAACGCCCACGCCATCGGCATGGTGCTCTACACGCAATACGTCTACGCCTTCCAGGCGGCGGGTCTGGTGCTGCTGGTGGCCATGATCGGCGCCATCGCCCTGACGCTCCGTCATCGTGAAGGCATCAAGCGGCAGGATCCGCTCGCGCAGATCCACCGCACCCGCGAGGAAGCCATGGAGATTCTGGACGTCAAGTCCGGCGAGGGCCTTCAGGAGACGCGTTCATGACCATCGGGCTGGAGCATTATCTGATCGTCGCGGCGATGCTCTTCGTCGTCGGGATCTTCGGGGTCTTTCTCAACCGCAAGAACGTGATCGTCATCCTGATGTCGATCGAGCTGATGCTGCTGGCGGTGAACATCAACTTCGTCGCCTTCTCGACGCATCTGCAGGATCTGACGGGGCAGATCTTCACGATCTTCGTGCTGACCGTGGCGGCTGCGGAAGCGGCCATCGGCCTCGCCATCCTCGTCTGCTTCTTCCGCAACCGCGGGACCATCGCGGTGGACGACGTCAACATGATGAAGGGCTGAGGGCATGCTGACCGCGATCGTCTTTCTGCCCCTGATCGGTTCGCTGATCTCGGGCTTCTTCGGGAAGCGCCTGGGCGAGACCCTGGCGCAATGGATCCCGACGGGTCTGCTCTTCGCTTCGGCGCTGCTGTCGTGGATCGTCTTCGCGCAGACTCTCGGCGGAGAGGACCGCCTCGTGCGGCTCTTCACCTGGATCTCCTCGGGCGAGCTCCAGGCGGACTGGGCCCTGCGCGCCGATCCGCTGACCGCCGTGATGCTGGTGGTGGTGACCACGGTTTCGGCTCTGGTGCATCTCTATTCCGTCGGCTACATGGCGGAGGACCCGTCCAAGGCGCGGTTCTTCAGCTATCTCTCCTTCTTCACCTTCGCCATGCTGATGCTGGTGACGGCCGACAACTTCCTGCAGATGTTCTTCGGCTGGGAAGGCGTGGGCGTCGCGTCCTATCTGCTCATCGGCTTCTGGCACCAGAAGGACAGCGCCAACGCCGCCTCGATGAAGGCCTTCATCGTCAACCGCGTCGGCGACTTCGGCTTCCTGCTCGGCATGTTCGGGGTCTTCGCGGTCTTCCGCAGCCTGGATTTCGACACCGTCTTCGCCGCCGCGCCGCAATACGCCGAGTCCACCTTCCACTTCCTCTGGATGGAGGTGAAGGTTCTGGAGGCGATCTGCTTCCTGCTCTTCATCGGCGCGATGGGCAAGTCGGCGCAGTTCTTCCTGCACACCTGGCTGCCCGACGCCATGGAGGGCCCCACGCCCGTCTCGGCGCTGATCCACGCCGCCACCATGGTGACCGCGGGCGTGGTGATGATCTGCCGTCTCTCGCCGCTCTTCGAGTGGGCGCCGGGCGCTCTGGCCTTCGTGACCTTCATCGGCGCGACAACGGCGCTCTTCGCGGCCACGGTCGGGCTGGTGCAGAACGACATCAAGCGCATCATCGCCTATTCGACCTGCTCGCAGCTCGGCTACATGTTCTTCGCGGCGGGGCTGGGGGCCTATCCGGTGGCGATGTTCCACCTCTTCACCCACGCCTTCTTCAAGGCCCTGCTCTTCCTGGGCGCCGGCGCGGTCATCCACGCGATGCACCACGAGCAGGACATCCGCAAGATGGGCGGCCTCTGGCGCTACATCCCGCTGACCTTCGTCATGATGGTGGTGGGCACTCTGGCGATCACCGGCCTGCCGCTGCTTTCGGGCTTCTACTCGAAGGACGCGATCATCGAGGTGGCCTTCGTCGGCAAGGGCTGGGTGGCGCAATACGCCTTCTTCGTGAGCCTTCTGGTCGCGGCCATGACCTCCTTCTACTCCTGGCGCCTGATCTTCAAGGTCTTCTTCGGACCCCGCGTCTGGAAGCACGACCCTGATCCTCATGCGGCCCACGTCGAGGAGGCCCATGACGACCACGGCGCCCATGCCCACGACGATCACGGCCACGGCCATCACGAGCTGCATCCGCACGAGAGCCCCAAGACCATGCTCATCCCCATCGGGGTGCTGACGGTCGGGGCGATCCTAGCGGGCGCGGTCTTCGCGCCGGGCTTCATCGGGAGCGGCTACGAGGAGTTCTGGCGCGGCTCGATCTTCTTCGGCCCGGACAACCACATCATGCATGATTTCCATGACGTGCCGCTCTGGGTGAAGTTCGCGCCTTTCGTGATGATGCTGACCGGCTTCTTCATCGCCTGGACGCTCTACGAGCGCCGCCGCGACCTGCCTGCGAAGATCGCCAGCTCCCAGGAGGCGCTCTACACGTTCTTCCTGAACCGCTGGTGGTTCGATCAGGCCTACGACTTCCTCTTCGTGAAGCCCGCCCAGGCTCTGGGACGGTTCCTCTGGAAGAAGGGCGACGGCGCGACCATCGACGGCGCCATCGACGGGGCTTCGATGAAGATCGCCCCCGCCATCGCCGGTTTGCTGCGCCGGGCGCAATCCGGATATGTGTTCCACTACGCCTTCGCGATGATCCTTGGGGTCGTGGTGCTGGTCGGTCTGGCGGTGGTTTGAGGGGGCCGCAAGCATGGGCTATGTGTTGAACGCCGTTTTATGGCTGCCGCTGATCGGCGGCTTGATCCTGCTGCTTCTGAAGGGCGACGGCCCGGCGGAGCGGCTGCTGGTCAAGCGCTGGTCCCTCGGGATTTCGATCCTCACCTTCCTGCTTTCGCTGATCCTGCTGTTCAGCTTCGACTCCGGCTCTCCGGCCTTCCAGTTCGTGGTGGACCGGCCCTGGCTCGCGGGTCTGAACTACAAGCTCGGCGTGGACGGCTTCTCCTTCCCGTTCCTCATGCTGACGACGGCGCTGATGCCCATCGTCTTCCTGGCGAGCTGGAACGTCGAGACGCGGGTGCGCGAATACTTCATCGCCTTCCTCGCGCTGGAGACGCTGATGATCGGCGTGTTCTGCGCGCTGGACATGGTGCTCTTCTATCTGTTCTTCGAGGCCGGCCTGATCCCGATGTTCCTGATCATCGGCGTCTGGGGCGGCAAGCGGCGCATCTACGCGAGCTTCAAGTTCTTCCTCTACACGCTGCTCGGCTCTCTGCTGATGCTGGTGGCGATGATCTGGATGTGGAGCTACGCGGGCACCACCGACATCGAGAAGCTGCTCGTCACGGATTTCCCCCACGAGGGCTTCCGGATCTTCGGCTTCATGATCACGGGCGGCGCGCAGACCCTGCTCTGGCTGGCCTTCTTCGCGAGCTTCGCGGTGAAGATGCCCATGTGGCCGGTCCACACCTGGCTCCCGGACGCCCACGTCGAGGCGCCCACGGCCGGTTCGGTGGTCCTGGCCGCCATCCTGCTGAAGATGGGCGGCTACGGCTTCGTGCGCTTCAACCTGCCGATGTTCCCGGTGGCCTCGGACCTCATGGCGAATTTCGTCTTCACGCTCAGCGTGATCGCGATCATCTACGCCTCGCTGGTCGCGCTGGTGCAGGAGGACATGAAGAAGCTCGTGGCCTACAGCTCGGTGGCGCACATGGGCTTCGTGACCATGGGGCTCTTCTCGGGCAATCAGCAGGGCATCGACGGCGCCATGTTCCAGATGCTCAGCCACGGCTTCATCTCGGGCGCGCTGTTCCTCTGCGTGGGCGTGGTCTACGACCGCCTCCACACCCGAGAGATCGCGGCCTATGGCGGCGTGGTCAACGTCATGCCGGTCTTCGCGGTGATCTTCCTGTTCTTCACCATGGGCAACGTGGGGCTTCCGGGCACCTCGGGCTTCGTGGGCGAGTTCCTGACCATGGCCGGCGCCTTCGAGGCCAACACCTGGGTGGCCTTCTTCGCGGCGACGGGCGTGATCCTCTCGGCGGGCTACGCGCTCTGGCTCTATCGCCGGGTGGCCTTCGGGACGATCGTCAATCCGCATGTCGCCGAGATGCAGGAGATGGGTCGTCGCGAGATCGCGCTCTTCGTGCCGCTGGTCATCGCCACGCTCTATTTCGGCCTCTATCCGAAGCCCGCCCTTGACGCCTTCGGCACCTCGACCGCTCATCTGCTGACCCGCTACGAAGCGGCGGTGGGCGAGCGGCCGCCCATGGCCCTGCCGGGCGCGGCTCCCGCCGCGGCCGAAGCGCATCACTGATCCGGAGGGCGCAAGATGAGCCTGAATCTCGCGGCCGCCGCGCCGGAACTGATCCTCGCCCTTGCGGCGCTCGCCATCCTGATGTTCGGGGTGCTGCGGGCTCCGGCTCCGGCCTATCTGCTGGCGGCGGGCGACAAGCCCGCGGCCGCCCTCTCCGAGCGCCGCAACGCCGAATGGGCCTTGTGGTTCGCGGTGGCGGCTCTGGTGCTGGCGGCGCTCTGGGCGGCCTTCTGGGCGCCGGCGGGACGCGCCTTCTCGGACGCCTTCATCCTCGACGGGCTGTCGCGCTTCGCGAAGGTCGCGGCCTTCCTGACGGCGGCGGCGGCTCTGGCGCTCTCGCGCGACCTCATGGGGCGGCTCTCGGCGCTGAGCTACGAATACGCCGTGCTGGTGGTCCTGGCGGCCCTCGGCATGGGCATGATGGCCTCGGCGAACGACCTGATCTCGCTCTACATGGGGCTGGAGCTCCAGTCGCTGGCGCTCTACGTGCTGGCCGCGCTCCGCCGCGACGACGCCCGCGCCACCGAGGCCGGTCTGAAGTATTTCGTGCTGGGAGCGCTGTCTTCGGGCCTGCTGCTCTTCGGCGCGAGCTTCGTCTACGGCTACACCGGCTCGGTGAACTTCGACGCCATCCGCGCGGTCACGGCGGTCGAGGACGGGCACAACCTGTCGGTCGGCCTGCTGATCGGCATTTCGCTGATGGCCTGCGGCATCGGCTTCAAGCTCTCGGCGGCGCCCTTCCACATGTGGACGCCCGACGTCTATCAGGGCGCGCCCCTGCCGATCACGGCCTTCTTCGCCTCTGCGGCGAAGATCGCGGCGGCGGCTCTGCTGATCCGCCTCTTCTACGGGGCTTTCGGCGATGCGGGCGGCCAGTGGCGCGACATCCTCGCGGTTCTGGCGGCGGCCTCGATGCTGGTCGGCGGCTTCGGCGCGCTGGTCCAGACCAACGTCGTGCGGCTGCTGGCCTATTCCTCCATCGGCAACGTCGGCTTCGCCCTGACGGGCATGGCGGCGGGCACGGCGGAAGGCATCTCCAGCGGCCTGCTCTACATGGTCATCTATGCGATCACGACGCTGGGCGTCTTCGCCTTCCTCTTCGGGATGCGCCGGGGCGACAAGCCCACGCTCGCCATTTCGGATCTGGCGGGGCTGGCCCGGCGCGACATGGCTTCGGCGCTCTGCCTCGGCGCGCTGATGTTCAGTCTGGCGGGCGTTCCGCCTCTGGCGGGCTTCTTCGCCAAGCTCTACGCCTTCCAGGCCGCCTGGACGGCGGGTCTGGGCTTCCTGCTGGTGATCGCGGCCCTCGCGGCGGTGGTCAGCGCCTTCTACTACATCCGCGTCGTCAAGATCATGTTCTTCGACGAGCCCGCGGAGGCCTTCGATCCGCAGCCCTTCGGGCAGAGGCTGGCGCTTTACGCGGCGGCGGCCTTCAGCCTGATCTTCGTCCTCGGCGGCTTCGGCCTGCCGGAGGCCGCGCAGAGGGCCGCGACGGCGCTGATCGGCGGCGGCGCGTGAGTCTCGGCCTCGGTCTCGACTCCGCGCGGGTTCTCCGCTTCGACAGCCTCGACAGCACCAACGCCGAGGCGGCGCGTCGCGCCGCTTCGGGCGAGCGGGGGCCGCTCTGGATCCTCGCGAAACGCCAGACGGCGGGACGCGGGCGCTCGGGACGCGCCTGGTCCACGCCGGAAGGCAACCTCGCCGCCACCCTGCTCTTCGCGCCCGAGGCGCCGCCCGCTCAGGCGGCGCTTCACGCTTTCGCGGCGGGGCTGGCTCTGGCGGAGGGGACGCTTCAGGCTCTGCCCGGTCTGAAGCGCGAAGAGGTCCGGCTGAAATGGCCCAATGATCTTCTGGTCAAGGGCGGCAAGGCCTCCGGGCTTCTGCTGGAGGCCTCGGGCGGAGGGCTCGGGCGCAGCGTGGACTGGCTGGCGGTGGGCATGGGCGTGAATCTCGCGACCGCCCCCGAAGCCGCCGATGCGCGTTGGGTGCCGATCAGGCTCGGCGGATTCGCCTCCGCGCCTCTGGATCCCGAAGCCTATCTGACCCTTGTGGCGGCGCGCTTCGACCATTGGGCCCTGCGCCTGGCGACCGAGGGTTTCGCGCCTTTGCGTCAGGCCTGGCTGAGCCTGGCGGCGGGTCTGGGCGGACCGATCATCGCGCGGACGGGGGCCGAAAGCTTCGAGGGGATCTTCGAGGATCTTGACGCGCAGGGCGCTCTGATGCTCCGTCAGGGGAGCGGCCTGCTCCGCATCGCGGCGGCCGACGTGCATCTTCCTGAACCGGACCGCCGGGGGGCCCCCTAGAATGCTGCTCGCCATCGACGTCGGCAACACCAACACGCTCTTCGCCCTGCATGACGGCGAGGGCTTCCGCGCGCAATGGCGCATCTCCACCGACGGCCGACGCACCGCCGACGAATATTACGTCTGGCTGCGCAACCTCATGGCGCTGGAGGGGATCGACCCCGAAGCCGTCGCGGACGCCATCGTGGCGCAGGTCGCGCCCCAGACGCTCTTCAACCTGCGCAGCCTCTGCCGGAAGTATTTCAAGGTGGAGCCTCTGGTGGTGGGCGAGCCGGGCTGCGCGCTCGGCATCGAGGTGCGCATGCCCAATCCGGGCGAGGTGGGCGCCGACCGCCTCGTCAACGTGGCGGCGGGCCTGCGCGACTACGGCCCGAACCTGATCATCATCGACTTCGGCACCGCCACCACCTTCGACGTCTGCGACGAGGACGGCGCCTATGCGGGCGGCGCGATCTCTCCGGGGATCAACCTCTCTCTGGAGGCGCTGCATCAGGCCGCCGCCAAGCTGCCGCGCATCGACGTGGCGCGTCCGGCGCGGGTGATCGGCAAGGGCACCGTCGACGCCATGCGCAGCGGCGTCTACTGGGGCTACGTCGGGCTCATCGAGGGGCTCTGCGACCGCATCGAGGCCGAGCACGGACGCCCCATGACCGTCATCGCGACGGGCGGCCTCGCGCCGCTGTTCTCGAAGGCCACCCCCCGCATCGATCACGGAGATCCGGATCTGACCATGCGGGGTCTGGCCTACATCCATGCGCTGAACCGGGCGAAGCCCGGATCCGCATGACGCCATAGGGCCGCGCCGCGGGGCCCTTTCCGACCGCGGCTTCGCCCCTTTCGGGCGACATCAACATGGGAGGGACGCATGGCGCGTCAGGAAGGGCTTTACTACGTCGCCTTGGGCGGCGCAGGCGAGATCGGCATGAATCTCTATCTCTACGGCTACGGCTCGCAGAACGACCGCCGCTGGATCGCCGTGGATTGCGGCATCGGCTTCCCCGACGAAGCCCATGCGCCGGGCGTCGAGGTGATGACGCCGGACATCTCCTTCCTCAAGCGCGAGGCGGGGCGTCTGGACGCGCTGTTCATCACCCACGCCCACGAAGACCACATCGGCGCGCTGGAATATCTCTGGCCCGAGCTGAAATGCCCGATCTACGCGGGCAAGTTCGCGGCGGCCATCGGACGCGGCAAGCTCTCCGAGGCGCGGATCGACCCCAAGGCCATCCGCGAGATGGCCCCCGGCGAGCGCGTGACGGTCGGCGCCTTCAGCGTCGAGACCTTCGCCATGACCCATTCCGCCCCCGAGACCAACGCCCTGATCATCCGCACGCCGGTGGGGACCATCTTCCACAGCGCGGATTTCAAGATCGACCGCACGCCCATGCCGGGGCAGGGCGCGCCCATCGACGAGGAGGCGCTGAGGCGCCTCGGCGACGAGGGGATCCTCGCCCTCTCCTGCGATTCGACCAACGTCTTCAGCGACGGCTGGTCGCGTTCGGAATCGAGCCTCAAGGACAGCGTCCGCGAGATCATCGCGGCCCGCAAGGGACGCATCGCGGCCACGAGCTTCGCCTCCAACGTCGCGCGGGTGAAGATGCTGGCCGAAGCCGCCGTGGACGCCGGGCGTCAGGTGGCGGTGGCGGGCCGCGCCATGCGCCGCATGATCGAGGCCGCGCTCGAAACCGGCGTGATCGACAGCTTCCCCTCGGTCCTCTCCGAGGAGCAGATGCGCGACCGCCCCGATCATGAGGCCTTCTATCTGGTCACGGGCAGCCAGGGCGAATCGCGGGCGGCTCTGGCGCGCATCGCCGAGGGACAGTTCTCGGGCGTGGACCTCGGCGACGGCGACACGGTGATCTTCTCCTCGCGGATCATCCCCGGCAACGAGAACGGCGTCCACCGCATCTACAACAAGCTCGCGGAGCGCGGCGTGGAGGTGGTCGACGTCGAGCGTCACCACGTCCATGTCTCGGGCCACGCCCGCCGCGACGAGATCGCCCGTCTCTACGAGCTGCTGCGCCCGAAGATCGCCATCCCCATGCACGGCGAGTTCCGCCACCTGCTGGAGCACGCCCGCATGGCCGGGGAATGGGGCGCCGATCAGGCGGTGCTCGCGCCCAACGGACGCCTTGCGCGGCTGGGTCCGGGCGGGCCCAAGGTGCTGGAGACGGTCGAGTCGGGCCGCATGTATGTGGACGGGCACCAGCTCATCGGCGCCATGGACGGCGTGGTGCGCGCCCGGCGCAAGATGGCCATGAACGGCCATGTCTCGGTGACGCTGGTCGTCGACAAGGCGGGCGAGCTCATCGCCGATCCCGAGGCCCGCGCCATGGGCGCGCCGGAGGAGTCCTCGTCCTGGCGGGGCAGCTTCGAGGACCAGATCGTGGCGGGCGTGGAATCGGCGGTCGAGGCCATGAGCGCCAAGGCCCGCCGCTCCGACGGCTCGCTGGAGGAGGTCGCGGTTCTGGCGACGCGCCGGGTCGCGGCGGCGCTCTGGGGCAAGAAGCCGGAGGTCTCGGTGACGGTGGTCCGGCTTGACGAAAACTGAGCCTCTGCGGCGAAAAGCATAAGCTTGTTCGGCTCCCGAATGATCTAGGAGGGGAGGCGGCTCCGCGCGGCGGGGCCGCCTCTTCGCCTTTTCAGAAAGACCGCGCCCCATGTCCCTTCAGGCTTCCGATCCGGCTACGGCCCGCCGCAACATCGTCGCGCTCACGATGGCGGCGGCTCTGGGTTCGGCGAGTCCGCCGATCCTGATTTCTCTGGGCGGTCTGGTGGGGCAGAGGCTGGCTTCGGATCCCGCCCTCGCGACCTTGCCGGTGAGTCTGTTCAATCTGGGTCTGGCGATGGGGACTCTGCCCGCCGCCTGGCTGATGCGTCGTTACGGACGCCGCAGCGCCTATGTCTTCGGGGCCTGTTTCGGGATCGTCTCCGGGCTGATCGCGGCTTTCGGCGTGATCTCGGCGGTTTTCGCGGTCTTCTGCGCGGGGGCGACTCTGGCGGGCTTCTACGCCGCTCATGTCCAGAGCTATCGCTTCGCCGCCGCCGACGGCGTCGAGGGGCCGCAGAAGGCGCAGGCCATCTCCTGGGTGATGCTCGGGGGTCTGGCGGCGGCGATCATCGGGCCGCAACTGGTGATCCACACCCGCGACGCCATCCCCGAGGCGCCTTTCGCGGGCGCCTTCTTCAGTCAGGCGGCTCTGGCGCTTCTGGCGATTCCGGTTCTGCTGATGCTCCGGACGCCGAGGCCCGCCGCGATGGGCGCGGGCGCCGCCGAAGGCGGGCGCAGCCTCGGCGAGCTTCTGTCCTCGCCGCGCTATCTGCTGGCGGTGGCGACGGGGATCGTCTCCTACGGGCTGATGACCTTCGTGATGACCGCCGCGCCCATGGCCATGGTGGGACATGGCCATGGGATCGACCATGCGGCCCAGGGGATTCAATGGCATGTGCTGGCCATGTTCGCCCCGAGCTTCGTGACCGGACGCCTCATCGCGCGTTTCGGCGCCGAGCGCGTGGCGGCCGCCGGACTCGTGATCACGGCGCTCTCGGGCGCGGTGGCTCTGGGCGGGATGGACCTCAGCCATTTCTGGATCTCGCTGATCCTGCTGGGCGTGGGCTGGAACTTCGGCTTCATCGGCGCGAGCGCCATGGTGGCCGCCGCCCATGGTCCCGCCGAACGCGGCAAGGCTCAGGGCCTCAACGACTTCCTCGTCTTCGGAGTGGTGGCGGCGGCTTCGTTCTTCTCGGGAGCCCTGCTGAACGCCTCGGGCTGGCGGACGATCAACTGGATGATCTTCCCCGCCGTGGCCCTGATCCTCGCGCCTCTGGTCTGGCGGACGGCGCGGAGGCCGCAGGCTCAGGCCTGATCCGCGACGAGTCCCGGCAGCAGGTCGAGGATCGCGCGCGGCCCGGCTTCGGGGCTCACGCCCGCATAGCGCGGATAGAGCAGATAGGCGCCCGCCAGAATCTGGAGGGCGGTCAGCCTGCGGGTCCGGCGCGGGATGGGCAGGCGGTCTTCGGTGATTCCCCATCCGGCGTAGAAGGGCGCGCCGAGCGTCACGACCGGCTTGCCGCGCAAGGCGGCCTCGAAGCCCGCCAGCGAGGTCGCCGTATAGACGAGATCCGCCTGATCGAGGCAATCGGCGATGCCGAACTCCGGCCCGAGGGTCGTGCAGAGATCCGCCACCAGGGCCGGGTCGGAATATTGCGGCCGCGCATGCGAGGTCACGTCCGGATGGGGGCGATAGAGGATCTGGGCGTCCGGATTCTCGCGCGCGGCCAGCATGACCAGCTGGTTGCCGGTGATGGGCGTCTCCGCGCCGTAGCGGATGGAGAGGTCGTCCTCGACCTGCCCGAGCGCCAGCACCCGCCGACGCCCCGGCGTCAGCACCTCCTCGACGCGCCGCGCCGCGGAGATGTTGTATTTCGAGAGCCCCCTCCCGCGCATGAGCCCCGCCAGATCCTCCGCGGCCCGCATGAGTCCGGGATCGGCGTCGAAGTCATGGGCGGCGAGCAGCTCCTCCAGCCGCGAGGGGCGCAGGCGGTCGAAATGCATGGCGCGGTCGTCGAAGACGAGGCTCGCCGGAGCGCTCCGCGCCACGCCCAGCCCCAGCGACCGCAGGAAGCCGTCCTCGACATGGGTCAGCGGCAGGCCATGGCGCGCGCAGAACAGCGCGAGATCCGGGGCGAAATTGTAGCTCCAGGTGAAGACATGCGGCCGGGAGAGCTTCCGGACGGCCTCCATGGCCGCCAGAGGCGCCGCGCCGTCATGCGAGAGCGTCACCACGTTGTGATCGGGCAGGAAGTCGAGGATGAAGGTCTTCCAGCGCGAGAAGCCGACCAGAACCGCCGTGGGCGCATCCGGGCCGCGCCGGGTCCGGGCGGCGCGCCAGACCGGATCCGTGCGCCACCTCAGGGCGAATTGCGCGGGGGCCCGGCGCCAGAGAGCGAAGAAGGCGGAGATGTCCAGAAGCTTGATTCCTCGGGTTTCGCGCGGCGGCGTCTTTCCGGCCTGCGCCCCTGAGGCGCGAAGCTTCGCCTCCTGCGACATGGCCCCTGCGCAGGCCCGGAACAAGGACCGGGCCGCCGGAGGCCCTCAGACGGCCAGAGCGGGACGCTCCCGCGTCGCGGTTTCGGCGAGGATCTCCAGCACCGCCTCGCGCAGGTCCGGGCGCTGGAGCGCGAAGGCGATGGTCGCCTGGACGAAGCCCGCCTTGGATCCGCAATCGAAGCGCCGCCCCTCGAAGGCGAAGCCGTGCACCGGACGCCGCCCGATCTCGGAGGCGATGGCGTCGGTGAGCTGGATTTCTCCGCCCGAGCCCGGCGCGGCGCGGCCTATGGCGTCCAGCACGCTGGGCGAGAGGATGTAGCGCCCGATGATCGCCATGTCGGAAGGCGCCTTGCCAGCGGGCGGCTTCTCGACCATGCCGCGCACGGTCCTCAGAGGGCCCGATCCCGGCGTCAGATCCAGCACGCCGTAGGAGGAGGTCCGTTCCGGCGCCACCTCCATCATGGCGAGCATGTTGCCGCCCGTTTCGGCGTAGGCCTCGACCATCTGCCGCAGACAGGGCGTCTCGGCGGCGATCACGTCGTCGGGCAGGATCACCGCGAAGGGCTCTCCGGCGACGAGGTGCCGCGCGCACCAGACCGCATGTCCGAGCCCGAGGGCGCGGTTCTGCCGCACATAGGCGATGGCGCCGCTCTTCATGCAGGTGGATTCGAGGATCTGGAGCAGATCCGCCTTGCCGCCGCGCGCGAGTTCGGCGGCGAGATGGGGAGCGTCGTCGAAATAATCCTCGAGCGAGCTCTTCCCGCGCGAGGTCACGAAGATGAACTGCTCGATTCCGGCGGCGCGCGCCTCGTCGATGGCGTACTGGATCAGGGGCCGGTCGACGAGGGTGAGGATCTCCTTGGGAATGGATTTCGTGGCGGGCAGGAAGCGCGTCCCCAGCCCGGCGACGGGGAAGACGGCTTTGCGGACTCGATGCAAGAAGACCTCCCATGCGTCAGGAGCGGGCGGATGATCCGGGGCACCATAAGTCTCCCCTCCCCGGGCCGCAAGCGCCGCCCGATCCTCTCCGCAAGCGCGAAAGATGGGGCCAGGGCGCCTTGCGGTCGAATTTTCTTGATCGGAGAGGCAAACCCGTTTCTCTGTCGGCGGCGCATCGGGCCTCGCGGCGGGCGGCTTCTTCTGTCCGGCCTGCGCAGGGCGGGGTCCGGCGTCGGCGAGCGCCGATGTTCCGGAAAAGCCTGAGGAGACGAGGGAACCATGAAGCTGTCGCAGAGCTTGGTCGTGGAGGCGCCGGCGGCGTTCTGTTTCGAATGTCTGGCGCGGATCGAGGATGCGCCCAAGCACATGTCGATCCTGAAGTCCCTGCGCATGCTGACGCCCGGAGGCCCGAAGGTCGGGGCGCGCTGGCGCGAGACGGTGGAGGTCTTCGGCCGCCGCATCAATCTGGAGGCGACCATGGTCGAGATGGATCCTCCCAGAGGCTACAGGTTCGAGACGAACCATCGCGGCGTGCGCATGAGCATGGGATTCGAGCTGACCCCGAAAGGCGACCGTCAGACCCTGGTGGATCTGAAGCTCGAGGGCGTCGGCTCGACTCTGGTGGGCAAGCTGGCGCTCGCCAGCGCGACGCCCTTCCTCGGGCGCGTCCGGGCGACGGCGGCTCAGGAGCTGAACGGGCTCAAGCTGGCCATCGAGAACGAATACAGGAGCGTGAGCCAGCTCCAGGGCTGAAGGCCCGCGCCTTCAGCCGCGCGCGGCCGCCTCCAGGGCGCCCAGAGCCTCCAGCGCGGCCCGGCGGCGGACTTCGCCGCGGCCAAGGGCGCCGAAATCCACGGTCCATGCGCGGGTCGGCGCCTCCGCGCGGGCGAGGCCGAAGCAGACCCGACCCTCGGGCTTGAACTCCGAGCCGCCGGGCCCGGCGATCCCGGTGATCGAGACCGCGGCCTCCACCCCCATGCGGGCGCGGATTCCCTCGGCCATGGCGACCGCCACGGGCTCGCTCACGGCGCCATGGGCGGCGATCAGGGCGGGATCCACCCCGAGGAGCTGCGTCTTGGCGGCGTTGGAGTAGGAGACCACCCCCGCCTCCACCACCCGCGAGGAGCCCGGAACCGCCGTCAGGGCGGCGGCGGCGAGTCCGCCCGTGCAGCTCTCCGCCAGAGCCAGCCGCCAGCCGCGCGACTCGAAGGCTTTCAGGGCCTTGCGGGCGGCTTCTTCAAGCTCCGGATCGAGATCGGCGCTCATCGGCCAAGGTATCCGTGATAGAAGCCCGCCGCCGCCATGGTGACGACCGCCGCCAGAAGTCCCGCGATCACGTCGTCGAGCATCACGCCGGTCGCGCCGGGCTTGCGGTCGGCCCAGCCGACGGGCCCGGGCTTCCAGATGTCGAAGAGCCGGAAGAACACGAAGGCGCAGACCCAGCCCGGCCAGGGGAAGCTCGTCACGCCGTGAGACCAGAGCCCCCAGGACACCGCGCCGAGCGGAATCCATTGCCCCACGATCTCGTCGATCACCACCTCGGAGGGATCGGGATCGGCGGAGGTCCGGAGATAGACCCCGACCGCGATCCAGCCGAGGACCGCCGCCAGAACCGTCGCCGCCGCGAGCAGCGGGAAGCCGCCGAGGCGATGCAGCAGATATCCGGCCGGAATCGCCGCCGCCGAAGCCCAGGTGCCCGGCGCCCCGGGCAGCAGCCCCAGCCCGAAGCCCTGCGAGATCAGCCGCGCGAGGGAGGCGTTCATGACCGGGCTCCCCGGATCAGGCTGGCGACCGCCAGAGCGGCCAGTCCTTCGCCGCGTCCGGCGAATCCCATGCCTTCGTTGGTGGTGGCCTTGACGCTGACGCGCTCGGGCGTGGAGCCGCAGATCTCCGCGATGCGCGCCCGCATGGCCGCGGCGTGAGGCGCGATCTTCGGGCGCTCGCAGACGACGGTCACGTCGGCGTTGTTGAGCCGCCAGCCCTCGCGGGCGGCCAGCTCGACGGCGTGGGCGAGGAAGCGGTCGCTCGAAGCGCCCTTCCACTGCGGGTCCGAAGGCGGGAAATGCCGCCCGATGTCGCCCAGAGCCAGAGCGCCGAGAATCGCGTCCGTGAGGGCGTGCAGCACGACGTCGCCGTCGGAATGGGCCTCGACTCCCTGGTCGTGAGGCGCCCGCACGCCGCCGAGCATGACATGGTCGCCGGAGGCGAAGCGGTGGACGTCGTAGCCCTGGCCGAACCGGAACTCCATGGGCGCCTCCTTCTGGGCGAGCCGCGCTTCTGCGGCTGCGAAATCCTGGGGATGGGTGATCTTGCCGTTGGCCTCCTCGCCCGCGACGAGCCGCACGGCGAGTCCCGCCCGACGGGCGGCCTCCGCGTCGTCGAGGAGTCCGAGGCCCCGCGCCGCGCGATGGGCGGCGAGGATCGCGGGCAGGCGGAAGCCCTGAGGCGTCTGCGCCCGCCAGAGCCCCGCGCGCGGGACGGGTTCGCCGCAGCCTCCGGCGCCGTCCTCGCGCCAGAGGGCGTCCGCGACGGGCAGGGCGGGCAGGGCGCCGTCCTCTCCGGCCTCCAGAGCCCCGATCACGCGGGTGATCAGCGCCTCGGAGACGAAGGGGCGGGCGGCGTCGTGAATCAGCACGAGGTCGAAGCCCAGGGGCTCCAGAGCCTCCAGTCCGGCCAGAACCGAATCCTGACGCTCGGCGCCTCCGGCCGCGAAGGGGAGGATCTTCGGCAGGCCCTCGGCTTCGGCCCTGACGCGGGCTTCGTCGCCGGGGCGGATCGCGAGCTGGACGCCCGAAACCCGGGGATGGGCCGCGAAGGCCTCCAGAGCGCGGCGGAGCAGGCTGCTTCCGCCGAGGCGGAGATATTGCTTGGGCTCATCGACGCCCATGCGGGCTCCGCGTCCCGCCGCCACGATCAACGCCGCGATCCTCAAGCCCGACTCCACCCTGTCCCGGAAGCTGCGCGCTTCTTGTGGACCTTTTCGCGGGCCGATCCAAGAGAAACCTCGTCCTGCGCATAGGCCCTTGCGGGAGGGCCGCCCCCGGGAGTATCAGGACGATGAAAGCCCAAAAATTAGGCAACTCCATGCAAGCTCTTCCGCCTCCCCTGACGCTCGGCGCCCTGCGGATCGATCCGCCGGTCCTGCTCGCGCCCATGGCCGGGATCACCGACGCGCCCTTGCGCCGTCAGGTCGCGCGCTTCGGGGCGGGGCTGACCGCCTCGGAGATGATCGCCGGAGAGGAACTGCTCCAGGAGCGTCCGGAGGCGGAGGCGCGGGCCTCCATCTCGGCGGACGACCCGCCCACCGCCGCCCAGATCGCCGGACGCGAGCCCGCCCTCATGGCCGAGGCCGCCCGCATCGCCGAAGCGCGCGGGGCGGCGCTCATCGACATCAACATGGGTTGTCCCTGCAAGCGGGTGACCAATGGTCTGGCGGGGGCGGGGCTGCTCTGCGACCTCGACCTCGCCCTGCGGGTCTTCGAGGCGGTCAGGGAGGCCGTGAGCCTGCCCGTGACCGTCAAGACCCGGCTCGGCTGGGACGAGAAGACCCTCACCGCCCCGACCCTCGCCCGCAGGCTGGAGGCGGCGGGCGTCGCCATGCTGACCCTCCATGGCCGCACCCGGAGCCAGTTCTACAAGGGCTCCGCCGACTGGGCCGCCGTGCGCGAGACCGTCGAGGCGGTGAAGATCCCGGTCCTCGTCAACGGCGACATTCACGACGCCGCGCAAGCCCGCAGGGCGCTTGAGCTTTCCGGCGCGGCGGGGATCATGGTGGGTCGGGCGGTCCAGGGCGCGCCCTGGCGTCTGGCGGAGATTTCGGCGGGTCTGGCGGGGGAGGCCTTCGCGCCCCCCGGCCCGGAGGCGCGTCTTGAGCTTGTGCTCGAACAACATGAGGGCATGCTTGAAGTCTACGGGATCAGGATCGGCGTGAAGGCGGCGCGCAAACATCTGGGCTGGGCGCTCGCCGAGGCCGGAGAGCCCGGCGAGGCCCTGCGCCGCAAGCTCATGGCGACCGAGGAGACCGCCGAAGTGCGGCGTCTGCTGCGGGCGGAGTTCGTCGCGGCCTTCGAGGCTCAGGCTCATGGACAGGGA
>NZ_JAQTXI010000024.1 GCF_028688855.1 Neomegalonema sp. | reverse complement strand
GCGCCTCCTACGCCGATGCGGCCGTCAGAGTGATTGCGGATCTGGGGAATTCCGCCCTCAACACCGGCGAGGCCGCCGGAGACGTCTACATCTCCATCGAGAACCTCCAGGGGTCGGGCTTCGCGGATGATCTGCGCGGCGACGCGGGAGCCAACATCATCTGGGGCGGGCTCGGGAACGACATCCTCCGGGGCCGCGCCGGAAACGACGTCCTCTATGGTCAGGACGGCAACGACATCCTCAACGGCGGGCTCGGAGCCGATCGTCTGGACGGCGGAGCGGGCAGCGACCGCGCCTCCTACGCCGATGCGGCCGTCAGAGTGATTGCGGATCTGGGGAATTCCGCCCTCAACACCGGCGAGGCCGCCGGAGACACTTACGTCTCCATCGAGAACCTCCAGGGGTCGGGCTTCGCGGATGATCTGCGCGGCGACGCGGGAGCCAACATCATCTGGGGCGGCGCCGGGAACGACATCCTCAGGGGCCGCGCCGGGAACGACGTCCTCTATGGTCAGGACGGCAACGACATCCTCAACGGCGGGCTCGGAGCCGATCGTCTGGACGGCGGAGCGGGCAGCGACCGCGTCACCTACGCCGATGCGGCCGTCGGGCTGACGGCGGATCTGGCGCAATCCTCCGTCAACACCGGCGAGGCGGCCGGAGACACCTACGTCTCCATCGAGAATCTTCAGGGCTCGAACTTCGCGGATGATCTGCGCGGCGACGCGGGAGCCAACATCATCTGGGGCGGAGGCGGGAACGACATCCTCCGGGGCCGCGCCGGAAACGACGTCCTCTATGGCCAGGACGGGGACGACATCCTCAACGGCGGGCTCGGAGCCGATCGTCTGGACGGCGGAGCGGGCAGCGACCGCGCCTCCTACGCCGAGGCGACGTCGGCTGTGACGGCGGATCTGGGGAACTCCGCCTTCAACACCGGCGAGGCCGCCGGAGACACCTATGTCTCCATCGAGAATCTCGAGGGCTCGAACTTCGCGGATGATCTGCGCGGCGACGCGGGCGACAACATCATCTGGGGCGGCGCCGGGAACGACGCCCTGAGCGGCGGCGCCGGAAACGACACGCTCGAAGGAGGCCGTGGACGCGATTTCCTCTATGGCGATTCCGGGTCCGATCTCTTCGTCTTCCGCAGCGCTCTGGACAGCGGCGCCACGACCGCCACGGCGGACGTGATCGGCGATTTCACGCGGGGTCAGGATCTGATCGACTTCTCGGCCTTCGACGCGGATCCGTCCGTCGCCGGTCGTCAGGGCTTCACGGGGCTGATCGCCGCGAACGCGGCCTTCACGACGGCGGGGCAGCTGCGTTTCGACGCCGCGACCGGCACGCTCTACGGCAACACCGATTCAGACGGAGCCGCCGAATTCGCCATCAGGCTCGAGGGCGTGACCGCTCTGGCCGACAGCGACTTCCTCTTCTGAGTCCCCTCCCGAACCGACCGGAGCCTTTTCCCTCATCGCGAAAAGGCTTGCGGTTTGCGGGAATCCGACCGACATCTTGAGCTTCAGGGGCGCCCGAAAGTCTCAGGCTCGAAGCCTGAACGCGAGGAGCGCCGGACATCGGGTCCTCCGGCCCGGAAGATTGCGGAGGCCGAAACCATGCTTCCGGAGGGGCGTGACATGAACGCAGATCCATGGAGAACGGGATGTCCCTCGGCGCCAGCAACATCGATCCCTCCACGCATCCGCTTCTGGGGGCGCTCACGTGCGCGTCCGACAAGTGGACCGCCACGAGCCTGACCTACGCCTTTGCGCCAGCGGGGGGCTTCTACGGCTACTATGCGCACATGTCGTCCAAATCCAACGCCTGGAGCGACAGTCAGAAGACGCTCGCGCGCGACGCCTTCGCCGAAATCTCCTCCTTCACCACCCTGACCTTCTCGGAGGTCGCCGACACCGCCGCCTCGGACATCCTGCTCCACAGCCTGAAATTTCCGGGCGGCAGCGACCCCGGATACGCCTATCGGGAGCTCTCGGCCCATCAGTCGACGGTGGTGATCGGGACCGGCACGCTCACGGAGCATGACTTCACGGTGGTCCACGCGATCGGACACGCCGTCGGGCTGACGCATCCCCGCTCCAGCAGGGCGCTCTCCGATATGTTCCCCCGCCTCGACACGCGCATGTCCTACTTCAACTCCAACGAAGAGAAGGATATCTACTTCCCGTCCTATACGCCCAACATCGACGTCAACCATTACGGCGCGCTCGACATCGCGGCGCTTCAGGCCATCTACGGCGCGAACTCCTCCTACAGGACCGGCAAGGATTCCTACGGACTGACCAGCGAGATCCGCGCGATCTGGGACGCCGGAGGCGTCGACGCCATCGACTTCAGCGCCTCGACCTTCGGAACCATCATCGATCTGCGCGCCGCCTCGCTTCTCGTCGAGGAGGGCGGAGGCGGATGGGCCTCCTACGCTCCGAATCCCACCCTCGACATCCTGACCGTCTACACCATCGCCTATGGCGTCGTGATCGAGAACGGCTATGGCGGCTCCGGAGCCGACAAGATCACCGGCAACAATTTCACCAACACCCTCAAGGGCGCCGCCGGAGACGACGAACTCTTCGGGCTGGACGGGGACGACATCCTCAACGGCGGGCTCGGGGCCGATCGTCTGGACGGCGGAGCGGGCAGCGACCGCGCCTCCTACGCCGATGCGGCCGTCAGAGTGATTGCGGATCTGGGGAATTCCGCCCTCAACACCGGCGAGGCCGCCGGAGACGTCTACATCTCCATCGAGAACCTCCAGGGGTCGGGCTTCGCGGATGATCTGCGCGGCGACGCGGGAGCCAACATCATCTGGGGCGGGCTCGGGAACGACATCCTCCGGGGCCGCGCCGGAAACGACGTCCTCTATGGTCAGGACGGCAACGACATCCTCAACGGCGGGCTCGGAGCCGATCGTCTGGACGGCGGAGCGGGCAGCGACCGCGCCTCCTACGCCGATGCGGCCGTCAGAGTGATTGCGGATCTGGGGAATTCCGCCCTCAACACCGGCGAGGCCGCCGGAGACACTTACGTCTCCATCGAGAACCTCCAGGGGTCGGGCTTCGCGGATGATCTGCGCGGCGACGCGGGAGCCAACATCATCTGGGGCGGCGCCGGGAACGACATCCTCAGGGGCCGCGCCGGGAACGACGTCCTCTATGGTCAGGACGGCAACGACATCCTCAACGGCGGGCTCGGAGCCGATCGTCTGGACGGCGGAGCGGGCAGCGACCGCGTCACCTACGCCGATGCGGCCGTCGGGCTGACGGCGGATCTGGCGCAATCCTCCGTCAACACCGGCGAGGCGGCCGGAGACACCTACGTCTCCATCGAGAATCTTCAGGGCTCGAACTTCGCGGATGATCTGCGCGGCGACGCGGGAGCCAACATCATCTGGGGCGGAGGCGGGAACGACATCCTCCGGGGCCGCGCCGGAAACGACGTCCTCTATGGCCAGGACGGGGACGACATCCTCAACGGCGGGCTCGGAGCCGATCGTCTGGACGGCGGAGCGGGCAGCGACCGCGCCTCCTACGCCGAGGCGACGTCGGCTGTGACGGCGGATCTGGGGAACTCCGCCTTCAACACCGGCGAGGCCGCCGGAGACACCTATGTCTCCATCGAGAATCTCGAGGGCTCGAACTTCGCGGATGATCTGCGCGGCGACGCGGGCGACAACATCATCTGGGGCGGCGCCGGGAACGACGCCCTGAGCGGCGGCGCCGGAAACGACACGCTCGAAGGAGGCCGTGGACGCGATTTCCTCTATGGCGATTCCGGGTCCGATCTCTTCGTCTTCCGCAGCGCTCTGGACAGCGGCGCCACGACCGCCACGGCGGACGTGATCGGCGATTTCACGCGGGGTCAGGATCTGATCGACTTCTCGGCCTTCGACGCGGATCCGTCCGTCGCCGGTCGTCAGGGCTTCACGGGGCTGATCGCCGCGAACGCGGCCTTCACGACGGCGGGGCAGCTGCGTTTCGACGCCGCGACCGGCACGCTCTACGGCAACACCGATTCAGACGGAGCCGCCGAATTCGCCATCAGGCTCGAGGGCGTGACCGCTCTGGCCGACAGCGACTTCCTCTTCTGAGTCCCCTCCCGAACCGACCGGAGCCTTTTCCCTCATCGCGAAAAGGCTTGCGGTTTGCGGGAATCCGACCGACATCTTGAGCTTCAGGGGCGCCCGAAAGTCTCAGGCTCGAAGCCTGAACGCGAGGAGCGCCGGACATCGGGTCCTCCGGCCCGGAAGATTGCGGAGGCCGAAACCATGCTTCCGGAGGGGCGTGACATGAACGCAGATCCATGGAGAACGGGATGTCCCTCGGCGCCAGCAACATCGATCCCTCCACGCATCCGCTTCTGGGGGCGCTCACGTGCGCGTCCGACAAGTGGACCGCCACGAGCCTGACCTACGCCTTTGCGCCAGCGGGGGGCTTCTACGGCTACTATGCGCACATGTCGTCCAAATCCAACGCCTGGAGCGACAGTCAGAAGACGCTCGCGCGCGACGCCTTCGCCGAAATCTCCTCCTTCACCACCCTGACCTTCTCGGAGGTCGCCGACACCGCCGCCTCGGACATCCTGCTCCACAGCCTGAAATTTCCGGGCGGCAGCGACCCCGGATACGCCTATCGGGAGCTCTCGGCCCATCAGTCGACGGTGGTGATCGGGACCGGCACGCTCACGGAGCATGACTTCACGGTGGTCCACGCGATCGGACACGCCGTCGGGCTGACGCATCCCCGCTCCAGCAGGGCGCTCTCCGATATGTTCCCCCGCCTCGACACGCGCATGTCCTACTTCAACTCCAACGAAGAGAAGGATATCTACTTCCCGTCCTATACGCCCAACATCGACGTCAACCATTACGGCGCGCTCGACATCGCGGCGCTTCAGGCCATCTACGGCGCGAACTCCTCCTACAGGACCGGCAAGGATTCCTACGGACTGACCAGCGAGATCCGCGCGATCTGGGACGCCGGAGGCGTCGACGCCATCGACTTCAGCGCCTCGACCTTCGGAACCATCATCGATCTGCGCGCCGCCTCGCTTCTCGTCGAGGAGGGCGGAGGCGGATGGGCCTCCTACGCTCCGAATCCCACCCTCGACATCCTGACCGTCTACACCATCGCCTATGGCGTCGTGATCGAGAACGGCTATGGCGGCTCCGGAGCCGACAAGATCACCGGCAACAATTTCACCAACACCCTCAAGGGCGCCGCCGGAGACGACGAACTCTTCGGGCTGGACGGGGACGACATCCTCAACGGCGGGCTCGGGGCCGATCGTCTGGACGGCGGAGCGGGCAGCGACCGCGCCTCCTACGCCGATGCGGCCGTCAGAGTGATTGCGGATCTGGGGAATTCCGCCCTCAACACCGGCGAGGCCGCCGGAGACGTCTACATCTCCATCGAGAACCTCCAGGGGTCGGGCTTCGCGGACGACCTGCGCGGCGACGCGGGAGCCAACATCATCTGGGGCGGGCTCGGGAACGACATCCTCCGGGGCCGCGCCGGGAACGACGTCCTCTATGGTCAGGACGGCAACGACATCCTCAACGGGGGGCTCGGGGCCGATCGTCTGGACGGCGGAGCGGGCAGCGACCGCGCCTCCTACGCCGATGCGGCCGTCAGAGTGATTGCGGATCTGGGGAATTCCGCCTTCAACACCGGAGAAGCGGCCGGAGACACTTACGTCTCCATCGAGAATCTCCAGGGGTCGGGCTTCGCGGATGATCTGCGCGGCGACGCGGGAGCCAACATCATCTGGGGCGGGCTCGGGAACGACATCCTCCGGGGCCGCGCCGGAGACGACGTCCTCTATGGTCAGGACGGCACCGACATCCTCAACGGGGGGCTCGGAGCCGATCGTCTGGACGGCGGAGCGGGCAGCGACCGCGCCTCCTACGCCGATGCGGCCGTCAGAGTGATTGCGGATCTGGGGAACTCCGCCCTCAACACCGGCGAGGCCGCCGGAGACACTTACGTCTCCATCGAGAACCTCCAGGGGTCGGGCTTCGCGGATGATCTGCGCGGCGACGCGGGAGCCAACATCATCTGGGGCGGGCTCGGGAACGACATCCTCCGGGGCCGCGCCGGGAACGACGTCCTCTATGGCCAGGACGGCAACGACGTCCTCAACGGCGGGCTCGGAGCCGATCGTCTGGACGGCGGAGCGGGCAGCGACCGCGTCACCTACGCCAATGCGGCCGTCGGACTGACGGCGGATCTGGGGAACTCCGCCTTCAACACCGGCGAGGCCGCCGGAGACACTTACGTCTCCATCGAGAACCTCCAGGGTTCGAACTTCGCGGATGATCTGCGCGGCGACGCGGGCGACAACATCATCTGGGGCGGAGGCGGGAACGACACGCTTGAAGGCGGGCATGGGCGCGATGTCCTCTATGGCGGTTCCGGGTCTGACCTTTTCGTCTTCCGCAGCGCTCTGGACAGCGGCGCCACGACCGCCACGGCGGACGTGATCGGCGATTTCACGCGAGGTCAGGATCTGATCGACTTCTCGGCCTTCGACGCGGATCCGTCCGTCGCCGGTCGTCAGGGCTTCACGGGGCTGATCGCCGCGAACGCGGCCTTCACGACGGCGGGCCAGCTGCGTTTCGACGCCGCGACCGGCACGCTCTACGGCAACACCGATTCAGACGGAGCCGCCGAATTCGCCATCAGGCTCGAGGGCGTGACCGCTCTGGCCGACAGCGACTTCCTCTTCTGAGTCCCCTCCCGAACCGACCGGAGCCTTTTCCCTCATCGCGAAAAGGCTTGCGGTTTGCGGGAATCCGACCGACATCTTGAGCTTCAGGGGCGCCCGAAAGTCTCAGGCTCGAAGCCTGAACACGAGGAGCGCCGGACATCGGGTCCTCCGGCCCGGAAGATTGCGGAGGCCGAAACAAGGCCTCCCGTGGAGGAAAGACATGCGTCTCACTGCGACTGCTCTGGCGTTGATGGCGGGCGTGACCTTCGGATCCGTCGCGCAGGCGGAGATCGTCATCGGCGTCATCGCCCCCGTCACGGGCGGCGTGGCCGCCTACGGCATTCAGGTCAAGGAGGGCGTCGAAAGCGCCGTCGACGTCATCAACAAGGCGGGCGGCGTCCTCGGCCAGCAGCTCGTCGTGCGCCTCGAAGACGACGCCGGCGAGGCTCGTCAGGCGGTCTCGGCGGCCAACAATCTCCTCGGCGCGGGCGTGCACTTCGTCATCGGACCGGTCACCTCGGGCAACGCCATGCCGGTTTCGGACCTGCTCGCCGAAAACGGCGTGCTGATGATCACCCCCACCGCCACCACGCCCGCGCTCACCCAGCGCGGCCTGGAGACCATCTTCCGCACCTGCGGTCGCGACGATCAGCAGGCCCTCGTTCTGGCCGAGCATGTGCTCCGGAACCTGCCCGAGGCCAAGGTCGCCGTGATCCACGACAAGGCCCCCTACGGCAAGGGCCTCGCCGACGCCTTCAAGGAGGCCGTCAACAAGGGCGGCGTCACGGAAGTCCTCTACGAGACCGTCACCCCCGGCGAGAAGGACTTCAGCGTCCTCGTCGGCCGTCTGAAGGCCGCCGGCGCCGACACCATCTATTTCGGCGGCTATCATCCCGAGGCGGGCCTTCTGGCGCGTCAGCTGAAGGATCAGGGCGTCGAGGCGCGGATCCTCGGCGGCGAAGGCCTCTCGACCAACGAATACTGGGCCATCGCCACCGAAGCGGGCGAAGGCACGCTCTTCACCAGCGCCCTCGACACCACCGACAACCCCATCGCCAAGGAGGCCGTGGACGACCTGACCGCCAAGGGCTTCGCCGTGGAGCCCTTCACCATCAACGCCTACGCCGCCGTGCAGGTGCTGAAGGCGGGCATCGAGGCGGCCGCAGACGCCGAGGACGCCGCGGCCGTCGCCGAGGCGCTCAAGGGCGGCCTCGAGATCCCGACGGTGCTCGGCGCGCTGTCCTATGACGAGAACGGCGATCTGAAATCCCCGGCCTTCGTGGTCTATGAATGGGTGGAAGGCGCCTCGGTTCCGGCTTCGGCCGCGGTCGTCGAGCCCGCCGAATAAGCTTCGGCGCCTCATCGAGCTTCGGGAGGCCCGCGCGGGAGACCGTGCGGGCCTTCTGCGTCAAGGCCTCAGCCGCCGCGCGGCGCGAAGAGGATCACCGCCGCCCCCGCCAGAGCCAGAGCCACCCCGAGCATGTCCCATTGGTCGGGCTTCTGTCCCTCGACCAGCGCCAGCCAGAGCATCGAGGCCGCGATGTAGACTCCGCCGTAAGCGGCGTAGGCCCGGCCCGCCTCCTCGGTCGGCGCGAGGGTCAGCAGGGCCGCGAAGGCCGCCAGAGCCAGCATCCCCGGCGCCAGCCACCAGACCGACCTCCCCATCCTCAGCCAGGCCCAGAAGGCGAAGCATCCGGCGATCTCCATGAGGGCCGCCCCCGCATAGACCGCGCCCGTCGTCAGCCAGACCGGCATGAATCCCCCTTCCTTCCGCCCTATCGGAAGCGGGCGAAATATTCGATGAAGCCCGCCGTGACCTCGAAGCCGCCATGGCTCCAGAGCGCCCCATGTCCCGCCTCGGGCGCATGGAAGACGCGTCGGGGCTCCGGAGCGGCGTCGAAGATGCGCGCGCTCTGCTCGGGCGGCACGGCGGCGTCGCGCCCGCCATACATCACCAGGACCGGAATCTGCAATGCCTGCACGGAGGTCAGCATGTCGAAGGAGTCCGGCGCGACTCCCGCAGGCAGAAAGGCGAAATTCTCCTCCGCCAGAGCCCGGATCGACACGAAGGGAGATTCCAGAACCACCGCCCCCAGAGGCCTCTCGGCGGCCAGACGCGCCGCCACCGCGCTCCCGAGGCTCTCGCCATAGGCCACCACGCGCCAGCTCGTCGGGCGCTGGCCGAGCAGCTCCGGCAGGGCGTCATAGACGGCCGCCGCATCCGCGAGGAAAGCCTCCTCCGAGGGCGCGCCCGGGGCGCCGCTCGACCCGCGCCAAGCCAGAGCCGCCACGCCGTAGCCCTCTTCGGCGAAGCGCCGCAGACGCGCCGCCCGATCCGCCAGACCGCCCGCCTCGCCCATGAGATAAAGCACCACCGGACGCCTCGGCGCGCCGGGCGTCGCCCAGACGGTCAGGATCGTGCCGTCGGCGGCGCGGATCTCCTCGGCGGAGAAGAGCCCTCCAAGGCCCGCCTCCTCCGGCGTGACCGGACGGCGATCCAGCTGATAGATCAGCCTTTCCGGATTCATCCACGCGTAAAGCAGCGTCAGCCCATAGGCCAGGAGCGCGGCGAGGAACGCCGCCGGAAGCGCCGCCTTGAGAGTCGCGGTCCACGGGCGCATCGTCCCCTCCTTCAGAAGGGGCAATCTGCCAGAGCCCGGCCCCGGACGCCATGACCGGATCGCGCGACGGTTGAGCGCCCTGCGTCCTGTGGCGCTTGCGCCGCAAGATCCCGCTCCGGGCGCGTCCGGAGGTTCAGACCCGCTCCCCGGACTCCGGATGCGGCGAAAGCTCCAGCCCGTAGACGAAAAGCCCAAGCCGGTCCGCCAGTTCGAGGCAGGCGCCCGCTTCGAGAATCAGGGTTCCGCCCGCCTCCAGAGCCACCCCCTTCAACCCCGCCGCCGCGACCTTCTCCAGGGTGCGGGGGCCGATGGCGGGCAGGTCGAGCCGGGAATCCTGACCGGGCTTGCGGCCCTTGAACAGCGCCCCCGAAGGCGCAGGCGCCGAGGCTCGCCGCGCCGCAGGCAGGGCCGCGAGCCGCTCCAGGAGGAGGTCGGTGCCCTCGATGGCCTCCACCGCCAGGCAGAGCCCCCGCGCCACCACCGCGCCCTGTCCCACGTCCAGCGGCCCGAGCGCCGCCACGATCCGCGCCGCGCGCCGCGCGTCCGCCAGATCCTCCGCCGAGGGCGCAGGCCCCGCCAGAAGTCCCGGACGCGCCACCGCCTCCGGCAGCAGCTCCGCCGCCCCGACCAGCTCGAATCCCTGCTCCGCGAAGATCTCCGCCAGACCCCGCAAGAGCCCGTCGTCGCCGCGCCGCATCAGACGCGCCGCCCGGAAGACCATCCGCAGCCCCGTCCAGTCGAAGCGGAGCGCCCGCAGACGCGGCCTCAGGAAGCCGCCCGCGAAGGCCACGCGCCTCACCCCCGCCCGCCGCAGGGCCGCGAAGATCGCCCCCGCCCGACCCGCCGCAAGACGCTCGTGCGGATGAGCCTCGACCCAGGCGCCGCAAGCGCCCTCCAGAGCGATGATGAAACAGCGATCTCCCGCCGCGCGGCGCGCCTCGGCGATCTCCCGGGGCAGGGCGCCGCTCCCGGCGATCAGCCCCAGAGCCTCCGGCGCGGCCTTCATGTCGCGGGCGTGCAGAAACGCCGGTCGCCGCCTTCGAGGATGAACTCCGCCATCTCGCGGAGGGCGGGATTCTCCGGCGCGGCCGCCAGCGCGGCGCGGGCGCGCTCTTCGAGGCTTCCGCCTTCGGGCTCCTCGAAGATGCGCCGATAGCCGCCGCGCAGCTCCAGCACCTGGGAGTGGTTGAAGCCCCGGCGCTTCATGCCCACCACGTTCAGCCCCGAGAGCCGCGCCCGGTCGCCGACCGCCATGCCGAAGGGGATCAGATCGCGCTCCAGCCCGCTCATGCCGCCGAGCATCGCCTGAGTCCCGATCCGCACGAACTGATGCACCGCCGAAAGTCCGCCGAGAAAGGCGAAGTCGCCGACCGTCACATGGCCCGCGCAGGTGGCGTTGTTGGCGAAGATCACGCGGTCGCCGATCCGGCAGTCATGCGCCACATGGGCGCCCGCCATGAACATGCAGCCGTCGCCCACCGTGGTGACGCCGCCGCCGCCTTCGGTGCCGGGATTCATGGTCACGCCCTCGCGGATCTGGCAGTCCGCGCCGATGCTCAGGCGCGAGCGCTCGCCCCGGAACTTCAGATCCTGCGGCTTGTGCCCGAGCGAGGCGAAGGGAAAGATCTCGGTGCGCGGGCCGATTTCGGTCCAGCCGACCGCCACGACGTGAGAATGCAGGACGCAGCCCTCGCCCAGAACCACCTCCGGCCCGACGACCGAAAAGGGCCCCACGACGCAATCGGCGCCGAGCCTCGCCCCGGCCTCCACGACGGCCGAAGGATGGATGCGGGCGGATGGATGGACGCTCATGGGGGGTCATGCTCCGAGGGAGGGGGGCGGATGTCCGGAATCGGGTCTTCAGCCTGGCGCCTTTTGCGCTGCGGATGAATTCTCCATACGCGCTGGAGCGGCCCTTTCCGTCGGCTCCTCCGGAGAGGTCGCGGCCTTTTCCCGCCCGCGCGACGGAGCCGGAGGCCTCCGCCCCGGCTTTCCGCAGGGCGGAGCCGGGAAGGCGTCCGGGATCGGGCGGCGGGGTCAGACGGCGGGCTTCTCGGGCGGATCCATGATCATGGCGCTGAAGGTCGCCTCGGAGACCACGACGCCCTCCACGCGGCCTTCGCCCTTGAAGCGCCAGACGCGGCCCTTGTTGCGCTCGACGGCCACATGCAGCTCCAGCCGGTCGCCGGGGAAGACCGGCTTGCGGAAGCGCGCCTCGTCGATGGTCATGAAGTAGACGAGCATGCCCCGCCCCTCCATGCCGAGGCTGTGCACCACCAGCACGGCGGCGGTCTGGGCCATGGCCTCGATCGCCAGCACGCCGGGCATGATCGCGTGATCGGGGAAATGCCCGGTGAAATGCGGCTCGTTGATGGTGACGTTCTTGATCCCCACCGCCCGCTCGCGCTGATGCAGGTCGCGGATCGCGTCGATCATCAGAAACGGATAGCGATGCGGAATCATCCGCAGGATGCGGTCGAGACCGAAGCTCTCGCCCTTTTCGCTCCGTTCCGCCGGCTCCGCCGAAGCCTCCGCAGGCGCCATGCCGTCATCTCCCTCCGGGGGCCCTGAATGTCCTGCGGACCGCGAATCCCCCGACTCCTCCGCGTCCGCCCGGTCGATCAATCTGCCGGAAGCGCCCGACCAAGGTCAAGCGCGCCCCGCCGCGTCGTCTTGCGGCCCTTCATTCCGGATCCGGGAGGCGCACCTCGAAGGGATGGGCCACGGCGTCGAAGGCGCGGATGGCCTCTTCGGTCACGTCCAGTTCGCGGGCGGCGAGGATGATCTGGCTCTCGTCGAGCATGACCCGCGCCTGACGGCGCATCATGATCTCCTGGAGCACCGGCGCGAGCTGACGGCGCAGCTCCACCAGCGCCCCCTTGCGGGTCGCGGCGAGGCGCTCCTCGGAATCGAGCCGGTCCTCGTCATATTGGCGCCGCCGCTGCTCGAAGGCCTGGACGCGGCGCAGGAACTCGGCCTCGTCGATCTGCGAGCGCACCACCGCGATGGCCTGCTCCTCGGTCTTGAGCTCGCGTTCGCGGGCGCGGAAGTCGTTGCGCAGCCCCTCGGCCAGAGCTTCGAGCTTGCGCCCCGCCTCCTTGCCGGCCGCGGATTCCGCGAGCACCCGATCCATCTTGATGGTCACCACCTGAGGCGGCGGCGCGGCCTCCTCGGCGAAGGCCGGAGCCGCCGTCAGCAGGAAGGCCGCGATCCACGCCGCCGCAAGGCGGCGCGGAGAGGGAAGGACTCGCGCCATGAGAAGGGCCCTCTTGCGTCAGCCTGGGTTCCGTCAGGCGTCAGAAGCGCGTGCCGGCGGTCAGGCGGAAATACTCGGCCTCATCATAATCCTCCTTCACGATGGGAGTCGCGAAGTTCAGACGGATGGGGCCGAAGGGCGAAGACCAGAAGAGGCTCGCGCCCACCGAAGCGCGGAACTTGAGGCCGTCGTCCACCGTGGCGACGGCGGGATTCCCGCTCGCGTCCGTGTAGCTGGTGGTCGGCTTGTCCACGTTCCAGACGGTGCCCGCATCGGCGAAGACGCCGCCCGAAACGCCGTATTCCTGGGGCAGGCCGAGCGGGAAGGTGACTTCGGCGCGGGCCATGGCGAAATAGTTGCCGCCCAGCGAGTCGCCCGAATCGCGCGGGCCGAGGCCGCCGGGCTCGAAGCCGCGGAAGCTGTCGCCGCCGAGGAAGAAGCGGTCGGTGGTCTTCACGTCGTAGCCGCCGAAGCCCAGGATCGCGCCGCCCTCGACTTCGAGGCTGCCCACCACGCTGTCGCGGTAGATGGGCATGTGCGCCTTGCCGCTGAGGCGGGTGCGGACGTAGCGCGTGTCTCCGGCGAGGCCCGAGATGTCCTGATCGGCGCGCAGGATGTAGCCGCGCGTCGGCTCGATGGGGTCGTTGCGGCGGTCGTAGCTCGCGCTGTAGCCGACGGAGGAGGTCCATTCCTGGCCGACGTCGCGCTTGATGAAGGGCGAGGCGTCGGAAGGCACGTCGCGCAACTCGTCGCGCGAGATCTGGTAGCGCGGCGAGAAGGTCGCGTATTGCCCGACCGGGAAGCTCAGACGCGGACGGAAGCCCGTGTTGCGCGTGTCGTAGGAGGAGGAGGACTGGTTGTCGACCTCGGTGTGATAGGCGTCGAAGCCCGCCGCCAGATCGCGCCCGAGGAAATAGGGCTCGGTGAAGCTCATGTCCACCAGGGTGCGGGTGCTGGAGAGGCGGCCGCGCAGGCGCAGATATTGTCCGCGGCCCAGGAGGTTGCGCTCGATCAGCGCGACTTCGCCCGACACGTTCTCGCTGGAGGAGAAGCCGAGGCCGAATTGCAGCGAGCCCGTCGACGCCTCCTCCAGAGCCGCCGTGACGATCATGCGGTCGGGCGCGGAGCCCTCGCGCGAGGTCAGCTCGACGGTCTTGAAGAAGCCGAGCGCGCGGATGTTGGTGCGCGAACGCTGGAGCTGCACGGCGTTGAAGGCGTCGCCTTCGGAGAGCTCGAACTCGCGGCGGACGACGCGGTCCAGGGTGCGGCTGTTGCCCGTGACGTCGATGCGCTCGACGTAGACCGCCGGGCCCGAGGTCACGGCGTAGGTCACGCCGACGGTCAGGGCCTCGGGATCGCGGTCGAGGCGGGGCTCGATGCGCGTGAAGGCGTAGCCGTTCTCGCCGAGCTTGTAGGTCATGTCGCTGACGCTCTTCTCGACCTGCTCGGCGCTGAACCAGGAGCCGGAGCGGGTCAGGATGGCGCCGCGCAGGGTCTCGGGATCCACGCCCTCGACGTCGACCTCGACGTCCACCGCGCCGAAGCGGTAGAGCGGGCCTTCCTCGATGGAGTAGGTCATGTAGAAGCCGTCGTCGCCGGGCGCGACCTCGGCGGTGGCGGCGGTCACCTGGACGTCGGCGTAGCCGTTGTTCAGATAGAAGCGCCGCAGCAGCTCGCGGTCGTAGTCCATGCGGTCGGCGTCGTAGAAGTCGGTGGTCGAGAAGAAGCGCCACCAGGCCGATTCGCGCGTCGAGACCACATCCCTCAGACGGCCCGAGGAGAAGGCCTGATTGCCCACGAAGTCGATGCGCCGCACTTCGGCGCGCTCGCCCTCGACGATCTCGAAGACGAGGTTCACGCGGTTCTGGTCGAGCTGGATGATCTTGGGCTCGACGGTGGCCGCATGGCGGCCCGAACTGCGGTAGGCCTCCAGGATGGCGGCGGCGTCGGCCTCGGCGCGGGCGCGGGTGAAGACCCGGCGCGCCTGGCTCTGGACCACGCCCGCGAGGGCGTCGTCGTCGATGCGGCGGTTGCCCTCGAAGGCGATCTCGTTGATCACGGGGTTCTCGACCACCGTCACCCGCAGATCCGACCCGGCGGGCTCGACGCGCACGTCGGCGAAGAGGCCCGTGTCGTAGAGCGCCCGCAACGATTCGTTGATCGCCACCGCGTCGGCGGGCGAGCCTTCCTGGACGCGCATGTAGCTGCGGACCGTCGCCGCGTCCACGCGCTGGACGCCCTCGACGATGATGCGGCCGATCACGGCCGTCTGCTGCGCTCCGAGCGGCGAAGGCGCCGCCCAGGCCAGCCCCAGAGCCAGAAGGCTGACGGCGCAGAGGCGCCCGGCCGATTTATCCAAGATCCTCACGCGCCTCATTCCGGCCCTCATCGACATGTCCGCTCCGCTGCGCCGCGCCCGCCGCGACGGGCTCAGGAGAAAATCCTCGTCAGATCGTTGAAGGTGGCGAAAGCCATCAGCATCAACATCAGCGCGACCCCCACGCCCGCGCCGATTTCTTGCGCGCGCAGGCTCAGGGGCCGTCCCAGAATTCCCTCTATGGCATAGAACACTAACCGTCCCCCGTCCAGAATTGGTATTGGGAAAAGGTTAAGAAGTCCGATAGAGGCCGAGACGATGGCCGTCAGGCGGATCACCGTATCCAGCCCCATGCGGGCGGCCTGGCCTGAAACCTCGGCGATTCCGACCGGTCCGCTGATGGTGTCCAGATCCCCCCTCCCGACGATCAGGTCGCCCAGATGCCGGAGCGTCAGGCCGAGGATCATGCCCGTCTCCTTCACGCCGTGGACGGCCGATTCGGCCAGCCCCATGCGCTCGAAGCCCGCCGAGGCGCCGAAGAATTCGTCGTTGCGCAGCCCCATCAGGGCGCGGGTCTTGAGTTCGCCCGTCGGGAGGCGGATCTCGCGGATCTCGGGCGTGACGGAGAGGGTCAGCCTTCCGTCGCCGCGCGCCACCTCGATCAGGGCCGGAGCCGCGCCCAGGGACTCGATCCGCTGCGACAATTCGTCGAAATTGGGGGTGGGCTCGCCGTTGAGGGACAGGATCACGTCGCCCTTGCGCAGGCCCGCCTCGGCCGCCGGAGAACCGGGGCTCACCCCCGTCACGCGGGCCGTCCGGACATAGGCGAAGGGGAGCGTCATCTCGCGCCCGTCGCGCAGCAGGACCAGAGGCTTCGGCGCGGAATCGGCGGGATCCAGGGCGTTCAGGAATTGCGAGAAGCTCTCCAGAGCCCGGCCGTCGTAGCTGACGAGGCGGTCTCCGGGACGCAGGCCCGCCTCCCAGGCCTGACTGGTCTGCGGGGCCGAGCCCACCACCGGCGCGTCGCCCGGCAGACCCCGCCCGAAGGCCATCGCCGAAAAGATGAAGGCCGCCAGCACGAAGTTGAACACCGGACCCGCCGCCACGATCAGCGCGCGGCTCAGCAGCGAGGCGGCGGGAAAGCTGCGCGCCTTCTCCTCGGGCGTGAGCCTGGCCATGGCGGCTTCGTCCACGGTGGCGCTGGCCTCGTCGGCGTCGCCCCGGAAGCGCACGTAGCCCCCCAGCGGAAGCGCCGAGATCCGCCAGCGCGTGCCGCGCCTGTCGTTCCAGCCGAAGACCTCGGGGCCGATGCCCACCGAAAACACCTCGGAATGCACGCCCCGCCAGCGCGCGACGATGTAATGGCCGTATTCATGCACCGCCACCACCACGCTCAGCACCAGAAGGAAGGGCAGGACGTAGGTCAGCAGCACGCCGAGATAGGGAATGGAGGAGATGGCGTCGAGCACGGGAATCCCTTTCAGGCGAAGGCGCGGCGGTGGTCGTGAGTCCAGTCCGTGGCGAAGCGGCGGGCGCGCGCGTCCATGGCGAAGACGTCCTGCAGATCGTAGGCCTCTCCGCCCGGCGCAAGGGCCTCCAGAGTCGCCTCCACGGCGGCGGCCATGTCGAGGAAGCCGATGCGGCGCTCAAGGAAGGCTTCGAGCGCCGCCTCCTTGGCGCCGTTCAGGGCGCAGGGCGCGAGCCCTCCGGCCTCCAGAACCTCCCGCGCGAGGCGCAGGGCCGGAAAACGCGCCTCGTCGGGCGCCTGGAAGTCGAGGCGGGAGAGCGCCGCGAAATCGAGCTTCGGCGTCGGGGCCGGGATGCGCTCCGGCCAGCCGAGGGCGTAGGCGATGGGCGTCCGCATGTCCGGCGCCCCGAGATGCGCCAGAACCGAGCCGTCCGCATAGCCGACCATCGCATGGACCACCGATTGCGGATGGACCAGCACCTCGATCTGGTCGGGGCGCACCGGAAAGAGCCGCGCCGCCTCGATCACTTCGAGGGCCTTGTTGAAGAGGCTCGCCGAATCCACCGAGATCTTCAGCCCCATCGACCAGTTGGGATGCGCCGCCGCCTGCTCGGGCGTGGCGGAGTCCATGCGCTCGCGGCTCCATTCGCGGAAGGGACCGCCCGAAGCCGTGACGATCAGCCGGTCCACGGCCTTGATCTGGTCCGCCTCGAAGATCTGGAACAGGGCGCTATGCTCGGAATCCACCGGGATGAGCTTGCCGCCGCCCTGCTCCACCGCCGCGAGGAAGGCCTCGCCCGCCGCGACCAGACATTCCTTGTTCGCCAGAGCCAGCACGCCCCCCGCCCGCGCCGCCGCCAGGGAAGGCCGCAGACCCGCCGCCCCCACGATGGCCGCCAGACGCCAGTCCGCAGGCAGGCCGCCCGCCGCCTCGACGGCGGCGTCTCCGGCCTCGATCCGCAGGCCCTCGCCCGCGAGGGCCTCCTTGAGCGCCGGCCAGGCGGCTTCGTCCTGGATCGCCGTGAGCTCGGGGCGCAATTCCCGCGCCTGCTCGGCCAGAACCGCGACGTTGCGTCCGCCCGTGAGCGCGACGACCTCGTAGGCCTCGATTCCGCCCCGGCGCCGGATCACGTCCACGGCGTTGGCTCCGACCGATCCGGTGGAGCCCATCAGCGTCACGCGACGGCGCGTCATGAGAGCGCCCCCCCGCCCAGAGCCGCCGTGATCAGCGCCAGAACGAGGCTCGCCGCCATGAGGCCGTCGACGCGGTCCATGACGCCGCCATGTCCGGGAATGAGCGCGCTGGCGTCCTTCACGCCGAAGCGCCGCTTGAAGGCCGATTCCGCGAGGTCTCCGCCCTGGGCCGCCACCGCCAGCAAGGCGCCGAAGACCGCAAGTCCCGCCGCGCCGCCCTCGGGGATCCAGAGCGCGCCCAGGCCCCCGACGACCGCCGCCGCCGTCACGCCGCCCGCCAGCCCCGCCCAGGTCTTCTTCGGGCTGATCTTCGGCGCGAGCTTCGGCCCGCCGATCAGACGCCCCGCCGCCCAGGCGCCGATGTCGGTGGCCGCGACCACGGCGATCAGCCAGACCGCCGTCCGCAGACCCGAAACGGCGTCGCCGCGCAGCCAGACGAAGGCGCAGAGCGCCGCCCCCAGAGCCGAAGCCCCGAGCACGCCCCATCGCCAGTCGAGGCCGCGCCGCTGGTCGAGGAAGGCCCCGAGGCCGCCGCCGAGGATCAGAAGCGCGACCCCCGCCAGAGGCCCGGAAGCCCAGGTCGCCAGAGCCGCCCCCGCCAGAGCCGCCATGAGCGGCGCGCTCGACAATCCGTCGGATTCCTGACGCCCCAGCGAGACTCCGCGCCATTCCCAACCCATGGCCGCTCCGGCCAGAGCCGCCAGAAGGGCCGTGGTTCCGCCCCCGAGGCCCAGAGCCAGCGCCGCCACGGCCACGAGGACCACGCCCGATTTCGCCCGCGCGCCGAGATCGGCGCCCAGCTTCTCCCGCAAACCGCCGCTCATGAGGTCCCTTTTCCGGCTTTTCCGTCTTCCCGACGGTCTTCGTGTCTATCAGCCCCGCGCCTCTGAAGAAACGCCGGATCAGACTCCGCCGTAGCGGCGTTCGCGCGCGCCATATTCCTCCAGAGCCGCGAAGAAGGCCTCGCGCCCGAAATCCGGCCAGAGGACCGGCGTGAAGATGTATTCCGCATAGGCCGCCTGCCAGAGCAGGAAATTCGAGATCCGCCGCTCGCCGCTGGTGCGGATGACCAGATCCGGGTCGGGATCGCCTCTGGTGGTCAGGGCCGCAGCGAATTCGCGCTCGTCGATGTTCTCGGCGCAGAGCTCGCCCTCCGCGACCCGCAGCGCCAGACGCCGCGTCGCCGCGAGGATCTCCGCCCGCCCGCCGTAGTTCAGCGCGATCTGGAGCACCATGCGCTCGCCCTCGCAGTCGGCGGACTCGGCGGAGGCCATGGCCATCTGCAGATCCGCCGCCAGGCCGCCCCGGTCTCCGATGAACTTCAGCCGGATTCCGTCGCGCCCGAGCTTGCGCGCCTCATGGCGCAGGTAATAGCGGAGCAGATCCATCAGCCCCGCCACCTCCTCTTCGGGGCGCCGCCAGTTCTCGGTCGAGAAGGCGTAGAGCGTCAGCCGCCCCACGCCCGCCTCGGCGGCGGCGCGGACCACCTCGCGCACGGAATCGACTCCGCGCTTGTGGCCCGCCAGGCGCGGCAGACCCCGCGCCTTGGCCCATCGGCCGTTGCCGTCCATGATGATCGCCACATGCCGGGGAGGCGCGGAGGGCGCGCCTTCTCCCGTGGCGGAGGGCGTCTGCGGGCGCAGCTTCAGCATTCCTCGCTCCTGTCGCGCCGCCCCCGTGGCGCCTGATGCTCCGGCGGGTTTCGGGCCGGAGCCCTAGACCTGCATGATTTCCTTTTCCTTGACCGTCAGGGCTTCGTCGACCCGCTTGACGTAGACGTCCGTCAGGCTCTGGATCTCTTCGCCCCAAAGATCATGCTCGTCCTCGGACATGCCCGAGGATTTCGCCTTCTTGAGCTGGTCCATCCCGTCGCGGCGCACGTTGCGCACGGCCACGCGGGCGGCCTCGGCGTATTTGCCGGCGACCTTGGTCAGCTCGCGGCGGCGCTCCTCGTTCAGTTCGGGCACGACGATGCGGATGATCGGGCCGTCGACCATCGGGTTGACCCCGAGGCCGGAGTTGCGGATGGCCTTCTCCACCGCCCCGACGAGGCTGCGGTCCCAGACGTTCACCGCCAGCATGCGCGCCTCGGGCACGCTGACGCTCGCCAGTTGGGTGAGCGGCGTCGGCGCGCCATAGGCGACCACGGTGATCGGCTCCAGCATCGAGGAGGCGGCCCGCCCGGTGCGCAGGGTCTGGAACTCCTGCTTGAGCGAGGCGATGGCACCCTCCATGCGGCGCTTGATGGGATCAAGGTCGAAATCGGCGTCGGACATGTGCGAATCCATGCTCTGTGCGCGGGGGCGCGACGAGCCCCCTAACGCTCCTCCACAATGGTGAATTTTCCCTTGCCGGACAAGACGTCCGCAAGGGCGCCCGGCGCGTGCAGGTCGAAGACCACCACCGGCAGGACGTTGTCGCGGGCCAGGGCGATGGCCGTCGCGTCCATCACGTTGAGGTTCTTCGCGAGCACCTCGTCATAGCCCACGCGGTCGTAGCGGACCGCGTCGGGGTTCTTGTGCGGATCGGAATCATAGACTCCGTCCACCTGGGTGCCCTTGAGCAGGGCGCCGCATCCCATCTCGATGGCGCGCAGGGCCGCGCCGGAATCCGTGGTGAAGAAGGGGTTGCCCGTGCCCGCCGCGAAGATCACCACGCGGCCCTTCTCCAGATGGCGCAGGGCCCGGCGGCGGATGTAGGGCTCGCAGACCGCCTCCATGGGGATCGCCGACAGCACCCGCGTCTCCAGCCCGGCCTTCTCCAGGACGTTCTGGAGCGCCAGGGCGTTCAGCACCGTGGCGAGCATGCCCATGTAGTCGGCGGAGGCGCGCTCCATGCCGTTGGCGGCGCCCGAAAGCCCGCGGAAGATGTTGCCTCCGCCCACCACCAGACAGAGCTGGACCCCGCGCTGATGGGCGGCCTTGATCTGCTGCGCCAGATCGTCGAGCGTCTGCTGATGCAGGCCGTAGCCCTGAGGCCCCGCCAGAGCCTCGCCGGAGAGCTTCAGCAGCACGCGCGGCCAACGCGCGGCGTCGGGAGCGGGGGCCGTCGGGGCGGGCGAGGTCATGGGGAGACTCCGGACAGGCGGAAGGGGGGCGAGGCGGAAACGGCTCGCAAACTCGGCGATGCGCGGCCCTCTGGCAAGACCAAATCGGAGACCCTGGACGGAAGGCCCCTCAAAGCCTCCCGGCGGCGAGATCCTCCACCGCCTCCAGCAGGGCCGAGGCGATCCCCGGCTCGCTGACGGCGTGGCCCGCCTCGGGCGCCACCACCAGACGCGCCCGCGGCCAGGCCGCCTTGAGGTCGAAGGCGCTGACGGGGGGCGTGATCATGTCGTAGCGGCCCTGGACGATCACGCCCGGAATCCCCGCGAGGCGCCCCGCCTCCTTGAGCAGCTGCCCGTCCTCGCGGAGGAAGCCGCCATTCACGAAATAATGCGCCTCGATGCGCGCGAAGGCCAGAGCATGGGCGTTGAAGAGATTCGGCGTCGCATGGGGCGGCGGCGGACGCAGGGCGATGGTCGAGCTCTCCCATTGCCCCCAGAGATGGGCGCAGAGTCGGCGCTCCTCCGAATCCGGGCCCATCAGCCGCCGGTGATAGGCGCCGATCAGGTCGTGGCGCTCCTCGAGAGGAATCGGCGCGATCAGCCGCGCCCAGAGCTCCGGCCAGACATGGGCCGCCCCGCCGCCGTAGAACCAGTCGAGCTCGCTCCTGCGCAGCAGGAAGATGCCGCGCAGGATCATCGCCCGCACCCGCTCCGGATGGGTCTGGGCGTAGGCCAGCGCCAGGGTCGAGCCCCAGGAGCCCCCGAAGAGCGCCCAGGTCTCGATTCCGAGATGCGCGCGGATGCGCTCCATGTCGGCCACGAGATCCCAGGTGGTGTTTTCGCGCACCTCCGCCAGAGGCGTCGAGCGCCCGCATCCGCGCTGGTCGAAGAGCACCACGCGATGGCGGCGCGGATCGAAGAAACGCCGCATCAGCGGATTGGTCCCCGCGCCCGGCCCGCCATGCACGGTCAGGACGGCGGGCGCTTGCGGGTCGCCGCATTCCTCGACATATATCTCGTGCAGATCCGAGACCTTCAGCCGGTGGACGGCGTAGGGCTCGACGGGCGGGTGCAGCGAACGGGCGAGGATCATCGCGCTCTCCGGCAGGGGGCGGAAGCTCCCCTTATACCGACCGAACCACGGAAGGACAGCTTCATGACGGCCTCGAGCGATCCTCTGAACGCCCCCAGCGCCGATCCGCAGGAGATCGAGAAATTCTCCCGCATGGCCGAAAGCTGGTGGGATCCGACGGGGCCTTTCCGGCCTCTGCACAAGATGAATCCGGTGCGGCTGGATTACGTCCGGGACCAGATCTGCGGCCAGTTCGACCGCGACCCCAGGGCGCCGCGCGCGCTGGAGGGCCTGCGCATCCTCGACGTGGGTTGCGGCGGGGGGCTCCTCTCGGAGCCTCTGGCGCGGATGGGCGCGCAGGTCGTCGGCGTGGACGCCGCCGAGCGCAACATCCCCGTGGCGAAGCTCCACGCCGAGCGCATGGGCCTTGACATCGATTACCGCGCCGGGACGGTGGAGGCCCTCGCCGAGGCGGGCGAGGTCTTCGACGCCGTGGTCTGCCTCGAAGTGGTCGAGCATGTGGCGGATCTGGCGGGCTTCGTGGCCTCCTGCGCCGAGGTCGTGCGGCCGGGCGGCATCCTTGTCGCCTCGACGCTCGCGCGCACGCCGCAGAGCTTCGCCATGGCCATCGTGGGGGCGGAATATCTGCTGCGCTGGCTGCCGCGCAGGACTCACGACTGGCGCAAGTTCGTCAATCCCGTCGAGCTGGACGCGGCCTTCATCGTCGCGGGGCTGGAGACGGCGGATGTTTCGGGATTCGTCTATTCGCCCTTCCGCGATTCCTGGCGGCGCGATCCGCGGGATCTGCGCTGCAATTACGCCGCCGCCGCCGTGAAGCCCGCAGCGGCCCTGCTGATCGCGGCGGAAGCGTGAAGACCCCCGGATTCGCGGATCTCGTCGTGGACCGGCGCGGAGTCGCGCGGTTCCGGGGGCGGCGGCTGAGCTGCTCCATCGGGCGCGGGGGAATCAGGCCCGCCGCCGAAAAGCGCGAGGGCGACGGCGCGACTCCGGCGGGCGTCTGGCGGCTGGAGGCCGTGCGTCGCCGTCCCGACCGGCCCGGCCCGGCGCCGCTGAAGGGCTGGCGCCCGATCCTGCCCTGGATGCGCTGGTCGGACGATCCGCAAGACCCCGCCTATAACGACCTGCGCCGCGAGAACCGCTTCTCGGCGGAGCGGATGCGGCGCGGCGACCGCATGTATGATCTGGTGGGCGTCATCGACCACAACCGCCGTCCCGTCGAGCCGGGCGCGGGGAGCGCGGTCTTCCTGCATCTGCATCGGAGCCCGAGGCGGCCTACGGCGGGATGTCTGGCCTTCAGGCGCGCGGATCTCGAATGGATCCTGCGGCGCTGGTCGCCGCGCGGAAGGATCGTGATCCGGGACTGAACCGCGCCCGGCCCCCGAGGAGGGATCCTTCTCCGCCGTCTCGCAAAAAGGCTTCGGTTTGGTGAGCTCGCCGGGACTCGAACCCGGGACCCACTGATTACCTCCCACTTCGGCTTTCGCCGCCTCCGGAGGCTCCGGAGTTCGTGGTCTGGACCATCCCTTCGCCAGTCTCCCGAAGGAGCTTGAGGCGGGCGCCGTCTGGCCTCTACACCTTCCCGGGCCTGATGAAGGCTCGGGCTTGGCTCGGGATCGCCTTCGCCGTGACGCGGAGGGGTTCCCCGAATTTGACGCCTGTTCACCGCTCCGTTTCCGGAGCGGGCTCCCGTAGACAAAAGTCAGTTGCTCTACCGACTGAGCTACGAGCTCACAAACCGATGCGGCCCGAAGCCTGAGGCTTGCGGGCGGCGTCCTGCCTAAACGGCGCGGCGCCCCCGGTCAAGACGAAATTCGAATCCCGCCCCCCGGCGCGGCCGGAAGCTCGACGGTCATGCCGTCATAGGCGGGGGCGATCCCCGGCGGCAGCTCCGCCAGAAGCGCGCGGTAGTCGAGATCCACGTTGAGGTTGGTCAGGATCGCCCGCTCCGGCTTGAGCCGCTCGATCCACCCGAGGGTCATGTCGAGATGGGCGTGGCTGCCGTGAGGGCGGCGCTGGAGGCAATCGACGATCCAGACCCGCGTCCCGGCCAGAGCCTCCCAGGCCTCTTCGGGGATGCGGTTCACGTCCGGCGTATAGGCCACGTCGCCGAAGCGGTAGCCCAGAGCCTCGATGGCGCCATGCCCCACCCGGAAGCTGCGCAGGTCGATGTCGCCGCCCGCGCCCTCGATCCGCGCCGCGCCCGCCATGGCGCGCAGCTCGAAGATCGGCGGATAGCTGGAGCCCGGCGGAGTCGTGAAGCAGTAATGGAAGCTCCGCAGCAGGACTTCCTGGGTGGGCGCGTCGGCCCAGAGCGGAATCCGCCGCTTCATGTTCAGCGCGGCCGCCCGCAGATCGTCCAGCCCGTGGATGTGGTCGGCGTGAGGATGGGTCACGGCCGCCGCGTCGAGCTCGCCAACCCCCGCGTCGAGCAGCTGAACCCGCAGATCCTGCCCCATGTCGATCAGCAGACGCGTGCGGCCCGCCGCCCCGATCCGCTCGACCATGAGCGCGCAGCGCCGACGCCGGTTGCGCGGCTCGGCCGGATCGCAGAGACCCCAGTTGCCGCGCCCGTCCGGGCCGCCCAGGCGCGGCGAGCCTCCGGAGGAGCCGCAGCCCATGATGGTGGTCCGCCAGAGGTCGCCGGTCATTCTCCCTCCATCCTTCCGCTTCGGCCGGACCTTCGCGAATCGGCCGGGCCTCCGTCCGGTCGGGGTCGCAGATCCGGCGCTCCGGCGCAAGCGCCCCAAGGGATTCCTGTGCGTCCGCCGCGCCTCTTGCCAAGCCCCGTCGCGCCAGTCCAGACTCGGGGCGGAGCTCAGAGAGGGGAAGCCATGCCGTTGTCCGGTTACGCCATGTCGGCGCAAGACGCGCTGATCGCCGTCATGCTCGTCACCTCCGCCGCCAGCGGCGAGATGCGCGAGAGCGAAAGACGCGAGATTCAGTCCATCGTCGGGCTGCTGCCCGTCTTCGAGGGCTATGACGGGGGGCGCCTGACCGCCCTGACCGATCTGACGCTGCGGCATCTGCAGCGCGAAGACGGCCTGGATTCTCTGGTGGGTCTGGTGCGCAAGGCCCTGCCGCCGCATCTCTTCGAGACGGCCTACGCCCTCGCCTGCGACGTGGCCGCCGCCGATCAGAAGGTGGACGCTCCGGAGATGCGCTTCCTGGAGATGCTCCGCCACGAACTGGGCATCGACCGCCTGAACGCCGCCGCCATCGAACGCGGATCGCGCGCCCGCCACACCCGCGCCTGACCGACGCGCCCGACCAAAAAAAACCCGGCGCTGCGGGCGCCGGGCTTGAGGTCGAGGGTCGAAGACAAACTGCGAAACTGTCGGGAGCGAAGGAAAGCAAGTCCGGCGCCAGAGCTCCCGCCCGCAGGCCCGATCCCGCGCCGGACGCAAAAAAACGCCCGGCGGTGCGAGACGCCGGGCGCAAGGTCGAGGGTCGAAGACAAACTGCGAAACTGTCGGGAGCGAAGGAAAGCAAGTCCGGCGCCAGAGCCGCACCTCTCCGCCGCCCCGAGCCCTCAGCGCCTCAGCACCGAGGCCTGACCCCAGGTCGTGTCGGCCCAGATCCGCTCCGGACGCCACCCGCCTTCCGGCAGGGCGGTCAGGCGGGCCTGAAAGACGTGACGCGCGCGCTCCGGGGTCATGTCCTTGTCCCTGAAGCCTTTCAGGCGCTCGTAAAGGCCCTGGCAGACCACGGATCCGTCGGGCTCCTGGCGCGCGGGCCCCGAAAGCCGCACGCCATGCAGCTTGCGCCCGTCGAAGACCTGATGGTCGAAGGCGCAGGGATCGACCCGCGGCGCCCCCAGCAGATAGATGGCCGTCGCCGGATCTATGGCGTCCGGAACCTCGGAGGGATCAGGCTCCCTGTCCCGTTTCGGCGCGTCCGGGATGCGCTGGATCGAAAGGGGACGCCCTTGCGGATCATAGCTCAGGATCAGCTCCGAGCTCTCCTTGCGGTCGCGCAGCCGATAGGAGAAGCGTTCGGGAATCGCGCGCCCCTCCGGCCCGATCCGCCCCGAGGCCTCCGCCGAGGCGTCGGAATCGATCACCATCGCCAGAAGGGAGGCCATGCGGAATTCGCCCTGAGCGGCGTAGGCGCCGCCCGCGCTCCCTCCCCGGGCGGTCAGGGTCCCGAGCGGAATCCCGCCGAGATAGACGCGGAACTCGTAGGAGAAGCCGCCCGCAGGCGGATCCCCTCCGGGAGAGGTCTGGGCCAGGCCGGGGATCGCGCCCAGGCCGAGGGTCAAAGCCGCCGTCAAGGCCGCGACGCGCCGTTTCATGAAGCTCATGGGCCGCCTTCTCGCCGAGGATAACGGCGAGCTCAAGGCGGCCGCCGACGCCCTCCGCGCGGAATTCTGACGATTCCGTGAGCTTTCCCGCGAGAAACCCCCTTGACCCCCGGTCGCGGCCCCGCTATCAACGCGGCACCCGGGAGGGCGGTTAGCTCAGTTGGTAGAGCACAGTGTTCACACCGCTGGGGTCACTGGTTCGAGTCCAGTACCGCCCACCATGGTTTTCAGGATCTTCGAAGCGCCCGGCCCGTGACAAGGCGGGGCTTTTTCATGTCCGCTTCAGGGTTCGGGCTGATGGCGCGTCTGGGCCGCGCCGAGAATCCGGCCGACGCCGCCTTCCTGCACGATCACCGCGAATCCGCCGTCGCCTTCGGGGCTCTCGAACTCCAGGGAGAGCGGGGCCTCGCCGTTCCAGACCGCCAGAGGCCGCCATTCGCGCACGATGTTGCAATAGGACAGGCGACGTTCGGCGTTCTGTCCGCCCTCCACGAGCATCTCGCTCGAGGAATCATAGCCCGCCAGCCAGACGGTCGCCTCGCCGAAGGCGACGGGCGCGCCCTCCGTCAGGGCGGAGAGGCTGACGCGTCCCTTCCTCCCCTCGCCCGGCGGCGAGAGGGACACCCGCACCAGAGGCCGCCAGTCGCGCATCGCGGCCCGCACGGCCTTGCCCACCGCGCGCCGCTCGTGTCCGACCATCTCGGCGGAGGCGTTCACGATCATCTGGGGCGTGTAGCGCCGCACGCCGAAACGGCGGCCGTAATCCTCCTGACGCCGCGAGAACTCCGGCGAGGCGAAGGGGTCGCTCCAGCCGAAGGCGTCCCAGTAATCGACATGGAAGGCCAGGGCGATGACGTCCTCCTTCTCGCTGAGTTCGGCGAGCAGGGCGTCGGCGGGCGGGCAGGCGCTGCATCCCTGGCTGGTGAAAAGCTCCACCAGAACCATCTCCGCCGAAGCCGGAGCCGCCACGGCGCAGCCCAGAGCCAGAACGGCAGCCGCCAGATCGATTCGCACGAATCCCATGCTTCAGGCCCCTTTCGCCGCGCCTCCGGAGGCCGCCGCGCTCCGCGCATTCCGTCAGCCCTCTCCGGCCGGACCATCCGGAGATAGCGCCAAATTCGTTCAAATGGAAAACCCGTTTTTCACAAGCCCGTGCTCGCTCCGCCCCCGGCGCGGGGCCTTCGGCGGGCTGCGGCGCGGCTTCCGGCGCTCCTCCGCCTCCCGAGCATTCGCCGCTTGCGCCGCCGCGCCGCCGCATGCTTTCCTGAAGGAGCATCCTCCTGCGCGTCTTGACGCGCGTCTCGGCCCAGGCTTTGGACAGGCGATCCTCATCATGACCCATCCCACCTCCTCCGGACAGCCGTCGGACGCCTCCGCGCTCCTGCGGCCGCGCAGAGGCCTGCTGATCACGCTGGGCCTGCTGACGCTGCTCGGCGGGACGGCGGCGCTCTTCTGGCCCGTGCTCGCCAGCGTGGCCGTGACGGCGGTGGTCGGCGCGGCGCTGATGGTCCAGGGCGCCGTGCAGTTCTGGGACGCGCTGAACGTCCCCGGCTGGAGGCCGAGGCTCTGGCATTTCGTCACGGGGCTGATCGCGCTGATCGGCGGCGCGCTGCTGGTCTGGAACCCGCTCGAAGGCGTGCTGACGCTCACGGCGCTGCTGATCGTGATGATCCTGCTCGGCGGCGGCGCGCGGGTGGCTCTGGCGATGGCCGCGCGGCCCCAGAAGGGCTGGGGATGGGTGATGCTGAGCGGCCTGATCTCGCTGGGCTTCGGCCTCTGGCTGATGAACGCCTATTTCACCTCGCCCGCCGATCTGGCCCAGGCCGCAGGAGAGGAAGGCGCCGCCACGCGCATCCTCGGACTCTTCAGCCTGCTCGGGCTGGCGGTGGGGATCTCGATGATCTTCGAGGGCTGGAGCTATCTCTTCCTCGCGCTGGCCCTGCCGCAGGATCTGGAGGAGATCGACCCGGACGAAGCCTTCGAGCCGCCGCTGATTCCGCCCGCCCCGCCCGTCGCGCCGCAGGGGGCCCTGCGCGCGCCCGCGCCGCCTCCGGCGCCGCTGGCGGCGGTCCCGCGGCCTTCCGCGCCGCCGCCCGCCGCGGAGCCTCCTGACGCCCAGCCCTCTCCCGTCCAGCCCGCCGCCGCCCCTTCCCCTGCGGCGGCCTCGCGTCCGGAGGCGCAGGCCGCCCCCCCCAGCCCGGACCCCGTCAAGCCGACCGCCGCCCCCGCCGCCGCGCCGCCCGAGGCCCGGACGGTCGCGGCGGAAGCGCCGCCCAGGCCCTTCGTTCCGCCGAAGAACCGTCCCGCGCGTCCGCCGGGCAGCTTCTCCGCGCCCAGCTCTCCGATCCGGACTCCCGTCGCCCCTCCGGCCGCGGCCTCGCCGCCCCTCGCCGAGGAGGACTGAAGGGCCCCGCAGCGCCTCCCGCGCCCCGAACGCTCCCGCACGCAGGCTTCCCGACGGCGCGACGCTTCCCAAGCGCCGCGCGAAGCCTTATCTGAGATCCGATCTTCCCAGCGAGGCCCCATGCGGTTTTTCGAAAAGCTCAAGGAACGCCTGTTCAAGTCCAACGCCCGGATCGAGCAGGGCGTGGACGCGATCGTCGTCGAACAGCGCGTGGTCGACGACGCCCTGCTGGAGGAGCTCGAAGACCTGCTCGTCCAGGCCGATTTCGGCGTGAGCCTCGCCCGGCGCGCCAGCGCCGCCGTGGCCGAAGGGCGCTTCGGCCGGAGCATCCCCGCCGAAGAGGTCAAGCGCCTGCTCGCCGCCGAGGTCGCCCGGACCCTGGCCCCCGTGGCGCGGCCCCTGCCGCTCTACGCAAAACGCCCTCAGGTGATTCTCGTCGTCGGGGTGAACGGAGGCGGCAAGACCACCACGGTCGGCAAGCTGGCCTCGCAGCTGAAGGGCGCGGGGAAATCGGTGGTGGTGGCCGCCGCCGACACCTTCCGCGCCGCCGCCGTCGAACAGCTCAGGATCTGGGGCCAGAGGGCGGGCGTCCCGGTGATCGCGAAGGCCGAAGGCGCCGACGCCGCGGGCGTCGCCTACGACGCCCTGCGCGAGGCTCAGGAGCGCGGCGCGGACGTGCTGCTCATCGACACGGCGGGACGGCTCCAGAATCGCGGCGACCTCATGGCCGAACTCGACAAGATCGTGCGCGTCCTCCAGAAGCTCGACCCGACCGCGCCGCACAACACCCTGCTCGTCCTGGACGCCACGGTGGGACAAAACGCCCTCAGCCAGGTCGAGGTCTTCCAAAAAATCGCCAAAGTCTCCGGGCTAATCATGACCAAGCTCGACGGAACCGCGAAAGGCGGCGTGCTGGCGGCTCTGGCCGAGAAGTTCGGCCTGCCCATCCACGCCATCGGAGTCGGCGAGGCCATCGACGACCTGCAGCCTTTCGAGGCTCAGGAATTCGCCCGCGCGTTGACGGGCGCGAAAGCGCTCTGAGCCATCCTCGCAGGCGCCCCCGCGCCCGAGCCCGAGCCCGCAAGGGCGCCCGACCGGACCATTCGCCGGACCATTCGAAGGATCAAGCCGCCCTCCGGGGCGCGCCACATGGAGATCGCAACGTGGATCAAGCCCCGCCTCGAATCGTCGCCCCCTCCGGGCAGGCGCCGCAGATGAGCCCGTTGTGGAAGGCGGCTCTCGAAGCGGGCCCTCTCCTGCTCTTCTTCGGGGCCTATTACCTCGGCGACATCTACTGGGCCACGGGAGCCGCGATCTTCGCCTCGCTGGTCGCGGTGGCGGCCTACTGGTTCAAGATCGGGCGGGTGCCCGCCGCGCCGCTCATCACCTTTCTGGTGGTGGGGGTCTTCGGCGGAATCACGCTGGCGCTTCAGGATCCCGATTTCGTGAAGATGAAGCCTACGGCGGTCTATCTGCTCTTCGCGGCGGCGCTCTTCGGCGGGCTCTCGACGGGCAGGCTCTTCCTGAAGGGCGTCTTCGGCGAAGTCTTCTCGCTGACCGACCGCGGATGGCGCGTGCTCACCATCCGCTGGGGCCTGTTCTTCCTGACCATGGCGGTTCTGAACGAAGTGGTCTGGCGCAGCTTCTCCGAAGGCGCCTGGGTGAACTTCAAGGTCTGGGCCATCCTGCCGCTGACCATGATCTTCGCGGGCGCGCAATATCCGGTCCTCAAGCGCTACGGAATCGAGCCCGACCCGGACAAGGCGCCCTGAGGCCTTGCGTCTTTTCCGGGGCATACGGAACTATTTCTCGCCGCATTTTCGCCTCATCATGCCATAATGGGACGACCCGATTGCAAACGCGCCCTGAATATATTAATAATCTGTCAGGGCGCGTTTAATTTTGAAGTTATGAGCCGGTCAAGCCGGACAGCGCGCTCCGAGACAAGGGAACGCGCACATGCCGACACAATCCACCAGACGCGGAGGCGGCGGAGCCGAGGGGGACTTCCAGCTGGAGGACTCGCCGGGCCATCTCCTTCACCGCGCCCAGCAGCGCGCCGCCGACATGACGGCTCAGGCGCTGCGGACCCAGAACCTGACCCCCCGTCAGTTCGCGGTGCTCATGGCCCTCAGCCAGAACGAAGGAGTCACGCAATCGGAACTCGTGCGCCGCACCGGCGTGGACCGCTCGACGCTGGCCGACATGCTCGCCCGGCTCTCGAAGCGTCGCCTCGTCATCACGCGCCGCACCGAGCAGGACCAGCGCGCCAACGCCGTGCGCATCACCGCCGAGGGGCAGCGCACCCTTGACGAAGCCGCCCCCAAGGTGGTCGACGCGGAACGCCGCATCGTCGAGCTGCTGCCCGTCGATCAGCGCGAGGGCTTCCTCGCCAATCTGAAGATTCTGGCCGACTCGCGCCGCTGAGCCGCCATCCCGACGCGTCGGGGCGGGCGCGCAGGGAGCGGAGCAGGAAGGACGTCAGCCTACCCGGAAGGCCGCGCGGGGAAAGCGGCCCGAAGGAAACCCGGAGCCTCCTCCAGTCGCGCCGGATCGCGTCCGGACCGACCACGGCGCCTTGTCGCGGCTGCGCGGCGCCGGAGCCGACCCCTCGGCCGCAGAAGGCTCGAGAGCCTTTCCGGATCATGTCGGATCGTTCAAACGCTCCCACGTCTTGTGTGGCCGCATGTGCGCGACGCGAAGCCCTTCGGCTGCGCTGGAAGGCGCCCTAGCGCCCTTGCGCGGCCTTGCGCAGCGCGGGCAGGATCAGCCGGTCCAGATCGCCGGGATTGATCGGCCCGAAATGCCTGTAGGCCACCACGCCCTCCGGGCTGAGGACGAAGCTCTCGGGCGCTCCCGAGACCCCCCAGTCGATGGCCGTGCGCCCGCGCTGATCCACCGCCACCTCGCGGAAGGGATCGCCGAGCTTCTCCAGGAAATTCAGCGTGTCGGCCGGAGCGTCCTTGTAGGAGACGCCATAGACCCGCGCCTCGCCCGAAGCCGCCAGCCTCATCAGCTCCGGATGCTCCGCATGGCAGGGCGGACACCAGGAGGCGAAGAAATTCACCAGAGCCGGGCCCTCGCCCTTGAAGCTCTCCAGCGTGATCTCGCCCCCTCCCTCCTTAAGGCTGGGCAGGGCGAAGGCCGGCGCCGGGACGCCGATCAGCCGCGAAGGCAAGGCGTCGGTGGCCGGACGCATCAGCGCCATGAAGAAGGCCGCCGCCAGACAGGCGAAGGCCGCCAGAGGCAGGAACCTCAGCCAGAGCCGCCGCGCGCGCCCCGTCGGAGGCGTCGGCGTCTGCGGAGGGGAGGGAGAGGCCTCGGGGGTTTCGCTCATGGCGCCTCGCGCAATCTGGCCGCCGAAGCGGAGGGCCCCGGCGCCGCGGAGGCGGGAGAGGTCTTGCGGGCCTGCTTCGCCTCCAGCTCGGCGAGGGTCCGGGCGGCGCGGCGGGCCTCCAGCGCCAGCCACAGCGCCAGCCCGATCAGGATCAGGGCCGTCAGGCCGTAGGCGCTCCAGACGTAGGGCGCGTATTTGTCGTAGACGGGCAGAAGGCTCATGCGCCCGCCTCCCGGGCCAGAGCCCCCCGCAGATTGCGGATCCGGCGCGCCCGGATCTCCTTGCGCACCCCCAGCAGCAGGAAGGCCATGAAATAGGCGTAGAAGGCCCCCATCATGACGAGCAGCGGCAGATAGAAGGCGTCATGGACATGCTCGGCCTTGTCGACGGAGAGGCTCGCGGGCTGATGCAGCGTGTTCCAGAAATTCACCGAATATTTCGAGAGCAGCGCCGAAACCGACCCCACGCAACAGAGGATCGCCGCCGCCCGGGCCGCCGTCGTCTGGTCCTCGACGGCGTTCCAGAGCGCCATGTAGCCGAGATAGAAGAACAGCAGGATCAGTTCGGCGGTCAGCCGCGCGTCCCAGACCCACCAGGCGCCCCACATGGGCTTGCCCCAGATAGAGCCCGTGATCAGCGCGATCAGCGTGAAGGCCGCCCCCACCGGAGCGCAGGACTTGGCCGTCAGATCCGAAACCGGATGCCGCCAGATCAGCGCCGTCACGCTCGCGGCCGCCATCACGGCGTAGACCCCGATGGAGAGCGCCGCCGCCGGAACATGGACGAACATGATCCGCGCCCCGTCGCCCTGCCTGAAGTCGGGCGGCGCGACCCAGAGCGCCCAGTAGAGGCCCACGGCGAACAGCGCCGTCGCCAGAAGGAACGCCCAGGGCAGGATCAGCCCCGAGACGCGCATGAACCGATTCGGATTCGCCAGAGCTCGCCACATGAGCCCGATTTAGCCGCCCTCCCCCTCCGGACGCAAGCGGACGGGCCGTCGCGGCGCGTCGTCTTTAAGTCTCGTGATCGCCGGCGAGCCTCCGCAAGCCCCGCATGAAAAAAGAGCGGCCCCCTTGCGGAGGCCGCCGAGTTTCGGTCTGCGGAGACCGACTGGTGGAGGAACTCAGAGATTCCAGGCGCGTTCGCCATGCTCCGTGAGATCGAGGCCCTCGCGTTCCTTGTCCGCATCGACCCGCAGGCCGATCACGAGGTCGATCAGCTTGAAGATCAGGAAGGACAGCACGCCCGACCAGAGGATCGTGAAGACCACGCCCTCGATCTGCGCGTAGAGCTGGGAGCCCATGCTGAAGCTCTCGTCGCCCTGGCCGCCGAGCCCCGGCGCCATGAACACGCCCGTCAGGACCGCGCCGATCACGCCGCCGATGAAATGCACGCCGAAGACGTCCAGCGAGTCGTCGTACTTCAGCCTGTTCTTCACCGTGGTGCAGAAGACGAAGCAGACCGGACCCGCGATCAGGCCGAGCGCCACCGCGCCCATCGGCCCGACGAAGGCCGCCGCCGGAGTGATCGCCACAAGACCGCCGATCACGCCCGAAACCAGGCCCAGAAGCGAGGGATGGCCCTTGACGGTCCATTCCACGAAGAGCCAGGCGAGGCCCGCCGCCGCCGTCGCGACGAGGGTGTTGACCGTCGCCAGAGCCGCGACGCCGTTGGCCGCAGCCGCCGAACCCGCGTTGAAGCCGAACCAGCCCACCCAGAGCAGCGAGGCGCCGATCATGGTCATGGTGAGGCTGTGCGGCGCGAGATGCTCCTTGCCGAAGCCGAGCCGGGGGCCGACCATCAGCGCGCCGATCAGACCGGCCACGCCCGCGTTGATGTGCACCACGGTGCCGCCCGCGAAGTCCAGAGCGCCCCACTGCGCGAGGAGGCCCCCGCCCCAGACCATGTGGGCCATCGGGAAATAGACCAGCGTCAGCCAGATCGGCACGAAGAGCACGATGGCCTTGAACTTCATGCGCTCCGCGAAGGAGCCCAGAGCCAGAGCCGGCGTGATCGCCGCGAAGGTCATCTGGAAGGCGACGAACATGTATTCCGGCATGGTCCCGGTCTCCGACGCGAGGTCCACCCCGCGCAGGAAGAGCTTGTCGAAGCCGCCGACGTAGTCGTTCAGACCGCCGCCGTCGGTGAAGGCCATGCTGTAGCCCCAGAAGACCCAGACCACGCAGGCGATGCAGACCGTGGCCAGAACCTGCGTCAGCACCGAGAGCATGTTCTTGCTGCGCACCATGCCGCCGTAGAACAGCGCCAGGCCCGGAATGGACATCATCAGCACGAGCAGCGTGGAGATCGCCATGAAGGCCGTGTCGCCGCTGTCGATCCCGGAGACGGGCGCGGCTTCCGCCGCGGCCTCGGCGGCGGGCTGGGCGGCGGCCAGAGCCGCGGCCACGGCGGCGGCGATCTCGGCGGAGACCTCCTGAGACAGCTCCTGCGCGCGCGCCAGTCCGGGGAGCAGCCCGGCGGCTGAAGCGGCGGCCGCGGCCGCAAGGCCGGACGGCCGCCAGCGGGAGGGAGAACGATGGATCATGGAGAAGCCTTCCTTCTTGCTGGTCGGCGAGGGCGGAGTCTGATGGGCGGAGGGCAGGTTCACAGCGCGTCCTCTCCGGTTTCGCCGGTGCGGATGCGCGTGGCCTGAAGGGCGTCGAGGACGAAGATCTTGCCGTCGCCGATGCGGCCGGTCTGGGCGGCGCCGCGGATGGCCTCCACGGCGCGGTCGGCGAGGTCGTCCGCCACCATCAGCTCCAGCCGCAGCTTGGGCACGAAGGTCACGGCGTATTCGGCGCCGCGGTAGATTTCGGTATGTCCGCTCTGGCGGCCGAAGCCCTTGCCTTCGCTCACGAACATGCCCGTGACGCCGATGGCGGTCAGCGCCTCGCGCGTCTCCTCCAGCTTGAAGGGTTTGATGATGGCGATGATGAATTTCATGGCTTCGGCGCCCTTCTCTGCGGTGGATATTGCAGAGCAATACAAATTCGGCGCCATTTCGGGCTTCATCATTCAACATGCTGTTTGTGATGAATTATTTCCGACATGCTCCGCAGGGGTCTTCAGGTTCCCGATCATGATTAGCCTAAAAAACAGGCTTCATTTCAGGTTAAGATCAAAAAACGATCACCTTGACAAATCCCCGCCGCGCCCCGATCACCCCCGAAGCCTCGCGCCGCGTTAACCATTCCTTGACCGCGTTCCGCCCAATCTGCGCCTCTCCGCCGGCTCAGGAGACTTGTCGAGATGCCCCGCACCCCCGCCGATGCTCCGTCCCACCCGCCTCTCGAGGGGCGTCCGGCGCCTGCGCGGGATCCGGCGCGCCGTTCCGGAGGGCGGCTGTCCTTCGCCGCCGCCTTCGGACGCGGCCTCCTCGGGCTCGGGCTGATCTGCGGCGCCGTCGGAGTCGGGATCGTCGCCGCCTATCGGGCCGATCTGCCTTCGGCCGCGCGGGCGCTGGCCGCGCCGCCTCCGCAGGGGCTCAGGCTCCAGGACGCGCGCGGCAAGGAATACGTCTGGATCGACGCCCCCGAAACCCGGGTCCTCGGGCTGCAGGAGGCCTCGCCCGATCTGGCGCGGGTGCTGGCCGCCGTCGAGCCGAGGCTCTGGGCGGGCTCGGTGGAATCCGGAGTCTCGCGGGCTCTGGCGCAGGGCCTCGGCGCCGTCCGCGCCGCCCAGCCCCAGGCCGCCCGGGAGGACGACTCCCAGCCGCAAAGGCTGATCCGGAGCCTGGCCGCCCAATGGCGCTACGACGCCGCGGAGCGTCAGAGGCTCATGCTCAACCGCGCGCTCTTCGCCGAGGGAATCCGGGGATTCGACGCCGCAGGACGCCGCTGGTTCAATCGCCCGGCCGCCCGGCTCGACCTCGCCCAGGCGGCGGCTCTGGCGGGGGCTCTGGAGGCTCCGGCCGGCGCCGATCCCTTCGCCGATCCCGAGGCCGTCCGGCGGCGCACCGCGCGGGCGCTCGACCTGCTCGCCGAAGCCGGGCTGGCGAGCTCTCAGGAGATCTCGACGGCCCGGGCCTTTCCGGCCCGTCTTTCGGTCGCGGCGCCGCCCGGCCCGGATCCGGTCTTCATCTCCTGGGCGCTGGACCAGGCGCCCGCCGAGGCGCGGGCTCCGGGCGTCGACGCCGATCTGCGCACCACGCTGGACCTGCGGCTTCAGCACGCCATGGACCAGGCCTTCGAGACCGTGATGGAGGCCGTCCCCGGACTGGATCCGCGCGCCGAGGCCGCCGCCGTGCTGCTCTCGCGCGACGGCGCCGTGCGCGCCATGGCCGGAGGCAGGAGGGTCGGGGATTCCGGCGTCCGGAACCGCGCCACCACCCTGAAACGCCCCATCGGCCTGCTCTTCGCGCCCTTCGCGGCCACGGCCTCCATCGCCAAGGACGGCGGCGGCGCGGCCACGGTGGCGGCTCTGCTGCGGCCGGGCGCCCGGCCCGCCGAGGTGAACAAGGCCGCCCTCACGCTGCCTTACGCCGAATTGCGCAAGGTCACGCGCGCCTTCGGCTTCGACGTCGAGCCCCCCGCCCACGGCAAGACCGCCATGGGCGTGCGGGCCACGGTGCTTCAGGTGGCGGGGGCTCTGGCCACGCTGGCCGACGAGGGCTTCGCCGTCACGCCCTTCGGCGTGGTGGAGGCGCTCGGCCCCGGCGAGACGCCCCAGGCGCCGCGCCGCACGATCTTCCGCCGCGCGCCTCCGGTCCTCGGGACGCGCATCCGCGCCGCGCCCGATCAGGCGACGCGCCTGACCATCCAGGCTCTGGCGGCGCGCAGCCAGGCCGACGCCCTCGCCCGCCGCGCCCTTCCTCCGGGCCGCGAGGCTCTGGCCATGGGCGCCGAGACCGGCGACGACGTGTGGTTCATGGGCGCCACGGCGGATTTCATCTGCGTGCTCTGGATCGGCCGCGACGACGGGACTCCCGCCTCCGGCGCCGCCGCGACGCTGGCCGCCGACCTCTGGCGCGAGATCATGACCGAGGCCTACGCCGCCCTGCCGATTCCGCCGCGTCCCGCGCCGGGCCTGCGGACGCAGGATTCGCGCTACGCCGCCGCCGCTCCCGACTGGCGCCCCTCGACGCAATGGCCGAACTACGGCGCCGATCAGAAGTAAGCCGGACTCAGGGGGCGCAGACCACCGCGAGCTTGTTCCCGGAGGGATCGCGCAGATAGGCCGCATACCAGTCCGGCCCGTAATGGGGCCGGAGGCCGGGCGCGCCCTCCTCCGATCCGCCATGGGCCAGAGCCGCCGCATGGAAGGCGTCCACCTGGGCGCGGGTCTTCGCCGGAAAGCCGACCATCGTCCCGTTGCCGACCGAAGCGGGTTCGCCGTCGAAGGGCCTGACGATCCAGAAGGTGAAGCCCCCGGGGAGGCCGCCTTCGGAATAGGCGCGCCAGCCGGGGAACTCCGTCAGCTTCGACCAGCCGAGAACCGCCAGGACGGCGTCGTAAAAGGCGGCGGAGGCCTCGGGATCGCGGTCTCCAAGGGTGACGTAGAAATTCATCAGGGCGCTCCGGGTTGGACTCTGGAGCGCCCTGTCTCAAGGGAATCACAGAACATATCAAGATTATTCGCAGAATATTCCGCGAATATCTCTCTTGCGAGCCTCAGCCGCCCTTCGCCCGCGCGCGGATCTCCCCGAAGCTCCAGCGGCGGAGGATCTCGCCGTTCTCGAAGACCGGTTCGAGGGCGTCGCGGCCCTTGGCGATCTCCTCCTTGCGGCGCGCGACGAGACGCCCCTCCTCCCGGACCGCGCCCTGACGCCCGCGCTTCGAGGTCTTGCTCCCGCCGCTGGCGGTGACCGGATCCTTGAAGACGTCCCGCCAGACGCCGCCCCGACGGATCGCCGAAAGCTTCATCGAATACGAAAAGTTGTCCCGGTTGACGCTCTGGAGCAGACCCCCGCCCATGCCGAAGGCGATGTTGCCGATGGCCAGACGCCGCCGCATCATCTCCTCCATGATCTCGACGATGGAGAAGCGGTTGACCCCGTCGCCCTGGATGACGCGCACCTTGGGATTCAGCAGCCGGTAGCCGGTCGGAGTCTCCGAGAAGCCGAATTTCTCCATCAGCGCCTCGATCACCTCGGGCACGATCTGCAGAGGGTCGCCGCTGTCGGGACGCACCACCAGAACCCCGTCGCGGGCGAGGATCTTCTCGCGCAGGGCCTCGCCCCAATATTCCCGCACCGCCCGCATCAGGTCGTAGCTGTCCGAAACGCAGGCGAGGATTCCCGTCGGGAAGAGGTCCAGAAGCCGGTCCATGAAGGCGAGCTCGCCCTCGCGCCCGAAGCTGGTCACGGTGGAATGCTCGGTGGCCGGGATCGAGAAGCCCGCCATCTCCGCGCCGTAGACGTTGCGCGCGAGGATCAGCCCGGAAACGGTGTCGGTGCCCCGCGCGCTGATCAGATGCGCCGCCCCGCCGAGCGCCGCCGATTCATGGCTGCTCGCGCCCCGCGCCCCGAAGTCATGGAGCTTGAACTCCACGCCTTCGTCGGTTCCGTCGGTGAGGAGCATGCGCTTGCGGATCTCGCCGACCACATGGCGCGAGAGGCTCGCCACCGTCGAGGGATACCAGACGCTCCGCAGAAGCCGCGTCTCCAGGAAGGCCGGGAGCCAGGGACAGGCCGGATCGGTGTTCTCCACCCGCATCTGAGGCGCGCCCGGACCCGAGATGGTCCCCTCCGGCAGAGCCTCGATGCGGATGGGCAGGCGTCCGCCATGGGTCTCGACGATGCGCCGCCAGCCCTGGACGTGGAGATCAAGGCCATGGGCCCTCAGGAAAGGCTCGGCCTCCGCCAGATGGGCCGCCGTCACCACCGGGCCCTGAAGCTTCAGAAGCTCGGCCTGGAGGCCGAAAAAGACGATCTCCTCGATCCCCTCCCAGGCCTTGCGGGGCTCGACATAGGCGCTCGCGAGGTCGGCGTCCTCGGGATATTGGCGCGGATGGGAATATTTGTAGCTGTCGCTGTCGAGGATGGGATTGGCCGCATCCAGCGGCGGGAAGAAATTCGGAGTCATCGAGTCCTCCTCGGGACTGCGGGCCTCCGGTCCTCCCGGAGGCCGTGGGAGCCAGACCTTCAGGCTTCAGGCGCCATGGGCCATCAGCAAGGGCCCGTAGGCCAGAGGCGCTTCCGGCGTGAAGGCCTGAAGGATGTCGAAATGATCCTCGAACATGCGTTCGGGCGTGACCTCGGCGAGGGGCGTCCAGAAGGCTTCCGCCGCGTCGTCGCCCGCCTTGATCTTCTCCAGCTTCGGGCGGTCCTCGAGCTCGAAGAAGAAGGCCTCGGTGCGGACCCAGCCCCTTTCGGAGCGCTCGGGATGGTCGAAGACCCGCCGCCCCTTCAGACGCGCCGCCACCGCGCCGCGCGGCGCGTCGAGACGGCATTCCTCGTAAAGCTCGCGCAGACAGGCGTCGAGCGCCGTCTCTCCGGGGGCGAGATGCCCCCCCGGCAGAGCCCATAGCCCCTCGCCCGGCGCCACGCCCCGCCGCACCAGCAGCACATGACCCGACTGGATCACCACCGCATCCACGGCGTTGATCGTGATCGGCCAGCCGAAGGCCGCTTCGGCGGCCTTGATCTTGGCGCGATAGCCGCGGATATAGGCGCCTTCGGCCCGCAGACGCCCGGCCTCCGCCGGATGACGCGCCATCCAGTCCTCCAGAAGGGCGAGGCTCAGGGGGCCGAACCGCTCGGCCTCGGCGCCGGTCAGGCTCCCGAGGAAGGCCGCCTCGCGCAGATCGGTGGCGCTGACCACCTCGCCCCGATGCAGATGAGGCGGCACGTCGCGCCAGCTCCATTCGGGGAACCAGCGCAGATAACGCGAACTCGAGTCCTTCTCATGCCCGAAGAGCCGGATCTCGACCGCTTCGGGCTCCAGCCCGAGGGCCTGGATCCGTCGCCGCACCGCCAGACGCAGATTGGCCGTCCAGGCGCGGTCGCTGTAGAGCGTGTCGAGCAGGGGCAGGATCGCCGCCTCGACTCCGAGATCCGCCGCCGCCAGATGGGCGAGGATGAAGCTCCGGCGCTCTTCGTGGGTGAAGGGATTCCGCCAGCTGCGGGGCCGCCAGGCTCCGCCGACCAGAATCAGCAGATGATCCGCCTCCCGGGCGGCCTGGCGCAGCAGGTCGAGGTGACCTGCGTGAAAGGGCTGGAATCGTCCGACGACGACAGCCAGCTTGTGGCGCTTCTCGCGCATGATCGCGTCCTCCGCGGTCGACGAACGCCGCGGGGCCTCCCCGCGACAGGAGGATCAGGCCCGATTCGCAAAAGCTTATCAAGAAAAAACGACGCCTCCGCCGAAGCCGCACGAAAACGGCGCGCCCCCGTCTCCGGGAGCGCGCCTTCGCCTGGACCTCGTCGAAATCTCCGGAAGGCCGGATCAGCAGACGCCGCAGGGCTTGCCGATGAAGCCGCCGCCGCCGAAACCGCCGCCCCCGATGAAGCCGCCGCCGCCCAGACCGCCGCCGCAGGGCGAGCCCACGACGATTCCGCCGCCGCCGCAGCCGCCGAAGCCGCCGCCCCAGACCGCGCCGCCGATGGGGGCGATGCTCTGGGAATAGGTGGTCGGGCCGGCGACGTAGCCGTAGGAGGTCTGGGGCACGGTGTCGATCACGGTGCGCGCCACGTCCTGATAGCTCGTGCGCGGAACCTGCGCGTAGGTGGTCTGGGGCACGGTCTCGGTGACGGTGCGGGCGACCTGCTGATAGGTGGTCTGGGGCACGGTCTCGGTGACGGTGCGGGCGACCTGCTCGTAGGTGGTCTGGGGGATGGTCTCGGTGACGGTGCGGGGCACGGTCTCGGTGACCACGCGCTGCACGTTCTCGTAGACGGTCTGGGGCACGGCCTCGGTGACGGTGCGCTGGACCTCCTCATAGGTGGTCTGGGGCACGGTCTTGGTCACGGTGCGCGGAACCTGCTTGTAGACCACCACGGGAACGGTGTCGTAGACGGTCTCCTCGACCTGCTGATAGGTGGTGCGCGGCACGGTCTCGGTGACCACGCGGTCCACGTTCTGCATGACGGTCTTGGGCACGGTCTCGGTGACGGTGCGCGACTGCTCCTCGTAGACGGTCTTCTCCTGCTGCACGTAGGTGGTGCGCGGCACGGTCTCGGTGACGGTGCGCGGAACCTGCACGTAGGTCGTCTGGGGCACGGTCTCGGTGACGGTGCGCGGAACCTGCACGTAGGTCGTCTGGGGCACGGTCTCCATGGTGGTCACGGCCTGGCGGTCGACCACGGTGCGCGGAACCTGCGCATAGGTCGTCTGGGCCTGCGGGTAGTAGACGCGCGTCGCGGTGGTGGTGCGCACCGCGGGCTGCACGACCGTCGTCCAGCCGGAGACGACCGGCGCGGACTGGATCACCTGACCCCCGCCGTAATAGCCGCCGCCGTAGCCGCCGATCACCTGGCCGCCGCCGTAATAGCCGCCGCCGTAGCCGTAGCCGTTGTTCTGGATCACGGTGGTTCCGGCCGAGGCGCTGCTGGCCGCGCCGAGCATCGCGCCCGCCGCCAGACCCGCGACCGCGCCCAGAAGCACGCCGCCGCCGCGCGAATTGCCGTAATGGACCGAGGGACGCGACGGGCCGCCGTAGCCGCTCCAGCCTCCGCCGTGGCCGCCGCCCCAGCGTTTGCCGTCGGCGTGGGCGGCGGGAATCTGCGCCGTAGCCGCGAGCAGAGCCGCGATGGCGGCGGACGCGGCGAGTTTGCGGAATGCGGGCATGGGGGCCTCTCTGAAACGATCCGGGAGCCAGAAGGCTCTTCCTGTTTAGATATGTCCTCGCACTATGGTTCAAATTAATACAATCTCCAAGATATAATCTTGAAGATCACCCCCGATACGCCGTAAACAGAGAAGATCCGGGAAAACGTTGCAGCCGGAATACGCAGATCCGGAAATGGTTCATTCCAGAGCCGGAATCTCTTCGCCCGGGACGCGCGCCGACCCCGCGCAAGGACGCCCGAGGAAAGCCGACGCCCGAATCGCCCCGCTCTCCCAGCCCCCGCAAGCGGACGTGGAATCTGGCGTGGAATCTGGCGCGGGCCCTCCGGACGCTGCGGATCCGGAGCGCGGAGAACGGAAAACGGCCCCTCGCGGGGCCGTCTGAAGTCATGAAGGAGATCGCCGCGGACTGCGGAGGCTCAGCGCCATCCGCCCTTGCCGTCCCAGCGTCCGCCGCCGCGATGGCCGCGGTCGTCCCAGCGTCCGCCGCCGCCCCAGCCGCCATGGCCGCGCGGCGGAGACCAGCGCGGGCCGCTCGACCAGCCGCCGCCCACGCCGATGTTGATCGAGGTCGTGGGCGCCCGGTAGACCGGCGGCGCCACATAGACCGGAGCGGGCTGCACATAGACCGGAGCCGGCTGCACGTAGGTCGGGGCCGCGTAGTAGGTCGGGGCCGGGTAGTAGGTCGGGGCCGCATAGGTCGGCGCGACGTAGGTCGGGGCCGAGTAGGTCGGGTAATAGGGGGTCGCGGGCGGAGCGGCGTAATAGGTCGGCGAACTGGCCGAAGCCGAGCCGATCATCGCGCCGACCGCAAGACCCACCACGCCCGCAGCGATGGCCGCGCCGGCGTTGTCGTTGCGGCCGCGCGCCTCGGCCTGATCGACGGAGACCGCCGCCATGCTCAGAGCCGCAAGAGCCAGAACGCCGCCACGCAGAACCGGTCGGGAGAAGGGATTGTTCATGTCAGGTCCTCCAGGGCGCCTCCGGCGCCGTCATGACAGGCAATCTGACGCAGGATTCGGACCATATTATGATGATCCGCGCCCCGTTTCCGCCTTGATCCAGCCTCGCCCCGGAAATGTGCGCCTCAGGCGAACTCCGGTTCAGGCGGCGGGCTCGCCCTTCTCCAGCGGCGGCAGGTCGCGCCAGGCCGCCAGCGTCCGGAAGCTCATGCGCGCGCAGAGCGTCCCGAAGACGAAGATCCACGCCAGAAGAAGATTCGAATCGCCGCCGGGCAGCATCGCCGCCACCGCGCGGAAGGCGTTCGCCGCGCCCACCGCGCCCAGAGCCAGCCCCAGGCCGATCCCCAGCGAGGCGCTCCACCAGAAGCCGCCCTCGGGCCGCGCCGCCCCCTCGCCGAGCCGCCGCAGATGCGCCCAGCCCGCCAGAAAGGACGCCGCAAAGACGTTCATTCCCAGCACCCCGCCCCAGACCTGCGCGCCCGCGCCGCCCAGAACCAGAGACTCCAGAACCACGCAGAGCGCATAGGCCGCGAGGGCCTCCATCACCATACGCTTCATCGTCCATCCTCCCGCCGACCTTTCAGGTCCTGCCGCGAGGATAGCCGCCACTTCTTGCGAGAAGGTAAGGCCCGGGGCGGGATCAACCGCCAGGCGGAAGGATTCCGGACCTCAGAGCCCCGGCGCCGACCGGATCTCCAGAGCCCGCGCCACGGCCAGAGCCGCCGCCCGCCCCGCCAGCAGCGCCCGATGCGCCGCGTCGGCCCGCTCGTCGGCGGACATCCCGTCGGAGCGGGGCGCGAGCCCCGCCAGGGAGTCCGGCGCGAAGCCCGATTCCTCCAGCGCCGCCTCGCCCGCCCGCCAGCGGAAGGCGCCGTCGCGCCCGCCCGCCACGCCCAGACGCGCCGCGCCCTCGCGGGTCTCGACGGCGAAGACGCTCGCCAGAGGAAAGGGCGAACCCGAGCCCGAACCCGCGCGGATCCGCGCCCAGCCCGCCCGACGCGGAATCCGCAGACGCAGCCCCACCAGAGCCTCGCCCGGCTCCAGAGGCGTCTCGAAGGCGCCGAGCGTCCATTCCTCCGCGAGGAATTCGCGCCGGTCGGTCTGGATCCGGGCCTCCAGCGCCAGAGCCGCCGCCAGCCAGCAGGAGGAAGGGTGATTCTCGGCGAGCGCGCCGCCCAGCGTCGCGCGGTTGCGGAACTGCGGATCGCCCATGGCGCCCGCCATCTCGGCGAAGGCGGGCAGCAGCGTCCAGACGACGGGCGTGTCCGCGACGTCCACGGGCCGCGTGCCCGCGCCCACGAAGAAGGCCTCCTCGTCGCGGTCGAGGCCGCGCAGTTCGGCCAGATGCCCGATCTCCACCAGGCTGCGCGCCTGCTCGCTCCCGTCGAGCAGCAGGGGCAGCAGCGCCTGACCTCCCGCCAGAGCCCGCGCGCCGGGGCGCTTCAGGGCCTCCAGAGCCTCGGGCAGCGTGGAGGGGCGCAGATGATCCGGAGCGGCCATGCTTCGACTTCCTTCAGGACGGAGACTCAGGAGCGCGTCGCGGCGGCGGCGGCCAGAACGGCCGACACCGCGCGGTCGGCGTCGGAGACCGGGCAGAGCGAATCCTCCAGCCAGTCCCGGACCTCCTCCCCGGAGGGGATGGGGTTGCGGTTGAGCAGATCCAGCGCGCTCATGACGAGGCTCGGGGCGCAGTCGGGGCAGAGCATCGCCCCCGCCTCGACGAAAGCCCGCTGAAGCGGCGTCAGCACGCCGTCATGACGCGCCAGGCCGCCGAAGCTGCGGATCTGGGCCGAAGCCGCCGAAACCGCCAGAACCCGCCCCGCCTTCACCGATTCGCCGTTCATCATGACCACCGCCGGCCCTTCCAGGCCTTCGGCGCGGCGCCGTTCGGGCGTCTCGGCCTCCAGGACCACGGCGAGATATTCGGCCAGCGTGGTCAGGGCCTGCGCCTCGGCCTCGACGGGACGGCCGTTCACGGTCATGCGGACGGAAGTGGAGGAGACGGACATGCGGGGCTCCGGAAGGAGGGGGCTTGGCGCCGTTTCTGCAAGGATTCTCCGGCGAAGATCCCGGGCGAAGAGGAATGAGGACCGGCGTCACGCCCGCGTCGCCGGAAGCCTACAAGACTTCGGCCTTCAGGGAAACACACAGGCGTTATTCTCAAGCCCGCTTCTTTAGGGTAGGATGATCCAAACCAGAACAACTGGGGGATGGAAATGCGCGAAAAACTGATGCAGTGGCTGAGCGATCTGACCCCCGTCGCCGAAAAGGCGCCGGAAGAGGCCGACTTCGGGCTGGACATGGCTCCGCCGCCCGAGACTCTGGCGCGGGCCGTCGCCCGGCCGGAGCCCAACGCCGCGCCGCTCCCCGCCGAGGGCGCCGAAGAGCGTCGCCGCGCCGCCGACCAGCCCTGAGCCGCTCCCGCCGAGCCCCGGCGCGCCCCGGGAGAAACGGGCCTCCTGACGGGAGGCCGCCGGACGGCACGACGGGCGGAAGGCTCCGGCCTCCCGCCCGCATCCCTTCCCGAGCCCCTCAATAGAGCGATTGCGAAACCGCGGCCATGGCCTCCGGATAGACGCGCAGATCGCCCTGACGCAGGGTCTCGGCGATCAGGGCCTGTTCGAGATCGCGCCGAAGCTGCTCCGCATACTGGGTCAGACGGGTCTCGACGTTGGCCGCGACCTCCTCGGCGGAGGGATCCCTGATCTCGACGACCACGGCCGCCAGACGTCCGGCGTCGTCGCGGGCGGCGGCCTCGACGGGCGCGCCCTCGGCCGCGAGGAACAGCCGCGAGACGGCCTCGGCGCCCAGATCCAGCGGCGTTTCGCGGCGTCCGAAGAGCGGCGCCTCCTGGACGGTCGTCCCCAGATCCGCCGAGACCTCCAGCAGGCTTTCCCCTCCGGCGATCCGCTCGACGGCGGACTTCGCGCGCGCCGCCACGGCGTCGCGCTTCTGACGGTCGGTCCAGGCGCGGAGAACCTCCTCGCGCACGCTCTCGAAGGGCTTCAGCGCCGCGGGCGTCGAGGCCGAGGCCTGGAGGAAGTAGACCGAGGCGTCGCCGCCGGGGCCGTCGAGACGGGTCGGCGCCGCGCCGGGCCGCGCCGCGAAGAGCGCCTCCAGGAAGCCGGGGAAGTTCGGCGGCAGGTTCTCGGCGGAGAGGCCGCGGGCGTCGAAGCCCCCGGCGTCGGTTTCGGAGATCCGGTGGTCCTCCAGTCCGAGGCGTCCGGCCACCTCGGCCAGGGTGGAGCCGCCCGCGATGTAATCCTCCATGTCGAGGATCGCCTGGGGCAGACGCGCCCGGGCGCGGTCGGCGGCGATCTCGGCGGCCAGCCGCTCGCGGACCTCCTCGAAGGGCGTGACGCTGGCCGGGCGGACTTCGGTCGCGCCCGCCAGAGTCCAGCCGAAGCCGCCCGCATAGGGCTCGGCCAGGCCGGGGCCCTCGAGGCCGAAGACGGCGGCGCCCAGATCGGCGGGCAGACGGTCGCGGGTGGTCCAGCCGAGCTGGACCTCGCCGGGCGAGCGCCCCAGAGAAGCGGCGACCTGCATCAGCGTCTCGCCTTCCTTCACGCGCAGGGCGGCGGCCCGCGCCGAGGCCTCGTCCTCGAAGAGCACCTGCTCGACGCGGCGCGATTCCGGCGTGCTGAACCGCGCGATCGCGGCGTCGTAGGCGGCGCGGATCTCGGCTTCGGTCAGATCGCCGGGTTTGGCCAGAGTCGCGGCGGAGAGCTGCACCCAGTCGCCCGCGCGCAGCTCCGGCGTGGTGAAGAGCGACGCCTCGGCTTCGTGGAAGGCCTTCAGCGTCTCCTCGGAGGGCGCTTCGGGCTCGGGGGCCTCGGCGTAGGAGAAGAGGAGATATTGCGCGGCGCGGCGTTCGTTCTCGTGGATCTCCAGCGCCTCGACGGCGGAGCGCGGCGGAGCGGCGCCTCCGGCGGCGGCCTGAAGCAACATCTCCTGGGTCAGGCGCGAGCGCACGCCCGCCTCGTAATCCTGAGGCTGCATGCCGATGCGCCGCAGGACCGCGACGTAGTTCGTCTGGGAGAATCCGCCGGTCGCGCCCGCGAAGCTCGGGTCGGCGGCGATGTCGCGCGTGACCTGGGCGTCGCCCGCCACCAGCCCGAAGGACTCGGCCTGGGCGTCCATGGCGACGCCCGCCGCGAGGCGGTCCAGCGCCATGCGGTCCACGCCGATGTTGCGGGCGTCCTCGGCGGTGAGGCGCAGGCTGCGGGCCAGAGCCGAGAATTCGCGGGCGTATTGCTGGGTGGTGATCTCCTTGCCCGAAACCCGCGCCGCCGTGGTTCCGGCGTTGCCCATCAGCACGTCGGTGATCCCCCAGACCGCGAAGGCGACCACCAGAAGGCCGAGGATGAGCTTGCCGACCAGAGAGCCGGCGGATTTGCGGAGGGCTTCGAGCATCAGGAGGTCTTTCGGAGATCGGGGGGCTTCGGAGGGGGGTCTTCCTGGGGCGCGGATGATAGGCGCCCGACCCCACCCGCGCAAGCGGCGCAGCCGCATGGGCGAAGGCCCGGGCCGGAGATTTCGTCCCGGAGGGAAGTTCATCCGCAGAAGGATCCGCGCCGGAAGGGTTGCGCGCATCCTGGCGTCCGGTATGGTGGCGCCCCTGAACCAGACCCATCCCCCATCGGGATTCTCCGCAACCCCTCCAGGAGGACGCGCGCATCTTGGCGGTCAGAACCCATCCGGCTCCTTCGGGCGGCGTCGTCCGCAGCGCCGCGCGCGAATGGCGGCTGCCGGCGTCGCCGGCGCGCGTCTGGGCGCTGTTCTCCGACCTGGCCGCGCTCGGCGAGGCGCTGGGCGCGCCCCGCATGAGGCCCGTCAAGGCCGCCTTCGACGATTCGCTCGCCCGGCTGATGGAGAGCGCAGGATCCGGAGGTCGCGGCGCGGCCCGCTGGCGCGAAAAGCCTTGCGAATGGGTCCAGGGGCTCTGGTGGCGGGCCGAAAGATTCTACGACTCCGGGCCCTTCGCCCGGACTCAGGCGGCGCTCCACGTCCAGCCCGACGGCGAGGACGGGACGCGGCTGGTCTATTCCGTCGAGGCCGAGGCCGTCGGCGTGATCGGCAAGGCCATGCTCTCGGCGGGCTATCTGGAGCAGGCCGTCTCCGCCTTCGACAGGCAGGCCAGAGCCGCCGAAGCCCATCTGCGCGATCCCGCCAGACCCCCCTTCCTGCTCAAGGGCGGCGCGAAGCCTCCGCCTGAGGCGAAGGTCTCGGAGCTGGCCGCCCGGCTGCGCGCCGCCCAGATTCCCCGCGCCGAAGCCGAAGGATTCGCGCTGTTCCTGCTTTCCGCGCCGGAATCGGCGATCCTGCCGCTGCGGCCTGCGGCTCTGGCCCGGGCGCTCGGGGCGGAGGACGCCAAGGCTCTGGCCTGGTGTCTGGCGGCGGCGCGCGGCGGCGCTCTGGATCTCGCCTGGCGGCGGATCTGCCCCGCCTGTGGCGTGAGGGCCGGGCGTCACGCCAGGCTGGAGGAGGCGCTCTTCGCGCCCCCCTGCCCCGTCTGCGGCTGCGAGGAGCCCGGCGCGCTCGACGAAACCGTGGAGCCCATGTTCACGCCGCGCCTCGAAGGCCGACCTCTGGCCATCGGGCGTTTCGCGGCCGAATCCCCCTCCGATTCGCCTCATGTGGCGGTGCGCCAGTGCCTCGCGGCGGGAGAGCGCCGGGAGTTTCCGGCCATGGTTCCGCCGGGGCTCTACCGGCTGCGCGACCATCTCGGGCGCAAGGGCGACCCCTTCGCCCTCGGCTCAGGCCAGCCGACGCCCATCTGCATGGCCTCCGACGACCTCCCCCGCTGCGGACGCGCAGCCCCCGACGGCTCGCTGGTCTTCGAGAACCGCAGCCAGCGCAGGATCGTGCTGAACCTCGAACGCGTGGACGAAGGCGCGGCGCTGCGTCTGCGGCCTTCGGCGCTGCTGATGAACCATGACTTCCGGCGCTTCTGGCCCGCGATGCAGCTGGGACGGGCCTCGCCCGCGCGGGTCGAGGCGGCGGCGGCTCTGGCGCTGCGGCCCACCGGCCCGGAGGTCGCGCTCGACGTGGAGCCTCTGGCCGAACTGGCGCGGCTCTGCAAGGGCGCCCTGACCGAGGCCGCCGAAGACGGCGCGCTCTTCGTCTTCGCCGATCCGGCCGACGCTCTGGGCGCGGCGATCTGGCTGCTGGATCTGGCGCCCGATCCCGAAAGCGGGCGGCGTCCGGACGTGGCGGATCTGGCGGTGGGGCTGCACATGGGCCCCATGCAGGCCGAGGACGGACCCGAAGGCGGCGTGGTCTTCCGGGGCGAGACCATCCTGAGGGCGGCGGCGCTCTGCGCGCTGGCGCGGCCCGGAGAAGCGGGAGTCTCGGCGGAGCTGCTGACCCACCCTTCGGCCCAGACGCGCCTGACTTCGGTGGCGGCTCAGGCCGACGAAGGCCCCGTCGGCCCCGCCCGCGAGATCCAGCCCTTCTGGCGGCTCGGGGCGGTCTGAAGTCCGGCGTCCTCCGCGAAACATGAGGCCCCCCTCCTTGCGGAGAGGGGCCGCCGATTCATCTGTGGAGCCTTGAGGGGGGAGCCTTGCGGTCAGGCCCGCTCACTTGCCTTTCCTGGGCGGAGCGGCCTTGGCGTCTTTCGGCGCGGCGGCGGCGGTCTTGGCGGCGGGAGCGGCTTTCTTGCCGGAGTCTTTCTTGTCGGCCATGATTCGAAATCCATGACGAGTTTCAGCCCCGGCGCGCGGTCCCGGGCCGTCGCGGCGACCTCGCCGCTCTCATGGAGCTAGGCGGCGTTTCGCGGAAAAAAAAGAGGGCGGCCCGAAGGCCGCCCGAAATATTTCATCCCCTGATCTTCCGGTCAGGCGGCGGCCTCGCCGGACTCAGCCCGCGAGGGCCTTGTTCAGGTTGGCGTCGATCTTGTCGAGGAAGCCGGTGGTGGTCAGCCAGCTCTGGTCGGGCCCGACGAGCAGCGCCAGATCCTTGGTCATGGCGCCCGCCTCGACGGTGTCGACGCAGACCTTCTCCAGGGTGGCGGCGAAGTTGGCCAGAGCCGCGTTCTCGTCGAGCTTGGCGCGGTGCTTGAGGCCGCCGGTCCAGGCGAAGATCGAGGCGATGGGGTTGGTCGAGGTCTCCTTGCCCTTCTGATGCTCGCGGTAATGGCGGGTCACGGTGCCGTGGGCGGCCTCGGACTCGACGATCTTGCCGTCGGGGGTCATCAG
>NZ_JAQTXI010000023.1 GCF_028688855.1 Neomegalonema sp. | reverse complement strand
GCGAAGCTTTTCTGGAGCGCGCCGCCCGCCAGCCCGAATTCCGACACTCCCGGCGCGAGCAGGCTTTCCTGGGCCGAAAAGGAGAAGGAGTCGATTTCGCGTCGCCCCAGTTCGTCCTCGATGTAGATCCGCACATCGTTGCCGAGCTCCACGAAGGGGATGTCGTTGATGTTGACCCGCCCGGCGTTCGCCTGGAAGCGGCGGATCAGCGCGCCGTTCACCTCGATCTCGATGGTGGCGGGGCGCTCCAGCGTGATGGAGCGCTGACCGAGCGAACGGATGATCTGATCCGGACGGATGTCGCCGTAGCGGCGCTCCAGGCCGACGCCCAGCAGATTCGGCGCATCCATCAGGGGCAGCGCCTGCGGACGCACGTCCACGGCCGAATAGCGGATCGCGCGGGTCCGGTCGTCCTTGAACAGGGTGAACTGCTCGCGGTTGAGGGCTTCCTCGTCGTTGTCGGGAGTCAGGTTCGCCCAGCCTCTGAAATCCGCATAGACTCCGTCGACGCCGCCGAAATTGGCGAAGCCGTCCAGATAGATCTGCGCGTCGGCGCCTCCTCCCCCGGTGAGCTGCTGCGTGAGCAGGAAGCTGCCGTCCACGCCCGCGGCGAAGCGCGCGGGCTCCAGAACCTCGTAATGTCCGGTGTCTCTGGTCTGGGACAGGAAGACGTCGAGATCCTTGAAGGCCGAGGTCTCCACCTCCAGCACGAGCGCCAGGGCCTGAGGGTCATAGACGACCCGCACGCCCGTCGAGGCGAGGGTTTCGGGGGAGACGTAATCCCGGCCCAGGCTCCGCAGGCGGCTGGTCGTCTCTTCCTTGAGCGCGTCCTGCAGCGCATCCGCGAGACGGGAGGCGTCCACGCCCTGCAGCGTCTCGCCGAGAAGGCGCGCGGGCGCATTGCCGACCGGCTGGCTCCACAACAGGACGGGCAGGGGCAGCTCGATCTGCCGCGCCTGAGGTTGCTGAAAAGTTCTTCTCTGTGGGGCGGCGTCGCCCGACCGCTGCGGCGGCGTGCCGGGGATCTGGGCGAGGACGGGAGGAGCGGAGACGGCGGCCAGACAAGCGCAGAACAGAACACGTCTGGCCATGACTCACAATCCCTCCTCGAGCGGCGCGGATTCGCCGGGCTGGACGGGCCGATTGATGAGGAAGCGGCGCAGGGAATAGGCGGGGATGATCGGGCTTCCGAAATTGCGCGTCGCGGCGGCGCCATAGGCGGAGAGGCCTCCGGCGGCTCCGGCCACCTCGTTGAGGCCCTGGGGGCCCAGCACGACGAGTCGTCCGCCATGGTTGCGCACCATGACTTCGGCGCTGCCGTCCGCCAGCGGCCGCACGCCCTCCAGACGCAGGTCGGCGCGGGCGCCCTGCGGGTGGAGATAGACCGCGACTCCCAGTTCGAAGATGATCTGGACGGTGATCCCGCCAGCTTGCGAGACGGGCACTTCGCTCAGATAGAGCACATAGGCGGCGGTGCGGTCGAGGGCGGTCGGGCCGACGTACTGGAACTGGAAGGCCTGGGCGCCTCCGGCGGGCACGAGGGCCTGAGGCGGAAAGATCAGGAAATCCGCGTCGGCGGGCGTGAAGCTGCTGGTCCCGTCTTCGGAGATGCTGCGACGCACCGCCCGGACTTCGATGGGCAGGGGCTCGACGCGCGGATTGCGGAGCGTCACGCGTCCGGCCGCGCCGCTGGAAAGATCCAGATGATGCGACATGGGCGAAACCTCGAAGGCTTCGGCCGCAGGGAGCGGGGCCCCCCAGAATAAAAGCGCGGCTCCCATGACCGCGCGCAACGTCTTGCCCATCATCCGACCTCACGCCGCTCTGGAGAGGAGCGACGGCCCTTCCGGGCCGCCGCAGGATCGTCACGCGGATCAGTTCGCGGTGAGCGTCAGCGCGAAGGAGCCCTCGTAAAGGCCCGCATGCTTGGCGTAGGTGCCGTCGTCGTTCTGGACGCCCTTGGCGCGGAAGACGATGCCGCCCGTCGCGACGAAGGGACCGGCGGAGGCGAAGGCCTCCGTGTTGGCGCCCGTCAGCTGCGCGCCGGCGGTGAAGCCGGTGTTGATCCGGTTGGGCACGGCGCCGTAGGGGCTGTGGAAGGAGCCGTCGACCTTGTAGTCGATCACGTCGGCCGGATTGGTGATGACGCCATCCTCATGGACGAGCGGGTTGACCGTCCAGGCGAAGTCGACGCCGCCCACGGCGTTGCAATAGGCCACGATCGGGCGGAAGGAGCTGCCGCCGCCCGCCTGCTTGGCCTGGATGTAGGTGTTCTGGTTGGTGGTCGCCGAGGTCTTGACGTCGGCGAAGTCGAAGTGGACGGCGTCGGTGGTGGAGGCGGCGCCCACGACGTAGCTGAAGTTCAGGCCGCAATAGACCGGCACGGTGCCCGTGACCGTGACGTCGAGCGTGTCGGCGAAGGCCGGGGAGGCCAGGGCCGCGACGGAGGCGGCGAAGAGAAACTTCTTCATGATGAATGATCCTTCAGGAGCTTCAAGGATGCGAAGGGATGCGAATGCGTTCCGACTGGAGGCGCGCAGAGGAAAGTTAGCAGTTTTTTAATGAATATCAACCAAAAATAAGCATTGACCTTGGGTGAACGCATTTGGATGGGCGAGGCGTCTGGAAGTTATCTTTCGTCCGGCGATTCGGCGGCTTCTCCTGGAGTTGGTGGAATCCCGCGTCGACTTCGCATTTGAGGAGCAATGCGCGCTGACGATTCGCAATACGACGTATACGTCTGGACGCCGGACGCGGGCCTCGACCCGAGGCCGCCCCTGCATCCGGGAGGGTTCTGGAGGTTGCGGGCGCGAGGGCCGCCGGATCTGCGGGCCAGGGCGGAATCCGGCCCCGACCTCATGCATCGGTCCCATGCGCCGCGCCTCCCGGAGGATCTCCCCGGGAGGCTTCGGTCCGTCGTGGAATGCGGAGACGACGAAACGCGCCCCGTCCCGGAATCATCGGGCGGACGGAGCGCAGGCCCCGGGCGTCGCGCCGGGGCGGAGAGCTTCAGGCCGGAGGCGGAAGGCGGATCAGTGGGTCCAGGGCGCGCGGCGGCGGGTGGCGAAGTTGTCGCCGTAGGCCCGCGGACGATGCTTGCGCGGATTGGGCTCGGTCAGCACATAGGGCCAGCCCTGTTCGCGGGCGTAGGCCTCGGCTTCCTCGCGGGTCTCGAAGTTGAGGCGGATCTGCGCGGCGGTCTCGCCCGAGCCCGTCCAGCCCATGAGCGGATCGATGCGGCGCTTCTCCTGCGGGGCGAACTCCAGAATCCAGAGATGCGTCTTGCCGTAGCCCGACTGCATGGCGTTTCTGGCCGGCTGATAGATGCGTGCGAACATGGTCGAACCTGCTGGCGCCAAGAGATGGATCCGGCGCCGGACGGGCCTCTTGCGGAGGTTCTCCGCCGCAAGCGCCGCGCGGCGCGCCTGAGGCGAGCTTATCGCCTGAAGCCTCGCCGCGCGCAAGTCCGGATCCCGCCCCGGAGACCGAGGGAGCGAGGGGGTGGGGCGCTCCGGAGACAGGATCCGGACCTTGCAAGGGGCGATATAGGCGCGGGCCGCGCCGCCGCAATCGCGCGGAGCGTCACGAAACCGTGCGCATCCCGTGCGCGGAGGATCTCCGCCGAACGGGGCGCAGGCGGAGCCTCAGCAGGCGGTGTTGAACTCCACCACCAGCTCGCGCACCCGCGGATCGGGCCAGTTCGGCCAGGGGAGGTTGCGCTCGCGGCCGATGGTGTAGTCCTGGCAGCGGGGGCGGTCGGGGCCGGAGAACTCGCCCGCCAGAGCCTCCAGACGGCGGCGCATCTCCTGCGCGCCGAGCGGCGGCGCCGTGGCGAAGGTGCTTTCCAGACTGCGGATGTCGGCGGCGCCGCTCAGGGCGGAATCGGCGAGGTCCGCGGCGAAGCGCGCGGCGGGCACGAAGAAGCGCGCCTCCACCGGCCAGAGCTCGCCCGAGGCCTGGCGCTCGAAGGAGATCCGGGAGAATTCGGCGTAGGCTTCGGGGAAATGGCGCACCGCCGAAGCCGAAAACACGCCTGCGGCGTCGCCGCGCGCGGCCGAGGCGCTCTTCGCGCCGCCGCCCGCGATCAGCCACATGCCGCCTGCGCCCAGAGCCAGAGCCCCCAGAGCCGCCGCCGCAAGCACGCCTGCGCCGAAGCCCTGAGGCTTGCGTTTCCTGCCGCTCCGCCGCCGCGCTTCCTCCGCCATTCCGTCCCTCACTCCAGCGTCGCGCGGCCCTCCACGAGATCGAGCCAGGCTTCTTCGTCGACGACCTTCACGCCCAGGTCCTGGGCGGCCTTGAGCTTCGAGCCGGCGCCCGGCCCCGCCACGAGCAGGTCCGTCGCGCGCGACAGCGAGCCGGAGACCTTCGCGCCGAGAGCTTCCGCGCGAGTCTTGGCTTCGGCGCGGGTCTGGCGTTCGAGCGTTCCGGTGAAGACCACGGTCTTGCCATTCAATATCCCGTCGCGATTAATTTTCTCCGTATCCCGTGGGCGAATCTCCGCGAGCAGCCGCGCGAGGCTCGCGCGGTTGGCCGGGGCCGCGAAGAAGGCGACCGCCGATTCCGCCAGAGCCGGGCCCACGCCGTCGATGGCCTCCAGCTCGCGGCGGGCTTCGGATTCGGGGTCGGCGGCGGCCTCCATGGCGGCGGAGAAGGCCGCCCAGGAGACGTAGCGCGAGGCCAGAAGACGCGCCGTGCTCGATCCCGCATGGCGCATCCCCAGCCCGAAGATCAGGCGTTCGAGCGCGATGTCTCGGCGCTCCTCGATGGCCTTGAAGAGGTTCTCGGCGGATTTCTCGCCCCAGCCCTCGCGGTTCTTCAGCTGCTGGAGCCCCGCCGGATCGCCGTAGCGCGCCCGCAGGGTGAAGATGTCCGCCGGCTCCCTGACCCAGCCCTCGGCGTGGAAGGCCTCGACCTGCTTGGCGCCCAGACCCTCGATGTCGAAGGCGTTGCGCGAGACGAAATGCTTCAGCCCCTCCACGGCCTGGGCCGGGCAGGTCAGGCCGCCCGTGCAGCGCCTTGCGGCCTCGCCTTCGGGGCGGATCGCCGGAGAGCCGCATTCGGGGCAGGTTTCGGGAAAGACGTAGGGCGTCGAGTCGGGGGGGCGGCCGTCGAGGACCACCTCGACGATCTGCGGGATGACGTCGCCCGCGCGCTGGATGCGCACCCGGTCGCCGATGCGGACGTCCTTGCGGCGGATCTCGTCCTCGTTATGGAGGGTGGCGTTGGAGACCACCACCCCGCCGACCGTCACCGGGGTCAGGCGCGCCACGGGGGTCAGGGTTCCGGTGCGGCCGACCTGGATCTCGATGGCCTGAACCACGGTCTCGGCGCGCTCGGCGGAGAATTTATGCGCCAGAGCCCAGCGCGGCGCCCGCGAGACGAAGCCCAGACGCCCCCTCAGGGCGAGATCATCGACCTTGTAGACCACTCCGTCGATGTCGTAGCCGAGGCTCGCCCGTTCGGCGCCGACGCTCTGGTGATGGGCGAGCATCTCCTCCAGCGAGCGGCAGAGCTTCGTGCGCGGATTGACCGGCAGGCCCCAGGCCGCGAAGGCCGCCAGAATCTCCATCTGCGTCGCGCCGGGAAGGGCGCTGGCCTCGCCCCAGCCATAGGCGAAGAAGCGCAAGGGGCGTCCGGCGGTGATCTTCGGGTCCAGCTGCCGCAGAGAGCCCGCGGCGGCGTTGCGCGGATTGGCGAAGAGCTTCTCCTCCTCCGCCGCCTGCCGGGCGTTGAGCGCGGCGAAATCGGCGTGGCTCATGTAGATCTCGCCGCGGATCTCGAAGACCTCCGGGGACTCGCCCTTCAGCCGGGCGGGGATCTCGCGGAGGGTGCGCACGTTGGCCGTGACGTTCTCGCCCGTGGCGCCGTCGCCGCGGGTGGCGGCCTCGACGAGCCTGCCGCCCTCGTAGCGCAGCGAGATCGACAGCCCGTCGATCTTGGGCTCGGCCGTGACGGCCAGGACCTCTTCGGGCTTCATGCCGAGGAAGCGCTTCATCCGGTCGAGGAATTCGGCGGCGTCCTCCGCGGCGAAGCCGTTGTTCAGCGAGAGCATCGGAACGCGATGGGCGATCTTGCCGAATTTCTCCGCCGGAGCCCCGCCCACCCGCTTCGAGGGGCTGTCCGCGCGGACCAGTTCGGGGAAGGCGGCCTCGATCGCTTCGTTGCGCCGCCGGAGCGCGTCATAGGCGGCGTCCGTGAGGATGGGCGCGTCCTCCTCGTGATAGGCCTTGTCGGCGGCGAGGAGGCGTCCGGCCAGTCCCGCCAGTTCGGCGGCGGCTTCGAGCGGGGTCAGCTTCTCGACCGGGATGTCCTGATCCTGTCCGGGCATGGGGGCGCCTTTCCAATCTGAGAGGCGCTCTAGCTGAGGCCTGGGCGGCGGCGCGTCAAGGCCCCCCTCGGGAGCCCGTCCGGAAGCTCCGCCTCCGCCCTCCGGAGGACCCCGCCCCGGCCCTCCGGAGGAAACGACTGGCGAAAACATGAGGATTTCATTATCCTATCCTAAAGGCGAGGCGAGCGCCGCGGGCCCTGAAAGAGGGGCGGCGTGGCTTTCTGCGCCCTGAGACCAGGGGACCGACGCGCATGACGCAGACGAGCGATCTTTCGGGCTTCACCCTCGCGGGCCATCAGCGCCGTCTGCGCGAGGCGGAGCGGCTCATGGCGGCCGAGGCCGAGAAGGGCGGACGCAAGGAAAGCCTGCTCGCCCGGCGCGCCGCGACTCTGGCGCGCGAGCGTCTGGCGCTGGGCGAGGAAAGCTTCCTCGAGGCCCGGCGCGCCCGCGATTCCAGCCTGCGCATGCTGGAGCGCCTGCACAACCAGTTCGACGTCGAGGATCTGAAGGTCGCCCGCGAAGGTCTGGAGCAGGGCGAGGGCGACGCCGCCGAAGTGCTCTTCGCCGAACTGGAGGAGCGCCAGCTTCCCGCGATCTCGCGGGCGGCCTGGGCGGCGCATCAGCAGGGTCTGCTCGCCTGGGAGTCGCTGCGCCTCGCCGACGCCCGCGCGCACATGGACCGCGCCCTGAGGCTGGAGCCCGACAACTGGAGCCTCCTGCGCGACGGCGCCGAGATCCTCGCGGCCTGCGGCGACGAGGCCGGAGCGCGCCGCATGAGGGCCAGGGCGCTCAAGGCCGCCGAAGCCGGATTCGGCCGCGATTCCGCCGAAGCCGCCGAAGCGGCGGGGCGTCTGGCGGCCAGCGAGCACGCCCGCGGCGACTGGGCCGAGGCCGAACGCAACTATCGCCGCGCCCTCGCTCTGGACGAGGAGCTGCTCGGCCCCGAAGCTCCGGACGTGGCGGCGCGTCTGGCGGCTCTGGCGGGGCTGCTGCGCGATCAGGGCCGCATCGCCGAGGCGGAGGCCGCCCTGACGCGGGCGCTCCAGATCGGGCGGGGGGCGCTCGGCGAGGAGCATCCGGAGTTCGGCGCGCTGCTCGGGGCGCTCGGGGGGCTGCGGCGGGCCCAGGGGCGGCTCGACGAGGCCGCCGAGCTGCTGGCCGAAGCCATCCGCGTGGCGCGCGCCTCGGTGGGGGGGCGGCATCCGACCCTCGCCCTGCGGCTCAACAATCTGGCGGGGCTGCGCCGGGCCCAGGGCTTCTTCGCCGAGGCCGAAACCCTCTACAAGGAGGCGGTGAAGATCGACCTCGACGCCCTCGGGCCGCATCATCCGGGAACGGCCATCGACATGGCCAATCTGGCGGGGCTCTATGAGGAGATGGGCGTGGACATGGAGGCCGAGGACCTCTTCTCCGCCGCCGAGGCCGTGTTCCGCGAAGTCCACGGGCCGGCCCACGGCCTGACGCGGCTCGCGGCCGAAGGGCGGCTGCGGGCGGCGCGGCGTCTGGCGCTCGAAGGGATTTCTCCAGCCCGTTCAAGCGACACGGCGCCGCATGGCGGAAGGTCATCTGTTCCCCGGGGAGAAATCGCCTAATCTCTGACCCGTCGGGCGCGGAGCCGGAGGCGAAGCCCGGGCGCGCGGCCAAAGAGAAGATCGGGAGAACAGTCATGGACGCCGGACAGGGAATCGAGTTCGGAGCGACGCGCGCCGAAAAGGGCGGAGCCGGTCAGGAGACGCCCAAGCGGGACGTCTGGCTGGCGGTGCGCCGTGGGCTGCGCTGCCGCTGCCCCAATTGCGGCGAGGCGACGCTCTTCACGAAATATCTGAAGGTCGCGGATCACTGCGCGGCCTGCGGAGAGGAGCTGCATCACCATCGCGCCGACGACATGCCGCCCTGGCTGACGCTGGTGGTGGTCTGCCACATCCTCGGCGTGCTGATCCTCTCCACGGAGCAGACCTGGGAGACGCCCTCCTGGGTGCATTTCACCGTCTGGCCGGCGGTGGCGGTGATCATCTCGCTGGCGCTGCTGCCGCGCATGAAGGGCGCGGTGGTCGGCATGCAGTGGGCTCTGCGCATGCACGGCTTCCAGAAGGCCTGAGGGCCTCGGGGAGGGGGCGTTCCCCTCCCGCGCCGGAATCCGGTTCAGGGCGCGAATTCGATCCGGCGCTCGCTGGCGGGCAGGATGCGCTCCGCCTGGGGCGGGCCGAAGGTTTCGGCGATGAGGGCGGCCTTCTCCCGCACGGCGTTCGGCATGAAGCGGGCGTAGCGGGAGACGAAGCCGCCGTAGCTCCAGGCGAGGCGGCGCGTCTGGGGATGGCCGTCGCCGAGGCTGGCGCGCAGGGTCTCCAGAGCGAGTTCGTAATGGGGCTGGGCGGCGGCGTACTGGCGCCGCGATTCGTAGAGCGCCGCCAGATTCAATTGCGCGTAGCCGGTCTGCGGATGATAGGGCCCGAGCGCCGCCTCGCTGGTCTGGAGCGCCTTGCGGAAGAGGACCTCCGCCTGCTGGGGTTCGCCCGCCGCCAGACGCAGATGCGCCAGCGTGTTCATGGCCGAAGCGGCGGTGGGACGCTCCTCCAGACCGAGGCTCCGGTAGACGCGCAGGGCGGCTTCGGCGTGTTCGGCGGCCTCCTGCGGACGCTGGGTCTGACGCTCCAGCTCGGCGAGGTTCACCAGAGTGTCGGCGTATTCCCGCGAGGTCTCCCCGAAGAGCCCCCGGCGCAGGGCCAGAGCCTCGCGGAAGAGGGGCTCGGCGGCGGCGGGGCGGCCCTGGTCCATGTGGAAGGCCGCCAGATTGTTGAGAGTCCCGGCGTAGAGCTCGCCGCCTTCGCCTCCGGCCTCCTCCAGAACCCGGAGCGCCCGCCCGTAAAGCGGCGTGACTTCGGTTTCGCGTCCGGCGGCGGCCTTGATCTCGGCGAGGTTGACCAACCGCGCGGCGAGGGCGTCGGGCGGAGCCTCGCCCCTGGCCTCGACGAGCGCCAGAGCCTCCTCCAGCGCGCGGGCGGCCTCGCGATAGCGCCCCTGGCTCTTGAGCGTCACGCCCAGGTCGTTGAGGATGCGGCTCATGCGCGGCGAGCCCGCATCGGGCTCCGCCGCCCGGGCGGCGAGGAGATAGGCCTCCGCCCCGGAGAGATCCCCCGTCAGATAGGCCGCGCGGCCCATTTCGGCGAATTCCTCGGCGGGACCCGGCGCGGATCCCGCGCCTTGCGCGAAGCCGAATCCCGGGGCGCTCAAGGCGCAGACGAAGACGGCGAGGCGGGCGGCCTTGAAGCGGAGCATGGCGGGGGAGCCTCCATTCAGTGCTTTTTACAGTCTACGTCGTTACGGTCAAGGAACCGTTAACGTCCGGTTCACCATCTGGGCGCAATCAAGGCGGAGGGCTCGCGTTCAGCGGGCGAGCTCCAGGATGACGGCGTCGAGCGTCCGGCGGCCCGCCGCCGTGGCGATCAGGCGTCCGCCCTCGCGGCGGAGGAACCCCTCCTCCTCCAGGCGCAGGACGCGTCCGGGATCGAAGGCCCGCCCCGAAAGCCGCGCATGACGCGCCATGTCCAGCCCCTCGGCCAGACGCAGGCCCATGATCAGATGCTCGGTCGCCTGATCCTCGGGCGCGATCTCCTCCTCATGGAGCCGCCCGGCTCCGTCGCGTTCGGCGGCCGCGAGCCAGAGCTCCGGCGCCCGATGGGTCTCGACGGCGAAGCGCCGGCCGTCGCGGGTGATCCGGCCATGGGCGCCGGGGCCAACCCCCACGTAATCGCCGTAACGCCAGTAGACGAGGTTGTGGCGGCATTCCGCGCCGGGACGGGCGTGATTGGAGATCTCGTAGGCGGGGAGCCCGGCGGCTTCGCAGATCTCCTGGGTGGCGTCGTAGAAATCGGCGCCGAGATCGGGGCCCGGCAGGCCCTTCAGCTTCCCGAGCCCGTGCAGGCGTCCGAAGACCGTCCCCGCCTCGATGGTGAGCTGATAGAGCGAGAAATGATCCACCGCCATCGACAGCGCGAGCGCCAGCTCCTTGCGCCAGTCCTCGAGGCTCTGGCGCTGACGGGCGTAGATCAGATCGAAGGAGACGCGGGGAAAGATCCCGCGCGCGACCTCGAAGGCGGCCCGAGCCTCGGCGGCGTCGTGCTGACGGCCCAGAGCCTTCAGATCGGCGTCGTTCAGGGCCTGGACCCCCATGGAGAGCCGGTTGACTCCCGCTTCGGCGTAGGCGCGGAAACGGCCCGACTCGACGCTGGTGGGATTGGCCTCCAGCGTGACTTCGAGATCCGGCACCTGGGGCCAGAGCTCGCGGGCGGAGTCCAGAACCAGCGCGACGGTCTCGGGCTCCATGAGCGAGGGCGTGCCGCCGCCGAAGAAGATCGACTCCAGCCGACGGCCCGGCGTCGCGGCCGCCTCGACCTCCAGCGCGCGGCGGAAGGCGCGCCGCCAGCGGCTCTGGTCCACCTGGGCAGAGACATGGCTGTTGAAGTCGCAATAGGGGCATTTCGCCTTGCAGAAAGGCCAGTGGACGTAAAGTCCGAAGCCGCCCGAGCGCCAGTCTTCTGAAGTCTCGGGGCGGGCGGGCGGGGCCCGGTCCGGAAGGGGCATGGAGGATCCTCGGGAATCGCGCGGGGGAGGCCCCTCTATACAGCCGATCCCCCGCGAGGCGAAGCGCGGCGAAGACGCGGGCCTTGTGGCGCGAAAGAGACGCATGCGGGACGAGGGTCGCCGCTCCGCGGCGCCGGAGGCCGCGCTCGCGCGGCGGGAGCCTCGGGGGCGTTGTGCGGCGCAAGGAGGAAAGGCGTCGGCGGCGCGATCCGGCGCGCCGGAGGCCCTCGCCTTTCTCCGGATCCGGAGCAGGCGCCGCGCAGGAGATCTCCGGCCTGCGGACAGGAGAAAGGCCGCCTTCCCCGCGAAAGCGGCCTTCCTGGAGGATTTCGGACAAGGGCGGCGAGAGCTAAGCGACCAGGGCCTGAAAAGGCCTCCGCCCGGGCAAGCAGAACAGATCGACTTGCAGGAAGACCTGAAAAGCAAGATACCGGATCTTGTGCGCTGCGTCAACTTTCGGGGGAAAGATCTGGCGTCGTAAAACCTTAAAGGAGAATCCGGCCGAGCCATGCGCCGGACGCATGGCCGGGTTGCAGGGAACGGGGCGCCTGGAAGGCGGCGAATCGCTTATATTCCGCGTCAGAAAAAACACACCGACTGTTGGAATTTTGCAATGTACGACTACCTGACCGCCATGATGGGCGCCTGGGTCCTCCCCCGCAAGGACATCGGCCAGAGCGCCGCCCCCTTCGCGTCCCGGACCTCGCGCGAGGCGCAGGCTTCTCCCCGTCGGCAGGTGATGCTGCCGGGCGCGCAGATCGCCCTGATCGCCAATCTCTCCGCCGCGCGCTGAGCCTCGGCCGCCGCAGAGGCGGGATCCTTCCCGCAAGCCGTTTCAAGCCGCCTCCCTCCGAGGCGGCTTCATCGTTTCCGGCTCACCCCTCGGCGAGCAGGCGGCGGGCCTCCAGGGAATCCGTCCGGATCTGGGCCTTGAGCGCCTCCAGGCCGTCGAATCTGCGCTCGGGGCGCAGGAAGGCGATCATCTCGACGATCAGCGTGCGGCCGTAGAGGTCTTCGTCCACGTCGAAGAGATGGACCTCCAGACGCGGCGCGGCTCCGGCGAAGGTGGGCCGCAGCCCGAGATTCGCCACCCCCTTCCAGAGCGGCCCGCGTCCGCCCTGATCCTCCTCGACGCCCGCGCCGATCTCGCCGGAGTCCTTGGCCAGCCGCGCCCGCACGGCGTAGACGCCGAAGGCCAGAGGCTGAAGCCCGTCGAGGCCGAGGTTGGCGGTGGGAAAGCCGATGGTGCGTCCGCGCTGGTCGCCCTTGCTCACGACGCCCTCGATGCGATGCGGACGCCCGAGAATCCGCGCCGCCTCCTCGGGGCGCCCCTCCGCCAGAGCCCGACGCGCCGCGCTGGACGAGAGCTCCACCCCCTGCGGCCCCTCGATCAGCGCCACGCTCTGCACCGAGAAGCCGCGCTCGGGCCCGACCCGCGCGAGGAAGGCCATGTCTCCGGCCCGGCCCGCGCCGAAGCGGAAATCCGCCCCCGCCGCCAGATGCGAGATTCCGAGCCCCTCGACCAGCACCTGGTCCACGAAGGCTTCGGGCGTCATGGCGGCCAGTTCGGCGTCGAAATCGACCTGATGCAGGATCTCGACGCCGGACTCTTGCAGGATATGCGCCTTGGCCCGGGCGGGCGTCAGCCGGAAGGGGGGAGCCTCGGGCGCGAAGAAGGCGCGCGGATGGGGCTCGAAGGTCACGACGCCGAAGGGCGCGCCCAAGGCCTGCGCCTGACGCCGCGTCGCTGACAACAGCGCCTGATGCCCGAGATGCAGGCCGTCGAAATTCCCGATGGCGACGGCGGCGCCGCGCAGATCCGGCGCGACGGCGCGCCAATCCGTGACGATCTTCACTTGCGCAAGCTCTCCCCCTTGAGCGTCTCCCGGCGTCTACTTGCGCCGCGCGGCCCGGCTCGTCAAGCGCCCCGCCTCCGGAGGCTCCGGCGAAAACCCTTGCCTTTCGGAGAGGGGCGCGGCTTCCTGAGCCCTTCGCAACGGATCCCCCGGGAGGCGGCCGCGTCATGGACCCTTCGACTTACGACACGACCTCTCTGGCGATCATCGTCGGAGTCTTCGTGCTGGCCTTCTTCCTGCTGAAGCGGGCCGTGCGGATCCTGCTTCCGGTGGCGCTGGTCGCGGCGGCGGCCTTCTATTTCTTCCTCAGGGGCGGCTGAGCCTCAGGCGCGGCGAAGCCGAAGAGATCCGCCGCAGGCTCCGTCCTGGCGGCGTCCGGCTTCGGGGCGGCCTTGCGGCGCGGCTTCGGCGCGGGGAGCGGGGGCGTCTCCTCCTCCGGCCCGAGGACGCGGGTCTTCGCCTCGCCCTCCTGGAGGGTCAGGGTGAGGATCTCGCCGGGAGTCAGGGCGGCGGCGCTGCGGATGGGGCGTCCCTCCGCGTCCCGCGCCAGAGCGAAGCCGCGCGCCAGAACCCCCTTGAAGGAATAGGACTCCAGCAATTGCCCGAGTCCGCGCAATCTGTCGCTCCGTCCGGCGCGCGCGGCGCGGAGGGCGGCCTCCTGGCGCCCCGAGGCCATGCCCAGCCGCTCGCGGCGCCGGGCGAGGGCGGAGGCCAGTCCGGAGGCCGAGGGCAGGGCGCGCGCCCATTCGCGGCGCTTGAGCGCGATCAGCCGACGCGGCGCCTGCTCCAGGCGTTCGCCCGCCAGAGCCTCCAGCCTTTCGCGGCGCCGGGCGATCATCTGCGGCGGCGGCGGCAGGGGACGCGCCGCCAGATCCCGGGCCTTGAGCGCGATGAGCCGTCGGGGGCCCTGCTCCAGGCGTTCGCCCGCCACGGCCAGAGCCTGAGCCGCGCCCCTGCGTCTTTCGCTGAGCCGTCCGCGCGCGGCCTCCAGGCGCCCGGAGGCCTCGGCGAAGCGCCGCTCCTGGGCCGCCCGCCAGAGCGCCAGAGCCCGCGGCAGGCCCGCCGAAGCCGCGTCGAGCCTCTGGCGCGGAGAATCGAGCAGGCTCTCCGGGCGGGGCAGGGCGCGGGCGAGATTGCGGACCTGCGCGCGGCGGTCTTCGAGGCCGCGCCGCAGGGCGCTCCGGCGGCGGGACTCCAGATCCTCCAGCCCCGCGACCAGGCCCGAGCGCACCGGAACCGCCATTTCGGCGGCGGCGGTGGGGGTGGGGGCGCGCCGGTCGGCGGCGAAGTCGATGAGCGTGACGTCCGTTTCATGGCCCACCGCCGAGATCAGCGGAATCCGGCTTTCGGCGGCGGCGCGGGCGACGATCTCCTCGTTGTAGCCCCAGAGGTCTTCGAGGGAGCCGCCGCCGCGCGCCACGATCAGCACGTCCGGACGCGGAACGGGGCCTCCGGGCGGCAGGGCGTTGAAGCCCCGGATTCCGGCGGAGACCTCCTGCGCGCAGCGCTCGCCCTGGGCGGCGGCGGGCCAGAGGATCACCCGGCGCGGGAAGCGGTCCATGATGCGGTGCAGGATGTCGCGGATCACGGCGCCCGTCGGCGAGGCCACCACGCCCACCACCTCGGGCAGGAAGGGGAGGGGCTTCTTGCGGGCCGGATCGAAGAGCCCCTCGGCGGCGAGCTTGCGCTTGCGGGCCTGGAGCATGGCCATGAGCGCGCCTTCGCCCGCCGGGACGATCCGCTCGATGATCAGCTGATATTTCGAAGTCCCCGGATAGCTGGAGAGCCGCCCCGAGGCGATCACCTCCATGCCTTCCTCCGGGGGGATCTGGAGCTTCTGGAGCACGCCGCGCCAGATCACCGAATCGAGCCGCGCGCCTTCGTCCTTGAGGGTGAAATAGGCGTGTCCCGAGCTGTGCGGCCCGCGATAGCCCGAGATCTCGCCGCGCACGCGCACCTGTCCGAAGCGCGTTTCGAGCGTCTTCTTCACCGCGCCGGAGATCTCCGAGACGGAGAAGGTCGGCTCGTTGCCGCCCGCCTGGGCCTGAGGTCCGGAGGGCGGGCCGTCGAAATCCATGTCCTGGGTCATGCGGGCGCGGCTGTCCGGAGGCTCAGCGCGGGCTGCGCTTGGCGAGGATCCGCTGGAGCGTGCGCCGGTGCATGTTCAGCCGCCGGGCCGTCTCCGAGACGTTGCGCTCGCAGAGTTCGTAGACGCGCTGGATGTGCTCCCAGCGGACGCGGTCGGCGGACATGGGATTGTCGGGCGGCGGGGGCCTCTCGCCTTCGGGGCTGAGCAGCGCGGCGCAGACGTCGTCGGCGTCGGCGGGCTTGGAGAGATAGTCCACCGCCCCCGCCTTGACCGCCGCCACCGCCGTGGCGATGGCGCCGTATCCGGTCAGCACGATGATCCTCGATTCGGGGCGGGCCTCGCGGATGGCGGTCACCACGTCGAGTCCGCTGCCGTCTCCGAGCCGCAGATCCGTGACGGCGTAGGCGGGCGGGTGGCTTCTGGCGGCGGCGACGCCCTCGGCGACGCTGGCGGCCGTGGCGACGACGAAGCCGCGCTTCTCCATCGCCCGCGCGAGCCGCGAGCGCAGGGCGTCGTCGTCCTCGACGATCAGCAGGGAGTTGTCGGGGCCTATCGCTAGCGGTTCGATCTCGGACATGGGCGCGGTTTCCCCCTTGAGGGCGGCCTTGTTCGGAGCTGTGCGAGAGGCGACCGCCTTGATGGCGCGATCATGTCGCCTATCGACGCACATGACAACCTTTTCACACGCGAAATCGGCAAGCGCGAGGGGGCGACCTTCGCCGGAGGAGGCCCTATAAGGGCGCCTTGCGGAGAGGGAGGCGTCCCATGGGGGCCATCGAGGCGCTGGCGGCGAGTTTCGCGCTGATGCTCGTCGGGGCGGGTCTGGCGCGGCTGGGCGTGGTTTCGGCCGCGGGCTGGACCGAAATGGAGAAGCTGGCCTATTGGGCGCTCTTTCCGGCGCTGCTGGTGGCTTCGCTGGTCAAGGCGCCTCCGGCGGGGCTGGAGGCGGTGAAGCTGGGGGCGGCGCTGGTGGGGGGGCAGCTCTTCGTCTTCGCGCTGGTCTGGGGCTTCGGGAGGCGGCGGCTCTCCGGGCCCGCCCTCCCGAGCGTGGTTCAGGGCGCGATCCGCTACAACACCTACATCGCCTTCGCGACGGCTCTGGCGGCTCAGGGGCCGGCGGGGCTGGAGCGGCTGACGCCCGCTCTGGCGCCGCTGATCATCGCGGCGAACATTCTATCCGTAGGCGCCCATGTTCTGGCCTTGAACGGAGCGGGGCGGGGGACTCCGACCTCTTCGCCCTGGCTGAAGGCGCTGAAGGAGCTGGCGACCAATCCTCTGGTTCTGGCCTCGGCGCTGGGGCTGACGCTGAACCTCGCCGGAGCGGCTCCTCCGGGGCTGGTCCTGAAGGTTCTGGAGGCGCTCGGCGGGGCGAGTCTGCCTCTGGCGCTGCTGGCGGTGGGGGCGGGGGTGAGGCTCGGCGCCGAGACCCTGCGGGATCTGCCGCCGATCTTCTGGACGGGGCTGGCGAAATTCCTGGTCTGGCCTGCGGCGTCCTTCGCGGCGGCCTGGGCTCTGGGGCTGGGGCCCGAGGGCCGTCAGCTCGCGGTCCTGACGGCGGCGGCGCCCACCGCCACCGCGAGCTACGTCCTCGCGCGGCGCATGGGCGGAGACGCGCGGCTCATGGCCTCGCTGATCTCGGCGCAGACGCTGCTGGCGGCGCCGGTGCTGTTTCTGCTGCTGAGCCTCTGAAGACGAAAACCCTCCCCGCGCGGCGGAGAGGGCCCGAAGCTGTGGAGAAAGGCCGGACTCAATGTCCGGCGTGAGCCCCGCCGCCCGCCTGAGCCTGAGCCTGAGCCTGGCCGGTCGGGACGCCGGTGCCGGGCGTATAGCCGCTGCCGGTGAGGCCGCCGCGCTGGCCCCAGATGGGCAGGACATGGGTCGGCTGGCCCGCGTCGTGGTTGTAGTTCGTGCCGTGGACGCGGTCATAGGCGGCGGAGTTGCCGAAGACTCCGTCCAGACCCAGCAGATAGCCCGCTTCCTGACCCAGCGTGCCGAGGAAGGCGAGCGGAGCCTGACGGCCTCCGGCGTTGCCGCCGAGGGCGTGGGTGTGGGATTCGTGGCTCTGGGTGTTGACCAGCCAGCCGCCGACGTCGCCGTTCTGGGCGGCGCGCAAGGCGCTGTCATGGCCGACGAGATAGGAGAAGGCGCCCATCGGCACGCCGAGGACTCGGCCCAGCAGGCTGCCCGGCGGAAGGAGGTTGCTGATTCGACCGCCGATTCCCGCCGCGCGCTCGTCGCCGGGCTGCGGGCCGGAGCGCTGGGCCTGGCCCTGGCTCTGGAATCCGTAGGTGCTCCAGCCGCGCGGCAGATTGGGGATGTCGCCGGCGCTGGAGATGCGGCCGTTGTAGCCGGCCAGAGATCTCCAGCCCGCCTGACCGCCGATCTGCGCCCCGGGTCGGTAGCCGCCCTGCGCGCCGCTCCAGGCGACGGCGCCGCCGGGTCGGTAGCCGCCCGCCTGAGCGCCCGTCTGGGCGCCCGCGCCCTGCGCGCCGAGGCTGACGCCGGGGCGAGAGCCGCCCCCGAGGCTCCATCCCGCCTGTCCGCCCTGCTGCGCGCCATGGCCCGCATGACCGGCGTTCTGGGCCGAGGCGCTCCATGCGCCGCCGCCCCGACTCGCGTTGACGGCGCCGTTCGCCCGTCTGAGTCCGGAAATCAAGGTCATCTTCGTCGTCCTTTCGCAATCCCAAGGCCTGCGGAAGCCTCGCCCGAAGCTGATCGCCGGGAAGGCCTCCGGCGGTCCGGCTCCGGCCCTGAAGGACGAGCTGCGGAGCGGCCGCTCCATGGCGGAGGACGATCCGGACGCCGCGTCCCTCCCGAAGACGCGCGCCCGGCTCCGTCGGACAAGGAGGCTCCGGCCTCCGGCGCGCCTGGCGCGTCCGGACGTCGGGGCGGCTCCTGGAAAGCGCGGAAGCCCTGTCCATGGATTTGTTTCAAAATAACACATTGAAACCGGGCATCAATGAAAATTCGATTTGTATTGAGACGATATGCGGGTAGCGTTAAAGGGCGAGAATTCCATCTCCGGATCATCCCTGCGGAGGCGGGCGAGGATTCACCATGTCAGGCGCCATTCTGGCGCAGAGAGGCGGGACTCCGCCTGGGCGCGCAGGCGCCTCCGCCCTGATCCGCCCGCCCCTCGACAGGCGGCGGCGCGGTCCTGCGCGGGAGTCCGGAAGGGGGGATCCTTGGGGGAGGAAGCGGGCGGCGCAAGGCCTCCGGCCTCCCGGGAGGCGGCGTCGCGGACGCCGCCGGAGGCTCGGAGCCTCCCGGCCCCGACGAGGGCCATGGAGCGTTCTCCGATCCGCGCGGGACCGGAAAACGATCCGCGAAGCCGCCGCGGCGGCGGCGCGTCTTCAGAGATGCGTGACCCGCATGATCAGCGGCGCCACCCAGAGCAGGGGCGCGTCGTAGACGATGGCCTGGCTCGGATCGCGGGCGGGGCGCAGGCTCGCCAGAGCGGCGCGCAGGCCCTGTCCCTCGGATTCCTCGCCCTTGGGAGGCGGCAGCACCCGGCGGAGCATCACGGCTTCGTCGTCGGCCATCACGAGGCAGTCGCGGCCGTAGGCGCGGGCGATGTCGCCGCGCATGCGGTCTCCGATGAGGATGTCGCCGGCGGAGTAGGGCCCGTAGGCCTCCTCGATGCGGGCGGCCACCGGATCTTCGGCGGGCACGTCCACGCTGAGGCCGGTTTCGCGGCCCAGGGTCACGTCGCCGGAGGAATCCACGTCGCCCAGCATCTGGATCAGGCGCGAGCCCGGACCTTCGAGCAGATCGACCGGATGCACCTTCAGGACGGTGGCGAAGCGCTCCAGCCAGTCGGTGGAGAGAGTCATGTTTCCAGTCTCGAGCCGCGAGACGCTCTGGGGCGTGGTGCCCACCGCCTCGGCCAGCTCGCGCAGGGTCATGCCGTTGCGCTGCCTGAAAACGCGTATCCTGTTTTTCATAATGTCGAACCTGCTCGAATCATCGACTATCCTTTAAGCTAGTCTGGCTGATTAATCCAAATTGTAACACTCCAATCCCGATAAAGTTTATCAGAACTTCTCAATGCGATAATTTTTCCATGAATTTTCCCGGATGTGGACAACGAGAGACGGTCCGCCCCTCCCGGATTTCCCTGATATGAAATACAGACCTATACGATGTGCGTTTTTTCTCATGGATTCGCAGGCCTCCGGAGAACCGGGCCTGGATGAGCGAATCACATCCTTCTGAAAAGGCCCGCCGATTCGGTCCTGAAACGACCCTTCGCGCCTGGATTCGGGGCGTCGCGGGGCGTTTCGTCAGGTCGGGTGAAGGAAAAGATTTCCATGATGAGTTTTGATCCGCGCAAGTTGCGCTCGGGGGCCGCCGAAGCCGAAGCGCGCGGGCGTTTGCCCTTTCTGGCGCGTCCTGGGGCATGGATCTGCCAGAATTCAGAGGGTTCCGGCGGGATCTTCGAGCGCGGGCGCTCCGGTCGGGGCTTCCGGCCCGTCCGGATCTCGGCGGCGGGGATCGCGGAGATGGCCCGCCGCGACTGGATCGCGCCGGGGCTCCGGCTGGCCGAGGGCCGCGCCTGGCTCGTCACGGCGGCGGGGGCCTCGGCGGCGGCGCGGCTGAAGGCCGAGGGCCGCAGGGGCGCAGAGCCCGGAGCCAGCTTCCGCGAGGCCCGCCGCATCGAGGCCGAGAAGCTCTTTCCGGCGGGGCCGGGCGAGAAGGTCGAGAAGCTGAAGGTCAATCTCGGGGAATCTCCGGTGGGCTGGCTGGCGCGGCGCAAGGGTCCGGACGGCGCGCCCTTCCTCACGTCGGCCGAGGTCGAGGCCGCCGAGCGTCTGCGCGTCGATTACGAGCGCGGCCACATGGGCGCGCGGGTGACCCAGGACTGGCGCGGATTCCTGACGGCCGGAACCTCCGCAGGCCCGGGCGGCGGGCGCGAGAGCCTGAGCCTCTCGGCCGAGGCGGCCCGCGGCCGGGTGATGGCGGCGCTGAAGGCGATGGGTCCGGATCTCTCGGACGCGGCCTTCCGGGTCTGCTGCCAGCTGGAGGGGCTGGAGATCATGGAGCGCGATCTGGGCATGCCCGCGCGTTCGGGCAAGCTGGCGGTGAAATGGGCGCTCAAGCGGCTGGTCGCCCATTACGCCGGGGAGGAGCCCGCCGCGCGGCGGAGCTGACCGGCAGGAGATCGGGGCGCGGCGACGGGCGCTCGGCGCAAGGGGCGCTGCGGGTCTCCGGAGCCGGGGGAATCTCCGGCTTCCGGAAACGGCGCCTGCGCGCGCGAGTCGCGGCGCGCGGGACTGCGCGTCGGTTGACTTTTGGCCTTGCGGGGCCCACATGACAGCGATGTTGCGGCGCAGCATAAACAGCCGCGCCCTCCCCGACGCCTGAACCGCCTGATCAGAGAGCGAGACGACGCCATGCCTCCCATCACGCCTCCCAACGCCTGCGGCGCCTCTGCGGATCCGTCGCGCCTGGCTCAGCAGAGCCTGCGCGCGTTCTGGAGCTGGACGCCCTTCGCGCCCCTTCTCGGTCTGAAATCCCCCTGGCTGGACATCTGGGGCCCGCAGCTGCGCGCCTTCGGCGTGCTGAGCCGCAACGCCTATGCGCCGGGCATGGCCTTCAGCGGCCCCAAGGCCCCCCAGGTCGAGGAGCCCGAAGCCGCCAGAGCCGAAGAGGCCAGGCCGGCGCCCCGGGCGAAGGCGCCCAGGGCTCCCAAGGCCGAAGCCGCGCCCGAGGCTGCGCCGGTCGAGGCCGCCCCCGCGGAGGCCGCGCCGGTCGAGGTCAAGGCCGAAGCCGCGCCCGTCAAGGCCGAGCCCAGGCCGAAGAAGCTCGTGGAGAAGGAGCCGCCCAAGGCCGCCAAGGATCTCTTCGAGGATCACGAGCCCGCCGCTGCGCCCGTTCCGCCGAAGGTCGAGCCCTCGCTGACCGAAACCTTCTCCGCCGGACATGAGGCCGCGCCTGCGCCCGCTCCGGAAGCGGCGCCTGCGGCTCCCGTCGAGGCCGAGGCGGCCGCTCCCGCCGCGCCCGAGGCCGCGCCGGTCGTCCAGCCCGAGGCGCTCGGCGCGGATGATCTGACCCTCGTCGAGGGCGTCGGCCCGGCCACGGCCCGCCGTCTTCAGGAGCAGGGCGTCCGCCGCTTCGCCGATCTGGCCTCCCTGACTCCCGAGCGGCTGATCGAGATCCGCCGCGTGGGCACCCTGACCATCACCGAGGATCAGGCCAGGGGGATCATCTCCTCGGCCGCGACGCTGGCCCGCCCGCACTGATCCGCGACGACGTCCGAAGCCTTCCGTGACGCCCTCCTTCGCGCTGAAGGGGGGCGTCCGTCTGTTCGGGGGGCGCGAGAGGCGTCACGAAGCTCCGGTCCCGAGCGGTGCGAGCTTGAAGGGCGAGGCCTCGGGAGAGCCTCGCCCCTGAATCTAGGGCGCGGGACGGGCGCAAGGGAACAGGGATGAATCGTGGAGGCCGCCAGCGCGGATCCCGGAGATTCCGAAGAAACCCCCGGCCTTGCGGTCGGGGGCGTGTCGTTCCGGAGCTTCAGCCCACCGTCTCCTTGACCCGCGACAGCGTGATCTTCGGATAATCGCGCTCCACGCGCTGGACGTCCCAGGGAATGCGGATCAGGAAGACCGGATCGCCGTCGTGATCCTCGGCGATCTGGCTTTTATTGGCCTCCGCGAAGGCCTCGACGTCGGCCTTAGCGCCCTTGATCCAGCGGGCTTCGCGATATTGCGTCGGCTCGAAGCGCACGGGCAGGCCGTATTCGGCCTCGATGCGGCTGGCGAGCACGTCGAATTGCAGCGCGCCCACCACGCCGAGAATCCAGCCCACGCCCTGAAGCGGCTTGAAGAGCTTGGCCGCGCCTTCCTCGGCGAATTGCAGCAGGGCCTTGTCGAGGTGCTTGGCCTTCATCGGATCGCCCGCCCGGACGTTCTGGAGAAGCTCCGGCGCGAAGGCGGGGATGCCCGTGAAGCGCAGCTCCTCGCCCTCGGTGAGGGAATCGCCGATGCGGAGCTGTCCGTGGTTGGGCACGCCGATGATGTCGCCCGCCCAGGCCTCCTCGACGACCTCGCGTTCGCGGGCGAGGAAGAACATCGGGTTCGAGATCGCCATGGGCTTGCCGCTGCGCACGTGATGCAGCTTCATGCCCCGGTCGAAGCGCCCCGAGCAGAGCCGCACGAAGGCCACGCGGTCGCGGTGCCTGGGGTCCATGTTGGCCTGGACCTTGAAGACGAAGCCCGAGACCTTCGGCTCCTGCGGCTCGACCTTGCGGGTCATGGCCGGGCGAGGGCGCGGCGCCGGAGCATATTCCGAAAGGCCCTTCAGCAGATCGGCGACGCCGAAGCTGTTGATCGCCGAGCCGAACCACACGGGCGTCAGGTGGCCTTCGAGGAAGCTCTGTTCGTTGAAGGCGGGCAGGAGCTCGCGGGCCATCTCGACGCCCTCGCGCAGTTCGGCGAGGCGGTCGGCGGGGATGTGTCTTTCGAGGTCGGGGTCTTCGAGGCCCTTCATCTCGACGGTCTCGGCCTTCACGTGGCGGTCGGCGCGATCCATGATCCCGAGCCGGTCATGAAGCAGGTCATAGGCGCCGAGGAACTCGCGCCCCATGCCGATGGGCCAGGAGGCGGGCGCGGTGTCGAGCGCGAGCTTCTGCTGAAGCTCGTCGAGGATCTCGAAGGTGTCCCGGGCTTCGCGGTCCATCTTGTTGACGAAGGTCAGGATGGGCACGTCGCGCATGCGGCAGACTTCAAACAGCTTGAGCGTCTGCGGCTCGACGCCCTTGGCCGCGTCGATGACCATGACGGCGGCGTCCACGGCGGTCAGGGTGCGGTAGGTGTCTTCGGAGAAGTCTTCATGGCCCGGCGTGTCGAGCAGGTTGAAGAGCTTTCCGTCCCATTCGAAGGTCATGGCCGAGGCCGAGACCGAGATTCCGCGGTCCTGTTCGAGCTTCATCCAGTCGGAGCGGGCGCGCCTCTGCTCGCCGCGGGCGCGGACGGCGCCTGCGGTCTGGACGGCGCCGCCGTAGACGAGAAGCTTCTCCGTGAGCGTGGTCTTTCCCGCGTCCGGATGGGCGATGATGGCGAAGGTCCGCCGTCGCGCGATCTCGGGCGGGAGGGGCGGCGCGTTATGGCCGAGGAGATTCGGGGTGCTGCTCATGGCGAGGGCTTATAAGCGCGCGCGCGCGGCTTGCGAAGAGGGGAAGCGGAGAGGCCGCATCAGCGGGAGGCTCTGGCTGCGGCGAGGATCTCCCTGAGCCGCTCCAGAGAGAGCGGCGCCTCCGGCCCGCGATGGATCATGGCGTGGCAATTCGGGCAGAGGGGGACCAGGTCCTCGACGGGGTCCACCTCATAGGCTTCGCCGATCTCGGAGAGCGGTTTCAGATGATGCACATGGATGAAGCCTTCCCCATGAGCGCCATATGTCGCGCCGAAATCGAACCGGCAGGCCTGACAGATCGGCTGGTGATGGGCGACGCAGGCGGCGCGGGCCTTCTCGCTGCGCTCATAGGCGTTCACCCATCGGCGGAGGCGCCCGCCTTCGATGAATTCGGGAGCCTCCGGATCGGGCGTCTCGTCCAGCTCCTGCGCGATGGAGCCTGAGGCTCCGGCCAGCCCGAGCCGCTCCATGGCCTCGGCCAGTTCGGGCCAGAGGATCCAGATGAAATGGCCGTTTTCATCGACGCCGTGTTCGTCGGGCGGCTCCTCGCCCTGCGGCCATTCGCCTTCCGGCGGGAGGGGAGCGGAATAGAAGGGAAGCGCCCAATAAATGCGCTTCCCGCTCGACGTGAGCAGCTCAATGCCGTGGTTCTTTCCAAGCGCCTTGCCGAAGCCGTTGACGACTCCGATGATTCCGGCGGCGCGGCGCTGGTCCGTGGCCGAGGGGCGGTCTGTCCGATGGGCCCCGGCTTTCCCTTGCCCTGCTGAAGCGCGCGGATAGCCCAGCTCCCTCCCGAGGGCGACGGGGCCGGCTGCATGATGAGGGCGGGCGTAAATCGCCTTCAGGATCTCCAGCATGTTGGGTTTGGTCGTCCCGGGATGCTGAAGGATCTCCATCCACTGTTCCGTCGAGATCTGCAGCCCGGATTCAGTCATGGCTCTCCTCCCGAGGCTCTTCGGCGAGGCCGAGCCGCTCCATGGCTTCGGCCAACTCAGGCCGCAGGATCCAGATGAAGCCGCGCTTGCCCACGAGCCATTCCCCGTCCGGTTTGCGCAGGGAATCGAAGGGCAGCAGCCAGAAGCTCTGATCGAGATCCCGCCCGTAGACCCGCAAGCCGAAATGGCGGTCCACCCGCTTCCCGAAGGCGATGACGAGGTTGATCGTCGGCGTGGAAAGACTGCGCTTGTCGCCGAAGAAGGGAAAGCCCATCTCCGCGCCCAGCTCCCAGACGGTCGAACGGCGGTCGGGCAGGGCGTAAAGCTTCCGGAAGAGCCTCAGGGCCTCCGGCGTCGTCGTGCCGGGGTCTTGCAGGATCTCCATCCACTTCTCGACGGAGACGTCCGGATTCGTCATGGCGCAATCCTCCGCTCGCCCCTGAACCGGAGCGAGCGTTAACGCCTGTCTTCGCCTCGCGCAATCCTCATCCGCGCGGCCTCACGGCCCGTCGCCGAGCTTGTCCAGAGCCTGGGTCTCGGCCGCCGACAGCGGAGGCAACGCGTCCAGAGCGGCGCCGAGCTCCGTGGCCGCCGCCCGGAAAAGCCCGTCCAGATGCGGCGAAGCCCCCTCGCAGGCCCGCGCCACCACCTGGCAGGAGGTCAGATAGGCCCGCAGGCGCAAGGGCGTCCAGCGATCCAGAGCCCGCGTCCGCGCCCGCAGGTTGCTCACCTGGTCGGCCATCTTGATGATCTTCGCCTCCGGAGGCTTCGAAGCCAGAGACTCCGCCTGAAGGCGCTTGCGCTCGGCGGTGGTCAGAAGCTCCCATTCGGGCCGGTCGGTCATGGCGTCCACGAGCAGGGCGGTCCGCTCGCCGAAGGCCTCGCGCACGTCCGCGAGCGCCGCATGCCGGTCCTCGACGCAATCATGCAGGATCGCCGCCACGATCACGTCGGGATCCGCGCAGACCTCCGCCACCAGAGCCGCCACCTCGCAGAGATGGTTCAGATAGGGATAATCCAGGCCCTGATGAGCGCCCTTGCGCTTCTGATAGACATGGGCGCGGGCGGCGAAGTCGTAGGCGCGCGTCAGAAGCACGAGCCGGGCGTCGGCCCGGGCGGTCGCGGGAGGCCCGCCGCAAGGGAGGGCGTTCAGGAAGGAGTCGGAATCGGCGGGGGTGGTCATGGGGGGCGCTCTCCGCAAACCAACGGCGGGACGCGCGCCGCAAGAGACGACGGCGTCCGGAGATCGGAAGATATGTGACGCTTGTGTGACAGTTCTATGACACGAACCCTGGAGGAAATGCAAAGCCTTCACGGGAGAATCGCAAAAAACCGTCCTCCGGTCGGCGACGCGAAAGGAGAGGAGACCAAAAGGGTCAACCTCCGGCCAAGGCCGGGCGACGGAACGCGGCCAGAAGAGATCCGGCGGGAGAATCGTCCGGCTTCAGGATGCGCAGATGAAGGAGGGACGGCCCTCCGTTCAAGTCTCCGCGGCGAAGGACGAGCGGATTTTTTTCCGGACCTCCGCCCGATCCCCGAGCAGACTATTCCCGGATTCCGGCGATTTCAGGGAGATCGGCGGCGCGCTCCCGAGGCGCCGCGCCCGCAGGAGGCTCCGCGTCGAACTCGGCCTCCTCCAGCCGACGGGCGGCGCGGAGGATCTTCGTCGCCGAGATTCCCACCTCGCGCAGATCGCCTTCCGCCTGGCCGAAATGGGTCTCCAGAGCCTTGATCCGCACCCCGAGCCTCTCGGCGTCCAGCTGGAGCGTCCCGATCTGACGGCGCAGCGCCGCCGAACGCTCCTGAAGCCGCGCGTCGCGCAGCACGGCCCGCAGGGTGTGGAGAGTCGCCATGAAGGTCGAGGGCGAGACGATCCAGACCTTCTTCTCGAAGCTCAGCCGGACCAGATCGGGGAAATTGGCGTGGATCTCGGCGTAGATGGCTTCGGAGGGCAGGAACATCAGGGCCGAATCGGCGGTCTCCTCGGCCGCGACGTAGCGGTCGGCCACGTCGCGCAGATGCCGCCCGACGTCGGCGCGGAAGGCCTTGGCGGCCTCGGTCTTCGCCGCCGGAGACTCCGCCTCCGCGAGGCGGCGCCAGGCTTCGAGCGGGAATTTCGAATCCACCGGCAGAAGCCCCGTCGGGGGCGGAGTCTCCAGCAGGCAATCCACGCGCCGCCCGTTGGAGAGCTGGGCCTGAAAGCGGTAGCTCCCGGCGGGCAGGGCCTGGGCCACGATCTCCTGAAGCTGGATCTCGCCCATGGCGCCGCGCGCCTGCTTGTTCGAGAGGATGTTCTGAAGCCCGAGGATGTCGCCGGACAGCCGCTCGATCTTGCCTTGCGCGCGGTCGATGACCTCCAGACGCTGGCGCAGGTCGCCGAGGGCCTGGGCCGTCCGCTGGGCCGAGCCCGACAGCGAATCGCCGAGCCGGGTCGAAACCTCGTCGAGACGGCGCTCCAGGGTCTCCAGAGTGGCGGCCTGGGTCTGGCTCTGGGCCTGGCCGATCTGGCCGAGGCCGCCGGTCATGCGCTCCTGAGCGGCGTTCAGGCGCCCGAGCGCCTCGCCGAGCCGCCCGATCTCCGCCGTGAGGGGCTCGGTCGCGCGCGCCGCCCGCCGCGCGGCCCGCAAGGCCGCGAAGGCCAGAATCGCCAGAAGCAGGACCAGAGCCGCCGCGCCGCCCGCCATCCAGAGAATCGCGCCTTCCGTCTCCCGCATCGCCTCCAGCATCCGCGCCATGCCCGTCTCCCTCCGGCTCCGCCGTGAGGGCGAAGCGCCCGACATAACAGGCCCGGAGGCGGCGCGAAAGCGCGGCCCGCCCCTCCGACTTGAGTCGGGGCGCGACTTTCGGCGGATCGACGGCGCGCGCCGATCCCTGTCTTGATGGAGGGGGGACTCCCGTCAGGAAAGGATTCGGAGATGAGGAAGATTCCGGGAATGCGCGTCGCGACGCTGGCTCTGGGCTGCGGCCTCGCCTTCGGAGGCGCGGCGGCTCAGGAGGCGCCGGCGGCGGAGGGCCATGGCTGGGCGGCCTCGGCGCCGGCGGGCGTGATCGCCGTGGGGCCGCCGCAGGATGTGGAGCTCCGCGTCTCCACCGGGCCCGAGGGCGAACCGGTCTCCGAGACCACCGCGATCGACCTGAAGATGGGCGGCTATTACCGCCTGAACTTCATCTGCACGGACGCCGCCGACGATACGGCGGGATTCCGCTTCGAATCGCCGAAGCTGCTCTCCAACGCGCATCTGCGGGTGCTGAGCGTCGACGACATCGAGATCCACATGCAGGGCCTCAGCTTCCACGCCCTCGAATGCGACGAACCCGGAGCCGTCCGTTTCAGCTTCCATCCCATGCGCAAGGGCGAATATGAATTCACCGTGAAGAATCAGGATGATCCGCCTGCGGTGCTGAAGGGCGTCTTCCGCGTCGAGTGACGGCGGAGCGCAGAAGACCCTTGCGTTCGGGCCTTCGGCTTCCTTCATGGGGCGGCTTGAAGGCCCGGGGCTCCGCCGCAGGGGCGGCCGGGGCCGGAGGGACGCAGGGAAGGAAGACCGATGGGCGCTTTGCGCGGCCTGCGCCGGATCTGGCGCGTGATCGTGGAGACCTACGACAGATTCTCCGCGGACGACGGCGACGCTCTGGCGGGCTACATGGCCTTCTCCATGTTCCTGTCGCTGTTTCCCTTCCTGATCTTCGTGACGGCGATGGCGGCGCTGGCCATCGGCATGGAGGACGTCGACGCCGCCCTGGACTTCATGTTCGACGCCCTGCCCTCGGACGTGGCCAACGTGCTGGAGCCGGTGGCCGCCGACACCATCCACGCCCGCGTCGGCGGCGCGCCCCTGACGCTCTCGCTGTTCGGGGCGCTCTGGGTGGCCTCCAATGGAATCGAGGCCCTGCGCGCGGCGCTCAACCGCGCCTACGCCCAGACGGAGAACCGTTCCTGGATCTACCGGCGGCTCCAGAGCTTCGGGCTGGTCTTCGCGGCTTCTCTGGCCTTCGTGTTCCTGGCGATCCTGGTGCCCTTCTGGCCCAGCCTCGTGGAGCTGCTGACCGCGCCGCTCAAGATGCTCCAGGGGCTGCCGATCAAGGCCGCCGTGCGGGATCTGGCGGCGCTGCCCTATCTGACGCTCATGCGCTACGGGCTGGCGGCTCTGGTGCTGGGGATCGCGATCTACGCGGCCCACCGCATCCTCCCGAGCGGCGATCCGGAGGCGCCCATCTGGCCGGGCGTGATCTTCACGATCCTCTCATGGCTGGCGGGAGGCGCCCTGTTTTCGGTCTATCTCGCCTATATTCCGAGTTATAGTCTGACCTATGGAACTCTGGGCGGCGTGATCGTCTCCCTGTTCTTCTTCTACATCTCGGCGGCCATCGTGATCCTCGGCGCCGAACTGAACGCGGCCCTCGGCGGCCTGCGGCGCGATCCGGAGAGCGCGCGCCGTCAGGCCTCCCAGACCGCGGAGCTCCCTCCGGAGAAGGCTCCGGAGACCCGATCGCCCGAGGCCGTCGCGCCAGGGGGCGAGACCTGAAGCGCGAGGAGACGCCAGCCCATGGCCAGCCGCAAGAAACAAAGGATCATCCTGCTCGTTCTGGGCGGCGTGGCCCTGACGCTCTCGACCGTGCTCGTGTCTCTGGCGATGCGCGATTCGCTGGTCTTCTTCTTCGGGCCGGGCGAACTGACCGCGCGGGCCGCCTCGGGCGAGATCACGCCGGATCGCCGGGTGCGGCTCGGCGGGCTGGTGGAGGTCGGGTCGGTGGAGAGGGGGTCTTCAGGCGCGCGCTTCGTCATCGAGGATGGAAACGGCGCCATTCCGGTGGTCTACGAGGGGATCCTCCCGGATCTCTTCGGCGAGGGCCAGGGCGCGGTGGCCGAAGGCTATCTGCGCGACGGCGTCTTCAAGGCGGCGAGCGTGCTGGCCAAGCATGACGAGAACTACATGCCCCGCGAAGTCGCCGACGAACTCAAGCGCACCGGGCGCTGGCGCGAGGAGGACGCGCTCTCCGAAGGCCTGCCGCGCGCCTCGGGAAGCTGACCCGCCCTCTCTGGAGCCCCTTCATGGCCGCCCATCGCTATATCTATGTGAACGCCTTCGCCGAGGATCCCTTCGGCGGCAATCCCTGCATGGTCTTCTTCGAGGCCGACGATCTCGACGAGGAGACGCGGCTGAAGATCACGCGGGAGTCGCGGCTTTCGGAATGCGCCTTCCTGCAGAAACCGGCGTCGGATGCCGATTTCGCCGTGCGCTACTACCTCGCCTCGGGGCCGATCCCCATGGCCGGACATCCCACCGTGGCGACGGGAATCGCGCTGATCGAGGCGGGGATGGTCAGGCCCGGCGACTCCTTCAGGCTGGAGGTCGGGGCGGGGGTCATGCCCGTCGAGACCCGCGCCGGAGAGGGAGGACGTCCCCCGGTCGTGACCATGACGCAATTCGCCCCGAAATTCGGCGAAAGCTTCGATCCGGGCGAGGTCGCCGCGATCTACGGGCTTGCGGCGGAGGATTTCTTCGCGCCGCCTCAGGCGGTGGGCACGGGCAACATGCAGCTTCTCGCCCCGCTGAGGAGCCGCGAGGCCCTGCGCCGCGCGAAGCTTGATCCCGAGGCGGCTGCGCGGCTGCACGCCGCCCATCCGGGCCTGACCTACGGCGACGCCTTCCTCTTCGTTCTGGGGGGCGAGACGCCCGAAGGCCGCACCTTCGCGCGTCTGCCGCTCGCGCCGCCCAATCCGCCTGAAGATCCCTTCACCGGATCGGCCACGGGGGCCATGGCCTGCTGGCTCTGGCGCAACGGATATCTGGACTCGCCGCGCTTCGTCGCCGAGCAAGGCCACTGGATGGGGCGTCCGGGCCGCGCCGAAGTCGAGGTCCTAGGCCCGCGCGAGGCGATTTCCGGCGTGAAGGTCGGCGGGCCCGGGGTGGCGCTCATGCGCGGCGAGATCGCCTTCCGGACGCAATCCGGAAGTTCCGCATGAGGGGCGGGGCCCTGCGGGAAACCGGATGTCTCATTCCGGGATGCGCGCCGTCTTGAGGCGATCCGCCGTCTGCGGATTCGCCCGTCAGGTCAAGATCCGGGCGGTCCGGCCTGTTTTCCCTCGCCTATTCGCCGAAAGCCTTTCCCGTTCGACGGGGAAAGGCTTTATTCTGCCCGCGAATCGCGCCGGAGCGGGGACCCCGGAAACACTGGGCGGGAGCTAGAGGGCCGGATGATCTATGGAAAGCGCATTCTCCTGATCGTCGGGGGCGGCGTGGCCGCCTTCAAGGCGATCGAGACCCTGCGGCTGCTCCGCGAGCGGGGCGCCGAGATCCGTTGCGTGCTGACCAAAGCGGGCGGAGAATTCGTCACGCCTCTGTCTCTGGGAGCGCTCTCGGGGAGCAAGGTCCATCAGGAGCTGTTCGACCTCACCGCCGAGGCCGAAATGGGCCATATCCAGCTGTCGCGCTGGTCCGACCTGGTGCTGGTGGTCCCGGCCACCGCCGATTTCATGGCCAAGATGGCTCAGGGCCGCGCGGACGACCTCGCTTCGACGCTGGTCCTCGCCACCGACAAGCCCGTGATGATCGCCCCCGCGATGAACGTCCGCATGTGGGAGCATCCCGCAACGCGGCGCAATCTGGAGATCCTCCGCCGCGACAACGTCAAGGTGGTGGGCCCCAACGCCGGAGACATGGCCTGCGGCGAATATGGCTACGGGCGGCTCTCCGAGCCCGAGGAGATCGCCAAGGCGGTGGTGGGGCATTTCCTGCGCCGCTCGCGGGCCCAGAGGCTCAAGGGCATGCGGATCGTGGTCACCTCCGGCCCGACCCGCGAGTCCATCGACCCCGTGCGCTACATCTCGAATCATTCCTCCGGCAAGCAGGGCGTGGCGGTGGCCGAGGCTCTGGCCCGGCGCGGCGCCGAGGTGATCTTCGTCACCGGGCCCGCCGAATTCGACTCGCCCGAAGGCTGCCACGTCGAGCGCGTCACCACGGCGGAGGAGATGCTCCGCGCGGTGATGGACGCCCTCCCGGCCGAGGCCATGGTGGCCGCCGCCGCCGTCGCCGACTGGCGCATGGAGCGCCCCGGCGAGAACAAGATGAAGAAGGACGGGCAGGGCGGCGCCCAGATGCTGCGGCTCGTCGAGAATCCCGACATCCTCGCGCGGGTTTCGGCTCTGGGGCCGCCGCTGCGGCCGAAACTGGTCGTGGGCTTCGCCGCCGAAACCACCGACGTCGTGAACTACGCCCGCGCCAAGCGCGCCCGCAAGGGCTGCGACTGGATCGTCGCCAACGACGTCTCTCCGGCGACGGGAATCATGGGCGGCGATGAAAACGCCGTGGTGCTGGTCACCGCCGAGGATGAAGAGCCCTGGCCGCGCCTCTCCAAGCGCGAGGTGGGCGACCGCCTCGCCGAGCGCATGACCTCGGCGCTGATCGGCGCCGCGCGGGCCGAGGCCGCCGCCGCTCTGGAGAAGGACGGCTTCGCATGACCGCGCCTTTCGAGGGGCCTCTGGTCCGGGTGAAGCGCCTGCCGCATGGCGCAGGCTTGCCTGCGCCTTTCTACGCCAGCGCCGGAGCGGCGGGCGCCGACGTCTGCGCGGCTCTGCCCGAGGGGGCGGCCCTGACGCTGGTCACGGGGGCGCGCAGCCTCGTGCCGACGGGATTCGCCTTCGCAGTCCCTCCGGGCTGGGAGATGCAGATCAGGCCGCGTTCGGGTCTGGCGCTGAAACAGGGCGTGACGGTGCTGAACGCCCCCGGAACTCTGGATTCGGATTATCGCGGCGAACTCTTCGTGCTGCTGATCAATCTCGACAATAGCCCGGTGACCCTCCGGCGCGGCGACCGCATCGCGCAACTGATTCTCGCTCCGGCGCCTCAGGCGCGCTTCGAGGAGGTCGCCGATCTCGACGCGACCGCGCGCGGAGAGGGGGGCTTCGGCTCCACCGGAATCAGTTTCAAGGTCTGAATTCAAGGTCTGAAGCCATGGATTTCCCGCGCGGACTCGCCGCTTACCCGGTCACGCCCTGCGACGCCTCCGGGCGGGTGGACGCGCCTGCGCTGCGGCGTCTGGTGGGGCGTCTGCGGGCGGCGAAGGTCGATGCGGTGGGGCTGCTCGGCAGCACCGGGACTTATCTTTATCTCAGCCGCGCAGAGCGCCGCCGCGCCATGGAGGCCGCCCTCGAAGAGGGAACGGGCGGCGCGCCCTTGCTGGTCGGGATCGGGGCGCTCCGCACCGACGAGGCGGTGAAGCTGGCTCAGGACGCCAAAGCCGTCGGGGCCGATTTCGGGCTTCTGGCCATGGCGAGCTACACGTCCCTGACCGAGGCGGAGGTCTGCGAACATTACGTCACGGTCGCGCGGGAAGGCGGCTTGCCGCTCTGCGTCTACGACAATCCCGCCGCGACTCATTTCGCCTTCACGCCGGAGCTTCTGGCGCGGCTGGCGCAGGAGCCGGGAATCGTCGCGGCGAAGAGCCCCGCCGCGCTCGCCGCCGGACAGCTCGCGGAGCTGCGTCCCCGGCTGAAGGCGGGCTTCTCGCTCGGCTACAGCGGCGACTGGGCCACCACCGAGGCCCTGATCTCCGGCGCGGACATCTGGCACAGCGTTCTCGGCGGGACGCTGCCTCTCGCTTGCGGAAGGATCGTCGCGGCGGTCCGGCGCGGAGATCTCGCCGAGGCCCGCCGTCTCGACGCCGAGCTTGCGGAGATCTGGGCGCTCTTCCGCGAAGCGGGGAGTCTGCGGGTGGTCTTCGCCATGGCGGAGCTTTTGGGGATCGCCTCCGCCGCGCCGCCGCGTCCGGTTCTTCCCCTGGCTGGCGAGTCGCTGGCGCGGGTGAAGGCGGCTCTGGAGGCCCTGCCGGATGATCTCAGAGGCTGATCAGCCTTTCGTCAGCCCCGCATAGCCGCCGAAATACAGCAGCGGATCGCCCGGGGCCTGCGCCACATGCAGCACCCGGCCCAGAAGGATCAGATGATCTCCGCCGCCGACCACGTCGTAAGGCGCGCAGACCATCTTCGCCAGAGCGCCGGGCAGCACGGGCGCGCCCTCCCAGAGCTCGAAATCGCCCTCCTGGGCCTCGGGCGCGCGGGCGTAACGCTGCGAGGCCTCGCGCTGATCCGCCGCAAGCACGCTGAAGGCGAAGCGGTCCGCCGCAAGGAAGGCCTCGGCGGTGCGGGCGGTCTTCTCCAGACAGAACAGCGCCAGGGGCGGGTCCAGAGACACCGAAGTCAGCGAGTTGATCGTCACCGCGAGGATGCGCCCTTCGGCGTCGCGGCAGGCGGCGACGGCCACTCCGGTGGCGAAGCGTCCGAAGGCGTCGCGGAAGGCGCGGGGATCCACGCCCGGCGCGCCGATGTCGAAATCTGCGGTCATGAAGGAAGGCTCCCTGCGGCCGAGGGGTGAAGAGGTCAGGCGAGCTTGTCGCCGATGAGGAATTGCAGCGCCTTGTCGAGCCGCAGATGCGGCGGACCTTCGCCCTCGCGCCATTCGAGGCGGGGCGGCGCGAAGCGCATGAAGCGATATTCCGTCCCGAGCCAGCCCGCGCCCGGCGCCGCCTGAGGATCGCGCGCCGCCCGACGCGCCGCCTCGACGATCTCGGCGGGGTTGTCGGGCAATTCGCCGGGATAGAGGGCGGCTTCCTCGCCGGTCTCCAGCAGGCGGCCCCGCACGCAATGGAGGATCCGGCCTTCGCGCCGGACGTCCTGCTCGACGGTGGCCCGCAGCGAAGCCAGAGCCAGCGACTCCACCTCGGCGCCGCGATAGGCCGCGCGCTCCAGACTCTCCGCGAGCAGCGCCTTGAGGATGGCCGTCAGGCGCGGATGCTGCGTGTGATGCACGTGATCGGCCTTGGTGGCGGCGAAGAGGATCCTCTCGACCCGCTTCGCCCCGAGCATGCCCAGCAGCCAGCTGTTCGGGCCGGGACGGAAACAGGCGAGGATCTCGGCCATGGCCTCCTGAAGATCGGCCACGGCGGCGGGCCCGGCGTCGATGGCGGCGAGGGCGTCCACCAGCACCACCTGACGATCCAGCTTGGCGAAGTGATCGCGGAAGAAGGGCTTCACCACATGGCGCTTGTAGGCGTCGAAGCGGGTCTCCATCAGCCGTCCGAAGCTCTCGGGGGCGGGGCGTCCACCTTCCTCCGGCGTCGGCAGAGGCGCGAAGGTCACCGCCGGAGAGCCTGCGAAATCGCCCGGCATGAGGAAGCGTCCCGGACCCACCGCCGAAAGCCCCAGTTTCCGACTCGCCTGCAGATAGGCGGCGAAACGCTCGGCGGCCTCCTTGGCGAGGGATTCGTCAGGAGGCCCGGCGGGGTCGAGGGTCTCCAGGAAGGCGAGCCAGGGCGCGGCGGCGACGGCCCGTTCGGGGCGTCGGGCGGCGATCAGGCTGGCGCGGGCCCATTGGGCGTAGCTCTGGTTCAGCAAGGGCAGATCCAGCAGCCATTCGCCGGGATAGTCCACGATGTCGAGATGCAGCGTCGAGGGCCCCGCCAGAGCCTGGGTCAGGCCCGCCAGAAGCCCCGTCGGCTTGTAGCGGATGGAGACCCGCAGCTGGCTGATCTGGCGGGTGGAGTCGGGCCAGTGGGGTTCGGGCGCGTAGAGCGCGGCGCGATGGGCTTCGTAATCGAAGCGCGGAGCCTCGGGGTTGGGCTGAGGCCGCAGCATGGCGGCTTCGATGCGGCCTTCGGCGGCGGCGTCGAGCAGGGTCATGCGTCCGCGCTGGAGCAGATTCGCCACCAGAGCCGTGATGAACACCGTCTTGCCCGCGCGGCTCAGCCCCGTGACGCCCAGACGGATGCTCGGCTCGAAGCTTTCGCCGATCCGCCGCTGAGTGTTCTCGACGCTGCGCAGGAGGCCGTCCGTCCAGTCCGCGAGGCTCATGCCGTTTTTTCTCCTTGGCTTCGCCGTGAGATATAAGCGCCTCGGGGGGCGTTTTGCGAGGGGGGCGCGCGGATGGAGAGCCATGAAGTCGACACGCTTGTGATCGGCGCCGGAGTCGTGGGGCTGGCCGTCGCGGCCGAGCTGGCCCGGCGCGGGCGCGAAGTCTGGATTCTCGAGCGCGGCGCGCGCTGGGGCGCCGAAACCAGTTCGCGCAATTCCGAGGTGATCCACGCCGGAATCTACAATCCGCCCGACAGCCTCAAGACGCGGCTCTGCGTCGAGGGAAGGCGGAGGCTCTACGCCTGGGCCGAGGCGCGGGGCGTGGCCCATCGCACATGCGGCAAGCTCATCCTCGCCGCCGAGCCCGAGGAAGAAGCCGCGCTGGAGGCTCTGGCCGGGCGGGCGGCCGCCAACGGCGTGGCTCTGGAGCCTCTGACGGGGGCTCAGGCTCAGGCCCTCGCGCCGGGGCTGAAGGCGCGGGCGGCGCTGTTCTCGCCGGAGACGGGGATTCTCGATTCCCATGGCTTCATGGAGTCTCTCCTCGCCGAGGCGGAGGCCCATGGCGCGAGCCTCGCCCTGCGGAGCGAGGTGCGGGGCGGGTCGGTCCGCGCGGACGGGCGCTTCGATCTCGATTGCGGCGAAACGCGGCTCGTCGCGCGGGAGGTCGTGAATGCGGCGGGCTTGGGGGCTCAGGCTCTGGCGCGGCGGATCGAGGGGCGGGGCGGAGAAGTTCCGCCTCTGGTGGTGCGGATGGGGCGTTATTTCGCTCTGGGCGGACGCTCGCCCTTCAGCCGGCTGATCTATCCCGTGCCGCCCGTCGGAGGCCTGGGCGTGCATCTGACGCTCGATCTCGGGGGGCGCGCGAAATTCGGCCCGGACGTCGGGCCCGCGCTGCAAGATCCCGAAGCGCTGGACTATCGCGTGGATCCGGCGCTCGGGCCGGTCTTCGAAGCCGCCGTGCGGCGCTGGTGGCCGGGCCTGCCCGAAGGCGCCCTGCATCCGGATTCCTCGGGCGCGCGGCCCAAGCTCTCGGCCCAGGGCGAGGATTTCCGCATCGACGGCCCGGAGGCTCATGGCCTGCCCGGCTGGATCGACCTCTTCGGGATCGAATCCCCAGGCCTGACCTCCGCCCTCGCCCTGGCGGAGCTGGTCGCGGAGAAGCTGGAGGCGTGATGCGGAATCCGCAGAAGCATCTGCGGAATCCGCATGAGCCCGCCGCCGGGCCCGGCTTGACACATAAAGATAAGTTTATATGGTCGGGAGGGCTCGCCGCCCGCCCGCCGTTCTCAAGGAATCGTCATGTCCGCGCCTGAAGCCCTCGAAATCTCCTTCGAATATTTCCCGCCCGTCACGACGGAGGCGGCCGAGACCTTCGAGGCTCTGGCCCGTCGTCTGGCGGGCTATCGCCCGAGCTTCGTCTCCGTGACCTATGGCGCGGGCGGCGGCACCCGCGAGCGCACGCTCTCGGTCATCGAGAAGCTGCGGGCCGCGGCGCCGCCTCCGGTGGCGGGCCATCTCACCGTTTCGGGGGCCTCGCGGGCGCAGACCATGGCCGTGGCGGCGCGCTATCGGGAGCTGGGCGTGGATCACGTGGTGGCTCTGCGGGGCGATCCGGTCAAGGGCGAGGCCCATTTCGCGCCCCATCCCGAAGGCTTCGCCTCGGCGGCGGAGCTGGCCGAGGCGCTCACCGCCGAGGGCTTCGCCTATGACGTCGCGGGCTACGCCGAGCCTCATCCGGAAAGCCTCGGCGAGGCGGCGGACTGGGCGCATCTCAAGCGCAAGGCGGCGGGGGCGCAACGCGTGCTGACCCAATTCGCCTTCGACGACGCGGCCATCGCCCGTTTCCGCGACCGCTGCGTCGCCGAAGGGATTGCGGCTCGGGTGACGCCGGGGATCATGCCCATCGTGGATTTCGAGCAGCTCTGCAAATTCGCGGCCCGCTGCGGCGCCCGGATTCCGGCCTGGCTGCACGAGGCCTTCGCCAGAGTCTCGCCGGAGGACAAACCCGCGCGGCGCGAACTCGGCGACCGGCTGGCGGCCGAGCAGGTCGACCGCCTGAAGGCGGCGGGCTTCCGGGCCTTCCACATCTACACGCTGAACCGCGCCGCCCCCACCGAGGCGCTTTGCGCCCATCTCGGGCGCGCGCCCGAAGCGGCGGCGGCCTGAGACTCCGGAAAAACCCCGCCTGATCTTGTCAGGCGGGGGGCGGATCGTTCGACGGCTTCGCCGAGCGCTGCTCTCGGTTTTCATCTGGTCGCGTTTTCACAACGCGAAGCCGGAAAGGCTTCGCTGGACAGCGCTTAGCGACGCAGGATCTCGCTGTAGAGCGCCTCGCGGGCGGTGAGCGCGGCCTGAGTCCGGCTATGCACCCCGAGCTTGCGCAGGATCGCGGTGATATGGGCCTTCACGGTCGTCTCCGCGATGGAGAGGTCGAAGGCGATCTGCTTGTTCAGCTTGCCCGCGCAGACGAGATCCAGAATCCGGAGTTGCTGCGGCGTGAGTTCGCGCAGCTTTTCGAGGCTGCCGGGCTCGGCGCGGGCGTTCCCCGCCGAGGCCGCGAGCCCTTCGTAGCCCGGAGGCAGAGCCACGCCGCCGTCGAGGATCTTGCGCAGCCCGGAGATGATCTGATCGCGCGGGGCGTTCTTGGGCATGAAGCCCGCCGCGCCCGCCTCGATGGCGCCCGAGACGATCCGCGAATCATCCAGAGCCGACACCACCGCCACCGGAAGATTCGGATGACGCGCCTTGAGCCGCAGAAGTCCGTCGAAGCCCTGGACGTCGGGGAGGTTGAGGTCCAGCAAGGCGGCGTCGGGCCGGAATCCCGAATCCAGCAGCGCCAGAGCCTCGCCCAGAGAATTCGCCATGCGCGTCGAGCCCGCGCCCACCTCGGAGGCCAGAGCCAGACTCAGGGCCTCGCAAAAGAGCGGGTGGTCGTCCACGATCAGAAAGGCGAGCCCTTCGCCCTTGCGCGAGGTCTCCGCGTCTGGTGAGGTCTCCGCCATCATCTTCCGCCTCCTCGGGATTCCAGAAGGCTCAACATAAAGCCTCTGAGACGATTTGTCCGCCGCGACCAAAGGATCAAGGATTCAGGCCGCCAGCAAGGCCCCGTCGGCCATGGCGTGAGGCGTGACGCGGACCACCTCTCCGGCGCGGCGGGGCTCCGTGAAGCGGATCAGGGCGTAGCCTTCGGAGCGCCCGAGGCTTTCGGTCTCCATCAGCGCCGATTGCGCCACGCCGATCTGGGAGGCGAGATAAGCCGCCTCCCGCGCCTCGCCCAAGGCCCGCAGACGCGCCGCCCGCTCCTTGCCGACGGCCCTGGCCACCTGCGGCATCCGCGCGGCGGGAGTCCCTGCGCGCGGGGAGAAGGGGAAGACATGCAGGAAGGTCAGGCCGCATTCCTCGACGAGGCGCAGGCTGTCCTGAAACATCTCCTCGGTTTCGGTGGGGAAGCCCGCGATGAGATCCGCCCCGAAGACCATGTCGGGCCGCTTCGCGCGCACCTCCTCGCAGAAGCGTACGGCGTCGGCGCGCAGATGCCGCCGCTTCATGCGCTTGAGGATCAGGTCCGCCCCCGCCTGCAGGGAGAGATGCAGATGCGGCATCACGCGGCGGTCGCCGGTGATGGCCTCCATGAGCGCCGGATCGGCCTCGATGGAATCGATGGAGGAGAGGCGCAGGCGCTCCGGAGCGCCGGGGCGGCCCAGGATCTTCTGCACGAGATCGCCGAGGCGCGGCTTGCCGGGCAGGTCGGCGCCGTAGGAGGTGAGGTCCACCCCCGTCAGCACGATTTCGCGATAGCCCGCGCCGGTCAGGCGCTCGATCTGCGCGACCACATGGCCCATCGGCGCCGAGCGGGAATCGCCGCGGCCATAGGGGATGATGCAGAAGGTGCACCGATGGTCGCAGCCGTTCTGCACCTGCACGAAGGCGCGGGCGCGGGCGCGGTCGCGGAAGCCGTCGATGAGGTGATTCGCGGTCTCGCGCACCGACATGATGTCGTCGACGCGCACCTTCTCGCTGGCGACGACGCCGAAATCCGGCCCGCCGAGGCCTCCCGGAGGCGTGTTGTCTCCGGCGATGCGGCGCCATTGCGCGGGATCGGTCTTCTCCTTGTTGCCGAGAACGAGGTCCACGGCCTCCATCTCGGCGAAGCCCTGAGGGTCGATCTGGGCGGCGCAGCCGGTCACGACGATGCGCTTGCCGGGATTCTCGCGGCGCAGCTTGCGGATCGCCTGCTTGCCCTGACGCACGGCCTCGGCCGTGACGGCGCAGGTGTTGACGATGATGGCGTCCGTCACGCCCGCGGCCTCGGCCTGAGCGCGGATCGTCTCGGATTCGACGCTGTTGAGGCGGCAGCCGAAGGTCACCAGTTCGGGAATCGCCTTGAGGTCCGGCGGGGCGTCCATGAATCTTGCTCTGCTTGCGTGAAGCGCCCTTGATAAAGGATTTCGCGGCGCGGCGCCAGAGCGCGGCCTTCAGGCCTGGAAGGGCGAAGTCACGATGATCGGGCCGCGCTCCGTCGCGACGACGGTGTGCTCGTATTGCACGACGGGCGCGCGGGGCTCGCTCCGGAGCGTCCATCCGTCGGCGTCCTCGCTCGCCCAGAGCCCGCCCAGCGACAGAAAGGGCTCCACGGTCAGGACGAGGCCCTTCTGAATCCGGCGCCTGTCTCCGCGCGTGGGCCATGTGGGGATCTCGCCCGGCTCCTCATGCAGCGCCCGCCCGACGCCATGGCTGGCGAGATTGCGGATCAGCGTGTAGCCGCGTTCCTCGGCGAAGCGCCCGACGGCCCTGCCGATTCCCGCCAGCGGCTTGCCGCTCCCGACCTGCGCGATTCCGATCTCCATGGCGCGTTTTCCGTCGCGGCGCAGGCGCTCCAGAGCGGGCGGCAGGGCGAGCACGGGCCAGCTCGCGCCGGTGTCGGCGAAATAGCCGTTCTTCGAGGCCGAGACGTCGATGTTGACCAGATCCCCCGCCTGGAGCCGCCGGTCTCCGGGGATTCCATGGGCGATCTCTTCGTTCACGCTGATGCAGGTCGCGCCCGGAAAGCCGTAGGTCGATTGCGGCGCCGAGAGCGCCCCTTCGCGCTCCAGCAGGGCGCGGCCGACGTCGTCCAGTTCGCGGGTGGTCATGCCGGGCTCCATCGCCCGGGCCATGGCCTGCAGGACCTGAGCGACGATCCGGCCGATCTCCTTCAGCCCGTCGAGTTCGTCTTGCCGGGTGATCGTCACGTCGCGCCCTCCTCTTGCGCAGGCGCCTGCGCCCGCACCATCAGCTTCTCCAGCAGCGCGCGGCCCTCCAGCCATTCGCCCAGCCCGCTCAGGGCGTTGACATGGCCCCTTTCGCCGACGTCCACGAATTCGGCCGCCCAGAGCCGCGCCATCTCCTCGGCCCGCGCGAAGCCGCAATAAGGATCGTTGCGGCTCGCCACGAGGATCGTCCGCAGACCCAGAGCCACGCGCGGCAAGGGCGAGAAATCCCCCTTGATCGCGCCGGGGAAGTCGGGGGCGTCGAGATCGGGCGGCGCCACCAGCAGCAGGCCCCGCACCCGGCCGAAGCCCTCGCCCGAAGCCCGCCGCCGCGCCGCCCAATGCGCCGCCAGAGCGCAGCCCCGGCTATGGGCGACCAGAAGCGCCGGATGACGCCCGTTGGCCAGAGCCCCTTCCAGACGCTCCAGCCAGGCTTCGAGCTCGGGCGTCTCCCAATCCTCCTGGAGCACCCGGCTGGAGTTTTCGTAAAGCCCCGCCCAATGGCTTTGCCAATGGCCGGGACTGCTGTTGCCGTAGCCCGGCAGGAGCAGGAGATCGAGCCTCACGCCGGAAGCTCCGGATCGCCGACCGGCTTGAGGCCGTCGCGGAAGCGGGCGGCGTTGGCGACGTAGCGCGCCGCCGAATCCCGCAGCTTCCTGCGCTCCTCGGGCGAGAGCGCCCGGACCACCTTCGCCGGAGACCCCACGATCAGCGAGCCCGGCGGAAAGCTCTTGCCCTCGGTGACGAGCGCCCCCGCGCCCACGAGGCTCTCCGCCCCGATCCGCGCGCCGTTGAGCACCGTGGCGGCCATGCCGATCAGCACGCCTTCCTCCAGCGCGCAGCCGTGCAGGATGGCGCCATGACCCACGGTGCAATCGGCGCCGATGGTCAGCGGAAAGCCGGGATCGGTGTGGAGGATCGAATTCTCCTGGATGTTGGAGCCGCTCCCCACGCGGATTTCTTCGTTGTCGCCGCGCAGCACGGCCCCGAACCAGACGTTCGCGCCTTCCTCCAGAACGACTTTCCCGATGAGCCGCGCTCCCGGCGCGACCCAGGCCGAGCCGTCCTTCGGCAGACGCGGCGCATGGCCGCCGAGTTCATAGAGCATGTGAGCGCCTCCCTGAGCTTCGCCTCCGTTCTCCCGCGCGGCGGGCGGCGGCGCAAGGGGCCTCCTGCGGATAAGCTTACGCCTTCCGCAGGAGGATCAGGCGCGTCAGCTTACGAGGCTGTAGGCGCCTTCGGGCGTGTTGAGCTCCGCCATGAGCTTGCTCTCGCCCAGGGCGGTCTCGCGCAGATCCACGAGGCCCAGCGCGCCCAGAGCCTTCAGCTCGGCCTCGATGGCGGCGGTCTCCGGCGTTTCGAGCACCAGACGCGAGAGGCTCAGGCCGGAGGCGGGCAGAGATCGCGCGGGCGAAGGGCCCTCCCACTGGATCAGGAAGGGCAGAAGCGCCCGATGCCCCGTATGGACGCCCTCCGGGATGGTCAGCCGCCAGCGGCGGTCTCCGCGCGACATGGGCTCCACCGGCCCGAGCCCCAGAGGCGACAGGGCGGCGTCGCGCGCGACGTCCTCGGTGGCCAGGCCCCAGCCGAGCAGTCGGGGCGAGACCTTCAGACGCGCCTGAAGATGCGGGTCGTCCAGGCCGAACCAGCGCGGACGCGAAGGCGCCGCCGCCGCCGGATCGACGGCCAGAAGCTCCAGATAGGTCTGGGGCCCGAGGCTCCAGAGCAGGTTATGCGTGCCCATGAGCTCGTGACGGCCGCCCGGAGAGGCCGGAACGCCGAGGCGCTCCTCCAGCCAGTCCCGACCCTGCTCCAGGGTGGCGGCGCCGATGACGAGATGGTCGATGTGCATGGGAGGCTCCCTGATCCCTGTGAAAACGAAAGGCTCTCCTTTCAGATAGGAGAGCCTTGCGCCTTCAGCCAGACCGGAGGGAACGCCGGACGAAGAATCAGCTCCGGTAATCGGCGTTGATCTCGATGTAGCGTTTGGTCAGATCGCAGGTCCAGACGCGGGCCTCGCCCTTGCCCACCCCGACGTCCACCCGGACGACCAGCTCGCTGCGCTTGAAATAGGCCGCGCCGGTCTCCTCCTTGTAGTCGGGGGAGACGAGGCCGTTTTCAGCCACCAGATCATCTCCGAACCAGATCGCGAGCCTGTCGCGGTCGGCGGCCTCGCCGGATTTGCCCACCGCCATGACGATGCGCCCCCAGTTGGGATCCTGCCCCGCGAGGGCGGTCTTGACGAGGGGCGAATTGGCGATGGCCAGGCCGATCTTCTTGGCGGCTCTGGCGCTCTTCGCGCCCGTGACGTGGAGCTCCACGAATTTCGTCGCGCCTTCGCCGTCCTTGACCACGAGCTGCGCCAGCTCCAGCAGGATCGCGTTCAGCGCCCCGACGAAAGCCGCCGCGCGCGGGTCTTTGGCGCTCTCGATCCGCTCGTGCTTCGCCTTGCGCGAGGAGGCCAGAACGATGGTGTCGGAGGTGGAGGTGTCGCTGTCGACGGTGATGGAGTTGAAGCTCGCCTCCGTGGCCGCCGAGAGCGCCTGTTGCAGCGCCGCCTGTCCGATGTCGGCGTCGGTGAAGACGAAGCCGAGCATGGTGGCCATGTCCGGCGCGATCATGCCCGAGCCCTTGGCGAAGCCCACCAGAGTCACGGGAACGCCCTCGATCTCCACCCGAGCGCTGGCGGCCTTGGGGAAGGTGTCGGTGGTCATGATGGCGCGGGCGCCGTCCTCCCAGGCCTCGGGGGCCTGACGCGCCGCCAGATCCGGCAGGACGTCGAGGATCTTCTGGTAGTCGATGTGCTGGCCGATCACGCCCGTCGAGGCGACGAAGACCGCGCCCGCGCCGCCCAGAGCCTCCGCCGCCGCCGTGGCGGTGGCCTCGACCGCCGCCGCGCCCACCGAGCCGGTGAAGGCGTTGGAGTTGCCGGAGTTCACGAGAATCCCGATGGGCCCCTTGAGCGCGCCGCCCTCGTTGAGGCTTCTGGTGATCGCCTCGCACCAGAGCACCGGCGCCGAGCGCGTCGCCGAGCGCGTGTAGACGCCCGCCGCCGCGCCGCCCGGCGCGATCTTCGCGAGCATCACGTCGAGGCGGCCCTTGTATTTCACGCCCGCCGCCGCGCCCGCCAGAGTGATCCCCGGAACGGGGGGCAGGGCGGGGAAGCCGCCTTCCGGCGCGAAGGGCGAGACGGGAGCCGGAGCCTTCTTCTTCGCGGGGGCGGCTTCGGCCTTGGCGTCGGCCTGGGGCGGATTCTCTCCGGCCCCATCGGCCTGCAGGGCCTCGTCGGCCTTCAGGGCCTCGTCGGCCTTCAGGGCCTGCTCGGCCTCATGAGCCTTCAGCGCCGCGAGCCTGGCCTTGAGCTTGAGCAGCCTGGCCTTGCGCTTCTTGAGTTTCGCTTTGAGCTTGGCGATGTCGCCCATGGGGTGTTTTCCTGCCTCGGCGGCCGCGGATCGGGCCGGCTCACCGGAGCCGGGCGGGCGCGCGAATCGCGGCGCAGTCTGAGGGGAAACCGGGCTTGCGTCAAAGCGCCCGCAAGCGCTCCGCGCCCGGAAACGCCCCGCGCAAGGATGAGGCGCCACGCGCAAGGAAAAGCCCCGGCTTTCGCCGGGGCTTTCGGGATTCACGAAGCGGGGCCGCGCGCGGCTTACTTCTGGAAGAGCTCCGGCGCGCGCAGGATGGCCGCGGGCGGCTGCATCGCCGCATCCTCGACCTTGGCGGCGCCGCGCAGCTCCTCGATGATCTCGCCCGCGAAGCGCTGGGCGAGGCGCTGACGGATCAGTCCGCCGACCTGCTCGAGGCTCGGCTTCTCGACTTCGCGGCGATCCTCGAGGCGGATGACGTGCCAGCCGAACTGAGACTTCACCGGCGCGGAGGTCTCGCCCTTCTTCATCTTGAAGGCGGCCTCGGAGAATTCCGGGACCATGACCTCGGCGGTGAACCAGCCCAGATCTCCGCCCTCGGCGCCCGAGCCCTTGTCGGTGGATTCGGCCTTGGCGACTTCGGCGAAGTCCTCCTTGGCGAGGCGCTCGACGACGGCCTTGGCCTCCTCCTCGGTCTCGACGAGGATGTGGCTGGCGCGCACCTCCTCCTGAACCGGGGCGGCGCCGATCTCCTTGTCGTACTCGGCCTTGACGGCCTCGTCGGTCAGGCGGTTGTCGATCTCGCGGGCGATGAAGGTCTCGGCGAGGGTCGCGCGGCGCACGGCTTCGAGGCGGCGCTTCGTCTCGGGCTCGTCGGCGAGCTTCGCCTTGTCGGCGGCGGCGGCCAGCAGCGTCTCGGTGACGATCTGGTCCTTGAGGCCCGCGTAGACCTCGTCGGGGGCCAGGGCGGAAAGCTGCGGATTCAGACCGGAGAAGGCCAGAGCCAGATCTCCGAGCCTGATCTCATGACCGTCGGCGGTGGCGACGACGCTGTCGCCGTTGAAGGTCTTCAGCGCCTCGTCGACGGCGGCCTGAGCCTCCGCCTGCGCCGCAGCCGGGGCGGCCGCGTCCTGAGCGAAGCCCGGGCCGCTCAGGAGGGCGAGGACCGAGCCCGCCATAAGAAACTGTCTGATCATGGGTGCTCCGATGGCTCCATTTTCATGTCTGCTCGTCTCGGACGCTTCGTCCGGCGCGGCTGTCCACGCTCGGGGCGAACGCCTCCGGAAGGAGGCTCGCGCCTCCTCCGGCTGATGGATATGGACCGCGTCCGGCGCTCGCCGCAAGAGGCGCGGAAGAGAAGAGGCGTGAATTTTGCGTCATTTTCGCCGGTTTTCCGCAGGGCGCGCGTCCGGGCGCGTCTTTTGGGCGAAGGCGGAACGCAAGACGCCGCCCCCGGAGGAGCGGCGTCTGGAATCCTGAAGGCCGGAAGGGCGCGGATCAGGCCGCGACGGCTTCCGCCGCGAGGGCCTGGGCCTTGGCGATCTCGTACTTGATGCGCAGGGCTTCGGGCGACAGCTCCTCGTCGCGGGACTTGGCGAGGTAGGCGTCGAGCCCGCCGCGGTGGTCCACGCTGCGCATCGCGTTGCGGGTGATGCGCAGACGGAAGCTGCGGCCCAGCGTGTCGCTGGAGAGCGTGACCACGCCCAGATTGGGCAGGAAGCGGCGCTTGGTCTTGATGTTGGAATGGCTGACCTTGTGGCCCACCTGGGGACGGCGGCCGGTCAAGTCGCAGCGACGGGACATTGCGAGATCCTCCGAGAATTTCCGCCCGTCGCGGTCGGTCCGGCGGGGGGCGCCCCCCTGGGGCGCGAACGTGAAGAGCTGAATTGAAGAGGCCGCCCTCGCGGGCGGCGCGTCTTGAACGGGGAGGCTCTACAGAAAAAGCCTCGCCCCGTCAAGTCGCGGAGGGCGGCCTCACAGCTTGCGATGCCCCAGAACCGTGAAGCTGGCGCTCACCTTGCGTTCGGAGGGCTTGCGCAGGTTCTGCGCGTCATAGGCGAGCGAGGTTCGCAGACGCCAGGTCGCGCCCGCCTCGTCGCGCAGCGTGACGATCAGGGGGAAGCTCGCGACCATGCTGGTGACCAGGCCGCGCCCGTCCTCCTCGGCGCCGGGCTCGCCTTCGAGCAGCAGGCCGAGTTCGGTCTTCGGCTCCGCCTCGCATTCGATGGAGAGCACCTGAGCCTTCGGCGTCTGGCGGTAGATCTCGGCCTCGACGTCGGCGGCGACGAAGCGGGCGGTCTCCGGGCCGCGCCCGAGCCAGGCCATCATGTGGTCCGACTTCGCGCCCTTCTCGAAGCCCGAGAGCGCGATCAGATGCGGCGGCTTGACCGAAAGCGTGGAGCTCGGGGCGGGGGCGGGCGTTTCGGCCATGGCGGGAGCGGCCTCCTGAGGCGCGGGCGTTTCGGCGAGGGCGGGCGAGGCGCCCGAAGCCGCAAGGGCGGCGGCGAAGAGGATCTTGCGCATGGGGCGGCTTGCTTCCTTTGGAGGCTTCATCCGGACTCCGGAGAGCAACAGGATGTTTCCGGAAAGGGCCGCCTTGAAGCTGTCCTTTGGCGCCGGATCATGGTCTTTTCCCCCCAGCTCGCCAATCTGCGCCGCAATCTGCAAGGAGATCCCCCCGATGGAGCTTGGCCTCTACACCTTCGCCGACGTCGGGACCAATCCCGTCACGGGCGAGATCGTCGGCCATCCGCAGCGGCTGAGGAACCTCATGGAGGAGATCCGGCTCGCCGACGAGGTGGGGCTCGACGTCTTCGGCCTCGGCGAGCATCACCGCCCCGATTACGCCTCCTCCGCTCCGGCGACGGCTCTGGCGGGCGCGGCGACGCTCACGAAGACCATCCGCCTGACCAGCGCCGTGACCGTGCTGAGTTCGGAAGACCCCGTGCGGGCGTATCAGCAGTTCGCCACCCTGGACGGGCTCAGCGGCGGCCGCGCCGAGATCATGGTGGGGCGGGGCTCCTTCATCGAGTCCTTCCCGCTCTTCGGCTACGACCTGAACGATTACGACGCGCTGTTTGAAGAGAAGCTCGCGCTGCTCATGCGGCTGAACGAAGCGGAGCGCGCGGACTGGCCGGGCGGCGCCCACACCACCGCGATCCAGGGGCTCGGGATCTATCCGCGCCCGCAGCAGGAGCGCCTGCCGCTCTGGATCGCGGTGGGCGGCACGCCGCAATCGGTGATTCGCGCGGGAGTGCTGGGTCTGCCCATGGCTCTGGCGATCATCGGCGGAGAGCCCGCCCGATTCGCGCCGCTCTTCGACCTGCACCGGCGGGCGGCGGCTCAGGCGGGGCATGACCCCTTCAAGCTCAAGCGCTCGATCAACGTCCACGGCTTCGTCGCGGAGACCTCGCAGAAGGCGGCGGACGTCTTCTATCCGGCTCAGGCGGAGGTGATGAACCGCATCGGGCGCGAACGCGGCTGGCCCCCGACCTCGCGCGCGAAATTCGACGCCGAATCCGGCCCGACCGGCGCGCAATTCGTCGGCGGCCCGGCGGAGCTGACCGACAAGATCCTCAAGCATCACGAGATCTTCGGCTTCGACCGCTTCCTGCTCCAGATGGCCATCGGCGTGCTGACCCACGCCGAGCTCATGAAGGCCATCGAGATCTTCGGGACCAGAGTCGCGCCGGAGGTGCGGAAGGCGATCGGCTGATCAGCCCATCGCCGTCTTCTTCATCAGGCAGCGCCGCCGAGCGCCTCGGCCAGGTCCTCGGCGTCGTAGCCCTGATAGAACAGGGCCGTGCGCAGATCGGTGTGGTCGATGGCGAAGCGGGCCGCCGCGCGGGTCTTCGGTTTGGCGTGGTAGGCGATTCCAAGCCCGGCCGCCTGAAGCATGGGGATGTCGTTGGAGCCGTCGCCGATGGCCATGGCGGCCTCCGGCCCGATCCCCAGAGCCTCCGCCCGCTCCCTGAGCAGCGCCAGCTTGACGTCGCCCGTCACGAGGGGGCGCTCGGCCGCGCCCGTGAGCTTGTCCTCTTCGCGGATCAGGCGATTCGCCCGCACGAGCTCGAAGCCCAGCCGACGCCCGCAATCATCGGCGGGGCCGTGGAAGCCCCCCGAGACCAGCATCGTGAAGGCGCCGCCCCAACGCATGGTCGCGACCAGCTCCCGCGCGCCCGGACTCAGGACCAGCCGATCCGAAACCTGCTGGAGGATCGCTTCGGGCAGGCCCCTGATCTGCGCCAGACGGGAATCCAGCGCCTGTTCGAAATCGAGTTCTCCGCGCATGGCGGCCTGGGTGATCGCCGCCACCTGAGGCCCGACTCCCGCCGCTTCGGCGAGTTCGTCGATGGTCTCGCCGGTGACCATGGTGCTGTCCATGTCGGCGGCGAGGAGACGCTTGCGGCGGCCCTCCACGGGCTGGATCGCGACGTCCACGCCCGGCAGGAGCGCGCGGATCGCCTCGGCCAGAGCGCGGTCGTCCTCGGGGCCGCCCTGAAAGAGGATGTCCTCCGCCTCGCCCTCGGACAATTCGCGCTGGGCTTCGAGCTCCGCGCCTTGCGCCCGCAGGAAAGAGGCCGCCTCAAGGGCGGCCTCCGGCGCGAGCGGCGCCCCGACGAGCGTCAGGACCCGCATTCTGCTCATGTCCCCGGTCACGCGTCGAACCGCAGGGCGGTGGCGCGGGTGACCTGCTTGAGGCCGCGGATCTTCTCCATGACCTCCGGCGAGATCGGCGCGTCCACCTCGACCAGCACCACGGCGTCGCCGCCCTCGGAGATGCGTCCGAGGTGGAAGTTCGCGATGTTGATCTTCGCGTCCGCCAGCAGATTGCCCAGAGCCCCCACGAGGCCCGGCTGATCCTTGTTGGTGACGTAGAGCATGTTCCCGCGCAGGGTGGATTCGAGCGCGATGTCCTTCACCTCGACGAGGCGCGCCTGACGCCCCGCCAGCGTGCCCTTGAGGCTGCGCGTGCGCTCGGGCGTCTGGATCTCGACGGTGATCAGGGTCTGGAAGTCGCCGTCGCCCTCGGATTTCGTGGAGGCGACGGTCACGCCATATTGCTTCGCGACCTCCATGGCGTTGACCATGTTGATCGAGTCGATCTTGGCGCCGAGCACCGCCTGGACCACGGTCTGGGTCAGCGGCGCGGCGGGCGCCTCGGCGGCGTGGCCTTCGTAGGTCACGCGGATGGCCTTGACCTCCTCGTCGGTGAGCTGTCCGGCCATGGAGCCCAGACGACGCGCCAGATCGAGATAGGGCGCCAGAACGCGCGCCTCTTCGGCGGTCAGCGAGGGGGCGTTCACCGCGTTGGTGATGGCGCCGTCCAGCAGATAGTCGGACATCTGCTCGGCGACCTGAAGGGCCACCTTCTCCTGAGCCTCCGTCGTCGAGGCGCCGAGATGGGGCGTCACCACCACGTTGTCGAGGCCGAAGAGCGGGTTCTCCCTGGCGGGCTCCACCGAGAAGACGTCGAAGCCGGCGCCCGCGATATGGCCCGACAGCAGGGCCTCGCGCAGGGCGGCTTCATCCACCAGGCCGCCGCGGGCGCAGTTGATGACGTAGGCGCCCTTCTTCATCTTCGCGAGCGCCTCCGCCGAGACGATGTTGCGGGTCTGGTCGTTCATCGGCACGTGGAGCGTCAGGAAGTCGGCCTGAGTCAGCACGGTGTCGAGATCGGCCTTGGTCACGCCGAGGCGCTCGGCGCGCTCCTCCGAGAGGAAGGGGTCGTAGGCCACGACCTTCATCTTGAGGCCGAGCGCGCGGCTCGCCACGATGGAGCCGATGTTCCCCGCGCCGATCAGACCCAGCGTCTTGCCGGTGATCTCGGTTCCCATGAAGCGGGTCTTCTCCCACTTGCCCGCCTGGGTCGAGGCGTTGGCGAGCGGAAGCTGACGCGCCACGGCGAAGATCATCGCGATGGCGTGTTCGGCGGTGGTGATGGCGTTGCCGAAGGGGGTGTTCATCACCACCACGCCGCGCGCCGTGGCGGCGGGGACGTCCACGTTGTCGACGCCGATGCCCGCGCGGCCGATCACCTTCAGATTGGTCGCGTTGGCGAGCAGTTCGGCGGTGGCCTTGGTCGAGGAGCGGATGGCGAGGCCGTCGTATTTGCCGATCTCGGCCTTGAGCTCGTCCGGGGAGAGCTTGGGCGAGACGGTCACGTCGATGCCGCGGTTGCGGAAGATCTCGACGGCCTGGCTGCTCATGGAATCGCTGATGAGAACCTTGGGAGCGGTCATGGCGAAGCGCCTTCTGTATCGGAATTTCGGGGATGAGGCGCTCTGAGTTTTCGCTGGGTCGCGCTTTCACGACGCGAAGCCTGACCGGCCTCGCTGGAAAGCGCTCCAGGCCTC
>NZ_JAQTXI010000006.1 GCF_028688855.1 Neomegalonema sp. | reverse complement strand
AGCTGGGCGGCAAGTCGCCGAACGTCTTCTTCGCCGACGTGATGGACGAGGACGACGACTACTTCGACAAGGCCCTCGTAGGCTTCGCGCTCTTCGCGCTGAACCAGGGCGAAGTCTGCACCTGCCCCAGCCGCGTGCTGGTTCAGGAATCGATCTTCGACCGCTTCATCGAGCGCGCCGTCGCCCGCGTGAACAAGATCAAGCAGGGCCACCCGCTCGATCCGACCACCATGATCGGCGCCCAGGCCTCCAACGACCAGCTCGAGAAGATCCTCTCCTACATCGACATCGGCCGCAAGGAAGGCGCGGAAGTGCTGACCGGCGGCGGACGCGCCAATCTCGAAGGCGAGCTCTCGACCGGCTACTACGTCCAGCCGACCGTGCTGCGCGGCCACAACAAGATGCGCGTCTTCCAGGAGGAGATCTTCGGGCCGGTCGTCTCGGTCACGACCTTCAAGGACTTCGACGACGCCATCTCCATCGCCAACGACACCCTCTACGGGCTCGGCGCCGGCGTCTGGAGCCGCAACGGAACCCAGGCCTACCGCGCGGGCCGCGCCATCCAGGCCGGCCGCGTCTGGACCAACTGCTACCACGCCTACCCGGCCCACGCGGCCTTCGGCGGCTACAAGCAGTCGGGCATCGGCCGCGAGAACCACAAGATGATGCTCGACCACTACCAGCAGACCAAGAACCTGCTCGTCAGCTACAGCCCGAAGGCCCTCGGCTTCTTCTGATCGGGCTCCTCGGACCCGGCGCGGGCGAAATCCCGCGCCAAGCTTGAAACCCGGTCGGGCGAGCCCCGGCCGGGTTTCGGTCTTTGAAGAAGGAGACTCCCGCCCCATATGCGGGAGGCGGAAGCTCATCATTCCAGACGTCATTCCGGGAGGGAAAGCCAATGGTCGAACGGGTTCTGGCCACCGAGGCCGCGCTCGCGCTGATCGACAAGCTGCGCGCGATTCACGGCGATCTGATGTTCCATCAGTCGGGCGGCTGCTGCGACGGATCGGCGCCGATGTGCTATCCGAAGGGCGAATTCCGCATCGGCGGCAGCGACGTGAAGCTGGGCGAAATCGGCGGCTGCGAGTTCTTCATGAGCGAATCGCAGTTCGAATACTGGAAGCACACCCAGCTTCTCATCGACGTGACGCCCGGCCGCGGCTCGGGATTCTCGCTCGAAGCGCCCGAAGGAGTCCGCTTCCTGACCCGCAGCCGCGTCTTCACCGACGAAGAGGTCGCGGAGCTGGAGAAAGCCGCCTGATATCCTTGAGGAATTCCCCCCGAAGCCGGAGCATTTCGCCACGCGGCGCGCTTGCCTTCGGCTCGGGGCCGGATTAGCCTGCCCCCCATGGATTACGATCTCATCGTCTCGCAGGGCCGTCTCGCCGACCGGAGCCCGCACGCCCTGCTCGGCGCCCGCCTCGCCGGCGAGCGCTTCGCGCGTCGCTACGGCTTGCGGACGCGCAAGCTCGGCACGCCCTATCCCAACAGCGCGGACGGCTGGAGCCACGCGCTGGCCCAGTCGCGCGAGACGCTGACCTCCCTGCAGAACGCCGTCTCGCAGAGCCTCGAAGCGGGCCGCAAGCCGCTCATGATCGCCAACAGCTGCGTGGCCAGTCTGGCCAGCCTGCCGGTGGTGGCGCGCAAGCGTCCGGCGGCCAAGATCCTCTGGTTCGACGCCCATGGCGACTTCAACACTCCCGAGACCACCCGCAGCGGCTATCTCGGCGGGATGGTGCTGGCGGGCGCCTGCGGGCTCTGGAAGACCGAGGTCGGCGGCGGCGTCAGCCCGCGCAATCTGCTGATCGTCGGGGCGCGCGACGTGGACCCCGCCGAATCCGAACTTCTCACTCAGGCGGGCGTGACCATCCTGCCGCCGCGCACCGCCACGCCGGAAGCCGTGGCGCAATGGGCGGGCGGCGCGCCGCTCTGGCTGCACATCGACTGGGACGTGCTGGAGCCCGGGCATGTGCCCGCCGCCTACAAGGTGAATCAGGGCCTCGCGCCGGATCGGCTCAAGGCGATCCTCGAAGCGATCCCGGCCAATCGCGTCGAGGGGCTGGAGCTGGCCGAATTCGAGGCTCCCGACGATCCCGAAGCCCGCGAAGCCGCCTTGCGGCTGATGATCAAGCTCACCGAGCCGATTCTCGATCCGCAGCCGGTCGCCAGAACCGCCCCCGCCGTCTGAGGCTCAGTCCGCCGGGGCGAGGCGCTTCCAGAGCAGGATCGTTCCCGTCAGGCCGCCCTGCGGCTTGAAGGCGTAATCCGGGATCAGCCCCGCGCGCCGATAGCCGAGCTTCTCGTAAAGCTCCGCCGCGCCGCCCTCCTCCGCCGTGTCGAGCAGGATCAGCCAGCGCCCGCGCCGGAGCGCCTCCGCCTCGACGGCGGCCATGAGCGCCGAGGCGATCCCTCGCCCGCGCCAAGCCTGGGCCGTCAGAAGCTTGCCGATCTCGGCGCGATGGGGCTGATTCGGCGGCAGATCCAGAAAGAGACTCGCCGTCCCCGCCAGCTCCTCGCCGGAGAAGGCGCCGAGAATCACGCGCTCGCCCCGCGCCGCCGAAGCCAGAGCCCCCGACCAGAAGGCCCGGGCCTCCTCCGGCGCGAGCGGATCCATGAAGCTGACCGAACCGCCGCCCGCCACGGCCTCGATCAGCAGGGCGCTCAGGGCTTCGAGATGGGCTTCGCAGACAGGTCGGATCGCGCAAGGCGCCATGGCGCTCAACTCCGGACAAGGATGACGAGATAGACGCAAGGCTCGGCGGCGGCGTTGTGGAAGGTGGTCTCGGCGGGGGCCCCGAAGGCCAGACGGTCGCCCGGCCCGAGGTCATGGGTCTCGCCGCCCTCGGTCAGGCTCAGACGCCCCGAAACCACCCGCAGGATCTGCCGGATCCGCACATGGGACGAAGCCGGAAGCACGACCCGCGCGCCAGGAGGAAGCGTCGTCTCCACCATCTCCAGAGGATGGTCGGGCCGGTGGAAGATCTGACGACGCAGATACCCCGTCTCGGGGTCTCGCCAGAGCGGCTGGTCCTCGAGGCGCGCCAGACGGCTGGAATCGCCCTCCGCCCGCAGCAGAAGCCCCGCCAGGGTCAGGCCGAAAGCCGTCGCCAGACGCAGCAGCACGCCCGCCGTCGGGCTGACCTCGCCGCGCTCGATCTTGCTGATCGCCGCCTTGGAGACCTCGGAGGCCCGCGCCAGATCCGCCAGAGACCAGCCGCGCGCCTCGCGCTCCAGACGGATGCGCCGCGCGAGGCGCGCCTCCGGATCGTCTGAAATGATGTTCATTCGTCTTCTATATCAGACGAACCAGCCGCAGGAAAGCCCCTCCCGCGTCAGCCCCGCCTCAGTCCCCTTCAGGGCGCGGGCGGAACCGCCGTGAAGAAAGGCAGAAGCGCGGACATGTCCGGACCATGGGCGCGGCCCGTCAGAGCCAGACGCAGAGGCATGAACAGCGCCTTGCCCTTGCGGCCCGTCCGGGCCTTCTCGGCCTCGGTCCAGGCCTTCCAGGTCCCGGAGTCCCAGGGAAGCGGCGGCAGGGCGGCGAGGGCCTCGCGCGCGAAGAGGCGATCCTCGTCGTTCATCTCCTCCGGCTCGGGGCGGCGCCCCGCGAGGATCTCCAGCCAGGGCGCGACCTCCTCCAGCTTGCCGAGGTTGGGCCGCAGCCCATGCCAGAGCGCCGGATCCGTCAGGCCGAGGGCCTTCAGCCGGGACTCCGCCGCCTCATGGGGCAAGGCGTGCAGGATCTTCGCGTTCAGAAGATCGAGATCCGCCGGATCGAAATGGGCGGGAGCGCGTCCGAAACGGCCGAGGTCGAAGCCCTCGACCATCTCCGCGAGGCTCAGGCGCGGCTCCACCGGATCCGCCGAGCCCAGACGCGCCAGAAGCGACAGCACCGCCTGAGGCTCGAGCCCGGCCTCGCGCAGATCCTCCACCGAGAGCGAGCCGGTGCGCTTGGAGAGCTTCAGCCCTCCCGCGCCCACCATCATGGCCATATGCGCATAGGCCGGAGGCGCGAAGCCCAGAGCCTCGGCGATCTGGATCTGAGGCGCCGTATTGGCGACATGGTCCTCGCCGCGGATCACATGAGTCACGCCCATCTCGGCGTCGTCCACCACCGAGGCGAAGGTGTAGAGCGGCGCGCCGTCCTCCTTGAGCAGCACCGGGTCCGACAGCGACCCCGTGTCGATCTCCACGGCGCCGCGCGAGAGATCCGCCCAGCCGGTGCGCCGACGGTCCAGCAGGAAGCGTTCATGCGGCGCCCGGCCCTCGGCGCGCAGGGCGGCCTTCGCCTCGGGCGAGAGCTTCAACGCGGCGCGGTCGTAGACCGGCGGCAGGCCCCGCGCCAGCAGGCTCTTGCGCTTGAGGTCCAGTTCGGCGGGAGTCTCGAAGGCCTCGTAGAGCCTCCCCTCCGCGCGGAGCTTCCCGGCGGCTTCGGCGTAGCGGTCGAGGCGCAGGGACTGGCGCTCATGACGGTCCCAGTCCAGCCCGAGCCATGCGAGATCGCGGCGGATGGCCTCCACATGCTCCTCGCGGGAGCGCTCCCTGTCGGTGTCGTCGATGCGCAGGATGAATTCGCCGCCCGTCTTGCGGGCGTAGAGCCAGTTCATCAGCGCCACACGCAGATTGCCCACATGCAGACGCCCCGTCGGAGAAGGCGCGAAACGCAGGACGGGCCTGGACATGGCGGTTTTTCCTCATCTGAAGCGCGAGGCCGCCAGAGATAGGCCCCCGGAGCCGCTTTCGCCAAGAGGGATTTCAGCCGCGCAAGATTCGGTCTGAAACCAGTTCCAAGTTTTCGGAAGCCGCTCTATACAGCCTTCATCCGGCTGAGGGTCTCCTGATCTGGGGGGCCTTCGTCCTTCGCTCAGGGAGTCTCCGATCCATGGCCGCCACGCGCACCGAAACCGACACCTTCGGCCCCATCGACGTCGACGCCAGCGTCTATTGGGGCGCGCAGACCCAGCGCAGCCTCCAGAATTTCGACATCGGCTGGGAAAAACAGCCCATCGCGGTGGTGCGCGCCCTCGGCGTGATCAAGAAGGCCGCCGCCCAGGCCAACGAAGCCCTCGGCAACCTCGATCCGGAGCTCTCGAAGACCATTCAGGCCGCCGCTCAGGAAGTGATCGACGGCAAGCTGGACGCCCATTTCCCCCTCGCCGTCTGGCAGACGGGATCGGGCACCCAGACCAACATGAACGCCAATGAAGTCATCTCCAACCGCGCCATCGAGATGCTCGGCGGCGTGATGGGCTCCAAGAAGCCGGTCCACCCCAACGACCACGTGAACCGCTCGCAGAGCTCCAACGACACCTATCCGACGGCCATGCATGTGGCGGCGGTCTCCACCGCCCATGACGTGCTTCTGCCGGGCCTGCGCAAGCTGCTCGCGGCGCTGGAGGCCAAGTCCGAGGAATTCAAGGACATCATCAAGATCGGCCGCACCCACACTCAGGACGCCACGCCCCTCACCCTCGGGCAGGAGTTCAGCGGCTACGCCTGGCAGGTGAGGCAGGGAATCGGCCGCATCGAGACCGCGCTGAAGAATCTCCATCCGCTGGCTCAGGGCGGCACCGCCGTCGGCACGGGGCTCAACGCCAAGCCGGGCTTCGCCGAGGCCGTGGCCGCGCGCATCGCCGATCTGACCGGCCATCCCTTCGTCACGGCGCCCAACAAGTTCGAGGCTCTGGCCGCTCACGACGCCATCGTCGAGATGTCCGGCGCGGTGACGGTGGTCGCGGCCTCGCTGTTCAAGATCGCCAACGACTTCCGCCTGCTCGGCTCCGGCCCGCGCTCGGGCCTCGGCGAGCTGCTGCTCCCCGAGAACGAGCCCGGAAGCTCGATCATGCCCGGCAAGGTCAACCCCACCCAGTGCGAGGCCATGACCATGGCCTGCTGTCAGGTGATCGGCAACAACACGGCCATCGCCATGGCGGGCAGCCAGGGCCATTTCGAGCTCAACGTCTACAACCCCGGCATGATCTACGCGCTGCTCCAGTCGATGACCCTCATCGGCGACGCCGCCCGCAGCTTCACCGACCATTGCGTGGTCGGCACCGAGGCCAACCGCGGCCGCATCGACCAGCTCATGCGCGAGAGCCTCATGCTGGTGACGGCGCTGGCGCCGGTGATCGGCTACGACAATTGCGCCAAGCTCGCCAAGACGGCCCACAAGAAGGGCACCAATCTGCGCGACGAAGCCATCGCCATGGGCCTCGTCGACGGCGAGACCTTCGATCGGGTGGTGCGTCCCGAGCTGATGATCTCGCCGGGCGACTGATTTCGCATGGCTGAAATTGTGAACCTGCGGCGCGTCCGGAAGGATCGGGCGCGCAAGGAGGCGAAGCAGGCCGCCGACGCCAACGCCGCGCTGCATGGGCGCGGCAAGGCGGAGGCCGCGCTCGAAGAGGCCCGCGCCGCCAAGGCCCTGCGCGATCACGAGGCCCATAAACGCGAGACGCCGCCCGGAGATCCGGACGGCGTCTGAACTTCAGAAACCCCGGAGCCGCAAGCTCCGGGGTTTCGCGTCTCAGGAAGGCAGACGGCAGCAGCCGCCGAAGAGGCTCGGCGGCGGAGCGCCGGGGCCTTCCAGCGCGCGGATGAGGTCCACGCGCCAGCCGTAGGTCGCTTCGCTCATGCCGTCGGAGCACTGGGCCGGGGCGATGATCGCCGTGAAGCGCTCAGGGCCCGCCGGAAGGGCGTTGAACAGGGTCGCGTCGCCGTTCGGCGAGGGCGAGACCGAGGAGAGCCCCAGCCGCGTTCCAGCCGGATTCTCCGGCGAGGAGAAGGAGAGCGTGCGCTCGTCCTCGATCTTCAGGCTCCAGAAGGGCTCCGTCCCCGAGCAGTGCAGCCCGACGGGCGCGCGGGATCCGCGGATGCGCGCGGGCTCCACCGGCGAGAGGTAGCGCGAGGAGACCCAGGCGTCGCCGCCCTGCCAGAGGATGCGGCTCCAGCTTTCGTCGGCGTTGGTCTCCAGCACTTCGAGGGTGTTGGACTCGGGGCGCAATTCGCCGAGCTGCTGCGCCTGAGCCCTCGGCTCGGCCCGGACCTTCAGCGTGTCGTTCGCAGGCACGCCGCTCACGCGGGCGTAGCGCGGAAAGCCGAAGAAGCTGCGGGCGGGCGCAGCCGCCGCCACGGGCGCAGGAGCCGGGGCCGGAGCGGAGGCGCCGCCCAGATAGGTCGAGTTCGGCTGAGGCGCCGGCGCCGGATAAGGCGCGGTCTGGCTCGGCGGCGGGAAGAGCGGCTGCGGCGCCTGAAGCTGCTGGCCCTGAGGCGCGGGCCAGGCCGCCGGAGGCTGCTGCGGGAACTGGGGCTGTCCGAAAGGCTGTCCCGGCGCGGCGCCCTGCGGAGCCTGCTGGGGAATCCCGAGCAGCTGACCCACCGTCCCCGCCAGAGGCGAAGCGGGCTGGGCCTGCTGGCCGAAGAGCTGCGCGGGCGGCGCGAGCTGCTGCTGTTGCTGGCCGAGGAGGGCGCCCAGGGCCTGGTCCGCCAGGGGCTGGCCCGTCAGGGAGGCGCCCCCGAAGAGCTGCGCGGGCGGCGCGAGCTGCTGTTGCTGCTGGCCGAGCAGCAGGTCCAGCGGCGCGAGGCCTCCCTGAGCCGGAGCCGCCTGGGGCTGGCCGAAAAGCTGACCCACCGTCCCCGCCAGAGGCGAGGCGGGCTGCTGTTGCTGCGGAAAGGCCTGCCCGATGGCGGCGCCCAGGGCCTGATCCAGCGTCGGGACCGGGGCCGGAGCGGGCGCAGGCTGCGGCGCGCCGGTCAGATGCGGAAACTGGTTCAGCAGGTTCTGCACGGCGTTGGGATCGGGGCGCTGCTGCGCGAGGGCGGGCGCGGCCAGAGCCGTCGCGCAGAGCGCGAGGAGAAGAAGAGGACGGCGAGTCATGCGGCGGACTCCTGCATATGCGGTCTGCTCGGGCCCCATCGGGGCCTGTCGCGGCCTTTCCGAGGCCTTTGCGCCTGCTTAGAGCCTGACCTTTCAGGGAGCAACCCGTTTCTCCGCGCGCGGATTCTGCTATGCTGGAGGCCTCGGCGCCCGCAATCCGTCACAGGAGACCCTCCCCGCGATGAAGATCGCCACATGGAACGTCAACGGGATCAAGGCGCGCATCCACGCCCTGCCCGACTGGCTTCAGGCCGCCGCCCCCGACGCCCTCGCGCTCCAGGAGATCAAGACCCTCGACGAGGGGTTTCCCCGCGCCGAGATCGAGGCTCTGGGCTATCACGTCGAGACCTTCGGGCAGAAGAGCTTCAACGGCGTGGCGATCCTCTCGAAGAAGCCCGTGACTGGGGTGGTCCGGGGCCTGCCGGGCGATCCCGAGGACGAACAGGCCCGCTGGATCGAGGCGACCGTCTCCGGCGAGCGCGGGGACTTGCGCTTCTGCGCGCTCTATCTGCCCAACGGCGACCCTTCGCCGGGGCCGAAATACGCCTACAAGCTCGCCTGGATGGAGCGCCTCCGCCAGCGCGCCGCGGATCTGCTGCGCGAAGAGCGCCCCGTCGCCCTGCTTGGAGACTTCAACGTCATTCCGCAGGATCTCGACGCCGCCCATCCCGAGGACTGGCGCGAAAGCGCCCTGGGGCGTCCCGAATCGCGGGCGGCCTTCCGGAGGATCCTGAATCAGGGCTGGCTCGAGTCCTGGCGGGCGGTCCATCCGCGCGAGCCGGAATATTCCTACTGGGACTTCCAGCGCCGCGCCTGGGAGAAGAACGACGGAATCCGCATCGACCACATCCTGCTGAGCCCTCAGGCCGCCGACAGGCTGCGCGGCGCCGGAATCGACCGCGATCTGCGCGACGGCGCGAAGCCTTCGGATCATGTCCCCGTATGGGCCTATCTGGCGCTATGAGCGGGGAGCCAGAGGGCGGACGTCAGGGCGGATGCCTCTGCGGCGCGATCCGCTACCGGATCAGGGTCGCGCCCGCAGACGCCGCCTTCTGTCATTGCCGGATCTGCCAGAGGTCGAGCGGGGCGCCGGTCCTGCTCTGGGCGAGCCTGCCCGAAGCGGATCTGGAGATCCTGCGCGGCGCGCCGGAGATCTTCGCCTCTTCGCCCGAGGGGCGGCGGCTCTTCTGCGGCGCCTGCGGGACGCAGCTGTTCTTCCGTCACGCCCGCTGGCCGGGTCAGCTCGACCTGACGGCCGCCTCTCTGGACGATCCCGACGCGATCCGGCCCAGGGGCCATATCCACGTCGGCGCCCGGCGCGCCTGCATGGAGGGACTCGCGCCGGATCTGCCGGACTTCGACGACGAACCGGAGAGCTTCGCCTGATTCAGGCCCGCGCCCTCTCGCGGCGGCCGGGCGCGATCTCCTCGAAGATGCGCCGCCAGCGCCCCGCCATGGCCGAAACGTCGTATTCCGCCGCCACGCGGGCCGCATTGGCGCCGCCGAGGCTCTCGCGCAGATCGGCGTCGCCCAGCAGCGCCCCCAGACGTCGCGCAAGACCCGTCTCGTCGTCGACGGGCGCCACATAGGGCCGATTCCCAGGCGACAACATCGCCGAGACGTCGCCGACGTCGGTCGCCGCCGCCGGAAGTCCAGAAGCCATGGCCTCGATCAGCGCGAGCGGCGCCTGTTCGGTGTCGGAGGTCAGGGCGAAGGCGTCCATGCGGGCGTAGAAGGGCGCGACCTCGCTTTGGGCCCCGGCGAACTCCACCAGCCGCGAGATCCCCAGCTTCGCCGCCAGAGCCTCCAGAGCAGGGCGCTCGGGGCCGTCGCCCACCAGCAGAAGCCGCAGGTCTCCGCGCTCCGCCGCCAGAGCCGAAAACACCCGCAAAAGCCGGTCGAAGCGCTTCTCGGGCCGCATCGCTCCCACCGAACCCACCACCAGAGGCCGGTTCGCCGCAGAGCTGCGCGCCGCGCCCGCCTCGGCGAAACGGGCCGTCTCGACGCCGTTGGGCGTGAAGCGCAGCTTCGAAGGCCGCACGAGCCAGGTCTCGCGGGCGACGCGCTCCAGTTCGCGCGAAGGGACCAGAACCGCGTCCGCGCGCCGGAAGGCGAGGCGTCGCCCCCAGACCCGCCGCGCCGCCTGACGATCCGCGCGTTCGTCGGGCCCGAATCCGTCCTCGCAATGCAGATGCCCCGTCGCGCCCCGCGCGGCGAAGGCCCATTCCACCGCGCCCCAGTTGGTCGTGACGAGCACGTCCGGACGCTCCTCCGCCAGAATCCGCGAGAACTCGCCGAGATTGGCCATCGAGACGAAACGCCCCTTGCGCGCCCGGATCGGACGCAGACGGATCCAGGCCGAAGGCGGAATCAGGGCCTCCGCTTCATAGCGGTCGTCCATGGCGCTGACGACATGCTGCAGATCCGGCCCGAGCGCTCCCGCCAGAGCCGCGAAGCGCCTTTGCGCCCCGCCCACGCCGAAGCTCGAAAACACCCAGAGAATCTTCATGCGCCCAAGGCCCGGGCCTCGCGCGGAAGCGACGGCTTCAAGAGATTCGGGATCGGACGGGGGCGCCTCATGCGCTTCTCCTCGGCGGCTGCTCGCGGAGAAGTTAAGGCCCAAGCGCTGAAGGAATCGTAAGCCCCCGAAAAGGCTGCGCCGCGCTCAGTTCAGCGAGGCGCGCACCTCGACCAGACGCGCCTCGTAAAGCTCGGCGAGGCATTGCGTGAAGGCGAGGTCGAAATCCGCGGCCTGCTCGGCGCGTCCGGCGCAATCGTTCTGGACGCGGGCCATCCACTGGATCTGGTCGTTCTCGACCGCGAAGGAATCGGGCGCCCTGCGGGCGCGCAGTTCGGTCCGGCGCTCGGAGACGGCCGCGACGAGCGCCCGCTCGGAGTTCACGAGCGCCATCTGCACGCAGAGCCCGGCGTCTCCGCCCTGACAGCGCGCCTCCCAGGATTCCGCCGCCGCAGGCGGCGCGCCCGGAGCCGCCAGAGCCCCGAGGCTCAGAACGGCCGCAGCCAGCTTGCGCAAAAATCCATCGCCCATGTCCGCCTCCCTTCTCTGCCGCGCCCGCCCGTCAGGGGCGGACATCCTTTCATGAACCATGGAGGAATTATGGCGAGGATCCAGGCCGCTGGATAGTGGCCGCGCAAGCTCACAAGGCGTGTCAATATGGAAAATCAGCCGATTGCGCTTGATTTTTTCCGACAAGCTTAGACGTTTTTCTGCGTAAGACCGCCGCAGGGAGGCCCTCGGGCCCGGCGTTCCGCAATGCAACCGAATCGGGTGCGGCGCAATGACGCTCGCCGGAGAGGACGTCGCGCCCCACGGCAAAAGGCGCCCGCAGGCGCCTTCCCTCCTCCCCGAACCCCTTTCGCGCGACCGGATCCCGCTGAATCCGGCGATCCCGCGCAGCCGGATCGCGCTCAGTCGTCGATCTTGAGCGCGTTGATGAAGGCTTCCTGCGGGATGTCCACCTTGCCGAACTGACGCATGCGCTTCTTGCCCTCCTTCTGCTTGTCGAGCAATTTGCGCTTGCGGGTGATGTCGCCGCCGTAGCACTTCGCGAGCACGTCCTTGCGCAGGGCGCGAATCGTTTCGCGGGCGATGATGCGTCCGCCGATGGCCGCCTGGACCGGCACCTGGAACATGTGCGGCGGGATCAGCTCCTTGAGCTTCTCGCACATGCCGCGCCCCCGGCGCTCGGCCTGGGAGCGGTGGACGATCACCGAAAGGGCGTCCACGGGCTCGGCGTTGACGAGGATCTGCATCTTCACGAGATCCCCCTCTTCATAGCCGTCCATGCCGTAATCGAAGCTGGCGTAGCCCTTGGTGGCCGATTTCAGCTTGTCGTAGAAATCGATCACCACCTCGGAGAGCGGCAGGCGATAGGTCGCCATCGCGCGGGTTCCGGCGTAGGTCAGATTGATCTGAACCCCGCGCCGGTCCTGACAGAGCTTCAGCACCGAGCCGAGATATTCGTCGGGCACCATGATGGTGGCCTTGATCCAGGGCTCTTCGATGAATTCGATCTTCATGACGTCCGGCATGTCGGCCGGATTATGCATCTCGATGATCTCGCCGTCGCGCATGTGGAGCTTGTAGACCACCGAAGGCGCGGTGGTGATCAGGTCGAGGTCGTATTCGCGCTCCAGACGCTCGCGGATGATCTCCAGATGCAGCAGACCCAGGAAGCCGCAGCGGAAGCCGAAGCCCAGAGCCGCCGAAGTCTCCATCTCGTAGCTGAAGCTGGAATCGTTGAGCGCCAGCTTCTCGATGGCGTCGCGCATGTGCTCGAAATCGGCGGCGTCCACGGGGAACATGCCGCAGAAGACCACCGGCAGAGAAGGCTTGAAGCCCGCCAGAGGCGCCGCCGCCGGACGGCGCTCCTCGGTGATGGTGTCGCCGACGCGGGTGTCGCGCACGAGCTTGATGGCGGCGGTGAAGAAGCCGATCTCGCCGGGGCCGAGCTCGTCCATCATCTCCATCTTGGGCCGGAAGACGCCCAGACGCTCGACATGGTAATTCGCGTTGGTCGAGATCAGCTTGATCTTCATGCCCTTGCGGATCACGCCGTCCATCACGCGGAAGAGCACCACCACGCCGAGATAGGCGTCATACCACGAATCGACCAGCAGAGCCTTGAGCGGCGCCTCGCGGTCGCCCTTGGGCGGCGGCAGACGCGTCACGATGGCTTCGAGCACCTGATCGATGTTCAGCCCGGTCTTGGCGGAGATGCCGATGGCCTCGGCGGCGTCGATTCCGATGACGTCCTCGATCTGCTCCTTGACGCGGTCCGGCTCGGCGGCGGGCAGGTCGATCTTGTTGAGCACCGGCACGATCTCGTGTCCGGCGTCGATGGCCTGATAGACGTTGGCGAGGGTCTGGGCCTCGACGCCCTGGCTGGCGTCCACGACCAGAAGCGAGCCCTCGACGGCCTTCATCGAGCGCGAGACCTCGTAGGAGAAATCCACGTGGCCGGGCGTGTCGATGAGGTTGAGCACGTAGTCGCGCCCGTCTTTCGCCTTGTAGTCGAGCCGCACGGTCTGGGCCTTGATCGTGATGCCCCGCTCTTTCTCGATGTCCATGTTGTCGAGCATCTGCTCGGACATGTCGCGCTCGGCCACCGCCCCGGTCAGCTGGATGAGCCGGTCGGCGAGCGTGGATTTGCCATGGTCGATGTGCGCGACGATGGAGAAATTGCGGATCTGCGAAAGCTCTGTCATGCGCGCGCTTATGCTGTGGCGCGCGAGCGCCGTCAAGCGGGCGCCTGAGGCCGCGAGAAGCTTCTTCGCAGGGCGCGGAGTCCCGGCTACGCTGGCGGCCGTCCAGGAGGAAGGAGGCCCCCATGAAGCCGCAGACCGGAGACCCCGTCGCGCCGCAGATCGAAGCCGATCTCAAGGCGAGCTTCGCGCGTCAGGGGCTGATGCGCCACCTCGGGGCGGAGCTGATCGAGGCGCGTTACGGGCTCGCGCGGATCTCGCTGCCCTTCCGGCCCGAGCTGACCCAGCAGCATGGCTATTTCCATGCGGGCGGCACCTCGGCCGTCGCCGACAGCGCGGGCGGCTACGCCGCCTTCACCACCTTCCCCGAGAACAGCTCCGTGCTGACGGTGGAGTTCAAGATCAACCTGATCAACCCGGCGCAGGGAGAGCGGCTGGAGGCTCTGGGCCGGGTGGTCAAGGCGGGGCGGACGCTGACCATCTGCCAGCTCGAGGTCCACGCCTGCTCCGGAGAGCGCCGCGAGCTGATCGCTCTGGGCCAGCAGACGCTCATCCGGATCGAGGGCGGAGTTTAATCGGTCCCGCGCAGGGGCTTGACGTATTGCGGGACGGTGTCCCAGGGGAAATAGATCCAGGTGTCCTGGCTGACCTCGGTGATGTAGGTGTCCACGAGAGGCCGCCCCTTGGGCTTGGCGTAGACGGTCGCGAAATGCGCCTTGGGATACATGCGCCGCGCCACCTCCAGAGTCTTGCCCGTGTCCACCAGGTCGTCGACGATCAGGATTCCCTCGCCGTCGCCCATGAGCTTCGCGTCCGGCGCCTTCAGAAGCCGCACCTCGGAGCCCTGGCTCTGGTCGCTGTAGGACTTCAGGCCGATGGTGTCCACCACGCGCAGATTCAGTTCGCGCGCCAGGATGCAGGCGGGCACCAGTCCGCCGCGGGTCACGGCCACGATGGCCCGCCATTCCGTCCCGTCCAGACGCCAGGACAAGGCCCGCGAATCGCGGTGGATCTGGTCCCAGGAGACCATGAAGGCTTTCTGCGGATCATAGGGCGCGGACATGTCGGATTCCCCCGGTGGCTCTCGCAAGACGATGCGGATGGGGCGTTTTAAAGCGCGATCCGCGCGCAGGAAAGCGGGAAGCGCGGCCCCGGAGACCTTCCCTTTACGGAACATTCCCTTCTCGGGAGAGCACGCGGAGCGTGATGCGCCTTTCAGGTCCTGTCGCGGCGCAAGTCCGGGAAATTCCGGCCGCGACCTGTCCCAAATCGCCCCGATTTGACGTCGAACGGCGTTGAAGAGGGTTTTTCAGACTCCTAGACTGCGGCGCTCTGGCGAAGGGCGTCGCAGAAGCGGAGCCCCCCGGCTTCGTCCACCAAGGGAGTGCAGAATGGGAATCCTCAGCGAGTTCAGAGAATTCGCCGTCAAGGGCAATGTGATCGACATGGGCGTCGGCATCGTCATCGGCGCGGCCTTCACCTCGATCGTGAACAGCTTCGTCTCCGACATCATCAATCCGCTCATCGGCCTGCTGACCGGCGGAATCGACTTCTCGAACATCTTCATCAACCTCAGCGGACGCGAATTCGCCTCGCTGAAGGAGGCTCAGGCCGCCGGCGCCGCCACGCTGAACATCGGGTTGTTCATCAATGCGGTGATCTCGTTCCTGATCGTCGCCTGGGTGCTCTTCCTGATCATCAAGGGCGTGAACAAGCTGAAGCGTCAGGAGGCCGCCGCTCCGGCCGCGCCGCCCGCGCCCGCCGAGGACGTGGTCCTGCTGCGCGAGATCCGCGACCAGCTCGCCCGCCGCTGAGGCCGCGCCGCCGAGCGCCCGATCCGCAGACGCCCCGCCAGAAGCGGGGCGTCCGTTCTTGTCCCGGATCTCTCCCGACCCGGCGCGCCCTCAGAAGGGCCGGACCTGCGGAAAGCCCGCAGGCTGGGGCGCGGGCCTCTGCTGGAAGGCCGAAGGCGGCAGACGCTCCAGATTCCGCGACAGCATGCCCCAGAAGAACTCGGGCCCCGGATAGCCGACGATCCTGCCGACCTCCTGTCCCTGCTCGACCAGAACGAAGGTCGGGGAATAGACGATGGGCCCCACGTTGAGCCCGCGCGGACGCGGCGCGCTTTTCTGCAGGAAGCGAATCGGCGCGATCTGGCCTTCGCGGGTGCGCGGATAGATCGGCCCGATCTCGCGACGCCATTGCTCGCAATAGATGCAGCCCGGATCCTCGAACATGATCAGCTCGGCCGCCTGGGCCCTGTCCGCCCCGAAGAGCGTCCCCAGAGCCAGAGCCGCGCCCAGGGCCAGGGCTCCCAGCCGTTTTCCGAAATTTCGCATCATCCCTCCGTCAGCGCCTTGCAGGCTCTCGGTTTTCTCGCGGATACGCCGCGATTGAGGCCGTTGCGCGGCGAATCCGCAATCCATCCGGAAGCTTCGCGCGAAAACCCTGCGAAGGCGTCTCCGGCGCTCCGGAGTCCCGAGGCGCGGAGCCTCGCGCCCGAAATCCCGACGCGCATCTTAACCATATCTCAACCATGAAGATCCATAAAGGCCTCACCCCCAAAGTCGAGAATTGAAGGCCCCCCTCTGCAGATTGCGGAGGGGGGCCTTCAGCCTTCCGGAGCCTGCGCCTCAGGCCCGCATCTTCCCGACGAAGCCCGCGAAGCCCTTCAGGAAGTCGCTCAGGCGCCTGACGGTCGCCTCGTCGGTCAGCGTCCCTTCGGCGTCGAAGATCGTCTGGGCGCGCGGGATCGTCACCTGTCCGCCGAACCACATCTGCGCCTCGACGCGCTTGAACACCGGCCGCCAGGCGTCCTGAGCCTGGATCGTGCCGAAATTCCCCATGGAGGCCCCCATCACCGCCACGGGCTTGCCCGCGAAGGGCGAAGGATCGCCCGGATAGACGCGCGAAACCCAGTCCACGGCGTTCTTGACCACGCCGGGAATCGAGGCGTTGTACTCCGGCGAGACGATCAGCAGGCCGTCGGCGGCGCGGATTCCCTCGCGCAGGGCCGTCACGGCGGGCGGAAGCCCCAGAGCCTCCTCGTCGGCGTCGAAGAGCGGCACGCCCCGGATGGTCCCGAGGACCAGCTCGACGCCCTCCGGCGCCGCCCCGACCGCCGCCCGCAACAGGGCCGCGTTGTACGAGCCCTTCCGCAGGCTGCCCGCCACGCCCAGAATCTTGACCACAGGTTTCTCCTCGCGTTTCAGGATCGACAGGACGCCGCCTCCGGAAGCAGGAGGCGGCGCAGGATCCTCCCCGATTCGGGGAGGTCAGTCGATGGGCTTGAGCCGCGCCTCGATCTCCGCGCGGCGGTTCTCCAGGAAGGGCGGCAGCGACAGGCTCTCGCCGAGGCTCTCCAGAGGCTCGTCCACCGCGAAGCCGGGGCCGTCCGTGGCGATCTCGAAGAGATTGCCGCCGGGCTCGCGGAAATAGAGCGAGCGGAAGTAATAGCGCTCCACCTCGCCGCTGGAGGGAACGCGCAATTCCCTCAGACGCGCCGCCCAGGCCTCCAGACCCTCGGCGTCGGGGGTGCGGAAGGCCACGTGATGCACGCCCCCCGCGCCCTGACGCGCCACAGGAAGCCCCGGCTGGACCGCCACATGAAGCTCCTGTTCGGGGCCGGCGGCTTCTCCCATGCCGTAGACATGGACGCGGCCCGCGCCGTCGGGCGAGTCGTATTCGCGCAGCTTCGTCATGTTCATGACCCGGGTCAGGACAAGCCCGGTGTTCTCCAGATCCGGCACGCTGATCGTGATCGCCCCGAGGCCGCGAATCTGATGCGCCGCCGGGACCGGACTCTGCGCCCAGGAATGGGCGGGCGTCCGGGCGCCGTCCACGGTCAGGCGGTAGCGCTGGCCCTCGGGATCCTCGAAGTCCACGGACTGACGCCCGTCGATCAGACGCGCGCGCTCGGCCTTCACCCCGAGATCCGCGAAGCGCGTCGCCCACCAGGCCAGAGCCGCTTCGTCGGCGACGCGCAGGCCCGTCCGGCTGATGGAGCGGGTTCCCCGGCGCTCGGGCGGGGCGGGCCAGTCGAAGAAGGTCAGATCCGTGCCCGGACTCGCCAGGCCGTCGGCGTAGAACAGGTGATAGGCGCTGACGTCGTCCTGATTCACGGTCTTCTTCACGAGCCGCAGCCCGAGGGTTCCGGCGTGGAATCTCCGGTTGGCGCGGGCGTCGGCGGTGATGGCGGTCAGATGATGCACGCCGGTCAGGTGCAGGCTCATGGCGATCTCCCGTGGTCTCTGTCACGAAAACGTTTCGGACGCTGTTGAAAGCCATATCGGGCCTTCCCGGCCGGAAATTGAGCCCCCGGCGCCGAACGGATCGTTCCCGGAGATCGACCAATCGGGGCGGCGGCGGGAATCTCGGGGCTTGCGCCCCGGCCGAAAGGCGTGGATTGAACAGAGGAACGGGCCGGTCCCGGCCCTCCAGAAGCTTTCAGGGAGACGCTCCTATGGACGACGTCCTCACCCGCGGAGCCCGGATTCCGGCGCTCGGCTTCGGCACCTTCCGCATGTCCGGCGCCGAGGTGCTGGAGATCCTGCCTCAGGCGCTCAAGACGGGCTTCCGCCATGTCGACACCGCCCAGGCCTATCGCAACGAGGCCGAAGTGGGCGAAGTGCTCGCCGCCTCCAGCCTCGCGCGCGGCGAAGTCTTCCTGACCACCAAGGTCTGGGTCGAGAATTTCGCGAAGGACCGCTTCCGGGCCTCGGTCGAGGAGAGCCTGAAGCGGCTCCGGACGGATCATGTGGATCTCCTGCTCCTGCACTGGCCGCGCTTCGCCGAAGCCTCGCTGGAGCAGCAGATCGAATCGCTGAACGAAGTCCGGGCGGCGGGGCTCGCCCGGGACGTCGGGATCTCGAATTATTCCAGCGAGCTCATGCGCAGGGCCGACGCGCTTTCGGCGGCGCCTCTGGTCTCCAACCAGGTGGAGTATCACCCCTATCTCGCGCAGAGGGCCGTTCTGGAGCAGGCCCGCGCAGGCGGCGGCTCGATCACCGCCTATTACGCCATGGCCGACGGCCTCGTCCCCAGGGATCCCGAACTCCAGGAGATCGGCGCCAAATACGGCAAGACCGCCGCTCAGGTGGCCTTGCGCTGGCTGGTGCAGCAGCCTCAGGTCGTCGCCCTGACCAAGACCGCCCGCGCGGAGCGTCTGGCCGAGAACTTCGCCGTCTTCGACTTCTCGCTGACGGATCTGGAGATCGCCCGCATCCACGCCCTCGCGAGGACCGGAGGCCGCCTGATCAGCCCGCCGGGACTCGCGCCCGCATGGGACGCCCCCTGAAGACGAACCGCGCCGCCCCCGCAAGGGGCGGCGTCAGCCGCCGCGCCGGATGTCGCGCCCGAGGCTCCAGCGGTCCCGGCGCCGGGGCGCGAGCAGAAAGTCCGTCCATGCGCGCCCGCCGAGCCGCGTCAGAAGCGCCGAGCCCAGAGCGGCCCCGACCGTCGCGACGCGGGAGGCTCTGACCAGGGGAGGCTCCGGCTGAAGCCGCTCCGCCAGAGCGTGGAGGACGAAGACCTGCGCCCCGAACAGCAGAAGCGCGCTCAGGATCGTCAGCGGCAGGAACCAGCGCTCGCCGAAGCCCGGCAGACGCTCCGCCCCGCAGGAGGCGCAGGAGACCGTCGCAGACGAAGCAGGCCCTCCGCAGAAGGGACAGGCCGCCTTGCGGGACCCGCTCATGAGCCCTCCCTCCAAGCGTCGCCTGGCTGAGCCGGGCGGCGCGGCGGAGGCGGAGCAGGCCCCCTCCCCCGCCCGCGCCGGATCACATGCCGAGCGCGGATTTGTAGAGATCGAGGATGGCCTCCTCTTCGGCGCGCTCGTCGGGCTTCTTGGCCCGCAGCCGCACGATGGTGCGGATGGCCTTGGTGTCGAAGCCCCGGCCCTTGGCCTCGGCGTAGACGTCCTTGATGTCGTCGGAGACGGCTTTCTTGTCCTCCTCCAGGCGTTCGATGCGCTCGACGAGCTGGGTCAGCTCCCCGGCGGCGACGCTGGACGTCTGGTCGATCAACTCCGCCATGGCGGCCTCCTTCGACGATCTTCATCCCGCAGGAGGAGCCTTCCGGCTCCTCCATGATCCGAGGAAGGGGCCTTCCGGCCCCTCCATGTCCTTTCCTTAGCGAGGCGAACGAAACTAGTCCAGAGGGGAAGCCGCCAGAATCGCCATGTTCAGGATCTCCGAGACGGTGGCCGTCATGGAGGCGATCTGCGCCGAATGCTCCAGACCCACCAGAATCGGCCCGATCAGCGTGCAGCCGCCGATCTCGCGCAGCATCTTGGCCGCGATGCTCGCGCCGTGGCGGTCGGGGGCGATCAGCACGTTCGCCGGACCCGTCAGGCGGCTGAAGGGATAGGCCGCCATGCCGCTCATGTTCAGCGCCACGTCGGCGGCCATGTCGCCGTCGGCCTCGAAGTCCACCTCGCGGGCGGCGAGGATCTCCGCCGCCTCGCGCATCCGCCGCGAGGGCTCGCCGTCGGGATAGCCGAAGGTCGATTGCGCCAGAAGCGCCACCCGGGGCTCCAGCCCCAGACGCCGCGCCAGCCAGGCCGCCGATTCCGAGATGTTCGCCAGATCCTCGGCGCTGGGGGCGTCATGGGTCACGGTGTCGGCGATGAGCACCGTCCGCCCGCGCGCCAGAAGGATCGAGACCCCCACCGGAGGCTTGCCGTGATAGCCGTCGATGGCCCGCTGGATGGCGTCGAGCGCCACGGCGGTCTTGCGCGTCAGGCCCGTGACCATGCCGTCGGCGTCGCCCAGAGCCACCATCGCCGCGCTGAAGATGTTGCGGTCCTGCTGGATCATGCGCTGGCAATCGCGATGCAGGAAGCCTTTGCGCTGAAGGCGCTTGTAGAGGTACTCGGTGTACTCGGGCACCTTGTCGGAGAGCGCCGCGTTGAGGATGGTGATCTCCTCCTCGGCGCCTTCGAGGCCGACCTTCCCGAGGGTCTCGCGGATGCGCTCCTCGCGGCCGATGAGGATCGCCTCGCCATAGCCGCCCCGCGCATAGGAGATCGCGGCGCGCATCACGCGCTCCTCCTCGCCCTCGGCGAAGACCATGCGCTTGGGATTGACCAGCACGCGCTCGTAGAGCGCCTGAAGCATGGAGGTGGTCGGGTCGAGCCGCGCCTTGAGGCTCTTCTCGTAGGCCTCGATGTCGATGATGGGCCGCCGCGCCACCCCCGACTCCATGGCCGCCACCGCCACCGCCAGAGGAATCCGGCTGATCAGACGCGGATCGAAAGGCGCCGGAATGATGTAGTCCGGGCCATATTGCAGGCGGCGGCCATAGGCGGCGGCCACCTCGTCGGGCACGTCCTCGCGGGCGAGTTCGGCGAGGGCGTTGGCGGCGGCGATCTTCATCTCGTCGTTGATGCTGCGCGCCCGCACGTCCAGAGCGCCCCGGAAGATATAGGGGAAGCCCAGCACGTTGTTGACCTGATTGGGATAATCGGAGCGCCCGGTGGCCACGATGGCGTCGGGGCGCACTTCATGGGCCTCCTCCGGGGTGATCTCGGGATCCGGATTCGCCATGGCGAAGACGATGGGATTGCGCGCCATGCTCTTGAGCATCGCCCCGCTCAGCGCCCCCTTGGCCGAAACGCCGAGGAAGACGTCCGCGCCCTCCATGGCGTCGGCGAGGCTGCGCGCTGAGGTCTCGATGGCGTGGGCCGACTTCCACTGGTTCATCCCTTCGAGGCGGCCCCGATAGACCACGCCCTTGGTGTCGCAGATGATGCAGTTCTCGGGACGCGCGCCCATGGCCTTGACCAGCTCGATGCAGGCCAGACCCGCCGCCCCCGCGCCGTTGAGGACGATCCGCACGTCCTCGATCTTCTTGCGGGCGATGTGCAGGGCGTTGATGAGGCCCGCCGCGCAGATGATCGCGGTGCCGTGCTGGTCGTCATGGAAGACGGGGATGTCCATCTCCTCGCGCAGGCGCTGCTCGATGATGAAGCATTCCGGAGCCTTGATGTCCTCCAGATTGATCCCGCCGAAGGAAGGCCCCAGAACGCGGATGGCCCGGATCAGCTCCTCGGGGTCATGGGCGTCCACTTCGAGGTCTATGGCGTCCACATCGGCGAAGCGCTTGAAGAGCGCGCATTTGCCCTCCATCACCGGCTTGGAGGCCAGAGCCCCCAGATCGCCCAGACCCAGGATCGCCGTGCCGTTGGAGATCACCGCCACCAGATTGCCCTTGGCGGTGTAGTCGTAGGCGGCGTCGGGATCCTCGGCGATGGCCCGCACCGGAGCCGCCACGCCGGGACTATAGGCCAGCGCGAGGTCGCGCTGCGTGCCCATCGGCTTGGTGACCGTGATCTCCAGCTTGCCGGGACGGCCCATGCTGTGGAAGGCCAGAGCCTCTTCGTCGCTGACGCGCGCGCGCTTCACCATATCCCAAATCCCCCGAAAGCCCCGGACAAGCGCGCTAGAGGCTTTTCGTCTGTTCTGCGAATTTCTGCGAAGCGCGCCGGAGGAGGCACCCTAGAGAGAAAGGATGCGTCGCGCAACGGGGCCTGCGCGCAATTTTCATCCTTTCAGAGGCGCAAAAACGAAAGCCCCGCCGAAACGGGGCTTCGACGGGGCTTCGCAGCCGGTGAAGAGGCCGGATCTTCAGGGGAAAAGCGGCGCCTGCTCCAGACCCATCGACTCGGGCAGGCCGAGCATCAGGTTGGCGTTCTGGAGCGCCTGACCCGAAGAGCCCTTCACGAGGTTGTCGAGCACCGAAACCACGATGCAGCGGCCCGGCAGACGATCCGGCGCCACGCCGATCTTCACGAAGTTCGAGCCGCGCACATGGCGCGTCTGGGGGATCTGGCCCATGGGCAGCACATGGATGAAGAACTCGTCCTTGTAAGCCGCGCTGAGCGCCGCATGGACCGCCCCGGCCTCGCCCTTCAGGTAGATCGTCGCGAGGATGCCCCGGTTCTGCGGCAACAGATGCGGCGTGAAGCTGGCGACCACCTCGCGGCCGACGGCCTTGGTCAGCTCCTGGTCGATCTCGGCCATGTGGCGATGCTTGCCGACGCCATAAGCGGAAAAGCCCTCGGAGACCTCGGTGAAGAGCGAGCCCTCGCGCAGGGCCCGGCCCGCGCCCGAAACGCCGGATTTCGCGTCGATCACGATGTCGTCCGGCGAGGCGGCGCCCGCCTTGAGGATCGGCACCAGCGGAATCAGCGCGGTCGCCACGTAACAGCCGGTGTTGGCGGTCAGACGGGCGGTCCTGATCTTCTCGCGGTAGAATTCCGGCAGGCCGTAGACGGCCTCCTTCTGAAGCTCCAGAGCCTGATGCGGATGGCCATACCATTCCTCATAGGCGGCGGGGTCCTCAAGCCGGAAATCGGCGGAGAGGTCCACGATCTTCACCTGAGGCGGCAGGCCCTTCAGCACCTCCTGCGTGGTGGCGTGGGGCAGACAGCAGAACACCATGTCCACGGCGCTGAAGTCGATGTCCTCGATCTTCACCATCGCCGGAAGATCGAGATGCGCCAGATGCGGAAAGGCCTCCGCGAGGGTCTGGCCCGCCTTGCGGTCCGCCGAGAGCGCCGTCACGCGCATGCGCGGATGCAGCGCCAGAAGACGGACCAGCTCCGCCCCCGTATAGCCGCTGGCGCCCAAAATCGCGACCCTGAACCGCTCCGACATCTCTCTAGCTCCTTCGCAAGGAATGGCGGGGTCATCTAGGCCCATTCCCCGGAAAACGAAAGCCCCCGCGCCGATCTTTTGGAGCGGGGGCCTGAAGAAGCGGCGCGAAGGGCTCAGCGCATCGGAGGGCCCCAGGCCGGATCGGAGGCCGCGCCGGGAGTCGGCACCCGCGAGGCCTGGCCGCCGCGAATGTCCACCTGCCAGAGCTGCGGCGAGGAGCCGGGGCCCTCCTGACGCGTGAACATCAGGCGACGGCCGTTCGGCGCCCAGGTCGGGCTCTCCTCCAGGAAGGAGCTCGTCAGGGTCCGCGCGCCCGAACCGTCGGGGCGCATCACCCCGATGCTGAAGCGCCCGCCCTCCATGCGCGTGAAGGCGATGTAGTCGCCGCGCGGAGACCAGACGGGCGTCGCATGACGCGCCGGGCCGCTGGAGATCCGACGCGCCCCCCCGCCGCCGGCGTCCATCACATAGATCTGCTGGCCGCCCTCGCGATCGGATTCGAAGGCGATCTGGCGTCCGTCCGGGGAATAGCTCGGCGAGGTGTCGAGGCCCCGACCGCTGGTCAGCTGACGCATCCGGCGCGAGCCCACGTCCATCTCGTGGATCTTGGTCTCGCCGTTCTGCGAGATGCTCATCACCACCTTCGAGCCGTCCGGAGAGAAGCGCGGCGCGAAGCTCATGCCCTTGAAGCTGCCGAGGATCTCCTGACGACGCGTCTGGACGTTCAGCAGATAGACCCGCGGCGCCCCCTCGCGATAGGAGATGTAGGTCATGGCCTGCTCGCTCGGGGCGTAGCGCGGCGTGAGGACCAGCTCCGAGCCCGAGGTCAGGTATTCGACGTTGGCGCCGTCGTAATCCATCACCGCCAGCCGCTTGGAGACGCGCGGCGCGCGCCCCGTCTCCTCGACGAAGGCGATGCGGGTCTCGAAATAGCCGGGTTCGCCGGTCAGGCGCTCATAGATGGAATCGGCCACGCGATGCGCCATGCGGCGGGTGGCGTTGGGATCGGCGCGATACTGGAAGCCCGCGAGCTGCTCCTGGGACAGCACGTCCCAGAGGCGGAAGCGGATGGAGAGCCGTCCGTCGCCCTCGTTGATCGCCTCGCCCGTCACCAGAGCGCGGGCGTCGGTGGCCGAGCGGATCTGCTCGAAGAGCGGCGGCGCGTTGAAATTGGGCGCCGCCGTGCGTCCGACGCTCGGGCTCACCGGCTGGAAGACCCCCGAGCCGCCCAGATCCCGCGCCACGATCTCGGCGATCTCGGCGCCGCGCGGGCCGTCGAAGGGCGCGATCAGGATCGGCAGAGGCCGCACCACGCCCTCCTCCAGCGTCAGCATCAGCGGCCCGCGCGCCTGCGCGAAGGCCGGAGAAGCGACGACAAGCGGCGCCGCGATCAGCGCGGCGGCGCAGCCCAGAGCGGAGAAAAGCGAGCGCGCCATCATTGCAAACCCATGTTCTGAGGATTGAAGGTGATCTGCACCTGTCTCCAGGCGTCGTATTTCTGCGGCGGAACGGGCAGAGGCTGACAGCGGGTGTCCAGCAGCGCCTGACGCGCGCTCTCGACCGCGACCCGATATTCGGGCGGCGTCGGCATCGGAGATACCACGCGCACCGAACCCCGGTCCACATACCCATTCGGCTGCAGGCTCGCGGCGAGGGTCACGGAGATCGAGCCGAAGCCGATGGCGGCCGGATCCACGATCCAGCAGCCCTTCAGCGCGTTGAGCATCTGCTGACGCTCGGCGCTGGTCAGCTCCATCGAGGCGCCGCCGTAGCCCGGAGAGCGCACCGCGCCCCCGCCGCCGCTGGCCGCCAGATTGTCGGCCGCCGCGAAGATCCCCGCCAGAGGATCCGCAGCCCCCGCCGGGCCGCCGCCGTAGATCGCGCCCATGCCCTGATCGCCCATCGGCGCCATGGACCGCGAGGTCACGGGCGTGCCGATGGCGGTCTCGAAGCGGCGGGCGAGGTCGGCCTGCTGCTGGTCGCGGGCCATGCGCTCGCGGTCCATCTGGTCGAGGCGCATCTGGTTCTGGCGCTGGGACTCCAGCTCCTGACGGCGGCGCTCCTGGGCCTCGTATTGCAGCCGCGCCTCCTCCTGACGGCGGCGGACGGCGTCCATCTCGGATTGCTGACGCAGGATCTCCTGCTGACGCTGGTGGTCCTGTTCGCGGGCCATCTGTTCGAGGCGCAGCTGATCCTCGCGGAGGCGGCGCTCCTGCTCCTGACGCATCAGCTCCGCCTGACGCACCTGAAGCTCGCGCTGGGCCAGCTCGTCGGCGATGCGGGCCTGCTCCTGCTGACGGCGCAGCAGATCGGCGGCGGCGGCGGCGTCGCGGGCGCGCTGGTCCATCTCGGCCTGAGCGCGGGCGCGGGCCTCGGCTTCGGCGCGGCGGCGGTCCTCTTCGAGCTGCGCGGCGCGCAGACGGGCGCGGCGCTCCTCGTCGAGGCGGCGGCCTTCGGCGGCGGCGCGCTCGCCTTCGAGGCGGGCCATCTCGGCGGAGATGCGGTCCTGCTCCTCCTGCCGCCGACGGGCGGCCTCGGCGGCGCGGCGGTCCTGCTCGGCCTGCTGGCGGCGGGCGTCGTCGGCGATGCGGGCGTCTTCGGCGCGGCGGGCGGCCTCGACCATCTCCTCGACGCGGCGCTGGGCCTCGGCGATCTGGGCGGGCGATTGCTGCGGCTTCTCGCGCGGCATGGGGCTGGCGACCGGTCCCCGGTCCTGGGCGGCGGCGACTTCGGCTTCTTCGGGGGGCGCGTTGGGGGCCTCGGCGGTCGTGACGGGCGAGGAGGGCGCCGGGGTCTCGGGGCGCGGACGCGGCGTCGGCGAGACGCGCGGCGCCTCGGAGACCGCGACCTGAGGCGGAGGCGGCGCGGAGGCCGCAGGAGGCGTCGGGGCCTGAGGCGGCGGCGGCTCCATGGCGAGATCCACCTCGGGAGCGGCCAGATCGGGGCTCGGCGTCGCGAGCTCGGCGGGCTGGGTCACGCTGACCGTGGGCGAGGCGGGCACCAGATCGGCGCGCTCGACCGGTTCGTCCTGGAGGGCGGCCTCGTCGAGTTCGGGGGCGGCGGGCGGCGTCGAGCTGACGCGCACCGGCGGCGCATAGGCCGGAGAGGAAGGCGCAGAAGGCTGCGCAGGCGCAGGCGGGGGCGGAGGCGTCTCCGCCCAGTCCGGCGCGGCGGCGGGAGGGGGCGGCGAATCGCCTTGCGTCGCGGCGGCGGCCGCAGGCGGCGGAGAGGCGGGAGAAGGCGGCGTGTTCATCGCCACCTGCGTCTCCGGGGGCAGGCTGGAGTCGGAGAGGGCGCGGGCGGCGCTGCTCCGCGCCATGAGAGCGTTATACTCCTCGAGGCTCACCACCTCCACCGCCAGAGGCGGGCCGGAGGCCGGGCGATCCAGAGGACGCGGCCGATTCGGGGCGATGGCCGCCAGAATCAGCACGCTGTGCAACACTCCCGACGCGAAGGCGCCTGCGCGCATCTTCAGGCGCTCCTCTCCAGACCACGCGAAGGACGGGCCGTCATGGCGTCGTCCCCGCGGCGGTCGGGGCTGCTGCGGCCGTCTCCCCTGCGGCCGGGCGAGGCCCGGCGCCCGCGTTGGGGGAATCGGTCACGAGCCCGATGTTGCGAAGGCCCCGGGCGTTGAGTTCGCCCATCACCACCATCACGTCTCCGTAGGAGGCGCCCTGATCGGCGCGCATGAAGATGCGCTCCTGATCTCCGCGCTCCTCGACGAGGGCCGCCAGCTGGACCGGCAGATCCTCGCGGGTGACCGGCTCGCCCTGCAGGAAGATTCCGCCTGCGGCGTCGACGTTGATGGTGACGGGGTCCTGGCGCTCGGAGTCGATGGGTCCGGCGGCGGTCTTGGGCAGCTGCACCGGCACGCCCACGGCCATCATCGGCGCCGCCACCATGAACACGATCAGAAGCACCAGCATCACGTCCACGAAGGGCGTCACGTTGATCTCGGACATGGGCGCGCCGCGGCCTCCGCCGCGCCGTCCCCTGCGGCCTCCCGAGGCGCCGCCAGCTTTCAGGGAAGCGCCCATCTCACACCCCCCGACGGTCGAATTCGGTGGAGAGCAGCCCGGTGAAGCGGTCGGCGAACTGCTCGATCCGGCGGCTGAACTTGCCGATCTGACCCGAGAAATAGTTGAAGGCCACCGTGGCCGGAATGGCCGCCAGAAGCCCCAGAGCCGTCGCGCCGAGAGCCTCGGCGATGCCGGGCGCCACCACCGAAAGGCTGGTGTTCTGCGAGACCGCGATGGACTCGAAGCTGTTCTTGATGCCCCAGACCGTGCCGAAGAGCCCCACGAAGGGCGAGATCGCGCCCGTGGTCGCGAGGAAGGTCATCCCCCGCTCCTGGCGCTCGACCTCGCGGTCGATGGCCACGTCCATCGAGAGCGACAGCCGGTCGCGCGAGCCGGGCACAAGGGTTCCGTTCTCGAAGCTGCGGCGCCATTCGTTCATGCCGGTGGAGAAGATGCGCTCCATGGGATTGGCGGGCGCCTTGCCGACCTTGTCGTAGATGTCGTCCAGAGACTGGCCCGACCAGACGATCTTCTCGAAACCGGCCGCCTGGACGCGGGCCGAACGGAGATTCAGCAGCTTCTGGATGATGATCGCCCAGGACCAGAAGGAGGCCATCAGCAGCAGGATCACGACGACCTTGACCACCCAGTGCGCCTGCCAGAAGAGCGCCATCACCGAGAAATCGAGATGAGGGTCCGACATCACATTCGTCCTTTTCTGTGATCGCCGGCGTTCGGCGCGCCGTGCGGGAAGTGGCGCCGCAGCGATTTCTGTGCGGCGATTTTGGCTAAAATACGATTAAGACGGATCCGGCCCATCCGTCAGCGCGGGAAAACCCGCCGCGATCCTCTTGCGGAGGGACTCGGGCAGACGCGCCGCCCGTCCTTCGCGGCCCACCCCCACGCAGACCACGCGCGCCCGCGCCAGGGTCGAATCGCCCCGGCGCGCCTCCTGGAGCATGTCGAGGCTGGCGCCTCCCATGCGCAGGACCACGGTGTCGATGTGGAGAAGGTCGTCGAGACGGCCGGGCGCGAGATAATCGATCTCGATGCGCCGCACCACGAAGAGCAGGCCCTCCGCGCGCAGCAGCTCCGGCTGATCCACCCCGAGCAGACGCAGCGCCTCGGAGCGGCCCCGCTCGAAGAAACGCAGATAGGAGGCGTGATAGATCACGCCTCCCGCGTCGGTGTCCTCGTAGTAGACCCGCAGGGGAAGGCGATGCCTCCCCTCATGGAATCCGCCACCTGTCCGGTCGGCTTCGTCCAAGTCGATCTCCCATTCGCCTGAAGCGGCGCAAGCTTTCCAGCCGAGCGCTGCTTACACAGGGGCGGGAGGGAAAATCAAGTCAGCTTGCCGTGACAGTGCTTGAATCGCAGGCCCGAGCCGCAGGGACATGCGTCGTTGCGCCCCACGTTCTTCAGCAGCTCCGGGTCGATGGGCGCGAGGGTGTCGAGGCCCGCCTCGCCCCGCGGCGCCGCGAGATCCGCCGCCGCCGAGGCCACCCGGGCCCCCGCCGCGCTCAGCCCGAGGCCCGCTCCGCCGTAGCCCGAACCGCCCGTCCGCTGCGGCGCAGAGCCGCGGGCGCCCGAGCCCGGTTCTCCGGCGCGCAGACGCACCATGGTCGCGCCGTAGGGGGTCGGGACCTCGATCTCGACCTCGCCCGACTCGTTGAGGCCATGGGCGGCGATCTGCTCCTGGATGCGGCGTTGGCCTTCCTCGCTCTGGAAGAAGAGCATCACGTAGCTGCGCTTCTGGCGTTCGAGGATCTCGTCCATGCGCATGAGGCGCCTGGTCGAGGCGCCGCGCAGGCGGGTCAGGAGGCCGTCGAAGAGCCCGAAGGCCTCCGACTTGTATTCGTTCAGCGGATCCTTCTGGGCGTAGCCGCGCAGGCCGATCACCTGGCGCAGATAGTCCAGACGCACGAGATGTTCGCGCCATTCCTCGTCGATGGCCGACAGGATGACGTTCTTCTCCTGGGCGCGCATGATCTCGGGGCTGATGCGGGCGGTCTTCTCGGCCGCGAGCTCCTCCACGGCCTTGAGCAGGCGTTCGCGGATCTCCTCGTCGGCCACGCCTTCCTCGGCGGCCCATTGCTCCACGGGGAAGTCGGCGCCGAAGTAGTCCTTCAGCTGGGCGGCGAGGCCCTTGACGTCCCACTGGTCCGCATAGCCGCCCTGGGGGATGTGCGTCGAGACCAGATCCTCGACGAGCGCCTCGCGCATGTCGCTGGCGGTCTCGGAGAGATCCACGGCGTCCATGATCTCGCGGCGCTGGGCGAAGATCGCCTTGCGCTGGTCGTTCATCACGTCGTCGAACTTCAGCAGGTTCTTGCGGATGTCGAAGTTGCGGGCCTCGACCTTGCCCTGGGCGCGCTCGATGGCCTTGTTGACCCAGGGGTGGGTGATGGCCTCGCCGTCCTGGAGCCCCAGCTTCGTCAGCATGTTCTCCATGCGGTCCGAGCCGAAGATGCGCATCAGGTCGTCCTGAAGCGAGAGGAAGAACTTCGAGCGGCCCGGATCGCCCTGACGGCCCGAACGGCCGCGCAGCTGGTTGTCGATGCGGCGGCTCTCGTGGCGCTCGGTGCCGAGCACGAAGAGCCCGCCCGCATCCAGAGCCACCTTCCGGAGGCGCTCCACCTCGGCCTTGATCGCGGCCTCGCGACGGTCGCGCTCGGCGCCTTCGGCCACGCCCGCCAGCTCGTGCTGGATGCGCATCTCGGCGTTGCCGCCGAGCTGGATGTCGGTGCCGCGTCCGGCCATGTTGGTGGCGATGGTCACCGCCCCCGGCACGCCCGCCTGAGCCACGATCTGGGCTTCCTGTTCGTGGAAGCGCGCGTTGAGGATGGCGAAGACCTTGTCGTCCGGCGAGGAGCGGTCGCCGTCGTAGAGGGCCTTGAAGGCGTCGGGATCGGTGTAGTCCTTGACGCGGTAGCCCTTGCCCCGGAGGATCTCGGCCAGCACCTCGGATTTCTCGATGGAGGTGGTGCCGACCAGCGTCGGCTGACCGAGGGCGCGGGCCTTCTCGATCTCCTCGACGATGGCCTCGTATTTCTCGAGGTCGGTGCGATAGACCGCGTCGTCGTCGTCCTTGCGGCGGACGGGGCGGTTGGTGGGCACCTCCAGCACGTCGAGGCCGTAGATCTCCAGGAATTCGCTGGCTTCGGTCAGGGCCGTGCCGGTCATGCCGCCGAGCTTGTCGTAGAGGCGGAAATAGTTCTGGAAGGTGATCGAGGCGAGCGTGTGGTTCTCCGGCTGGATGGTCGCGCGCTCCTTGGCCTCGATGGCCTGATGCAGGCCCTCGGAGTAGCGGCGTCCGTCCATCATGCGGCCGGTGAACTCATCGATGATGATCACCTTGTCGTCACGGACGATGTATTCCTTGTCGCGCGTGAAGAGCTTGTGCGCGCGCAGGGCCTGGTTGATGTGATGGACCAGCGAGATGTTCTCGGGATCGTAGAGCGTCGCGCCCTTCATCAGCCCGGCGGCCCGGGAGGCCTGCTCCAGAGCCTCGTTGCCCTCCTCGGTGAGGACGACGCTGCGGGCCTTCTCGTCGATCTTGTAGGCTTCTTCGGTCAGGGCGGGAATCAGGGCGTCGACGGCCATGTAGAGGCCGCTCGAATCCTCGGCCGGGCCGGAGATGATCAGCGGCGTGCGGGCTTCGTCGATGAGGATCGAGTCCACTTCGTCGACGATGGCGTAGCGGTGGCCGCGCTGGACCATCTCCGCGACGCTGTATTTCATGTTGTCGCGCAGGTAGTCGAAGCCGAGCTCGTTGTTGGTGGCGTAGGTCACGTCGGCGGCGTAGGCGACGCGGCGCTCGTTGTCGTCCATGCCATGGAGGATCACGCCCGTCGTCAGGCCGAGGAAGCGGTAGAGCTGGCCCATCCATTCGGAGTCGCGGCGGGCGAGGTAGTCATTGACCGTCACCACATGGACGCCGCGCCCTTCGAGGGCGTTCAGATAGACCGGCAGGGTCGCCACGAGGGTCTTGCCTTCGCCGGTGCGCATCTCGGGGATCTTGCCCTGATGCAGGATCATGCCGCCCATCAGCTGGACGTCGAAGGGCCGCAGCCCGAGGACGCGCTTCGAGGCTTCGCGCACGGCGGCGAAGGCCTCGGGCAGGATCTGGTCGAGGGTCTCGCCTTTGGCGAGGCGCTCGCGGAAGGCGGGCGTGAGGGCGCGGAGCTCGTCGTCCGGAAGGGCGGCGTATCTGGGCTCCAGCGCGTTGATCTTCTGGACGGTCCCCTGCAGCCGCTTGATCTTGCGGGCGTTGCGGTTGCCGAAAATCGCGCGGGATATCGCGCCGAACCCAAACATGATCTTTCGCCTTTCTGCGCGCGGAGGCGCCCCCGAAACCCGAGTGGCGGGCGACTGCGCCGCGGCCCCTGGGGCGTCGGGCGGAAGGCGGAGCGGAGGCTCCGGAACCCGACGTCTTCGGGGATGTGACGCCTGTCTTCCGACAGGCCGAGACCTCGCGCAAACCCGAAAGAGGCGCGCTGCGGCGGGAGACAGATAAGCGCGGGATGCGGGGATGTCAACGCGGCCACAAGGAGCGCATGCGGCGAGGCGCCCGACCCCGCAGACAGAAGAAGCCGGGCTCAGGCGTCCTCGAAATAATTCAGGTCCAGAGCCTTGAGAACCACCGAACGCTCGACCCGCACGCCCACGCCATGTTCGATCATCAGATCCGCCAGACGGGCCCCGTCGATCAGCACCAGCCGCTTGCCGCCCGCCTTGGGCGTCCGGCGGGCCTCCTCGGTGAAGGAGGAGGTGGTGACGAAGACGCCCTTCGAGACGCCCTGGACGTCCAGGGAGCCGATGAATTCGCGGATCTGCGGCGAGCCGATGGAGACATGAGCCGCATAGCGCTTGGCCTGAAGAAGGATGCGGTCGAGACCGAGCTTGTCCTCGTAGATCTCGCCGTCGATTCCGCCGTCGTTCGTGCGGCCGAGCTGGCGGCCGCTGCTTTCGTCGAAGCCGTAGCCCATGGCCAGCATGAGGTCCACGATCAGCCGCTCGAAGAAGGCGGGCGAGATTTTCTGCAATTGCTCCTGAAGCTGCTCGCGCAGGTCGCGCGACAGAGCCTCTTCGGCCTCGGCGATCCGCTCCTGAGGGGTCTTGCGGATGGCTTCGGCCTCGGCGGGGACGGGATCGGGTTCGACGGGTCGCGAAAAGGGAAGCGGCGCCTCGCTCTGCTTCGCCGCCTTGCTCAATGGCTTCAGGGCCTTGAGGTCGAAGGCGCCCGGATTGCGCTTCAGGAACTCCCGCCCCGCCTGCGTGATGCGGACCACGCCACGCCTCGGGCTCTCCAGCAGATCCGCCTTGATCAGAGACACGCGCGCCCAGTAGGTGCGGTCGTAGATGTAGGTTTCAGAGCTTTTCGGCAGGGTCGCCGCGCGCTCCTTCTCGGTCAGCGCGAAATGATCCGCCATGGCCTGGATCGCATCCCGCATGACCAGTTCTTCATGCTGCGCGGCCAGCCTCAGCAAAGGCGGCATGGTCTGGTCGTAAGTCGGAATCGCCATGAATTTCCCCCAGCCCCGTCCGGAGGCGGAGATTGCTCGCATTCCGGGCGGAAAATCAAGTCGAGGCCTGACGCGCCCGCTCGATCCGCATGAGGGCCTCGGCCTGGCGCTCGCTCAGAGGGCCCTCCGCGACGCCCGCCGCCCGCATCGCCGAAATCAGCTCCGCCCATTCCTTCGGGCCCAGACTCCGCGACAGATTCCGGTCCAGACGGCGCAAGGCCTCCTCGGGCTCGGCCTGAGCCGAAAGCCAGAAGCCGTAAGCCGCCATGTCGCGGGCCTCGTCCTGCCCGACCTGAAACAGATCCTTGGCGGCGGCCGTCAGAACCGCCGTCTGGGCGGCGGTGCGCTCGCCGTCCATGCGCGCCATGCTGGCCATCGCCGCCATCGCCGCAAGACGCGGATCCTCCTCGGCGTCGAGCGGATTCACGCCCGCCTTGCGCCGGAAGCCGAAACGCCGCAAGGCTGAAGCCGCGTCTCCCGCAAGGTCCATCGCCGCCCTGGCGCCTGCGGCCGCGTCGCGGGCGCGCCACATCCAGAAGCCTACGGCGCCCATCGCGCCCAGAACCGCCAGCAGAAATCCCATGGCTTCCTCCTCTCGCAGAAGGCGGAAAGCCATACACCATGAGTTGCGGAAAATCCAGCCGCACGAGGGAGAGGGAAACGGAATTCCCCTGATCTTACGCCCCCTTGGCCCGCAGAAGCCCTCCGCGCGCCTCGATGCGGCCCAGCAGCGCAAGAGCCGCCTCCGCGATCCCGCGCGAATCCAGACCCGCCGCCGCGAGCATCTTCTCCGGCTTGTCGTGGTCGAGGAAGACGTCCGGCAGGACGAGGCTCCGCACCGCCAGAGACCCGTCCAGAAGCCCCGTCCCGCTCAGATGCTGCAGGACATGCGAGCCGAAGCCGCCCACCGCGCCCTCCTCCACGATCAGCAGGGCCTCGTGATGTCGCGCAAGCTGGGTCAGCAAGTCTTCGTCCAGAGGCTTGGCGAAACGCGCGTCGGCCACCGTGACCGAGATCCCCCGCTCCTCCAGAAGCTCCGCCGCCTTGAGCGCGTCGCCGAGCCGCGTCCCCAGCGAGAGGATCGCCAGACGCGCGCCCTCGCGGACCACCCTGCCCTCGCCGATGCGCAGGACCTCGCCGCGCGACGGAAGCTCCACGCCCACGCCCTCGCCGCGCGGATAGCGGAAGGCCGAAGGACGGTCGTCGATCTCGGCCGCCGTGCGGATCATGCGCATCAGCTCCGCCTCGTCGGAAGGCGCCATCACCACGAAGCCCGGAAGATTGCTCAGATAGGCGAGGTCGAAGCTGCCCGCATGGGTCGCGCCGTCGGCGCCCACCAGGCCCGCGCGGTCGATGGCGAAGCGCACCGGAAGGCTCTGGATCGCCACGTCATGCACGATCTGGTCGTAGCCGCGCTGCAGGAAGGTCGAGTAGATCGCGCAGAAGGGGCGCATCCCCGCCGCCGCCAGACCCGCCGCGAAGGTCACGGCGTGCTGTTCGGCGATGCCCACGTCATAGGTGCGCTTCGGGAAGGCCTGCTGGAAGAGGTCCAGCCCCGTGCCCGAGGGCATGGCCGCCGTGATCGCCACCACGCGCGGATCGGCCTCGGCCTCGCGGATCAGGCCTTGCGCGAAGACGCTGGTGTAGCTCGGGGCGTTGGACTTCGCCTTGTCCTGCTCGCCGGTGATCACGTTGAACCGCGCCACGCCGTGATATTTGTCGGCCGAGGCCTCGGCGGGCGCGTAGCCCTTGCCCTTCTGGGTCACGGCGTGCAGCAGGATCGGCCCCTCGCCCCGGTCGCGCAGATTGCGCAGCACAGGAAGCAGATGGTCCAGATCATGCCCGTCCACCGGGCCGATGTAGCAGAAACCCAGCTCCTCGAAGAGCGTGCCGCCCACGGCCATGCCCTTGGCGTATTCCTCGAGGCGCTTGGCGCGGGTGCGCATGGCCTTCGGCAGGCGCCGGGCGATCTGCTTGACCATCCCCCGCACCGACTTGTAGGCCCCGCCCGACCACAGACGCGCCAGATAGGCCGACATCCCTCCCACCGGCGGCGCGATGGACATGTTGTTGTCGTTGAGCACCACGATCAGCCGCGAATTCAGTTCGGCGGCGTTGTTCATCGCCTCGTAGGCCATGCCCGCCGACATGGCGCCGTCGCCGATCACGGCGATCACATGGCCGGGCTCTCCGCGCAGGTCGCGCGCCGCCGCGAAGCCGAGCCCCGCCGAAATCGAGGTCGAGGAATGCGCCGCGCCGAAGGGGTCGTATTCGCTTTCGGCCCGTCTGGTGAAGCCCGAGAGCCCTCCGCCCTGGCGCAGCGACCGGATGCGGTCGCGGCGGCCGGTCAGGATCTTGTGCGGATAGGCCTGATGCCCGACGTCCCAGATGATCCTGTCGCGCGGGGCGTCGAAGACCGCATGCAGCGCCACGGTCAGCTCCACCACCCCGAGGCCCGCCCCCAGATGCCCGCCCGTGACCGAAACCGCCGAAATGGTCTCGGCGCGGAGCTCGTCCGCCAGCTGGCGCAATTCGGCGTCGGACAGGCTCTTGAGCGCCTCAGGCGTGGCGATCCGGTCAAGGAGGGGCGTCTCGGGGCGTTGGGGCAGGCTCATCGAGCGTTTCCTGTCTTGGGCGCAAGCGGGCGGGCGGAGGGGAGTCCCAAAATGAGCGCATCAGCCCGTCCTGACAAGCGCCCCACAGGGTCAGCAGGCGGTCAACGTCGTCGCAGCGCCGCGAAGCGCGCCGCAGCCTTCAGAGCCTCCGCCGCAGGGCCGAAGCACTCCAGACGCGCCGCCGCCTGAGCCGCCAGCATGGAGGCCCTTTCGCGCGCGCCCTCCAGGCCGAGGAGATCGACGAAGGTGGCCTTGCCCGCGTCCTCGTCCTTGCGCAGGCGCTTGCCCGCTTCGCCTTCGTCGCCTTCATGGTCGAGGAGGTCGTCGCGGATCTGGAAGGCGAGGCCGAAATCCTGCGCATAGGCCTCCAGAGCCTGACGGCGCGTCGCGTCGGCGCCCCCGAGGATCGCCCCCGCCGCGCAGGAGAACCCGATCAGCGCCCCCGTCTTGAGCCTCTGCAGATGCGCCACGGCGCCCAGATCGCGCAGAGGCTCGCCCCGGGCGGCGCGGGCCTCGGCCTGCATGTCGATCATCTGGCCGCCCGCCATGCCCCGGGCCCCCGCCGCCGCCGCCAGACTGCGCACCAGCTCGCAGCGGGTGAAGGGATTCTCGTGGGTGCTCTCCTCGGCGAGGATCTCGAAGGCGCGGCTCTGGAGCGCGTCGCCCGCGAGGATGGCCGTCGCCTCGTCGAAGGCCTTGTGGGTCGTGGGGCGGCCCCGACGCAGGTCGTCGTCGTCCATGGCCGGGAGGTCGTCGTGGATCAGGCTGTAGGCGTGCAGGCACTCCACCGCCGCCGCGACCCGCAGCGCCCGCGTCCCGCAGACTCCGAAGAGCGCCGCCGATTCCAGCACGAGGAAGGCCCGCAGGCGCTTGCCGCCCCCGAGCGCCCCGTAGCGCATGGCCTCCCAGAGCCGGGATTCCGGCCCGTCGCCCTGCGGCAGCAGCGCGTCGAGCGTCTCCTCGACGGCGGCGGCCGCCGCGGCCAGACGCGCCTCCAGGGCCTCCGGAGGCAGGACGGCGGCGGTCACGATCCTCCGCCCTGCGGATCGAGGGGCGCAAGCCCCGCCGGAGACCCCGCCTCCAGCATGATCTTCTCGACGCGGGCCTCGGCGGCCTTGAGCTTGGCCTCGCAATGACGCCGCAGCAGCGCCCCGCGCTCGTAAAGCGCGATGGCGGATTCCAGATCCGCGTCGCCGCGCTCCAGCCGCCGCACGATGTCTTCAAGTTCGGCCATGGCCTTCTCGAATCCGAGGGCCTCCAGATCCGCTTCCGCCGCGCTCATGCGCCTCTCCTTCGTGATCGGCTCAGGCCTCGCAGGGCCAGAGCTCCTGCTCCATCAAGCGTTGCACATGGGCGCCCGCCGCCTCGGCGAGGGCCTGAAGATCATAACCGCCTTCGAGCAGCGACAGCAGCCGCCCTTGAGCGCTGCGCCGCGCCGCCGCGCAGAGCCGGTCGGTCATCCAGACGAAGTCCTCGGTCTCCAGCCGGGTGCTGGCGAGGGGATCGCGCCGATGGGCGTCGAAGCCCGCCGAAACGATCACCAGTTCGGGCGCGAAGCTCTCCAGCACGGGAGCGATGCGGCTTTCATAGGCCGCGCGCCAGGCCGCGCCGTCGGATTCCCCCGGCATCGGCACGTTGACGATGTTGCCGACCCCCGTTTCGCTCGCGGCGCCGGTATGCGGATAGAGCGGCGATTCGTGAATCGAGACGTACAGCGCCCGGGGCTCGTCCTTGAGCACGTCCTGAGTGCCGTTGCCGTGATGGACGTCGAAATCCACCACCGCCACCCGCTTCAGGCCCAGATTCAGCCCGTGCAGCGCCGCGATGGCCGCGTTCGAGAAGAGACAGAAGCCCATGGGCGTGTCGCGCTCGGCGTGATGCCCCGGCGGACGCGTGGCGCAGAAGGCGAATTTCGCCTCACCCCGGAGCAGCGCCTCGACCCCCTCCACGGCGGCGCCCGCCGCCCGGCGCGCCGCCCGCACCGAACCCGGCGACAGCACCGTATCGGCCTCGATCCGGCTCCAGCCCTCGACGGGCTCCTCGGCGGTCAGCAGGTCGATGACGCCCTGAGGATGGGCGAGGCGCAGATGCGCGTCGGTCGCCAGAGGCGCCTCGACCCGCTCCAGGCCCGCGAAGGCCGAGCGGTTGAACAGGCCGAGGATCGTTTGCAGCCGCGCCCGGGATTCGGGATGGCCCGGTCCCGGATCATGGTCGAGGCAGTCGGAATGCGTGATGAGAAGCATGGGTTCGTCTCCCTGACGGACGCTCTTGACGGCGTCTTTTCGGTGGTCGTCCTGCGGATCTCTGCGGAGGCGCTCAGGCCGTCGCCGCGGCGAAGCCGAGCGCCTGAAGCTCGCGCGCGAGGGCCTCGGGATTCTGGAAATGGATGCCCTTCATGCCCGCCGCCCGCGCGCCCTCGACGTTCGGAAGGCTGTCGTCGACGAAGACGCAATCCTCGGCCTTCAGCCCGTTGCGCTTGAGCAAGGTCTCGTAGATCCGGAGGTCGGGCTTGACCAGCTTCTCGTCGCCGGAGACCACCACGTCGAGGAAGCTCTCGCGCAGGAAATCGAAGCGCAGGAGGCACTCGCGCCATTTCTCCGGAGAGAAATTGGTGATCGCATATAAGGGAACGCCCGCCGCCTTCAGCCGCCGCAGGATCTCCACCGTTCCGGCGATGGGGCCGGTGATGGTCGAGGCCCATTCGTGATGCGACAGGGCGATGAGATCCGCGTGATGGGGAAACTCCGCGCCGAGTTCGGCCACGGCCTGATCCCAGGGCCGACCGCGGTCGTTCTCCAGATTCCAGGCGTAGAAGCCGATCTCCCGCAGAAAGGCCGCGATGGCGGCCTCGTCGGGGAAATGCGCGCGATAAGGCGCATGAGGATCCCAGGAGATCAGAACGTTCCCGACGTCGAAGACGACGATGCGCGCCATGGAGTCCCTCCCGCTTCGGCTTGTCCTCCGGTCTATCGGGGCGGCGGAGGAAAGTCAAAAACCGCAGCTTGACTTCCGGCCCCCGCGCGGCTCCCTGAGCGGAAGGAGGCCCCCCATGGAGCGTTCGGAGATCATGCGGCGCGTACGCGGCGTCGACACCGGCCCGGAGATGAAGCTCCGGCGGATCCTGCGCGGGATCGGCGCGCCCGGCTACCGGCTGCACTGGAGCCAGGCCCCCGGCAGACCCGACGTCGCCTATCCGGGCCTGAAGCTGGCGTTCTTCGTCCATGGCTGCTTCTGGCACGGCCACGACTGCCCGCGCGGCGCCCGCGAGCCCAAGACCAACGCCGCCTACTGGCGCGCCAAGATCGCCCGCAACAAGGCCCGCGACGCCGAAACCCTCGCGCGCTGCGCCGCCGGGGGCTGGCGCGCCGAAGTCCTCTGGGAATGCGGCCTGCGCGACGAGGCGGCGCTCAGGGCGCTTCTGGCGGCGATTCTGGCGGAGGCGCGGGCGGCGCGGCCGCGAGGGAGGCGGCGCTCCGGCGCGGCGGAGTCGGCCTGACCACCACCACTTCGGCGCGGGCGCTGCGTCCGCGCGAATCCACCGCCTCCAGACGATGCGTCCCCGGCCCGTCGGGCAGCCAGAGCGGCGCGCCGTTCGCGGCGGGACTCGCCAGAGGACGCCCGTTGACCAGCCAGCGCAAAGCCCCTTCTCCGCCCGAAGCGCGCAGAGGCGCCGCCTTGCCCTCGGGCAGCAGAAGCGTCGTCTGATCGCGGGGGAAGAGGATCTCGGGCGGCTTCTTCAGCGGCTGAAGCAGGCTCTGCGTCGGGCGCGAGGACCAGCGGCGCAGATGCGGCGCAAGCTTCGCGCCGGCGGCCAGAGCCGGGTCGGCCAGAACCGGAACCGCAAGGGCCGGATCGGGCGGCGGCAGGGCCTGAGCCATGTCCAGCAGGGTGGGCGCCGCCACGCTGTAGCCGGTGCAGCCCGGACAGGGCGCGCCGTCGGGACGCCCCACCCACACCACGATCACGTAATCCCCCGAGGCGCCCGCCGCCCAGGAATCGCGATAGCCGTAGGAGGTGCCCGTCTTGAAGGCGACCGGAGTCGTCGCGCCGCGCGCGGCCTGAGCCGTGCGGGGACGAGGCGCCGTCGCGAGGATCTGGCGCAGCCTCTGGGCCGCGAGCGGCGTCAGCAGGGTCTTGACCTCCGGCGTGGTCGCCCCCGCCAGCAGGTTCAGACGCGCCGGAACGCCGCCCGTCCCGGCGAAGCCCATGTAGAGCCGCCCGAGGTCGTAGGGGCTGATCCCCGCCCCGCCCAGCGCCAGAGCCAGACTCGGGCCGTCGCCGAGGGGATAGGTCAGCCCCGCCCCCGCCGTGCGCAAGGCGCCGTCGAAGGCCGCAGGCCCGAGACGGTCGAGAATCCGCACCGCAGGCACGTTGAGCGAGCGGCGGAGGGTCTCGGCGGCGCTCATCTGGCCGGAATAGCCCCGGTCGAAATTGCGGGGGGCGTAGCCGGCGAAATCGGTCTCGCGGTCGTCGAGGATGGTCTCGGGCAACAGCAGCGCGCGGTCGAAGGCCAGGCCGTAGACGAAGGGCTTGAGCGCCGAGCCCGGCGAGCGCAAGGCCCGCAGCATGTCCACCGAACCCGCCCGACGCTGCGACTCCGGGACCGCCGCCCCCACATAGGCCCGGATCTCGGCGCTGGGGCGATGGATCAGCAGGACCGCCGCCGAAGCCGAAGGATCGCTGCGGAAGGCCGCCCGACGCGCCAGATCCTGCGCCGCCGCCTGAAGCCGGGGGTCGATGGCCGTGGAGAAGGCGCCGCCCCGCCGACGCGCCTCGGGGGCGAGTTCGGCCAGAGCCCGACGCGCGGCGTGCGGCGCCTCCAGACCGGCGTCGCGGCGTCGGCGCGGGACTTCGGCGGCGCGGGCCTCGGCGGCTTCGGCGGCGGTGAGCGCCCCCGCCGCCTCGGCGCGCGCGATCACGAGATCCCGCGCCCGACGCGCCGCCGCCGGATGTCGATCCGGGCGATAGGCGTTGGGATTCTTCGGAATGGCCGCCAGAAGCGCGGCCTCGGCGGGAGTCAGCGTCGCGGGGGATTTCCCGAGATAGGCCCAGGAGGCCGCCTTGATCCCCTCCAGATTGCCGCCGTAGGGCGCAAGCCCGAGGTAGATCTCCAGCACGCCGGATTTCCCGCGCTGACGCTCCAGCAGACGGGCGCGCTTCATCTCGACCAGCTTGTTCGCCAGCGAACGCGGCGCCGGATCCAGCAGACGCGCCGCCTGCATCGAGAGCGTCGAGGCGCCCGACACCACCTGTCCGCTGGTCAGCATCTGGCGGAGCGCGCGGCCCAGAGCCAGAAGATCCACGCCGCCATGTTCGTCGAAGCGCTTGTCCTCATAGGCCTTGAGGATTTCGAGGAAGAGCGGGTCCACCTCGTCGAGCTTGGCGGGGAAGCGCCATTTGTCGTCCTCGCTGAGGAAGGCTCCCAGCCTGCCGCCCTCGCGGTCGAGGATCTCGACGGATCCCGTCTCCAGCCGCGCGAGCGGCGCAGGCGTCGCGAAGCTCCAGAGCCAGAGGCCCCAGAGGCCCGCCGCCAGACCCGCCGCGCAGATCAGCGAAGCCAGAGCCGTCAGAAGAAATCGCGCCGCCCTCCGGGGAGGACGGCGCGGGGTCGTCGGTTCGGCGGCGTCGGCCACGAAGGATCACTCCACCGGGCGGGCGGCGCGGATGTTCACGCGCGCCGGAGCGGTGCGGGCGAAATCCTGCGGGGCGTACATGTCCTCGACCTGGGCGCCGCCGTAGGCGTAGGCGCCGGGGGTCGTCGCGCGGGCCAGATAGGCCACGCGGAACCGCTTGTCGTCGCCGCGCCCGATGTCGAAGGAGGCGAGGAAGCGGTCGTCGCGCAGCTCCACCGTCTCCACCGCGGTCAGGTCCTTCAGCCAGCCGAGGTCGGCGGCTTCGGCCCCGCCCACGGCGGCGTTCTCGGGTTCGAGCCCCGCAGGCAGGAAGTCCACCACCAGCGCGCGGCTGACGAAGTTCTTCAGCTTGCGGCCCTCCAGCACCACCACGACCACCTCGTTCTGAGGCAGGTTCGCGAGATCCGCCGCCTCGCCCGAGCGGGTGAAGATCGAGCGCGTGATCTCGAAGCCGCTGGACTCCGCCGCGCCCGAGACCTTCGGGAAGCCGCCGTAGGAGATGACGCTGAAGATCTCGTTGTCTCCGGCGTTGGTCAGCCTGGGCAGGATCCGCGCCGCCTGATGGTTCTCGGCGGTGAAGCTGATCGGCCCGCCCGCCGGGACCACTTCGGCCTCGGGGGGCTTGTCGTCGATCAGGACGGTCATGGTGGCGAAGGGCGCCTTGGCCATCTCGCGGCCCGCGCGCAGGATCCAGCCCTGCTCCTGGGTCGAGAGATATTTCGCCTCGGTCATGCGCGCCGAGAGCGTGCGCGCCTGACGATCCACGTCCGGCCAGCCGAAGAGGCCGCTTTCCGCCATGAGCGCCAGAAGTCCGGCCTCGTCGCGCAGCGGGGTGCCGTAATCCTCATAGCGATATCCGGCGCTGGGACGCTCCTTCGTCGGGTAGACGATGGCGGTCTTGGCGCGGGCGAAGGCGTCCTTGGCGGGCTCGACGTCGCCGATGCGGGCCAGAGCCGCCGCCACCTGAGCCTTCGCCAGGGGCGAGGTCAGATGCGCGAAGCGCACGGCGTTGAAGCGCCGCAGCTGCGCCGGATCCACGCTGCCCTCGCGGGCGAGGAGATAGAAGGCGTAGGCGCGGGCGTTGACTTCGGAATCCGCCGCGCCGCCCGTGGAGGAGGCCAGATCGGCGAGACGGCGCATGCCCTGTTCGAGCACCTGCTCGGGCACCTCGCGGCCCTGGGAGCGGGCGACGAGCAGCGTGTCCATGATGTAGGCGGTGAGCCAGGAGTTGGTCGAACCGGCGCTCGACCACATGCCGAAATCGCCGCGCCAGTTCTGCATCGCCGCCAGACGGGCCACGCCCTTGGCGATTCCCTCGTCCGCCTCGCGGGTGAGGCGGGCGCGGTCGAGCTTGAAGTAGGGGCGCAGATCGTCGGCGGCGATCAGCGGGGCCAGCGTGCTGGCGGTCTGCTCGGCGCAGCCGTAGGGATAGCGCGCCAGACCGTCGATGATGCCCGGCAGATCGAGGTCGGGCAGCGGGTTCACGCCCATGCTGAGACGGGCGGTGGCGGGGAAATAGCCCTCGATCAGCGAAGGATCGGCGATCAGGCTTTCGCGCGGCTTCAGCGTCGAGACGACGCGGCGCGATTCATAGGTCGAGGAAGGCCGCACGCTGAGCGCGCTCTCGCGGCTCATGCCGAAGCCCTGAGGCCCCGCCACGCTGAGCGTCAGCTTGCCGTCGCCCATGTCCTCGCGGGCCTTGACGCGGATGACGCGCTCGGCGCGCTGGCCCTGGGCCAGTTCGGCTTCGACCACGGTTTCGCCGAGGATCTCCAGCGGGCCTTCGGCCAGCAGGGTGGCGGTGTAGACTCCGGGGGCGCCGTCGAGGTTGTGCAGCGCCACGGTGGCTTCGGCCTCGTCGCCGGGGGCGAGGAAGCGCGGGATCATCGCGTCGGCGGCCACGGGACGGCGCACCAGCACGGTGGATTCCGCCGCCGAGGAGATCTGTCCGGCGGTCCAGACCGTCGCCATGACGCGCAGGCGTCCGTCGAAGTCGGGAGCGTCGAAGGGGATCTCGTTGGCGCCGGGGGTCAGCTCGCGGATGTCCGAGACCCAGACCGCGATGGGGCGGTTCTTCTTGGGCAGGGCGCCCATCTGCGCCGAATCGAGCGCGGCCATCTCGCCGTCGCCGCCGGTGCGGATCTCGCCGATCTCCAGACCGGCCGCGTCGATGAGCTGGCCGTAGCCGTCGCGCATCGAAAGCCCGAGGCGGCGCTGGCCGAGGTAGTACTCAGCCGGATCGGGCGCCGTGTAGCCGGTCAGCTGCAGGACGCCGTCGTCCACCGCGAAGACCACGCCGTAGAGAGGTCCGGCTTCGGGGCCGGGATCGGCCACCTCCAGAGTCACGGTGGCGGGCTCGGTCGGCAGGATCACCTCGTTCAGCGAGACCTTCGCCTCCAGAGTGCGCGAAGCCGGGTCGGCGGGGATCCAGACCACGCCCACGGCGCGGGTCGGCACCTGCCGCATCACGCCGTCAGGCGCGCCGAAGGCGCTGACGAGGGCGTAGACGCCCGCCGTGGCCTCTTCGGGCATGGTCACGTCGATGAAGCTTCCTTCGGCGGAGACCTCGTGATTGGAGATGCCGTAGATCCGTTCGCCCGCGAGGGCCACGGAGGCCTGTCCGTCGAAGGGCGCGGTCACGCGCAGACGCGCCGTCGCGCCCGGCTTGTAGGCGCCCGGCTCGACGGAGACCTGAACCCGCTCGGGCGCAGGCTCGGAGCCCGGATCGCTGGAGGCCCAGCCGGCGTCGAAGCGCAGCGAGAGCGAAGCCGCCTCCTGATCCGCCAGCCGGACTTCGAGGCGATAGGAGCCCCAGCCCTGCGGCGTCGCGGAGATCGCGACCGGCTCGGCGCCGAGCGTCGCGGAGCCTTCGGCCAGAACGGGGCCGTCGGTGCGGATGATCTCGGTGCGCCAGCGGTCGCCGCGCTGATGCCAGATGTAGTCGACGTATTCGCGCACGATCCGCCAGGAGGCTTCGGCCGGAATCGCCTCGCCTTCGGGGTTCACGGCCACGAGGTCGAAGCCGACCGCCCCGTCGAGCGGCGCGGTCGCGCCCGCGAAGCTCGACTTCGCGCCGACGAAGGCGTCATGGGTGCGCACGGGCAGCTTGAAGCGCGCCGTCACCGGCTTGCCGCCCGCGTCGAAGACGCTCGCGGCGAATTCGGCCTCCATGGGGAAGCCGCCCACGCCGTTCTCGGGCTCGGCCACATAGGCCATGAGTTCGAGTCCGCCCGTCTCGTCGAGGGCGAAGCTCTCCGCCTCGCTCTGTTCGGGGCGGGGGCGCTGCTCGTCGGCGAGGCCGAAGCGGTAGTCGGCGTAATCCGCGAAGGGCGTCGCCGGAGCCCGCAGCGTGGTCACGAGCTCGCCCGTCAGGCCGCCCGCAGGCGCGCCGTAGAGGAAGTCGGCCTGGATCTTCAGCAGGGCCTCGGCGTCCAGCCCGACGCTCTTCTCTTCGGAGGTCAGCTTCGCCTCGATGCGGGGCGGCGCGAAATCCTCGACCATGAAGGAGACCGAGCCGATGGCCGATTTCGCTTCGGCGCTGGCGTAGGCTTCGGCGCTCCAGTAGCCGATGGCGGCGTTGGGCGGCAGATTGAGCTGCGTGGTCGCGCCGCCCGCCTCCGCGAGGGTCAGGGTTTCGCGGCGGGCCTCCACGCCGTCGGGACGGCGATAGACGATGGTCAGCGGGAAGTCGTCCACGGCGGCGGCGTGGTCGTCGCGCAGCAGCGCGAGGATCTGCACCGATTCGCCGGGCCGGTAGATGCCGCGCTCGGTGGTCAGCCAGGCGTCGAGCGCGCCCGGCGCGACGCGTCCGGCCACGCCGCGGTCGCTGAGGTCCAGCGGCGCGCGGGAAAGATCAAGCTGCGTGAATTCGCCGTCCGCGCCATAGGCGTAGAGCCGCGCGGGGGCGCGGTCGCCTTCGCCGCGGGTGAGTCCGGCGGGGAACTTCGCCACGCCCGTCTCGTCGGAGGTCGTTTCGCCGAGCTGGGCGCCCTTGGCTCCATGCAGCGTCAGGCGGATTCCGCTCAGCGGCTGCTGTCCGTTGACCGAACGGGTCATGACGGTCAGGCCGTCGTCGCCCTGCCAGGTGGTCAGGCCGATGTCCGAGATGGTGAACCAGTAGAAGACCGGCCCGACGGATTCGGCGGGAGGCTCCTCGTATTCCTCCTGAACCTCCTCGACCTCTTCGCCTTCGACGGGGGTCGGAGTGGTCGCGGCGATCTTCTCCTGAGGCCAGAGCCGGGGCTTGCCCTCCAGGATCGCGACGTAGACGCCGGGCTTCAGGGCCTCGGTCTCGACCATCCGGTCGATGGGCAGAGCCACGCGGCGGGTCTGGTTGCGCTCGCCTTCGAGCTTCAGGCTTCCGCGCCAGACGACTTCGTCCACACGGCTGATGAAGTAGTCGGGCGCGCCCCAGGAGAAGACGTCGGGGCCTCCCTCCCATTCGGAGCGCAGCGCCGCCAGAGCGTCGGCGTCGTCCACGCGCATCAGACGGGCCGTCACGTCGCGGACGTTCACGCCCTCGACCGGCAGGCCGCCCGACTCATAACGCGGCAACATGCGGCCCACCGTCGCGAAGCGCAGCTTGGAGGCGACGTCGGGCATGACGAAATCGAAGCTCGCCCCGCGCGCCAGAGGCGCGCCCTCGCCCGGCAGCCCCTCCAGCACCGAGATCTTGTATTTCCTGCCCGGCTCGAATCCCCCGAGGCAGGCCTCGCGCCAGTCGGCGTGGGCGGTCAGGCGGATTTCGGGCTCGACCTTGAAGAAGCTCTCCAGCGGCTGGAGCGGATCGGGCCGCACCTGGGCGTTGAAGCGCAGGCAGACTTCGCGACGGTCGTCGCTGCTCGACACATAGGGCGCGCGGTCGATGCGCAGCGGCTCGGGATAGGCGGCCTGAAGATCGCGGACGCGCTTTTCATAGAGGTTGCGCAGGCAGCGCCCGGCGGCTTCGGCCCGGGCGGGCACGGCCTCCTCGGCGGCGGTCAGGGCGCAGGCGGAGTTGCGTTCGGCGAGCCAGGCGCGCTGGGTCGCGCGCTCCTTGACCGCCTGGGCCTCGTCGACGACCTCCAGCGCGCCGAGATAGATCCGCGACATCTGCGAATCGCGGCGGGCGAGGTCCGAATCGGCGCAGACCAGACGCTCGATGGCGTTTCCGGCCTTGAGGCAATCGAAGCTCGGGTCGGCTGCGGCGGGGGCGGCGCTCCAGAAGAGCGCGCCCAGACCGGCGAGTCCGAGGAGGGAAGATCGGAGCGGGGGTCTCATGGGAATCTCCCTGAGGTTGGCCGGAATGCGCCGCGAATCGCGCGACAGGCGATGAAGATCCTGCGCCAGCCTTCTCCGGAGCGCCAGACGAAGCGCCGGAAAAGACAGGAAGGAAAGTTAAGGTATCGTCCTGACGCGGCGAATTCACGTCGAATTAAAATGAACAATGGTCGAAGAACAACGCCTCGTCAAGCCGTCCGGGATGGATTCCGCCCCGATTCCGACCGATTTCCGCCATCTCCGCCTCAGGCTGGTTTGCGCGGTTCGTAAAGATTGGCGACGACGATCTCCCCGCTCGCCAATTCACATGGAGCGAGAGTCCGCAGGAAGCCTATCTCGGCGAAGGAGTCGAGCAGGCTCCATTGCGCCGTGATCCCCGGCGCCCGCAGCACGCTGACCGTCACCGGATCGCCCGCCGGATCCCAGACCACCGCCGGAAAGCCGAAAGGCGAGCCCCAGGGCGTGGCGGGCGCGAGGCGTCCGCGCAGGATGGCCACGCCCCATTGTCCGGCGAAGCGCCCGAGAATATGGTTGTCGAAACGCGCCGGAGCGCGCGCCACATAGACGGCGAGCCGCTGCTCGGTCTCGAAGAGCGCCGAAACCAGCGCCTCCTCATGGGCGCGGACGCCGGAGCGTCGGGCGGCGTTGATCCTGGCCAGAGCCTCGTAAAGAGCCGTCTCCGAAGATTCGATCAGGGCCATGCGCCGTTTCTCCCCATGCCGTTTTCACGCATTCTGCGTCGGCGGGGACGAACGCGCAACAGCGCCCCGGAGGAAGACCGTCATGGATGAAGCCGCAAGCCCCCTCGATCCCGATTCCGACCTCGATTCCGGCCTCGATTCCGGCCGGGATCCGGATCCGGCGATCCTGCTTGCCGGAGCGCGGGCGAAGCTGCGTCCGGGGCTGACGCTCGTGGCGACGCCGCTGGGGGCGGCGGGCGACGTCACCCTGCGGACGCTCGCGGCGCTGCGCGAGGCGGACCTCCTGCTCGCCGAGGACACGCGGCGTCTGCGCAAGCTGATGGAGATCCACGGGATCCCCGTCGGAGGCCGCCCGGTCTGGCGCTGCGACTCCCACAAGGAGGCCGAGGCGGCGGCGGGGCTTCTGCCGCGTCTGGCCGAGGGAGCGCGGGCGGTCTTCGCCAGCGACGCGGGGACTCCGGGGATCTCCGACCCGGGGGCGCGTCTGGCGGCGGCGGTGCTGGCGGGAGGCGGCGCGGTCTCGGCGTTGCCCGGCCCGAGCGCCGCCATCCTGGCCTTCACCCTCGCGGGGCTGACGGCGGACCGCTTCTTCTTCGCGGGCTTTCCACCGAGCAGATCCGGCGACCGCCGTCGACTGCTGGAATCTCTGGCGGCGGTTCCGGGAGCGCTGATCTTCTACGAGGCGCCGCATCGTCTGCCGGAATCCCTGGCGGAGATGGCGGCGGTTCTGGGTCCGCGTCCGGCGGCGGTGGCCCGCGAGCTCACCAAGCTCCACGAAGAGATCCGCCGCGCGCCTCTGGACGAACTCGCCGCCCATTACGCCGAAGCAGGCCCGCCGAAAGGCGAGATCGTGGTGGTGGTCGACGCTCCGCCGCCCGCTTCCGGGCCCGCCGTGACGGAGGCCGATCTCGACGCCGCGATCCTGGCGGCGCTGGAGGCGGGCGAATCGGTGAAGGACGCCGCCGCCGCCCTCGCCGAGGCTCTGGGTCTGCCGCGCAAGCAGGTCTATTCCCGGGCTCTGGAGCTGAAGAAGACCCGCCGCTCATGAGCGGCGCCGCCGCCCATCGCAGGGGCCTGGAGGCCGAGGAGGCCGCCGCGCGGCTCTATGCGGCGGAGGGCGCGCGGATTCTGGCGCGGCGCTTCCGGACTCCTCAGGGCGAGATCGACCTGATCCTTGAGGAGCCCGGCGGCGGAATCGTCTTCGTGGAGGTCAAGGCGCGCGGGACCATGGAGGCCGCGCTCGAAGCCCTGACGCCCCGTCAGGCGCGACGCATGGAGGGGGCGGCGCTCTTCTGGATCGCGGCGCAGGGCTTCGCGCGGGAGCCGGAGGCGCGCTTCGATCTCGTCGCCTTCGACGCGCAGGGCCAGCCGAGACGGCTGAAGAACATCTGGCTTGCGGCGGGTCTGTAGAGGCCTCGCGGGGAGCCTCCGGCGGCGCTCGCCGGATCGTGTAAGGCTTGCGGCGAGAATTTTCTTGCGCCTTCAAGGGATTCAGGGATTGATCCCCGGCGGGGCGCGTGGATCCCGCGCCTCCTTTCGATCCTTCATCCGACCTTCAGAAGCAAAGGAGACGCCGCATGACCAAGATCCTGCTTCCGGCCGTTCTTCTGGCGGCTCTGGCCTCTCCGGCCATGGCTTGCCCGTTCAAGACCTCCTCGACGGCGGTCGCTCCGGCGACCCTGACCACGGCGTCCGTCGAGCCGGCTTACTCCGTCCCGACGGCGCCGATCTACGTCGCGCCCGAGGCGGTCGTGAACTGAGACTTCGTCCAGATCGACGGTCGGTCCGGGCCTCCGCCCAGGCGGGGGCCCGGATTGTCTTCAGGGGAAGACGGGGCCTCCGCCCAGGCGGGGGCCCGGATTGTCTTCAGGGGAAGACGGGGCCTCCGCTCAGGCGGGAGCCCGGATTGTTTCAGAGGAAAGACAGGGCCTCCGCCCAGGCGGGAGCCGTGCTGTTTCCGGGCCTCCCGCAGGGCGCCGGAGGCCTCTCCGTCGCGCCGGACTCCGCCCCCTCTCATCCGGGCGCTTCATCCGCCTTCGGAAAGACTACGCAAAGGCTTATCCTGTCCGAACGCGCGGTTCGGCCGCCTCAATCCGGCCCTATCCTCCGCGAAAATTCGCGCTCCGCGTCAAATTCCGCCCAAGACCTTTCCGGCGCGCAGATCCCTGAGGAGACCCGCATGTCCACCCCCCTCCGCACCCCCGCCCGTTTCCGTCGCGGGGCCTGCGCGGCCGTCGCGCTGGCGGCCCTGACGGCCTCCGCCGCCTCGGCGCAGCAGTATTACGCGACGGCGCCTCAGCAGGCGCCGGTCCAGCAGGCCCTCCAGAGCGCCGCGCCGGATCTGGCCTCGGTCTACGCCGCCTACGGCCAGCAGCCCGCCCAGCCTCAGGCTTACGTCCAGCAGGCCCAGACCCAGGCCCTCGCCTATGCGCAGCCGGTCCAGCAGGCCGCCCAGCAGGCGAGCGCCGCTTACGGCGCCTACGTCCAGCCGGCGCAGCAGGCCGCCGCCCCGATCTACAATCCGGCGCCCGCCCCGCAGCAGACCCCCTACGCCCAGCCTCAGGCCTACGCCCAGACCTACGCGCCCGCTCCGCAGCAGCAGACCTACGCTCCGGCGCCGACGACGGTCCAGGGCTGGCCCGCCACGGCCACGGCGGTTCCCGCCCCGACCTCCAGCGGCGGCGGCTACGTCCAGCCCGCGCAGCCGCAGGCCCAGAGCCAGGCTCAGGCCGCCTGGCCGGGCTACAGCTACGCGCCCCAGACCGCCTACGCCCAGCCTCCCGCCTATGCGCCGCCGCCTCCGCCGCAGCCCGCGGGCCCCTCGCTGGCCGGATGGGAGCGCACCTTCACCGCCAACATCGAAGCCGTGAACGCCTGCCTCAAGGCCACCGCCCTGACGGACGTCTCGGTCAACGGCGTGATCGCCGAGTCCATCTCCCGCGAGACCCACGTGATCCTCAGCGGGCGCTTCTCGGCCAACACCCCGCCGCGTCGCGAGTTCTGCGCCTGGTCTCCGGCCCGCCGCGAGGCCCGCATGCTCGACGCGACCGGACGTCCGCAGTTCGACAGCGAAGGCGCCCCGAGCTACGCCCCCGTCGGCGCGCGCTTCAGCTTCGCCAATCTGGCGGCGCTCCAGCCGGTGGTCGACACCGACTACCGCCTGCTCGGCTGGATGCGCTGGGAGAAGACCGGCGTGCAGCCCGCCTCCTCGGCGCCCCCGGCGGTGGACATCCATCAGCCGATGCGCATCGCGGGCTTCCGCTGGAGCTGACGCCTGCCCGCCCCCGGCGGCCGGATCCGGCCGGATTCGGAAAGCCGGGGCTCCCCGAGGAGCGCCTCCATGCCCCCTGAAGCGAGCGGCCGCGTGAAAGACGCGCGCCGCTCGCTTGTCTTCCGCCTTCGACGGGCTTAAGGAGCCTGATCTTCCCGCAATCCGGAGCCCTTCCCCATGGCGAACCCCAAGCTGCTGATTCTGGCCGGAGACGGCCTCGGGCCTGAAGTGATGCGCGAGGCGCGCCGCGTCCTCGACTGGCTCCACAAGCGGCGCGGGATCTCCTTCGACCTGGAGGAGGATCTGGTGGGCGGCGCGGCCTATGAGGTCCACGGCGTTCCTCTGGCCGATTCGACCATGGCCAGGGCTCAGGCCGCCGACGCGGTGCTGCTCGGCGCGGTGGGCGGGCCGAAATGGGACGCCCTGCCCTTCGCCCTCAAGCCCGAGCGCGGGCTTCTGCGGCTGCGCAAGGAGCTCCAGCTCTTCGCCAACCTGCGCCCCGCCCTCTGCTTCGACGCCCTCGCCGAAGCCTCGACGCTGAAATACGAGGTCGTCGCCGGGTTGGACGTCATGATCGTCCGCGAGCTGACCGGCGGAATCTATTTCGGCGAGCCGCGCGGAATCGAGACCCTGCCCGACGGCCAGCGCCGGGGCTTCAACACGCAGGTCTACACCACCGAGGAGATCCGCCGCGTGGGGCGCGTGGCCTTCGAGCTGGCCCGCAAGCGCAAGAACCGCCTCTGCTCCATGGAGAAGGCCAACGTCATGGAGTCGGGCGTGCTCTGGCGCGAGGAGATGACGAAGCTCGGCGCCGAGGAGTTCCCCGACGTGGAGCTGAGCCACATGTACGCCGACAACGGCGCCATGCAGCTCGTGCGCAATCCCAAGCAGTTCGACGTCATCGTGACGGACAACCTCTTCGGCGACATCCTCTCGGACGAAGCCGGAATGCTGACCGGCTCGCTGGGGATGCTGCCTTCGGCCTCGCTCGGCGCCGCCGACGCCCAGGGCCGCCGCAAGGCGATGTATGAACCGGTCCATGGCTCGGCGCCGGACATCGCGGGCCGGAACGTCGCCAATCCCATCGCCACGATCCTGTCCCTGTCGATGGCGCTGCGCTACAGCTTCGACCTCGCGCGCGAGGCCGACCGCATCGAGAAGGCCGTGAGCGCCGTTCTGGCCGGAGGTCTGCGCACCGCCGACATCATGCAGCCCGGCAAGGCCCGCGTCTCCACCAGCACCATGGGCGACGCCATCGTGCGCGAGATGGAGCAGTCCCTCGCGGCGGGCTGAGGCTCTCCCGAAACGACGAAGGGCGCCTCGCGGCGCCCTTTTCTCCTTCCGCGGCCTCCCGCGCTTCAGGCCGCGCGGACCAGCCGCCGCAGCTCCTCGCCGAGGCGGTTCAGATGCACCGGCTCGCCGAGGGTCATGCCGCGCGCGCCCTCCTCCGCCGGAGGCATGAGCGCCACAGCCGAGAATCCGGTGATGAACATCACGCGCATCCCCGGATCTATGCGCCGCGCCGCGCGGGCGAGATCCAGCTCGTCGGAGCTGTCGGCCTCCACCGTGGTGAGCAGGACGTCATAGGCGTTCTCCTCCAGCAGGGTGAGCGCCGAATGATAATCCGCCACCCGGGAGACCGCATGTCCGGCCCGCTTGAGCCGGGCGGCGAGATAGCCGCGCATGTCGTCGTTCCGCGTCGCAAGCATGACCGTCGCCATTCCGCCGCCTCCATCTATCCAGCCCCCGCCTCGTCTCGTCCGGACGGGTTGACGATTCGCAGCATAGGGCGAACGCGCCTAAGAAATGGTTTGGGCGCTGGTCTTTTTTTCACCTTCGGGCGTAGGATGGAAGACGCCCGAAAGGATCGACCGGCCCGGGCGCGATTCGGAGATTCCAGCCGCGGCTTCGCGGCGCCCCAGGAGCACGGACGGTCATGCAGGGCTTTCCCTTTTCCCCTTCCGACGATCAGTCGCCTCTCGAGGTGGCCGAACCCGCCCGCCTGTCGAGCGCGGCGGTCTTCAGTTCGCCCCATAGCGGCCGCGCCTATCCGGACAGCCTGATCCGCCGCTCGCCTCTGCACAAGACCCTGTTGCGCAGCTCCGAAGACGCCTTCGTGGAGGAGCTCTTCGCCTCCGTCCCCGAGTGCGGCGCGCCGCTGCTCAAGGCGCATTTCCCCCGCGCCTGGGTGGACGCCAACCGCGCCGCCGACGAACTCGACCCCGCCCTGATCTCGGACGCGCCGCCCCAGCGCCTGCGCAGCCCCCGGGCCACGGCGGGACTCGGCGTGGCGCCGCGCGTGGTCGGCGAGGGGCGGAGGATCTATCCGGGCAAGATCCCCTACGCCGAAGTGCGCGAGCGGATCGCCAGCTGTCATCAGCCCTATCACGCCCGGCTCGCAGCCCTGATGCTGCGGACGCGGCGGCGCTTCGGCGCGGCCCTGCTGCTCGACTGTCATTCGATGCCCTCGGAATCGGCGCGCCAGAGCGGCGAGAGAGGGCCGGACGTGGTGCTCGGCGACCGTCACGGCCTGGCCGCCCATCCCGAGCTGACGGCCGAGGCCACGCGGATCTTCGTCGAGGCGGGCTTCCGCGTGGCGCGCAACGCGCCCTTCGCCGGAGGCTACATCACGCAGTTCTGGGGCCGCCCCCGCGAGGGGCTCCATGCGCTTCAGATCGAGATCAACCGCGGGCTCTATCTCGACGAGGCCAGGGTGGAGCGTCATGCGGGCTTCGGGGCCTTCCGCGCGCGTCTGGCGCCGGTGATCGCGCGCCTGGCGGCCATGGAGTCGCTGGCCGCCCTGACGCGCCCTCAGGAAGATCCGGAGGAGGATTTCCGCTTCGCCGCCGAATAGGCCCGACCGCAGAGCGGCTCAGGAGGGCGGCCCCTCCTCCTCCGCGTAGAAGACGAAGCCGCCGCGCGGCAGCGGCGCGTCTTCGAAGCTCGCCAGCTCCTCGCAGCTCTCCACGTCGAGCTCCGCGTCTTCGGGATCGGCGTGGGCGCCGATCTCCTCATGGAAGTCGGCGTCCTCCACGAGCGCCTGCAAGGCCATCTCGCAGGCCTCCTCCTCGTTCTCGGCCTCCAGGAAGGCCGTGACGTAAAAGCCCCTGGACTTCTCCGCCTGCCCCTCGATGGGGACGTGGAAGCCCCGCCCGTGGATCAGGATGGCGTATTTTCCCATCTTCTCCCCCTCTCAGACCATCCGCACCGGAGCCCCGGCCGCCCGCAACGCCTCCTTCGCCTCCCGGACGCTGTGCATCCCGAAATGGAAGATCGAGGCCGCCAGAACCGCCGAAGCCTTGCCCAGAGTCACGCCCTCGACGAGATGGCGCAGCTCGCCCACGCCGCCCGAGGCCACCACCGGAACCGGCACCGCCTCGGCCACCGCCCGCGTCAGCGCGAGGTCGTAGCCCGAACGGACGCCGTCGCGGTCCATGGAGGTCAGCAGGATCTCGCCCGCCCCCAGAGAAGCCGCGCGCCGCGCGAACTCCACGGCGTCGATTCCGGTGGGCTCGCGGCCGCCATGGGTGAAGATCTCCCAGCGCCCCGGCCCCACCGACCTGGCGTCGATGGCCACGACCACGCATTGCGCGCCGAAGCGCTCGGCGATCTCGGAGATCACTTCGGGACGCTTCACCGCCGCCGTGTTGACCGCCGTCTTGTCGGCGCCCGCGAGCATCAGCGCCCGCACGTCCTCGACGCTGCGGACTCCGCCGCCCACCGTCAGAGGCGTGAAGCAGCGCTCCGCCGTGCGGCGCACCATGTCGAGCAGCGTCCCGCGCCCCTCGACGCTGGCCGAGATGTCGAGGAAACAGATCTCGTCGGCGCCCGCGGCGTCATAGGCGGCGGCGGCCTCCACCGGGTCGCCCGCATCCACGAGATCCACGAAGTTCACGCCCTTCACGACCCGCCCGTCCTTCACGTCGAGGCAGGGAATGACCCGGACCGACAGCGTCATGCGATTTCTCCCTTGAGCACGGCGGCGGCGCTCCTGACGTCGATGCGCCCGTCGTAGAGCGCGCGGCCCGAGATCGCGCCGTCCAGAGGCGCGCCGCTGTCGCGCAGAGCCCGCAGATCATCCAGCGAGGAGACGCCCCCCGAAGCGATCACCGGAATGCGCACCGCCCGCGCCAGAGCCGCCGTCGCCTCGACGTTGGGCCCCTGCATGGCGCCGTCGCGCTCGATGTCGGTGTAGATGATCGCCGCGACTCCGGCGTCCTCGAAGCGGCGGGCCAGCTCCAGAGCCGTGACGTCGGAGGTCTCGGCCCAGCCCTCGACCGCCACGCGGCCTTCGCGGGCGTCGATGCCCACGGCCACCCGGCCCGGATGGGCTCTGGCGGCGCGCTTGACGAACTCCGGATCGCGGAGCGCCGCCGTCCCGAGGATCACCCGGCGCACGCCCTTCGTCAGCCAGCCTTCGAGCACCTCCATGCTGCGCACGCCGCCCCCGAGCTGAACCGGAACCGTCGCCGCCTTGAGGATCCCCTCCACGGCGGCGGCGTTGGCGGGCTTGCCCGCGAAGGCGCCGTCGAGGTCCACCAGATGCAGCCAGTCGCAGCCCGCCGCGACGAACTCCGCCGCCTGAGCCGCCGGGTCGTCGTTGAAGACGGTCGCCTGGGCCATGTCGCCCTTGAAGAGCCGCACGCAGCGCCCTTCCTTCAGATCAATGGCCGGATAGAGAATCATGGACGTCAAGAGAGGCCTCCTCGCGCGCGCCGCCGGATGGTTTCGCGGAGTGTTTTCATGCGGGGCGTAGCGCAGGACGCGCCGAAAGGAAAGCTCGGGCGCGCGCAAGTCCGCGCGGAAGGTCAGGATTTCAGCCTTACCGTATACGGAAAGAAAGATTTCGTTCATCCTTCGCGCCGCAAATTCGCCTTCATCCGACGCCTTGCGACCGATCAGGAGCAGACATGATCCCCCGCCCCGCGATGCTCAGACGCGCCGCTCTCGCCGCCTTCGCGGCCGCGCTCCTCGCTCTTCCGGCCCTCGCCGGGGAAGAGGCGGCGCCCCGCGAGCCGCTCGTCTGCGGCGCGGCGACCATCCACAGCGAAGCCAGCACGGAGCCGGGAACGCTCATCCACAGCGCCGCCTTCGACTCCCACTGGATCGAGGCGCTCTTCGCCGCCGGCTGCATGCAGACCCAGATCGGCTGCAACAGCTGCGCGCAGACCGAAAGCGGCAAGACCATCTGCGGCGCGGCCAGCTGCTCCGTGACCGCTCCGGCCACGGTCGCGGCCTCCTGCTCCTGGGAGATCGCCGACTTCAAATGCCGCAAATGGCGCGAGGACAAGCCCCTCCACGAAGAGGGATGGGCCTCGGAGACCCTGCGCGACCGCCCGGTCTACGTCCGCGCCGACTGAAGGCCCCTCCCCGCCGGAGCCCCCGAAGGCTCCGGCTCGGCTCCTCCGGGAGGAGCCGCGCGCCTTCAGGGCCGCCAGTTCAGGAAGTTCGTCAGAATCCGAAGCCCCGCCGCCTGAGACTTCTCCGGATGGAACTGCAATCCGGCGATGTTGTCGCGCGCCACGGCGGCGGTGACCGCTCCGCCGTAATCGGCCTGAGCCGCCACGTCCTCCGCCCGCGCCGGGACGAGATGATAGGAATGGACGAAATAAGCCTGAGTCTCCGGCGCCAGACCCGCGAACAAGGGATGCGGCCGCAGGATCTTCAGCGCGTTCCAGCCCATGTGCGGGATCTTCAGCGCGGGATCGGAGGGCGTCAGCCGCCGCACTTCGCCGCCGAGCCAATTCAGGCCGGGATGTTCGCCGAACTCCAGCCCCTTCCCGGCCAGAAGCTGCATCCCCACGCAGACCCCGAGAAAAGGCCTGCCGCGCTTGAAGACGGCCTCCTCCAGAGCCTCGACCAGGCCGGAACGCGCCCTCAGCCCCTCTCCGCAGGCGGCGAAGGCCCCCACTCCCGGCAGCAGGATGCGGTCGGCGGCGGCGACCTCCTCGCCCGTGGAGGCCAGCCCGACGTCCAGACTCAAGCCCGCGTCGCGCCCCGCCCGCTCCAGCGCCTTGAGCGCCGAATGCAGATTGCCGGAGCCGTAATCGACCACCACGACGCGCATGACCCGTCCCTCCTCGCGCCCGAGATCCCCGCGCCGAGGCTCGACGCGGCGGGCGCGTCTTCTTAGAGCGCAATCCGGAAGCTTTGAAGGGGTTTCCCGACCTCCCGCGCCGTCCCTCCCGCGCGGAGCCCGCGCCGCCCCCGCCGCGCGGCGGCTCCTCGCAGCGCGGCAAGCCCTTGAGAGCCTTCAACATATCCGTGAACGGACGAGATCTCCGCGCGATTCCGGATTGCTTCCGCCTGCGCCAGTTCATAACTTCGCCCGGATCCCTGCACGCCGCCCTTTCGGAGTCCACGCCCCGCCATGACCATGCCTCCTTCTGCGCCGCCCTCCGGTTTCTCCTCCGAAGGCGGCGTTCCGCCTTCCGCGCCGGGCGTCCCCCTCTCCAAGGCTTCGCCTCCCGGCTTCGGCGCCCCGCGCCTCGGGACGGGCCCCTCCGCTCCGGCGAGCGATCCGGCGGCCCTGACCGCCGCCTTCGCCGCCGCGCTCCAGGGCGAGGAGGAGCGCCAGAGGATCCGGCGCAGCCGCGGACGCTGGCGGCTCTTCGGCGTGCTGACCCTGCTTCTGGTCGGCGGCGCGCTGCTCTCCAATTCGCTGCAGGCGCTGGGCGGAGCCGTCGCGCCCGACCACATCGCCCGCATCCGCGTGACGGACGTGATCTCCAGCGACCGCACCCGCGACCTCTTCCTGCGCGACCTCGCCGAAGAGGACGCGATCAAGGGCGTGATCCTGAGCATCGACAGCCCCGGCGGCACCGTCGTCGGCTCCGAAGAGCTCTACGAGGCTCTGCGCGTCGTCGCGGAGGCCAAGCCCCTCGTGGCGGTGATGGGCGAACAGGCGGCCTCGGGCGGCTACATCGCGGCTCTGGCGGCCGACCATCTGCTGGCGCGCGGCAACAGCATCACGGGCTCGATCGGGGTGATCTCGCAATCGCCGAATTTCCACGAGCTGGCAGAACGCATCGGCGTGGAGATGATCGAGGTCAAGAGCGCCCCGCTCAAGGCGGCGCCCTCGCCCTTCCAGCCGGTGGACCCGGCGGCCGTCGCGGCGGATCAAGCCATAGTGAACGATTCCTACGCCTGGTTTCTGGATCTCGTGAAGGAACGTCGCCAGATGAACGACAACGAGGCGCGCGCCGTGGGCGACGGACGCGTCTTCACCGGCCGCCAGGCTCTGGAGGCCCGGCTGATCGACGGACTCGGCGGAGAACAGGAGGCCGTCGCCTGGCTGGAGAGCGAAAAGGGCGTCGCCGAGGATCTGGAGATCCGCAACCGCGCGCCCGCCGCTCCGCGTCAGAAGCTCCTGCTCGAACGCATCGCCGAACAGCTCGGCGTGAGCGGTTCGGCCGAGGCTCTGGGCGGCCGTCGCGGCGTGCTCTGGGCCATCCGCTGAGCCCCGCGCAAGCCCCCTGAGGGCGGCGCGGCCCCGATCCGACCCGAAACCCCGGCCTTCAGGCCTCGCCCGCCTGAAGGCCCCGATTTCAGGAGATCCCGCATGCGCCGCCTGCCCCTTCCCCTCGCCGCCCTCCTCGCCTGGGGCCTCGCCCCGGCGGTCGCCGGAGCGGCGGAGGTCGCGAATTCCGGAGAGGCCCCCTTCTCGGAGACCCTCCCCTTCGTCCTGACCGAGATCGCCGAAATGGACTCGCCCTGGGCTCTGGCCTTCCTGCCCGACGGGCGGGCTCTGGTCACGGAGCATGGGGGCGAGCTCTTCCTCCTGCGGCCCACGGGCGAGAAGCTGGAGGTCTCGGGCGTGCCGCCCGTGGCCCATGGCGGCCAGAACGGGCTGTTCCATGTGGCGCCCTCGCCGCGCTTCGCGCAGACGGGCGAGATCTACTTCACCTTCTCCGAGCCCGGCGAAGGCGGCAGCGGCCCGGCTCTGGCGCGGGCGAAGCTGGTCGAGGCGGAGGGCGCGGCCCGGCTGGAGGATCTCGCGGTCCTCTGGCGCCAGGAGCCCAAGGGGGGCGGCGGACATCCCGGCGCGATCATCGCCTTCGACCCCTCGGGCGAGCATCTCTTCCTCACCGTCGGCGACCGCCAGCGCATGGCGCCCGCCCAGGATCCGGACCAGGGGCTCGGCAAGATCCTCCGCCTGACGCTCGACGGCGCGGCGGCTCCGGGCAATCCGCAGGAGGCCGCAGGCGGCGTGCGTGCCATGACCTGGACCACCGGCCACCGCAACCCCTACGGCCTCGCCTTCGCGCCGGACGGGCGGCTCTGGTCGCACGAGATGGGGCCTCAGGGCGGCGACGAGCTGAACCTGATCGAGGCGGGCGCGAATTACGGCTGGCCCGAAGTCTCCTACGGCGTCCATTACGGCGGAAGGGCGATCCCGAAGCCCCCCACCCGCACCGAACTCCACGAGCCCGCCCTCTACTGGACGCCGGTGATCGCGCCCGCAGGCCTGACCTTCTACGCGGGCGATCTGTTCCCCGACTGGCGCGGTTCGGCGCTGATCGGGGCTCTGGCGGGGTCGGGAATCGTCCGCGTGGCCTTCGACGATCAGGGCGGCGCCCGCCAGGTCGACCGCTGGGACCTCGAAACCCGCATCCGCGACGTCGAGACCGCCCCCGACGGCTCCGTCTGGGCCATCGAGGACGGTTCGCCGGGCCGGGTCTGGCGGCTGACTCCCGCCGGGTGAGGCGAATCCGCCCCCGGCCCCCCTCAACCCCGGGGATTCGTTAAGATTTTCCGGGGCCTCCATCCCCGAACGACACAGGAGAGGCTTCCGCGCCCGGCGCATCCGATTTCGTCAAGACGCGGTTGACCTTCCGACGCCAAATGCGCATAGTGGCTTGAATAAACACGAAGGATCGAGGTTCCGACCACCCATCGCGTTCGGGGAGCGCGCGAAGGGCGGGCGTCCTGCGGCTCCGGCGAAAGCCGGATCGCGGATGCGCAGACAGAAAGAAGGGGCATGCGGATTTCGCGTCGGCAGGCGCGTGAAAGCCGCGGACATCGCGCGTCAGCAAACCGCGCGCGACAAAGAGGGGAAGCCGCCATATGATCAAGTCCGAACTCGTCGATGCGCTTGCGGAACGTCATCCGCATTTGTATCAGCGGGACGTAGAGCGGGTGGTCGCCACCGTGTTCGACGAAATCTCGTCCGCCCTCACCAGGGGGGACAGGGTGGAGTTGCGCGGATTCGGCGCCTTTTCGGTCAAGCAGCGCGAAGAACGCCAGGGCCGCAATCCGCGCACAGGAGAAACCGTGTCGGTGCCGCAGAAACGCGTGCCCTTCTTCAAGACGGGCAAGGAGCTGCGCGAGCGCATCAACGTCGATTTCAATCCGGAGACGTGAGGGATGGCCCCGCGCTCCGATCAGGTGACGGGAGTTCGGGGTGACCTATCTGAAGCTGATCCTTCTGGCCTTGCTGGCGACGCCTCTGGCGGCGCTCATCATGATGAACCCGCATCCGGTCACGGTGCGGCTCGATCCGCTCGGTCTGGGGATCGTCAGTCCGGCTCAGGTCGAGCTTCCGCTGGCGGCCCTCGTGATCGGAGCGGCGCTGCTGGGTCTGCTGATCGGCGTGGTCCTCGAATGGATCCGCGAGGCCGGAGAACGCCGGGAAAAGGCGCGGGCCGAACGACGCATCGCCGAGCTGGAGGCCAGACTCGCCACGCTGCAGCCGCTCCATGCGGGCGCGTCGCCTCAGGGCGGCGCGGTCGCCGCGCTCCGCTGAGCGCGTCATGGCCGAAGTGAAGATCTGCGGGATCCGCTCAAGGGCGGATCTCGCCGTCGCGGCGGAGGCCGGAGCCCGTTATGCGGGCTTCGTGTTCTTCCCGCCCTCGCCGCGCGCCCTGACGCCGCAGACCGCCGCCGCCCTCGCCCGCGAGGCGCCGGAAGGACTCTGCAAGGTCGGGCTTTTCGTGAATCCCGCCGATGAAGACCTCGACGCCGTTCTGGAGCTCGCCGCTCTGGACATGATCCAGATCCACAAGGTCGAGGATCCGGCGCGTCTGGCGGCCCTGCGCCGTCGGGCGGGACTGCCGCTGATCGCGGCGGCGCCTCTGGGCGCGGAGGAGGATTTCCTTCTCGCGCTGCGGCTGTCCCGGGCCGCCGACATGATCCTCTTCGACGCCAGGCCCGCGCCCGACGCCGCCCTGCCGGGCGGCAACGGCCTCGCCTTCGACTGGAGCCTTCTGGCGGGCCGTCGCTGGCCGGGGCCCTGGATGCTGGCGGGCGGCCTCACGCCGGAGAACGTCGCCGAGGCCGTGGCGCGCACCGGCGCCGCGCGCGTGGACGTCTCCTCGGGCGTGGAATCCGCGCCGGGCGTGAAGGACGCCGCGAAGATCCGCGCCTTCGCCCGAGCCGCAGGCGCCTGAAGTCCGAGGCTCAGGCGGGCGGCTCCTGCGGCGGCTCCTGGCAGACGTCGACCCATTCCGCGCCGACGAGCTCCGCCATGCGCCCGGTCCCGATGCGCACCGCCGCATTGACGGCGCCGGCGGCGGGCACCACCTCGGCGAAGGCCTTCAGCGAGACGTCGCAATAGACCGTCACGCCTTCGGGCAGGCCGAAGGGGCAGATCCCGCCCACCGGATGCGAGGTCGCCGCGAGCGCCGCCTCCGCATCCAGCATCTTCGCCTTGGCGCCGAAGCGGGCGCGATATTTCCTGTTGTCCAGCCGGGCGTCGCCGCGCGTCACGATCAGGATCGGCCGCTCGTCGAGGATCAGCGAGAGGGTCTTGGCGATCTGGCCGGGCTCGACGCCATGGGCCGCGGCGGCGAGCGCCACCGTGGCCGTGCTGGCCTCGGTCACCAGAACCTCCACATCGGGGGCCTTCTCCGCGAAGAAGGCCTGCACGCTTTCAAGGCTCATGGCCCCACCTCATGGTTTGCCGCCGAAGAAGGCGAAGGGCGGCCGCAGGCGCAGACGCATCGGGTCCTCCGGCGAGGTGATCCTCCAGACCCAGGGCTCGCCGGAGGCGGGCCGCCCGGCGCCCTCGACCTCCAGCGGGATTCCCCGCCGGATCCGCACCTGCACATCCGCCCGGATGGGGTCGCCGGGTTCGGCGCCTCGGGGGTTCAGGCTGAATTCGACGGTCCCGTCCTCCATCAGCCGCAGGAAGAAGAGATTGCCCTCCGACTCCGGCTCCTGGGTGAAGGGCAGGCCGAGGATGGGCTCGCCCGAGGTCAGTTCGCCGTCCAGCCGGATCTCGACGTCGGCGCGGCCGCCCACCCGCAGATCCGCCTGACGATAGCCCGGCTGACGCGGCAGCTCCGCCACGAAGGCCTCCCAGGCGCGGGCGGCGGCCGGATCGCTCAGGTCCAGTTCTCCGGGGGCGTTGAGCCGCCCCTTGAGCCGCACCTGATAGCTCGTCCCGTCGAGGGTCACGGCCAGCGCCGAGCGCTCCAGCCGGACGCCGCCCCAGGCCGGATGCGCCAGAAGCGCCCAGGCCAGAACGCCGAGCTTCGCCGCCCTCCGGCCTCCGGCCCTCGGGAACCCGAACGAACGCAGGATCATGAGCCCCTCCCTCAGGACTGGCGCGGAAGGCGCGCTCCGCAGGTCAGGCGAAGGCGTCCATCAGCGTGATGATCGGATCCCGCCTCTGATGGGCGTTGATCAGAGGAACCAGTCGCCGGAAATGCTCCGTTTCGCAATGCGCCTTCAGGGCGGCCCGGTCCGGCCAGGCCTCGATGAAGACGAAATGCCCGGGGTCCTTCTGATCCACGAAGAGATCGTAGGCCAGGCAGAGCTTCTCCTGTCGGGTCCTTTCGACCAGCTCCCGATAGAGCGGCGCGACGATCTCCAGCGCCTCCGGCCGGATGAAATCCTGCGCGACGACCTTCAGCATCCGCTCAGACCCGCCGGAAGGCGCCGAGCGCGGGATCATATTCATGCAGCCCGCCGTCGGAGATGTCGAACCAGACGCCATGGAGCCTCAGCTTGCCCTCCTCGACGGCCTTGGCCACGTAGGGGAAGGTCATGAGGCTCAGGAGCGACTGCACCACCCCCTGACGCCCCAGCTCCTGGATGCGCGATTCGCGATCCGGCCATTCCCGCTCGTTGACCCGCGCGAAGGCGGGCGCGAGGGTGTCCAGCCAGCGGCCGATGAAGTCGGTGGTGTCGGTGATCTCGTTGCGCTGGATGTCGTGGAAGGCCGCCACGCCGCCGCAATGGCTGTGGCCCATGATGACGATGTCGGTCACCTTCAGCGACTTCACGGCGTATTCGATGCCCGCCGAAGAGCCGTGCTGCTGGGCGTCCGGAGCGTAGGGCGGCACCAGATTGGCGATGTTGCGCATGATGAAGAGCTCGCCCGGCTCGGCGCCGAAGAGCGCGCTCGGCTCGACGCGGCTGTCGCAGCAGCCGATCACCATGGTGCGGGGCTTCTGCCCCTCCTCGACCAGCCGCGCGAACCAGGCCCGGCTTTCCTCGAAGCGGTTGGCCTTCCAGCCCCGATAGCGCTCGACGAGATAGCTCGGCAGAGGAGTTCCGACCGCAGACGTCATGATTCCAACCTTTCCGGGTCCAGCCCGAGCGCTTCGCAGATGATCCGCCATTCCTCCGGCCTCACGGGCTGAACCGAAAGCCGCGTCAGCTTGACCAGAGCCGTCTGCGCGAGGCGCGGATCGGCCTTGATCTCGGCCAGGGTCAGCGGGCGGGGCGCCTCGACGAGGGCGGCCACGTCCACGCAGACCCAGGGCGCGCCGGGTTCGGCGGTCGGGTCGGGATAGGCCGCGCGGATCACGCGCACGACGCCCATGATCCGCTTCTCGCTCACGGAGTGATAGAAGAAGGCGAGGTCTCCCGGCCGCATGGCCGCAAGATTCAGTTTGGCCGAATGATTGCGCACCCCCGTCCAGGGCTCGCCGGACGCGCCGCGCGCGACCTGCTCGGCCCATGACCAGGTCTCCGGCTCGGATTTGATCAGCCAGCAAGCCGTCAAAAGGAGGTCCCTCTCCCTTGTTGCGCCGCAAACGTTAGATCATCCCCGCCCCCGACGCCAGAACTTAACGGACGTCGGGACCGGGAAGGAGAAGAGCGCGTCAGGCGCGATAGTTCGGCGCCTCGCGGGTGATGGTCACGTCATGAGGGTGGCTCTCGCGCAGACCCGCGTTGGTGATGCGCACGAATTCGCAGTTCCGGCGCATCTCCGCGATGGTGCGCTGACCGGTGTAGCCCATGGCCGCCCGCAGACCGCCCACCAGCTGATGCAGCACCTGGCCCACGCCGCCCTTGTAGGGGACCTGGCCCTCGATGCCCTCCGGCACGAGCTTCATGCTGTCGCGGACCTCCTTCTGGAAGTAGCGGTCCGCCGAGCCCCGCGCCATGGCGCCGAGCGAGCCCATGCCCCGATAGGACTTGTAGCTGCGGCCCTGATGGAGGAACACCTCGCCCGGCGCCTCGTCGGTGCCCGCGAGCATCGAGCCGATCATCGCGCAGGAGGCCCCCGCCGCGATGGCCTTGGCCAGATCGCCCGAAAGCTTGATCCCGCCGTCGGCGATGATCGGAACGCCGTGCTTCTCGCCTTCGGCGGCGCTGTCGAGGATCGCCGTGAGCTGCGGCACGCCCACTCCGGCCACCACGCGGGTGGTGCAGATGGAGCCCGGCCCGATCCCGACCTTCACCGCGTCGGCGCCGGCGTCGATGAGGGCGCGGGTGGCGGCGGCGGTGGCCACGTTGCCCGCGATGACCTGCACCGCGTTGGAGAGCTTCTTGATGCGCGTGACCGCCTCGCCGACGAGCTTCGAATGGCCGTGGGCGGTGTCGATGACCACCACGTCCACGCCCGCGTCGATGAGGGCCTCGGAGCGGGCGAATCCGTCGTCGCCGACGCTGCTCGCCGCCGCCACCCGCAGACGCCCGAGGCTGTCCTTGCAGGCGCTGGGGTTGAGGACCGACTTCTCGATGTCCTTGACCGTCAGCAGCCCGACGCAGCGCCCCGCCTCGTCCACGACCAGCAGCTTCTCGATGCGCCGCTCGTGGAGCAGCCGCCGGGCGGCGTCGGTGTCGATGGGCTCGCGGATGACGGCGAGATTCTCGCGGGTCATGATCTGCGACACCGGCGTGGCGGGCGAATCGACGAAGCGCATGTCGCGATGGGTCAGGATGCCCGCCAGCTTGCCGGTCTTCGGCTCGACCACCGGAAAGCCCGAGATGTGATGCCTGGCCTGGAGGGCCCGCGCGTCGGCGAGGGTCTGTTCGGGCGAGAGCGTGACCGGGTCGTAGACCACCCCCGACTCGAAGCGCTTCACGCGGCGCACATGGTCGGCCTGCTCCTCGAGGGAGAGGTTGCGGTGGATCACCCCGATCCCCCCCGCCTGAGCCATGGCGATGGCCATTTCGGCTTCGGTCACGGTGTCCATGGCCGAGGAGATCAGGGGGATGTTGAGTTCGATCTCTCGCGTGAGGCGCGTGCGCGTGTCCGCTTGGGCGGGCAGCACGTCGCTCGCCGCGGGCACCAGAAGCACGTCGTCGAAGGTGAGGGCTTCGCGAATCGTCATGTGCGCTTCTCCGGATTCCAGCTTCAGGGCGCGCTTATTTCATGCTGCGGCGCCGGAGGAAAGCCCTGCGGCGATTGGTCCGCCTTACGCAGGATGAAAAAACCCGAGGGTTTGAGAAGCCACGATTTTCCATTCCCGAATGAAACAGGCTTTCACGTTACAAGGAGATTGTTTGCAGTCACTGTATCAATAAGATACATTTGACCGAGAGCGACCCCGCTTTTGATAAGATCTTGCGATCCGGGATCCCTGATCGGAGAGCTCCGGACCGGAGAGCGCCCATGATGCAGCTTCGCCTTGCGCTGGCGGTTCTCTTCGCGCTCCTGACCCCCCTTGCGGCGGAGGCCTCGGAGGCGCCCTTCGCGGCTCCGCCGCCCGGCCGTCTGGAGGAATACCGGCTCGCCAACGGCCTCCAGGTGATTCTGCTCCCCGATCCGCGCACGCCCAAGGTGGCCATGGAGCTCCGTTACGACGTGGGCTCGGCCCGCGAGCCTTCGGGGCTCAGCGGCTTCTCGCATCTCTTCGAGCATCTGATGTTCATGGGCACTCCCGCGGCCCCCGATTTCGACGCGCCCCTCGCGGCGGCGGGCGTGGTGGCCAACGCCTTCACCAGCGAGGACGGCGTGCGCTACCAGATGGAGGGCCCGAGCGTCGCCCTGCCGCTGATGCTCGCGCTGGAGGCCGACCGCATGGCCAATCTCGGGCCTTCGCTGGATCAGGCGGACCTCGACCTCCAGCGCGAGGTCGTGCTCAACGAGATGCGCCAGAACGTCGCCGACGCCCCCGGCTTCGGCCCTCAGGAGGCCCTGGCCTCGGCGCTCTATCCCGAGGACCATCCCTACCGGCGCCCGGTGATCGGGGCTCTGGCCGATCTGGAGGCCGCCACCCTGGAGGACGCCCGGCGCTTCTTCGACCTCTATTACCGCCCCTCCAACGCCACGCTCGCGCTGGCGGGGGACTTCGAGCCGCAGGAGGCCCGCCGCCTCGTCGAGGAGAGCTTCGGCGCCCTGCCCTGGTCCACGCCGCCGCCGCCGGTCGCGCCTCCGGCGCCCTTTCCCGCCAGCCGCGCCCGGCTGACCTTCGAGGACGCCCTGCCCGCCGTCACGCTCTTCCTCGAATGGACCGGCCCGCCGGTCGGCTCGGAAGGCGACGAGGCCTTGCGCGTGGCCGCCGTGGCGCTGACCGACGATTCCATGGGCGTCCTGCGCCGCAAGCTGGTGCTGGAGCGGCGCGCCGCGACGCAGGTCGCCGCGCTCTGGACGCCCCTGCGCCTCGGCGGACGCTTCGCGGTGGTCGCCACCGCCGCCGAGGGCGTCGACGCCGAGACTCTGGAGGCCGAGACCCGCCAGGCCCTCGCCGAGATCCTCGCCGGGGGCCTGCCCCGCCTGGAGGTGCGCGCCGCCGCCCGCAGGCTGGCCACCGAGCTCGTCGAGGCCGAGGAGCGCCTCGCCCAGCGCGCCCGCTACGCGGTGGACGCCCATCTGAACCTCGGTTCGGCGAGCCTGCGGGCCATGGCGGCCCGGAGGCTCTCGCAGGTCGACGCCCCCAGAGCCGACGCCGCCCTCAGGGCCGTGGCGCGGCTCGAGGAGGCTTCGGTGGGGATCATCCATCCCGGCCCGCGCGGCGGCCTGCCTCAGGCGCTGCTCGGCCCGACCGGCCCGAGGGCGCTCCTGCCGCCGCCCGTGCGCCCCCGGACGGCGACGCCCATTCCGCCCCCTCCGCCCGCGCCCGAAGCCCCGACCTTTCCCGAACCCGCCCTGCTGACCCTGCCCAACGGGCTGCGTCTGCTCCATTTCCACCGCCCCGACGCGGCCCTGGCCTATCTGGCTCTGGTGGCGCCCGGCGGCGAGGCCCTCGACCCTCCCGGACATGAAGGCCTGGTCGCGACCATGGCCGAGATGATCGGCCGCAATCCCGTGACGGCGCGGCGTCTGGCCTACATGGGCGGAGCGGCCTCGGCCAACGTCTCGGCGACCCATGTCGCGGCGCTGCTCACGGCGCCGCGTCAGGAGTTCGAGCGCGCCCTCCAGGATTTCGCCCGGGCCCTGCTCGCGCCCGAGCCCGACCAGGCGCTCTGGGAGACCACGCTGGCGCGGCGGCGTCTGGCGGCGAGCTACGCCCGCTCCTACGCGCCTTCTCTGGCCGCCGAGGTCGTCAAGGCCGACTTCTACGGGCTGGAGACGCGCGCGGGCCGCTCGGAGACTCCGGAGAGCCTCACCGGCCTGACCCTGGAGGAGGCGCTCGCGCTGCACCGGCGCATCTTCCGTCCCGACGGCGCGCAAGCCGTGCTGGTGGCCGACCTGTCCTCCGGAGAGGCGGAAAGGCTGATGGTCCAGGCCTTCGGCGCCTGGCGCGGCGCGGCGCCCCGCCGTCCGGAGGAGAATCCCGGCGCGCCGCCTCCGGAGCGCTTCGTGGGTCTGGCCGATTCCCAGGGCGCGGCGCAGGCGGCCTTCACCGCCCGCATCGGCGGGCCGGAGCTGGCGCCGCCGACGGCGGCTCTGGAGACGGCGGCGCGGGCGCTCGGCGGCGGCTTCGTGAGCCGCCTCAACCGGGTGCTGCGCGAGGAGAAGGGATTCACCTACAGCGCCTCGGGGGGTCTGATCGACCGGGGGCTGAAACAGGGCGTGATCTGGCTGGACAGCTCCTTCAACGCCGAGAACGCCGCCGAAGCCCTGGAGGAGACCTGGCGCATCCTCGGCTCGCTGCGGACGGATCCCGTCACGCCCCGGGAGCTGAACGCGGCGCGGCTCGGGCGGCTGCGCGAGGACCTCGACGCCCTGGAGACCACGCGCGGACTCTTCGGCGCGGCGGTCTGGGAGGCCATGGACGGACGCGACCTCGCGGCGCGGGCGCTGCGCTCGACCGAGATCCGCGAGACCACCCTCGCGGAGGTCCGGGCGGCGGGCGCCCTCATCGCGGAGGCGGCCGAGCGCGGCGTCTACGCTCTGGCGGGCGAGTCGGCGCGCCTGGAGGACGAACTCGCCGCGCGCGGGATTCCCTTCCGCTCCGTCGCCGAGACGATGGGGACGGCCTCCATCGGCGGCTGGCCCTCGGGCCAGGGCGACGAGGCCGATCCTCCCGGCCCGCTCAGGTCATGGGCGGCTTGCGGGTCCGGCGCGGCTTTCCCGCCGCCGCCGCTTTGCGCCCCGACGCCTCCGGGGAAGCCGCGGCCCATGTTTCCGCGGTGATCCAGAAGGTTTCGCCGCGGCTCTGTTCGGTGTCGATCCAGAGGAGGGGCAGCTCGGGCGCCTCGGCCTCGACGGCGGGCCGCAGACGCCCCACCTCGGCGAGCATCCCCCCTTGCGGCGTCAGATGCTCCAGGCCCCCGGCGAGGATGCGCCGCACCACCGACATCCCGTCCTCGCCCGCCGCGAGGGCCATCTCGGGCTCGTGGCGATGCTCGGGCGAGAGCCAGCCCATGCCTTCGGCGTCCACATAGGGCGGGTTGGTCAGGATCAGATCGAAGCGCCGCCCCTCCAGAGGCGCGAAGAGGTCGCCCACATGCAGCGTGACGCGATCCTCGAGGCCATGGTCGGCGATGTTGATCCGCGCGACCTCGGCGGCTTCGGGCGAAAGCTCCACGGCGTGGATCTCGGCCAGAGGGAAGACCTGCGCCGCCAGAACCGCCAGACAGCCCGAACCCGCGCAGAGATCCAGCACCGAAGCCACTCCGGAGGGATCGGGCCAGAGCCCCTCCACGCCCGAGAAGAGGATCTCGGAGATGTAGCTCCTCGGGACGATGACGCGCTCGTCCACGTAGAAGGGCACGCCCTGGAGATAGGTCTTGTTCACCAGATAGACCGAGGGCTTGCGGGTCTCGATGCGCGCCTCGACGAGGGCCGCCAGACGCCGCCGTTCGGCTTCGGTCAGGCGGGCGTCGAGATAGGGCTCCAGCTGGTCCACCGGCAGGGCCAGAGCCTCCAGCATGAGGAAGACCGCCTCGTCCCAGGCCGTGTCGACGCCGTGGCCGTGGAAGAGCCCGGCGGCGTTGAAGCGCCCCACCGCCCAGCGCAGCAGATCGCGCAGGCTGCGCGTCTCCGCCGCCACGGCCTCGGCGGAGAGGATCAGCGGAGCGTAAGGCTTCGGGAGGGTCATGGAGGCTCCTGGGCGGAAAGGCGGGGGTCCGGCGCCGGAGCCTTCCCCCATCCCGGAGCGGCGGTCAAGCCCCCGCCCTCTCCGCCCGCGCAGGTTCAGCCGGTTCCGCCGCCCATCAGGCGATCCGGCGCGACGCCGAGGCTCTCCAGCGCCCGCGTCCAGCGTTCGGCGGGAGGCGTCGCGAAGACGAGCTCCGGATCGGCCGCCGCCGGGCCCACCAGCCAGTCGTTGCGCTGAAGCTCGCGCTCCAGCTGGCGCGGAGCCCATCCGGCGTAGCCGAGCACGAAGAGCGCCCGACGCGGCCCCGATCCCGCCGCCACCGCCCGCAGCGCCTCCATGGCGGAGGTCACGCGCAGGCCAGGCCCGACGTTCTCGCTGGAGTCCTGCGGGGCGTCGTAATCCTCGCTGTGGATGAGGAAGCCGCGCGTCTCCTCCACCGGCCCCCCCGACATCACCAGAGGATCGGGCGTCGGCCCGCGTCGGCCGAGTCCGAGTTCGCGCCGCACCTCGGCGAAGCGGGGGCGCTCGGCGGGGCGGTTGACGATGAAGCCCATCGCCCCCTGAGGCCCGTGCGCCGTCACGAGGATCAGCGTGCGGGCGAACTCCGGATCGCCGATGGAGGGATCGGCGATCAGGAAACGCCCCTTCAGGCCCTCGGCGAAGGATTCCTGCAAGATCATCTCGCGCTTTCCCTCTGTCCGGTCGTCGGCGTCTTCGTCGTCCTTCACAGTCGCCCCCAGCGCCGATGCAGCCAGAACCATTGTCCCGGCGCCGATTGGATCCAGGCTTCATAACGCGCGTTCAGGGCGAGCGTCATGGCCTCCGCGGCCTCCTGCGGCGTCGCGCCCCCCTCCTGCGGAAGGATCGGGGGCGGCAGGATCGGCGGCTCGAAGACCGCCCGGAAGCGCGCCCCTCCGAGCCTCTCGCCCCGCGCGGGGATCAGCGCCGCCCCCGTCGAGAGCGCGATCTCCGCCGCCGCGGTGGATGACGAAGCCTCGCGCCCCAGAAAGGGCGCCCGGATTCCGTCCATGCGGTGATCCGCCAGGATGGCCATGGCGCCTCCGCGCTTGAGGTGGCGCACGAAGCGCAGCAGCCCCGAGGCGCCGCGCGTCACCACCGGCTCGCCGCCCGTGCGGGCCAGACGCAGCGCCTGGGCGTCCACGAGGGGATTGTTGAAGCGCCGGTAGATCAGCCCCGTCTCCCAGCCGAGCCGCCGCGCCGCCAGACGCACCGCCTCCCATTGCCCGAAATGGGCCGTGGCGAGAATCGCGCCCCGTCCGGCGGCCTTCGCCGCAAGGAGATGCTCCGCGCCTTCGATGGTCAGGCGGTCGGGATCCGCGGCGATGCGCGCCAGATGGGGATATTCGACGATGCTGCGGGCGAAATTGTCATAGACGCCGCGCCGCCACTCCCGCCGGCTCCCGGGCCCGGCCTGAGGCCAGACATGATCGAGATTGCGGCGCGCCCGCTTGTCGAAGGGCAGGATCGGGCCGAGAAGGGCGGCGATGCGCCCCGCCCCTCCCGAAGCCGCGTCGAGCGGCAAGGCGGCGGAGAGACGTTCCGCCGCCCGGGCCCCCGCCGCTTCGAGGCGGCGGCCGAGGCTTTGACCCGTCGAGGAGGTGGAGGCGGAATCCGGCTCAGCGGGGCCCGACAATCATCACCATCTGGCGGCCTTCGAGCCGGGGCATGGACTCGACCTTGCCGAGGGTCTCCAGCTCGGTGGCGACCTTGTCGAGCAGCTGCTGTCCGAGGCCCTGATGCGCCATCTCGCGTCCGCGGAAGCGCAGGGTGACCTTCACCTTGTCGCCTTCCTCGAGGAAGCGGACCATGCTGCGCATCTTCACTTCGTAATCATGGTCGTCGATGTTCGGACGGAGCTTGACCTCCTTCACTTCGACGATCTTCTGATTCTTCTTGGCCTCGGCGGCCTTCTTCTGCTGTTCGTATTTGAACTTGCCGACGTCGAGGATCTTGCAGACCGGGGGAACCACGCCCGGCGAGATCTCCACGAGGTCCAGTCCGGCCTCTTCGGCCAGAATCAGGGCGTCGCGCGGAGACATCACGCCGCGATTTTCGCCGTCCTGATCGATCAGGCGGATCTCGGTGGCGCGGATCTGGCGGTTGATGCGGGGTCCCGTCTCGCGGGGCGGCTGGTTGGGGGAAGCGGGTCGGCGGATGTTTCGTCTCCATAGGCTTGGCCGGCCTTCCGCGCGCAAGGGGGAGAAGGTCCGGCGGATTCGCGCGAAATGATTTGCGGAATATAAGGTCCATGCGCCCCTCCGCGCAAGCGGCGGAGGGGCGCGGGGCTCAGGAAACCGTCCTGCGGGGGCCTCAGGCCACAGCGGAGGGCGTCGCGACGGCCTGCGCGGGGCTCTGGCGGGCCAGATCCGGCGCGAGGGCTTCGCGCGCGATCAGGGCCAGGGCCTCGTCGAGGCTCAGGACCTCCTGCTTCTCGGAGCCGAGGCGGCGCAGGGCCACGGTGCGTTCGGCGGCCTCCTTGCGCCCGACGACGAGAATCAGGGGCGTGCGGCCCACGGAATGTTCGCGGACCTTGTAGTTGATCTTCTCGTTGCGGACGTCCGCCTCGACGCGCAGGCCCGCCCGGCGGAGCAGTCCGGCGACCTCCTGCGCATAGTCGTCGGCGTCGGAGACCACCGTGGCGACCACCGCCTGGGTCGGCGCCAGCCAGAGCGGCATGCGTCCGGCGTATTGCTCGACCAGGATGCCGAGGAAGCGCTCGAAGCTGCCGAGGATCGCGCGATGGAGCATCACCGGACGACGGCGCAGGCCGTCTTCGCCGACGTATTCGGCGTTCAGACGCTCCGGCATGACGTAATCCACCTGGAGCGTGCCGCATTGCCAGTCGCGGCCGATGGCGTCGGTCAGCACGAATTCGAGCTTGGGGCCGTAGAAGGCGCCCTCGCCCTTGTTGAGCGTGAAGTCCCATCCGGCGGCCTCGGTGGCGGCCTTGAGGGCGTGTTCGGCGCGATCCCAGGTGGCGTCGGTTCCGGCGCGCACATCGGGGCGGTCCGAGAACTTCACGCGGAAATTCTCGAAGCCGAGATCCTTGTAGACCGAGGCCAGAAGCTCGATGAAGGCCTTCGTCTCCTCCTGGATCTGATGCTCTTCGCAGAAGATGTGGGCGTCGTCCTGGGTGAAGCCGCGCACGCGCATCACGCCATGCATCGAGCCCGAAGGCTCGTAGCGATGGCAGGAGCCGAATTCGGCCATGCGCAGCGGAAGGTCGCGATAGGACTTCAGGCCCTGGTTGAAGATCTGGATGTGGCAGGGGCAGTTCATCGGCTTGAGCGCGTTGACGCGCCGCACGTCGAGGCTCTTGCCTTCCTCGTCCACCTCCTCGACTTCGGCGAGGAACATGGACTTGCGGAACTTCTCCCAATGGCCGCTGGCCTCCCAGAGCTTGCGGTCGACAAGCTGGGGGGTGCGCACCTCCTGATAGGCGGCGGCGTCGAGGCGGCGGCGCATGTAGGCTTCGAGCGAGCGCCAGATCGACCAGCCCTTCGCATGCCAGAAGACCATGCCCGGCGCCTCCTCCTGGAAGTGGAAGAGGTCCATCTCCTTGCCGATCTTGCGATGGTCGCGCTTTTCGGCCTCCTCGCGCTGATGCAGGAAGGCGTCGAGATCGGCCTTGCTCAGGAAGGCGAGGCCGTAGATGCGCTGGAGCATCTTGTTGCGGCTGTCGCCGCGCCAGTAGGCGCCCGCCACGCGGTCGAGGCGGAAGGCGTCGAGGGGAACCTGTCCGGTGCGCGCCAGATGCGGCCCGCGGCAGAGATCCTGCCAATGGCCGTGCCAGTAGAAGCGGAGGCTCTCGCCTTCCGGAATGGCCTCGACCAGCTCGACCTTGTAGGGCTCGTCCGTCGCCTTGAAATGGGCGATGGCGCGCTCGCGGTCCCAGACTTCGCGGCGGACGGGATCGTTCGCCTGGATGATCTCGCGCATCTTCCTCTCGATCCCGGCGAGGTCGTCGGGGGTGAAGGGCTCCGCGCGGTCGAAGTCGTAGTAGAATCCGTTCTCGATCACCGGGCCGATGGTGACCTTCGTGTCCGGCCAGAGCTCCTGAACGGCGCGGGCCATGATGTGGGCGTAGTCATGGCGCACCAGCTCCAGGGCGTCGGCGCGGTCCCGGTCGGATTTCGGCTTGTTGGTGAGGATCTCGACCTTCGCGTCCTTCTCGATGGGCAGGCTGAGGTCGGCCAGAACGCCGTCCACCCGCGCCGCGATGGCGGCTTTGGCGAGTCCGGGGCTGATGTCGGCGGCCACCTGCGCGGCGGTCGTCGTTCCCTCGTATTCCCGCATGGCGCCGTCGGGGAGGGTGATCTGAACGCTGCGCATGATCGCTTGTCCTTGGAGCAAATCGGATGAGATGAGGTGAGGGGCCCGGAGTTCAAGGCCGGAGCTCAGGGCCGGGGTGGGGAGATTCCCCACAACCCGCCGCGAAGTCAAGCGAGGAAGGCCGCGCCCCATGCGCCCGCCATGAGCAGAAGCCCGGCGTCGCGGTTCGAGCGGAAGAGCTTCAGGCATTGCGCCGCATCGTCGATGCGCAGGCTCCGGATCTGCCAGACCAGATGCGCCCCATAGGCGCAAAGCCCGATCCAGAAGGGCCAGCCTGCGCCTGCGGCCCAGCCCGCCGCTCCGGCGAGGAGCACGGCGGCGACGTAGAAGCCGATCATCCAGGAGCGGGTCTGCGCGCCGAAGAGCCGCGCGGTGGACTTCACGCCGATCAGGGCGTCGTCCTCCTTGTCCTGATGGGCGTAGATGGTGTCGTAGCCGAGGGTCCAGAAGATCCCTCCGAGATAGAGCAGGACCGGCGCGAGGCTCAGGCTTCCCGCATGAGCCGCCCAGGCCAGAAGCGCGCCCCAGTTGAAGGCGATCCCGAGGAAGACCTGAGGCCACCAGGTGATCCGCTTCATGAAGGGATAGACCGCCACCGGAATCAGGGAGAGCACGCCCAGCCAGATCGCCGCCTTGTTCAAGGTCAGCAGGATCATCAGCCCGATCAGGCCCAGCGCCCCCATGAAGAGCGCCGCCTGACGCAGCGTCACGGCGCCCGAGGGGATGGGCCTCAGCTTCGTGCGCTCGACGCGGCCGTCGAAATCGCGGTCGGCGATGTCGTTGAGCACGCAGCCCGCGCCGCGCATGACCACCGCGCCCAATCCGCAGGCGAGGAAGATCCAGAGATCCCCCAGACGCGGGGCGTCGGCCATGGCGGCCAGCCCCAGACTCTGCCAGCAGGGCAGCAGCAGAAGCCAGGTCCCGATGGGCCGGTCCGCCCGCATGAGCCGCAGATAGGGCCTCCAGGCCCCGGGAGCGTGGAGGTCCACCCAGTTGGCCGGAGCGGCGTCCGCCACCCGGGATTCGGCTCTGGCGCCAGCGGTCATCCGTGATATCCCTCTCCCGTCCTTCCGGAGGCCCCTTATGACCGATCCCACGCCGAAAATCAGGCTCCATCTCGCCGCGCCCCTGGAGGCGGGGGCGGAGGTCCGGCTTGCGCCCGAACAGGCGCATTACCTCATGGGCGTGATGCGGCTCGGGCCGGGGGCGGAGGTCGCGGTCTTCAACAACGCCTCCGGCGAATGGCGCGGAAGGCTCGCCCCGACGGCCAAGCGCGCCGCCAGCCTCGAGATTCTGGCCCGGACCCGCCCCGCCGCCCTGCCTCTCGACGTGGATCTGCTCTTCGCGCCGATCAAGAAGGCCCGCACGGATTTCATCGTCGAGAAGGCGGCGGAGCTGGGCGCAAGGCGCATCCGCCCCGTGCTGACGCGCTTCACCAACGCCGAGCGCGTGAACCGCGAGCGGCTTCAGGCCCACGCCGTCGAGGCGGCGGAGCAATGCGGCGGAATCTACGTCCCCGAGGTGGCCGAGCCGGAGACTCTGGCGCGGGCGCTGGAGGATTGGCCCGCCGGGCGGCGGCTGATGTTCTGCGACGAGGCCCGCGACGCGCCGCCCGCCCACGAGGCCTTGCGCGGCCTGCCCCGAGGCGAGCCCTGGGCGATCCTGATCGGTCCGGAGGGCGGCTTCTCCGCGGAGGAGCGGGCGCGGCTGAAGGCGGCGGAGTCCAGCCTTGCGGTTTCGCTCGGGCCGAGGATCCTGCGGGCGGATACGGCGGCGGCGGCGGCTCTGACGATCTGGCAGAGCGTTTTGGGAGACTGGTCATGATGCGGCCCGAAGCTCTGGCGACGCTGCGCCGCTGGGCCGAGCCTCTGGCGGTGGCTCTGGCGCTGGCCTGGGTGGTGCGGGAATCTCTGAGCGGCGCGGCGCGCGGACAGATCCTCGGCTGGGCGGGCTTTCTCGTGGCGGCGCTTCTGGCGGGCTGGCTCCATGTGGCGGCGCAGAGGGCGCGGCTCCATAAGCGCGGCGCGGCGCGAGCCTCCGGCGCGGAGCTGGGCGCGGTGGGCGCAGGGGAGGTCTTCGTGGAGGAAGGCCGGATCCGGCGCATCGGTCCCTTCGGACGCGTCGAGGTTTCGGTGGCGGCTCTGACGCGGGTGGAGATCGCCCCCGGCGCGACGCCGGATTCGGCGCTGTGGCTTCTCAGCGCGGGGAGCGGCCCGCCTTTCGCGGCCTCCCGGGCGGAAGACCCCGAGGACGCGATTCCGGATGCGCTTTCGGCCTTGCCGGGATTTCATCTGGAGCCCGTCCGGGCGGCGCTCCAGGCGAAAGACGGCGTGATCCGCGAGGTCTGGCGGCGCTAGAAGCCGAAGAAGCCCTTGACGACCCGCCAGAGCGCCTCAGCCGCCCGGACGATGGGCTCCAGCGCGCCAAGGCTCTTGAGATCGGCCAGAACGGTCAAGGCGGCGGCCAGACTCCCGACGCCCGCCGCCTTCAAGATCGAGGCCGCCAATCCGGAAAGGCCGTAGAGGGCGCGCTTTCTGTCCTTGCGCCCCTCCGGCGAGGCGTCTTCGGCCTCGATCAACTCCCGCGCGCCCGACGCATAGCGGGCGAGGCTCTCCGGGGAGACGTCGTCCTCGGCGCCTTCCTTCAGCGCCCTGGCGAAATCCTCGACCTCCCGGGCCACGGGAAGATCCGGCGACAAGGCGGAGGCGTCGGCGGCGGCCTCCTGCTCGGCCATGGCGGGGAAATGCTGCTCCATCAATTCGCGATGGGGGCCGTCGCGGAATTTGACCAGCTCGCCCCGGACCATGGCGGAATCCGGATGATCCTGACGCAGATCCAGCGCCGTGAAGGCGAGGTCCACCTGCATCTCCAGCGTATCGGGGAGGACCTTCTCCGGCGCGACGCCCGCCTCTTCGCCGTAGCCCTCCAGAGCCGCCCGGAAGCCCGGTCCGGCGTTCATGCCTTCGCCGAAGGCGATCAGAGTCTTGCAGAGGCTTTGGCCCCGCCGCAGCAACCCTTCCAGACGCGCGGGATTGGGCGAGGCTTTTCCATTTGAGGACGGATTGGGCCACGCTTCGAGTCTGGGATGTTCGCCGGTCGTGATTTCGATCAGCGCCGGAGAGCGTGGCGGTTCAGAAGAGCGAATTGGGAAGAAAGATTTAGAGACATTCGGAATCTCTTCTGGAAAAAGATATTCTAGCAAAGATACCATACGCGGATAGGTGCTGAGACTAGAAATCTTCTTAAGCTTCGGATCAATTTCTGTGGCAAGCGTTCCTTGAAAATATAAACCTTCATATTCTCTTTGCGAACCCTCAAGTAAACTTGGCAATAAATTGCGCATTGGTGAAAAATCTACAATCTTAGTGTTCCATAATCTTAAAGAATTTAATTTATTCAACTTAGAAATAAAAAATAAATCCGATACATTGCTATCCCCTATATGCAAATCTCTCAATTCAACAAAATTACATATTGAAGACATATCTGAAATATTATTTCCCATTAACCATAATTTTTTCAACCCAACCATATTAGAAATTTGATTCAAATCAACAACTTGAGAATGACTAATATCTAATTTCTCCAAGCCTATCAGTCCAGAAATTGGAGATAAGTCTGAAAGCGGGGCGTAGCTAACATCCAACTCCTTCAGGCTCGTCAGCCGAGAGAGTGGAGATAAATCTGAAACTGGTGCGCTCCATACGACTAAACTGACCAAGTTATTTAATCCAGAAATTGGAGATAAATCTGAAACCTGAGAAGCGCCCAAAAACAATGACGTCAATTCAGCCAGATCAGAAAGCGGAGATAGATCTGAAAACCTCCCTCCATTTATATTTATTTTCTTTATTTTTAATAATTTTGATATAGAAGGCGGCAAAACTGGCAATGGAGATGTAGGTAATTCTAACTCCTGCACCCCGCTTTCTTGCACCTCTTTGATTCGGCGCTCTGCGTCGGCGTAGGCCGCGCGCTCCGCCTCGCTCCATCCGCTTTGATCCGGCTCCTTCATTCCGCCCCCGCCAGCGCCGCGTCGAGCACGCCCGCATAGCTCAGGGCCGCCGGGCCGGTCATCAGCACGCCGGAATCCGTCCAGTCGATCTCCAGGCTCCCGCCGTCGAGGATCACCTCCGCCCGACGCCCCGTCAGCCCCAGACGCGCCCCCGCCACCACCGTCGCGCAGGCCCCCGAGCCGCAAGCCTCCGTGATCCCCGCGCCCCGCTCCCAGACCCGCATGCGGATCCGGTCCGGCGCCAGAACCTGACAGAACTCCACGTTGATCCGCTCCGGAAACAGAGGATCATGCTCCACCCGCGGCCCGACCGCAGCCAGAGGAACCGCCTCCACGTCGCGCACGAAAAACGCGACATGCGGATTGCCCATGTTCGCCGCCCCCGCGCCCAGGATCTCGCCCGCGAAGCCCGGCGGCGCGTAATCCAGACGATCCGTCGCCATGGGCCGCGACATCGGAATCTCGCGCCACTCCAGACGCGGAGGCCCCATGTCCACCCGATAGCGCCCGTCCGCCAGAGCCTCGCAGGCCAGCAGACCCGCCGCCGTCTCCACCGTCAGCGCCCGGACGCCCGCCTCCTCCATCAGCAGCCGCGCCACGCAGCGCGTGGCGTTGCCGCAGGCGCCTGATTCGGAGCCGTCCGGATTGAGGATCACCATCCGCGCCGCCGCCCGTCCCGAGCCCTCCAGCACCACGAGCTGGTCGAAACCCACCCCGCGCCGCCGGTCCGCGATGCGCCGCGCCCGTTCGGGGGTGACCGGAAAGCCGCCCATCCGGCGATCCAGGATCACGAAATCGTTCCCGAGGCCGTGCATCTTGCGGAAAGCATATGGATTTCGCTCGAAATCTTGCGTCATTTCCGACACAGTAAGAAAAAGAATTCCATGACGAACCTCCTCATGTCCGGGCGGATGATGGTGAAAATCGACGTTCCGGTATCCTCTCCTTAATCGCCGCAATAGACAAAAGATCGTCTCCGCGCCAGTGCGACGGGGGCGCAACTTCGTCCAAACGTAAAGGCGCCGTCGTGACGCAACGCATCTCCTTCTCCCGCCTTCGCCGAGCCCGCGCCGCCGCGCTCTTCGCCGGAACCCTCCTGAGCAGCGTCGCCGCCCTGAGCCTTCCCGGAGCCGCTCAGGCCCGCAGCGTCTCGGGCGCCTATCTGGCGGCCCAGCACGCCGTCGTCGCCGGAGACTACGCCCAGGCCGCCCGACGCTTCGGAGACGCCCTCGCCCAGGATCCGCAGAACCGCGACTTCCTCGAACAGGCGCTGCTCTACGGCGTCGTCGCCGGCGAGATGGAGACCTCCCTCGACGTGGCCGAGCGCCTCGTCGCCCGCGACGCCAACAACCGACTCGCCCATCTGACCCTCGCCGTGGCCGAAATCGCCTCGGGCGCCCCCAGGGCCGCCGAAGAGCGCATCCTCACCCTCGCGCCCCAGGCCTTCCCGCCCATCGTCGGCAAGCTGCTGCTCGGCTGGGCCCAGATGGAGGCCGCCGACTCCGCCGAAGCCCTCAAGACCTTCGCCTCCATGGACCGCGGCGCCCTGGCGCGGCTCTTCGGCCGCTACAACGGGGCGCTGGCCGCCTCCATCGCCGGAGAGGACAAGGTCGCCGAAGAACGCTTCAGCGCCGCCCTCGCCGATCTCGACGAGCCCAACCGCCGCGTGGTCGAGGCCTTCGGGCGCTTCCTCGAAGCCCGCGGCGAGACGGACAAGGCCGCCGCCCTCTACCGCGACGCCATGGAGGGCCTCGCCGGAGACCGCATCCTCGCCGCCGCCCTGGAGCGCGCCGGAAAGGCCGGAGCCTCCGCGCCGGGCCTGCTCGCCGCCGACGCGAAGCAGGGCGCCGCCGAGGCGCTCTTCGGCCTCAGCGAGATCTTCGGCGCCGAGGAGAGCCCCGCCTACGCCCTGCTCTATCTGCGGCTGGCGCTGCATCTGGATCCGTCTTCTCCGGCGGTGCGGCTGTCGCTCGGGCGCATCTGGGAGAGCCTCCAGCGCCACGCCGAGGCCGAAAAGGCCTACGCCGCCGTGCCCGCCGATTCCGGCGTCTATTACGACGTCGCCCAGCTGGACCGCGCCGACGCCCTCGCGCGCATGGGCAAGGTCGACGACGCCATCGTCGCGGTGAACGGCCTGATCGCCCGCACCCCGCGCGACGCCGATCTGCACGTGGCGCTCGGCGATCTGCTGCGCGGCGAGGAGCGCTTCCCCGAGGCCGTGCGCGCCTATGACGCCGCTCTGGCGCTGCGTCCGCAGGGCGAGGCCGCCCGCGACTGGCCCATCTATTATTTCCGCGGCGTCGCCAACGAGCGGCGCGGCGCCTGGCCCGAAGCCGAGCGCGATTTCCGCAAGTCGCTGGAGATCAATCCCGGCGAGCCCTCGGTGATGAACTACCTCGCCTACAGCTGGATCGACCGCGACGAGAACCTCCAGGAGGCTCTGGAGATGCTCAAGGAGGCCGTGGGCCTGGCGCCCAACGCGGGCTACATCGTCGATTCCTACGGCTGGGCGCTGTTCAAGCTCGGCGACATGGACGAAGCCGCCGTGCAGCTCGAACGCGCCGTGGAGCTCGATCCCACCGATCCGGTGATCAACGACCATCTCGGCGACGCCATGTGGATGGTGGGGCGTCGGCTGGAGGCCGAATTCCAGTGGAAGCGCGCCCTCTCCTTCCAGCCCGAGGAGAAGGACAGGCTCCGCATCCTGCGCAAGCTCGACGCGGGCCTCGACAAGGTGGTGCTGGAGGAGCGCGCTTCGCTCGCGGCGGCGCCCGCCGATCCGGCTCCGGCCCCCGTCTCTCCCGAGGCGCCCGCCCCCGAGGCGCCGGTCGAGGAATGACCCCTCCGCCCCGGAGGATCGCGGGCGAGGCGGTCGACTTCGCCCGCGCCAAGATCAATCTGGCGCTGCATGTCGTCGGCCGCCGGGCCGACGGCTATCATCTGCTCGACAGCCTCGTGGTCTTTCCGGAGGTCGGCGACCTGCTGACCGCCCAGCCCGCCGCAGGCCTGAGCCTGACGCTCGAAGGCCCCTTCGGCCCGGCCCTCGCGCCCGCTTCGGCGGCCCCCGAGATCGAGGTCTCGTCGCCTGTCTGCTATCTGTCCGCCTTCGCGCCACCGGAGAATCTGGTCCTGCGGGCGGCGGAGGCCTTGCGCGCGGCCCTCCCCGGAGCGGCGGCCGGGGGCGCGGCCCTGACGCTGGAGAAGAACCTCCCCGTCGCCTCCGGGATCGGGGGCGGCTCCGCCGACGCGGCGGCGGCCCTGCGGCTGCTGGTCCGGCTCTGGGGGCTGGAGATTCCGGCGGAGGAGCTCGCGCGGATCGCCCTTGGTCTCGGCGCGGACGTCCCGGTCTGCCTCGCTGCGCGTCCGGCGCGGATGCGGGGGATCGGCGAGGATCTGACGCCTTTCGCTCCGCCTGCGGGGGCTCTGGTTCTGGTCAATCCGGGCGCGGGGCTCTCCACGCCGGAGGTCTTCCGCCTGCTGGAGACCCGCGAGAACCCGCCTCTTCCCGAACCGCCCTCCGGCCTCGACGCGGCGGGCCTGGCGCTCTGGCTGCGCGAGAAGACCCGCAATGATCTGGAGGCCCCCGCCCTCGCGCGTCTGCCCGTCGTCGGCGAGGTTCTGGCGGCGCTGAGGGCGACGGGGGCGCCTCTGGCGCGGATGTCCGGCAGCGGCGCGACCTGCTTCGGGCTCTTTCCGGATCTCGCCGGAGCCGAAAGGGCCGCCCGCACCCTGCGCGCCAAGGCCCCGCGCGGCTGGTGGATCGCGTCGGGGGCCTGCGCGGCGCCCGAGTTGTAGCTTTCACGCAACGCAATCGTCTCCTTTCGAGACTTTCTTTCGCTCCCCTTCGGAAATCCTTGCAAAAAGCGGCGATTCGCGGCTTTCTGCCCGCACGATGCTTCGGTTCGCCGGTATCGTCGCGTCTTCCCGAAAAATCGGGGACGCACCGGCGCGGGGGGCTTTTCCCTGCCGTGTTCCGCCCGAAAGATCCGACGTCGTTCCCCCGTTCCCCGCCACGCGGAGAACATTGGCCCACCCCTCTACGCATGCTCATTTGGCGAGCCGCCTTTCCCACAGGAAGGGCATTTTCGGTTCAAATCCGATCTTGATCCTGCTCGGCGGGGTCTTCGGAGACTCTCCGCCGCGCCGGGCCTTCGGGTCGGGCGAGGCGGCGCAAGGCCGCGCTCCGCCGATGGCGGCGACGGCCCGAGGCCAGGCCTCCGCTTCAATCCCGGGCTTCGGCGCGGGAGGCGGCGCAGGCTCCGCCTCCGGCTCTCGTCCGCCCGCTCGACGGCGCCCCCCGAGCCTCCGGAGGCCCCGCGCCTTCTCCTTTCAACCTCCAACCCTCTTCAGGCTCCATGCGACGATAAGGTTCGCTTCACATCAGGATTCCGATCATGTCCCGCCTTTTCGCCTCCAGGACCCATAGTCTGGGCCGCTCCCGCATCTCGGCGAGCGCGCTCGACGGCCTGCGCGGCCGCGCCGTCCTCTCGGTGGACCAGACCGAGCGCGCCATTCCTCTGAAGAACGGCAAGGCTCTGGGAATCTTCGGCCCCGGCGAACATGAACTTTCGGGCCGCTTCGAGGAGTTCGGACTCGCCGTGGAGGCGCTGTCCGGCGCGCCGGAGGTGCGTTCGCCCTATGCTCTGGCGATGCTCCGCGAGGGCCGCGCGGGCGAGGAGGTGGTCGAGCTGACCACCGGCCCCGGCGAAGTGGGTCTGATCTATCGCGCCGAGGCGCTTTACGCGGCTCTGCCGCCGGAATCCCGCGTCGCCTACTGGACCGCGCTCGGCCCCTTCCGCATGGAGAAGCTGACGCCCAAGGACGGCGAAGAGATCCCCGCCGCTCTGACTCCTCGCCTGGCCAAGGCGCAGGGCGCGGGCGCCGTCTCCGTGATCGCGAGGCCTCAGCCGGGCCAGAGCGTTCAGCTCTTCGTCAGCGGAGAGCATCGGGGCGGCTATGGGGCGGGCTTGCAGGGCTTCTGGTCGCCGAACGGCCTCGTGGGGGCGCAGGTCGTGGATCTGCGGACTCAGACCCTCGAAGTCTCGGGACAGGAGATCCTCACCGCCGACCGCGTGAGCCTGCGGCTCAGCGCCGCCGCGAGCTATCGCGTGACCAACCCGAAACTCGCGTTGACCGCCGTCGAGGATTACGGACAGGCGCTCTATCTGGCGCTTCAGCTCGCCATGCGCGCCACGGTCAGCGCCCGGACCCTCGACGCCCTGCTCTCCGAGCGGGTCGCCGTGGACGAGGCCGCCGCCGGGAAGCTCCGCGCCGAAATGGCCGCCGTCGGCCTCGAGGTCGGGGCGGTCGAGATGAAGGACGTCATCCTGCCCGGCGAGATGCGCGAGATCCTCAATCGCGTCGTCGCCGCCGAGAAGGAGGCCGAAGCCAACGTCATCCGGCGCCGCGAGGAGACCGCCGCCACGCGCTCGCTGCTCAACACGGCGAAGCTCATGACGGAGAACCCCGCCATGATGCGCCTCAAGGAGCTGGAGGCTCTGGAGGCCGTGGCGAGCAAGGTCGAGCGGCTGATCGTCTACGGCGGCCCCAAGGGGCTGCTCGACGTGGCCAAGCTCGACACCGAAGGCTGAAGCGCGGTCCGGAGCCCTGCGAGGGGCTCCGGACCTTTCGTCTCACGGCGAAGGCGAAAGCGCCCGCCGCGCGGCCCTGCGTTCGAAGAGATTCGCCACGGCGGCCGCCAGAGCCAGCAGAACCGCGGCCATGCCCATCTTCGCGCCGGGCGCGGAGATCCCGCCCGGTGAAGAGGCGGCCCAGAAGAGGGGAATGGTCAGCCACCAGCCCCATCGGGACCAGAATTCGGTCTCGGAGATCTCGTTGAGATAGATCAGCACAAGAGCGGCGATGATGACATAGGCGTGGGGATGCAGCTCCCAGCCCGTGCCCTCTTCCTGTCCGAACCAGTGGGTGATGGTGGTGCTCTCGAAGCCGATCCCCACGGTCATCATCGAATGGCCGCTGTAGTTCTGATAGGTGAAGAACTGAGACGCGAAGAGCAGGATCAGGGCCACGGTCATCAGCTTGCGGGCGGGCGAGGCCCCCCAGATGCGGTTGAGGTGCATTCCAGCCTCCATGAACGCCCATAGATTGAGCGAATCCGGAGAATCTGGCAAGAGGACTCACATGCCTGCGGAGGCCGCGAAAGCCCGCAGAGGGGTTGCGTCCGGGCGGGGGCGAGGCTCATATGCAGGGCTCTCCCCTGCGAAAGGCCGCTCCTCATGACCGCTCTCGCCGAGATCCCCCTGACGCGCATCGACGGCGCGCAAGACAGCCTCTCCGCTCATGCGGGGAAGGCGCTGCTGATCGTCAACGTGGCCTCGAAATGCGGCTTCACGAAGCAATACGCCGGGCTGGAGGCGCTCCATGCAGCCAGGGCCGCGCAAGGCTTCGAGGTCCTCGGCTTTCCCGCCAACGACTTCGGCGGACAGGAGCCCGGAACCGAAGCCGAGATCGCCGGATTCTGCTCGGCGACCTATGGCGTGACCTTCCCCATGTTCGCCAAGATCGTCGCGACGGGGCCGGAGAAGCATCCGCTCTATGCGGCGCTGACCCGGGCCCTGCCGGAGGCTCTGGACGGCGAAGCGACCGCCGCCAACCTCGCGCGCTACGGGATCAAGCCGGGAGCGCCGGGCGAAGTCCTGTGGAATTTCGAGAAATTCCTCGTCGGCCGCGACGGCGTTCCTCTGGCGCGCTTCGCCTCGGGCGTGACGCCTGAGGATCCGCGCCTGCTCGCCGCCCTGGATGCGGCGCTCGGCTGAGGCTTACTGCGGATTGTCGCGGCGGAAGAGCTGCCATTCCTCCATCTCGCTGCCGTCGGGCAGCATGCAGACGCCGTATTCTCCGCCGCCGTCGGGAGTCCGGCGGATGCTGAGCACGCCCCGGATCGCCGCGCTCTCGCAGTAGATCGAAGCGGGGTTGCCCATGCCCACCATCGGCGGAGGCGCGTCCGAATAATCCGAATAGGACGAACTCCGGGAGGCGCAGGCCGCGAGCAGAAGCGGCGCGACGAGACAGAGCGTCAGGCGGGCGGGGGTCATGGGATTCTCCTGTGCGGGGGCGGCTTCAGGCGGGAATCGCCGCAGGACGCGGACCGCCCGTCGCCCAGTCGAGCAATTGCGCCGTATGGACGATAGGCGCAGGGGCGCCTTCGGACAACTGGGTCATGCAGCCGATGTTCCCCGCCGCGATGACGTCGGGCTTCGTGCGGGCGAGATTCGCCAGCTTGCGCGCCTTGAGCTTCCCGGCGATCTCGGGTTGCAGGAGATTATACGTCCCCGCCGAGCCGCAGCAGAGATGACCCTCCGCAGGCTCCACCACCGCAAAGCCCGCCTTCTTCAGCAGGGTCTTCGGCGTCTGCGTGATCTTCTGGCCGTGTTGCAGCGAACAGGCCGAATGATAGGCCACCTTCAGGGCGGGCGTCTCGCCGGAGGGCCTGAGGCCGAGGCTCTCCATGACCTCGGTGACGTCGCGGGCCAGACCGGCGATCACCGCCGCCGCTTCGGCCAAAGTCGGATCGGCGCGGAACATGTGGCCGTAATCCTTGACGGTGGTGCCGCAGCCCGAGGCGTTGATCACCACGGCGTCCAGCCCGCCCTTCTCCTCACGCAGACGCATCCAGGCGCGGATGTTCCCCGCAGCCGCCGCATGGGCGCTCCCGGTGAAGCCCATGTGATGCGTCAGGGCTCCGCAGCAGCCCGCGCCCTCCGCGAGGCAGACCTCGACGCCATGGCGGGTCAGCAGCCGGATGGTCGCCTCGTTGATCTCGGGATCAAGCACCTTCTGCGCGCAGCCGGTCAGCAAAGCGACGCGCATCCGCCTTTCGCCCTGAGCCGGAATGATCCGGGGGCTGTCGTCGAAGGGCTTGGGCAGGCTTTTCGGCGCCATGGCCACCATGCCCTTGAGCCGCCCCGGCAGGAAGCGCGCGAAGGGCTTGGCCAGACGCGCCCCGATCAGACTCGCCCGGAAGAGTCCCGGCGAAGGCAGCACCACCGCCAGCATCCGCCGGAGGAAGCGCTCCGGGAGGGGCCGCCTGTAGGTCTTCTCGATATGGGCGCGGGCGTGATCCACGAGATGCATGTAATGCACGCCCGAGGGACAGGTCGTCATGCAGGAGAGGCAGGAGAGGCAGCGGTCCACATGCTTCACCGTGGCGGCGTCGGCGGGACGATTCGCCTCCAGCATGTCCTTGATCATGTAGATCCGGCCGCGCGGAGAATCCGCCTCGTCGCCGAGAAGCTGGAAGGTGGGGCAAGTCGCGGTGCAGAAGCCGCAATGCACGCAGCGACGCACCACGCTTTCCGAACGCGCCATGTCCGGGTCTTTCAGAAGCTCGGGCGGGAAATTCGTCTGCATGAGGATCGGGCCTTGCGATTCAGGCGCCCATGCGCCCCGGATTGAAGATCCCTTGCGGGTCGAAGACGCGGCGCAGACGCTGCGTCAGAGCCTCCAGCCCCGGCGCCAGAGGCTGAAAGGGCGGGACTCGCCGACGCAGGGAGTCGGAGCCGCGCAGGAGCGTCGCATGGCCGCCCCCCAGACGCGCCAGAGCCCCGCGCAGGACCGAAGCTCCGGCGTCCTCATCCTCGAATTCGCCCTCCGGGATGAGCGCCCAGAGCAGCCCGCCGCCCCAGTCGTAGAAGACCTCGCCGCCGAGCGCCCGCGCCTCCTCCGCGAGGATCGGCCCATGGACGGGCTTGAGCGAAATCCGCCAGACCGCGCCCGGCCTCCCGACGAAGGGCCGCGCCTCGGCGATCTCGCGCCAGACCGCCTCGGCCTCCGCGCCGGACAGGATCTCCGCCGCGCCATGAGGCTTGAGCAGACGGACCAGCTCCGCCGCCCGCTCGGGCAGAAGCCCGGCGAAGCCCTCGACGCGCAGATGAGTTGCGCGGCTCTGCGGCAGATGGGCCGCGCCGGAAACCTCATGGGGCGAGCCGAGCGCCGCCGCCATGGCCTCCACCGCCGCCGCGTCGGAGAGCCCGCGCAGCACCAGACCCGCCATGGCCTCGGGGAGGGGCGCGGTCTTCAGCGCAACCTCGGTGACCAGGCCCAGAGTCCCATGCGAGCCGCAGAGCAGCCGCGTCATGTCCAGCCCGGTGACGTTCTTCATCACCCGCCCGCCCGCGCGATGGACGCGGCCCTGGCCGTCGACGAAGCGCAGCCCGAGCGCGTGATCCCGCGCCGAGCCCACCCGCAGACGCCGCGGACCCGCGATCCCGCAGACGAAGATTCCGCCAAGCGTCGGCTCGCCCTGGGTCTCCAGCAAGGCCCGCCAGTCGGGCGGCTCGAAGCCCAGGCGCTGCCCTCGCAGGGCGAGGGTCGCCTCCACCTCGCGCAAGGGAGTCCCGGCGCCGGCGACGAGGGTCATCTCGCCCGGCTCATAGAGCGAGATTCCCGAAAGCGCGGCGGTCTCCAGGGCCTCGCCCTCCACAGGCCGCCCCCAGATCCGATGCGCCCCCCCGCCCCGGATCTCGAACTTGCGGTTCGACACGGCGGCTTCGGCCACAAGGGCCGCGAGCGCCGCCTCGGCCTCTCGATAGGCGGGAGTCATTCGGCGGCCTCCCGGAAGGCCCGCACCGCCGCCAGAGGAAAGACCTTCCCCGGATTCATCCGCCATCCGGGATCGAAAGCCGATTTCACCGCCATCTGCAAGTCGAGCTCATGCGGCGCGAATTGCGCGCTCATGAGTTCGCGTTTCTCCACGCCCACGCCATGTTCTCCGGTGAGGCATCCGCCCATCTCCACGCAGAGCCGGAGGATCTCGGCGCCGCAGGCCTCGGCCTTCTCCAGATCGCCGGGCTTGTTGGCGTCGAAGACGATGAGCGGATGCAGATTCCCGTCGCCCGCATGAAAGACGTTGGAGACCCGCAGGCCGTATTTCTCCGCGAGGGCGGCGATGGCGGTCAGGATCTCCGGCAGACGCGACAAGGGCGTCACGCCGTCGAGACAGATGTAGTCGCCCAGAGCGCCCATGGCGCCGAAAGCCGCCTTGCGCCCCGCCCAGATGGCGGCGCTCTCCGCCTCGGAGGCGCTGACCCGCAGCGCGACGGGCCGGAACCGCGCCGCCACGGACTCGATGCGGGCGAGCTGCTCGCGGATCTCCGCCTCGGAGCCCTCCGCCTCGACGATCAGCAGCGCCTCGCAATCGGGATAATTCGGCCTGGCGAAGGCCTCGCAGGCCAGGATGCAAGGGCGGTCCATGAACTCCATGGCCACCGGCGCCAGCCCCGCCTCGATGATCGCCGCCACGCAGGCGCCCGCCGCCTCCGCCGAGTCGAAGCCGATCAGCGCCGGACGCGCGCCCTCCGGCAGGGGCGTCAGACGCAGGGTCGCGTCGGTCACGAGGCCCAACAGCCCCTCAGAGCCGCAGACCACGCCGAGAAGATCCAGCCCCGGCGAATCCATGTGCGCGCCGCCGATCTCCAGAACCTCGCCTGCGGGCGTGACCAGCGTGACCCCGAGCAGATTGTTGAGCGTCACGCCGTATTTCAGGCAATGGGCGCCGCCCGAGTTCATCGCCACGTTGCCCCCGATGGAGCAGGCCAGCTGCGAGGAGGGATCCGGCGCGTAGAAGAAGCCTTCCGGCGCGGCGACGCGGCTGACGGAGAGATTCGTGGCCCCCGCCTGAACCCGCGCCACGCGGGCTTGCGGATCGATCTCCAGCACCTGGTTCAGCCGCGCCATGCCGATGGTCACGCAATCGGCGCCGGGCAGGGCGCCGCCGGTCAGGGAGGTGCCCGCGCCGCGCGGCGTGACGGGAATCCCCTCCTCGGCGCAATGGCGCATGAGCGCCGCAGCCTCCGCGGCGGAGCCCGGCAAGGCCACGACCAGCGGAATCTGACGATAGGCCGTCAGGGCGTCGCATTCATAGGCGCGCAGGGATTCCTCGTCGGACACCACCGCCCGAGGCGGCAGGATGCGGCGCAGCCCCGCCAGGATCTCGTCGCGCCGCGCGAGCACGGCGGCGTCAGGGGTCGGTTTCTCCACAGGGCGTCCCTCCCTTCGGGAAGCCCCCAGAATAGACGCCGGGGGCGAAGGCCCGCAAGCCTCCGCCCCCGGCGGACGTCTCATGCGAAAGACTCGTTCAGGCTCAGAAGCGGTAGACGCCCGAGAGCATGAAGATATGCACGTTGGCGTTCAGATCGCCCGAGAACTTGCCGCGGGAGGAATCGGTGCCCGTGCCGTCGAGGTCGATCTTCGCGTCCTTGGCGGTGATGTAGGTGTAGCCCGCGTTCACCGAGATCTTGTCGTTCACGTCGTAGCTCGCGCCGAGCGAGAACCAGGTGCGGTCGGTGTCGGGCAGACGCGGCGTGCGGAATTCGGTCGGGACCGGAGTCTGGTCGTAGCCGAGGCCCGCGCGCAGGCGCAGATGCGGCGTCGCCTGATATTCGGCGCCGAGGGCGAAATACCAGGAATCGTCCCAGTGATGTTCGGTGGTGCTGGTGGGGGTGCCGTCGTCGAAGTCGATGACGAGATCCTCGAAGCTGGACCACTGGGTCCACTGGGCCTCGCCGAGCAGCTTGATGCGGTCGTTGAGCTGATGCGAGACGCCGAAGTTCAGCATGGCGGGCGTCGAGATGGAGGTCGCGCCGCCGCCGTTGGTCAGGCGGCCGAGCGCCTGGATGTTGCCGAGCAGCGAAGCGCCCGCCGCCGAACGCGCATGGAATTCGGCGTCGCCGTCGATGTCGTGCTTGATCTTGGAGCGGTAGCCCAGGCCGACCATCGTGCCCGGCAGAGGCTCGGCCAGGACGCCCAGCGTGAAGCCCACGCCGAAGTCATGGCCCGACACCTTCGAGAGCGCGTCGTAATCGGCGACGCCGATGGCGGGGGCCACGGCCGCGCAGGTCGCCGTGCCCGGCATGGCCGAGCAGACGGCGCCCGGCAGGCTGACGGCGCTTTCCAGCTCAGCCTTGGCGTATTGCAGCTGCAGGCCCGCCGCCACGGCGACGTTGTCCGTGATCTTGTAGGCGACGGTCGGAGCGGCGTTGATCGTCGTCAGCTCCGAAGAGGTGGCGTGATAGCGGCCCGCCCATTGATCGCCGTAATCGGTGGTCAGGCCGAAGGGCGCGTTGAGGCTCAGGCCGACCGTGATCCGGTCGTTGATCGGGGCGGCCACGTAGGTGTGCGGCACGAGGCCGATCTCGTCGGAGGTCGAGGAGGTCGGGCCGCTGCTCTGGGGCGTGTAGACGAGGGTCGTCGTTCCGGGGACCACGCCCGCCACGAAGGCCGACTGCACGTTCTCGATCTCGACGTCGGGCAGCAGGATGGCGCCGCCCGCCTCGGTCTGCAGGCCGGTCGCCAGAGCGATGGAGGCCGGGTTGTAGAACATCGAGGCCACGCCGTTGGCCCCCGCCGAGGCGCCCGCGAAGGAGGCCCCCTGCCCGCTCGCGGAATGGGACTTCAGCGCGAAGCCCGCCGCCTGAACCTGTCCGGACGCCAGAAGCGCCGCCGCCGCCGCGCCGAGCGCGAGACGCGTTTTGAGACCGCCGTTGCGGAGCATGGTCGTCCCTCCCTGGAGCGCCCCGGTCTTGTCGCCGGAGCCTTGTCATCGTCCCTCGCGCGCCCTCCCGAGACGGCGCGCGCCTGGCGCCGTGTTCCGGCGCGTCTGGAGCGAAGGCTATAACGAGGCCGGATGTTTATCCATCGTATCCTAGGGACAGGCGCGGGCGGCGGAGGATCGAATCGCATCGGGCGTGTCTCCTTCGCCGCAGTTTTCATGCGCCTCCTTGCGCGCGTCTCTCCGGGCTTCGGCCGCCGCGAGGACCGCCTCTTCCGCGCTGATCCGTCCCGGCCCGAATCTCTGGACGCGCGGCGCGCTCTGCGCCTATAGTCCGCGCGATCAGCGAGGGTGCGAGCATGGGTCTCAGACAATTCTTCACGTGGTGGAACGGCTGGACCGTCGGCACGCAGGTCTTCACGCGCCGCTTCGGCGAGAAGGTCGGCGAGGACGAGCAGGGCAACGCCTATTACCAGACCGCCGACGGCGCGCGCCGCTGGGTGATCTACAACGGCGTGGCCGAGGGCTCGCGCGTGCCGCCCGACTGGCACGGCTGGATGCATCACACCTTCGACGAGCCGCCCACCAGGGCGCCTCTGCCGCGCAAGCCCTGGGAGAAGGACCACGTTCCCAATCCCACCGGCACGCCCGAAGCCTGGCGTCCGCCGGGCAGCCTGCACGCCAGGACCGGGCGCAAGCCCGTGGTCGGCGATTACGAGGCCTGGGCGCCCGAATAGATCCGGCCTGATCCGAAGAAGATTGCGAAACGGGGAAGCTCAATGGCGGAGAACGTCCTTGAAGCCGCGGTGGGCGCGGCGGTTCTGGCGGGAGCCATCGCCTTCGCGGCGCATGTCGGCCAGCGGATGGACGGCCCCTCGAACGGCTACGCCCTCACGGCGAGCTTCGCCAAGGCCGACGGCCTGACGGTCGGCGGAGAGGTGCGGGTTTCGGGCGTGAAGGTGGGAGCGGTCTCGGGCATAGACCTCGACCCGGCCACCTATCGCGCCGAGGTGCGGCTGAATCTGCGCGGCGACCTGCAGCTGCCCGAGGATTCCTCGGCGAAGATCGCCTCCGACGGATTGCTGGGCGGCGCCTATGTCTCCATCGAGCCGGGCGGCGACACGCGCACCATCCCCGCCGGAGGCAGCATCGACCATACCCAAGGCTCGATCAGCATTCTGGACCTCGTGGGCCGGGCCATCTACGGCGCGGGCGGCGGCTGAACGCAAGAAACCCGCCCCGGAGCGAACCGGAGCGGGAGGCGTTCAGTGGAGATGGATTCCGGAAGCGCCCTCGCCGCAGGCGAAGACGCGCAGCTTCAGGGGTCGGGCCTTCGGGCCGCAGACCGGAGGGCGCGCCGGTCGCGGGGGAAGGGTTCAGTGCAGCGAGGCGCCGTCGGGCTTGCCGCGCCGGGTCTTCGCGACGCCGAGCGCCTCGGGCGCGGCGACGCTCTTCGCCCGCGCCTTGCGGGCGACCACCTTCACGGAATCCGGCGGAGTCTGGGCGGCGGCCTTCTTGGCGACGGGCGCCTTGACGGCCTTGGGCGCGGCCTCCTTCACGACCTTCGGGGCGGCGGTCTTCTTCGCCGGAGCGGCGGGCTTCGCGGCTTTCGGCGCGGCGGGCGCTTTCACGGCCTTGGGCGCGGCCTCCTTCACGACCTTCACGGCGGCGGCTTTCTTCGTCGGAGCGGCGGGCTCGGCCTTCTTGGCGACGGGCGCCTTGACGGCTTTCGGCGCGGCCTCCTTCACGACCTTGGGCGCGGCGGCCTTCTTCGCCGGAGCGGCGGGTTTCGCGGCTTTGGGCGCAGCGGGGGCCTTGACGGCCTTGGGCGCGGCCTCCTTCACGACCTTCGGGGCGGCGGTCTTCTTCGCCGGAGCGGCGGACTTCGCGGCTTTCGGCGCGGCGGGGGCCTTGACGGCCTTGGGCGCGGCTTCCTTCACGACCTTCGCGGCGGCGGCCTTCTTCGCCGGAGCGGCGGGGGTCGCGGCTTTCGGCGCGGCGAGCTTCGCCGCCTTGGCGGCCTTGGGCGCGACGGCTTCAGCGGCCCTGGCGACGGGCGCCTTCGTCTTCGGCGCTTTGCGGTCTGCGGCGGGCGAGGGCGTCTTCGTCATGGTCGGTTCCTGCATGAAACTCTGAGGATCAAGTCCTTGTGACCTCAGCATGGACGCGATGTCTTGCGCAGTCTTTAAAAAAATCGCGGATTCTTCCCGGTTTCGATCATGAATTCAGTCTTCTCGAAGCTTAACGCCGTTCAGGATCCGTCAATTCCTTGCGGCGGAGGCCCTCGCCCCTTCCTGCGGGCGAATCCGCGCGAGCCCGCTGGCGGCGCGGGCGAAAGCCTCCATATGATCAGGACGCGATTCCCCGGCGCCCCCCGGCCTCGGACCCTCCTGCGTCGGGCCGCCGGCCTCGGAAGGACGGGCGCGCAACGGCGAAAGGAACGATCATGAGCGTTTTCGGCTTCAGGCGCCCCGGAGGGCGGCGTCTCGCCTCCGGTCTTCTGGCGCTCGGGCTGACGCTCGGCGCGGCGGCTCCGGCGACGGCCCGCACGATCATCCGCGATTCCGAAATCGAGCGCACCATCAAGCGCGAGGCGGAGCCGGTGCTCTCGGCGGCCGGAATCCCCGTGAGCGACGTGCGCTTCTTCATCGTGCAGGATCCGAGCTTCAACGCCTTCGTCGCCGACGGACGCACCATGGGCATCAACACCGGCGCCCTCCTCGACATGGCCACCCCCGAAGAGGTCATGGCCGTCATGGCCCACGAGGCCGGCCACATGGCCGGCGGACATCACGCCCGACGCGGAGACGCCCTGCGCGCCGCGCGCGGACAGATGATCCTCACCACGGTCCTGGGTCTGGCGGCGGGCGCGGCGGCGGGCTCCGGCGACGTGGCGGCGGCGGGCGTCATCGGCGGACAGCAGATCGGCATGCGCGCGGCGCTCGGCTTCAGCCGGGGCGAGGAATCCGCCGCCGATCAGGCCGCCATCGGCTATCTGGAGCGGGCGGGCGTCGATCCTTCGGCGATGAACCGCGTGATCGAGCGCCTGCGCCGTCAGGAGATGCTGATCTCCATCCGCGACCCCTACGTGCTGACCCACCCCATGACCGCCGACCGCGCCGACGGCGTCGCCGAACGCATCGCCCGCTCGCCGCTCAAGGGCGCTCCGCCCGATCCCGAACGCGCCTACTGGCACGCCCGTCTGAAGGCGAAGCTCGCGGGCTTCCTCCAGACTCCCGCGCGCACCCTGGCGGCCTGGCCGACCTCCGACCTCTCGGAGCCCGCGCGTCTGGCGCGGGCCTCGGCCTATCACAAGAGCGCGCTGCGCGATCAGGCCCTCGCCGAGATGGAGGCCCTGCTCGCGGCGCGCCCCTCCGATCCCTGGTACTGGGAGCTGCGCGGCCAGATCCGCTTCGAGAGCGGCGACCCCTCGGGCGCCGTGACGGATTACCAGCGCGCCGTCTCGCTGGCGCCGGAGGAGCCCCTGATCCGCGTCGCCTACGGACAGGCCCTGCTCGCCAGCGGCCAGGTCGAGGCCGGACGCGACGCCCTCATCCAGTCCATCCGTCAGGATGAGTTGAATCCCAACGCCTGGCGCCAACTTTCCATCGCGGCGGGGCGTCTGAACGATCAGGGCCTCGCCCTGACCGCGGCCGCCGAGGCGCTGGCTCTGGGCGGCGACGTCAAGTCCGCCAAGGCTCAGGCCGAGCGCGCCCAGGCGGTTCTGCCTCACGGTTCCGTGTGGTGGATGCGGGCGGGCGACATCCTCGCCTTGCCCGACGCGCGACGTTAACGTAATCAGGCGCAAGGATGATCCGTCTTCCACCCCGGATGTCGACAGCCGGGTCCCGTCCCGGGCGGAAGCGCCCCGCCATCCCCCCGCAGGAGCCTCACATGCGTCCCTCCCTTCGTCGTCCCCTTCTCGCCGCCTCTCTCTTCGCCGCCGTCTCGGGCCTGGCGCTCTTCGGCGGCGCGCCCCCGGCCGAGGCGCTCGACGAGGCGGAGAAGACCGCCCTGCACGAAGAGATCCGCAGCTTCCTGCGCGCGAATCCCGAGGTGGTCATCGAGGCGCTCCAGGCCTATGACGCCCGGCAGCGCGCCGAAGCGGCCTCTCTGGAGACGAAGCTCCTCGCCGACAACGCCGACGCCCTCTATTTCGACAAGCATTCCCATGTCCGGGGCAATCCCGAAGGCGACGTCACGCTCGTCGAGTTCCTGGATTACCGCTGCGGCTTCTGCAAGCGCGCCCATTCCAAGATCCTCGACATCGTCGAGGCCGACGGCAACATCCGTTACGTGATCAAGGAGTTCCCGATCCTCGGGCCCCAGTCGGTGGTCGCAGCCAAGGCCACCCTGGCCTCCATCGGGCTGGACGAGGACAAGACCTCGGCGCTTCAGGATCTGCTCATGACCCATGACGGAGAACTGGACGACGCCAGCATCCTCGATCTCGCGAAACAGGCCGGCCTCGATCCCGCGAAGCTGACCCCCGCCATGGCGGATCCGCGCATCGAGGACTTCATCACGCTCAACTACCGCCTCGCCCGCACCCTCGACATCAACGGCACCCCCGCCTTCGCCATCGGCTCGACGCTGCTGCGCGGCGATCTGCCCGCGCCCGACATCCTCGCGGCCATCGAGCAGGCCCGCAAGGGCAAGGAGCCGGGCGTCCGGGCGCCGTAAGCCCGCCCCGAACCCGTCCCGGAGCCTCCCGGAGCCCCCGGGAGGCGGCGTCCCTCGCCTTCCGCGCCCTTCCGTGAGGGAAAGCGGGTCTTGCCCCCCGGGCGCGGCTCGGCTAGAGCTTGCGGCTCCAGAACGCCCCCGACGAGGCTCGCGGGGCGGCGTGAGGCGCGCGATCCATGACGCGCCCGCGCCGGAGGCTCCGGAGGATGGCGACATGGCGGATCGCGCGACGGCGGAGGCGTTTTCCGTCCATCTGCTGAAGGGCTCCGCCCCGTCCTCCCTCCCGTCTTCTCCGGGAGGAGGCTCCGGCCTTCCCCTGCGGAGCGCGGTCCGCAGCGGCGCGGCGCGCGGCCTCGGGATGCGCCCTCCTCTCTCCTTCTCCAGTCCGAGCGGCCCCAGGCGCGACCTGCGGCCCCGGCGCTTCGGGCCCGCCGCAGGCCTCCGACGCGCCCTCCCTGCGGCTCAGGCGGAACCGCCGAGGAGCGCCGCCATCAACCGGAGCTCTCGATGAGCAAAGACAAGACGGAATCCGACGTCGCCTTCATCCGCGCCCTCGCGGAGCTTCTCCAGACGACCGATCTGGCCGAAATCTCGGTGAAGCGCGAATATGGCGAGGACGACGAGCTTGAAGTGCGCCTCTCGCGCCAGAGCTCCAGCGCGCCGCAGGTGATCTACGCCGCCGCGCCCCCCTACGCCGCCCCTGCGGGCGCTCCGCCCGTGGCCGCGCCTTCGGCCGCCCCTGCGGCCGCCCCCGCCGCCGCGCCGAGCGACCCCTCGAAGGATCCGAACTGCGTCCCCTCCCCCATGGTGGGCACGGCCTATCTCTCGCCGGAGCCCGGCGCCGAGGCCTTCGTCAAGGAAGGCGCCGCCGTGACGGCCGGTCAGACGCTGATCATCATCGAGGCGATGAAGACCATGAACGCCATTCCCTCGCCGCGCGCGGGCGTGGTCCGGCGGATCCTCGTGGCCGACGGAGCGCCCGTCGAATACGGCGCGCCGCTCATGATCATCGAATGAGGGCGGGATGTTCGACAAGATCCTGATCGCCAATCGCGGAGAGATCGCGCTGCGCATCCTGCGCGCCTGCAAGGACATGGGCGTGCGCACGGTGGCCGCCCACTCCACCGCCGACGCCGAGGCCATGCATGTGCGCTTCGCCGACGAATCCATCTGCATCGGGCCGCCCTCGGCGCAGCAGAGCTATCTGAACATCCCCGCGCTCATCACCGCCTGCGAGCTGACCGGCGCCCAGGCGGTGCATCCGGGCTACGGCTTCCTCTCCGAGAAGGCCGAATTCGCCCAGATCCTCGAAGAGCACGGCCTGACCTTCATCGGCCCCAAGGCCGAGCACATCCGCCTCATGGGCGACAAGATCGCCGCCAAGGAGACCATGCGCCGTCTGGGCGTGCCGGTGGTGCCGGGCTCCGAGGGCGGAATCGAGACCGACGCCGAGGCCCTCGCCATCGCCGCCGGGATGGGCTATCCGGTGCTGGTCAAGGCGGCCGCCGGCGGCGGAGGACGCGGCATGAAGGTCGCGCGCTCGGCCGAGGAGCTGCCCCACGCCCTCGCCACCGCCCGCGCCGAGGCCAAGGCCGCCTTCGGAGACGACGCGGTCTACATGGAGAAATACCTCCAGAAGCCGCGCCACATCGAGGTGCAGCTCTTCGCCGATTCCCATGGCAACGTGGTGCATCTCGGCGAGCGGGATTGCTCCTTGCAGCGGCGTCATCAGAAGGTGATGGAGGAATCGCCCTCCCCCGCCCTGACCGCCGCCCAGCGCCAGGAGATCGGCGCCACGGTGGCTTCGGCCATCGGGCAGCTGGGCTATCTGGGCGCGGGCACCATCGAATTCCTCTACGAGGAGGGGCAGTTCTACTTCATCGAGATGAACACCCGCATCCAGGTGGAGCATCCGGTGACCGAAGCCATCTACGACGTGGATCTCGTGCGCGAGCAGATCCGGGTCGCGGCGGGCGAGAAGCTGTCCTTCCGTCAGGAGGACCTCAAGCCGCGCGGCCACGCCATAGAATGCCGCATCAACGCCGAGAACCCCCGGACCTTCGTCCCCAGCCCCGGCGTGATCAAGTATTTCCATGCGCCCGGCGGCATCGGGGTGCGTCTGGATTCGGCGATCTACGAGGGCTACCGGATCCCGCCCTATTACGACAGTCTGATCGGCAAGCTGATCGTCCACGCCGACAGCCGCGCCGAATGCCTCATGCGTCTGCGTCGGGCGCTCAGCGAGATCGTGGTCGACGGCGTGAACACCACGCTGCCGCTCTTCGAGGAGCTGATCGACAATCCCGACATCCAGGCCGGAGACTACGACATCCACTGGCTCGAACGCTGGCTGGCGGCCCAGAAGACGGAGTGAGCATGAGCGCCGCGCCGTTGCGCATCACGCCGGAGCTGCTGCGGCGCGCCTATGCGGCGGGCGTCTTCCCGATGGGCGATTCGACCCGCAGGGAGGAAGTGCTCTGGTTCGATCCGCCGGAGCGCGGGATCCTGCCTCTGGAGGCCTTCCACGTCCCCGCGCGGCTGGCGAAGACCTTCAGGCGGGGCGGCTACGAGGTGCGGCTCGATCACGACTTCCGCGCCGTCATGGAGGCCTGCGCCAGGCCGGAGACCTGGATCACCGGCCCGATCATCGAAGCCTATGCGGCGCTTCATCGCGAGGGCGGCGCCCATAGCCTGGAGATCTGGCGCGAGGATCGCCTGATCGGCGGCCTCTACGGCGTGTCTCTGGGCGCGGCCTTCTTCGGCGAGAGCATGTTCAGCCGCGAAACCGACGCCAGCAAGATCGCGCTGGTCCATCTGGCGGCGCGGCTGCGGGCCGGAGGCTTCGAGTTGCTCGACACGCAGTTCGTCACGGATCATCTGGCGCGGTTCGGGGCTCTGCGGATTCCGCGCGCCGATTATCAGCGGCGGCTCGCGGCGGCCCTGCGGCGCAAGGGCGACTTCTACCGGTTCGCCGCGGATTCCGATCCTTCGGCGGTCCTGCACTCGGCCACCCAGACGTCATAGCGCGGATGATCCAGCGCCGAGAGCGAAGGGCTCAGGGCGAACATCCAGCCGGAGAAGACCGGCGCTCCGGTCGCGGCGCCCTCCGTCGCCTCCTCGCGGATGCGCAGGAAGGCGGCGGATTCGTCGCCGCCGATCTCGCGATGACAGGCCAGCACCTCGACGATCAGCCCGCCGTAACGCGCCGTGGAGCCCACCGGCGAGACCAGCGCGCCCCGCGTGGAGGTCCGGCGGTCCAGAAAGCGCAGATGGGCCTCTTCGCCCGCCTTCATGCGGGCGGCGGGGGCGGGGGCCTCCAGAAGCTCGGGCGCGGGGGGCGGCTCCTCGGGGAGCCCCGGCGGAGCGAAGGGGTCGGAGGGATCGGGCGCGGGCGTCACCTGGATCCGTTCGCCCTCCCGAAGCCAGACCTGCGCCAGAGCCGGAGCCGCCGCAAGCGCGCTCAGACCCGCCGCCAGCAGGCCCCTCCGGAGAAGGGCCGTCAGAATCCTCGCGTCCATCGCCGACCGCACGCGCTTCTCCTTCGTGATCGCGTTTCGCACCCTCTTACGCAGGAAATCTAAAGCTTTTCCCCTCTGCGCGACAGGGCGCAAGCGGCCGCAGCCCCTCCGACGCGCCTCTTGTGACTTTTCTTTTGCGAAAACGTCATGGACAGGTCACGCAGGGGGTGGTTTCAATGGCGCGACCAGCCGCCGCAGACGGGCGGCCCGGAGAGAAAAGGGAACCCCCGATGTCGAGATTCAACCGCCGTTTCGTCCTGAAGGGCGCGGCCGCCGCCCTCGCGGCTCCTGCGGTCCTGCGTTCGCGCGACGCGCTGGCCTCCTCGGGCTCGGTGAACGTCTTCGCCTGGGGCGATTACGTCCAGGACAACCAGATCAAGCATTTCGAGGACAAGACCGGCATCAAGGTCAACCTCTCGACCTACGGCTCCAACGACGAGGCCCAGCAGAAGCTCAAGGCCGCTGGCGGCAAGGGCTTCGACGTGATCTTCCCGAGCGTGACCAACGTGGTCGGCTATCGCGACGGCGACAAGTTCCTGCTCCAGGAGATCGACGAATCGAAGATCCACATGGACGCCATCATCCCCTCGATGGTCCGCGACTCCATCGCGCTCGGCGCCGTGCAGGACGGAAAGCGCGTGGCCCTGCCCTTCAACTGGGGCACCGAGGCGGTCACCTTCGACAGCTCCGTGCATGACCTCGCGGACGCCGACGTCTCCTATGGCTCGCTCTGGTCGGGCAAGGCGAAGAGCGCCTCGCTGCGTCAGCGTTCGGGCATCATGGGCGTGGGGCTCTACCTCGACGCCACCGGCGAAGTCCCCTCCAACCGCATGCTCGACATCTACACCAGCGAGGCCGAAGCCCGCCGCGTCTGGGACAAGATCGCCGAGTTCATCATCAGGAACAAGGGCGACATCGGCGCCTTCTGGAACAACGCCACCGAGGCCACCAACGCCTTTGCGCAGCAGGGCTGCTCCATCGGCCAGACCTGGGACACCACCGGCATCCTGCTCGCGCGTCAGGACGCCAAGTGGAAATACCGCATGCCCAAGGAGGGCGGCCTGACCTGGCTCGATTCCGTGGCCATCCCCGTCGGCGCCGAGAACCTCGACCAGGCCTACGCCTTCATCAACGCCTGCTACGAAGGCGAGATGGCGGGACTTCATGTGGCCAACACCGGCTACAACTCCGCCGCCGTGGAGGCCGCCGCCCATGCGGGCGAGGAATACGCCAAGACCTTCGCCGAGATCTACTCGCCGGAGACTCTGGCGAATCTCTGGTGGTGGCAGGCCGACACCCCCTGGATCACTCCGCTGACCCAGGAATACGTCGACAAGATCACCAACGCCTGAGGCGTCCTGATCCCAAGCTGAAGATCCGGGCGGAGGCCTCTTCGCCCGGATCTCCTGAATCCGGAAATCCGCAGGGGGCCCCATGCAGGGACAGGAAGTCGCGCTCGAAAGGCTCGGCATGAGGTTCGGCGAGTTCACCGCCGTCGAGCCCACGGATCTGACGATCAAGGCGGGCGAATTCTTCTCGATCCTCGGGCCTTCGGGCTGCGGCAAGACCACCATCCTGCGCATGGTCTCGGGCTTCCAGAGCCCCAGCGAAGGCCGCGTGCTGATCGGCGGACAGGACATGACCGCCCTGCCCCCCAACAAGCGCCCCACCGCCCTGATCTTCCAGACCCTCGCGCTGTTTCCGCTCATGACCATCTGGGAGAACGTCGCCTTCGGGCTGGAGGCTCAGGGCGTTCCTAAGGCCCGGCGCCGCAAGCGCGCCGAGGAATTGCTCGATCTGGTCGCCCTCGGCGGGCAGGAGGACAAGCGCCCGTCTCAGCTCTCCGGCGGCCAGCGTCAGCGCGTGGCCGTGGCGAGGGCTCTGGCGGTGGAGCCCGCCGTGCTGCTCCTCGACGAACCGCTGTCGGCGCTGGACCTCAAGCTGCGCCAGCACATGCGCGCCGAGCTCAAGACCATCCAGCGGCGCACCGGCGTGACCTTCATCTACATCACCCATGATCAGGGCGAGGCTCTGGCCATGTCCGACCGCGTGGCGGTCATGCGCGCCGGACGCGTCGAGCAGGTCGGGCCGACCGAAGAGATCTACAATCGCCCCGCGACCAGCTTCGCGGCCACCTTCGTCGGCGAGAACAACCTCTTCCGCGGCCGGACGGCCGGCGCGGAAGGCGGCCTCGTCGAGGTCGAGACGCCCTTCGGACTCCTGCGCGGCCAGAACGCCGATTCTCTGGGCTCGGGCGAGGAGGCCATGCTCTTCATCCGCCCCGAACGGCTCGCGCCCGCCCGCCCGGAGCATGACCTCCGGTTGAGGGCTCAGGTCGAGCGGGCGGATCTGGAGGGGCCTTTCTTCAATCTCCATCTGCGCGCCGGAGATCAGCGGATCCTGCTCCAGCTGCCCAACGAGGGCGCGACGCCGCCCGAAGGCGAAATGGAGTTGGGCTTCTCCAGCCGCGACGCCCGCGTGCTGCGGGCGGGGGCTCTGGCCCATGGGTGAGATGGCGCGCTTCTACGGACGCTTCCTCACCGGGCTGATTCTGGCGCTGGTCGCCTTCTGGTTCCTCGCGCTGATCCTCATGCCGCAGATCAGCATGATCCAGAGGGCCTTCCATTACGAAGCCAGAGACGGCGCGGCGGCTCAGGCGGTGCTGGAGGCAAACCGTCTTCAGCAGCGCGTCGCCACCATGAATTTCGACATCCGCGCCCTTGAGCGCGAAGTCGCGGCGGGCGTCTCGGGCGCGGCTCCGGCTGCGCCGAGCCCCTCCAATCCCTTCGCGGGGCTGCCGAGTCCCGGAGCGCCTCGCCCCGGCCTCCCGACTCCAGGCCTCACGCCTTCTCCGGGGGGCGCCTCCGCCGAAGCCCCGGAGGCGCGGCTCGAACGCCTGCGCGCCGAACGCGACGGCCTCACGGAGACCATCGCCGAATCCCGCGCGACGGCCCAGCGCCTGCGCGCCGAGGAGGCCGCCGCCCAGGGCTGGTCGCTGCGCAACTTCACCCTGATGAGTCCGCTGCACTGGCGGATCTTCGGCCTGACGCTGGTCTATGCGCTCTGCGTGACGGCGCTGAGCTTCCTTGTCTGCTATCCCATCGCCTACGCCGCCGCTCAGGCGAAGACGCCCCGCCGCACGGCGCTTCTGCTGCTGGCGCTCACCATCCCCTACGCCCTGAACGAGCTGCTGCGGATCTTCGCCTGGACGATGATCCTCGCCAATCAGGGCCTGCTGAATCATGCGCTGGACGCGCTCGGGATCATCGACCTCTCCCAGGGCGGGGCGATCCGCTGGCTGGCCTCGAATGGTTCGGTGTTCCTGGTGATGGTCTACACCTACATGCTCTTCATGGTCTTCCCGATCTACGGCTCGCTCGAAACCCTCGACCGCAACCAGATCGAGGCGGCGCGCGATCTCGGGGCGAGCTCATGGCGGATTCACTGGCGCGTGGCTCTGCCGCACGCCCGGCCCGGCGTGGCGGTGGGGGCCATCATGACCTTCATGCTGGCGGTGGGCTCGCTGTCGGTGCCGCAACTCGTGGGGCCGGGGCTGCATCCCGACTGGTTCAGCCAGATCGTCAACCGCAATTTCTTCGAGTCGAACAGCTGGAACGTGGGGTCGGCTCAGGCGCTGCTGCTGCTGGTCTCCTGCACGATCTTCATCTTCCTCGTGATGCGGGTCTTCCGCGTCGGCATCCGGGAGATCGCCCGATGAGCGTCGCCGTCGCAGCTCCCGGAGCCAGGACCCCGACCGACTGGTCCGGCGTGATCCTGAAAGTCTATGTGGCCTTGTTCCTGGGCTTCATGTTCCTGCCGATCCTGCTCATGGCGGGGGCGGCCTTCAACGCGAACCCGACGCCTTCGGCTCTGGACTGGCGCGGCTTCACGACCGACTGGTTCACCGGACGCACCGACGAAGCCGGGCGCGTGATCGTGCGCGGTCTGCCTCAGGAGACGCGTTTCCTTCAGGGCCTGAAGCATTCGATCCTGATCGCCTTGGGCGTCATCGCGATTTCGGTTCCGCTCGGGCTGGCGGGGGCGCTGCTCCTGACGCGCATCGGGAGCAAGGCCACGGGGCCGCTTTACACCGCCCTCGTCTCGCCGCTGCTGACGCCCGGAATCGTGCTCGGCGTCTCGACGATGATCTTCTGGCGCGACGCCTTCGGCGTTCAGGCCGGACTCTTCACGGCCATGCTGGCGCAAAGCTGCTTCATCGCCTCCTATTGCATGCTGATGTTCATGGCGCGGCTGCAGCGTCAGGACCGCTCGCTTGAAGAAGCCGCGCTGGATCTCGGGGCTTCGGGATTCTTCGCCTTCCGGCGGGTGACTCTGCCTTACCTCACGCCGACCATCGTGGCGGCTTCGGCCATCGCCTTCCTGCAATCCAACGAGAATTACAACACGACCTTCTTCGCCATCGGCTCCTCATGGACCCTCGTGACGGAGATCGGCGCGCGGATGCGCTTCGGCGTCTCGCCGACGATCAACGCCATCGGCGTGATCTTCATCCTGCTGACGGTGGTCTTCGCGGCGCTCTGGGCCTTCAGCCTGAGAAAGAAGACCGCGTGAAGCTGATCTTCCGCCGCCCCGCCGAGGCCGGGAGCCTGGCCGCGCCCAGGCTCGCCCGCGAGGCCCTGCCGGACTGGCTCAAGGCCATGCCCGCGCAGGCCTGGTCCGAGGTGGCGGGGGCGGAGCTGCGGACGCTCAAGCATTGCCCGCCCTTCCTCGACGCCATGAGGGCGGGGGTTCTTCTGCCTCTGGCGGAGGATCTGCATTTCGACGGCGAAGACTTCTCATGGTCGGGAGACCCGGAGGCCCCGCCTCTGGCGGAGCGCTCGCCCATCGGAATCCACGCCCCGGAGCAGGCTCAGGGGGCGCCCTTCGCGCCGAAAGGCGAATTCATCGTCAAGTTCCTGAACCGCTGGGCGATCGAGACTCCGCCGGGCTGGTCGTTATTGGTGGTCCATCCCTTCAACCGGCTGGATCTGCCTTTCCGCACTTTGGCGGGGATCGTGGAGGCGGATCTCTTTCGGCTCGGGCTGATCCATTTCCCGGCGCTCTGGGTGGATCCCGATTTCCGGGGGATTCTGCCGAAGGGGACTCCGGTGGCGCAGATCCTGCCCATCCCCCGCGAGCCGCTCCAGATCGAGTTGCGCCCCCTGACGCCCGAAGAGGCCGCAGAGCAAGCCGCCTTGCGCGAGTCCCTCGCCACGGAGCCGGGGGTCTATCGCCGCCTGAGGACAGGCGATTGAGGCCCGATCCCGCCCGGCTGGCGGCTCAGGCTCAGGCGGCGCTTTCCCGGGCGGATTGGCCCGCCGCCGTCGAGGCTCTGCGCGGGTTGATCGCGCTTGCGCCGAAGCCTCCGGGAGGCCTGGTCCATAATCTGGCTCTGGCGCTGAAACACGCAGGCCGCCCCAAGGAGGCCCTCGCGGAGTTCGACCGCGCCCTGAAGCTGGAGCCCGGACATCTCAAGGCGATCTACGAGCGGGCGGCGCTGCTCATGGAGACGAACCGCCCCGCCGAGGCTCTGGCGGGCTTCGAGGCCTATCTGAAGGCCGATCCGCAGGATTCCGACGCCCGACGCAATCGGGCGCGGCTCCTGCTGGCGCTCGGGCGCTGGCCGGAGGCGGAGGCGGCCTTCGCCGCATTCTCCGACGAAGAGGGCGAGCTCGCGCAGCTGCGCCTCGCCGCCGAGCAGGGCCGCGCCGAAGAAGCCGCGACCCGCGCCCGCGCCCTCATGGCCCGGCCCGAGGCCCGGGCGGCGGTCCTGAAGACCCTGACCGCCTCCGGACGCGGGAGCCTGCCGCTGAAGGTCGCGCGGCTTCTCTCGGATCAGAACCGCCCCGGATCATAGGGCTTGAGGTCGAAAGCGGGCTTGCGCCCGGCGATCAGCGCCGCGACGGCCTCGGCGGTGGCGGCGGCCTGAGTCAAACCGTAATGCCCATGGCCATAGGCGTGGACCACCCGCGGATCCTGAGGCGAAGCCCCGATGATCGGCAGGCTGTCGGGAGTCGAAGGCCGGAACCCCATCCAGCGACGGCCTTCGCCGGGCCTGGGATCGAAATGCGGCAGAGCCCGCTTCACACGTCCGATGATGGCGTCCACGCGCTTCCAGTTGGGCGGCGCCTTGAGTCCGGCGAACTCCACGCTGCCGCCGATGCGGTCTCCGGTGTCGAGGGGCGTGGTCACGAAGGCGAGGCCCTCGTAATAGACCGGGCGCGTCAGGCCCAGCCTCCCCGGCTCCAGCGTGAGGTTGTAGCCGCGTTCGGTGTCGAGCTGCACCCGATCCCCGAGGCTCGCCGCCAGAGGCTTCGACCAGATCCCCGCGCTGAGGACCACGCGCTCGCCCTGCGCCACCACTTGCCCCTCGAAGCCGCGCAGGATCACGCCGGCCTCCTGGGGCTCGATGCGCGCGACATGGCCGAGGGTCAGCTTCGCGCCCCGCTCCAGAGCCTTCTCCGCCAGCGCCAGCGTGAAGAGCTTCGGATCATTGACGTTGGCGCCCGTCGGATAGAAGGCCCCCGCCATGATCGCCGGACCAAGGGCGGGCTCCAGCTTGCGGGCCTCGTCGCCGCCGAGGGTCTCGACTTCGATCCCGAAGCCGCGCTGAAGCTCCAGCATCTTCTGCGAGGCCTTCCAGTCGCCCTCCTTCAGCCAGACCGAGAGGAAGCCCCGGCGCCGGAGCAGCCCCTCCAGCCCGAGGGCCTTCAGACGGCGCTCCCAGGCGGGCAGAGACTGCGCGTTGATCGCCCGGATCGCCCGGGTCGAGGCGTCGAGGCGTCCGGGACGGCTCGCCAGCACGAAGCGCCAGAGCCAGGGCGCCAGCTGCGGCAGATAGCCCGGCGAGATCGCGAGAGGCCCCTCCGGATCGGCCAGCCAGCGCGGCAGATGCCGCCAGACCTTCGGCGAGGCCAGCGGCATGACGTCCAGATGCTCGATCCATCCGGCGTTGCCCTGCGAGGTTCCGGCGGCCGGGCCTTCGCCGTCCACGATCTCGACCTCGTGGCCTTCGTCCAGCAGCGCGTGCGCCGCAGCGAGGCCGATGATTCCCGCACCCAGAACGACGATCCGCATCCGTTTCTCCCTTCGCGCCCCGAGCCTCCGGGCGCCTCCTCCCGGAGCCTCGCCCCGAGGCGGAGCGCCTCCGGCCGCTCCGGAGATCTTCGCCAAATCGGGACAAAGAACAAGCCGAGTCGGTTGCTCGGAGCCGATTCCGCGCCTGAAAGGCGATCTTTTCATCCTGCGCACGCTGCTGGCGAAAAAAGATCCGTCCTCCTCGCGTCCGCTCTGCGGCGATGCGGCGGAGACATCCGTCCGAGGACTATCCTTTTGCGCGATTCCTGCTGTGGAGGCGGCTCTTGACGATCTGTCGCATCTCGGAGGGATGTGGCGGCGAAGCCTCAGGGCCTCTCCGGGGCTCTCCGCATGAGTTCATGAAAATTGCGTCAGGATCTGGAATTCTTGAAAATTGGAAGGATTTCTCCGGATTTTCTTAACGGAAATGACAGGAGATCGAGAATTTCCGCGCCGCGAATCATCGCCGGATTTACGAGAGCGGCGAAAGCGCCACATGAAAGCCGTTCGACAGAACAATGTTTTCTTTATCAATCATCGTTATTTTTACGACACAGCAGCCATTGACAGCCGGAAACGCTCACGCGATGTTGCGGACCGGGACAGCATAGAGGGCGCCATGACCGAAGATCATCCTGAGGAAAACCGCGCGCCGACCGTCACTCCGTCGGGGATCCCCAGATGACCTTGCATGCGCCTGAAACCCTGCGTGAGGCTCTCGGCTTCATTGTGCGGCGCCAGATCCTGAGCCGGAAAACCGCGGCCGCCCTCGTCTCGGTCGCCGCCCTGGGCGGCGCCTGGCAGGTCTACGCGGCCCGCCCCGCCGCCGAACCCGTCTTCTTCGCCGCCTTCGGTTCCGCAGACGAAGCCTTCGAAGTCTCCTCCCTCTCGCCCATGGCCGAGATCGAGGGCGTTCCGCTGCCCGCTCCCGGCGCGAGCCGTCACGGCGGCGCGCTCTTCCGCGGCGCCTCCGAGATCACGCCCGCCTCCGCGCGCGAATACGGCGACATGGCCCGGGGCCCCGCCACGGGCGGCCTCTTCGCCGCGGGCGTCGACGCCACCCCCCAGGAGCGCGCCGACGCCGTCTCCGTGCCGCGGGTCGCGCCCCGGCCGAGCCTGCTGCCCGGCGGCCTGCGTCCTGCGCCCATGCCCGACCAGCTCTTCGCCTACGCCGATCCCCATCCCTCGGCGCCGCGCGCCTACGCCCCTCAGGTGGGCGACCTCTCGGCGGGCGCGCCTCTGGCGGACGCCCGCGACGCGCTCGGCCCCAGCACCAAGGAGCTCATCGCCAAGGAAGGCGACACGCTCTATTCCCTGCTTCTGGCGGAAGGCGTCTCCGAGACCGAGGCCGAAGTCGCGGTGAGCAGCGCCTATGGCGACAGCCCGCGCCGCCTCAACGACGGGGACCGGGTGCAGATCACCTCCATCCCCAACGACCGCTCCGGCGCGACGCTCCAGAAGCTCAGCATCTACAACAGCGGCACCCAGGTGCTCAGCATGAGGTGGCTGTCCTCGGCGGCGAACTTCTGGGAGGAGCCGCCGGTCGTGCGCGCCGCCCTGACGCCTCCGACGCCCGCGCCTGCGCCCTCCTCGGCGCCGAGCAGCTCGCCCGCGCCCGCCGCCCGTCCGCAGACGGCCGCGCCGCGTCACGCCGAGCGCATGTTCCAGGCGCGCGTCTCGGGCAGCATCTACGAGACCGGCGTGGACCAGGGCCTGAGCCCCGCCCAGATCGCCTCCTTCGTCGAGCTCTTCCGCCACAGCGTCGACTTCGAGCGCGACATCCGCCGCGGCGACGTCTTCGAGATCATGTTCGACCGTCGCGCCGACGGCTCGGGCGCGATGCAGGACGGCCCGATCCTCTATGCGGCCATGAACGTCCGCGGCAAGCGCCACGCCTTCTACCGCTTCGAGCGCGACGACGGACGCGCCGCCTATTTCGACGAAAAGGGCGAGTCCAACCGTCGCGCCATCATCCGCACGCCGGTCGAGGGGCGGGTCTCCTCGCGCTTCGGCACGCGGCGCCATCCGATCAGCGGCTACACCCGCATGCATCAGGGCGTCGACTTCGCCGCCCCCACCGGCACGCCGATCATCGCGGCGGGCGACGGCGTGGTCACGCGGCGCGGCTGGGTCGGCGGCTACGGCAATTACGTCGAGATCAAGCACAACAACCAGTTCACCACCGCCTACGCGCATATGTCCAACTTCCACAAGGAGGTGAAGCGCGGCTCGCGGGTGAATCAGGGTCAGATCATCGGCTATGTCGGCAGCACGGGCAACTCCACCGGCCCCCATCTGCATTTCGAGGTGATCAAGGAAGGCTCCAAGATCGACCCGATGAAGCTTCAGGACATCGGCGGTCTGCGGCTGGAGAAGGCCGAGATGGAGGAGTTCAAGACCCGCCGCGAAAGCATCGCCGCCAAGATGAACGCCTACGTCGCCGACCGCGGCCAGTAGGAGCGTCTCGACCGCAAGGCGAGAGGACAGGATCAGGCGGGGCCGCGAGGCTCCGCCTGTTCGTTTTCAGGGAGGGCGCGGGCGGGCGGCTCGGGCGGCAGACGCTCGCGCAGGGTCTGGAGGCTGGCCTCGAAACCGGCCTCGTCGGCCATTTCGCTCAGGCTGACGCGCTGGGCGCTCAGGCGCTCCAGAGCCTCGCGCAGGGCTTCGGCGGCCTGACGCCCGCGTCCGGAATCCGGCGAGGCCGCCGCCGCCTGGGCCAGATCGCCCAGAGATTCCGCCAGACGCCGCAGCCGCGTCGCCTGAGCCTCGGCGCCGGGGGCGCCCTCCAGCACCGCGCGGCGGACGGCGCGATATTCCTGCGCCAGACCCGCCAGACTCTCCTGAAGCTCGGGAGCGGCGTCCTCGCGCCGACGCAGCCGGGCGCGGGCGCGGGTCAGACGGGCCTCCGTCGCGGCGAGCCGCCGCAGGGATTCGGGCTCCGCAGCGGCGGGAGGGCCCGCAAGGCGCGGCCCGAAACGACGCAGCAGCCCTTCCGGGAGCTTCGCGGGCTCGCCGATCCTCCGCAGCGCGTTCAGGACGACGTAGCCTCCGAGGACCAGAAGCGCGAAGGAGTCCTCGTCGGCCAGATCCAGCAGGATCAGCGGCGAGAGGACCAGCCCCGTCAGGGCGACGAACCCCGCTTCGGCCAGCAGGCTCGCCCTGAACTCCCCGGTTCCCGGGCGCGAGGGCGGGCGCGTCATGCGGAGACGGGCGCCGGAGCGGTCGGCCGGCTCACCCGCAGCAGACGCCCCAGACCATGAGCCGCCAGCGCGTAGAGCGGCGCGAAGACGATCCCCAGCAGAAAGACGAAAAGCCCGTAGATCAGCGGTTGCCATCGGGTCTCCATCATCTGCGGAGCGGTCTCGGTCCAGCGGCGGGCGAGCTCGGGATCAAGCTGCATCGGGCCGTAGACCGCCAGATAGCCCCAGAGCAGCAGGGGCGCCAGGATCAGCGAGGCGAAATTCGCCAGCAATCCCCAGATCACCGCATCGCGTCGGCCGGGATCGCCCTGGCTCACCGCCCGCCAGGCCAGAGGCCCTCCCGCAAGGAAATAGGTCGGGGCGCCGACGATCATCGACACCGCGATGATCGCGCCCAGCCCGTCGAGGCCGGGCACGCGCGAGGCCATCATCGCCGCGCCGAAGCCGCCGATCAGCGTCGGCGCCAGAACCAGGGCGATCAGGAAGCGCGGAAGGCTGGGCGAGGCGGTCATCGGGGCTCCGTGGGTTGAAGGGGCGTCCAGAGAGGGCCGGAGACGCGGGACGCCGCCCTCCGCGCCAGGGGTCAGCGCCGGAAGAGCCCGCCCAGAACGCCCCGCACCAGCTGGCGCGTCAGCTGGCTGGTCGCGGTGCGGGCCACGGATTTGGCGATGGTCTCGGCCACGCTGTCGGTGCGGCGCTGGGCGGGCGCGCGGGGTTTCGGCTGGGGCGCAGGGGCCGGGGCGCTGCGGCCATAGGCCCGGCCGCCGCTCCCTCCGCCGGAACCGCCATAAGGTTGCCCGCCGGAGGTTTGCCCGCCGTAAGGCTGGCCCTCATAGGCCTGGCCGTTCTGGCGGTCGCGCTTGAAGTCCTCCCAGCTATAGCCGGAATCCCCGGCGCCGCGCGCCGCCGAATCGTTCCCCGGCGCCGCCGGAGCAGGCTCTTCGGCCCGACCGCGCAGGATCTCGAAGGCGGATTCGCGGTCCACGGCCTCCTCGTAGAAGCCGTGCAGCGGCGAGGCGGCCACCACGGCGGCGCGCTCCTGCGGCGAGATCGGCCCCATGCGCGAACGCGGCGGACGGATCTTCGTGCGCTCGACCATGCTCGGGATTCCGCCCTGCTGGAGCGTCGAGACGAGGGCCTCGCCCACCGCGAGCTCTCCGATGACCTGCGCCACGTCGAAGCGCGGATTGGGACGGAAGGTGTCGGCGGCGGCCTTGACGGCGCGAGCGTCGCGGGGCGTGAAGGCCCGCAAGGCGTGCTGCGCGCGGTTGCCGAGCTGACCGAGCACGGCGTCCGGAATGTCGATGGGGTTTTGCGAGATGAAATAGACTCCCACCCCCTTCGAACGGATCAGGCGGGCCACCATCTCGATCTTCGCGAGCAGAGCCTTCGGCGCCTCGTTGAAGAGCAGATGGGCCTCGTCGAAGAAGAAGACGAATTTCGGTTTCTCCGGGTCGCCCACCTCGGGCAGGACCTCGAAGAGCTCCGAGAGCAGCCAGAGCAGGAAGATCGCGTAAAGCCGCGGCGACTGCATGAGCTTGTCGGCGGCGAGGACGTTGACCTGTCCGCGACCATCCGGCGCGCGCATCATCATGTGGCGCAGATCGAGGGCGGGCTCTCCGAAGAAGCTTTCCGCGCCTTCGTTCTCCAGCACGAGGAGCCGCCGCTGAATCGCGCCCACGCTGGCCGCCGCGACCTGCCCGTAATTCGCGGAGATCTCCGCCGCGTTCTCGGCCACATGCTGGAGGATCGCCCGCAGATCCTTCATGTCGAGCAGCAGAAGGCCGCCGTCGTCGGCGACGCGGAAGGCGATGTTGAGCACGCCCTCCTGAACCTCGTTGAGGTCCATCAGCCGCGAGAGCAGCAAGGGCCCCATCTCGGAGACCGTCGCGCGGATCGGATGGCCCTGCGCGCCGAAGAGATCCCAGAAGACCACCGGAAAGGACTCGGGCTGATAATCCGTCTCGCCGATGGAGGCGGCGCGCTCGGCGAGGCCCTTCCACTTCGGCGAGGCCGGATCCGAAGCTTGCGAAAGCCCCGCCAGATCGCCCTTCACATCCGCCAGAAAGACCGGCACCCCCGCCCGCGAGAAGGACTCGGCCATGATCTGGAGCGTCACGGTCTTGCCGGTGCCGGTGGCTCCCGCGATCAGGCCGTGACGATTCCCGTATTTCAGCAAGAGATTCTGCGGCTGGTCCCAGGCTTCGCCGCCGCCGCCCAGAAAGATCTCGAAACCGCTCATGGCGCGCCTCCCGGAGAAACCAGCCTGAAAACCTGCCTCCCGCATGTAACGAAGCCGCGCGGGAAAATCCAGAAGCGCGGAGATTCAGCCGCGGCGCGCCCGCCACTCCGCGCGGCTCTGGCCCCAGAGCTGGACCTGCGGCCTGGGCGCAGCGCCGGGCGTCGGCAGGCCCGGCGAGTCGATCAGCCCCCGCAGCCGCGCGCCGAGCCTTTGCGCCACCGCCGCCGAAGCGAGATTCGCCGGCGCGATGACATGGACCGCCTCCGTCCAGCCGAGTTCGTCGAAGGCCCAGTCCATGGCGCAAGCGGCGGCCTCGGTGGCGTAGCCGCGCCCCCAGAAGCGGCGGTCCAGAGCCCAGCCGATCTCCGGCGCGGGCCAGCCCGGCGGAAACCAGGGCCCCACCCGCCCGATCCAGCGCCCGGAGTCCCTTTCGATCACCGAGAACAGCGAAGCCCCGTCGAGGCTCCAGGCCCCCGAGATCATCGCCAGAGCCCTCCAGGCGCCTTGCAGCGGCTGAGGCCCGCCGAAATGCAGCATGCCTTCGGGATCGGCCATCTTCTCGGCCCAGAACCCGAGGTCTCCGCGCTCCGGCCGACGCAGGATCAGCCGATCCGTCTCCAGAACCACCCCGCCCATCTTCCCCTCCTTGACCCCCCCGGCGCCCCGCCTTACACCCATGGCGCGCGCCGCATCGGCGGCGCAGAGCCCGAGCGCGCCGCGAGGAGCGCGGCGCCATGGAGACCCGATCATGACGAATTTGCAAGACCTCGCCCTGAACGCCCGCGCCTGGCCGTTCGAGGAGGCGCGCAGGATCGTCAAACGCATCGGCGGAAAGACTCCCGAAAAAGGCTATGTGCTCTTCGAGACGGGCTATGGGCCGTCGGGTCTGCCGCATCTGGGCACCTTCGGCGAGGTCATGCGCGCGACCATGGTCCGCCGGGCCTTCGAGCTCATGGCGCCGGGAATCCCGACGCGGCTCTTCTGCTTCTCCGACGATCTCGACGGCTTGCGCAAGGTGCCGGGCAACGTGCCCAATCAGGAGCTGCTCAAGGCCAATCTCGACAAGCCCCTGACGCAGGTGCCCGATCCCTTCGAGAAATTCCCGAGCTTCGGCGAGCACAACAACGCCATGCTCCGCGACTTCCTCGACCGCTTCGGCTTCGAATATGAATTCCAGTCGGCGACCGAGCGCTACAGGTCGGGCGTCTTCAACCCCATGCTGCTGCGGGTGCTGGAGCGCTTCGACGACATCATGGCCATCATGATCCCGAGCCTCGGCGGCGTGAACGAGGAGCGGCTGGAGACCTATTCGCCCTTCATGCCCATCTCGCCGAAAAGCGGCAAGGTGCTCCAGACGAAGACCCTGGAGCGCAACCTCTCCAAGGGCACCATCGTCTACGCCGAACCCGACGGCGAGAAGGTCGAGATCTCGGTCCTCGACGGGAACTGCAAGCTGCAGTGGAAGCCGGATTTCGGCATGCGCTGGGCGGCCCTCGGCGTGGATTACGAGATGTCCGGCAAGGATCTCATCGCCTCGGTGGAGCTGGCGACCGCGATCTGCAAGGCCCTCGGAGAGCCCCCGCCCGAGACCTACATCTACGAGCATTTCCTCGACGAGGAAGGCAAGAAGATCTCGAAGTCCAAGGGCAACGGCCTGACCATGGAGCAATGGCTGACCTACGCCTCGCCGGAGAGCCTGGGCTATTACATGTTCCAGAAGCCCCGCACGGCCAAGCGGCTCTACTTCTCGGTGATCCCCAAGGCCGTGGACGAATATCACCAGCAGCTCGCCGCCTTCGAGCGGCAGGACGAAGCCGCGCGGCTGGAGAATCCCGTCTGGCACGTGCATCAGGGGAATCCGCCGCAGAGCGATCTGCCGATCAGCTTCGCCATGCTCCAGAATCTGGCCATCGCCTCGGGCGCCGAAGACGCCTCGAAGATGTGGGGCTTCATCCGCCGCTACGTGCCCGGCGCCTCGCCCGAGACCCATCCGGGACTCGACGCGGCGGCGGCTCAGGCGGCGCGCTTCGCCACGGATCAGGTCAAGCGCAACTACCGCCTGCCCACCGACCGCGAGCGCTCGGCCTTCGCGGATCTGGCGCTCCAGCTGCGCAACGCCCCCCCGGAAGCCGACGCCAAGGCCTTGCAGGACGTCGCCTATGAGGTCGGCAAGGCCCATGGCTTCGAGAATCTGCGCGACTGGTTCAAGGCGCTCTACGAGGTGCTGCTCGGCCAGGAGGAAGGCCCGCGCTTCGGCGGCTTCGCGGCGCTTTACGGCGTCGAGGCCACGGCGGCCCTCATCGACGAGGCTCTGGCCAAGGGCGCGGCCCAGGCCTGAGGCCGCCCTCTTCCGCAATTAAGATCGGCTGCGCGCGGGTTCTCCGGATCCGCGCGCTTCCTGCGCGCATGATCAGCACTCTGAATTCCGGAAAGTTTTAGATAAAACCAGGCGTCCGATCTGGAAAGATTAACGATGAGATGACAATCCCGGATCATATCTTCAGGAACGTTCAATCCCCAATCTTCCTGAACCGGTCAGAGGATGCGTCATGCGGCTTAAGTTTCTGGAGATCGCGTTGATCGCGCTGGAGCTCGCCTTCACCTTTGGAGGCTTCATCCTCAGCTCCCTGTGGTTCATCATCTCGATTCCCTTCATGATCATCGGCTGGCTGTTCGGTTTGATCTTCTGAAGATCATCCCCGGAGCATGCCCGAGATGCGGGGGAACCCGGCCTCCGCGCTTCGCCATGTCTGCCGGTTTCGCCCCCTGAACGGCGGATTCCCGCGTCGTTCACCGGGGCGCGGCGCTTCCGACCCAGCCGTCGCCCACCCGGCAGAGCATGGCCGCGGCGCCGTCCGAGGGACGGTCGATCCGCAGGCAGCCCGGCGAAAGCTCCGTGACGAGGCATTCTCCCGGCTCGCGGCGCAGGGCCTGTCCGATGCAGTCCTGTCCGCCCGCCGCATGGTTGAGGTCGGGCGGCCTCGGATCCGCCAGATCCCGCAGCCGGGGACCAAGGGTCATCCCCGCCAGAATCCCCAGCAGAAGCAGCCCGATGCGCGGCAAGGTCAGGATGCGGAGCATGTGCGGGGCTCTCTTTGCGGCGGCGGCCTCGCCGCATCCGGGACGCAAGCCCCGCCTGATCGCGTCGGGCGGGGCCTCATTTCAAGACGTCAGCCGATCTTTCCGGCGTCGAAGAGCCTCCTGGCGAGGCTCGGCGCCGAGGGATTGACCCGCTTCGCCTCATCCTGCCCGATCAGGCCCCTCTGGACCGCCGGACGCGCGCCGACGCGCTCCAGCCAGGCGGCGAGGTTCTTCAGCCCCGAGATGTCCTGAGCCTGCATCTCCCAGAGCCGCACCCAGGGCCAGAGCGCCATGTCCGCGATGGAATATTCGCCCGCCACGAAATCGCGCCCCGCCAGACGCTTGTCGAGGATCGTGTAAAGCCGCGTCACTTCATCGCCGTAGCGCTTCTTGCCATAGGGCACGTCCTCGGGCGCGAAGCGCAGGAAGTGATGCGCCTGACCCGCCATCGGCCCCACGCCGCCCATCTGCCAGAAGAGCCATTGCTCCACCTCGGCGCGGGCGCGCGGATCCTCGGGATAGAACTTCCCGGTCTTGCGCCCGAGATATTGCAGGATCGCCCCCGACTCGAACAGCGTGATCGGCGCGCCGTCGGGGCCTTCCGGGTCGAGGATCGCCGGAATGCGGTTGTTCGGCGACAGGGCGAGGAACTCCGGCGCGAACTGCTCGTTCTTGCCGATGTTCACCCAGCGGACCTCATGGGGGAGGCCCATCTCCTCGAGGGCGATGGAGACCTTGTAGCCGTTGGGAGTGACCCAGGTGTGCAGTTCGATGGGAGCGGACATCAGCTTCTCCTCTGGCGATGCTGCGCCCTATCGACGCCCCCGGCGCGGCTTTGTCAATCGTCGGGGCTTCACGCTTTCGCCGCCTCCCCGCCGCAATCGCGCCGCACAGGGGGCGCAGGGTGAATTCCCGATCAACCCTCGCCTTTCAGGAGATCGCGATGTCTCGCCTCTTCTCCCTCGGCGCTTTCGGATTGGCGCTCGCTCTGGCCGGACCGGCGGCGGCGCAATCCTATTCCTATCCGGCGCCGACCATCCTCGTCCCTCCCGGCTATCCGACGATCCTGACGCCGCCTCCCAGGCCGACCTGCGCCTGCGTCCGGGCGCCCTGCTTCTGCGACGCTCCAGACGGCTGGGGCGGCGGCGGATGGGGCGGCGGCGGATGGGAGGTTCCCCGGCCTCTGCCCGGTCGGGGCTGGCCGCCTCCGCCTTCCTGGGGCGGCGGATGGGGACCGCCTCCGCCTCCCTATTGGGGCGGCGGCCGGCCCGGCCCCTGGGGAGGTCACGGCTATTGGGATCGCCCCGCTCCTCCGCCGCTCTGGCGCTGATCTCCGCAGGACCGGAGGGAGACGGGCCGTCGCGCCCGTCTCCGTCTCCGGAGGCCCGCCCTTTCAGGAGCTTCGCCCATGCCCCGCCTTCCCCTGCGCGCTCTGGCTCTGGCGCTGAGCTGCGCCGGACCCGCCGCCGCTCTGGAGCCCCCCGACCCCGGCGCCCCCGCCCCCGCCCCCATCGAGCCGCCCGGTTCGCGCTTCGTCGCCTGCGACAATGGAATCCGCTGCTTCCAGGCGCCCTGCCCCTCGCGCAACGCCTATGACCTCGACGCGCGCAAACGGATCCTCGGCGTGGATTTCGACGCCTCGCCCCTGACTCCGGAGGAGCGGAGGCGGCTGACCGAAGAGCGCGGACTCTACTACGGAACCCTCGCGCTGATCGGCCATGTCGAGGAGCGCCCCTTCACGCTCCCCGAAGGCGGAGCGCCGCGCAGCCGCCAGGTTCTGGTGATCTCTTCGCTGATCGGGCCCGCGCCGGAGGGAGCGGCGGCGCTCTGTCGAGGCGGCGCGCCCGCCTCTCAGGACTGAGGAGAACGACCATGCCTCTTTTCTCGTCGCGTCTCGCCGTCTCCGGCCTGCTGGGGCTCGCGCTGGCTTCGCCCGCCGCCGCGCTGTCGGTCCTTCCGCGCCAGAGCTCATGGGTCGCCTGCCACAACGGATTGCTCTGCGTGCGGGCGCCCTGCCCCTCGACCAACGCCCTGAACCTCGAGACGGGCGAGGTCCAGACCATCCACCGCGCGGATCTCTCTCGGCTTTCGCCCGCAGATCAGGCCGCCGCCCTGGAGGAGAACGCCCTCTGGAGCGGAACGCGGGTCGTCGAGGGCGAGATCCTGACGCGCGAGGTCTCCTTCGGCGGACGCGCCGAGCCGGAGGTCAGCCTCGTCGTCTCGGCTCTGGGGCGGGCCGCCGCCGAGGCCGAAAGCGCCGCCTGCAAGGCGGAGGGCTCGCGCTTCCCGCCGCCCTCCTGAGGCTTCAGGCGGCGGCGCGCAGGGCCTCCACGAGATCCGTGGCGGCCTCGGCCCAGTCGGGATCCTCGTCGCTGGCGGCGTCCTCGATGACGCGGGCCGTGTCGGCCAGGTCGTCCATGCCGAGGAAGCCCGCCGCTCCCACGGTCTGATGCGCCAGATCCCGCCCCCGACGCGCGTCGTTGGCGGCGCAGGCGTCCTCCAGCTCGTCGGCGAGGCGGCGGAACTCGATCAGCGCCCGCGCCCGCAGCTGGGCCACGTCGTTGGCGTCGATCTCGTCGCGCAGCAGACGCGGCACAGGCTTCTCGGCGCCCGGTCCCGGCGGCCGCAGGCCCCGCGCCTCCATCGCCCGCAGCAGGCTGGCGACCAGCCCGTCGCGCGAGGTCGGCTTGAGCGCCACCTCGTCCACGCCCGCCTCGCGCAGCGCCTGACGGGCGCGCTCGGTGGCGTCGGCGGTGAGCGCCACGATGGGCGCCGCGGCGTTGGGGCCTCCGCCGTCGCGGATGGCGCGGGCGGCCTCGGCGCCGGTCATGCGCGGCGTATGCAGGTCGAGCAGGATCAGGTCGAAGCCCGCCGCCTGAGCCAGAGCATGAGCCTCGGCGCCGTCGCGGGCCAGCTCGATGGTCGCGCCCTCGCGCTTGAGCTGCATGGCGACGATCATCTGGTTGATCGGCTGATCCTCCGAGAGCAGCACCCTCAGCCCCGGCAGACGCGGCGCCGCGGCGCCGCCTTCCTCGCCCTCGGGCGCCTGGATCCCCGCCAGCTTGCGCAGCGTCTCCATGTCGACGGGCGTGATCCCCGCGCGTCCGCTCTCGAAGCCCTCGGCGCGCGGATCGGCGCCGGGAGCCGGCGCGTCGAGCCGCAGGGCCGCCATGCGCGCGCCTCGCGCCGAAGGCTCCAGCCGCCGGAGGGCCTCGGCGGCGGCGCGGCCCGCGCCCACCACCAGCACGGCGTCGAAGTTCTGCGCCGCGAGCAGAACCTGAGCGCCTTCCAGCGCCCGGGCCGCCCGCACATGGGCGCCCAGATGGGTCAGATGCTCGGCGAGGGCGCTGGGCGGGCTCGGATCCACGCGCAGCAGCAGCAGCCGCACGCCGCCCAGAAGGCCCGGCGGCGCCTCCTCCTGTCCGGGAACCTCCTCGGCGGCCTCGATGAGCGGAATCTCCAGCCAGAAGACGCTGCCGCCGCCCATGCGGGGCTTGTGGCCCATGGCGCCGCCGAAGGCGCTCGCCAGACGCGCCGAGATCGCCAGCCCCAGACCCACGCCGTCGGAGCGCGGACCGGCGGGCGTGGAGGCCTGGCTGAACTTCAGGAAGATGCGCTCCTGATCGACCGGATCCACGCCGGGCCCGCTGTCCTCGACCTCGACGCGCAGCCGCGCCTCTCCCCTGGCGTCGACCACCGCGAAGGCCCGGGCGGCCACGCCGCCCTTCTGGGTGAACTTCACCGCGTTGGCCACGAGATTCAGCAGGATCTGACGCAGACGCGCCGGATCGGCCAGAATCGCCGGAGGCGTCTGCGGATCCACGGCGTAGGAGAGTTCGAGCCCCTTCTGCCAGGCCTGAGGCGCCACGATGGCGAAGACGTCGGCCAGAAGCCGCAGCGTCGAGGTGGGTTCGGGCGAGAGGGTGAGCTTGCCCTCCTCCATGCGCGCGTCGTCCAGCACCTCCGAGAGCAGCGCCACCAGCGCCGTCGCCGAAGAGCGCGCGATGCGGGCGTGCGCCTTCTGGTCGTCGCGCAGGCCCGTCTCCTCCAGAGCCGCCAGCATCCCGAGCACCCCGTTGAGCGGCGTGCGGATCTCGTGGCTCATGGTGGCGACGAAATCGGCCTTGGCCCTCAGGCCCGCCTCGGCCTGATGCGCGAGGGTCAGGTTGTGCCGCGCCAGGTCGAGCACGCGCCGGTTCTCGGCCCTCAGCCCCGCCAGCAGCGCCAGAACCGCCGCCGCCGTGCAGAGCCCCAGAAGCAGCACCAGCCGCGCGCCGTCGCGCAGCGAGAAGCGCACCTCGGCGGCGATGGCGATGTCGCGCTGACCCAGCTGCTGAGAGACGCCGCGGAAGGCGGCGCGGATCTCGGTCAGGTCGTAGAGCAGGTTTTCATACGCCAGACGCGGCCGCTCGATCTCGACGCTGGCGCCCGAGCCCATCCAGGCGTTGGCCTCCAGCATGAGGCGGATGCGCTCCAGCACCTCGCGGGCCTGGGGCAGCTCGCGCACGCGGGCCGCGACGTAGCCTTCCTGATAGATGGTCAGCTGGGAGGCGAGGGTTTCATAGGCCCGCCTGAGCTGCGAGGCCGCCACCTGACGCCAGACCGGCGGATAGGCCTCTTCGGCCTCGTCGCCGCTCACGGCGCTCTGGGCGTTGGCCAGAGTGGCCACCAGAAAGCTGAGGTTGGCGTCCGTGGTGAGCGCCTCCACCGTGGCGCGCTCGCGGCCCGCGTTCTGGAGGGCCCGCTCGGTGCGGGCGAGATAGAGCGCCACCACCGCCGTCAGGGCGAGGCCCGCCAGAAGCGCCACCACGCCGAGGATGCGCGCGGAAGCCGCGTCGCGCCAGAGGGAGGAGAGCGGCCGCCGGGTCATTCGACCTTCAGTTCGGTGAGGTTGCTGACCCAGCGCGAATTGTACAGCGGATCGCGCAATTCGCGATGGTCGTCGCGGGGATAGATCAGCCAGAGCGGCCCCTTGTTGCGCGGCTGGAGGGCCTCGCCGTCCATGTGGGTGGCGATCAGCATGTCGTAGCGCAGGACGTCCGACATGGGGATGTCCACGACGTAATCCGTGCGGCTTCCGGCCCGCGCCAGAGCCCCGTGAGCCCCCACCGCCGCGAGAAGATCGCGCAGCAGGACGCCCCGGAAGCGCCGCTCTCCGTCGGTCCAGTCGGTGGTGGTGGCGATCTCCTGTTGCGGCAGCTCCCCCAGAGTCGCAAGATCGAAGGCGCTGACGCGCTCGCTCGTGAAGGGGTCCACCCAGTTGCGCCGCTCCGGCGCCCCGCCCCAGATCAGGAGCAGCGGGTCGAAATGCTCGTCCGCAGGCAGAGGCAGCGCGAGCAGTTCGGCTGCGGGAATCGAGGTCGGACGCTCGTCGGAGCGCATCGCCGCGCAGACGCCCCCCGCGAGAAGGAGCGCCCCCACGGCTCCGATCAGCCAGCTTCTCATTCGGGCGTCTCGTAAATTTTTCGTTTCACGAAACCGAGGAATGCCGAAATCCCGCCCTCATGGCAATGGGCGCGAAAGGTTGGTCGGGGCGGCTTCCTCAGGTTTCATCGCGGCTTGGGCCTGGTCCGGAGGGCGCCGGGAGGCCGACGCGGGCGCCGGAGGTTGCGCCGCAGGCCTCAGGCTCCGCCGGAAGGCGAGGCCCGGGCTCCGGCTCCGCCGCAGGTCGGCCCGAGGCGGCGATTCCACGCCGTTTCATGCCGCATCGCAAAAAACGCCTTGCCTCCGCGCAACATCTGAACAATACTTAAGTCCGAATTGTATCTTTCATGCGTTCGCGGGCATCTCCACGGGGTTCGGACCTCCGGACCGCCACATCATGACGCCGCGAATATCAGGAGCAGACGATGACGCAGACGGCCGCCCAGCCCCAGGCCCCCAGCGCCACGAAGAGCCTCGCCACGAAGGACCTCTACGAGATCGGCGAGATCCCGCCGCTCGGCCATGTGCCCCCCAGCATGTACGCCTGGGCGATTCGCCGCGAGCGCCACGGCGAACCCGAGAAGTCCTTCGCCCTGGAGGTCGTCGAGACCCCGAAGATCGACAGCAACGAGGTTCTGATCCTCGTCATGGCCGCGGGCGTGAACTTCAACGGCGTCTGGGCGGGTCTGGGCGTGCCGATCTCGCCCTTCGACGTGCACAAGGCTCCCTATCATATCGCCGGCTCCGACGCCTCGGGCATCGTCTGGGCGGTCGGCGACAAGGTGACGCGCTGGAAGGTCGGCGACGAGGTGGTCGTCCACTGCAACCAGACCGACGGCGACGACGAGGAATGCAACGGCGGCGATCCGATGTTCTCGCCCACCCAGCGCATCTGGGGCTACGAGACTCCCGACGGCAGCTTCGCCCAGTTCGCCCGCGTCCAGAGCCAGCAGCTCATGCCGCGCCCCCGGCACCTCACCTGGGAGGAGTCGGCCTGCTACACCCTGACCCTCGCCACGGCCTACCGCATGCTGTTCGGCCATCGTCCGCATATCCTGCGGCCCGGTCAGAACGTGCTGGTCTGGGGCGCGACGGGCGGCCTCGGCTCCATGGCGATCCAGCTGATCAACACCGCCGGCGCCAACGCCATCGGCATGATCTCCGAGGAATCCAAGCGCGAATTCGCCATGAGCCTCGGCTGCCGCGGCGTGATCAACCGCAAGGACTTCAGCTGCTGGGGCCAGATGCCCACGGTCAACACCCCCGAATACAACGAGTGGCTCAAGGAGGCCCGCCGCTTCGGCAAGGCCATCTGGGACATCACCGGCAAGGGCAACAACGTCGACTTCGTCTTCGAGCATCCCGGCGAATCGACCTTCCCGGTCTCGCTGCTGCTGGTGAAGCGCGGCGGCATGGTGGTGATCTGCGCCGGAACCACCGGCTACAACCTGACCCTCGACGCCCGCTATCTCTGGATGCACCAGAAGCGCGTCCAGGGCTCGCATTTCGCGAACCTGCTGCAGGCCTCCCAGGCCAACCAGCTGATGATCGAGCGGCGAATCGACCCCTGCATGTCCGAGGTCTTCCCCTGGGACGAAATCCCCCAGGCCCACACCAAGATGCTCCGCAACCAGCACAAGCCCGGCAACATGGCCGTTCTGGTCTCGGCCCCCACGACGGGCCTGCGGACCTATGAGGACGTGCTGGAGGCCTCCGCCGCCCGCTGAGGCCCGGAGCCCCCTGCAAGAGACCACGAAGGGCGCGGGGCCATGGCTCCGCGCCCTTTCGCATCTGCGGAGGAGGGGCGGGCCTCGCCCTCGGGGAGCGTCATGCGGATTCCGGTTCCGGGACGCCTTCAGGGACGAGATCCGCCGCCCTCAGGGCTCCGGAGGGGAGATCGGGGAGACCTCGCCCGTCCCTGCGTCCCGAAGCGCGCTCCGGATTCCCGACGACGCCCCCCCCGGAGAGCGCGCCGCCGCCAACAAAAAACGCGTCCCTTTTTCAAGGGACGCGCAGTCAGCCCTCGGGCTCCGCCGCGTTGCGAGGGAAAGCGGAGCGGAGAGGGCAGAGCAAGACGTTCGCCGGCGAGCGGGCCGGGCGTCAGAAGTAGCGGTTGAAGTCGAGGTCCAGGCTGCCGCGGTTGAAGCCGCCGCCGTATCCGCCGCCCCAGCCGCCGCCGCCGCCGAAGAAGGAGTCGACCAGCGAGCCGAGCGAGCCGCCGCCGAAGCCGCCGCCAAAGCCCGGGAAGCCGCCGAAGCCGCCGCCCCATCCGCCGCCGGGGAAGCCGCCGAAGCCGCCGCCGCCGCCGAAATCATCGCCCCATCCGCCGAAGCTCGGGTATCCGCCGCCCCAGCCGCCGCCGGGGAATCCGCCGCCCCAGCCGCCGCCGACCGGAACCGGATAGAAGCCGCCGGGCGAGCCGCCGCCCCAGCCGTTGCCGATGTTGTTCAGCGAGCCGGCGAGGTTGTTGATCGCTTCGCCGTTGTACTGGGTCTGGGCGCCGATCTGGTTCAGCGAGCCGCCGATGTCCTGCTCGAGGCCGGCGAGGCGACGGGCGAGGATGGTGTCGTTGCGCAGGCCGCGCTGCTGGCCCTGGGCCAGGGCCGAGATGCCCTGATTGAGGCCCTGGACGCCCTGGTTGACGCCGTTGAGGCCCTCGCCGAGCTGCTGCACGCCCTGGGCCGCGCCCTGGGTGAGCTGCGACAGCTGCTGGACCTGCGCGCCGAGCTGCTGATTCTGCTGGACCAGCGCGTTGATGGCTTCTTCGAACTGCTGAGGATGGACGCTCGGCTGCTGGGGAGCCGGCTGGTGCTGCACTTCAGACCGGCCGCCGCCGAAGAGCGCGCCCAAAAGACCCAAGGTCATGATCATTACCCCTGATATTTCTGTTTCCGCCGCGTTTGAGAAGAGCGTTGGAGATAAGGTTTCTCAAACAAGCTTGTGCCATTATGCGACGATATCGCTCCATTTCAAGAAAAATATAACCAAACCCATCCCATTTTTGCTGTATATTTACGCAATCAGGATTATAAACTCAGTTGCGGAACACAATCAGTCTTCGTATGGAACAATTCTCTTGAAATCTTCGCGGAGCCGCGGCACAATCGGGGACAAGTTCGAAAGGATGGCCCCAAATGCCCGCCCGATTCCCGAGCAAGAGCGCGTTCCGCCTGACGGCCCTGGCCGCCGCCGCCTTCGTGGCGACGACGATCCCGGCGGCCCGGGCGCGCGCCGACGCCGATCAGGGATCGGCCTGGCTCGCCAGGTCCATGGCCGCGCAGGAGGCTCCGGCGACGGAGACCGCAGCGCAAGCTCGGGCCCCCGCGGCCGGAAGCGAGCCCGGGGCCGAAACCGGGGCCGGATCCCAGGCTCAGGCCTGGGCGCCGCGCGCGGTGCAGGCGGGTCTGCGGCCGGTCTGGATGGAGGAGCGGTTCAGCCTCTCCATCCAGGAGCATCCGCTCGGCGAGGTGCTGGCGGAGTTCGCCTCCGCCGCCGGAGCGCCCCTGCGCCTCAGCGAGGAGGCGCCCGGAGACGCTCTGGTCAGCGGACGCTTCGACGACGTGAGCGGCGCCGAATTCCTCGACCGCCTCGCGCGGGACAACGGCCTCGACTGGCGCCATGACGGCGGCGTCATCGACGTCAGCGGCGTCGCCGAGCGGGTGACGCGCCTGGTCACGCTGAAGGGCGTCTCGGTGGTGGATCTGGAGCGGACCATGCGTCGGCTCGGGATCTGGGAGGACAAGTTCCGGCCCAAGGTCGTGGACGGCGCCCTCGCCCACATCAACGGTCCGCCGCGCTACGTCGCGGCCATGGAGGTCGTGCTCGAGGAGATGATCGCCGCCCGCGCCCAGGCGCAGGTCGAAGCCGAAGCCGCCCAGGCCAGAGCCGAGGCCGCCCAGGTCCGCGCCGAAGCCGAAGCCGCTCAGGCCCGCGCCGAATACGAAGCGCAGCAGGTCAAGCTCAAGGCCGAATACGAGGCCCAGCAGGCCAGGGTCGAAGCCGAAGCGAAGGCCGCTCGGGCCCAGGCCGAAGCCGAAGCCCGCGAAAGGGCCTGGCGCGCCGCCCAACCGCCGCGCGTGGTGCGCGGCGGAGCCTGGAATTGAGGTCCGGCATGGCGAACGCTCCGGCCGCATGGGCCTTCCAGCCCGCCTGGGGCTCCTCGCCCCGGGACAAGGCGAAGACGGAGCCCGCGGCTCCGCCGCCCGAAGATCTGCGCCTGATGGCCGAAATCGGCTTTCTGGCGATCCGCGAGGAGCAGGGCGCGGCCCTGCGCCCCGTGTTCGAGATGCTGGACGCGCTCCAGCCCGACAACGCCGCAGGCGCCATAGGTCTGGCGATGATCGAGGCGGCGGCCGGGCGCGAACGCGAAGCCCTCGCCCTGCTGCGGCGCGCGATCCTGACGCGCAAGCGCTCGGTGCGGGAGGCGAAGGCGACGTTCTGCGCCCTGGCTGCGGCCTTCGGGCGCGACTCCGAAGCGCTGCAATGGCGGCGCGAGCTTCTGCGGGGTCCCGACAGCGGGGCCCGGCGCCTGGCCGCCGCCCCTGTGGCGCGGCGCAGGAAATGACCCCGGCCGCCCCTGTGGCGCGCAGGAAACGACTCCGGCCGCGTCCGTGACGCGGCCCGGGAAATGACGATGGAAGGACCAAGGGGATGAACGGAATCAATGGGCTGGGCGGATTCGCCCCAAGCGCGCAGATCGGCGGGGCCGGGGCGGTCGCCCCTGTGGACCCGCAGGCTCAGGACGCTTCCGCCGCCGAAGGCGCGAAGTTCCAGCAGGCGCTTCAGAGCCAGGGCGTGAAGATGGGCACCTTCGTGATGAGCTACATCATGAACGACATCCTCGAGCAGCTCATGAAGGATCCCAACGACCCGTCGGCCGTCTGAGGCCCTTCGGCTCCGCCATCGGCACGAGGCCCCCGCGGCCTCCCCCCCCCTCACGAGGCCTGCGCGGCCTCCCCCATAGAGTCGAGGACGATTCAAGATGACCCAGGCCCAGGCCCTGACGCGAGAGGAAGAGGAGGCGGCCCGCGCGGCCGGCGCTCTTCGCCTCGTCGCGCGTCTGGCCCGGAGCTTCTCGGTCTCCGGCGCGCTGCGCGTCGTCCTCGACTCGATCACTCGCCCCAAGGCGCGCGGCGCCGCCCCTAACGACAGGCGGGCGCCATACTCCCAGGACGAAGCGTCCTTCATTCCGAAGGCGCCCCTGCGGCTCTCCGGCCATCGGGCCGGCGGAGCGGGAGGAGGCGGTCCGCCTGGCCGGTTCACGGCTGCGCGCGCCCAGCGCGTCCGTTTCTCCGGGGTTTGCGCAATGCGGCTTCGGGGTGCGGGGGGTTCGCAATTCGTGCGTATGGCCGACCGGCTCCCCTGCGGTCGGCCGACCTCTTTCTGGACCCTTTCCCTGACGAGCGAAACCGCTCGCGTTCCTGACCTCTCCCGTTGCGCGGCCTCCGGCCGCCCGCCTTCGCGCTGAAGGCGCCCCGAGCCCGCGACGTTCCCCCGAGGGATTTCCGCAGGCCGAAGACTCCGGGAGGACTTTCCCCGACCAGGCGGCGCGGACGCGCCCCTGCTCCGCGACATTCCGACGACCGTCCCAGGAGGCTCCCCCACCATGGCCATGACCATCGCTCCCGTCTCCGCATCCGTCTCCTTCGACCCCCAGGCGGCGGGCGCCGCCTCGCGGCTGACGAGCGCCCAGGGCCTTTCCGTGGCCTTCCAGCCCCAGCAGACGGCGGGCCTCTCCGGCGCCGCGGGGGCCCAGGCTCCGGGGGCTCCGCTCTCCTCGCTTGGCTCGGATCTTGCTCAGCGGCTGGAGGCGTTCGACAAGACCCGCCTCGATTCGCGCAAGGCCTCCGTGGCCGCCGCGAAGGATCTGGCTCAAGGCCCCGCCTCCGCCGGTCCCTCCGGAGAAGCCGCCTACGCCAGGGCGCGGGCCGAACTGGCCGCCGGACCGGCTTCGCTGCGCGCGGGCGCGGCCGGATCTCCTTCGCCGGGCGCGGCGGCGGCGAACTCCGGGCTTTACGACCGCGCCTTCGACGCGATGCGCCAGTCCTTCGACTACGCGATCGAAACGCAGATGGTCGTCAAGACCGGCTCGCAATTCGCTTCGTCGCTCAACCAGCTCATGCGCGGCCAGTAAGGCCCCGTTCAGGAGGCCGACATGCTCAAGTTCAGCAAGCCCGCCCTGGTCTTCGTCGCGGCCCTCGCTCTGGCGGGCTGCAAGACCGACCTCTATACGGGGCTCTCCCAGCGCGACGCCAACGAGATGGCCGCCGCGCTGCTGCAGGCCGGAATCCCCGCCGAACGCGCGGCCGTCAAGGCGGGCGAGTTCACCATCCGCGTCGACGAGGCCCATTTCGCCCAGGCCATGCAGGTTCTGGAGACCCGCGGCCTGCCCCGCGAACGCTTCAAGGAGTTCGGCGAGATCTTCGCCGGAGACAGCTTCATCCCCACCCCCACCGAAGAGCGGGCCCGGATGATCTACGCCCGCAACCAGGAGCTCTCGCGCACCGTCTCGGAGATCGAGGGCGTGATCCGCGCCCGCGTGCATCTGGTGCTCCCCGAGCGCGACCCCCTCGCGCGCGAGGTGCGTCCGGCCTCGGCCTCGGTGGCGATCCACTACGCCCCCAACACCGACGTCGAGGGCCTGGCGCCGCGCATCAAGCTGCTCATCGCCAACAGCGTCGAGGGGCTGGCCTACGAGCGCGTTTCGGTGGCCTTCTTCCCCTACACCGGTTCGGGCGGCGCGACGCTCGACGCCTCCGGCTCCGGCGTGATGAACGCCGCCGTCGTCGGCGGAGAGCCCAAGCGGGCCATGTCTCTGGTCCTGGCGCTCGGCGCGGCGCTTCTGGGCGCTCTGGCCCTGACCTTCCACACCGGATCAAGGCGCGAAGACAGGCGCGGTCGGCGATGACCCCCGCGCAGATCGACGCCCGACGGGCGGCGGCTCTCGAAGCCGTCGCCCTGAGGCGCGTGGCGCGCGCCGCCGAGGCCCGCGCCGCAGCCGAACTCCTCGAGGAGGCCGTCCCCTCCGTCTTCGGCGCGGAGGGCGCGCGGCGCCTTCTGACGGAGCCGAGGTTCCGGGCGCGTCTGGGGGCGCGTCTGGCGCGTCTGCACGGCGCGGGGGCTCCGCCCTGGACCGCTTCGCCCGGCGCCCTCGCGGTGCTGGAGATGGACGCCCCCCGCATCGACCAGCTGCGCCTCGACGCAGGCGCCGCCCTCGAGGCGGCCGCCGTGCTGGGGCTGCTCAAGGGCGAGGAGCAGAAACGCCTCTCCGCCGCCCTCGGACGCGATCCGGCCGCCGCCGCCCGCCGCCACGGCCTCGAGGAGCCCGGAGATGGCGCGGATTTCGCATGGACCGATCCCGACGATCCGCCCGAGCGCCTGACGCCCGAAGAGATCGCCGAAGCCGTCCGCAGTTCGGGAGGCCGGGCCTTCGCGGCCTGGCTGGCCGGACAGCCGGTTTCGGTGGCGGCGCGCGTGGGGCTTCTCTCGCCGTCGAGCGCCCTCCTGGCGCCGCCGGAGGACCCCGATCTGGCGCGGCGCGGCGCGGCGCTCGTCGAGCGGATCGCCGCTGAGGCCGCCGCCCGCTGAGGGCGCGGTCAGGATGACCATCCGGGGCCTCGGGCCGATCCGAGGGATCGGCGGCCGGACCCCTTGAGGAGTTCGCCATGTCCGACGCCATGTCCGATCCGGCGCGTCCCGCCCGCCTCGGCTTCGGGGGGGTCGGCAGACCTTCTCCGCTGCTCAAGGCCGAGAGCCTGACGCCTCTGGCCGAAGCCGAATCGGCGGCTCACGCCGCGCGGGCCCAGGCTCAGCGCATCGTCGCGGAGGCCCAGGGCCGCGCCCGCCAGATCGAGGCCGCCGCCGAAGAGGAAGGCCGCAGACGCGCCGCCGCCCTTCTCGCCGAGCGGGCCGCGCGCTCGGCGGCGGATCTTCAGGAGATGTCGCGCCATCTGCCCGAGCTGGTGACCTCGGCGCTGCGGCTGTTGCTGGAGCCCGCGCCGCCCGCCGAACTCATCGCGCGGGCCGCCAGGCGCGCCCTCCAGGATTTCGGCTCCGGCGCGCGGCTGACGCTCAACGTGCCCGCGCCGCTGGTCGGAGAGGTGCGCGAGCGCCTGACGCGGCTCGATCCCCATCACGCGCTCGAAGTGCGCGGAGATCCGCAGGCGCCTGCGGGCAGCTCGCTGCTCCAGACTCCCTGGGGCGACGTGGAGCTGGGCCTCGCCGCCCAGATCCAGGCCCTCGAAGCGGGGCTGCGCGCCGCCCTCGAATCGCCCGAGCCCCCCCAGGCGCCGGGCCGCCAGAGCTTCGGCCCCGATCCCTTCGAGGCCGCCCAGCACGCGCCTCACCCCGCCCAGCCTCAGCAGACGCCGCCTCAGCAGCCTCAGGCCCAGCCGCGTCCGGCGACGCCCGCGCCCCAGCCCCAGCCCCAGCCTCAGGAGGCTCCGCAGCCGGGCGGCCTGACCTTCTCGCTCTCCTCCAGCTATTCGGCGAGCTATCCCGATCAGGGAGACCTCTCATGACGGGCGGCGCGCAGGGCTTCGCCGCCGCCGCGCGGCGCATGGCGCGGGCGCTGGAGATCCCCGGCGCCCTGGAGACCCGCCCGCTCATCGGACGGGTGGCGAAGGTCTCGGGCGTGATCGTCGAGGCGACCCTTCCGGGGGCGCGTCTGGGCGAGATCTGCGAACTCCGCGAGCCGGGCGGCTTCGCGGAGGGCGTCCGTTACGCCGAGGTCGTGGGCCTGCGCGACGGCGCGGCGCTGCTCAGCGTCATGGGCGACATGACCGGACTCTCCACCCGCACCCAGGCCGCCCCGACGGGCGGGCCGCTCATGGCGGGCGTGGGGCCGGAGCTGCTCGGGCGGGTGCTGGACGGCCTCGGACGCCCCATCGACACCGCCACCAAAGGCCCCCTGCGCCCGAGCTCGTGGCGGCCCGTCATGGCCGACGCGCCCGATCCTCTGGCGCGGGCGCCCATCGTCAAGCCGCTGCCGCTCGGGATTCCCGCCTTCGACGCCCTGAACGTCTGCGGCGAGGGCCAGCGCATCGGCCTCTTCGGCGAGCCGGGCGTGGGCAAGTCGACGCTCATGGCGGCCATCGCCAAGGCCTCTTCGGCGGATGTGGCGGTGATCGCCCTGGTCGGCGAGCGCGGCCGCGAGGTCTCGGAGTTCATCGAGGAGGCGCTCGGGCCGGAAGGTCTGGCGCGCTCGGTGGTGGTGGCGGCGACTTCGGACCGCCCCTCCATGGAGCGCCTCAAGGCGCCCTTCGTGGCGACGGCCATCGCCGAATATTTCCGCGATCAGGGCAAGAAGGTGATCCTGCTGATGGACAGCATCACCCGCCTCGCCCGCGCCCAGCGCGAGATCGGACTCGCCGCGGGCGAGCCTCCGGCGCGACGGGCCTTTCCGCCTTCGGTCTTCGCGCTCATGCCCCGGCTGATCGAACGCGCAGGAGCGGCCTCGAACGGCGGATCCATTACCGCTTTCTATACGGTTCTCATGGAGGATGACGGCGTCGGAGACCCTGTGGCCGAGGAGGCCCGCGCCTTGCTGGACGGACATATCGTGCTTTCGCGCAAGATCGCCGAGGCCGGACGCTATCCGGCCATCGACGTGCTCGCCAGCCGCAGCCGCGTCATGACCCGCGTGACCAGCGCGAAGCATCGCGCGGGCGCGGATCGCCTGAGGGCTCTGCTCTCGCGCTGGAAGGACGTCGAGCTGCTGGTCCGCATGGGCGAGCATCGCCACGGCGCCGACCCCCTCGCCGACGAGGCCATCGCCAAGAAGGACGAGATCGAGAACTTCCTCTACCGCTCGCTCTCCCGCCCCGCGAGCTGGGAGGAGACCCGCGCGAAGATGTTCGCCCTGACCGGCGCTCAAGGGGAGGACGCCCCGCGATGAGCCTGAACGACCTCAAGATGATCGGCCAGATCCGCCGCGTGCGCGAAAACGCCGCCGAACAGCGCTTCCAGACCGCCCGGACCCGCGTGGACCAGGCCGAACAGGACGTCCTCAAGGCGGAGACCGCGCTGAGCAGGTTCGACGGACGCCTCGAACAGCGCATGCGCGAATTCCACGACACGGCGCTGAAGGGCAGGCCCGTCGGCGCCATGGAGGGCGCGCAGAACTTCCACAGCGACCTCATGCGCGAACGCGAGGGCTACGCCCGTCAGATCGCCATGGCCCGCCTCGAAGTGCGCCGCGCCGGAGAAGCCGCCGAACGCGCCCGTCGCGAATGGGCGACCGCCCACGCCAGAACCGAAACCACCCATGAAGTCGCGCAGGAGGCCCGGATGGATCTGCGCCGCGTCTCCGAAAAGCGCCAGGAGCAGGATCTCGACGAACTGGCCACGGGCCGCTCCTTCGCGCGCGGCGGAGCGCCGGGAGGAGGAGCTCCGGGAGGAGGATCGGCGGAAGGCTCCGGCGGCGCGCCGGGATCGGGCGGCGCATGATGAACCTCCGCAGCCCGCGTTCGGCGATCCAGCCCTACCCCTGGCCCCGGCTCAGCCTGCGCGAGGCGGAGCGGGCGCGTCTGCGGGCGCGGCCCCGGACTCCGCTGATCCTCGAAGACCCGCCCCTGAGCCTCATGCTGACCGGCGGCCCCTCCGCCGAAGCCGAGCCGGAGCGTCTGCATCTGCACGGCGAATGCGGCGGCGCGCCCTTTCGTCTGGCCCTGCCGCGCGGCCTGATCGAGGCCCTCATGCGCGAGGGAGATCCGGAGCATGATCCGGCCGAGATGGACGCCGAAAGCGGCGCGCTTCTGGTCGAGCTCGGGCTTCTGCCCGCGATCCAGGCTCTGGAGGCCCGGCTCGGCCTGAGCCTCGCCCTGACGAAGCTGGCGCCCGCCGTCGCGCCCGGCACGAAATATCAACGCCTCGACGCCATTGTGGAGGGCTTCGGAGAAGCCTGGCCCGCGACGCTCCATGCGCCGCCGGATCTGGCCGCCGCCCTCGAGGCGCTCTGGGAGACGCAGGAGACGCAGGATTCCCCCGCCCACGCCGCCGCCTCGGTGACGGTCGCGGCGCGGATCGGCGCCTCCCGTCTGCCCCGGGGCGCGCCCATGGCGGTCGGCGACGTGGTGCTGGTCGAGAGCTTCGCCCCCGGAAGGGCGGCCCTGATCGTCTTCGGCGAACGCGCCGCGGCGCCGGGCCAGTTCAACCCCAGGGGCGAGGTCGGGGCCACAGGTCCGGCCAGCTTCGAGCTGGCCCGGAGATATGAGGAGTTGGTGATGGCGGACGCGTCCCAGGGCGGCTTCGTGGCGGACGACGCCACGCTGGATGAGATTCCCGTGCGGCTGGTCTTCGAGGTGGGGCGGATCTCGCTGCCCTGGAGCGAGCTGCGGGGTCTGGGCGTGGGCTCGGCGATTCCGGTCAGCCGCGCGCCGGACGGCGCCGTCGACGTGATGGTCGAGGGCCGCCGCATCGCTCAGGGCCAGGTGGTCATGATCGGCGAGAGCGTCGGCGTGCGCCTGACGCGCATCTTCTCGTGAGCCCTCCCTCCTTCCGGGATCAGGCCCCGTGAGGCGCCTCCCGATCCGGAGCTTCGTCCATGCCCGAGCTTAGCGCGAACATCGTTTCGCTCATCGTCATCACCATGGCGGTGGGCATGCTGTCCTTCGTCGCGGTGGCGACGACCGCCTTCGCCAAGATCTCGGTGGTGCTGCTGCTGGTGCGCAACGCGCTCGGAGTGCAGCAGACTCCGCCGAACATGGTGCTTTACGGAATCTCGGCGATCCTCGCCGTCTACATCGCGGCGCCGGTGGCTCTGGCGGTGCGCGACCACATCATGGCGCCGGGCGTCGAGCTCACCAGCGTCGCGCAATGGACCGAGGCCCTCGACCGCGCCAAGGAGCCCATGCGCGACTTCCTGCTCCAGCACGCGCGGCTGGAGGACCGGGCCTTCTTCCTCTCGGCGACGGCGCGGGTCTGGTCGCCGGAGGCTCAGGAGGCCACCACCGACTCCGATCTGATCATCCTGATTCCCGCCTTCCTCGTCTCGGAGCTGACCCGCGCCTTCGAGATCGGCTTCCTGCTCTATCTGCCCTTCCTGGCGGTGGATCTGGTGGTTTCGGCGGTTCTGATGTCTCTGGGCATGATGATGGTCTCGCCGCAGACCATGGCGGTGCCCTTCAAGCTTTTCCTCTTCGTGGTGGTGGACGGCTGGGCGCGGCTCGTGCAGGGCCTCGTCCTGAGCTACGCCCCCGCCGCCGGCGGCGGTTAGGAGATCCCCCATGGAGACCGATTTCATCGCGCGTTATCTGGGCGAGGCGGCGGGCGCGGCGGCGGCTTCGGCGGGTCCTCCGCTGGTCATCGCGACCATCGTCGGATTCATCGTGGCGCTGTTCCAGGCGGTCACGCAGATCCAGGACCAGACCCTGCCGCTCACCGCCAAGATCATCGCGGTTTCGGCGGCCTTCCTGATGTTCGGCGCGAGCCTCGCGCAGCCGCTGGTCCAGATGACCGACAACGCCTTCCGCGTCTTTCCGCTCCTGACCAGATAGGAGGGGCTCGGCCATGGGTCCCGCCGATCTCGTCGCGGAGATGAGCTACATCTACATGCCCTGGGTGCAGGCGGCGGCGCTCTCCATCGCGCGGCCGCTGGGCATCCTGACGGTGTTTCCGGCCTTCATCTGGCTGGGGCTTCAGGGCCCGGTGCGCAACGTCTTCGCGCTGGCCATGGCGGCGCCGGTGATTCCGGAGGTCCACGCCCATCTGACCGCCCTCGCCGAGCCTCTGGGGGCGCAGAACCTCGGGCTGCTGATGGTCAAGGAGGTGCTGATCGGGATCGCGCTCGGGGCGATCTTCGGCGCGCCCTTCTGGGCCGCCGAGATGGCGGGCACCCAGATCGACGTCTATCGGGGCGCCATGTCCTCGACGATCATCGCCCCCGACACCCAGACCGAGCCTCTCGTCACGGGCGCGATCTACGCTCTGGCCATGACGGGGATCTTCATGGCCTCCGGAGGGCTGCGCGACCTCATCACGGCGCTTTACGGCACCTACGGGCTCTGGAGCGTCTTCGAGGCCACGCCGCCGCCGCTGGACAACGTCTGGCCCATGATCGTCGAGGTGCTGCGCAAGGTGTCGAGCCTCGCCATCGCCCTGGCGGCGCCCTTGCTGATCGCCATGTTCCTTTCGGAGATCGCCTTCGGCATCGCCAGCCGCCTCGCGCCTCAGGTGAACATCTTCGATCTGACGCTGTCGATCAAGAATCTGGCCTATCTCTTCCTGACTCCGGCCTTCCTCTATCTCTACGCCTTCTACTACGCCGCGGACGTGCTGGATCTGCGCGAGACCATGGCCTATCTGGAAAGGGCGCTCGAATGAGCGGCGGCGACGACGGCTCGGAGGAGAAAACCCTCCCGGCGACCGAACACAAGATCAAGGAGCAGCGCAAGAAGGGCCAGGTGGCCCAGGGCCGCGACCTGATCGTCGCCTCCTCCTTCATCGTCTGCGTGATCTACCTCATGCTGGCCTGGCGCTCGATGCAGGCGGGCTTCGCGCACATGTTCGACCAGATGGCTCTGGCCGCCTCGGCGGAAGGCGGGCCCCGTCCGAGCCACTGGCCCGCCGCCGTGCGCAGCGTCTGGAGCGACTCGGCGGCGATGGTCGCGCCGCTGATGCTGCTGCCGCTTCTGGCGGCCTTCATCGGCTCGATCATCGCGCACAAGGGGCTTCTCTTCGCGGCCGAGCCGCTCAAGCCCGCCTATTCCAAGATAGATCCGGTGAAGGGCTTCAAGCGCATCTTCTCGGTGCGCAATCTGATCGAGTTCCTGAAATCCCTGTTCAAGTCGCTGCTGATCATCGGGATCGTGGGCCTTGCGGGGTGGTGGGCGCTGCCCGCCGCCATGCAGACGCCCCTCTGCGGAGCGGCCTGCGTCGGGCTGGCGCTGAGCAAGGCCATGATTCCCATCGCTCTGGCGAGCATCGCGATCTTCGCGCTCAACGCGCTGTTCGACACCGGGATCCAGAAATGGCTCTTCCTGCGCGAAATGCGCATGACCCATACCGAAATGAAACGCGAGCGCAAGGAGATGTATGGCGATCCCACCATCATGATGCGTCGCCGCGAGATGCGCTACGAAGGCGCCATGGGCGAAGGCGAGACGACGGGTCAGGCGAAGCTGGCCAGCGTGGTCCCGACCATGGTGGTGCTCGGGCGCAACGGACAGGCCGTCGGATTGCGCTATGTGCGCGGCGAAACGCCTGCTCCGGCCATCGTCTTCATCGGAAAGGGCGCGAAGGCCGGGCTTTACGCGCGTCAGGCGGCCATGGACGGCGCCTTCATCGCCACGCAGCCCGACCTTGTGGAGTCCTTGACCGAAAAGGGCCGCGAACGCAGATACATCCCGGAAGGACAATTCCAGGACGTCGCGAATCTGATGTCTCAGGTCGGGGCCTTGTGACATATCGGCACGAATCGGCACGAATTTCGCATGTTCGCGATTCAATTCTTTAAATGAGACGATTTTCGTTTATTAAGAACAAGATACGCAAAGAACTCCGATTTGTTTTCCACATAAATCGTTTGATCTTGGCATATGTTTCATATAAAAACATATCAAGGCAGAACCGGGATGAAATCCTTAATGACGCTCTCTCCCCTTGCTCAGGACGATCTGGCGAAGACCCTGGCCCGAGACCCGCAAGGGATCGTGCTCCGGGATCTGCGCCGTCAGCTTCTGGAGGGAAGGGCGCTCTGGACGGCGTCTCGCCCCGGCCACGGAAACGACGTCTCGGCCCGCGCCTATGACGCGGCTCTGACGGCCCTGCCGGACTTGTGGAAGGCTCAACAAAGGAGCAAGTGAAGATGGCCAGCAATGTGACCAGCACCGGCGCCTCGGGCGCCGCTTCGTCGGCGGCCGGCGGCAGCAGCAACGCCGACTCGGACGCCCAGATCGCCCAGATGCAGGCGGGCTTCGACCGCGCCATCGCGCAGGCGTCGAAGATGACCCAGCTTCGCCAGGAGGCCGGTTCGGCCCTCTCGGCGGCCCAGAACCGTCTGAACAACTGACGCTGCGACCCCGGCGCCCTTCCCCCGCATGGGCGCCGGGTCCACTCCTCTCCCCCGCCGTTCCTGAATTCGGAGTCGCCTCATCATGGCTTTCCCGCTTTGGAGAGAGGCGCGCCGCATACGGCTCGATTTCGTAGCCGGCGCCCACAAGGGAGCCAGCGAAGAGCTCGCTCCAGGCCTCTGGAGCATCGGCGGCGCGCCCGACTCTCAGATCCGCCTCGGCGACCCCGCCCTGGCCGACACCCGTCTGACGCTCGATTCCGGACATCTCCTCGGGCCGCGCCTGCGTCTCGAAGCCGGGGCCGCCGCGCTGGAAGGCGACGCCCTGCCGCTCGGCGTCTGGCGCCGGGCCCCCCGCGACGCCCAGGTGACGCTCGGCCGAGAGGTCTTCGAGCTCTCGCGCAAACCCATGTTCGGACATTCCCAGGCCATCGCGCCTCTGGCCGCCGGAGCCCTGGGCCTTGCGGCTCTGGCCATGGGCTCGGGCGTCACGGGCGCCCCGAGCCCCGTCCAGCCCGACCCCACCCGCCAGATCGCCCAGATGGCCCAGGGCCGCGTCGCCGAGGGCGCCGCCCGCGAGCTTCAGGCCCGCCTCAACGCCGCCGGCGCCGGAGTCCTGCGGGCGCAGGGCGATTCCGCCAACGGACGCGTCCAGGTCTCGGGCCCCATGACCGAAGGCCTCCGCCCGCTCTGGGAGGCCGAGCGCCTGTGGTTCGACTCGGCCTATGGCGCGCGTCTGGCCCTGAGCGAGCGCTTCGGCGCCGCGGCGACCCCTGCGGCCGAGCCGCCGCCTCCCGCCGAAGTCACGCTGCCTTTCGCGATCCGCTCGGCCTGGACCTCGCCCCAACCGCTGATCATCCTTCAGGACGGCTCGCGCAACCGTCCCGGCGACGTCCTGCCGGGCGGCTGGCGCTTCGTCGGGCTGCAGGACGGCGACCTCCATCTGGAGCGCGGCGGCCAGATCGTCGCCATCGCTCCATGACCCGCCCCCCGCTCCCGACCGCAGGCCCCCCGACCGGTGGAGGCCCGACCGGGAGCGGAGAAGCGCGGACCCCGCCGGACCCCCGAGGCCGATCCCGCTCCTGCGGGGTCGGCCTCGACGCCTCGGGTCCCGAGCGCGGGAGGCGGGCGCGGCTGGTCCGGATCTTGCTGCGTTCAGGGCTCCGGAGGCTTCCGGAGCCGTCGTTCCTTTTCCCCGGGCCTTGCGGTCCCGGCCCCCGAGTCCTTTCCAGAGGAGGCGTCACGCCATGAGCAACCTGCGCACGACCGGCCCTTCGTCCGGCCTGCCCTCCACGCGCTCCTCCGCCGTGAGCGGGACGGGCGGCGTCCGGAGCCCGAGACGCCCGCCCTCCGCCGCGAATCTCCAGCAGGCGGAGGCCGAGCGCCTGCGCCGCAGCGCCCAGACCACCGCCCGGAGCGTCGAGACCTCGGGCGCGGTCTCCGAGGGCGCGGTCTTCGATCCGCCTCCGGTGGACGAGGCCCTGGCGACCTTCCTTGCGGCGCCTGCGGGGGGGATGCGCGTGGTGGATCCCGCCGCGACCATCGCCCTGACCGACGCCGCGGGCGATCTGGCCGCGAGCGCCGATCCGGTGGACCGCTACGCCGCCGTGGTGGTGGAGACCCATCTGGCCGCCCGGCGCGAGCTTTCCCGGCAGATCAACGCCCTTCTGAAGGCCTGAGCATGAGCGGCGAGATCCTCGGCTTCCGGCCCGCCGCGCCCTCGACCCGGACGACGCCCGTCGCAGGGCGCGCCGCCGAGGCCCTGACGGCTCTGGGGCGGCTCTATCTGACCCAGGGCTTTCCGGAGCAGGCTCTTGCGCTGCTGCTGTCGGCCCAGCGCCGCGCCCCGCGCGACGGCGAGGTGCTGAGGCTTCTGGCCTGCGCCCATCTGCTCACCGATTCGCCGGACAAGACCCTGGCCGTGCTCGACAGGCTGGAGCCGACGCTCACCGGATCGGAGGATCTGCGCGCGGCGCTGCATCTGCGGGCGCGGGCCCTGCTGGCTCTGGGGCGCGTCCGCGAGGCGCAGGCGCTCTTCGACGAGCGGCGGCGGATCTAGCCCGCGCGCCGGTCTCCCTCCGGGGGGCCCGGAATCTCGACGGATCATTTCGACGGATCGCGCCGGATCTCCCGCGGCGCCGTGAAGGGGTTGGGCATGCGCAAGTTCCTGCATCTGGTCGGGCAGCGTCAGGATCTGGTGGTCGTGGTGCTGCTGGTTTCGGCGATCCTGATGATGATCGTGCCGTTGCCGACCTGGCTGGTGGACACGCTGATCGCGGTGAATCTGGCGGCTTCGGTGCTGCTGCTGATGATGGCGCTGTTCATCAAGGATCCGCTGGAGCTCTCCACGCTGCCTTCGATCATCCTGATCGTGACCATCTTCCGCCTCGCGCTCAGCGTGACGACCACGCGCCTGATCCTCGTTCAGGCCGACGCGGGCGAGATCATCCGCACCTTCGGCGAATTCGTGATCGCGGGGAATCTGGCGGTGGGCATGGTGGTGTTCCTCATCATCACCATCGTGCAGTTCATCGTGATCACCAAGGGTTCGGAGCGCGTGGCCGAGGTCTCGGCGCGCTTCACCCTCGACGCCATGCCCGGCAAGCAGATGGCCATCGACGCGGACCTCCGCAACGGCGACATCGACGCTCCCGAAGCCCGCCGTCGCCGCAACGCCCTGACCTCCGAAAGCCAGTTCCACGGCGCCATGGACGGCGCGATGAAATTCGTGAAGGGCGACGCCATCGCCGGTCTGGTGATCGTGGCGATCAACCTGCTGGGCGGCATGGCGGTGGGCGTGATGCAGCATGGCATGAGCGCCAGCCAGGCCGGAACCGTCTATTCGCTGCTGACCATCGGCGACGGCCTCGCGACGCAGCTTCCGGCGCTCTTCGTCTCGCTGGGCGCGAGCGCCCTGGTGACGCGCGTCTCCGCCGACGGCGGCCGCAACCTCAGCGCCGACATCACGCGCCAGATGTTCTCCAGCAAGATCGCGCTGCGGATGGCGGGCGTGGTCCTGGCGGTGGTGGGGCTGATCCCCGGCTTCCCGACGCTGATCTTCCTGCTTCTGGGTCTGGGCTTCGGGGCGCTGAGCTTCTCGGACGAGATCCGCCGCCGGATCTTCGGCGAGCCCGAGGTCGAGGCGGTCGGCCCGAACGCGGAGGCCGTCGCGGCGGCGGCCCTGCTGGAGGCCAAGGCCAGCCCCTTCGCGCTGCGCGTGGATCCGAATCTCCTCGACGAGGCCGAGGAGGAGAGCTTCCGGGACTCGACCCGTCAGGCGACCCATGAGCTCAACGCGAAGATGGGCCTGACGATCCTGCCGCCGCGTCTGATCCGCGATTCCTCCTTGCCCGAGGGCTCGGCCCGGATCGAGCTCGACGAGGTTTCGGTGGCCGAATTCCATCTGCGTCCCGGCGCGCTGATCACCGACGCCGAGGAGGAGAATCTCCGGCTGGCGGGGGTGCCCTTCGAATCCGCGCCCGAGACTCCGCCGGGCTTCGCGCGGATGGGCTTCGCGCCCGAGGCCGCCCGCGAGAAGCTCATCGGCGACGGCCTGACGGCGCTGACTCCGGCGGAGGCTCTGGCGCGGGTGGCCTCGGCGGCGCAGAAGCGCTACGCCAGCGCCTGCGTGGGCGTGCAGGAGGCGCGGCTGGCGGTCTCGGACGCGGCCTCGCTCTATCCGGATCTGGCCAGCGAGGCGCGCAGCGCGCTTTCGGCCAACAAGTTCGCCGAGGTGCTGCGGCGTCTGGTGGACGAAGGCGTGCCTCTGCGCAACTGGCGCGTGGTGCTGGAGGCCATCGCGGAATGGGGCGCCAAGGAGCAGGATCCCGTCGTGCTGTCGGAATACGTCCGGACGGCGCTCAAGCGCCAGATCTGCGACACCGTGGCCGGACCCGACCGCGTGATCCCGGCCTATCTGCTGGACCGCAGCCTTGAAGACGTGGTGCGCGGCTCGATCCGTCAGACGACGGTGGGCGAATATCTCGCGCTGGACGACATGATGTCGGCGCGGATGGTGGAGGCGATCCGGGGCGCCCTGCGCGAGCCCATGCCGGGGGCGCCTCAGCCGGTGATCCTGACCTCGCTGGACGTGCGGCGCTTCACGCGGACGCTGCTGGCGAACAACGGGCTGCGTCATGTGCCGGTGCTGTCCTTCCAGGACCTCGCCGACGACTTCACCGTGGCGCCTCTGGCGACCATCGGACCGGGCGGCGCGATGAATCAGGCGCAGGCGGCCGAGTGAGCCGCCGCGCATGACGCGAAACGCCCGCCGGAGGAGACTCCGGCGGGCGGTTGCGTTTTGGGGATCTTTCCGGCAAGGTTCGGCCTCATGCGGGAACGGGAGAGGCTTCATGCGCAAAACGACGAAACGGCTCGCGGAGATTCTGACGGCGACGGCTCTAGTCTTCGGAGCAGGCGCCGCGACGGCGCAAGAGAGCCGGACGGCCGAGCAGATTCAGCAGGATCTATGGAAGACGAATGAACACGCCGCCTTCGCCGAGGCCCGCCGCCGCATCGCAGAGATTGAAGGAGATGGAAGGGGTCAGAGGTTGAGTTTCGGTGATCTTGAGGCGCTGAAAACTCTGCCGCCGGAAATCACGCGCCTGACGGGGTTGCAGAATCTAGATCTCACCTTCACCTCCGTCAGTGATCCTTCCCCTCTGCCCAAGATGTCGGGATCCGTGCAGCCTTCCCAAGCGCTGGCTCTTTTATGGAAAACTGATGAGCAAGCCACCCTCGTCGAGGCCCGCCGCCGCATCGCAGCAATTAAAGGGGATGGAAGCGGTCAGAAGTTGAGTTTCGCTGACCTTGAAGCGCTTAAAACCCTGCCGCCGGAGATTTCTAGCCTGAAGGGATTAAAGTCCCTTACATATTTGTTTTCCCCAACACATTCATCCTTACTCGCAAAGATGGGAATGCTCAACATTCCGAAGGAAAATTTCGCCATCAGCAACTTGATGCCGCTGGCCGGACTGACCGGGTTGCAGGAACTTAATCTCGCCTCCACTGAGGTCCGCGATCTGACGCCGCTGGCTGGATTGACTGAATTGCGGACACTGGACCTCAGCTACACTCCCATCAGCGATCTGACGCCGCTGGCCGGACTGACCAAGTTGCAGAAACTTTATCTCTCCTCCACCTCGGTCGGCGATCTGACGCCGCTGGCTGGACTGATCGGGTTGCAGGAACTGGGTCTCCGTTCCACCTCGGTCAGCGATCTGGCGCCGCTGGCAGGGCTGACGGGATTGCGGACGTTCTATCTTTCTCGCGGCTCCTCGCATGATCTGATGCCTCTCGTGCCGCTGATCGCGCAGGGCTTGGAGATCATCGCCATAGACTGAAACAACTCTTCTTCAACAACGACGCCGCGCGGCCCTCCTGAAACCGGGAAGACCGCGCCGCCCCCAAAACCGCCCTCACCTTTCCGGGGCGTCGATATATTCGAAGTCGTCGCCGGGCGGCAGGCTGAAAAGTCCGTCGCGGAAATCGCCGCGGCGCCAGGCCTCTTTGGCCTCCTCGATCTTCTCCTTGGAGGAGGAGACGAAATTCCACCAGATATGACGCGGCCCCTCCATGGTCGCCCCGCCGAGCATCATGATGCGCGCCGGAAGCCGTCCCACGGATTTCACGTCGATGGGATCGCCCGGCCGAAAGACCAGCATCCGGCCCGGCGCGAACCGACGCCCCGAAATCTCCACCTCGCCTTCGAGGATGTAGATCCCGCGATCCTCATGCTCGTTCGGCAGAGGCAGGACCGCGCCGGGCTGGATCAGGGCGTCGGCGTAGAAGGTTTCGCTCAGCATCTCCGCCGGAGCCTGCTGGCCGTAGAGAGTCCCGAGGATCAGCCGCACCTGCTTGCCCTCGGCCTCGATCACCGGCAGGCTCTGCTTGCCGTGATGGGCGAAGCTCGGGGCACGGTCCTCCTGATCCTCGGGCAAAGCCATCCAGGTCTGGACGCCGAAGAGCTCATGCGGGCCTTTGCGCGTCGCGGGACGGGTGCGCTCGGAATGGGTGACCCCCTTGCCCGCGATCATCCAGTTCACCGCCCCCGGCTCGACCACCTGAGCCGCGCCGGTGCTGTCGCGATGGAAGAACTCGCCGCGATAGAGATAGGTCACCGTCCCGAGCCCGATATGCGGATGAGGCCGCACGTCCACGCCCTGCCCCGTCAGGAACTCCGCAGGCCCCGCCTGATCGAAGAAGATGAAAGGCCCCACCATCTGCCTCTGGACCGAAGGCAAGGCGCGGCGCACCTCGAAATCCCCGAGATCCCGCGCGCGCGGCACGATCTCGAAGGCGATGCGGTCCACCTCGTCGCCCTCGGGGCAGACGGGATCCAGCGCGGGATTCCAGCTCATGGGGAGTCCTCCTTGGCTTTGTCGCTCGGGTCTGCGGCCAATATGGGCCGGAAATCCCGGGCGCCCAAGCCCGGGCGACGCAACGAAGCGTCGCCGCAGGAGAAACGGTCCCGACCGGAGAGGATCAGGCCGCCGCGCAGGTCACGCGGTTGCGGCCCATGCGCTTGGATTCATACAGCGCCCCGTCGGCGCGGCGGAGCAGATCCTCGGGATCGTCGGGCTCCAGGCCCCGGCTCTCCGAAACCCCCACGCTCACCGTCACCTCGATGGACAGCGAAGAGCCGTCGTTCTGGGTGATCACGAAAGGGGCGGCCGCCATGGCGTCGCGCAGCCGCTCGGCGACCCGCAGGCCCTCGGCCTGATTGGCGCCGGGCATCACCACGAGGAACTCCTCGCCGCCGATCCGCGCCGCCAGATCCAGATTCCGGATCTTCTCGCGCATGCGCCGCGCCACCTCGACGATCACGGCGTCGCCCGCCGGATGGCCGTAGCGGTCGTTGATGGTCTTGAAGCGGTCGATGTCGAGCAGCAGCGCCGCGAGCGGCGCCTTGTCCGCCATGCCGCGCCGCATGAGCGTGGCCAGATGAACCCCCGCGTAACGGCGGTTGTAGAGCCCCGTCATGGGATCGGTGGCGGCCATGCGCAGACCCGCCGCCATGTTGTCGCGCAACCGCTCCGAGAAGCGCTTGCGGCGGATCTGCGACAGCGAACGGGCGATCAGCTCGTGTTCGTCCACGGGGCGCATGACGTAGTCGTTCGCCCCGAGATCCAGCGCCCGGGCGATGGTCTCGTAATCGCGGTCGTCCACGATGAGCAGCAGGGCGCTGTGGCGCGCCTCCGGCGAGGAGCGCAGCTCCGAACAGAGCCGCAGCGCCTCGGTGTGGACCATGGCGGCGTCGATGAGGAAGAGATCGGTCTCGGCGGCGCGGGCGGCCTCCAGAGCCTCGTCCCGGCCGTTCGCCCTCAGGCAGCGCACCCCGACGCGCTCGGTCAGGGCGGGACGCACCGTCTCGAAGAGCGGGCCGCGCTCGTCGACCACCACCACGCGTCCGTCGAAGCGGCGGGCGCTGGGGTCGAGCCAGGGGGCGTCGAGCCCGAGGCTGCGGCTGGTCTCGTCGCGCATGCGCAGCTCGTCGATCATCATCTTGACCCGCACGAGGCTGCGCACCCGCGCCAGAAGCGCGAGCTGATTCGGCGGTTTGGTCAGGAAGTCGTCGGCGCCGACCTCGAGTCCGCGCACGCGGTCCGAGGGCTGATCCAGCGCCGTGACCATCACGACCGGAATATGCGCCATCTCGGGATCGGCCTTGAGGCGGCGGCAGACCTCGAATCCGTCCATGCGCGGCATCATCACGTCGAGCAGGATCAGGTCCGGCTGCTCCTCGCGGGCGACGCGCAGGGCGTCGAAGCCGTTCATGGCGGTGAGGACGGTGTAATACTCGGCCTTGAGCTTGGCTTCGAGCAGCTTGACGTTGGCCGCGACGTCGTCGACCACCAGGATGCGCGCCGACATCTCCACCTCCCCTGCCTTCTCGAACGCCGTCCCGGATCCGCGCCCGGATCCACGGGAGCCCCTGCGCTTATTCCACGTATTTCTTGACGGTGTTCAGGAAATTGACGACCGAAATCGGCTTGGCGATGTAATCCTCGCAGCCTCCGTCGCGGATCTTCTCCTCGTCGCCCTTCATGGCGAAGGCCGTGATGGCGATGACGGGAATATGGCGCAGGTCGTCGTCCTCCTTGATCCATTTGGTCGCCTCCAGTCCGGAGACGTGCGGAAGCTGGATATCCATCAGAATCAGGTCGGGAACATGGCGCCGGGCGAGCTCCATGGCCTCCATGCCGTCGTAGCTCTGGAGCACCTGATAGCCCTGCGCCACGAGGAGGTCATGAAAGAGCTTCATGTTCAGCTCGTTATCCTCCACGATGAGGATGGTCTTGGACATGAGGCTCCGCTCCGCAAGGATGAGGCCGGGCCTGTTGACGCCCCGCGTTTCGACGACCAGATTGGCGCGAGGGAAGTTAAGGAATTCTGTAGGACGATCATGAAATCCCGCCCGAACCGCGAGGAAGCGGAGACCGTCGCCTTGCGCGCCCTCGCCTGGACCGCCGCAGAGCCCGAACGCCTGAACGGATTCCTCGCCTTTTCGGGGCTCGCCCCCGGAGATCTCGGCGCGGCGGCCCGCGATCCGGCGGCTCTGGGGGGGCTGCTCGACTGGCTTCTGGCGGATGAATCCGCCTTGCTGGCCTTCTGCGCCGAGGCCCGGCTCGCGCCGGAGGAGCCCATGGCGGCGCGGGCGGCCCTTCCGGGCTTCTCCGGAGACCTGACCCGGGACTGGGCGTGAGGACGCAGGCATGAGCGGACGGATCAACGACAGGCCCGGATGGGGCGCCCGGATTCTCGCCGGACTGACGGGCGGAGCCGCGCCGAAGGGCGGGCGCAGGGAGAAGCCGCTCTCGCTGCGCGGCTATCCGGTGCATGACCTCGTGTGGCCGCAGCTCTTCGAGCTGGAGCTGGAGAAGGGCCGCCCTCTGGCGGTCTTCGACGCCGACGACGTGCTGCTGGACTTCGCCGCCCATTTCGACCGCTATCTGGGCGAACGCGGCTATCGCCTGAGCTTCGCGCCGGGCTATCGCCATACCGTCACCCGGATCAAGGATCCCGAAGGCCGCGTCGAGACGGAGATCTCGGATCCTCTGGTGGAGCAGTTCTTCACCACCGAGACCCGCCGCCAGAGCGCCTTTCCCGGCGCCGCCGAGGCCCTCGCGCGGCTGGCGCAGGACGGCGCCCAGGTGATCGTGCTGACCAATTGCCCGGTCTCGGCCCGCGAGGACCGGATCTTCAACCTCGCGGATCTGGGGATGCCGGTTCCGGTGGTGGCCAACATCGGCCCCAAGGGTCCGGCGCTGAAATACCTCAGCGACCTGATCCGCGCCCCCGTCACCTTCGCCGACGACACTCCGCGTCAGATCGCTTCGGCGGCCCGCGCGGCGCCCGACGTGCATCTGCTGCATTTCGCCGCCGACCCCTGGGTGCGCGAGGCCGCCGGACGCTCCGAGGAGGCCCATCACGCCCCCGAGGCCTGGCCCGATCTCGAAGCGCGCATCCGCAGCCACCTCTTCCGCTGAGGGCGGGCCGGGCGGGCCGGCTTGCGGGGGCGCTTGCGTCGAATCGGGACGCGCCTTACCTTTCCGTCATGCGGAGGCGGAAAGCCGCCCTCCTGTCCCTTCAGGCGCGCCGCGCTGCGGCCCGGCGCCGAGATCCCGAGGAGTCTGCTCCATGAGCCGTCTGGATGGTCCGCGCGCGGGCGCCGCGCCGGGGCGCGCGAAAAGCCTCGTGATCTTCGTGCATGGCTACGGGGCGAACGGCGAGGACCTCATCGGATTGTCGCGGCCTCTGGGGGCGATCCTGCCCGAGGCCGCCTTCGTGGCGCCCGACGCGCCGCAACGCTGCCGCGCCTCGCCTTTCGGCTTCCAGTGGTTCCCCATCCCCTGGATGGACGGCTCCTCTCAGGCGGCCATGGAGCAGGGCTTCCTTGCGGCGGGGGCGGCGCTGGACGGCTTCCTCGACGCCGAGCGCGAGCTCTACGGCCTGCCCGACGCCCGCGTGGCTCTGGTGGGCTTCAGCCAGGGCACCATGATGAGCCTCGAAGTGGGCCTGCGCCGGACCAATCCTCTGGCGGCCATCGTGGGATTCTCGGGACGCATCGTCAATCCGGAGATGCTGGTTCCCCAGATCCGCTCGCGGCCTCCGGTGCTGCTGGCCCATGGCGAAGAGGATCCGGTGGTGCCCTTCGCCGCCATGGGCGAGGCCCGCGCGGCGCTCGAAGCCGCGGGCGTGGAGGTCATGACCCTCGCCCGCCCCGGCCTCGGCCACGGCATCGACCCCGAAGGCCTGACCGCCGCCGCCCAGCTTCTGGAGGCGCGTCTCGCCTTCTCCGCGCCCCAGGGCCGCTGATCCGCAGGGCGGAGGCCCGTCAGCCGCCGCCCAGACGCCCGGCCATCTCGACCAGATCCCGCCCGAAGACCGGATGACGCCAGTGCGGCGCCAGCTCCGCCGCAGGCTCCAGCGCGAAGAAGCGCAGATGCAGGCGCGGATGCGGCAGCACGAGGAAAGGCTGATCCAGAGGCGGATGAACCGCCTCGGACAGACGGAGCCATTCCTCCGCGTCCGGGCGCAGGATCTGGCCGCAGGTCAGCAGGTCGAGGTCGCAGACCCGCGGCGCCCAGACGGCCTCGCGGGTGCGGCCCATCTCGGCCTCCACCTTCAGCAGGATCGTCAGCAGGGCTTCAGGCTCGAGATCGGTCTCCAGCAGGGCGGCGCCGTTGACGTAGTCGGGCTGGTCCGAGCCCGGAGGCCAGGGCGGCGTGCGCCGCCAGCGCGAGCGCGCCGCCACGCGGATTCCCTCCGCCTCCAGCCGCTTCAGCGCCGTCTCCAGCGTCGCGACGGGCGGTCCGAAAAGGCCGTCCAGATTCGCGCCGAGGCCCAGAAGGATCGATTGATCCTGATGGAGGGGATCGCGGTCTCGCGCGTCATTCACATTGATTCTCCCGCGCGCCGGATTATCTTGCGCCCTGCTCCCGTGGAGTCGGACGCCTCATTGAGTCCGATCCGCTCTTTCATACTTCCAAAACCATAGAGGCATACAGATGTTTTATCGCGACGACAGACTCGCGCTCTTCATCGACGGCTCGAATCTCTACGCCGCCGCCCGTGCGCTCGGTTTCGACATCGATTACAAGAAGTTGCTCAGCGAGTTCGCCGCGCGCGGCAAGCTGGTCCGGGCCTTCTACTACACCGCCCTGATCGAGAACGACGATTATTCTCCCATCCGTCCCCTGGTCGACTGGCTCGACTACAACGGCTACACCATGGTCACCAAGCCGACCAAGGAGTACACCGACGCGGGCGGACGCCGGAAGATCAAGGGCAACATGGACATCGAGCTGGCCGTGGACGCCATGGAGCTCGCGCCCAACATCGACCACATCGTGATCTTCTCCGGAGACGGCGACTTCCGCCGCCTGGTCGAGGCGCTCCAGCGGATGGGCAAGCGCGTGAGCGTGGTCTCCACCATCGCCTCGACGCCGCCGATGATCTCCGACGACCTGCGCCGCCAGGCCGACAGCTTCATCGACCTGAGCGACCTTCAGGGCGTGATCGGCCGTCCGACGCGCGTCGGCGAGCCCCGTCCGCCGCGCGGACCCCGCGCCGCGCCGCCGCAGAACCAGGGCGCCGCCCCCGAAGCCGCCGAGCCCTCGGGCGACGACGCCGCCGCGGAGGACTGAGCATGGCCGTCCGGGTTCAGGCCGAGGATTTCGACCCCGCCGCCGAACTCGAAGCCCTGGCCGCCGAGGCGGGCGCCGCAGGAGCGGTGGTCAGCTTCCTCGGCCATGTGCGCGGCGAGAAGGGGTCGGTGGCCGCCCTGACCCTGGAGCATTATCCGGGCATGGCCGAAAGGGCGCTGGAGGCTCTCGAGGCCGAGGCCCGGCGCCGCTGGGCTCTGGAGGGCTGCCGGATCGTCCATCGCCACGGCAGGCTGACGCCCGGCGAACGCATCGTGATGGTGGCGACGGCCTCGCCCCATCGCCGGGACGCCTTCGAGTCCGCCGCCTTCCTGATGGACCGCCTCAAGACCGACGCCCCCTTCTGGAAGCGCGAGGAAGGCCCCCAGGGCGCCCGCTGGATCGAGGCCCGCGAGGCCGACGCCCGCGCCCGCGACCGCTGGAGCCCAGACCGCTGAAGTCCTCCTTGCGGGAGCGGGATTGACCTCGGCTCCGGCTCTCCCCAGATTCCGGATCCGGACGGGGCGCGCTCCGTCCTTTCCGCCGTCCCTCGCGGGCGGCCTGCCGGGAGAGACCCAGATGCTCCGCCTTCTCCTGACGCGCGCCGCTCAGGCCGCCGCCGCCGCCGCCCTCGTCCGCCGCGCCGTGAAGGGCTTCGCCCCCCGCGAGGAGGCGAAGGCGAAGCCCGAACCCGCTCCCGAATCCGTCAGACCCGCGCGTCGGCGTCCGCCGCCGCATCGCGCGCCGCCCCCGAAGGACGCGTCATGAAGCTCTACTGGTCTCCGACTTCGCCCTATGTGCGCAAGGTCATGCTGCTGGCCCATGAGGCGGGCCTCGCCGAAGGGCTCGAACTGATCGACGGGCGCGGCACCCCCTGGGACCGCAACGCCGAAACGGCGGCCTATAATCCGCTCGGGAAGGTGCCCTGCCTCGTGCCGGAGGAAGGCCCGGCGCTCTACGACAGCCGGGTGATCTGCGAATATCTCGATTCGCGCCACGAAGGCCCGACCTTCTTCCCCGCAGGAGAAGCCCGCTGGAGGGCCCTGACGCTGCAATCTCTGGCGGACGGGCTGCTCGACGCGGGAATCCTCATCCGCTACGAGACCATGCGCCCCGAATCCGAGCGCTCGCCGGGCTGGATCGCCGCCCAGACGACCAAGCTCCAGGCCGCGCTCGACCGGCTGGAGGCGCGCTGGATCGCCCATCTCAACGGGCCGCTGGACATCGGGCATCTCGCGACGGCTTCGGCGCTCGGCTGGATGGAGCTGCGCAAGCCCGTCTCGCCCGGTCTGGAGAGCCGCCCCCGGCTCAAGGCCTGGTTCGAAGGCTTCTCGCAGCGCCCCTCCATGCAGGCCACCTTCCCGAAGGAGTGATCCCGAAGGCTCAGAAGGCCACGAAGGAGCGCACCACCCAGCCCTGAGGATCCACCCGCAGAGGCATGGCGACCAGCGTCGCGGAGGAGGCGCCGAAGCGTCGGGCCGCCTCGCTCCCCTCGCCCGGCGCGGAGGGCGTGTTGCAGCGCGTCTCTCCGTTCGCGTCGATGCGGCAGGCGAGCGGCACATGCGCGGTCACCCGGAAGGACAGGCTCTGGGCCGCGGCGACGGAAGACCCCGCGCCCGGAAGACAGGCCGCGAGGACGAAGGCGAGAAGAGGAAGCCGCATGGGAGAAGCCTTTCCAGTCCCGTGATCAGGAGGGCGCAGGGCCCGTCGCAGGAAGGCTTAGGCGAGGCGGCTTAAGAGCGTCTGAATCCCGGGTGAAATCCTGCGCGATCCTCTCGCATGGATTGCGGAGCCGGAGGGTCGGTCAGGATCAGGGGTCAGGGGGTCAGGGCCGGAGCATGGCCACGAAATCGGGCTCGCATTGCAGGCGCCGGTCCTCGAAGCGGACCATCCGCACCCATTGCTCCGTATAGCCGTCCGAAGCGCCCGTCACCAGATGGGCGGTCCATTCGCCCTGAGGATCGTCTCCGGCGCGCACGCGCCAGCAGCTCGGCTCGTCGTAGGCGAAGCAGAACAGCGAGCCCTGCGCCGTCCAGGAGGCCGTCTGACAGCCGCCGTCCAGATAGCGCCAGGTGACTTCGCGTCCGTTGGGATCGAAATACTCCTCGCCGTAGGGCAGGCCCATGGCGTCCTCGTAGACGACCACCTTGCCCGAAGCCCGCGCCATGAGCTCGGCCCGGGACAGGGCCTCCTCCGGCGAGGGCATGGGCGGCGCCTCGACGAGCTCTCCGGGGAGGGCCTCCTCGACGCGCGGATCCTCGTCCTGCGCGAAGGCGGAGGAGCCGACGGCCAGAAGGCAGGCCGCGAAGATCGGCTTCAGGAGGTGGGAACGGGCGCGCATGTGACAGGCTCCTCGCTGACGCGGCGCACCACCACGTCCGCCGCCTCGCCCTCGAGGGGCCGGTGGCGGTAGCCCTGCGGACCCTCGATCATGGTCCAGCAGCCGGTGCGCCCGAAACCGTAGAAATAACAGAGCGTCTCGTTTCTGGCCACCCAGACGCCCGCCAGACAGAGGCCGTCCTCCATGCGCCAGACGACGCGTCCGTCCTCGAAATGATGCTCCTCGCCGCGCGGACGCCCGAAGAGCAGATAATGCAGGGTCTTGCCGCGCAGGGCCTCGCGGATCTCCTCCTCGCCCAGCCTGCGCCAGGGTCCGGAGGACAACACCGCGTCGCGTTCGGCCTCGGTCAGGCCCGGCGGAACCTTCAGACTCGGCGGCGCGGGCCGCGAGACGGGAGGCTCGGGCGCCTGGGCCGCCGCCGTCCCGAAGGAGCCCGCGGCCAGAGCGCAGAAAGCCGCAGCGCGCAAGACCGCTCCGAAATCCATCTGCAAGGCCGCCGGCCCTCCCTGAAGCGCCTTTCCGGTCCGGACGAGGCCCGGACCGGACGCATGGTCGCGCGATTTCTCCGGAAAGTCTTCCGGATTCTCGGGAGGGGGCTCCGGCTACTTCTTCCTCCAGAGCTCCCGGATGCGGTTCAGGAAGCCCTCGGCCGAGGGGCTGTTGCGTCCATCCCGACCTTCGCGGCGGAACTCCTCCAGCAGCTCCCGCTGACGCGCGGAGAGATTGACCGGAGTCTCCACTTCGAGCTCGATGTACATGTCCCCCACCCGCTCGCCGCGCAGCGTGGGCATGCCCTTGCCGCGCAGCCGGAAGCGCCGGTCGTTCTGGGCGCCCGCCGGAATCGAGACCCGCGCCATGGCGCCGTCGATGGTCGGCGCCTCGACTTCGGCCCCGAGGGAGGCGTCCACCATCGAGATCGGCACCTTGCAATAGAGGTCCATGCCGTCGCGCTGGAAGATCGGATGCTTCTCGATGGCGATGAAGATGTAGAGATCGCCCGGCGTTCCCTGAGGCCCGCCGGAATCGCCTTCTCCGCCGAGACGGATGCGGTTGCCGTCCTCGACGCCCCTCGGCACCTGGACGGAGATGGTCCGCTCCTTGCGCAGACGGCCCTGTCCGCCGCAGCCGTGGCAGGGGGTCTTGATCGTCTGGCCGCGTCCGCCGCAGGTGGGACAGGGGCGTTCGATGGTGAAGAAGCCCTGCTGGGCCCGCACCCGCCCCGACCCCTTGCAGGTGCCGCAGGTCACGGGCGAGGAGCCGCCTTCTCCGCCCGTGCCGTGGCAGAGGTCGCAGAGGGCCAGAGTGGCCACCCGCATCTCCTTCGTCACCCCGGCGTAGGCCTCTTCGAGGGTCAGGCTGAGCTTGGCGGTCTGATCGCCGCCCCGGGCGCGGCCGAAGCCGCCCATGCCGCCGCGACGGTTGTCGCCGAAGAGATCGTCGAAGACGTCGGAGAAGGCGGAGGCGAAGTCGCTGGCGCCGAATCCGCCGAAGCCTCCTCCTCCGCCGCCCATGCCCGCCTGCATGCCCTCATGGCCGTAGCGGTCGTAGACGGCGCGCTTCTGGGGATCCTTCAGGGCGTCATAGGCCTCTCCGGCTTCCTTGAAGCGGCGTTCGGCTTCGGGGTCGTCGCGGTTGGCGTCGGGATGGAACTCCTTGGCGCGCTGACGGAAAGCGCGCTTGATGTCCTCATCCGAAGCGTCGCGGCTGACGCCGAGCACGTCGTAGAAATCACGTTTGGCCATCATGGTCCCATGGCGCGGCGGCTGACGGGGGGCGGCGCGACGCCGCGCCCCGGAGGCGGAAGACCTCCGGAGCGCGACGCGCGGACTCGCGGCGGGCGCCGATCACGCGGCTCAGTCGTCCTTGCGCTCGGTGAACTCGGCGTCGGTCGCGTCGGAGGCCCCGCCCGGATTGCGGGCCTGCTCGTTGCGGTAGACGCCTTCGCCGAACTTCATCGCCGCCTGGGTCAGGGTCTGGGTGCCCGACTTCACGGCTTCGACGTCCTCGCCCGCGAGAGCCTTGCGCAGCTCCTCGATGGCGGCGGCCAGCGGCGCGCGCTCGGCCTCGGAGACCTTCTCGCCATGCTGCTGGAGCGACCGCTCGGCGCTGTGGAGCGCGGCCTCGCCCTGATTGCGGGCTTCGGCCTCGCCGCGACGCTGACGGTCGTTCTCGGCGTGCTGTTCGGCGTCCTTGACCATGCGGTCGATGTCGCCGTCCGAGAGGCCGCCCGAAGCCTGGATGGAGATGCGCTTCTCCTTGGCGGTGGCCTTGTCCTTGGCGCTCACGTTGACGATGCCGTTGGCGTCGATGTCGAAGGCGACCTCGATCTGCGGCACGCCCGAGGGCGCCGGCGGAATGTCCTCGAGGTTGAACTGGCCGAGGAGCTTGTTGTCCGCCGCCATCTCGCGCTCGCCCTGGAAGACGCGGATCGTCACCGAGGTCTGGTTGTCCTCGGCGGTCGAGAAGACCTGGGCCTTCTTGGTCGGGATGGTGGTGTTGCGGTCGATCAGGCGGGTGAAGACGCCGCCCTTGGTCTCGATGCCCAGCGAGAGCGGGGTCACGTCGAGCAGCACCACGTCCTTGACGTCGCCCTGGAGCACGCCCGCCTGGATGGCCGCGCCGAGCGCCACCACCTCGTCGGGGTTGACGCCCTTGTGGGGCTCCTTGCCGAAGAAGCTCTTCACGACCTCGAGCACCTTGGGCATGCGGGTCATGCCGCCGACGAGGACCACCTCGTCGATCTGCGAGGCGCTGACGCCCGCGTCCTTGAGGGCCGCCTTGCAGGGCAGCAGGGTCTTCTGCACGAGGTCGTCCACCAGCGACTCGAACTTGGCGCGGGTGAGCTTCATCGTCAGATGCTTGGGCCCGGAGGCGTCGGCGGTGATGAAGGGCAGGTTGACGTCGGTCTGGGTGACGGACGACAGCTCGATCTTCGCCTTTTCGGCGGCCTCCTTGAGGCGCTGGAGCGCGAGCTTGTCCTTGCGCAGATCGATGCCGGTCTCCTTCTTGAACTCGTCGGCGAGGTAGTTGACCAGACGGATGTCGAAGTCCTCGCCGCCGAGGAAGGTGTCGCCGTTGGTGGCCTTCACCTCGAAGACGCCGTCGCCGATCTCGAGCACCGAGATGTCGAAGGTGCCGCCGCCGAGGTCGTAGACGGCGATGGTCTTGCCGTCCTGCTTGTCGAGGCCGTAGGAGAGCGCCGCCGCGGTCGGCTCGTTGATGATGCGCAGGACGTTGAGTCCGGCGATCTTGCCGGCGTCCTTGGTGGCCTGACGCTGGGCGTCGTTGAAATAGGCCGGGACGGTGATCACCGCCTCGGTGACCGTCTCGCCGAGATAGCTTTCCGCGGTCTCCTTCATCTTCTGCAGGATGAAGGCCGAGATCTGCGAGGGCGAATATTTCTGGCCGCGGGCTTCCACCCAGGCGTCGCCGTTGGCGCCCTCGACGATCTTGTAGGGCACCATGCCCTTGTCCTTGTCCACCGTCGGATCGCCGTAGCGGCGGCCGATGAGGCGCTTGACGGCGAAGAGGGTGTTCTCGGGATTGGTCACGGCCTGACGCTTGGCGGGCTGACCCACCAGGCGCTCGCCGTCGTCGGCGAAGGCCACCATCGAAGGCGTGGTGCGCGCGCCTTCGGAGTTCTCGATCACGCGGGCCTGGGCGCCGTCCATGATGGCGACGCAGGAATTGGTCGTTCCAAGATCGATGCCAATGACTTTGGCCATGTCTTTCCTCGTATGGCGTCGTGGGCGAAAGCGTTCCGCCTTTCGCCCGCTTCCCTGAAGATGGTTTCGGCGGAGTCGAAGCTCCCCGTCGGCTTCCCGACCGGAGCGGCTTCAGCGGCTATATAAGAAGGTCCGCGCGACGCCGCAAGAAAGCCGCGCGCAATTTGCGGGGCCTTCCGACGAAGCCTTCGCGTCCCGAGAGAGCCGCCTCCCTGTCCTGCGCCCTCTTCCCTTGCGCGGCGCGGCGCTCTAGGTAAGGCGCTCCTTCCCTCGTCCAGAGCCTCTCCGCAGGCTGGAGTCTCCTCATGGCGCCCTCGCCTCTGCTCGTCCTCTCCGACCTCTCGCTGACCTTCGGCGGCGCGCCGCTCTTCGAGGGGGTCTCCCTCTCGGCGGGGCCTGGAGACAGGTTCTGTCTGGTCGGGCGCAACGGCTCGGGGAAATCCACGCTGATGAAGATCGCGGCGGGTCTGGCGCTCCCCGATTCGGGGACGCGCTTCGTGCAGCCCGGCGCGAAGATCGCCTATCTGCCGCAGGCCCCCGATTTCTCCGGCTTCGCGACGCTCGGCGCATATGTCGCGGCGGATCTGCCCGAAGACGAGGCCTACAAGGCCGAGGTCGCCATGGAGGGCCTGCGCATCGACGGCGCCCGCGAGACCTCCGGCGCCTCGGGCGGAGAGAAGCGCCGCGCGGCCCTCGCGCGCATGATCGCCGGAGAGCCCGACTTCATGCTGCTCGACGAGCCGACCAACCATCTCGACATCTCGGCGATCTCCTGGCTGGAGGCGGAGCTGTCGAGCACGCGCACGGGCTACGCGCTCATCAGCCATGACCGCGCCTTTCTGGAGAAGCTGTCGCGGACGACGCTCTGGCTGGACCGGGGCGTGCTGCGCCGCCAGGAGCGCGGATTCGCCGAATTCGAGGCCTGGCGCGACAAGACCTGGGAGGAGGAGGACCAGAGCCGCCACAAGCTCGACCGCTTCCTGAAGGCCGAAGGCCGCTGGGCGGTGGAAGGCATCTCGGCGCGGCGCAAACGCAATCAGGGGCGTCTGCGGCGGCTCCAGGAGCTGCGCGGCGAACGGCGCGCGCAGGTGCTGCGCAAGGGCCCCGCCGCCATGGCTCTGGAATCCGGGCCGGTCTCGGGCAAGAAGCTGATCGAGGCCGAAAACATCTCGAAGAGCTTCGGCGGACGCAGCCTGATCGACGATTTCTCCATCATCGTCCAGCGCGGCGACCGCGTGGCCCTCGCCGGGCCCAACGGCGCGGGCAAGACCACCCTCCTCAAGATGCTCACGGGCGAACTCGCGCCGGATTCGGGCAAGATCAAGCTCGGCACGAACATCGTCGCGGCGCGGCTGGATCAGGACCGCACGCTCGATCCGACGATCTCGCTCTGGGAGACCCTGACCGGAGACCCCCTGCTCGGGGCCAGGGGCTCGAACGACCAGATCATGGTGCGCGGGACGCCCCGTCATGTGGTCGGCTACCTCAAGGAGTTCCTCTTCGACGAGCGCCAGGCGCGGGGTCCGGTGGGGGCGCTCTCGGGCGGCGAACGGGCGCGGCTGCTGCTCGCGGCGATCATGGCGCGGGAATCGAACCTGCTGATCCTCGACGAGCCGACCAACGACCTCGACCTCGAAACCCTCGACCTGCTTCAGGAGCTGCTCGCCGATTACGACGGCTCGGTGCTGCTGGTCAGCCATGACCGCGCCTTCCTCGACGCGGTGGCCACCTCGGTCGTCTGGCTCGACGGCGCGGGCGGCGCCACCGAATACGCCGGAGGCTGGACCGACATGCTCGCTCAGGGCGGCGGAATCGCGGCCTCGGCGGAGGCGCCCGCCCCGAGAGCCCTCCAGAAAACCGCCTCCAGAACCTCGCCGAAATCCGCCCCCGCCCCTGCTCCCGCTCCGGCGACGAAGAAGCTCAACTACGCCCAGACGCGGCGGCTGGAGCTTCTGCCCGGCGAAATGGAGAAATTCGCCCGCGAGATCGACAAGCTGGAGGTCTTTCTCGCGAATCCGGCGCTTTACGCGAAGGACGCCGCCGCCTTCGCCAAGGCCGGCGCGGGCCTGATCGAGCGTCGCGCCGCCCTGGCCGCCGCCGAAGAGGAATGGCTGGAGCTGGAGGCGCTCAAGGAGGGATCGGGAGGCTGAAGCTCCCGCGCCCTTTCGGGCCGCGCTCACCTCTCCTTGATCAGCGCCAGGATCTCGCGGAAGGCGGGGTGCTGCGCGTCGGCGGTCCATTCGAACATGACCATCTCGCTGGTGACGACCGGGACTCCCGCCGCCGCCAGACGCGCCAGACCCGCCGTCTCGTCCGCCTCGAAGCGCGAGGAGACGGCGTCCGCCGCCACCACCGGCGCGAAGCCCGCCGCCTTGAGCCCCAGCGCGCTCTGCAGCACGCAGACATGGGCCTCGGCGCCCGTGATCACCGCCAGAGGCCGCCCCAGAGCCCGCAGCTCCGCCAGAGCCTGCGGCTCGTCGGCGATGGAGAAATGCGTCTTCGCGAGGATCTCCTCGGGCCGCGCCAGAGCGCGCAGACCCTCTTCGGTGGGGCCGATGCGATTCGCGCAATGCTCGCTGATCCGCACCGGAACCCCCAGAGCCCGCGCCGCCCGGATCAGACGCCCGCTGACCTCAAGGGCCTGATCTCCCCGCCGCATGGCGGGCATGAGCTTGCCCTGAAGATCGACGATCAGCAGAAAGCTTTCCTCGCGGCGCATGAGCATGACGGCCTCCCTGTGGTTTCTTGTGCGGAAGGCAGTCTGCCCCATCCGGAGCCGCGAGGGAAAGGCCTCAGGCCAGATGGCCCATCGCCCAGGAAGGCGCCAGATCATGGCGCTTCAGGAAGGCGTCGAGAAGGTCGGGCCTGATCTCTCCGCCCTGCATGGTGTCCTGCACGGCGATGCCGCCCGTCACGAAGAGCGCCGGAATCCCCGCCTGACGCGCGCCGAGGACGTCCGTGGCCGGGCCGTCGCCCACCGCCAGGACTCGCGCCAGATCCGGCGGCCCGCCCAGGATCTCCCCGAGCCGCGTCAGCGCCAGATCGTAGATCGGCCGATGCGGCTTGCCCGTGAAGACCACCTCGCCGCCCTGCCGCGCATACCACTCGGCCAGAGCCCCCGCGCAAGGCACCTCGCGCCCGCCGCGATGGATCAGCAGATCCGGATTCGCGCAGAGCATCCGCAGACCCCGCGCCAGAGCCCGCTCCATCAGGGGGATGTAATCCGCCACGGTCTCGCGGTCGTCATGGGCGAAGCCCGCGCAGAGCACCGAATCCGCCGCCTCCGGCGCGACGCGCTCCAGAGCCAGGCCTTCGAGCAGAGGCTCGTCCTTGTCGGCGCCGATGAAGACCAGACGCTCTCCCCAGCGCCCGGATTCGAGCTCGGCCCGCGTGGCGTCTCCCGAGGAGACCACCCCGTCATAGGCCTCGCGCGGCGCGCCCAGACCGTCGAGCTGCGCGATCACGCTGGCCGCAGGACGCGGCGCGTTGGTCAGCAGAAGCACCCTGCCTCCGCGCGCCCGATAGGCGGTCAGGGCCTCGGCGGCGGCGGGAAACACCCGCAAGCCGTCGTGCAGCACGCCCCAGAGGTCGCAGAGCAGGGCTTGCGGCGCAGGAGAAAGATCGGAAAGCGCGGAGATCAGGCGGGTCATGGGGCGGCTTTCTGTCCAGCACGAAAAGGCGGGACCGCCCTATCACGGGCGCCCCGCCTCCGCCAAGTCCCCGCCCCTCAGCCCCCGAGCCTCAGGCCTGACGCGGCGCAGGCCCCGCCTGAGCCAGAAGCTCGGTCGCCGGGCCCGAGACCAGCGGAATCCCCGCGATGGAGAGCGCCTGAAGCATCACCGGATCGCCGACTTCGGTCGCCATCAGCGCCATGCCCATCTGCATGGCGTGCGGCGCCATGGCCAGAGCCAGAAGCGAAGGCGCCGCCGCCAGCTCCACCTTGAGCCGCGAGAAGGTTTCGGCGTTGAGCCCCTCCGGCGAGGGCACGTCCGCCCGCAGCGCCACGCCATGAGCGCGCAGCGCGTCGATGGGCTCCACCGCGATCTCCGCGAGATCGCCGAGCGGCGCCGAAATCACCAGACGACGCCCCAGCTCGGGATTCGCCCGCAGGAGGGCTTCGATCTCAGCGGCTGCGGCGGGCGTCAGATGGGCCGCGCGCAGCGGCAGATGCACGCCCTCCTCGACCCCCGAGGCCGCCAGCTCGGCGACCTTCTGCGCCGCCAGAGCCAGGCGCTCGGCCAGGGAGGCGTCTTCCGCCACGCCCAGCTCATGGCCCGCCACCACCCGCGGCGCCAGAGCGTAGATCGGCGCGCTCTGGCCCAGCGCGAGGAGGCGGGGGCCGCCCGGACCCGCCGCGCGGGCGCCCTGCCCGTTCGGACTCTGCCCGTTCGGATTCTGGCCATTCGGATTCTGGCCGTTCGCCTCGGGAGGAGGAGGTTGCGTCCGGCGGGCCTGGGGCTGAGGCGCGGCCCCGCCCTCGGCCATCGCCGCCAGAGAAGCCAGAGGCCGCAGGGCGGCCAGAGCATCCGCGTCCGCCGCAGGCGGCGGGGCGGGCTCCGGCGCGAGGGGGCGGGCCTGCTGCTGCTGACGGGCGGCGGCGTCCTGACGGGCCTGCTGGGCCTCGCGGGCGCGGTGGCGCAGGCTCTCGGCGAGATCCCCCGGCCCCGGAGGCGTAGATTGCGGCGCGGATTGCGGCGCAGCGCGCGGCGCAGGCTCCGGATCGGGTCGGCGCCGACGCGCCGAGGAGCTCGCCACATCGGCGAGGAAGCTGGCCGCCGGATCGGCGTCGCGCGTCTCGCGCAGAAGGCGCGCGGGCTCTTCGGGCTCCGGAGCGGCGAAGCGCGGCGAGGGCTCGGGATCCATGGCGTAGGAAGAGGAGGAGGCGAAGGACTCCGCCGACCGCGCCGGAGCCCGCCCCGCCGGAGCCTGACGCAGGGCCGCAAGGGCCTCGTCGAGGATCTCCAGACGCCCTTCGAGGGCGCTCAGACGGCCATGGGCGCCGCTCTCGGAGGAATCGAGCGTCAGCAGGCGGTTCTTGATCTGGTTGACCGCGCCGGTGTTCTCGGCCAGCACGCGGCGGCTCTCGTTCACGAGGTCTTCGAGGATGTCCTCCATGCGGGCGAGGTCCTCGGCGGCGTCATGGGACACCTTGCGGACCTCCTCCAGCTCCTCGCGGAGGAACTCCTCTCCCGACTCCGCCGCGCCGAGCCCGAGCCAGCGCCGCAGGCTCGCCCAGTTGGCCGCCAGAAGGGCCCCCGCCGCCGCGAGAGCCGCCGCGCCGAGCCATTCGCCCGTCGCCGCGCCCAGCGCCAGCGCCGCAAGAGCCAGACAACCGAGAATGAGCCCGGAGCTCCGCAAGACCGGAGACCGCATGTTTTCCGTGAGATCGCGCATGGAGCGTCCCGTTTTCCGCAACCCTGACAAAGGCGCATCCTGGCCTGCGGGTCTTGCCATCGGATGAACTTCCTCCGCGCGGAGAGGATCCGGCGCGTCTTCGGTCAGGGCGGCCATGGGATCACCTCGCGCGGGTCAGGGCGCGGACGCGGTCCATCGCCGAAGGATCGCCCTCGCCCGCCGCTTCGAGCGCGTCGAGGAAGTCGCCGTCGCGGGGCGCGCTCCGGGAGGGGCGGCGCGACGCCGCGGCCGGAGGCTCCTCGGCGGCGAATTCGCGCGCCACGCGGGCCGCCGCAGCCCGGGCCGGAGAAACCGCGCCCTCCTCGGGATGCTCGCCCTTGGGCCAGGTCTCGCGGATGGAGGCCGCGAGACGGTCGAGATTGGGCCGACGCGGCGCAGGCGCGCGGGAGGCTTCGGGCGCGCGGCCGGAAGCTCCGGCGCGGGAAGGCGCGGCCTCGGCCCAGTCCTCGCCCCAATCTCCATCGGGCGCGGACGCGGGAGCGGCGGCGGGGGGCTCGCGGCGGCCCCGGGCGGCGGAGGCGGAGGCGGCGCCCGTCCGGGCGGAGGGGCGGGCGCTCGCGCGGCGGGCGGCGACGGCGAAGCGGGCCTCTTCAGGCTCCTGCTCCTCCCAGTCGTCGGCGGCCTCTCCGGAGCGGGTGCGCGCGGCGGGACGGGCGGCGGGCTTGCGCCGCCGGGGCGGAGTCTCCCTGACCGGGTTCTGCCCGAAGCCCAGAAGCCGCGCGAGCAGCAGCAGACCCAGCAGGCCCAGCAGCGCGCCGAGCATGTAGAGCGTGGCCGGAGCGAGGCCCCAGCGCCGGGCGGCGCCCTGGACGATCTCGTCGCCGCGCGCCCCGACCTGAGCGCCCGCCCTGCCGAGGTTCTGGGCGTCGATGCGGGTGGGCTCGGCGCTGAATCCCAGAGTGGCGGCGGAAGGCGCGGCCTCGGCGAGGGGCTCGGCAGGAGTCGCGGGAGTCCGGACCGCCGCGGCGGGCGCCGCAGGACGATTCTGGAAGCGCGGCTCGGGCGCGGGCTCGAAGGGGATGGGCGCGGGACGCGTCTCCGGCTCCCGGGGCGCGTCGAGGAGCGCCTCCATGGGGTCGTCGAAGAGCGGCGCGGCGGTCTGGGCCGCCAGCGGACCCGCCGTCAGGCCCGAAAGCGTCAGCGCGAGGGCGAGCGCGGCGGCCCCTTGCATCAGGGGCGTCCGGGGCCGACCGGCGGTCTCGACATGGATCGACACGGGACATACCTCCTGAACCAAGACACCGGCCTCTCGAAACGACCCATAAAGGGACGCAATTCCGGGAGGCAAGATCGATCCTTCAGGATTTATGCCAAAAATAGACTATTCGGGAGAAGATATAGCGTCGCCTGCGCCAGAGAGACGCAATTTCTTCGCCCGGACCCTCCATATTCCCTCTTGATCTCAGATCGGCTCGTCGCCCATCAGGACATCGAGCATCCCCGCGCAGAGCGCCCCGCCGCAAGCCATGTCGAAGCCCGCGAACATCGGGTTGGAGTTGATCTCCATGAAGCAGAGCGCGCCGTCCGAGGCGCGGGTCTTGAAGTCGGCGGCGCAGAAGTTCAGCCCGAGTTCGTCCGAAACCTGCGTCAGGCCGGGCAGGAGCTCGGCGGGCGGCTCGACGGGCGTCAGCTGGGCGTCCTGATTCTCGCGATAGTCCAGAGAGGGCGATTCGACCCGGAAGGCGAAGAACTTCGGACCCACCCGGAAGATGCGGATCTCGGGCGCGACGAGCCTTTCCTGAAAGATGTAGGGCCGGGGCAGGACGCCGTCGCCGTACATCTCCAGATTCTCCACCGTCAGCACGCGGCAGTGGTCGCCGCCGTCGATGGGCTTGTAGACCACCTCCTCCTTCCGCGCCCAGGCGCGCAGCTCGGAGGCCAGAGCCGTCAGGAGCGTGCGCGGCGTCTGGAGCCCCGCCCGCTGCGCCTGGATCAGGGCGAAGGGCTTGTTGGCCGAATCCTTCAGGAAGAACCGCTGGTTGAAGCGGCGCACCTGAGGATTGGCGGCCAGCCAGGCCTCCATGAGCACCCGCCAGGCGCGGGCGTCCACGTTGTCCATGTCGTTGCTGGTGCGCAGATATCTGAACACGTCCTGACGCAGGAAGGCGGCGTGGGCCTTCAGGGGCTCTCCGCGTTCGTCGGTCATGGCCTCGGCGCCCTGCGGCCCGAGGCGCCAGAGGACCCCGCGCGGCCCCTCGTCCAGAGTGATCATCGGCGCGATCCCGATCCCGCGCGCATGGGCGGCCTCGGCGAGGCGGCGCAATTGCGGATCCTCTCCGCCGCCGACGAACATCAGGACGCGTGAGGAGCCTTCGGCTCCGGAGGAAGTGTCAGACATTGGAGAAGCCGCTCCTGAGCCGTGGCCGTCTGGTCATGAACAGGTCGGCGCCCCGCCGGTCAGGACGGGGCGCGACGCGAAAGCAGGGTCGGAGAGGGGCGCGTCCGGAGCGCCCCCTCCGGCTCATTCTCCCCAGGCGCGGGTAAGCGGGGGATGAACGGGCGGCTGAATCTGCGGCCCGTCGAAGCGGCCCGGCAGAGGCTGAGGCGTCGGAGCCCCCCAGGATCCCGTCTCCTCGCCAAGGGCCATCGTGGTGACGCCTCCCGGCGCCGGTTGCGGAGCAGGCTGCGGCCCGGCGCCCGTCTCTTCGCCGAGCGCCATGGTGGTGAGCCGGTTCGGCGGAGGAGCAGGCTGCGGCGTGAGGCCCGCCTCTTCGCCCGCCATGGCCGTGGTGATGGTCGGGCCTTCCTCCTCGCCCATGGCGTAGGTGGTCGCGGGGCCCCAGGAGCCCGATTCCTCGCCGAGGGCCATGGTGGTCGCGACGCCGGGCTGCGTCGGGGCCGGGGCCGGAGCCGCTCCCGTCTCCTCGCCGACCATGGCCGTGGTGATGGTCGGGCCGCCTTCCTCGCCGATGGCGTAGGTGGTCGCGGAGCCCCAGGAGCCCGATTCCTCGCCCAGAGCCTCGGTGGTCGCGACGCCGGGCGGCGGCGTGGGAGCCGGGGCCGGAGCGGCTCCGGTTTCCTCCCCGACCATGGCCGTGGTGATGGTCGGGCCGCCTTCCTCGCCGAGCATGCGCGTGCTCGGCTGGGGCGCGATGGTCGGAGGCAGGGAGGGCGAGACGCTCGCGCCCTCCTCGCCGAGCATCAGCGTGGTGGCGGCGACTCCGCCGGGCGCAGGCTGGGGCTGGGGCCGGATGAGCGGGCCGTATTCCTCGCCGACCATGCGGGTGGTCGCCTGAAGGCCGCCCGGGCCCTGCGCGACCTCAAGGACTCCGGCGGGGAGGCCTTCGGCGGAGCGGCCGGATTCCGGCGCGCCGCCCGGAGCCCGCGGCGTCGGCGCCGCGACGGCGGAGCCCGCCAGAAGGGTCTGGAGCGCCAGATTGGCCAGAGCCAGGGCGCTCAGGGCGTTCCCGGCCTTCCGCGAGAGGGTTTGGCTCGTGAGACTCATGAATCTCTCCTCGTCATCTTGCGGGAAGGCGCAAGGGCTGCGTCCTCCCCGAGGCCGGAGCATCCTCCAGCGGAGCCCAAACGGCTTCGCCTCGCGAAGATGCGGCCACAAGAGAAGCTTTAGAGCGTTTGCGCGATCCAGGGGGATCGGAAAACGCGCAAGACCGCAAGAAAAGGGCGGAATTACAACGGATCCCCAGAGGCCTTCCGAGATTCGGCCCGCCTCCGCGCGGAAATTCCGGATGCGGAAGATCCGCGCGGCCGCGCGACGCCTCGGGGAGGCGCGAGGGAGACGAGGGACGGAACCGCCCCTCGCCGTCTTTCCGGATCCGGCTCAGCGCCAGGGACGCGGCGGAGGCCGATGCGAGCTCTCTTCGCCATGCGCCAGAGTGGTGGGGCGATTCGGACCCCAGCCGCCGCCGCTCTCCTCGCCGAAGGCGTAGGTGGTGGCGCCCCAGCCCGGAGGCCGCGGCGGAGGACGGTTCCAGCCGCCGCCTTCCTCGCCGAGGGCGTAGGTGGTCGCGCCCCAGCCCGGAGGCTGCGGAGGACGCGGCTGATGCCAGCCGCCGCCCTCTTCGCCGATGGCGTAGGTGGTCGGAGAGCCCCAGACCGGAGGACGCGGCTGCGGACGATGGACGCCGCCCTCCTCGCCGACCGCCAGGGTGGTGGCCCAGCCCTGGGCCAGCTCGACGTCCGCGCCCGCCTCGGCCTCAGGCGCGGCGACGCTCCGGAGCGCGCCGGGCTCGACGAGGTCGAGCGCCGAGCCCTTCAGACTCCCCGGCGTCGGGGCCGCGACGGCGGCGCCCGCAAGCAGGGTCTGCAAGGCCAGATTGGCGAGCGCCAGAGCGCTCAGGACCCCGCCCGCCTTCCGGGAGAGATTTTCGCTCGTCAGACTCATGGTCGTCTCCTCTCGGGATGTTGGGATGGCCCCGGAGCGCGTCGCGACGCCTCCGCCCGCGAGGAAGGATCTAGGCTCCAAAAAAGGCGAAAATACAGCCTGTTGCCCCGGCGCCGCCGATTTCCGGACCAGGGAAGACGCCGACGGATGAACTCCGGATTCCGCGCAACCCGGAAGGCGCGCGGAACCCGGAGCACGCAAGCCCCTCGCGAGGCGCAGGAGGCTTCAGAAGCCGTTCCGCCTGCCCGTCCTCCAGAAGGCGAAGCCGGAATGGCTCCCGCCGCCCTTGAGCCCGGTCGAGGGCCGCCAGCCGCCGCCCTCCTCGCCGATGGCCAGCGTGGAGGCGGAGAGCCCGCCGCCCGAGCCGCCGGCCGAACCGTTCGCGGAGGAGGCGCCCTCCTCTCCGACGGCCATGGTCGTCAGGGTGACGCCCGAGCCCGAGACGATCCCGCTCTCGCCGACGACATGGGTGACGAAGGTGGAGGTCGTCCCCGTCGAGGAGCCTGCGGAGCCGCCTTCCTCGCCGATGGCCAGCGTGGAGGCGGAGAGCCCGCCGCCCGAGCCGCCGCCCGAGCCGCTGGCCGAGCCGTTCGCGGAGGAGGCGCCTTCCTCTCCGACGGCCATGGTCGTCAGGGTGACGCCCGAGCCCGAGACGATCCCGCTCTCGCCGACGACATGGGTGACGAAGGTGGAGGCCGCTCCCGTCGAGGAGCCTGCGGAGCCCGTCGCGACGGAGCCGCCTTCCTCGCCGATGGCGAGGGTCGTCATCCCGAAAGAGCCCTGGCCGGAGGAGTTCGAGCCCGAGGCGCTCCCGGTCGTGGTCCCGGTCGAAGAGCTCTGGGCGCCTTCCTCGCCGATGGCCAGGGTGGTGAGGACGCCGCCGCCCGGCGCCTGAGGCGAGGGCGTGGCGGGGGTCCCCTCCTCGCCCGAGGCGAGGGTGGTGAAGACTCCGGAGCCCTGATAGGCCGTGGCCGCGCCGTTCTCCTCGCCCGAGGCGAGGGTGGTGGCCACCTGGACCACCGGCGAGGAGCCCGCCGTCGAGCCGGAGGCCGGAGAGGCCGCGGCGGGCGGAGCCTTGTGGACGATGACCTGAGGCTGCTGTCTGCGGAAGGCCTCGATATAGGTCTTCGACTGCTCGACGGGCCTTGTGGAGAAGGTGTGGACGATGCTCATGGCGATCCCCTGACATGGGCGCCGGGATCGGCGCGACGAGATCGCCCTTCAAGATTCGGGCCTCATCGGGACAGGGGGCCGGGGTTCAGGAGCCCGACATGAAAAAGGAGCGGCTCGCGCCGCCCCTTCTCCGGGGGCCGGGAGGCCCGGAGATCCTTGCGGATCGCCCGGAAACGCCTCTCCGCGCCCTGGGCGCCGACCGTCCGGAGCCGGCGCCTCAACCTTGCGCCGGAGCCTTTTCCGATCCCGCGGGATCGTCCGGAGGCTCCGGGCCTTGCCGGCTGCGCCGGGACAGACGTCAGGGATCAGCCCTGACGCTTCCAGCCGCCGCCCTCTTCGCCGAGGGCCATGGTGGACATCGTCGGGCCGCCGGAGCCGGTTCCGCACCAGCCGCCTTCCTCGCCCGCCGCGCGGGTGCTCCCGACCCCGCCGCCGGGACCGCCGGGACGGGGCCCGCCGCCCTCTTCGCCGGCCGCGAAGGTGGTGGCCCATCCGCCGTCCTCTTCGCCGACGGCCCGAGTGGTCACGCCGGGGCTTCCGCCGCCGTGGTTGCCGCCGGGCCCGCCCGGATGATGTCCGCCGCCATGGTTGCCGCCGGGACCGCCGGGACGAGGCCCGCCGCCCTCTTCGCCGACCGCCAGAGTCGTGGCGTCGGGACGTCCGCCGCCATGGTTGCCGCCGGGACCGCCGGGACGAGGCCCGCCGCCCTCTTCGCCGACCGCCAGAGTCGTGGCGTCGGGACGTCCGCCGCCGTGGTTGCCGCCGGGCCTGCCGGGACGATGCCCGCCGCCCTCTTCGCCGACCGCCAGAGTCGTGGCGCCGGGGCTTCCGCCGCCATGGTTGCCGCCGGGACGGTTGGAGCCGGAGAAGCCCGGCTTCAGGAATGAATTCCAGAACGACGAACCGCCGTTGATGCGCGTCATGATGAGAACCCCTGTCAGATCTTGTGATCCAATGTCCTAAAATAATACAATACCGGAGATTGATCAATCAGATCGATCCAGGGACTCACTCCATTATGAAACGATCCGCTCGTCTCGAGACGCGGAAACCGGATGTTCGGAAGGCGATGAACCCAAGCGCTCCTCAAGCAGGGATGAAGGCGAGAAAAGGCGGCTCGCTTCAGGGGCGGCCGCCTCGGGTTCGTCCTGAATCCGGAGATGAACCGGATTGAAATTCAAGGATCATCTACGCGGCGTCCTGAAGAAGGACGCAGGAAGCCTCACGCTTCGGTCAGGCGGTCGAGGATCCTGGCGAAGTTGCAGGGCCGCCAGCGGGAATCCAGCTGACGCACGAGGATCTCGTCCCAAGCGTCGCGGCAGGCTCCCGGAGAGCCCGGTAAGGCGAAGAGGTAAGTCCCCCCCGCCACCCCGCCGCAGGCTCGGCTTTGCAGGGTCGAGACGCCGATGTTCCTGAAGGAGACCATGTGGAAGACAGTCGAAAAGCCGTCGATCTCCTTTTCGTAGACCGCCTTGTGGGCCTCCACCGTGACGTCGCGCCCCGTGAGCCCGGTGCCGCCGGTGGTCAGGATCACGTCGATCTCCGGATTCGCGATCCAGAGCCGCAGCCGCGCTTCCAGTCCGGCGCGATCGTCGCGCAGCAGGTCGCGGGCGGCCAGGACATGGCCCGAAGCCTCGACGCGGGCGGCCAGAAGATCGCCCGAAGCGTCGTCCTCGGGGCCGCGCGTGTCCGAGACGGTCAGAACCGCGATGCGCAGAGGCAGGAAAGGGCGGGTTTCGTCGAGGCTCATGGCGGCGGCTCCTGATCGCAAGAGCCGCCAGATTAAAGCCTCCTCGCGGGTTTATCGAGAGGCCAGAGCCTCCAGCGGGGCGTCGAGGGGGCCGAAGTCCGCCATGAACGCCTCCAGCGCCGCCAGAGCCGCAGCCCGATCCGTCGGGCGGGCGTAAGGCGTGGAGAGCGCCAGAATCGCCGCCTCCTGAGGGCCGCCCGTCAGACGCGCCTTCATGGCGTCGAGGCCCGCGCGGCGCGCGTCGGCGCTGAATTCGCCGCCCGTCCAATACCAGGCCGTCACGAGGCGGCTGGCGAAGCTCGCGCCCCGGCCCTCGTGGATGCGGGCGTGGCTGAGGTCTTCAAGGCGGGTCGGCAGGCCGCCGATCTCGGCGCGGGCCTGGCGCGAACGCACCCAAACGTCGTCGTCCTCGAAGCGGTTGGTCGATTGGCCCGCCTCGGCGCCGGGACGCTCCCAGAGGTAATAGCCGATCACGAGATCCACCTGAACGCCGTCCTTCACGAAGCCGAAGCGATAGAGGCGGTCCAGACCCTGAAGATGAGGCGTCCAGTCTTCGGCGGGCGGGACGGCGCTCCAGCCCGCAGGCGTCGCAGGAGCCCAGTCGGCGGGCGGCGGAGAGATCCCGCGATCCGGCGCCGTGATGGACAGCGCCGTCGTGGGCGTCGCCAGCAGCAGGGCGCCGAGCCCCAGAGCCGCCCAGGTCTTGCGGGCGTCCTGCGGAGCGGCGGGCGCAACCGGGGGCGCGGCGGAGGTCGGGGCGGAGGAAGCGTCCCACCGGAGATCGGCGAAGCGGCCGCCGATCCAGAGCAGCAGCAGCATCACCGCCGAGAAGAAGACCCAGCCATAGACCAGATGATCCACGCCCGCCGCCACGCGCCCGTCGGTGAGATGGGCGATCATCATGATTCCATAGGCGCGCAGGAAATTCGCGCCCACCGGAACCGCCACCGCCAGAAGGCCGAACACAACCCATTTCCAGAGGCGCTCATAGGAGAGATGCGCGAAAGCCGCCGCCACGACCATCATCGCGATGAGGAAGCGCAGACCCGCGCAAGCCTCCGCGACTTCGAAGAGGGCGTCGGGCAGCTCGATCATGATCCCTTCGCGATAGGTCGGCACGCCCGAGGCCCGCAGCAGCCAGACCGAGACGTCCGCCGTCCATTCCTGCAGCAAGGGCGTGAGCTCGTCGCCGAAGGGGACGAGGAAGATCAGGAAGGCCAGAGGAAACCAGAACCGCCGCGCGAATTCGGAGCCCGCCGCCAGAATCGCCACGCCCATCAGAGAGAAGGCCACGGCGGCGTGTTCGAAGATCGCCGCGCCCATCAGCCCGCCGAGGGTCGCCAGAACCGCCGCCAGAGCCAAAGGCGCCAGACCCCAAAACGAGGCCCTCGGCGCGATCCCGCGCAATTCGGCGCGTTTGCGCCAGACGAACCAGAGGCTCGCGGGCAGGACGAGAAAACCGTGGTTGTAGGTCGGCGAGGAGATCCACACGCCGATCATGTCCAGAACCGCCGGAGCCTGAAGCCCCAGAGCCAGAACCGCCAGACCCGACATCAGCAGGATGGTCCGGCGCCATGCGGGCCAGGCCTCGCCGAAGAAGCCTTCGGGGAGGGAGAATCCTTTCGGCGCGGCTTCTTTCGGCGGGGCGAGCCCTTGGTCGGTCATGCGGCGTCCTGTTTCCTGTCGGGCGGCTCTGCGAGGGCCTGAAGGAGCGCCGCCTCCAGAGCCTCCAGACGGCTCGACCAGTCGTAGCGGTCGCGCATGGCCCGGAAGGCGTTGGCGGAGAGCAAGGCGCTCAGGCGGGAATCGAGCAAGAGCCGCGCCAGAGCCGCCGCGAATTCCGAAGCTGACGCGCTTGTGAGAAGATCCGCGCCGGGCGTGGCCTGGATCCCCTCCAGAGCCGCAGGCGTGGCCACGGTCGGCACCCGCGAGGCCATGGCCTCCAGCAATTTGTTCTGCACGCCCCGCGCCAGACGCAAGGGCGCCACCGCCGCCGCCGCATGAGCCAGCCAGGGCCGCATGTCCTCGACGCGGCCCGTCACCCGCACGCCCATCTCCTGAAGCGCCAGAACCTCCTTCGCCGGGCGAGCCCCCGCCGCCACGAATTCGAAAGGCCCCGCCAGAGCCTTGGCGCGCGGCAGGATCTCGCGGGCGAACCAGACCGCCGCCTCGACGTTGGGCGGATAATCCATGGCGCCGGTGAAGATCACGCGCGGAATCCGGTCGTCGGGATAGGGCGAGGCCATGGTTTTCCCCGCCGCCCAATAGTCGCAATCCACGCCGTTCTCCACGGCGAGGAGATTCCCCGCGCCGCCGCGTTTCGCGAAAAGGTCGCGTTCGGCGGGAGTCGCGAACAGACAGGCCGCGGAGCTGCGGGCCAGAGCTTCTTCGACCCGCTTCAGGCGGCGGGCTTCGCGGGCGTAGACCCAGCCCATCGGCGGCGCGGATTTCTCCGCCAGATCCTCCCATTTGGCGGAATCCACATCCACCATGTCGAGGATCACGGGCGGGCGCGGATCGGGGAGCGCCTCCAGATAGCGCGCCCCGCCCGAGCCGTAGAGCAGCACGGCGTCGAAAGGCGTCTTGCGGGCGGCCTCCCGGATGCGGGCCGAGAGCCCGGCGTCGTGGAAATGCTCCAGGCTGACCGGCGCGCCGGAGTTCAGGGCCTTCAGCCCCGAAGCCGCCCTTGAGCGTTTCGTCAGATCGCCCAGCAGGATCTCCGCAAGCCCGAGTCCGGAGAGGGCCGCCCTGCTCTCCCAATCCTCGGCGCGGTCGACGGGGGCGGCGAGCGTGATCTCCCAGTCCGGAGCCAGGCCCTGAAGGAAGCGCCAGAGCCGCATCTTTTCTCCGGTGAGCGGCGGGACCGGGGCGCGATGCGCCAGAACGAGCAGACGGCGTTTCGTCATGGGATCACCCGAGCCTCCGCGCGAGATGCGGCCCGAGGAGATTGGCCGTCCAGAGCGGCAGACGCCGCCAGAGCGCCACGAAGCGCCGGTATTTCGGACTCAGGGGATTCACGTCGGGCGCCTCGGAGGCCCGCACCAGCCGATAGCGCTGAACCAGAGGCTGAGGCTCGAAGCCCCAATGAGTCTTGTAGTCGAAGGCGCCGGTCCCGAATTTCGAGCGCCCGAAGTCGAAGACCTTGAGGCCCTTCAGGGCGGCGCGCTCCTGCTCCTCCCAATAGAGCCGGTCATAGGCCCGGAGCGCCCGCGCCTCCGGCAGGGCGCCCCCGAAATAGGGCATGACCCGATCCCGATGCTCGAAGCTCATCAGCGCCGCCACCGGCCCCGCAGGCCCATGCACCAGCGTCACATGACAGCTTTCGCCGAAGGCCGACTTCAGCGCCCGCATCCAGCGCAGGGAAGGCGTCGGCGTGCCGAGATCGCGCAGGCTGCGGGAATAGATGGCGTGGAAGGGCTCCAGGGCGGCTTCATGCTCGATCTTGAGATCCGCCTCCATGGCCTTGCGGACGTCGGCTCTTTTCTTGCGGGGGATCTGGAGCAGGCGCTTTTCGGAGGTCTCGGCCATCTCGCGGCGGAAGCCCGCATAGACGCCTTCCTTGACGCCCCATTCAGCCGGAGCCTCGCCGCCGCGCAGCTCCACCGCGCCCACGCCCAGACGACGCCCCAGAGCCTCGGCCTCGGCGGCCAGAGCCTCGCGCGCCTCTTCGGATTCGGCGAGGATCCCGCCCCCCACCGCAAAGGCGCAGGAGGTCAGATTCGCCCCCCCGAAAGGCGCCGGCGCCTTCACCAGAGGCAGGACTCCGCGCAGCGCGCCGCCCTCCCAGGCCCCGAGCCAGAAGCAGGGCAGGCCATAGGCCTCGCGGATGGCGCGCCGCCAGCCGGAGAGATGGAAAGGCTCGCTTTCCGGGTGGTTCAGGACAAAGGAATCCCAGGCCGCCCATCCGGAGGCTTCCGCAGGTTCGCGCATGAGGAATCGGGCGGCCATGGCGGCTCCGGAGTCAGGCCGCCCCGATCCCGTCCGCGCAAGCTTCGCGCATGGATCGCCAGCGGCGTTCGGCGAGGAGCGCCGCAAGTCGGGATTCGGCGCGGCCGAGTCCGATCCTGTGGCGCAAGGCCGATTTTAACGGCGCGCCCTTAAGGCGTGGTTGATCCGGATCGATCTCCCAGGGGTGGAGGTAGAAATTCGGCGCGATTCCAAACTCCTGCGCATAGGCGTCGAGGCCGGAGCGCGTCCAGGCGAGCGGCGCCAGACGAAAGAACCCGCCTCCCGCGAAAGGCAGGCGACGACCGCGCCACATCCGCGTGGAGACCGGAATCTCCAGAATTCCCGCGCTGGGCTCGCGATGAGGCGTCCGGAGGGCGGTGGGGTCGCCGTAATGATCGTGCTTGATGGGGTGCGAGCTGGAGGACCATGCGTGGCCCGTCCCGGCCATGACCTCGTAAGCCCAGGGGCTGCGCGCGTCGACGGAGAAGCTCGGGGCGCGATAGCCGGTCACGGCCTGGCCTCCGGCCTCCTCGATGGCGCCCTTCGCCCGGCGGAGGTCTTCGGCGAATTCGGCGCGGCTCTGTTCGAAGACGCGGAAATGCTGGTCGCCATGGCTGGCCAGCTCATGGCCTTCGGCGGCGATGCGCCGGATCAATCCCGGAGCCGCCCGCGCCACGCAGCCCAGACAGAAAAACGTCGCCTGCGCTTCATGCGCGGCGAAGAGGTCGAGCAGACGGTGGGTGTTGGCCTCGACGCGGCTCTCCTGCTTCGGCCAGTCGGCCCGGTCCAGAACGCCCGCGAAGGCCGAAACGTGGAAATGCTCCTCCACGTCGATCGTCATGGCGCCGAGTCCGGCGCGGGGGGCCATGGCCCCGATCCCGGCGCGGGGCGTGACGGCGTCGGTTCCGGCGCGGGGACGGGCGGAAGGCCCGGGGCCTTCCGTTCCCGGCTCCGGCGCGTCGCGGGGGGTCAAAACCCGCCTGCGCGACGCGGCGGCTCCTCGGCCAGGCTCTGTTCGAGCAGGGTCGAGACGATTTCGATCATCTCGCGGATCGCGCGATCGTGATCCTCGGCGCGGGACTCCAGCAGGCCGATGCGTCCGGCCAGAGCGTTGACCGCCGCCAGCAGCGCCGGGTCCGGCCCGAGGCCGGCCGCCGCAGCCACCTGAGCCGCATGCGCCGGATGTCCCGGAGGCACCGGAGCGCCCTGGCTCTCCGGCGCGCCCTCGGCGGGGCGCGAGGCGGCGAAGGCCTCCTTCTTGAGGTCGGCGACCACCGTCTCCACGGTCTCGGGCGTGATCTCGGTGAGCTCCTCCAGCGCCGAGAAGAGCATGATCCGGTTGGCCAGAGTGTTGATCCGGCGCGGCACGCCCCGCGTCTCGACGTAGATGCGCGCGAGCGCCTGAGGCGTGAAGGTCGGGTTCCCCTGCCAGCCCACCATCTCCAGGCGGTGGATGACGTATTCGCTGCTCTCCTGCTCGGTCATCGGTTCGAGGCGATAGGAGGCCGTCACGCGCTGGAGAAGCTGCGCCAGATCCGGATGCGCCAGAGTCCGCGCGAACTGCGGCTGGCCCACGAGGAAGATCTGGAACAGCGGCTGTCCGCCCAGCGTGAAGTTCTGGAGCATGCGCAGCTCTTCGAGCGTGCGCATCGGCAGGTTCTGGGCTTCGTCCACCACCAGCAGGACGCGGCGCCCATACTGGTTCTGCTCGACGAGGAACTGCTCGAAGGCGGTCAGCATGCTCGCCTTGTCGTCGGAGGCGGGCTGCACCCCGAAGGCGTCGCAGATCAGGCGGACGACGTTCTCGGGATCGACCTGCGTGGTGCCGATGGTGGCCGCCACCACGTCGTTTTCATCCAGCTCCTCGAAGAGCTGGCTGATGAGGGTCGACTTGCCCGTGCCGACGTCGCCGGTGATGACGATGAAGCCCTCGCCCTGATAGAGCCCGTACTTCAGATAGGACATCGCCTTGCGATGGCCTTCCGAGCCGAACCAGAACCGGCGATCGGGCGTGAGGCGGAAGGGGCAGGCCGACAGGCCGTAATATTCTTCATACATCGCGTCGTCCGACTCCCTGATGCCGTTCGTCCCGCCCCCGCGGCGGCGCTTGCTGACCGTTTCGCGCGCCGCCCGGAGAAGAGTTCGCGGCGGCGCGTTAGAAATCCGCCCTCAAACCCAGCACGCCCGCATTCTCGCGATATTCGTCCTGAGGCGAATCGGAGAAGCGTCGTGTGTAAGTGTATCGCGCGAAAGCGTTGACAATTTCCGTAATCCGATAGGACGCGCCCAGACCGAACGACAGCGTCCGCTCCTTCGTCAGGCGGGGATCGTCCGGGGCGTAGAGGATGAAGGCCGCCGAGGCGTCCACGCCGATGCGCGACGTCAGGTCGCGGTTCACCGCGCCCGCCAGAGTGAGGGTCCATTCGTCGTCGTCGAGCGGACCGCCGTAGTCGCGGCGCATGGCGGCGCCCACGAGGCTCACGCCCGTCTTGCCGCTCGATCCCGAGAGCGCCAGCGTCGCCGAATCGACCACCGCGTCCTGAGTCTGGCGGCTGAAGGCCGGATCGCTCGCCAGACGCAGGGAGCCGTCCGCCAGGCTCACCGCCAGAGCCTCGGCGCGGTTGGAGGTCAGGCCGCCCTGCGCCGAGCGGTAGAGCGGATTCCCCGCCTCGTCCGCGCCCGCGTCGAGCAGGGCGTAGGGCGCGCCGCCGAAGTCGAGGAACTCCACCGAGCGCCCCGCCGAAGCCGAGATCCCCAGACGCTCCGCCAGGGCGTAGCGGAGGTTCGCGCCGTAATCGAGGCCCTGATTGCGCCAGCCGACGTAGGCGTCCATGTTCATGCGGCGGTTGGGGACGTAGCGCGCGCCGAGGTTTACGTAGCCGCCGCCGACCTTGTCCTCGTCGAGGCTGGAGCCGCGCACGTGGTCGTAGCCTGCGGCGCCCATTCCGGCGAGCTTCGCGGTCAGCGGAACCTCGACCGAGCCGCCCACCGTCGAGGCGCGGCGCTTGTCGTCGGTTTCGTCGTCATAGATCATGTGGGCGGCCGAGAAGCCCCAGCCGAACTTCTGGAAGCGCCGCGGATCGGAGACCAGGGCGCCGCTGAAGCCGTGCATCCATTCGTCGGCCTCTTCGCCGTCCTCGTAGAAGCTGCGGGCGTGGGTGTAGCGCAGTTCGGCGTTGGCCCAGCCTCCCAGATTCTGGCGCAGGGCCGGACTGACCGAACCGAAATAGACCCTTTCGCGGTCGTTGCGTCCCGCGACGGGATTCAGCGAATAGCGGCCTTCGCCCCGCGCGAAGCTCTCCGCCGCCGAGCCCGCCACGTCGAGGTAGAGCAGCCCCGGAACCACCGTCGCCGAGAGCGCGCCCGCCAGATCATGACGCAGGCCGTCGTCGTTGGTGTCCTCGAAGTAATGGTCGTAATGGGCGGCGTAGTTCAGCGAGCCTTTCGCCCGAGTCCCCTCGACGGTCGCCCGCAGGCCCACCGTGCCGGTGAGCACCGTGTCGGAACGCTCCTCGCCGCGCGGATCGAGCCCGGCGTTGTCGGTGACGGTCACCTCCGTCGAGGCGTAGGGCCGGACGCTGGTCTTCCAGAGCCGACGGGCGGTGGGCGCCGCAGGCCCTGCGGCGGGGCCCGGGGCGGCGGGCGCGGCGCCGGGAGGCGCGGCGAATCCGGCGCTCATGTCGGGAGTCAGCACCACCCCGCCCGACTCCACGCCGGAGGGCCCGAGCGTCCCGGCCTGAGACGGCGCGGGCTCGGTCCAGAAACGGGATTCGGCGAAGGCGGGCGCCGCGCCCGGCGCGCAGACCCCGAGCGCGCAGGTCAGGGCCAGCCCGCTCGCGCGGAGCTTCAGAGCCTTCCGCGCCGGGCGGCGGTCAGGGTTTCCGGGGAGCGCTGTCATTGGCGTAGGCCTCATAATAGCTGCCGAACTGCTCCAGACGACCCGAGGCCGTGGCCTTGTTCAGCACAAGATTCACGTTGCACTCGGGTCCTAGCAAATCCAGCGCCGCCTCCACGGCCTTGCGGGTGGTGCGCTCGGCGTCGACCACCATGACCACCTGTCCGGCGTGACGGGCCAGCTCCACGGGCTCGGTGCTGGCGAGGAGCGGCGGGCCGTCGATCAGGATGATGCGGTCGGAATAGCGGTCGGCGAGATCGGCCATCAGGCTGCGCATGGCGTCGCCGCCGTAGAGGTCGGTGGCGGATTCCACAGCCTCGCCCGCCGGGATGAAGGTCAGCGGATGATCCGGAGTGCGCAGCATGCGCCCGCTGACGTCGCTGCGGCCATGGCGGGCCTCTTCGAGCAGATCGGTCAGGCCCTTGAGGTTGGGCTTGAGCCCCAGGATCTTCGAGAGGCTCGGACGCGCGGCGTCGGCGTCGACCAGCAGCACGTTCAGCCCCTCGTCGAGGATGATCGAGAGCGCCAGATTCACCGCCACGAAGCTCTTGCCCTCGCTGGGCTTGGCGCTGGTGAACAGGATCACGTGCTGACGTCCGCGCGGGGCGCGGCTGCGCATCTGTCCGGGACGGCGGGCCGTCTCCTCCAGGGTCATGCGGCGGATCAGGCGGCGCTTGATCAGGCGGATCTCCTCGGAGAGCCGCGAGCGGCGGGCGCTCGGCGTGATGAAGCCGAATTTCCGGAGGCGGTCGAAGTTCAGCGCGAATTCGCGGCTGCGCTTGCGGCCGTCGACGTCCCTGGGCGCCACGGAGAGCTCGCCGCGGGTCGAGACGCGGGAGCCCTTCGGCTCCTTCAGCGAACGGCGCAGGTCGCTCAGGGGCGAAGCCGCCTCGACGATGGAATCCGGCGCGGAAGGGCGCTCGGGAGCGGGACGGGGCGGCGGCGGAGAGACGGGCGCGGGCTCGCGGGCGAATTCCGAGAGGAAATCCTCTCCGGCGCCGGGAGCGGCCTCGGGCGGATCCTCGGAGAAGGCCGCGAGGAACTCCTCCTCCAGGCTGCGGGCGCGCGCGGAATCGGCGGCGGCGCGCGGCGGCGCGGGATCATGCGTCTTATAAGGCTCCTCCTCCGGCGCGGAAGGCGCAGGGGGCGGCGGAGCGGGAGGCGCAGCGGCGGCCGGAGCCGGAGCCTGAGCCTGAGGCGGCGCGGCGGGCGCGCGGAATTGGGGCGCAGGCCCGACGAAGGGCGGCGCAGGCGAACGGCCGCGGTTCGGCTCGGGCCGGGCGGATTCGGCGCGGGCGGGCGCCTCGGCGTCGAGCCCGAGCTGACGGGCGAAGCGGCGCCGACGCATGGCCTCGCCGGCGCTCTGGCCGCGAGGGCGCGGGGAAGTCTCGAACTCGTCTGACGCGCTCATGGCCGGACTCCCTCGTTCAGGCTCATCCCAGGACCGCGCGCGCCTGAGTGGCGATCGCGCCCAGATCAGGTCGCCACAGGGCGATGTGGTATTTGTAGATCAGCAGGGCGAAGGTCATCACGAAGAGCGAGGCCAGCCCCACGAAGAGCAGATTCCCGAGCATGGCCCCCGCCGCCTGCTTCTGATCCTCCAGCCGCGAGACGCCGCCCAGGATCGGCAGGTCGAAGGCCTCGCGCATGTGGACGATGGACGGCATGGTGTCCATCATCTGGATCCGCAGGAAGGTGAGCCCCAGACCCGCCCCCAGGCCCAGGATCGCCGAGCCCAGGAACAGGATCAGCCGGTTGGGCGCGATGGGCGTCGTCGGAGTCTTGGGCCATTCGGAGACGGTGAACTTGACCACCTGCTGCTGTCCCAGTTCGTTGGTGGCGCGCAGGAGCCGGATCTTGTCCTCGATGGAGGCCAGTTCGCGGCGCGCCTCTCCGGCGTCCTTTTCGAGGCGGTCGTAGGTCTGGGTGACCTCGGGCTGACGCTGGAGCCGCTCGCCCACCTCGATCAGGCGGGCGCGGGCGGTCTGGATCATCTGGTCCACCGAGGCCAGCCGGCTGCGGCGCTGGCCGATCTGCGCCTGGATCTGGGCGTAGACCGGATTCTCGCCGTAGATCGCGTTGACGATGGGTTCGGGCTCGGGCTGCATCTGGCGGATCTGCCAGTCGCGATAGGCGGCGTCCACCTGGGCGTTGTGCTCCAGAGCGGCCTGGATCCGGCCGCTGCGCGCCTGGATCGAGGCGTCGGCGGCGGCGCGCAGGCCCTCGGCCTCGATGCGGGCGCTCTCGACGCGGCGCTGGGCGGCCACCATGTCCGGATGCTGCGGAGTCAGGCGCTGGAGCATCTCCTGGATCTCGCGCTCCATGCCCGCGGCGCGCTGACGGGCGGCCTCGTAACGCTGCTCCTCCAGGGTGGGGAGGGCCTCGGGCACGGGCGTCTTCGCGGTGGCGGGCGGCGGCTCCTGCATCCGGCGCGGCGGACGGATCACGTCCTCGCCGGTCTTGACCTGCTGCGGGGTCGTCCGGAGCTGGGCCTCCAGCTCGCGGATCTCCTGCTGATAGAGCGTCTGGTCGCCCTGGAGCCGCGCGAGGTCCATCTCCAGGCTCCGCCGCTCGGAGATCAGCGCGGCGGGCAGAGCGATCACCTCGCGGTTCTCGCGCTCGAATTCGGCGAGGCGGGTCTCGAAGTCGCGCAGGCGGGCGGCGGAGGTCTCCTGCTGCTCCATGGCGAAGCGCAGGGCCTGTTCGGCGTCCTGGGAGCTGACGCCCGAGCCGCGCGAAATGCCCTCCTCGACGAAGAGGTCCACCATGGTGGCCACCACCTGACGGGCCTTCTCGGCGTTCGCGTGCCGGAAGGAGATCCGGTAGAAGTCCTGCCCCTCGCGCACGAGGCTCAGGCGCTCCTCGACGCTGTTGACCAGAGCCTCGCGCTCGCGCTCGTCGCGGACCGTCAGGTCGAGGTCGGTCATGCGGATGATCTTCTCGAGATTGGGCCGCGCGTACATCAGGCGCCGCACGTTCTCGAGCTGCTGGGCGGGGTTCTCGAAATGCACCTCGCCCTTGAAGAGCGTGTGCAGCAGCGAGCGGGTGTCCACGAAGACCGTGGCCCGGGCCGAATAGACGTCAGGCTGCCGCGCCGCGAGGAAGGCGGCCGAAAGACCCACCACCCACGCGATGATCAGCGTGCTCCAGCGCCGCCGCCAGATCTCGTGGAGGTAATGCCCGATGAGGAATTTCAGTTCGCCCATGACCGATCCCGCTTTCTGGCCCCGCCCCGCGCCCCGAGGCTCAGAGCCAGCTTTCCGGAATGATGATGGTGTCGCCGGGCATCAGCGGGCGATCCGCCGCGATGTCGCCCTTGCGCACGAGGTCGTCCAGACGCAGCCGGTAGGAGACCTTCTGTCCGCTCTCCTCGCGGACCAGGACGGCGCGGTTGCCGTCGGCGAATTCGGTCAGCCCGCCCACCGCGATCACCACGTCCAGAGCCGTCAGCCCCGAGCGGTAGGACAGCGAGGAGGGATTCACCGCCTGGCCCAGAACCTTCACCTGCTGGCGCGGATCTCCCGCGCCGTTGACCTGCGCGATCACCGTGACGATGGGATCCTGGACATAGGCCTTCAGGCGGTCCTCGATGTCGCGGGCGAGTTCGGTCGGGGTCTTGCCCGCCGCCGGGAGATCCTCCACCAGCGGCATGGAGAAGCGCCCGTCCGGACGGATCGGCACCACGGTCGAAAGCTCCGGCGCGCGCCAGACGAAGATCTGGATGTTCTCGCCCGGCCCGAGCCGGTAGTTCGGCGATTCCGGCGTCAGGAGCTGCGGGGTGCTCGCCACCACCGGCGCCGGCGCGAGAATCCCCGTGGAAGGCGCCTTGAGGCCCCCATCGCCGCCGAACATCGAGGAGACGCCCCCGCAGCCCGCAAGCGCGACGAGCGTCGTGATCAGGACGGCAAGAACCGGAAAGCGCCGCGCAATCATCGCAAGATCCTCATGTGGTCGCGCCTGCGGAGGGAGCTTCGGCGCGGGGCCATGCTAGGCGGCCCGGGTTAAATTTTCGCTGTGCGCGGCGGCTTCTCCCGCCGGAGACGATGGGGCGGCGCTCCGCAGGGGCGCGGCCCGCAAGGCCGCCTCCAGAGCGGAGGCCGAAGGGAATCCGGCGCCCATCTCCTCGCGGAGAAAGGTCAAGATCTCCTCAAGACGCCGCAGGAGGGCGTCGCGGGCGGCGGCGTCCGGAGCATAGGGCGAGCCGCCGACCTGAAGCGAAGAACTGTGATAGCTCACCACGAAGACCCGCTCTCCCCGCGCGCGCAGCGCCCGCGCCAGACGCCGCAGATCGCGCGTGCGCGTCCCTTCCGGCGAGAGGCGGATCCGCTCCGCCGCGCCGGAGCGCGCCAGCAGGGCGGGCAGACGCAAGCTTCGGGCCAGAGGCGAATCGAACACCCCCGCCAGAGCCTCGCCATGACGCGCCCCGAGGAATCCGGCCACGCCCTCGGTGGTGGGAATCTCGACGATTCCGCCGGGGCCGTCGAGCCAGAAGGGGCCTTCGGGCGCGCGGCTGAAGTCGGGGCCGCCCTCGGCGGCGAAGCTGCGGCGGGGAGTCGCGGAGAGATCCGCCCCGTAGCCCAGTTCGCGCAGGAGTCCCGCCGTGCGCCGTCCCAGGCCGTAACGCCCCGCCCGATAGGCCCGCGGACGACGCCCGAAGGCCTCCTCCAGAGCGCGGGTCAGGGCGGTCAGCTTGGCGCGCTCCAGGGCGAGGGGCAGATTCCCCGCGAAGGATTCGCGCGGCGAGCCGCCTTCCTCGTGGGGCGGCGTGATCCAGGGATGCAGATGCGCCCCGATCTCGCAGAGCCCCGCCTCGGCCCAGTCGCCCAGAAGGCGCACGGAGGCCGCGTCGCGGGCCACGGCCCAGTCGGTCAGATAGAGCGGAGGAGCGCCGAATCTCGCGCAGATCTCCTGAGCCCGGCCCTGCTCGGCCAGATTCGAGACGTCGCGCGAGTCGCGGCGGAAAGGACCGCGCCAGTCGAAGGCTTCCTCGGTGTCCACCGTCACCAGGCAGAGCGGCGGCGAAGAAGCCGGAAGCTCCAGGCGCTGGAAGGGCGGCGCGAGGCGATGGACATGTGGGCGCATGCGGAGCCAGCTTCTGATGAGGTCGCGCGATTCGCCCGGAAGCCGGTTCTCCGGCCTCCGGATCGCGCGCCGGAGCGACCGGAGCCGCGCCGCCCCATTGCACGAAAGCTTCATGAAGATTTGTTTTCGTCAGAGGAGAATTTCCGACGTCGGCTTAATCCGGAGGGTCAAGACATGCGGGTCCGCCTCGAAGCTCTCGCCTCTCTGGAGGCGCTGGCGCCGCTCTGGCGCGATCTCGAAGGCCGGGCCGGGGGCGGCTTCTTCCTCAGCTGGAGCTGGATCGGGCCCTGGGCGGCTCTGGCTTCGGCGCCGCTCTGGCTGCTGCGGGTCGAGCATGAGGGCCGGGTGGTCGGGCTCTCGCTCTGGGGGGCCTGCGTCGAGCGGCGCCGGGGGATGAAGGTGCGGCGGCTCGCGCTGCACGGCTCGGGCGCGGAGGAGGAGGACGCCGTCGGGATCGAATATAACGGGATCCTCGCCGAAGCCGGGCTGGAGGCGGAGGTCTGGGCGGCGGGCCTGCAAGGGCTGATCGAGGCCCGCGCACCCCTCTGGGACGAACTGACCGCCTCGGGGCTCGCGCCGGAGCAGGCGGCGCGCTTCGGCGCGCTCGGACTGCCGCTGCGGCGGCTCTCCGAGACGCGGGCGGCCCATGTGGATCTCGCGGCCCTGCGGGCGGAGGGCGTTCAGGATCTCGGCGGCTATCTCGGGGCGCTGGGCAAGAGCACCCGCGAGCAGATCCGCCGCAGCCTGAAGCTCTACGCCGCGCAAGGGCCCCTCGCGCTGGAGGCCGCCCGCGAGCCCGCCGAACTTCTGGCCTTCTGGGAGGAGATGCGGCCCCATCATCAGGCGCGCTGGGAATCGCGCGGCGAACCCGGCGCCTTCGGACGCCCTTTCCTCGTGCGGATGCAGGAGCGCCTGCTCTCGGCGGCCTCGGGAGAGGCGGAGATCCTGCGCGTCAGCGCGGGAGGCGTCTCTTTCGGCTGGATCTACAATTTCCTCGAAGAGCGCCCCGAGGGTCGGCGGGCGCTGTTCTACATGGGCGGCTTCGCCTACGCCGGAGATCAGCGGCTGAAGCCGGGACTCGTGGCTCACGCCCTGGCGGCGGAGCGCTATCTCCGGCAGGGCTTCGCGGCCTATGACTTCATGGCCGGAGACTACCGCTACAAGCGCAATCTCGGGATGGAGGGGCCGGAGATGGTCGCTCTGGCGGTCCGGAGGCGGCGGCTCCTGCTCGAAATGGAGGAGGCCGCCCGCAAGGGCTACGCCGCCTTCAGGTCGGCGCGGGCGGCGATGGCCTCGCGCAAGACCGCCAGCGTGCCCGAAACCGTCTCCTCCCAGGAAAAGCGCTCGGCGTAGGCGCGCGTCGCGGCCCGGTCCGGCGGAGCCGCGAGGAGATCCGCCACGGCGCTCCGGATGCTTGCGGCGCTGCGCTCGGGCGCGAGGCGTCCGGCTTCGGGGGCCGCGACCACCTCGGGCGCGCCCCAGACCCGCGTCGCCACGGCGGGCGCCCCGCAGGCCATGGATTCCAGCAGCACGTTCGCCCAGCCCTCGCGGCTGGAGGCCAGAATGGAGGCCTCCGCCGCGCCATAGAGCAAGGCCAGATCCTTGTGCGGCACCGGCCCGAGCAGACGCGCCCTGCCCTCCAGGCCCAAGGCCTTGATCTGCGCCTCAAGCGCCGCCTTCTCCGGCCCGGCGCCCGCGACGAGCAGCCGCGCTCCGGGCAGACCCGCCAGAGCCTCGAGGGTCAGATGATGCCCCTTGCGCTCGACCAGAGCGCCCACCGAGACCAGCAAGGGCGCATCGCCCTCGATTCCCCAGCGCGCCCGAGCCTTGGCGCGATCCTCGGGCGGGCGGAAGGCTTCGAGATCCACGCCGTTGCGCAGGACCCGGATCTTCGCGCCCTCCGCCCCCAGATCCACCAGCGCCGATTTCAGGGCCGCCGCCACCGTGACGATCCTTTCGGCGCGGGCGGCTGTCTCCAGAATCCGGCGCCGGGCGAAGGGATGGACGAGGGGAATCTCGCTCACGTCCGAGCCGCGCGCCGTGACGACCAAAGGAAGATCCAGCTCATCCGCCAGACGCGCCGCCGCCGGGCCTTCGGGATAGAAATATTGCGCGTCCACGAGGTCGAAGGCGCCCTCCTCGCGGATCAGCCGCCGCGCCCGACGGCTCAGGCTGCGATAGACCGCGTCGGGCTGGCCGCGCGCCCCGATCTTCGGCAGCATGAGATAACGCGGATGATCCGCCGTGATCGCGCCGCGCGTCTCGCGGTCGGGGACGGCGGCGAATTTCGCGTATTCCCCCCAGCGCGCGCCCCGGAAGGGAAACCAGGGAACGGGCGTCAGAACCCGGATGCTCGCCTCGCCCGTCGCCTGGACGCGGCTCAGGCGGTTCTCCACGAAGATCCCGTGATTGGGCCGCGTGGAATCGGGCCAGAGCCCCGCGATGGTCAGAATCCGCATGGGTTTGTCCTTGGGCGTGGTCACGAGAGGCCTCCGAAGCGTCGGCGCGCCTTCTCCAGGGCTTCGGCCTCGCGACGGGCGAGAGCCGCGCGGGCGGCCTCCCCGGCGGCGGCCCGAGCCGTCCGCGCCGCCTCCTCGGCCGCGAGGTCGGCGGCTTCGCGTTCGGCCTTGCCTCTGGCGAAGAAGGGGACTTCGAGGATCAGCTCCTCTTCGTCGGGGGCGGGCCTGCGGCGGCGCCCCTCCAGAGGATCGCGCTCGGCTTCGGCGATCTCGGCGGCGATCACGGCGGCCTCCGCCTCGTGGAGCATCGCCAGAGGCCGGCGCCCTCTGGAGCCCGCGGCGGGCTCCGGAGGCCCCCAACGCTCCTGCGCCTTGCGGCGGGCCGTCCCCACGGCGGGCGGAGGCTCCTGCATCCCCGCCCCGCCCTTGCCGAAGCGACGGCGCTTGCCCGCCAGAGGCCCGGCGCGTCCGGCGGTCATGGAGAAGAAGCCGCCGCGCGGCGCGGAATCGGCCAGATCGTCGTATTTGTCCGCCCAGAGCAGGATCAGCGCCATGGCGCCGACCGTCATGAGCAGCATCAGGCCGCCGATCATCGGGCCTCCCCGGAATTTTAACCTCGCGCGCCCATGATGTCGGCGGCGCAGGCGTCATTCTGCGTCGGGCGGCTTAAGACTCTCTGACCGGGGGCTTCCTCATGCGCGACCTCGTGATCGTCCTCGGCGTGCTGGCGATGCTGCCCTTCATCCTGAAGCGGCCCTTCATCGGGGTGCTGGTCTGGACCTGGATCGCGATCCTGAACCCCCATCGCGAGGCCTTCGGCTTCAGCGTGAGCCTGCGTCTGAATCTGGTGATCGTGCTGGTGACGCTGATCGCCTTCGCCCTCTCGCCCGAGCGCAAGCAATGGCCAGGCGGCAGGATCGCGGCGCTGTTCGTGGGATTCATCGCCTGGACCACCCTCGCCTCCCTGCTGGCGGTGGACAAGCCGAGCTCCTTCCAGTTCTGGTTCGACTTCGTGATCAAGATGGCCATCCACATGATTCTGGCCATGATCCTGATCACCTCGCGGCATCGGCTGATGGCGCTGGTCTGGACCTATGCGCTCTCGCTCGGCTATCACGCGACCAAGATCGCCCTCGTGACCATCTACAGCGGCGGCTCCATCGGCCAGCTCGCGGGCTTCGGCCCCAGCGGCACCATGATCGAGGACCGCAACCACTTCGCCCTCGCCATGGCGCTGCTGACCCCCATCCTCTTCTTCATCTGGCGCAGGGCCGAACACAAATTGCTCCGGCTCGGGGCGCTGATGCTGATCGCCGCCGCGATTCTGGCCGTGATCGGCTCGCAGTCGCGCGGCGGATTCGTCACCATGGCGCTGGTGCTGGGCTATCTCTGGACCAAGACGCGCCTCAAATGGCTGACGGCGGGCATGGTCGTCGTCGGGGCGCTCGGGATCTTCAGCGCCCTGCCGCCCGAGCTCAAGGAGCGCCTCGGCACCATCACCGCCCAGATCGACAAGGGCGAGGACCGCCACGCCAACGAAGGCCCCGAACTGGACGAGTCGTTCTGTCTGCGTCTGGCGGCCTGGCACGTCGGCTGGGACATGACCATGGACAGTCCCCTCTGGGGCTCGGGGCTGCGCTCCATCCAGAGCCCCGTAGCCGCCACGCCCTATCTCTCGCCGGACCACCCCTGCGCCGACAGCCCGAAATACGGCGTGCGCGCCGCCCACAACATCTATGTGGAGGTGCTCAGCGACAGCGGATTCGTGGGGCTCGGCATGTTCCTGACGCTGCTGGCGGGAAGCTGGCTGCTCTGTCTTTCGGTGATGGTGCGGGCGCGGCGGATTCCCGGCATGGAATGGGCGGCGGATCTCGCCTCGATGGTCCAGGTGGGCCTGATCGCCTACGCCGCGGGCGGGGTGCTGCTCTCGCTGGCCTATTACGACGGCTATTTCCTGCTGATCGTGATGGTCGTCTGCGCGGATCGTCTGCTGCGCGAGGCCGAAGGCCGCGTTCCGGCCCGGCGCGCCCTGCCCGACGAGACTCCGCCCAAGGCCCGCGAGATGCGTCGGGGCCGCAAACCTCGCCCCCTCCGCGCTTGACAGCCGCAGGCCGCCCCGCTTTCTCTGGCCCCGAACCCAGGAGGCCAGTATGACGGACGGACGCGGCACATCCCTCGGCGAGCGTCTGGGCCCCGGCCCGGTCCCCTTCTCGCCCGAATCCGGCCTCTGGGCCATGGAGGCGCTTCAGGCCGAGGCCGCCGAAGCCGGAACCTCACCCGAAGCCGAAGGCCGGGGAGCGGCCCTGACGGCGCTTCTGGCCGACTCCGGGGCCCGCGCCTTCATGGAGGGCGTGGCCGGATGCAGCCCCTATCTCGCCGATCTCCTGCGTCAGGAGGCGCTCTGGCTGCCCGAGCTCTTCGCCGCCCCGCCGGAACGGACTCTGGAGAGCCTCAAGGCGGGATTCGCCGCCGCCGCCCGCTCCGCCGCGGACAGATCGGCCCTGATGCGCGACCTGCGCATCCTCAAGCGCCGCACGGCCCTGCTGACCGGCTTCGCCGACATCGGCGCGGTCTGGCCTCTGGAGGAGGTCACGGGCGCCCTCACCGAGGCCGCCGACGGCGCCGTCAAGGCCGCGCTCGACTGGCTCTTCCTTCAGGAGGCGAAGCGCGGCAAGCTGCCGCTCGATCCAGAGGATCCTGCGGCGACCTCGGGATTCATCGTGCTGGCCATGGGCAAGATGGGCGCCGGAGAACTGAACTACTCCTCCGACATCGACCTGATCCTCTTCTTCGATCCCGACCGGCTCGGCGAGGACCATCACCTCGAAGCCAAGGACCGCTACAACCGCATGGCGAAGGATCTGGTGCGCATCCTCTCGGACCGCACGGAACACGGCTACGTCTTCCGCACCGACCTGCGCCTGCGGCCCGATCCCGACGCGACGCCGCCCTGCATGTCCACGGAGGCCGCCGAACATTACTACAGCTCCCTCGGGCGCAACTGGGAGCGCGCCGCCTACATCAAGGCCCGTCCCTGCGCCGGAGACCTCGCGGCGGGCGCGGCCTTCCTCAAGGAGATGGCCCCCTTCATCTGGCGCAAGACCCTCGATTTCGCCGCCATCGAGGACGTCAAGACGATGAAATACCTGATCCACGCCCACAAGGGGCATGGCTCCATCTGCGTCTTCGGCCATGACCTGAAGCTCGGACGGGGCGGCATCCGCGAGATCGAGTTCTTCGCCCAGACCGAGCAGCTGATCCTCGGCGGGCGCGACCCCTCCCTGCGCGATCCCACCACGCGGGGGGCTCTGGCGGCCCTGACCGCCGCAGGCTGGATCTCCGAAGAGGCCCGCGCCCAGATGCTGGAGGATTACCGCTTCCTGCGTCAGGTCGAGCACCGCATCCAGATGGTCGAGGACGCCCAGACCCACGCCGTGCCCGCCACGCCGGAGGGGGTGGCGCGTCTGGCGGCCTTCCTGCGCTATCCCGGCCCCGAGGCCTTCGCCGGAGACCTGCGCCCGCGCCTGACCCGCGTGGCCGCGCGGTTCGACAAGCTCTTCGAGACCGACAAGGCCCTGGAGGAGGAGGCGGGCGGGCTCGTCATCGCGCTGGAGACGCCCGACGGGGCTCCGGCGGCGGCGGCCGCGCTCAAGGAGATCGGGTATCAGGAGCCGGAGCGCTCGGTGGAGATCCTGCGCGGCTGGCGCACGGGACGTCTGCGCGCGGCCCGGACTCCGCGCAGCCGCGCCAAACTCGAAAAGCTCACGCCGGTGATCCTGCGCAAGCTGGCGGCGGCGCCCGTCCCCGACGAGGCTCTGGCGCAGTTCGACAATTTCCTGACCGGGCTTCCGGCGGGAGTCCAGATCTTCTCGCTGCTGGAGTCCAATCCGGGCCTCTTCGAGGTGCTGACCCAGATCTGCGCGGCGGCGCCGCGTCTGGCGGCCTATCTCGGGCGCAATTCCGGCGTGCTGGACGCCATGCTCTCGCCGAGCTTCTTCGAGCCCCCGCCCCCTCGCGAGGCTCTCGCGGCGGAGCTCGCCCTCCGGCTGGAGGCCGAGCAGGGCGATTACGAACGCACGCTCGACATCGCCCGCGTCTGGGCGCGCGAGCGTCAGTTCCAGCTCGGCGTGCAGCTGGTCTCCGGCCTGACCGACGCCGCCGAGGCCGGACCCGCCTTCACCGATCTGGCGGAGCTCTCGCTGCGGGCTCTGGAGCCTCTGGTGAACGCCGAATTCGCCCGTCGCCACGGCCCGCCTCCGGGACGCGGCGCGGCGGTGCTCGCCATGGGCAAGCTCGGGGCGCGGGAGATGACCGCCACCTCGGATCTCGACATGATCGTGGTCTACGACGCCGACACCGAAGACATGTCCACGGGCGAGCGCCCGCTCTCGGCGCCGGAATATTACGCCCGCTGGACGCAGAAGCTGGTCTCGGCGGTGACGGCCCCCACCTCGGAAGGCGCGGTCTACGAGGTGGACATGCGTCTGAGGCCCTCGGGTCGGGCGGGGCCTCTGGCGACTTCGCTGGCCTCCTTCCGGCATTACCAGGCCGAAGAGGCCTGGACCTGGGAGCACATGGCCCTGACCCGCGCCCGGATCGTGGCCGGTTCGGAGGCGGCGGAGGCCTCGGTGAGGGCCGCCGTGAAGGAGGTGCTCAACCGTCCCCATGACCGCGCGAAGGTCATGGCCGACGCCCGCGACATGCGTCGCCGCGTGGACGAGGCCAATCCCAAGGATCTCGCCGATCCCTGGAGCCTCAAGCTGACGCGGGGCGGCGCCCTGGATCTGGACTTCATCGCCCAGACCCTGCTGCTGACCGAAGGCCTCGCCGGAGCGGCGGCCATGGGCACGCGTCCGGCTCTGGCGACGCTGAAGCAGGCGGGCGCCTTGCCCGAGGACCAGGCGGAGCGGCTCACGCGGGCCTTCGACCTCGAACAGACCCTGCTCCAGATCCAGCGCGTGGCGGTGGAGGGCGTCTTCCATCCCGAGACGGCGGCGGCGGGGCTCAAGGCGGCCATGGTCAAGGCGGCCAGCGCGCCGGATTTCGAGGCCATGCAGGCCGAGCTTTTCGCCGTTCAGGCCGAGGTTCTGGCGCTCTGGCGCGAGATCCTCGGCGCCGGGGCGGAGGCGGAGGCCTGAAGCCCCCGCCTCCCGGAGCCTCTCAGCTCCAGGGGCCGCCCCTGGCGCCGCCCTGCGCGCCGCCCGGGCCGCGCCCGAATTCGCGGCCGCGCGGAGCGGGACGCGCCCCCGTGGCGGCGGCGAGCTTCTCCAGCTCCGCCACGCGGTTTTCCGTGCGGGGATGGGTCGAGAAGAGATTGTCCAGCCGCGCGCCGCTCAGCGGATTGATGATGAACATATGCGCCGTGGCGGGATCGTTCTCCGCCGAGACCATCGGGCGTTGCTGGACGCCGCGCGAAATCCCCTGAAGCGCCGAGGCCAGCCAGAGCGGATTCCCGCAGATCTCGGCGCCGCGCCGGTCGGCGGCGTATTCGCGGGTGCGGCTGATGAACATCTGGATGACCATCGCCGCCAGAGGCGCCACGATCATCGTCAGGATCATGGCGACGGGGCTGGCGCGCTGGCTGTTTCCGCGTCCGCCGAACATCCCGCCGAATCGCGCGATCATCGAGACCGCGCCCGCGATGGTCGCGGTGATGGTCATGATGAGCGTGTCGCGGTTCTGGATATGCGCCAGCTCATGGGCCACCACGCCCGCGACCTCCTCCTTGTTCAGGGTCCGCAGGAGTCCGGTGGTGACCGCCACGGCGGCGTTCTCCGGATTGCGGCCCGTCGCGAAGGCGTTGGGCTGATCCGTGTTCATCAGATAGACCTTCGGGGTCGGCAGGCCCGCGTTCTTCGAGAGCAGGTCCACCATCTCGTGAAGGCCGTAAGAATCGCCGGGCAGCACCGGCTGGGCGCCATGCATCCGCAGCACGGCCTTGTCCGAGCCCCACCAGGCCCAGAGATTCGTCCCGGCGGCGAAGAGCAGCGCGATGAGCATGCCGCCCTGTCCGCCCAGGGAATAGCCGACGCCCATGAACAGGGCCGTCATGCCGGCGAGCAGCACGGCGGTCTTGACGTAATTCATCCCAGGCCTTTCTCTGGTCTCAGGCGCGCAATGAACGGCGCGTCGGAGAATATAGGTCAGAACGTCCCGATTCAGGAGAGCCTTCGGCATGGATTCCGAAAAGGTCAAGGATCTATCCCCCGCCGCCCTGCGCGCCCTCGCCGAGGCCGGGGAGCGCCGCAAGGCTCAGGAGGCCGAACCCCCGCTTCCGCCCGAATGGGGCGGACGCCTCAAGGGGCTGGAGCCGGTGCGCTACGGCGACTGGGAGAAGAAGGGCCTCGCCGTCGATTTCTGAGGCGTCCGGCAGGCCGGACGCGCAGCCCAGGGAGAAGTTCGGCATGGCCGGATCCGCAATGAGCGTCGAGGTTCCGGGCGCGCGGCTGAGGCTGCGCCGTCTGGGCGATCCTCGGGGGCGGCCCCTGCTCTTCCTGCATGGAGGGCTCGCTTCGGGCGAGGATTTCGCGCCGCTGCTGGCGCATTTCGCCGATTGCGACTGCTGGCTGCCCGACACCAGAGGCCATGGCGGCTCCACCATGGACGACCGCCCCCTGCGCTATCCCCTGCTCGCTGCGGATGCGGAGGCGGTCCTCGCCGCCTCCGGCCTGACGGATCCGGTGGTGGTCGGCCATAGCGACGGGGGAATCACGGCCCTGCATCTGGCGGCGCGCAGGCGGCGGCGGATCGGCGGACTGATCGCTCTGGCGGCTCAGGCGCGCCCCTCCTCGCCGGAGATCGTCGCGCGCTCCTACGCGCCCCTGACTCCCGCGGGCTGGCGGAAGCGCTTCCCCGAATACGCCGCGCGCTACGAACGGGAGAATCCGGCGCCCGATCTCGACCGCCTGCTGCACGCCGTCCGCGAGATGTGGATGTCCGAAGAGCCGGAGAATTATCCGGGCGCACGGATCTCGGGGATCTCGCGCCCGACGCTGATCCTCGGCGGCGACGCGGACCGCCTCGCCCCGCGCCGGGAGACCGTCGAGCTGGCCGAAGCCATTCCGGGGGCGGCGCTCGGGATCGTTCCCTTCGGCGGCCACGGCTTCCATGTCGACGATCCCGCAGGGACCGCCGCCCTCATGCGCCGCTTTCTGGAGAAGATCCCCGGCTAGCTCAGACGAATCCCGTCTCCACCGGCGACCAGATCACGTCGCGGATGTCGGCGGCGCCGGTCAGCAGCATCACCAGCCGGTCCACGCCCAGAGCGATCCCCGCCGCCTCGCCCATCAGCGGCAGAGCCGCCAGAAGATCGGCGTCGAGCGGATAGGAGAAGCCGTAAAGCCTGCTCTTGAGGGCCTGATCGGCCTCGAAGCGGGCGCGCTGTTCGGCGGGATCGGTCAGTTCGCCGAAGCCGTTGGCCAGCTCCACTCCGGCGCAATAGAGCTCGAAGCGCTCCGCGATGCGCGGATCTCCCCGCTTGCGCCGCGCCAGAGCCGCTTCCGGAACCGGATAATCGCAGAGCAGCGTCGGGCGGCCCATCCCGAGCCCCGGCTCGACATGGCCCACCATGATCTTGGTGAAGAGGTCGCCCCAGGAATCGTCGTCGGCCACGCGGAGCCCCGCCTCCCGGGCCGCCTTGCGCAGGATCTCCGCCGAAGGATGCGCCGGATCCGCCAGGCTCTCCAGCAGGTCGATTCCCGTGGCCTTGCGCACCGCCTCGACGACGGTGACCCGCTCCCAGGGGGCGTAGGGATCGCAGAGATCCGCCCCCCGACGCAGCGACTCGACGTCCAGCGCCTCGGCGGCCGAGCGCAGCAGCCCCGCGCAATCCTCCATGAGGTCGTCGTAATTCCCGCCCTTGCGATACCATTCCAGCAGCGTGAATTCGGGGTGATGCAGCGGCGAGCCCTCGGCGTCGCGCCAGACCTTGCCGAGGCTGAAGATCTTCTCCTCGCCCGCCGCAAGCAGCTTCTTGCAGGCGAATTCCGGCGAAGTGTGCAACCACAGATCGGCGTGCTGGCCGTCGCCCGAGGTGACTCGCGCCGCCACGGCGTGCAGATGGGTTTCAAGGCAGGGGGTGCGCTGGAGCGCCGCGGTCTCGACCTCGATGAAGCCCCGATCCTCGAACCAGTCGCGGATCACCCGCATGATCGCGGCCCGGGCGGTCAGATAAGGCCTCCGGCGCGCGTGATTGTCACGGCTCCACCACATGCGCGTCTCTTTTTCCTGCAAGCTTTCCCTCTGGCGAGTTGAACCGGCGCGCGCGAGGGAGTAGCTTCCGCGCCACATTCACACTTTGCAGATAAGAGCCTTTCCGTGGTCAAAGTCAACGCCAACACGCTCCGCAACGGCAATGTCGTCGAAATCGAGGGCAAGCTCTACACGATCCTCAAGGCCGACAACATCCAGCCCGGCAAGGGCACGCCGGTCACCCAGCTGGAGATGCGCCGCATCTCCGACGGCGTGAAGATCGTCGAGCGCTACCGCACGACCGAATCCGTGGAGCGCGCCTTCGTGGATTCGCAGGACTTCACCTTCCTCTACGAGGAGGGCGACAACTACGTCTTCATGCACAAGGAGAACTACGAGCAGCTCCCGGTCCCGAAAGACATCCTCGGAGACCAGGGCGTCTATCTCCATGACGGCATGGAGGTCGTGCTCAGCCTCCACGAGGGCACGCCCATCTCGGCCGAGATCCCCCAGCGCGTGACGCTCGAGGTCGTCGAGACCGAGCCCGTCATGAAGGGTCAGACCGCCACCTCCTCCTTCAAGCCGGCGGTGCTCTCCAACGGCGTGCGGACCGGCGTGCCGACCCATATCGGCGTCGGCGCCCGCGTCGTGGTCGACACCGGAACCAACGGCTACGTCGAGCGCGCCAAGGACTGAGCCTTCCAGCTCTGCGCGCCTGAGGATGAAGCCCCGCCCTTCCGGCGGGGTTTTTTCATGCTCCGCCATGGACTTGGGACGTTCCGCGAATCTCTGCGCCGGACGGCGTTTGACAAATACGCCTGTCAAGCGTTAATTGTTCTTTATTCGTTCTATTGTTCGCGTATAGTTCGCCCATCCGCCTCAGCGAGGGAGAACAAACGCCATGACGCACCCCCCCGGTTTCGCCGATCTCGCCGCGCCCGCCCTTCCGACGGGCTTCGTCCATCCCCGCAGCCGCCGGGGACGCGGCGCGACGGAGAACCTCCCCGGCCGCTTCGAACGCGAGACCCGAACCCCCGATCTCTGCGAGGGCCTGCCCGAAGAAGAGCCGCTCGCGCCTTTGCGCACGCAGGTCCACGCTTACCGGGGCCGCGAGATCCTCACCCGGGTGGATTCGCCGGATCTGCCCTTCGACCGCAGCCTGAATCCCTATCGGGGCTGCGAGCACGGATGCGTCTATTGCTACGCCCGCCCGACCCACGCCTTCCTCGGGCTTTCGCCGGGGCTGGATTTCGAGACCGAGATCTTCGCCAAGCAGGACGCCGCGGAGCGTCTGGCGGAGACCTTCCGCCGTCCGGGCTATCGTCCGGCGCCCATCGCCATCGGCACGATCACCGACCCCTATCAGCCCGCCGAGCGCGATCTGAACCTGATGCGGCCGATCCTCCAGCTTCTGCTGGAGACGCGGCATCCGGCGATGATCGTCACGAAATCGGCGAGCGTGCTGCGGGATCTGGATCTGCTGGAGCAGATGGCCCGGCTGGATCTGGTGGACGTGGGGATCTCCGTGACCACCCTCGACCACAAGCTCGCCCGCGCCATGGAGCCCCGCGCCTCCACGCCGCAAAGGCGGCTGGCGGCCATGGCCGCGCTCTCGGCGGCGGGGGTGCGCACGACGATCATGGCCGCGCCGGTCGTCATGGGGCTGAACGACCACGAGCTGGAGGGAATCCTCAAGGCCGCCGCAGGCGCCGGAGCCCGCTCCGCGCATCATCAGCCTCTGCGTCTGCCCGGCGAGACGCGGGCCGTCTTCGACGCCTGGCTGGACGAGAAGCTCCCCGAGCGCGCCGCCCGCGTCAAACGCGCCGTGGCGGAGGTCGAGGAGCGCGGCTTCGGAGAACGCTTCAAGGGAAAGGGCGCGGCCGCCCAGCTTCTGGCGCAACGCTTCGCCCTGGCGGTCCGGCGCCACAGGCTCGGCGCGCGCCCTGCGCTGCGGACGGATCTTTTCCGCCGCCCCCTGAGGCGCGGCGACCAGATCAGCTTCTTCGACAGGCTCTGAGCCGGGAGCTCCGCTTCCGGATCGCGTTCAGAGCTCCACGGCCTCGTCGGAGCCCGCCGCGCCCGGCGCAGGAGCAGGCGCGACGTCGGCGGCCTCCTTCGGAATGCGCCGGATGAGGATGTCGCCGTTGGGCAGGATCTCCGGCGCCTGATAGGCGGGCAGCGAATCCACGAAGATCGTCATGCCGCCGAGCGCCATCTCCACGGCCCTGGCCAGACGCTCGGCGGCGCGGCGGGCGGCGGAGTCGAGTTCGGTCTCCAGCCGGTTCAGCCCGTCGGGCGCCGTCGGCGGCTCCTGCGCGAGGGCGGCCGGAGGCGCGAGGCTCAGGGCGCCCGCCAGGCAGAACGCGAGGGGTCGGATGAAGTCGCGGGGGGTCCTGGTCATGGTCGGGGCCTCTCCTGATCCGCCCGGAAACGCGGGGCTCGGGGCTTGCGTCCGATCGCGCGGGGTCTCCGGAAACCGGGCCGCGCCCGGAGCGCGCTCCTGACGGGCATATAGCGCGTCCGCGCATGAAAACAGCCCCGCGTCAGGGACGCGGGGCTGCTTTTTTTCACTTCGCCGGATCGGCTGAGTTCAATCCGCTCAGCGGACGATCTCGACCGTCACGCGGCGGTTCTCGGCCTGGCGCACGGAGTCGCCGGTCGGAACGGCCGGGGCCAGCTCGCCCGTGGCGGAGACGCGCATGTTGCCGCGCGGCACGCCCTGGACCTCGAGGGCGCCCGCCACCGTATTGGCGCGGCGCTCGGCGAGACGCTGGTTGTAGGCCTTCGAACCCGAAGTGTCCGCATGGCCGATCACGTTCAGGAAGGGATTCCCGAAGGCGCGGAAGGCGGTCACGATCTCGGACACGACCTGGTTGGCCTCGGCGGTCAGATCGGAGCGATCGAAGCCGAAGTAGATCGTGTAGAGGGTCGGGTAGGTCGGCTGCTGCACGACCGGCGGAGCCTCATAGACCGGCGGCTGGGGAGCCGGAACCGGAGCCGGAGCCGGCACGTAGACCGGAGGAGCCGGCGGCGGGGGAGGCGGCGGCGGAGGCGGCGGAGCCGGAACGTAGACCGGCGGCGCGACCGGAGCCGGAGCCGGAGCGGGCACGTAGACCGGAGGCGCGACCGGAGCCGGAGCCGGAGCCGGCACGTAGACCGGGGGCTGCACCACCGGCGGCGGCGGCGGGGGCGGAGGAGGCGGCGGCGGGGGCGGAGGAGGCGGCGGCGGCGGCGGCGGCGGCGCGACCGGGGTCGTGTAGCCGCAAGCGTTCAGCGCCTCTTCGAGCAGCGCGCGGATCTCGTTGGGATCCGAGCACGCGTGGTCGCCCTGCGAGAGCTCCTCGAGGTACTTGTCGAACAGAGCCTGCGCACGGGCGCAAGCCTGCGGGTGACGGTCGCGGTTGGCCGCGACGGTCGAAGCCACGCGCTGGTAGAGCGCGAGAGTCTCGCCGCCCAGACCCAGCGAAGCCGGATCCCAGGGGCCGAAGCTCTGGCCGGCCAGGGCCGCCTGAGCGCGGCTCTGGTAAGCGGTGGCGTTGTACCAGTTGACGTCCTTGGTCGCGGTCCACTCGGCCATGGCCTGGTATTCCCGGGCCAGGGCGGCGTTGAAGCCATCGCCGACGATCTGGTGCTTCAGGAAGGGCCCGACGCTGAAGGTCTGGCCGAAGTTGGCCTCCGGCAAGGTCGAGCAGCCGGCGACGGCCAGAAGGCTCGTCGCGGCGAGAAGTCGGGAGAACGCTTTCATCCCTCTCTCCGTTCGTTTGTATCGTTCACTCACACCGCAAATGCGGCGCATGGCGATTTCTTTATTTGCTATGGCGCGCGCGCCCAGTGAGCGGGTATTCCCATGCTCGCACGCCAAGATCAACGGTTTTGCGCGGGGGCTGGGCCCGTGAACCCCGTTTTAAAAGCGCCGTAACCTTTTCACCACACCGCGCAAGAGATCATTAGGATCCGGCGCCTCGGCCTGTCGCGGCGGGGGCTCGCGGGGTGGAGATCGCGCCTCTCGCGACGATGAAACGAGGCTTCGGGAGGTTGCGTTTACTCTTTGTTAAGATTTTAAGGTTCGTATCAATTCGAGAAATACGAAAAGATTCCGCGCCATTTTGAACGCGACGTCTTGCAAGGGAACGCGGGGCGCCGTCTAAGAAAGAGCAGGAATCAAGCGAAACGCCGCATTTTGCGCAAGGTGCATCCTCTGGTCGCCCCAGAACGCGTCATGTGCTCAACCGGAAGGGGAGTCCGGGCGGCTCAAGAATGGACCAGAGGCGGGACGAACATCATGGCGCAAAGCATTCTCATCGTCGACGACGACCCTACGCAACGACGCATTCTCGAATCCGTGATCGGTTCGCTCGGCTACCGCACGGTGGTCGCCTCCGACGGACGCGAGGCCCTCGAACTCCTGCGCAGCCCGCGCGGGGCCGAGATCGACCTCATGCTCCTGGATCTGATGATGCCGGGGATCAACGGCATGGCGGTCATCGGCGAACTGCGGCCCGAAAAGCCCAATCTGCCGATCATCGTGCTCACCTCGCACGGCTCGGTGGCCACGGTGGTGCAGTCCATGCAGGCCGGCGCCAACGACTTCATCGTCAAGCCCGCCAGCCCCGAGCGCCTTCAGGTCTCGATCCAGAACGCCCTGAAGCTGCGCACCCTCGCGGGCGAGGTCTCGCGGCTTTCGCGCAAGGCCGACAACCGCTCGCGCTTCAGCGACCTCATCGCCAAGAGCCTCGTGATGCGTCAGACCATCATGCTGGCCGAGCGCGCCGCGCAGTCGAACATTCCGATCCTCATCGAGGGCGAATCCGGCGTCGGCAAGGAGGTCATGTCCCGCGCGATCCAGGGCGCCTCCGACCGGGCGGGCAAGCCCTTCGTGGCGGTGAACTGCGGCGCGATCCCTGAAAACCTCGTGGAATCCACGCTCTTCGGCCATGAGAAGGGCGCCTTCACCGGCGCCGCGACCAAGCGCGACGGCAAGTTCCAGGAGGCCAGCGGCGGCACCCTCTTCCTCGACGAGGTGGGCGAGCTGCCGCTGAACATGCAGGTCAAGCTGCTGCGCGCCATCCAGGAGGGCGAGGTCGATCCCGTCGGCTCGACGCGCCCGGTGAAGGTGGACATCCGGCTCATCTCGGCCACGAACCGCAATCTGCAACAGCTTGTGGGCGAAGGGAAATTCCGCGAGGATCTCTTCTATCGCCTGAACGTCTTCCCCCTCACGCTGCCCCCGCTGCGCGAGCGCCGCGAGGACATTCCGGAGATGATCCAGTATTTCGTCCAGAAGTTCGCCGCCGAGGAGGGCAAGACCCTGCGCGGCGTCGAGTCTTCGGCCATCGACATGCTGGTGAACTACAAGTGGCCCGGCAACGTCCGCCAGCTGGAGAACGCCGTCTATCGCGCGGTGGTGCTCTCGGACCGCGAGGTGCTGACGCTCCATGACTTCCCGCAGATCGTCGGGCTGGCCTCGGGCGGCGACGCCTACGGCCGCGGCGCTCCGGAGCGCGGCGCCGACGGCGAAGGCCTCTATGTCGGCAAGAGCCTCGACGGCTTCAGCGTCCTCGACGACGACGGCCATATCCGGCCGCTCGAAGAGGTCGAGGGCGACATGATCCGCCTCGCCATGGAGAAGTACAACAACCACATGTCGGAGATCGCCCGCAGGTTGCGGATCGGCCGCTCGACGCTCTACCGCAAGGTCCGGGATCTCGGCTTCGACAACCCCGACGCCGAGACCGGCGACGCCGCCTGACGCGATCCGGAGACCCGGGATCTCCCGGGGATCCGATCCCCCCGCCGCTCCGGAGAGGCGCGGCGGGGGTTTCCGTCTCTACGCCCTGGAGGCGAGTCCTCCCGCCGGGCGCGGCGCGCGGAGCCTGCGCGAAAGCCGCCTCATTTCTGGGCCGCCCGCGCCAGGAACTGCTTGAGGCGCTCGGAGCGGGTCGCGCCGAAGACCGCTTCAGGCGACCCTTGCTCTTCGATCACACCCTGATGCAGAAATACAATTTCCGAGGCCACTTCACGGGCGAAATTCATCTCGTGAGTCACCATGAGCATGGTCCGGCCCTCGGCCGCGAGATCGCGGATCACCTTCAGGACTTCCCCCACAAGTTCGGGATCCAGCGCCGAAGTCGGCTCGTCGAAGAGCATGGCCTCCGGATCCATGGCCAGAGCCCGCGCGATGGCCACCCGCTGCTGCTGGCCGCCGGACAACTGGCTGGGGTAATTCTCCTCCTTGCCGACCACCCCCACCTTGGCCAGAAGATCGCGCGCCTTCTCGACGGCCTCGCGTCTGGGCAGGCCCTTCACGTGGATCGGCGCCTCGATGACGTTCTCCAGGACCGTCATGTGCGCCCAGAGGTTGAAGGACTGGAAGACGAAGCCCAGCTTCGAGCGCAGCCGCTGAAGCTGCTTCGCGTCGCCGGGCTTGCGGCCGTGCAGGCTCTTGACCAGCTTCACCGTCTCGCCGGTGATCCGGATCTCGCCTTCCTCGGGGATCTCCAGCAGGTTGCAGCAGCGCAGGAGCGTCGATTTCCCCGAGCCCGAAGAGCCGATCAGCACGATCACGTCGCCCGAATGCGCCTGGAGCGAGACGCCCTTGAGCACCTCGAAATCGCCGTAACGCTTGTGGATTCCGGAGAGGGACAGGCGGATGGTCATGGCGGCTCTCCAGGATGACGGATCAGCGAGGGGCGGCGACAGGCGCCAGATGGCGCATCAGGCGCTTCTCCAGCCGGCGGAAGATCGCCACGACCACGAAGGTCACGGCCAGATAGAGGACCGCCGCCGAGACGAAGCCCTCATAGGTCACGTAATAGCGCGCGTTGATCGTGCGCCCCACGCCGAGGATGTCCTGAATGGTGATCACGCTCGCGATGGCCGAGCCATGCAGCATGAACACCACCTCGTTGGAATATTGCGGCAAGGCCTGACGGAAGGCCGCCGGAAGCGTGATCCGCCGCAGCCGCGTCACGGGCGACATGCCGTAGGCCACCGCCGCCTCCAGCTCGCCGCGCCGCAGGTTGGAGATCGCGCCGCGCAGGATCTCGGCGGTGTAGGCCGCCGTGTTCAGCGAAAAGACCAGAAGCGCGCAGAACCAGGGCTCGCGCAGCCAGGGCCAGAGGAAGCTCCGGCGGATCTCGGGAAACTGCGACAGCCCGTAATAGACGAGATAGAGCTGAACCAGCAGCGGCGTGCCCCGGAACACATAGACGAAAGCCCGCACCAGCCAGTCCAGCACCGGAATCCGCTCGGTCAGGATCACCGCGCAGAGCGTCGCCAGCGCCAGCCCGATCGCCAGAGAGGAGCCCGTCAGCCAGAGGGTCGTCCAGACGCCCCGGAGCAGATCGGACGCATGGCGGAAGATGAGGTCGAGATTCACGCCGCGCCTCCCCTGTTCACGCGCTTCTCGATGAACCTGAAGACGAAGCCCGAAAGGCTCGTCAGGATCAGGAAGATCGCCATCACCGCAAGGAAGAAGGTGAAGGGCTCGCGCAGGGATTTGCCCGCCTTGTCGGCGATGTTCACCACATCCTGAAGCCCGATGATCGAGACGATGGCCGTCGCCTTGATCAGCACCAGCCAGATGTTGGCGTAGCCCGGCAGGGCGTGGCGCATCACCTGAGGCGCCATGATCCGGCGGAGCGTCAGCCAGGGCGACATGCCGCTCGCCTGAGCCGCCTCCCACTGGCCTTTCGGCACCGCGAGCCAGGCGCCCCGGAAGGTCTCGGTCATGTAGGCCCCGTAGACGAAGCCGATGACTCCCACCCCCGCCGCGAAGGGCGAGATGTCGAAGCCCCGCTCGTAGCCCATCAGCAGCGCGAGGCTGTTGACCAGCCGCTGGCCGCCGTAGAAGGCGAGCAGCATCAGCACGAGTTCGGGCACGCCGCGCACAAGGGTCGAATAGGTCTGCGCCGCGCCTCGGGCGAAGCGTCCGCCCGCGATCTTGGCCGCCGCGCCCAGAGCTCCCAGGAGAGTCGCCAGAAGCATCGCGCAGAGCGCGACCGTCACGGTGAGCCCCGTCCCGCGCAGCAGGGCCGGGCCATAGGCGATCAGATGCTCCATCGGGCGGTCCTCCCCCTGCTCGGTCCTCCGGACGGCGAAGGTCGCCGCGAAGATTTCGGGCGGCGCCGGGGTCTCCCGACGCCGCCCGCGAAGGCCGCCTACTGGGCGGGAGCCGCCTCTTTTTCAGCGGCGGGCTCTTCGGCGGGCGCGGCGGTCGAACCGCCCTCGCCCTCTTCGGCGCCGTAGACGTCGTAGGGGAAGTATTTCTCGTTGATCGTGCGGTAGCGGTCGTCGGCGCGCAGCGCGAGGATCGCCGCGTTGAAGGCCTGCTTCAGCTCTTCGTCGCCCTTGCGGATCGCCACGCCCGCGCCGGGGCCGTGATATTTCGGAACGGCCTGATCGCCGCCGAAGAACTCGAAGGCTTCGCCGTCGGCGGAGCGCAGGAAGCCGAGGTCGAGCGTCGCCTTGTCGGCGGCCACGGCGTCGAGACGGCCCACCGCGAGATCGGCGGTCGCCTCTTCCTGGGTGCCGTAGCGGACGAGGTTCGCCTTCGGGAATTCTCCGACCATGTAGTCGTCATGGATGGTGCCGCGCTGCACCCCGACCCGCTTGCCCGCGAGGCCCTCGGGCGTGCCTTCGAGGCCCGCGCCCTTCTCGGCCACGAAGGCGCCGGGGGTGTGGTAATACTTGTTGGTGAAGTCCACCACCTCCATGCGGGCGGGGGTGATCGACATGGAGGCGATGATCGCGTCGCATTTCTTCGTGTTCAGCGATTCGATGATGCCGTCCCAGTCGGTCTGGACGAGGTCGCAGCTCTTGCCCATCTCGTCGCAAAGGGCCCTGGCCATGTCGATGTCGAAGCCGATCAGATCGCCGGAGGGGGAGATTTCGGAGAAGGGCGGATAGGCGCCTTCGACGCAGATCCTCAGATCGGCGGCGGCGGCGGGAGCGGCGAAGGCCAGCAGGGCGGCGAAGGCCGTCAGCGGCGCATGTCTCATGGAAGCCCTCCTCATCGTCTTCCAGATCCCTGAAAGGCGAATGTCAATATTTCGTCTTGATCCTTGACGCGCTTTCCCATCGCGTCAAGAGGGCGTCGCGCATGGGCGGAGAAAAACATGGCGCCGCCTGCGGCGAGACGATATGCGCACAAAGGCGTCGACCCGAACCCCGAACCCGTTCCGCCTCAGGGCGCGAGCCAGATCCGCAGGAGTCCGTCCGCATGACCCGCCTCAAGGCGCTTCTGGCGCGCCGCTTCGGCGCCCGAGACGACACCTGGCCCCTCATCGCGCGCCTCCTGCGGGAAAACCTGCCGAAGCACAAGGCCGATTACGCGAAGGCCTTTCTCTGCATGGCGCTGGTGGCGGCCTCGACGGCGGCCAGCGCCTGGATCATGCGCGACGTCATCGACGAGATCTTCGTCGCGAAGAACCTGACGGCGCTCTGGTGGGTTTCGGGCTTCGTGGTGGCGATCTTCCTGGTCAAGGGCTTCGCCTCCTACGGACAGGCGGCGATCCTCGCGCGGGTGGGCAACGCCGTCACCGCCGACGTCCAGAGAAGCGTCTACGCCCGCACCCTCCGGCAGGGGATCGGCAGCTTCGACGGGCATTCCGCAGGCGCCGACCTCACCATGCTGCTCGTGCGCCAGGCCAACGCCGCCCGCAGCGCCATCGAGATGGTCCTCGTCTCCTTCGGGCGGGATCTGGCGATGCTGGTCGGGCTGATCGGGGTGATGGTCGCGCAGCATCCGCGGCTCTCGCTGCTGGTGCTGACCATCGCGCCGCCGATCATCATCGGCGTCTCGCGGCTGGTGCGGCGCATGAAGCGGCTCGCCACCGACGAGATCGGCATGGTGGCTCAGGTCATCGCGCTCGCGCAGGAGACCGGCGCGGGGCTGCGCGCCGTCAAGGCCTTCGGCGCCGAAAGCCGCATGGAGGCCCGGATGGACGAGGCCGTCGACGCCACGCGCCTCCAGGCCGACCGCATCGCCCGGCTCCAGGCCCGCACCGGCCCCATCATGGAGACTCTCGGCGGGGTGGCGGTGGCTCTGGCGATCCTCTACGGCGGCTGGAGCGTCATCATGCGGGGCGAGAGCTCCGGCGGATTCTTCGCCTTCATCACGGCGCTGCTCATGGCCTACGAGCCCGCCAAGCGGCTGTCGCGGCTGCATCTGCAGATCGAATCCCAGATGGCGGGCGTGCGCGGACTTTACGAGGCCCTCGACGCGCCGCTCTCGCTCGCCGACAGGCCCGGCGCGCCCGCGCTCCGGGTGACGGCCGGGCGCGTGGAGTTCGAGGACGTCTGGTTCTCCTATGGCGAGAAGCCCGCGCTGCAGGGCCTCAGCTTCGTGGCGGAGCCCGGCGAGACCACCGCTCTGGTGGGGCTTTCGGGGGGCGGGAAATCCACCGCCCTGACCCTGATCGAAAGGTTCTACGATCCCGACCGGGGCGCCCTGCGCATCGACGGCCAGGATCTGCGCGAGGTCTCCCAGGCCTCGGTGCGGGAGGCCCTGGCCTATGTGGCGCAGGATTCCTTCCTCTTCGACGCCAGCCTGCGCGAGAACATCGCGCTCGGCCGCCCCGGGGCCTCCATGGCCGAGATCGAATCCGCCGCCCGCGCCGCCCACGCCCATGACTTCATCACGGCCATGCCCGGCGGCTATGAATCGAGCGCAGGCGTCGGCGGAGGGGCGCTCTCGGGCGGCCAGCGCCAGAGGATCGCCATCGCCCGCGCCATGCTGCGCGACGCCCCCATCCTGCTGCTCGACGAGGCCACCAGCGCCCTCGACGCCGAATCCGAATCCAGGATCCAGCAGGCCATGACGCGCCTCATGAAGGGCCGCACCGCTCTGGTGGTGGCGCATCGGCTCTCGACCATCCGTTCCGCCGACCGGATCCTGGTGCTCGATCAGGGGCGGCTCGCCGAAAGCGGACGCCACGCCGAGCTGCTCGCGCGCGGAGGGCTCTACGCCCGCTTCCATCACCTCCAGTTCGGCGAGGAGGCGAAAAGACCGACGGCGGCCTCCTGAGGAAGCCGCCGCCGGGGTCGGAAAAGCCGAAAGGGGAACGCTCACGCGAAATCGTCGGACGCGGCCTCGCGGATCAGGGGCCGACGCCTTCGTAGGTTTCGTCCAGCGCGTAGCCCGCCGCGCGCACCGTGCGCAGGGGATCGCGCTCGCCGGGCTCGTTGAGGGCCTTGCGCAGACGCCCGATATGGACGTCCACCGTGCGGGCCTCGATCTCGGTCTCGGCGCCCCAGACCAGCGACAACAGCCGCTCGCGGCTGAAGACCCGCCCCGGACGACGCATCAGCGCCTCCAGAAGCCGGAACTCCGTGGGGCCGAGCTTGAGGTCCCGTTCGCCGCGCCGCGCCCGATGGGTCACGCGGTCCAGCGTGAGGTCGGCGAAGCGCAGCACGTCGGCCATGGCCTGCGGATTGGACCGCCGCAGCACCGCCCGCACCCGCGCCAGGAATTCGGTCACGGAGAAGGGCTTGGCGATGTAGTCGTCGGCCCCGGCGTCGAGCCCCCGCACGCGATCCTCTTCGGCGTCGCGGGCGGTGAGCATGACGATGGGCGTCTCGCGGGTCTCGGGTCGGGCCCGGGCGCGGCGGCAGATCTCCACGCCCGAGAGGTTCGGCAGCATCCAGTCGAGGACCAGAAGGTCCGGCGGCTCCTCCAGCAGGCGCAGGAGGGCGAATTCGCCGTCCTCCGCCAGTTCGACCTCATAGCCTTCCTTGCGGAGGTTGTAGTCGAGGATCGCCGCGAGGCTCTCCTCGTCCTCCGCGACAAGGATGCGGATGCTCATCCCGCGTTCGAGCCGACGGAGGGCGCCGCGCCGGAAGCCGGAGCGGAATCCTCGGGTTCGTCGAAGCCGGCCTCGAGCGGCGCCTTGGGGCGTTCGTCGGCGGGCGGCGGAGCCTCGGCGGAGACGACGTAGCTGGTCATCTCGGCGATGAAGGTCGCGTGGTCGCCGATGCGCTCGATGTTCTTGGCCACGAACATCAGCTGCGCGCAGGCGCCGATGGTCCGGGGATCCTCCATCATGTAGGTCAGGAGCTCGCGGAAGACGCTGTTGTAGAGCTCGTCCACCTCGACGTCGCGGCGCCAGACCTGGCGGGCCAGCTCGAGGTCGCCGTTGGCGTAGGCGTCGAGGGCCTGGGTCAGCTGCTGGAGGCTCTGGCGCCCCATGCGCACCACCGGCCCGATGGAGCGGTGGGCCGGACCCTCGGCGAGGATCTGGGCGCGCTTGGCGGTGTTCTTGGCCATGTCGCCCACGCGCTCCAGCGTGGAGGCGATCTTCAGCCCCGAGATCACCGCGCGCAGGTCGCGGGCCATGGGCTGGCGCATCATGAGGATGCGCACGGCCTGTTCGTCGACCTGCTTCTCCATGCGGTCGAGGCGCTTGTCGTCGAGGATCACCTCGGCGGCGAGGGCCGCGTCGCGCCTGCTCAGCGCGTCCAGAGCCCGCGAGAGGTTGGCCTCCGCGACTCCGCCCATCTCGGCGATGGCGTTGGAGAGCTTGCGGATCTCCGCATCGGTTCCGATCATGGATTCCTCCCCGTCAGCCGAACCGGCCGTTGATGTAATCTTCGGTGCGCTTGTCGCGCGGCTTGTTGAAGATGTCGGCGGTGTCGCCGTACTCCACCAGGTGGCCGAGGTGGAAGAAGGCCGTCTTCTGGCTGACGCGCGCCGCCTGCTGCATCGAGTGGGTCACGATGACGATGCAGAACTGGCTGCGCAGATCGCCGATCAGCTGCTCGATGCGGTCGGTGGCGATGGGGTCGAGCGCCGAACAGGGCTCGTCCATGAGCAGGACCTCGGGCTTCGTCGCGATGGCGCGGGCGATGCACAGGCGCTGCTGCTGGCCGCCGGAAAGACCGGTGCCGGGCTTGTCCAGACGATCCTTCACCTCGCCCCAGAGACCGGCCTTGGTCAGGCTGGATTCGACCAGGGCGTCCAGCTCCTCGCGGCTGGAGGTCAGGCCGTGGATGCGCGGGCCGTAGGCCACGTTGTCGTAGATCGACTTCGGGAAGGGATTGGGCTTCTGGAAGACCATGCCCACCCGGGCGCGCAGCTGCACCGGATCGACGCGCGGCGCGTAGATGTCCTCGCCGTCGAGCTTGAGGTCTCCCGTCACGCGGCAGATGGAGATGGTGTCGTTCATGCGGTTGAGGCAGCGCAGGAAGGTCGACTTGCCGCAGCCCGAAGGCCCGATGAAGGCGGTGACCAGGCGGTCCTCGATGTCGATGGCGAGGTCCTTGATCGCGTGGGCGTCGCCGTAATGGACGTTCACGCCGCGGCAGGCGAACTTCAGGTCGTTGCGGGGGGCGGCCTGGGCGGCGGGGTTTTCCATCGTCAGGGTCATGGTTCTCACTCTCACCAGCGGCGTTCGAAGCGGCGGCGGACCAGAACGGCCGCGGCGTTCATGATGATCAGGAAGCCCAGCAGCGTCACGATGGCCGCAGCCGTGCGGAACTCGAAGGCGCGCTCGGGGAAGTCGGCCCAGCGGAAGATCTGCACCGGCAGCACCGTCGCCGGAGAGGTCACGCCCGTCGGGGTGTCCACGATGAAGGCCACCATGCCGATCATGATCAGCGGCGCGGTCTCGCCGAGGGCCTGGGCCATGCCGATGATCGCGCCCGTCATGATGCCCGGCATCGCCAGCGGAAGCACGTGATGGAAGGTCGCCTGCATCCGCGAGGCCCCGAGGCCCAGGGCGCCGTCGCGGATCGAGGGCGGAACCGCCCGGATCGCGGCGCGCGAGGCGATGATCACCACCGGCAGGGTCATCAGACCCAGCACCAGGCCGCCCACCAGAGGCGCCGAACGCGGCATGCCGAGGAAGTTCAGGAAGACGCTCAGGCCCAGAAGGCCGAAGACGATCGAGGGAACAGCCGCGAGGTTGTTGATGTTCACCTCGATGAAGTTCGTCAGGCGGTTCTTCGGCGCGAACTCCTCGAGGTAGATCGCCGCCGAGACGCCGATCGGGAAGGCGAAGAGGAAGGTCACGAGCAGCGTCCAGAAGCTGCCGATGATCGCGCCCTTGACGCCCGCGAGCTCGGCCTCGCGGCTGTCGCTGGAGGTGAAGAAGCGCCAGTTGAAGCCGCTCTCGACTTCGCCGCGCGTCTCCAGGGTTTCGAGCATGGCGATCTGGCGGTCGCTCACGCGGCGGCCCGCCGAAGGACGGCCCGTCTCGTACAGGCCCCAGGCGCCCTGGGCGGAATCGCCCGCCGCCACGCCCGTCAGAGGCTCCAGACGCAGGCCCTGAGGCCCGGCCTCGGCGACGCGCGCCCAGCTCTCGCCGGTGCGGAAGAGGAAGCTCGGGATCTGCGGATTGAGGATCCCCGAAGCGCCCGGCGCGTCGGCCTGGGCCTCGAGGGCCGCGGCCTGAGCCAGAAGCTCGTCGCGGCGGGCCGCGAAGCCGTCGAGGCTGGCGCGGTTGGCTTCGGCCTGAGCTCCGGCCAGACCGGCGGCCAGGCCTTCATGATGGGTCACGCCGCGCTGCTGCGCCTCGGCCTGAGCCCGCAGGGTGGTCGCCTGGGCGCGCAGGTCGGCGTCGAGCGCCGCCAGAACCGGAGCGGCCTCGTCATTGGGCAGGGTCAGCCAGAAGACGCCCTCCGCCTCCGCGACGCGGGCCACGCCCGCCGCCGGAAGATCGGTCAGGCGACCGTAATAGCCCTTGAAATAGAGGTCGGCGTCGTCCGAGGCGAGGAGCTTCAGCCGGACCGGCTGGTCAAGCGCCAGGTCGCCCGCGACGACCTGCTCGCGCAGATCGTCCGGCGCGCCGCTGCTGAGCAGGGCCGCCAGTTCGCGGCGTCCGGCGCGGTCGGTCACGCCGGGGAATTCGGCCTGCATCGCATTGCGCACGACGCCCTGGTAGTCGCCCCGGCGCAGGGCCTCGGGCGTGCCGAGCCCCTGAGGGTCGATCTGGGCGGCGGGCAGGCTCGCGGACATGACCACCGAATGGGCGGTCATGGCGGCGCCCGCCTTGCCGAAGGTCGACCAGAGCAGCGCGACCAGAGCCAGAGCGGCGAAGCCGATGGCCGCGAGCCCGTAGATGCGCAGACGCAGGTCGGCGGCGCGGCGGGAGCGCAGGCGACGCGCGGCCGCCTCGGTCATGTGCGGGCTCAGGGAGGCCGAACGGCCCGCTTCGGCGGAACCCGCAGGAAGGTCAGGGGAGGCGACGACGGTCATCGCGGAATCTCCGGCGGAAGGCTGGAAGGAGGCGCGCGCGGGAGATCCCGGCGCGCCGAGGCTCGGCTGGTCAGTCATAGGCTTCGCGGTATTTGCGCACGAGGCGCTGAGCCACGATGTTGAAGCCGAGCGTCACCACGAAGAGCGTGAAGCCGAGCGCGAAGGCGGGGCCGGCGGCGGTCGAGGCTTCGGTGTCGCCGGTGATCAGCATGACGATCTGAACCGTCACGGTGGTCACGGCCTCCAGCGGATTGAAGGTGAAGTTGGCGCCCTGTCCGGCGGCCATCACCACGATCATGGTCTCGCCGATGGCGCGGGCGAAGCCCAGAAGCGCCGCAGAGACCAGACCCGGCAGAGCCGCAGGCAGGACCACCTTCCTGATGGTCTCGGCGTGGGTGGAGCCGAGGCCCAGCGAGCCGTCGCGCAGCGCCTGAGGCACCGCCGTGATCACGTCGTCCGAAAGCGAGGAGATGAAGGGGATGATCATGACGCCCATGACCAGACCCGCGCCCAGGGCGCTCTCCGAGGCCACCGAAAGCCCGAGCGTCTCGCCGAGGCCGCGGATGATCGGCGCCACGGTGATGGCGGCGAAGAAGCCGTAGACCACCGTCGGCACGCCCGCGAGGATCTCGAGGATCGGCTTGACCATCGAGCGCATGCGCGGCGAGGCGTATTCCGCCAGATAGATCGCCGCGAAGAGGCCGATGGGCAGGGCCACCAGCATCGCGATGAAGGTGATGAGCAGCGTGCCCGCGAAGAGCGGCAGCGCGCCGACGCGCTCCTGATCGAGGCGACCCTCGAAGACGCCCGACAGAGGCGACCAGGTCGAGCCGAAGAGGAACTTGTGGACCGGGATCTGGCTGAAGAACCGCGCCGTCTCGCCGATCAGCGAGGTCAGGATGCCGACCGTCGTCAGGATCGCCACCACCGCGGCCGCGATGAGCACGCCCATCACGATCCGCTCGGAGAGGTTGCGCGCGCGGAAATCCGCGTTCACGCGCCGGAGCGCCGTCCAGAGCGCCGCAAGGCCCGCCGCGATCGAAAGCCCCGGAATCAGGAAGGCCGAAAGCCCCGCCAGAGTCCCGTGACGCTCGGCGACCGCCCGGCGCAGCTCGTCCACCCGCGAGGGAAAGCCCCCGACCGAAATGGCCGCCGCGTCCGAGCGCACCAGATCGCGCTCGATGGAGGAAAGGCTCGGAGCCAGATCGGAGATCAGCGAATTCAGCGAGCCGTCCATGAACCAGCGCATGACCAGCGCCGCGACCGCAGCCGCGGCGAAAGCCGCCAGAAAGGTCAGAAGCGCCGCATAGGCGCCATGATAGACGGGCCGGGAATGCAGAACGGAGAGATCCCCTCCCGCCGCCGCAGTCGCGCGCCGCCGCCCCAGAACATAGGCGGCGATCGTCAGGACCGCCAGAATCAACGCCATCAGGCCGAACATGTATCCCCCTGGCCCCTAAAGCCGCAAAAACCGGAGGCGCGTCCGCAGACGCGCCTCCGGCGAAGTCGAAGCTTCAGTGCTGCAGATCGGCGGCCGTCAGGGCCTTGCCCGCGCCGACGGCGGCGCGCTGGGCGGCCAGCTGCTCGGCGGGCAGGGCGATCAGGCCCTTGTCGGCGAGGTAGCCCTCTTCGCCCGAAGCGGAGTCGGAGAGGTATTCCTGCACGAACTCGTCGAGGCCCGGGACCGCGCCGATGTGCTCGCCCTTCACGTAGATGTAGAGCGAACGCGCCAGAGGATACTGGCCGCCGGAGATGGCTTCGGCCGAAGGCGCCACGCCGGAGATGGTCGCGCCCTTCACCTTGTCGCCGTTCTCCTCGAGGTAGGAGAAGCCGAAGACGCCCACGGCGCCCGGATTGGCCGAAAGCTTCTGGACGATCACGTTGTCGTTCTCGCCGGCGTCGATCCAGACGCCGTCCTCACGGATCTCCATGCAGGCTTCCTTGCCGCCGGCGGCGTGGCAGCCCGGCTCGAGGCCCAGCTCGGCGAAGCTGTCGCGGGTGCCGGAGGTCGGCGGGGGACCGAGGACCTCGATGCGCGCGGCCGGCAGGGCCGGGTTCACTTCGTTCCAGGCCTTGGCCGGGTTCGGCGTTCCGTCGGGACGGTTCTTGCCGACGGCGAGATACAGGTCCTGCAGCGAAAGGTTGAAGTCCGGGCCGGAGACGGCGTTGGCGATGACGACGCCGTCATAGCCGACCATGATCTCGCGGATGCTGACGACGCCGTTGGCGGCGCAGGTCTCGAGCTCCGAGGCCTTGATGCGGCGCGAGGAGTTGGCCACGTCGGGGAAGTCGGCGCCGACGCCGCCGCAGAACAGCTTCAGGCCGCCGCCCGAACCGGTCGACTCGACCACCGGGGTCGGACGGCCGGTGATCTTGCCGAACTGCTCGGCCACGGCGGTGGTGAACGGAAACACGGTGGAGGAGCCGACGATGCGGATCTGGTCGCGCGCGGCGGCCTCTCCGGCGACGAGCGCGACGGCGGCGGCCATCAGGGCGGCGGGAAGGATCGCCGTACGGGTGCGCAGCATGGGGATGCTCCAAAATTCCTGCGAGGCGGGTGGGGCCTCGGACCCGCGCTCCTCCTACCGCGCGCTTTGCGATGGTTTTGTGACAGGACCGTCATGGTCCGGCGCCCCCGCCTTCACGCCCCGCTCCGGGCCTCCGCGCCGAGGGCGGCTCCGGCGGCTCCGGCGGCTCCGGCGGGCGCCATGGGCAGCCAGACCGCGAAGCGCGCGCCCTTGCCCGGCGCGCCGTCGATCTCCAGCGCCCCGCGATGGCGGTTGACGATGTGCTTGACGATGGCGAGGCCCAGCCCCGTCCCGCCCTTCGCCTTGCTGGAGGCCGCGCTGACCCGATAGAACCTTTCGGTGAGGCGGGCGCGTTCGTGATCCTCGAAGCCCGGACCGCGATCCTGGATCGCCGCTCCGACCAGACGCGGAGTCCCCTCGCGCAGGCCCAGAGCCTTGAGCCGCACCGGCGGTCCGCCGGGCTTGCCGCCGTATTTCACCGCGTTGTCCAGAAGATTGACGAAAAGTTGCGCCAATTGGTCGCGATCCCCGTAGATCGGCGGGAAGCCGGAGAAATCGTCGGCCTCGATGCGGATTCCCCGCTCCTCGGCCAGAGGCCGCACCACCGACAGCGCCTCGTCGAGAATCGCGCCCAGATCCTCGACGCCGCGCGGCGGGACATGCTCGTCGGTCTCGATCCGCCGCAGCGAGAGCAGATCCTCGACGAGGCGCGTCATGCGGCCCGTCTGGGCGGCGATGAGCCGCAGGAAGCGCGCCTGAGCCTCGGGGTCTTCGCGGGCCGAGCCCTGGAGCGTCTCGGCGAGGCCCTGGATGGCGGCCAGAGGCGTCTTCAGCTCATGGCTGACGTTGGCGACGAATTCGGTGCGGATCTCGGCTTCGCGGCGGGCGGCGGTGACGTCCTCCATCACCACCAGCGCCTTGAGCCGCGGCGCGGGCGGCGGCGGAGAGGCCGCGCCCACCGGAACGGGCCGCACCCAGGCCTGGATCAGCCGCGCGGCCGGGCCATGACGCGCGATGTCGATCTCGGCGCGGGGAAAGGCGGCCGCCAGAGCCTCGTGCAAGGCCGGATCGCGCAGGCTGGCGGTCAGGGGGCGGCCCGCCGGATCGCGCTCCAGCAGCGTGCGGGCCGCGAGGTTGGCGTAGGCCACGCCGCCTTCGGAATCGACGAGCAGCATGGCGCGCGGCGCTTCGTCGAAGAGCCGGGTGGCGGCGGCGAAGGCCTCGGCGGGATCGCGCCCCGGAGCGGGCCGGAGACTCGCGGCGCCCGTCGCCGGACGCGACTCCCGCCGCGCCCTCCTGCGCTCGCGCCGGATCGCCCGCCAGAACAGCCCCGCCGCGGCCGCCGTCGCCAGCAGGGCGGGAATCCACCAGCCGCGTCCGGAGGCGAAGCCCGCCCCGACCGCCGCCGCCACGCCGAAGGCGGGCCGCAGCCGGCCGATGTCTCCGAACCGCGTCGCCAAGTCCTTCATCCTCCGCCTGCTCGGAAAAGCGTTTCCCGGATCAGGATCGCGCCTTATGCTCGGTCTGTTTGACCATGGAGCTTGCGGGAAAGCAACGACGCCTCGAAGACGGCGCCGGAGACCTCTCCCGGAGACCTCGCGAGGAGGCCGGGACATGATTCATTACCGTCTGCGCTGCGGCGGGACCCCCGAAGGCGGGGCGCATGAATTCGAAGGCTGGTTCGCCGACAGCGCCGCCTATGACGACCAGAAGGACCGGGGCCTCGTCTCCTGCCCCGTCTGCGGCTCGACGCAGGTGGAGAAGGCGATCATGGCGCCGGCCCTCGCGCGGGGCGGCGCCCCCGCCCCGGCCCTCGCGGAGGGCGCGCCCGCGGAGGCCGCCCTCGCCGCTCCCCCCGAGGCCGCCTTCGCCGGAGAAGGCCCGCTCGAGGACGCCATCCGCCTGCGCCGCCAGATCCGCGAGCACATGCGCCATCTGCGCCGCCGCATCGAGGCCGAAACCGAGGACGTGGGCCAGGGCTTCGCGCGTCAGGCTCTGGAGATGCACCGGGGCCTGCGCGAAGACAGGCCCATCCGCGGCAAGGCCACCCCCGAGGAGACCCGCGAGCTTCTGGAGGAGGGCGCCCCCGTGACGCCCCTGCCCTGGCTCGACGACCGCGAGGAGAACTAGAATGACCGAGACCTCCCCCGAACTCTGGCGGGCCGTGGACGGCTACATGAGCGCCGCCCTGCCCGATTCCGACCCCGCGCTGGAGGCCGCCCTCGCCGCCAACGCCGCCGCCGGACTGCCCGGCATCGACGTCGCGCCCAATCAGGGCAAGCTGCTGCACATCCTCGCGCGGCTGATCGGCGCGCGGCGGATCCTCGAGATCGGGACGCTCGGCGGCTACAGCGCCATCTGGATGGCGCGCGCCCTGCCGCCGGGGGGCAGGCTCGTCAGTCTGGAGTTCCAGGCCCGCCACGCCGAGATCGCGCAGAAGAACCTCGAAGCGGCGGGCGTGGCGGATCTCGTCGAGATCCACGTCGGCCCCGCCCTGGAGAGCCTGCCGAAACTGGCGGGCCATGAAGCCTTCGATTTCGTCTTCATCGACGCCGACAAGGAATCCAACGCCGAATATCTCGACTGGGCGATCCGGCTGACGCGTCCCGGCGGGCTGGTGGTCTGCGACAACGTCGTGCGGCGCGGCGCCGTGCTCGATCCCGACCATCCCAGCACGGCCACGCAGGGCACGCGGCGATTCTTCGAGGCCCTCGCCAAAGAGACCCGCCTCACCGCGACCGGCCTTCAGACGGTCGGCGTGAAGGGCTGGGACGGCCTCGTCATCGGAATCGTGGAGGGCTGAGGCCCGGTCAGGTCAGGAAGGCCTCGACCGCCTCGCGGAATTCGGTCGGCTTGTCGGCGTGCAGCCAGTGGCCCGCTCCCGGAAGGCTCTGGAAGCGCGCGCGCGGAAACAGCGCGAGGATCCCTTCGCGGTCCTCGGGGCGCACGTAGCCCGAATCGCCGCCGGTGAGGATGAGCGTCTCGCCTTCGAAGGGCCGGACGCCCGCAGGCGTCTCCCAGCCGAGAATCTGCGGCATGGCCTCCAGCAGACCGCGCAGGTCGGACCGCCAGCGCCAGCCCTCGGCCTGAGTCCCCACGAGATTGCTCAGCAGGAAGGCCCGCACCGAGGATTCCGGAGCCGCCTCGGCCAGAAGCTTGTCGGCCTCGCTGCGACGGGGGAGGCTCGCGAGATCCAGCCCCAGCATGGCGCGGGCGTATTCGGCCTGCTGGGGGTTCTCGTAGCGCCTCGGGGCGATGTCGCCCACGATCAGCCGACGCACCCTCCGGGGTTCGGTCAGCGCGAGGGTCATGGCCGCCTTGCCGCCCATCGAATGCCCGAGCACGTCCGCGACGCCTCCGGCTTCGCGGGCGATCAGCGCGCCCAGATCCGCCGCCATGGCCGCATAGCTCAGGGGATAGGCGCGCGGGCTCTCGCCATGGCCGCGCAGATCCACGGCGATGGTCTCGCGCTTGCGGGCGAAGGCCCGCGACAGCGAGCCCCAGTTGCGCGCCGAACCGTAAAGCCCGTGCGCCACCACCAGAGGCGGCGAACCCGGCGCTTCGGCGGGCTGACGGGAGAAGGCGAGCGGGATGGTGGGGATCATCTGGCGTCTCCGGGCGGAGGAAGGGCTGAGCCCTCCCTCGGGCGTTTTCCGATCCTGCTGAATCGTTCGAACGCTCCAGGGTTTCGTCTGGCGGCGTCTTCACGGCGCGCAGCCGGAACGGCTGCGCTGGACAACGCCCTTGAAGCTCTGGTCGCATTTCCGCGACGCGAAGCCGGAACGGCCTCGCTGGAAAATGCTCTTGAAGCTCTGGTCGCATTTCCACGACGCGAAGCCGGAACGGCTTCGCTGGACAATGCTCCTGGCATAAAGCAGGAGCGGAGGAAACCCCTCGCGGCGGGCTTCAGGCTCCGCTCGCCAGAGTCCAGAGCCGGGCGGCGCGCAGGAAGGCGTCCCTGCGGCGGGCCATGCGGGCTTCGGCCTCTTCGTCGCGGCCCCAGCGGGCGGCCTGCCACTCCTCGCCGAGCATGGCGAGACGCCATCCCTCCTCCGGCGTCAGGCGCCCCCGCGCGACCGCCAGAGCCAGCACCAGAGAACCGGACAGCGTCGTCAGTTCGTGCAGCGCGATCAGCTGGAGGTCGGAGACCGCCGCGACCGCCGCCCGCAAGGCCGCCAGAGACTCCGGCGCCTGATCCTTCGGCATGATCCCCCCGACGGGCTCCAGAGGCGCGCCCAGAGCCTCGGCGGCCCAGGCGAGCAGAGGATCCCAGGCCGCGCGCTCCAGATCGGCGAGTTCGCCTTCCTCGGTGCGATGGGCCAGGGCGTCGGAGCCGCCATAGGCCGCCGCGTCGTCGATGACGGCCTCGCGGGTGGCGGGCAGGCGGTCGATGGCCAGATTCACCGCCCGCGTGACCGGAAGGGTCTCGAAATCGAGCGTTTCGCCCTGAGCGCCCCATTCGGCGGCCATGGCCTCGCCGAGGGCGCGGTTGGGCGCGAGCAGAAGATTCTTGTCCGGAGTCCGCGCCTCGCGTCCGTCGAGCAGCAGGGCGAAGCCCTCGGGCCGCTCTTCGGCGCGGGCCTCCTTCCAGAAGCGTTTCGGACGGAGGACGCCGCCGCTCATGACGCGCCCCCCGCAGCGAACAGCCCCTCGAGGACCCGATCCAGTTCGGAGAAGTCGCGGATCACCGCGTCGGCGCCTGCGGCGCGCAGCTCCCCTTCGGCGTGATGGCCCCAGGCGACCCCCACCGCCTTGCAGCCCGCCACCGCCTTGGCCATGGCGATGTCGAAGACCGTGTCTCCGATCATGACGGCCTCTTCGGCGGCGAATCCCGTCTCGGCGAGCAGGTTCAGGATCATCCCCGGATCGGGCTTGCTCGGGGCGTCGTCGGCGGTCTGGCTGGCGCTGAAGAGCGGCCGCAGGCCATGGACGTCCAGCACGCTCTCGAGTCCCCGGCGCGAATTGCCCGTGGCCGCCGCGATGGTCGCGCCCTGAGCCTTCAGCCGCTCCAGCACGGCGAAGGCGCCGGGGAAGAGTCCGGTGTCGGCTTCGCCGGTCTTGCGGCGCTCCTGGAAGCGGGCGCGGTAATGCTCGACGATGGTCTCGACGAGATGGGCGGGCGGATGGGGCTCGATGGCGGCCACCGCGTCGGCGAGCGACAGCCCCACCACCCGCAGGCAGGCCGCAGGCGCCGGAGGCTCCAGACCGGCGCGGCGGAAGGCCTCCTGCATGTTCGAGACGATCACGGCGCCGCTGTCCACCAAGGTGCCGTCGAAGTCGAAGATGGCCAGCTTCAGGGGGGCGGCGGATCGGGACATGCTCAACCTTTCCAAAGCAGCGTCTCCAGACTTCCCGGCAGATCCAGCGCGGCGGGGAAGTCGGGATAGCGGATTTCGCCCTGAAGGCGCCGGAAGATCGCCCATTCGCCTTCGCGGCGCAGGAGATCCTCGAGCTGGGCCTTGCCGAGCGGACTGTCGAGCGCCAGGCGTATGGCGCTGATCCAGGAGGGATTCGTCTGGCGGAACTCGCGCCAGATGGTTTCGATGCGCGCCAGGCTCACGCGATAGGCCGCCGAGCCGTGGATGGGCTCGGGCACGAAGACCGAGAGCGTCCGCACCCCGAGGTCGTCCAGCTTCTCGACGATGCGCGCCAGAACCTGCGGATGATCGTTCACCCCGCGCAACAGCGGGAACTGGTTGTAGAGCCGCACGCCCTCCGCCTGGAGCCTGCGCAGGCCCGCTTCGACCTCGCCGCAGATCTCGTAGGGATGGACCACATGCAGCACCAGCCGCGCCCGCGCCGCCCCGAGGGCGGCGGCCTTGACGGGCGTCACGCTCTGGGGCGCGAAGATCGGCGCGCGGCTGTGGACCCGCGGCGCCCGCAGGCCCGGACGCGCCGTCACCGCCTCCAGAACCCGCCGCAGGGCCGCCGCGGGCAAGGTCAGGGGATCGCCGCCCGAGATCACCACCTCGCGCAAGGCGGAATCGGCGTCGAGCAGGGCCTCCAGCCGGGCCAGACGCGCGTCGAAGGCGTAGTCCTCGCGTTCGTGGCGCTCGGCGAGGATGTCCTGACGGAAGCAGTAGAGGCAATGCCCCGCGCAGATCGAGGTCGGCGTGAAGAGCACCCGGTCGGCGTATTTGCGGATGGTGGAGTCTTCGCCGCCCTCGGGGGTGTTGGAGCGGTCGTCCACCCAATCGGCGATCTCATGAGGCGCCGAGAGGTTCAGCCGATCCTCCGAGGCCAGAGCCCCCCGCGCCAGAGGCCCTTCGAAGGAGCCGAGCGCCGCGAACTCCTCCTCCAGCTTGCGCCGGTAGAAGGGCGAGATCTTTTCAGGCAGGAATCGCCGCGCGCGCGCCAGCTCGACATAGCGGCGGCTGCGGTCGGCCTGAGCCTCCCGCGCCTCTTCCAGCGAGATCCGGCGCGCGTCGAGGGGCGACATCAGGTCGTTTCAGCCTTGGCCTCGACCTCGGAGCGATGCACGGAAATGTCCGGCGCGTCCTCGGCCTTCATGCCCACGACGTGATAGCCGCAATCGACGTGATGGGTCTCGCCGGTGACGCCCGAGGACAGATCGCTGAGGAGATAGAGGCCCGAACGGCCCACGTCGTCCTGAGTGACGTTGCGGCGCAGGGGCGAGTTGTATTCGTTCCATTTGAGGATGTAGCGGAAATCGCCGATCCCCGAGGCGGCCAGAGTCTTCATCGGGCCCGCCGACAGGGCGTTGACGCGGATGTTCTTGGGCCCGAGGTCCATGGCGAGATAGCGCACGCTGGCTTCGAGGGCGGCCTTGGCCACGCCCATCACGTTGTAATGGGGCATGACGCGTTCGGCGCCGTAATAGGTCAGGGTGACCAGAGATCCGCCCTCGGTCATGAGGGGCTCGGCGCGCTGGGCCACGGCGGTGAAGCTGTAGCAGCTCACGTTCATGGTCAGGTCGAAGTTGGCCGAAGTGGTCTCGACGTAGCGGCCCTTCAGCTCGTTCTTGTCCGAGAAGGCGACCGCGTGCAGCACGAAGTCGAGCTTGCCCCAGCGCCTCTGGATCTCTTCGAAGACGGCGTCGAGGCTGGCGGCGTCCGTGACGTCGCAAGGCAGCACGAAATCGCTCCCCACGCTCTGCGCCAGCGGGACGACGCGCTTCTTCAGCGCCTCGCCCTGATAGGTGAAGGCCAGCTCGGCGCCCTGCTCGGCGCAGGCTCTGGAGATGGCCCAGGCGATGGATTTATCGTTGGCGACTCCCATCACCAGCCCGCGCTTGCCGGCCATGAGTCCCTGGTGGTGCGACGACATTCAGACCTCGTCCCTCGCGGCCCGCAAAGGGCCTTTCGGCCCCTCTGGGGCGCGCTCAAGAACCAAGGCTTATAGCGTCCCGCGTTCGGCCTGTCAGCGCCCTTCTCGCTGTTGCGCGGAGAAGGCGTTCTCCAGACGGTCGAGATCGGCCGGGTCCATCCGGATGGCCAGGTTGTGCAGGGCCGTCATGGCGCCGCGATGGCCTCTGGCGGCGGCCGCGCGCCAGAGCGTCCAGGCGGCCTCGACGTCCTGGGCGCCGCCCTCGCCGCGATTGGCCATCCGCCCCAGACGGAACGAGGCTTCGGCGTCGCCCGCCGCCGCCAGAGGCGCCCAGAGCCGCAAGGCGCCCTCGTAATCGGCGCGCTCGTAGGCCGCCAGAGCCTGAGCCTGCGGCGTGGCCGCCGGAGCGGCGGAAGACGACGCGCCGGAAGAAGACGCCGCAGGAGACAGGGCCGCGACCCGGGGCCGGGGCTCGGGGGCGGGTCCGGACGCCCGAGGCGCGGTCGTCTGGACCGAGGGCGCGGCGGGCTGGGTCGGCGCGGCGGCGATCCTCGGACTGGTCGGCGCGTCGGAGGAGACGGGCGCCGTCGGGACGCGGGGCGCATCCTGCGCCTGATCGGGCGCGGGGCTCGCGCCGGACGGCGTCTCCTCCGCGCGACGGATGGTCATGCCGCCGCCCTGGCTCGGGCCGGCCTCTGCGGCGGCGCCCGGAGCGGGAGCGGCCTGGCCGTCGGGGCGGATGCGCAGGATGGAGGGCGGCGCCGCTCCTTCCTCCCGGGCGACGGCGCGGGCCGCCGTGGGGCCGGGACGCGGAGCCTCCCCCTCGGCGGATTCGGGCGCGGAGGCCGGAGCCGCGCCGGCGGCGCTGAGGCTCTCCAGACGTTCGAGCGCGCGGGCGTGGCCCTGGCTGGCGGCGCTTTGCAGCCAGCGGCGCGCCTGC
>NZ_JAQTXI010000005.1 GCF_028688855.1 Neomegalonema sp. | reverse complement strand
CCCATGCCCGAGGAGGAGCGCGCGAAGATCCCCCGCGCCGAGAAGCTCCATGCGCTTCAGGCGGGGATCTGGCCCTTCGTCATCTTCTTCTCGATGACGGGGCTTTTCCTGACCGGCGTCACCAGCCTCGTGGAGAGCGCGGCGGTGGGCGCGGCGGCCTCGACCTTCGTGGCCCTGATCCGGGGGCGCCTGACCTGGGACGTGCTCCATCAGACCGCCCGCAAGACGCTCGGCGTCAGCTGCATGTTCATGTGGCTGATCATGGCGGCGCTCTGTTTCGGCGCGGTCTTCGACGGGCTCGGCGCGGTGAAGTCCGTCGAGCGGCTGTTCCTCAACGACTGGGGGCTGGAGCCCTGGCAGGTGCTGCTGATGATGCAGGCCGCCTTCCTGATCCTCGGGATCTTCCTCGACGACACCGCCATGCTGGTGATCGTGGCGCCGCTCTTCATCCCGCTGGCCGGAGCCCTCGGCTTCGATCTGATCTGGTATGGCGTGCTCTACACCATCACCTGTCAGGTGGCCTATGTGACGCCGCCCTTCGGCTACAACCTCTTCCTCATGCGGGCCATGGCGCCGCCGGAGGTGACGCTCCCCGACATCTACCGCTCCATCTGGCCCTTCGTGGCGATCATGCTGCTGACGCTGCTGATCATCGCGCTCTATCCGCCCATCGCCACCTGGCTGCCCAGCTACGTCTATTCCTGAACCTCCGGAGGACCGCCCCATGACCGCCAATCGCCGCAATTTCCTCAAGACCGCCGGACTCGGCGTCGCCGCGAGCGCCCTGGCGGCGCCGGCCGTGCTGGCTCAGGCCCCGATCCGCTGGCGCTTCCAGACCTACGCCGGAGCGGCGCTCGGGCCCCATGTGACCAAGCCCGCCATCGACCTCTTCAACCGCTCGGCCAAGGGCGAGATGGAGATCGAACTCTATTACGCCGACCAGCTGGTCCCGACGGGCGAGCTCTTCCGCGCGCTCCAGAACGGCACCATCGACGCGGTGCATTCCGACGACGACTCCATGGCCGCTCCGGTTCCGGTCTCGATCTTCGGCGGCTATTTCCCCTTCGCCACCAAGAGCATCCTCGACGTGCCGGTGCTCTTCAACCAATATGGCCTGGCCGACATCTGGCGCGACGCCTACGCCAAGGCGGGCGGCGTGGTCTGGCTTTCGGCGGCCGGTCAGGACGCCTGCCACTTCAACACCCGCACGCCGATCCGCTCGGTGGCGGATCTGAAGGGCCTGCGGCTCTACACCTTCCCGACCGCCGGGCGCTTCCTGACGCAATTCGGCGTGGTTCCGGTCTCGATTCCCTATGAGGACGTGCAGGTGGCCGCCCAGACCGGCGAGATCAGCGGCATGGCCTGGTCCGGCATCACCGAAGACTACACCGTGGGTTGGGCCGACGTGACGAAATACTTCCTGACGAACAACATCTCGGGCGCCTGGATCGGCTCCTGGTTCGTCAACGAGAAGCGCTGGGCCGATCTGCCCGAGCACCTCAAGGATCTCTGGCTGACCTGCGTCCAGGCGGGCCACAACTACCGCGACCAGTGGTATTGGGGCGGCGAGGCCAAGCTGCGCGCTCAGGGCGAGAAGCTGGAGCTGACCACCGTGCCCGCCGAGGATTGGGCGCAGATCGAACGGGCGGCCATGGTCTTCTGGGACGAGATCGCCCAGGAGAACGAGACCTCGGCCAAGGTCGTGCAGATCTTCAAGGATTACAACGGCGTGCTGACAAAATCGGGCGGCGTCTACGCCTGCGGCTGAGGCCGCGCGCTCCTGCGGAGGGCCGCCCCGAAAGGGCGGCCCTTTTTTTCATTCAGGCGGGCAGGATCGCCATGAACTGCTTGAGCCAGGCCGGATGGGCGGGCCAGGCGGGGGCCGTGACCAGATTGCCGTCGGTCACGGCGTCGTCCACGGCGATCTCGGCGTATTTCCCGCCGGATAGCTCCACATCAGGGCGGCAGGCCGGATAGGCGGAGCAGGTCCGGCCCTTCAGCACGCCCGCCGCCGCGAGAATCTGCGCGCCATGGCAGACCGACGCGACGGGTTTGTTCGTCTCGAAGAAATGACGCACCACCGCCAGAACCTTCGGATCCAGCCGCAGATATTCCGGCGCGCGTCCGCCGGGAATCACGAGGGCGTCGTAGCTCTCGGGCTTCGCCTCGTCGAAGGTGGCGTTGAGGGTGAACTTGTGGCCGGGCTTCTCGGTGTAGGTCTGGTCGCCCTCGAAGTCATGGATGGCGGTGGAGACCTTGTCGCCCGCCTTCTTGCCCGGACAGACGGCGTGGACCGTATGGCCGCAGGCGAGCAAGGTCTGGAACGGCACCATGGTTTCGTAATCTTCGGTGAAGTCGCCCGCGAGCAGCAGGATCTTCGCCATGTTCTTTCCTCCCTGGCCGAAATGATTCGGGACGCGCAGTTTACGCGCGTCCCGCTGCAAGACCATGACGCTCCGTGATCTCCCGCTTCAGGTTCAGCCCGCGAAGCCCCCCTCGGCGAGGAAGGCGGCCTCCTGCGCGGAGGTCTCGCGGCCGAACATGGCGTTGCGATGCGGAAAGCGTCCGAAGCGCGCGACCACGTCGCGATGCTCCAGGGCGTGCGGCAGGGAGGCGTCGCCCAGAGCCTCGAAGAGCTGCACGCAGAGCTCCTGATCGGCCAGAGCCTCCGAATGCATGAAGGGCATGTAGAAGAAGGGCCGCAATCCGGGTTCGGCCTGGCGGTCGAGCCCCGCCTCCAGAGCCTGACGCGCGAAGGCGACTCCCAGAGGATCGGTCGCGTACATGTGCGCCGTGCCGCGGAAGCTGTTGCGCGGATATTGGTCCAGCAGCAGAAGCAGCGCCAGAGCGCCTTCCGTGGTCCGCATCCAGCCGTCGCAGCGACGGGCCGCGGCGGCCATGTGGGAATCCCAGAAACGGGTGCGGAATTCGGCGTCGAAGGCTTCGTCCTTCGTGAACCATTTCTCGCGGCCCGCCGCACGCCAGAAGGCGACCAGAGCGGCGGCTTCGGACAGCGGAACGTCGGAGCGATGGGGCATCGGCGGATCCTCCCGAGAGCGCCCCGAAACCGACCCGCTCCGGACGGAGAAGATCGGACGCGGGCGCGGATTGCGCGGATCCTCCTCAGGATCCGTCGGCCTCCGGGGTCCGGAGCGCGATCCGGGACAGGCGCCCGGCTCCCCTGCGGGAGGCGGCCGCTCGCGGTCCCGCCCCGCGCCCGAACCCTGAACGCCGACAGACCCTAGAGCGCAATCCGGAAACAGGAAACCGCTTTTCGGAGGAAAAACGCCGCCCGACCCGCAACCCCGAGCCCCGGCGCGGCCCCCTCCCCCGATTCCTCCGGGCTTCCCCGGGCGCCCTCGCGGAGACTCCACATGCGCGACCGCCCCGAAGCGGGCTTCGCTTCGGGGCGGCGGGATCCTGACATGGCGGCGCAGGCGAGAGGCGGTCAGGCCTCGTCGTCGGAATCGGCGGGGCGCTCGTCCTCAGGGATGACCGAAGCGAGGCTCAGCCCGTGCGACTGGCGGAGCTTGCCCTCGATGGCCTCGGCGATGGAGGCGTTCTCCTTGAGGAAGTTCTTCACGTTCTCGCGGCCCTGCCCGATGCGCTGGCCGTCGTAGGAGAACCAGGAGCCCGACTTCTCGACGATCCCGGCCTTCACGCCGAGGTCGATCAGTTCGCCGATCTTCGAAATGCCCTCGCCATACATGATGTCGAATTCCACTTCGCGGAAAGGCGGCGCGACCTTGTTCTTGACCACGCGCACGCGGGTGGTGTTGCCGACGGTCTGGTCGCGGTCCTTGATGGCGCCGGTGCGGCGGATGTCCATGCGCACCGAGGCGTAGAACTTCAGCGCATGGCCGCCGGTGGTGGTCTCGGGATTGCCGAACATCACGCCGATCTTCATGCGGATCTGGTTGATGAAGATCACCGTGCATTTCGAACGGCTGATGGAGGCCGTCAGCTTGCGCATGGCCTGGCTCATCAGGCGGGCCTGAAGGCCCATCTGGGCGTCGCCCATGTCGCCTTCGAGCTCGGCCTTGGGCACGAGCGCCGCCACCGAATCGACCACCACCACGCTCACCGCGCCCGAACGCACGAGGGTGTCGGCGATCTCCAGGGCCTGTTCGCCCGCGTCGGGCTGGGCGATGAGCAGATTGGCCACGTCCACGCCCAGCTTGCGGGCGTAGGAGGGGTCGAGGGCGTGTTCGGCGTCGACGAAGGCGCAGATTCCGCCGCGTTTCTGCTCTTCGGCGATGATGTGCAGCGCGAGGGTGGTCTTGCCCGAGCTTTCCGGGCCGTAGATCTCGATGATGCGCCCCTTGGGCACCCCGCCGATGCCCAGCGCGATGTCGAGGCCGATGGAGCCGGTCGGAATGGCTTCGATCTCCAGAACCGCGCCCTTCTGGCCGAGCTTCATGATCGAGCCCTTGCCGAAGGCGCGCTCGATCTGGGCCAGAGCGGATTCCAACGCTTTTTCTTTGTCCATGACGTCCCTGTCGACGAGGCGGAGCGGAGTTTGCGCGGCGGATTGAGACATGGCCCGTTCCCAAATGCAAAGCCTTAATGTCGCGCCCGTCCCCGGAGACGCCTCAAGGCGAAGAGAAGGCGGGGCGGAGCGCAGAGGGGGAGGCGCTCCGCCCCCATCGATCGAGGGACAAGGAAGTCGTATCCCATCCGTTCGCGCATATCAAGAACATATCGGAAATTTAAACGTCACTTTCCACGAACTCCAGCTCCACCCGCCTGAGGTCGAGCGTCTGTTTTCCGGCATGTTCGAAATTGGCCGCCGCCCGGTCCCCCGTGACCGACTGGATCTGGCCCAGGCCCCATTCGGGATGGCCCGGATGCCGCACCAGCGCGCCCGGCTCCAGAAGATGTCGCATCCGCCCTTCCCCTTTCATGCTGCGGCGCCTATCATGGGCGCGCGCCGCACCCTACGGAAGCCGCGCGCCCGACCTTACACCGATTCACCGCGTTCAGGAACTCCGATGACCGATCTCGCCCTGGCGACCCTGTTGTGTTCGCGCCTCTGTCATGATCTGGTCAGCCCCATCGGCGCGGTCAACAACGGGCTGGAGCTGCTCGACGACGATCCCGACGAGGAGACCCGCCGCGAAGCTCAGGATCTCGTGCGCAAGAGCGCCCGTCACGCCTCGGCCAAGCTGCAGTTCATGCGCGTGGCCTTCGGGGCCGCCAGCTCCCTGGCCGAAAGCGTCTCGCTGGAGGAGCCCCGCCGCCTGACCGAGGGCCTGCTCGCCGAATCCGGCGTCGTGCTGCATTGGGTCGGCTCGGAGGCGACGCTCGACAAGGATCTGGTCCGGCTGCTGATGAACTTCATCCTCATCGGCTACGAGGCCCTGCCGCGCGGCGGCGTGCTGCGCGTGGGCGTGCGCAAGGAGGGGGCGATCAATCTGATGATCTCCGCCGAGGGCCCGCGCGCCCGGCTCATGCCCGAGGCCGTCAGGATCCTGGAGACCGGCGGCGACCCCAGCCTGCTGGAGCCGCGGCTCTCCAATTGCCGGCTCGCCTATCTGCTGGCGCGGAAATTCGACGCGAACATCCGCTGCCTCATCGAGGCCGACGCCGCGCAGATCGCCGTCACCATCTGAAACCGCCTACATCCCGCCGGGGGCCCTGGCCTCGTAGCGGGCTTCGGCCTCGGCGCCCGAGGGCAGAGAGCCCTGAAACCGCCAGACGATCTGCGGCGCCTGAGGCGTCGGCTCCTGGACCGATTCCAGAAGGAATCCCTCCGCCGTGGGGCCGATGGTCGCCGAGCCGGGCACGAAGCGCAGCCCCGGCTGCGGAGTCTCGGTCACCACCACGTCCTCCAGAGGCGTCGCGCCGCCGTTGCGCAGGTGGATCCGGAAGATCAGGCATTCTCCCGCCCGCAGATCCTTGAAGCGCTCGAAAAGGGCGTCCTGGGGCGTCTCGTCGGCCAGTTCGCCGTCGCAATCGCGGTCGAGCGCCATGGTCTTGGTGGGCGTGAGGGCGGCGGCGGCCTCCGAATCGCGCTCCAGCCGGATCGCCCAGCGCGCCGCCGCCGGATAGCTCCCGGAGGCGTCCTTCGCTTCGGCGTGCATCGCCAGGGTCTCGGTCCAGCCCGCCTTCGCGTCGGAAGGCGCGAGGCTCTCCAGACGGAAGGCGCGGCGGTCCCCCGCCTCCAGACGGAATTGCGGCGGCAGGGCCACGCGGCCGGTGCCGTCGAAGACGCGCCATCTCAGCCCCGCCGCCGAGCTCCAGCGCCAGGAGATCTCGTAGGGTCCGCCGGAATCGGGCGCGCGGAATTCTCCCGTCAGCATGAGCGCGCCGCCGCGCGCCGCCTGGCTCTCGCCGCCCGGCCCGAGCCCCAGACGCGCCTCGCTCAGGGCGATGCGCACCGGCGGAGGAGGATCATAGCGCCGCGCCGCGCCGCCCGTCTCGTAGGGCTGGAGGCGGAAGAGCGCCGCGCGGTCGATGGCCTCGGCGGTTCCGGCGGCGGTCAGCAGGAAGCTCAGGCGCAGGCATTCCGCCGCCCCGAGATCGCCCGTCCAGTCGACGCCCGGCCTCAGGGTCAGGCGCCGTTTCTCGGGATCATAGCCGGTTTCGGCGCGCAGCACCGGCGCGTCCTCCAGGATCGGCCAGTCGGAATCGCTGCGCCGCAGACGGATCCCCTGAGGCCCCTCCGGAGTCCAGCCGGGGCCGAAATCCGCCGTCATGACCACGCCCCGCGCCCCGGCCTCGCCGAGGTTGCAGAGATCCCCCGAGAATTCGGCGCTCTCGCCCGCGCGGATCACGCGGTCGGAATCGCCGGTCGCGACGGTCAGCGCGAGATAGGGCTCGCGCAGTTCGACGAAGATCCCCTCCTCGGCCTCGATCCCGCCCGAGGCGGATTCCGCGGAATCTCCGGGGATCAGCGCCAGCCTCAGGTCGATGAGGCGATCCGCGCGGGCGGTCTCGTCGGCGGGGTCGATCCGGAGGGGAATCCGCGCCCGCACCAGAGGCGCCTCCGCCTCGGGCGAGGTCCGCAGCGCCCCGAGCGGAATCCGCAGGATCCGCCAGCCCTCCGCCGCGAAGGGCGCAGGCGGCGCGACGGGCTCCTCCTCCCAGAGCACGGACTCCGCCGACAACTCCGGCCGCCCCATGAGCAGCGGCGCAGGACCGAGAGCCCGGGGCTCGGAGGCGCCGTCGCCTTCGTCCATCAGCCGCGCCTTGAGCGCCAGCGTCCCGCGCGTCACGCCCCTGGGGGGCTGGAAGGCGGCCTCCAGAAGGGCGCCGTCTCCGGGACGGGCGAAGAAGAAGCCCGGACCCGCCTCCGTCCACTCCTCGGCGTCGAGGACTCGCAGACGCGGCGGACCCGGCGGACGCGGCGCCATCTCCAGACTATGGATGCGGATGCGCGGCGGCTTGCCGGATTCGCCCGTCGCGGCGGCGTCGAGCCCGATCCGCAAGGGCGCGTCGAGCGAGGCCTCCGCCCGGACCCGCGCCGTCAGGGCCGCGACGAGGCGCCCCTCCGGCGGCAGGACGCCCTTCGACGGACCCGCCGAGGCCCCGCAAGGCCCGAGCCCGGATTCCGCGCCCTTCGCCGGCTCCAGAACCACCCCGGCGGCGGCGCAGTCCAGAGCGGCGTCGGGGCGGACCCAGATCTCCAGCCCGTTGACCGGAGCGTCGCCGAGATTGCGCAGCTCGTAACGCGCGGTGAAGACGTCGCCCGCCTCGTAGACCCGCGCCTCGGGCGGCGGCGGATCGAGCAGCTCGCCCGCGATCAGCGGCCCGCCCATCTGCGCCGTGACGCTCGATTCGCCCATGACCCGCCCTTCGGCCTCCAGACGCGCGCTGAAGAACCCCGCCCGATGCGCCGCAATGGCCGCCGCAGGCTGGAAGGGATCGGCGTCGCGCAGCACGAAGCGCCCCGAGAGCTCCACCCGCCGCCCCGAGGCCGAAGCCCCCGGCGCGAGCCGGCAATCTCCCAGACGCCAGATCAGTTCGGTCTCCGCGGCCTCCGGCGGAGAGCCGCCCGAGCAGCGCAGATCCGCCCCGATGGTCGAGGCCAGGGTGGGCGGCTGGCTCGACCGGGCGGAAGGCGGAATCGCGGCGGCGAGCGTCACGTTGCGCGCCCGGCCCGCCGGGAACTCCGCGCCGAGGATCACCCGCAGGGCGTCGCCGTGGATCAGGGGATTCGAACTCTCGGGCGGCAAGGCCCGCTCCAGAACCAGACGCACCGGCGCCAGACGCAGCCTCATGGCGGTCTCGGCGCGCAAGGCGGCGCGCTCGGAGCCCCGCCCCGCCGCCTCCGCGCCCGCGAGGCCCCGGGCGGTCAGATTCAGCGCCACCTCGGCGTCGGGAGCGGCTTCGGGGGGAATCTCCACCGAGAAGACCAGACGCCGGGTCTCGCCGGACGCCAGAAGCGCGCCCTCGGCGCCCCAGCCCAGGGCTCCCCGACCCGCAGGCTTCGCGCCCGGAGCCTCGGCGCCCGTCGCCTCGGCGGGGCCCTCGGGGACCAGACGCGCCTCCAGAAGCCGGACGGCCTCGGGGCCCGGATTGCGCAGCAGCGCCTCGACCTCCAGACGCGCGCCGCCCTCCAGCTGCGAGAGCGCGCCGCCGTCGGCGCGGCGGGCGTTCGCCTCGACGGTCAGTCCGGCCGCGAGCCCGCCGCCCGCCGTCGTGGAGGCCAGCAGGGCCGCCAGGATCGCCGCAAAAGGCCGAATCCGGCCGGAAGAGCTGGAGATCACAAACCCATCCCTAAGAATATGCATGGAGTTTCAGCGCCTTGCCTTCGCCTCGGGCGCAGGCTACGCGCCCGCGTCGCGGCTGTCCATCCCGCATCGACGCCCATGCGTTTGCGTCCGGAGCGGAAAAGAGTATATGGAAGCGCGAATCCGCCAGCCGCCCTCGTGGCGGAGGCTCAACCGGGGAACGCAAGCATGACGAATCTCGAAGACCGCAGGAACGCCTTCGAAGCGAAGTTCGCCCATGACGCCGAACTGCAGTTCAAGGCCGAAGCCCGCCGCACGCGCCTTCTGGCGCGCTGGGCCGCCGGCCCCCTGGGGATCGACGGCGAGGAGAAGATCGACAGCTACGCCGGAGACCTCATCCTCGCCGACATGCGCGAGAAGGGCGACGACGACCTGTTCCGCAAGCTGAAGGCCGATCTTGACGCCAAAGGCGCCGGATTGTCCGAAACCGAGATTCGCGCCCAGATGTCGCGCTGTCTCGACGAGGCCAAGCTCTCGCTCTCCGAGGAGGATTGAGGCCGGATCCTTCGGCCCGAACCTTGCTTTCCCTGCCTCCAGCCCGCCCCTCCGGAGCCGCCGGGCGAGGAAGCCCGGGGCGCCGCGGGGACAAGGTAACGTCGCGGAAGATCAGGATTTTCACGCGAACGTCATCGGCGCTTCACGGGCGCTTCAGAGAGCGGTGATGACTTCCGCTCCATGATGCGTTATGCGGGCGCCAAAATGTTAACGGCGACTCGTCGGGCTTCCGCCCGGCGTCTCGCTGCGGGAGGAGCAGACAACCGCGATGAACGAGATGATGGACATCGACGATTCCTATTCGCCCTCCGAGGACGAACCCTTCATGAACCCGCGCCAGCAGATCTATTTCCGGCGGCGCCTTCTCGCGTGGAAACGCGACATCCTCAAGGAGAGCCAGTCCACCGTCGAGACGCTCCAGAGCGACACGCACAACGTGCCGGATCTCACGGACCGCGCCTCGGAGGAGACCGACCGGGCGCTGGAGCTGCGCACCCGCGACCGTCAGCGCAAGCTGATCTCCAAGATCGACTCGGCCCTGCGCCGCCTGGACGAAGGCGAATACGGCTATTGCGAAGCCACCGGCGAGCCCATCGGCATCCGTCGGCTGATCGCGCGCCCCACGGCCACGCTCTCGCTGGCCGCCCAGGAGGCCCACGAACGCCGCGAGAAGGTCTATCGGGACGACTGAGCTCCCGCAAGGGCCGGCCGCCCTTCCGCGACAGGACGAGGCCCGGCCCCAGGCCGGGCCTTTTCATGCGCGTCCCTTCCCTGCGCCTCCCTGCGCGGGGCGGAGGCGCCGGAGCCTCAGGAGGGAGCGGCGGAGGCCTCGCCCTCTTCGGCGCCCTCGACCTCCAGAGCCGCCAGCACCTGATAGGCGCGGTTGAGCAGCGTCAGGCGCTCATGGGCGCGCAGGATGTCCTCTTCGGGCGCGCCGAAGCCGCGCAGACGGTCGGGGTGATAGATCTTGACCTCGCGCCGGTAGGCCGACTGCACCTCTTCGAGCGGCGCGTCGATGGGGACGCTCAGCAGGTTGACGGCGGCGGCGGCGTCGGGATCCTCCTCGCGGCGGCGGCGGCGTCGGGATCCTCCTCGCGGCGGCGGCGGCGCTCGTCGGCGACGCGCTTCTGACGCTCGCGGCGCTGGCGCTCGACCAGCTCGCGGGCGGCGGCGGAGTTCTCGTCGGGCGGACGGGAGGCGGCGGCGGGCCTCGGCGGCTCGACGCGGGTTTCCCGCGACGGAGCGGGCGCGGACATCGGCGCGGCGCCCTCGTCCTCGCGGGGGGCGATGAACTTGACTCCGCCCAGCGAGATGTAGAGGCGGCGTCCGTCCATGGCCTCCAGCGGGAAGATGTGCTCGATCTGGTGGATGTATTGCTCGAGCGCCACGCCGATGGGCACGAGGAGAAAACCCTCGGTGGCCTCGCCGACGAGATGCTCGATGAGCACGGCATGGCGTTTCGCCGCACGTTGATAGACCGTTCCGCCGCTCATCTGGTCCCCAGGGCCTCCCTCGCCGTCCTGACGAAGCCTAGCGCTTCAGTGTGAACGGGAAGTTGATCCCAAGACGGGACGCCTCCTTCCGGATAGGTCTTCCTGGCGGCTTCCGCCCTTCTCGCGCCGATTCGCGCCAAAGCTCTTGCCAGAAGGCCCCATATCCAAAATCATGAGGACGGCGTCCGGGCGGAGTTCCGGAGCTTCAGGGAGGAAAGCCGATGAAGGCGCAGTCGACGACCGAGCGCTCGCCGGAGCCCGGCGGCGCGTCCGCAGGATTCGCCAGGAGCCTTCGCGCCCGCCGCCCCGCGGGGAGGATCGCGCCATGACCGCCCTGCGCGCCCGCGTCAGGGCCGGAGGCAGGCTCGGACTCGGGGCCGGGCTCGGGGCCGGAGGAGGAGACTGGACGCGCGCGGGCGCCGCCGCGCGCCTCGGCGGACGGCGCAGCGCCCTGCGTTCGGCGTCCTCGGAGAATCCGCATCCCGAACAGGCTCTGGCGGAGATCTGGCGCTCCATCGGGCCGACCTCGGGGTTCGAGGCGGCCTTCGTGCTGCTCTTCGCCTCCTCGCATCATGACTTCCACGCGGTGGCCGAGGCGGCGCGTCGTCTGCCGGGGGCGCCGCCGATCTTCGGATGCACCACGGCGGGAGAGATCGGGCCCCAGGGCTATTCGGAAGGCGGCATCGTGGCCGTGGCCTTCGACGCCCGGCGCTTCCGGCTGGCGGCCAGCCGGCTCATCCCGCTTCTGGACTTCACCCTGCGCGAGGGCGAGGCCCTGTTGCGGCGCGAACTGGCGCCCTACGCCGCGCCGCCGCCCTCGGGAGGCCGCCGCCGCTTCGGGCTCTGTCTGGTGGACGGGCTGTCGACCCAGGTGGAGGCCTTCGTCTCGGTGGCGGGGGCCGCGCTCGGGACGACGCCGCTCTACGGCGGCGCCGCCGCCGACGGCATGAGCTTCGGACGCACCTGGCTTCTGGCGGGAGGGCGCGTCCACGCCGAGGCGGGGCTGATCTGCGTGGTCGAGACCGATCTCGACGTGGAGGGAATCCAGTTCGACCATCTGGAGCCCACCGACGTCAAGTTCGTGGTCACCGAGGCCGATCCGGAACGCCGGATCGTCCATGAGCTGAACGCCGTCCCCGCCGCCGAGGAATACGCCCGCGTGGTGGGGGTGGCGCCTCAGGATCTTTCGCCTTTCGTCTTCGCGGCGCATCCTCTGGTGGTGCGGGTGGGGGGCGCCCATCACGTGAGGGCCGTGCAGAGGGTGCTCGAAGGGCGCCATCTGAAGTTCTACTGCGCCATCGACGAAGGCCTGGTGCTGACCATGGCCCATGGCCTGCCCATGGCCGAACAGCTGGAGCGCAGGCTCTCCGCCATCGACGAGCGCCGCCGCAGGGGCGTCCTCGCCTTCGACTGCGTGCTGCGCCGGATCGAGGCCGAGCAGACCCAGCAGAGCGGCCGCATCTCCGACGTGCTGCGGCGCTTCGGGGTGGTGGGCTTCAACACCTATGGCGAGCAGCTCGGCTCGGTGCATGCGAACCAGACCTTCACCGCCATCTCCTTCTCCGAACCCGAACCGCGCTTCGGAAGGCTGGAGGGCGGACGAAAGGAGGCCGCGGAGCGGCCGGACGAGGCGAGGCATGACTTCTGAACCCGACGCGCGGCGCGAGGAGATCCGCGCCCTGCGCGAGGAGAACGCGCGGCTGCGCAAGATCAACGCCGCCCTGATCGGCCGGGCCGAACGCTCGACCGAATTCTCGGGGGGCGCCTATTCGCTCTTCCAGACCGCCATAGCTCTCGAAAGCCAGGTGCGCGCCCGCACCCTGGACCTCCAGGCGACCCTCGCCGACCTCGCCGAGGCCAAGGAGGAGGCCGACCGCGCCCGCGCCAATCTGCAAGGCGCCGTGGAATCCCTGCGCGAGGGCTTCGCGCTCTTCGACGCCGACGACCGCCTGGTGATGTGCAACCGCTGGTTCCGGGTCATGGCGCCCGAGATCGCCCATCAGATCGCGCAGGGCCTGAGCTTCGCGGCCTACGCCGGGCTTCTGGCGCGCTCGGGGCGTCTGGCCTTCAACCGCGGCGACACGCCCGAACATTGGGTCGAGCGGGCGCTCGACCGCCATGAGCGCCACCACGCCTCCTACATCCAGGAATTGCGCGGCGACCGCTGGATCCAGATCTCGGAGCAGCGCACGCCGCGCGGCGGCCTCGCCGTGATCCAGACCGACATCACCGACATGGTCCGCTGGGAGAGGCTGGAGCGGGACAAGCGGCTCGACGAACAGGCGCGGCTCGTGCGCGCCACGCTGGACCAGCTGAATCAGGGCGTCTGCGTCTTCGACTCCTCCGACCGTCTGGCGGCCTGGAACGACCGTTACCGCGAATTGCTGGATCTGCCCTTCGATCTGCTCAAGCGCGGCGCGAGCTTCCTGCGGATCATCGGCCATATCGGGGATCAGGGGCTGATCTCCTCGCGCAAGCCCGCGCTCGAACTGATGCAATGGGTGCGTTCGCGGGGCTCCTCGCCGCCGCTGACGGTGGAGCTGACCCATCGCGCCGGACGCGCGCTCATCGCCGAATGCCGCCAGTCGCCGGACGGAGGCTTCGTCCTCAGCTTCACCGACGTCACCGCCGAACGCGAGGGCGCCCGCGAACTGGCCCTCGCCAACGAGACCCTGGAGCATCGCGTCAGCGAGCGCACCGCGGAGCTCTCGCAGCTCAACGCGGCGCTGCTGCGCGAGATCGAGGAGCGCGCCCTTCTGGCTCAGGAGATCCTGAAGGCCAAGGAGGCCGCCGAACTGGCCAATCTCTCCAAGACGCGCTTCCTCGCGGCCGCGAGCCACGATCTGCTCCAGCCTCTGAACGCGGCGCGTCTCTTCATCGCCTCGCTGTCGGAGGCGCGGCTTCCGCCCGCTCAGGAAGGCCTGGTGCGGCGGCTCGACAGCGCCCTGCGCTCGGTGGAGCATCTGCTCGGGGCGCTGCTGGACATCTCCAAGCTCGACGCCCGCGCCGTGGAGGCCGAACCGCGCCCGATGTCCATCGCGGCGATCCTCACGCCGCTGGAGAACGAATTCCGCGCGCTGGCTCTGGCGCGGGGGCTCAAGCTGAAGGTGCGGCCCTCCGCCGCCATGGTGATGAGCGATCCGGGGCAATTGCGGCGGATCGTGCAGAATCTGGTCTCCAACGCCATCCGCTACACCCGCGAGGGCGGCGTGGTGGTCGGCTGCCGGCGCCGGGGCGGAGAGCTGCGCATCGAGGTCTGGGACAGCGGCGTGGGCGTCGCGCCCGAGCATCTGAAGACCATCTTCGAGGAGTTCCGCCGCATCGAGGATTCCGCCGCCGCCGGAGAACGCGGCGCAGGGCTCGGGCTGGCCATCGTCGAGCGGGCGGCGCGGCTGCTGGGGCATCCTCTGGCGGTGCGCTCGACGCCGGGCGAGGGCTCGGTGTTTTCGGTCTCGGTCCCGCTGGTCGAGGCCGCGCCCCCCGCGCCGCCGCTGCTGGAGGCTCCGGAGGGCGCCGAGCCCGAAGGCCGCGAAGACGGCCTGATCGCGCTGGTGGTCGAGAACGACGCCGACATTCGCCATGCGCTCACGGCGCTGCTCGCCACCTGGAGCATGGACGTTCTGGCGGTGGGCTCCACCGCCGAGGCCCTGGAGGCGCTGAGCGATCTGGGCATGGCGCCGGACGTGATCCTCGCGGATTACCACCTCGACGGCGAGGACACCGGCCTCAAGGCCGTGGCGGCGCTGCGGGCGGCGGCGGGCGTGGAGATTCCCGCCATCCTCGCCACCGCCGACCGCTCGCCGGGCGTGATCGCGGAGGCGGCGCGGATGGGCGTCCGGCATCTGCCCAAGCCGACGCCTCCGGCGCGGCTGCGGGCCCTGCTGCGGCGGATCGGCGGCGCGCTCGAGGAGCAGCCCGAAGCGCCCGCTCCGGAGCCTGCGCCCGAGGCTCCTCCTCCGCCGCCGCCGTCCGGACGCAGGCCGAAGAAATCGCGGAGCGCCCGGGCCGGACGCGGCGCGGCGACGGCTCCGGCGTGAGGGCGACCTCGTTCCTGAAGATCTGAAAGGGAGATTCCGCATGAAGCCGTTGAAGACGGGCGTGGCGCAGATGGTGGCGGCGGCCAAGGCCCGCATCGAGGAGATCGACACGCCGGAGGCGGTGGCTCTGCTGGCGGATCCGAAGACGCTCTTCGTGGATCTGCGCGACCCGCGCGAGCGCGAGCGCGAGGGCCATATTCCGGGCAGCTTCCATTGTCCGCGCGGGATGCTGGAGTTCTGGGTGGATCCGGAAAGCCCCTATTTCAAGCCGATCTTCGGCGAGGACCGACGCTTCATCCTGCATTGCGCGGGCGGCTGGCGCTCGGCGCTTTCGGCCGCGACCCTTCAGGACATGGGCTTCGAGGCCGCCCATCTGAAGAACGGCTTCGGAGACTGGAAGAAACAGGGCGGACCGGTCGAGCATCCGGCGAAGAAAACCTGAGGAGCGCGGCCCCCTTTTGATCGAACGCATCGCCGCGCCCGGCCTGCTTGTCTGTCGGGCGCGTCGCCGCGCCCGGGCTCCCTGGTTTTCGGGCGCGTCGCCGCGCCCGGGTTCTTCGTCTGTCGGGCGCGTCGCCGCGCCCTCTGGGCGAAGCCCTCCGTATAGGCTAAGGGAGGGCTCCAAAGCCCGGAGGAGCCGTCATGACCCCCAAGTCTGAAACGCAATCCAACCCGCAATCTGGCCCGCAATCCGAAGCCACCGCGAGCTTCGGCTATCGCGAGGTGCCCGAAGCCGAAAAGGCGCCTCTCGTGCGGGAAGTCTTCGAGAGCGTGGCCCGGCGCTACGACCTCATGAACGACTTCATGTCCGGCGGCGTCCACCGGATCTGGAAGAACACCCTCATCCACAAGCTCGCGCCGCGCCCCGGCATGAAGCTGCTCGACGTCGCGGGCGGAACCGGAGACATCTCCTTCCGCTTCCTCGACCGCCTCAAGGGCAAGGAGGGCGGCGCCTCGGCCACCGTCTGCGACATGACCGCAGGCATGCTCGAGGAAGGCCGCCGCCGCGCCGAAGCGCAACACCGCGAGGGACTGGCCTGGGTCTGCGGCGACGCCATGGCCCTCCCCTTCCCGGACAGAAGCTTCGACGCCTATACGATCTCCTTCGGCATCCGCAACGTCACGCGCATCGAGCAGGCGCTCTCCGAGGCCTACCGCGTGCTCAAGCCCGGCGGACGCTTCTTCTGCCTCGAATTCTCGCCCGTCGAGACGCCGGTCTTCGACAAGGTCTACGACTGGTACAGCTTCAACGTCATTCCCCGCATCGGCGAAGTCGTGACGGGCGACCGGGATTCCTATCAATATCTCGTCGAGAGCATCCGCAAGTTCCCCGATCGCCGCCGCTTCGCCCGGATGATCGAAGCCGCCGGATTCTCCCGCGTCGAGTGGATGGACATGTCCGCCGGAGTGGTGGCGCTCCATGGAGGCTGGCGTTTGTGAGCTGGCTTTCGGCGCCTCGCCACGCCTGGCGGCTGTTGCAGATCCTCGGAGCCATGGCGCGGGCCGAGGCCTTCGGCCCCGTCCTCGACGAGGCGGGGCTCCGGGGCAAGCGCCGCAAGGCCGCCGATCTCGCGCTGAAGGCGACGCAGCCTTTCGGCCCGAAGGGGAATCCCGAGGAGGCGCCGCTCGTGCGGGCGCTGACCTCGCTGGGGCCTCCGGCGATCAAGTTCGGCCAGATGCTCGCCACGCGGCCGGACATCGTCGGCCCCGAGACCGCCGCCTCCCTCGCGCCGCTGCAGGACAACCTGCCGCCCTTCCCGCAGGAAGAAGCCGTAGCGGTGATCGAAGCCGAGTTCGGGCGTCCCATCGACGAGATCTTTTCAGAATTCGGCCCGGCTCTGGCGGCGGCCTCCATCGCGCAGGTGCACAAGGCGCGCCTCCCCGACGGACGCCCCGTCGCGGTGAAGGTGCTGCGTCCCGGAATCGAGGCCCTCTTCCGCCGCGACATCGACGCCTTCTATTTCGGCGCCCGCTGGCTGGAGCGCGTTTCGCCCGACTCGCGGCGGCTGCGGCCCGTGGCGGCGGTGGCCAATTTCGACGAGACCACCCGCCTCGAACTGGATCTGCGCATCGAGGCGGCTTCGGCCTCGGAATTCGCCGAGAACGCCGCCGCCCAGGGCAAGATGCGGGCTCCGGCGATCCACTGGAGCCGCACCTCCCGGCGCGTGCTGACCATGGAGTGGATCGAGGGGACTCCGGCGCGCGATCTGGCGGCTCTGCGGGCTCGGGGCGTGGACATGGCCCATCTGGCCGAAACCACCATCCAGAGCTTCCTGCGGCAGGCCCTGCATGACGGCTTCTTCCACGCCGACATGCATCAGGGCAATCTGCGCGTGGATCCGCAAGGGCGGCTGGTGGCGCTGGATTTCGGCATCATGGGGCGGCTCGACCAGATGACCCGCCGCTTCTACGCCGAGATCCTCATCTCCTTCCTGAAGCGCGATTATCACCGCGCGGCGCGGGTCCATCGCGAAGCGGGCTACATCTCCGAGGACGCCGACCTCGGCGCCTTCGCCCAAGCTCTGCGGGCGGTGGGCGAGCCCATCTTCGGGCTGGGCGCCGAAAACATCTCCATGGGGCGGCTGCTCAACCAGCTCTTCGAGGTCACGCAGCAATTCGGCATGGAGACCCAGCCGCAGCTGATCCTGCTGCAAAAGACCATGATCATGGTCGAGGGCGTGGCCCGCAGCTTCGATCCGCACATGAACATGTGGCAGGCCGCCCAGCCCGTCGCCGAGACCTGGATGCGCGAACAGTTTTCGCCGCCCGCCGTGGCGCGGGATCTCGCGGGGACCCTGCGGGCGCTCTCGCTGCTCGGGCCGCGCCTGCCGGAGATCGCCGAGCGCTTCGCCCGCGAGGCGGCGGAGCCTCCGGCCAAGCCCCCTCCGCCCCGACGCCCCGTGCTGGAATGGCTGGCGGCGGCGGCTCTGGGGGGCGGACTGGTGGCGCTGGGCGGCTGGGTCTTTTAGGGCGCAACCTTGACCGCCGCCCCGCGAGAGCCTACCTCTTGCGCAACATTCATCTCCTGCGGCGCGCTCCGGCGCGGCCCTGCGCGAGGTCAGACCCATGGCGACCGTCACCGTCACCAACGAGAATTTCGAAACCAGCGTGCTCAACAGCGACGGCCCCGTCGTCGTGGATTTCTGGGCCGAATGGTGCGGCCCCTGCCGCCAGATCGCTCCGGCGCTCGAAGAGATCGCCGAGGATCTCGCGGGCAAGGTCACCATCGCCAAGCTCAACGTGGACGACAATCAGGCCCTCGCGACGAAATACGGCGTGCGCGGCATCCCGACGCTGATGATCTTCAACAAGGGTCAGCTCGTCTCGACCAAGGTCGGCGCCGCCCCCAAGGGCGCGCTCAAGCAGTGGATCGACGGCGAGATCGCCAAGGCCTGATCCGGGCCTCGCCGGAAGGCGTCGGAAGACATGGAAAGCCCCGCTCGCGCGGGGCTTTTTCGTTCACTCGACGGCGGCGGCGCGCCAGTCGACGTCGCGCGTCGTCCACATGGTCCCCGCCAGAGCCGCGAAGGCCGCCACCGCGCCGATCAGCAGGGCGTAGTCCTGATTGCGCAGCAGCAGGTAGAGGAAGGCGTAGATCACCGTCAGCAGGCCGAAGACCGTCCAGCCCGCCCGCCCGAGCTTCAGCCCCGCGAAGACGTAGAGCGTGATCAGTCCGATGGTCGCCGCCGCCGCGATCCCGTAGGCGACGGCGAAGCCCATGTGCTCCGAGAAGGCCAGCAGCAGCAGGAAGAACACGCATTGCGCCAGCCCGATCAGCAGATATTGCACCGCATGGGCCGGACGCCGCCCCTGGGTCTCGATGAGGAAGACCGTCACGAGGGTCATGGCGACGAAGAGCAGACCGTATTTCAGCGCCCGCTCCACCTGCTGATAGGGGCTGGCGGGCTGGGCGAAGGTCAGCCCGAAAGCCGAAGCGCGCTCCGCGCCGTAGGAATTGAGGCTCGCGGTCTCGCCCTCGACGAAGCTCTGCGGCAGGCTGCGCGCCACATAGGGCACGCTCCATGAAGCCGTGAAGCCCGTCGGCGAGACCTCGCGCTCGACGGGCAGGAAGGCGCCCCCGAAGCCCGGATGCGGCCAGTCGCCCTTGAGCGTCACGCGGCTGGTCTCGCCGAGCGGCGCGAAGAACAGAGAGCCGCTGCCGTTGAAGGCCAGCTCCGTCGAGAAGCGCTTCGCGCCGCCCTCCCGGGGATCGCCCACCGGCGCATGAAGTCCGGCGGCGCCGCTCAGGGAGGCGCCGGGCAGAAGCTTGAGGCTGCGTCCGCCCCAATCCAGGCTCATGTTTTCGCGGAAGGCGCGCGGATCGGAGATCTGGATGGAGACGAAGGCCCGGTCCCAGAGCGGAGTCTGGTCCTCGTCGAAGAAGCCCTCCCAGGGGGCGGCGTCGAATTCGCCCGAGAGCGCCGCCCGGGCCGCATAGACCGGCGTTTCATAGATGCCCCGACGACGGATCTCCGCTTCGGTCTCGCCTGCGACCGCCAGCTCGCGCGGCAGGAAGACGGCGATGCGGCGCGTCGTGACGATCTCCGTGCGGCGATCCTCGCCCGAACCGACGCTGCGCCGCTCCCTCTGGTCGAAGGGGATCGCCAGAGCCGGGCCGATCAGCGTCTGTTCGCCGCCCCAGACCGCCCCGATCTCGCGGGAGGTCTGGCGATGGAGATATTCCCGCTCCGAGCCGATCAGCCCCACCATCAGCAAGGGCGCCCCGAGCAGAAGCGTGATCAGGCCGAGCATCAGGAAGCGCGCCGCCCGCGAGCGCCAGAAGCCCGGCCCGGCTGGACGCGCGGAAGCGGGAGCCTTCCAGGCGCCGGAGCCTGCGGAAGGGGGATCGGCGAAGGGATCGCTCATCGGATCATCTCGCTTCAATAAAATGAATGATGATCATTTTATAATCCGGACGAGGATCCCCGTCAAGCCTCCCGCGGATTCAGACGGGCCGCCCCGCCTCTCCGGCGGCCAGAGCCGCAGCCCTCGCCTCTCTGGCGCGGATCCGCTCGCGATGGAGCGCGTAGAGCCCCGCCGCCACGATCAGCGTCACGCCGAGGAGGGTCGTGGCCTCCAGCCGCTCGCCGAGCACCGCCACCGCCACGAGGATGCTCCCCGCCACGCCGATGTAGGAGAAAGGCTGCAAGGTGGAGGCGGGCGCCCAGCTCAGAGCTTTCGTCAGCGCCCAATGCGCCCCGATCCCCGTGCAGCAGAGCACGAAGATCCAGAACCAGTCCATCGGCGCGACGTTCTGATCGCCCCAGACCGACAGTCCCGCCGGAGTCATCGCCACCGCCCCCACCAGAGCGAAATACAGCAGCGAGCTTTCGATGGAATCCGTGCGGCCCGTCATGCGGGTCAGCAGCGTGTAGCAGGAATAGAGGAAGGCCGAGAGCAGACCCAGCAAGGCGCCGAATCCGAAGATCCCCGCCCCCGGCTGCAGGATGATCGCCACCCCCAGCACCGCCGCGCCCACCGCCAGCCAGCGCCGCCAGCCCACCTGTTCGCCCAGGAAGATCGCCGCCAGAGCGGTCGTCAGCAGCGGGCTGGAGGAGAAGATCGCCATGAGGTCGGCGAGCTGGATGTAGGTCAGGGCGTAGGTGAAGATCCAGATCTCGGTGATGATCAACACGCCGCGCGCCATCTGCAGCCCGATGGAGCGCGGCGCCTTCAGGGCCCCTCGGATTCCTCCCGGCGCCCGCCAGGCCGCGAAGACCAGCGCGAAGCCCGCGAAGGCCCAGAAGCGGATCGCCAGAAAGAACTCCGGCGCGTAATTGTCGGCCAGATGCTTGGAGATGCTGTCTTGCCCCGCGAAAAGCAGCGAGGCGCAAATGGCGAGACCCACGCCAAGCGTGACCGTGTCGACGCTTGCGCGGCCCCTGGAGGCCGGAGTGAACATGTCTGGAATCCTGAAAGCGGAGAGAGCCGGAACAAGGCTCGCCCATGCTCCTCTACTTCTACGCCATGACGCGGGGAAGACAAGCGGCCTCTGCGGGCGGGCTTGCGACCTTCCGGCGCGGGAGCCTCCGGACGAAGCGGAGGATTCCGGTTCCCTTGCGGGAGGCGCTCCTGTAGAAAAAGCGTCGCAATCCCCCTGATCAGGAGTCTGAGGAGATGGGTTATCGAGTCGCCGTCGTGGGCGCCACCGGCAATGTGGGCCGCGAGATGCTGAACGTTCTGTCCGAGCGCGAATTCCCGATCGACGAGATCGCGGTGCTCGCCTCCCGCCGCTCGAAAGGCACGGAAGTCAGCTTCGGCGACAAGACGCTGAAAATCCAGGACATCGACGAATTCGACTTCTCCGGCTGGGACATCGCCCTCATGTCGGCGGGCTCGGGCGTGGCCAAGGACTACGGCCCGAAGATCGCGGCGGCGGGCTGCCTCGTGATCGACAACTCCTCCTATTACCGCTACGAGCCCGACGTCCCGCTGATCGTGCCGGAGGTCAATCCCGACGCCGTGGAGCTGGCCTTCAAGCGCAACATCATCGCCAATCCCAATTGCTCGACGGCTCAGCTGGTCGTGGCGCTCAAGCCCCTGCATGACCGCGCCACCATCAGGCGCGTGGTCGTCTCGACCTATCAGTCGGTCTCGGGCGCGGGCAAGGAGGCCATGGAGGAGCTCTGGGACCAGACCAAGGCCAAATACGTCCCCGGCAAGGACGTCGAGCCGACGAAGTTCTCCAAGCAGATCGCCTTCAACGTCATCCCCCACATCGACGTCTTCATGAAGGACGGATTCACCAAGGAAGAATGGAAGATGACGGCGGAGACCCGCAAGATTCTCGATCCTTCCATCGATCTGGTGGCGACCTGCGTGCGGGTTCCGGTCTTCGTGGGCCATTCCGAGGCGGTTTCGGTCGAGTTCGAGCATCCCATCACCGACGACGAGGCCCGCGAGGTTCTCGAAGAGGCGCCGGGCATCCTGGTCGTCGACAAGCGCGAGGCGGGCGGCTACGCCACGCCGGTCGAGGCGGCGGGCGATTACGCCACCTACGTCAGCCGCATCCGCATCGACCCGACCGTCGACAACGGCCTGATGTTCTGGTGCGTCTCGGACAACCTGCTCAAGGGCGCGGCGCTCAACGCCGTGCAGATCGCCGAGCTGCTCAACGAGCGCGGACTCGGCAAGAACAAGAAGAGCAAGGCCGCCTGAGCCGCGCCCCTGCGCTCTGAAGACGGCCTCCGGACTCCTGCGCTCCATCCGCGCGATCCGGGGGCCTTCTCCCTCCGTTTCTTCTGCGCCCCCGCCCTCCGGAGGCGGGTTCTGCGACCTCCCGCCGCGCCGCCTGACCGAGAGCGCAGGCCGCAAGCGGTTGCAGGCTGCGCGTTCCATCTTATGTCCAAGGCTTTACGGACGATGTCTGTGGGCGTTTCCCGCCCTCGCCTCTTCCAGCAGGAGCCCCGATGTCCGCCCCCGAGACCTCCCCCGAAGTCCTGAGCGTGCTCGATCTGCCCGAGCGCGAAAGACCGCTCTGGATGAGCAAGGGCAAGCTGGTCTTCGAGCGCCCCGCCTCTCTGCGCAACACGATCTTCCGCGGCTCGAACCGCATCGGCGCCTTCAGCTACGGCAACGCCGAGACGCTGATCTACAGCGCCGACATCGGGCGGTTCTGTTCTCTGGCCCATCGCGTGACCATCGGGCCGCCGGAGCATCCCACCGACTGGATGAGCACCCATGGCTTCGCCTTCGGCGATCTCGGGGTTTTCCGGAACGCGCCGGGCTACGCCCAGCTCCTCGGCCCCGAACGCTTCGAGAGCAACCACAAGCGCACCCGGATCGGACATGACGTCTGGATCGGCCATGGCGCCTATGTCCGGCGGGGAGTGGCCATCGGCGACGGCGCCGTGGTGGCCGCGGGGGCGGTGGTCGCCGCCGACGTCCCGCCCTATGCGGTGGTGGGCGGAACTCCGGCCAGGCTCATCCGGATGCGCTTCGACGAAGAGACCGTGGCGCGCTTCCTGAAGCTGCAATGGTGGCTCTACGATCTGGACCGGCGCGAGCTGCCGGGCCTGCGCTATTCCGAGCCCGTCGAGGCCCTGGGGATTCTCGAGCGAGCCGTCGCGGAGGAGCGGCTCAAGCCCGCGCGCTTCCAGCGTTTCGAGATCCTCGACAATGAAAGCGTGCGCGCCCTCGCCGCCCCCGGCTGAAGTCCGAGGCGATTCAGCCCGACCCGCGCGGGAGAGGCTCTAGAAATCCAGCCGCGAGAGTCCGGCCATGGCGAGGGCGTGCAGCCGGGCGTCTCCGGCGGCGATCACGCGTCCGCCCTGGGCGCAGTCGCCGCCGCGCCAGTCGGTGACGACGCCGCCCGCCTCCCGCACGAGGGGAATCAGCGCCGCCACGTCATAGGTCGAGAGCCCGCTCTCCACGACGAGATCCGCCCGACCCGCCGCCAGCATGGCGTAGCCGTAGCAATCGGCGCCGTAGCGCGCCAGACGCACGGAGCGTTCGAGCGCGTCATAGGCGGCGCGCTCTCCGGAGACGGAATCGAAGATCCGGGGATCGGTGGTGAACATCACGGCGTCGCTCAGGGCGCCGCAAGGCCGGGTCCGCAAGGCGCGCGACTCGCCGCCCCGCGTGAGCAGAGCCCCGCCGCCCAGACGCGCCGAAAAGATCTCGCCGAGCCAGGGCTGACCGAGCACTCCCGCCACCGGACGCCCCTTCCAGTAAAGCCCGACGAGAATCCCCCAATGCGCCAGCCCGCAGATGAAGGCTCGCGTGCCGTCGATGGGATCGAGGATCCATTCGTAGCCGCTGGTCCCTTCGCGGCGGCCGTATTCCTCGCCCCAGATGGAATCCTCGGGGCGCTCGGCTTCGAGGATCGCGCGGATGGCGCGCTCGCCCGCCTTGTCGGCCTCGGTGACCGGATCGAAGACGCCGCGCAGGCGCTTGTCCTCCACCTCCAGCGCCTCGGCGCGGAAAGAAGGGAGGATCGCCGCGCCCGCCGCCTCGGCGAGGCGCTCGGCCAGCCGCTGCATGGCCGCAAGCTCCGGAGCGGGGGGAAGATCGGCGGGATCGAAGCTCATGCGCGGGGCCTCCTTGCGGGATGGGCTCAGACGAGCCGCGATTGCTCCAGAGCCGCCTTCACGAAGCTGGAGAACAGCGGATGCGGCGCGAAGGGACGCGACTTCAGCTCCGGATGGAACTGCACGCCCACGAACCACGGATGATCGGGGATCTCCACGGTCTCAGGCAAGGCCCCGTCCGGCGACATGCCCGAGAACTTCATCCCCGCCGATTCCAGACGCGACCGATAGGCCACGTCCACTTCATAACGGTGGCGGTGGCGCTCGGAGATGCGCGTCCTGCCGTAGATCCCGGCGAGGAGAGACCCCTCCTCCAGCACCGCCGGATAGGCCCCGAGCCGCAGGGTGCCGCCCTTGGCGCCGTCGCGCTCGCGGGTGACGAGCTCGTTGCCCTGAGCCCATTCCTTCATGTGATAGATCACATGTTCGAAGCGGTCGGGGCCCTTGCCGCTCTCGAACTCCTCGGAGCCCGCCTTCTCGACGCCCGCCAGATTGCGCGCCGCCTCGACGACCGCCATCTGCATCCCGAGGCAGATCCCGAGATAGGGAATCTTGCGCTCGCGGGCGAAACGGGCGGCCGCGACCTTGCCTTCCGTCCCGCGCTCGCCGAAGCCGCCGGGCACCAGCACGCCGTGAAAACCCGCCAGATGGGCCGCCGCGCCCTCGCGCTCGAAGACCTCGGCGTCGAGCCATTCGGCCCGCACCTTCACCCGATGCGGGAGGCCGCCATGGGTCAGCGCCTCCTTGAGCGATTTGTAGGCGTCTTCGAGCTGCATGTATTTGCCGACCACCGCGATGCGCACCTCGCCGTCGGGATTGCTCAGGCGGTCGTTGACGTCGCGCCAGCGCGAGAGGTCGGGCTCGGGCGCGAGGTCGATCTGGAAGGCGTCGAGGACGGCCCGGTCGAGGCCCGCCTCGTGATAGGCCAGAGGCGCCTCGTAGATGCTCGCGAGGTCGTAGGCGGGGATCACGCTGTCGGGGCGGACGTCGCAGAACAGGGCGATCTTCTCGCGCTCGCGCTCGGGGATCGGCACCTCGGAGCGGCAGACGAGCACGTCGGGGCGCAGGCCGATGGCCCGCAGCTCCTTCACGCTGTGCTGGGTGGGCTTGGTCTTGAGCTCGCCGGAGGCCGCCAGCCAGGGCAGCAGCGTCAGATGCATGAAGACGCAGCGTCCGCGCGGCTGCTCGTTGGCGAATTGCCGGATGGCCTCGTAGAAGGGCAGCCCCTCGATGTCGCCGACCGTGCCGCCGATCTCGCAGAGCATGAAGTCCACCTCCTCGCCGCCGATGGAGAGGAAGGCCTTGATCTCGTCGGTGACGTGGGGGATCACCTGGATCGTCTTGCCGAGGTAGGCGCCCTGACGCTCCTTGTCGAGCACGTTCTGATAGACGCGCCCCGCCGAGATGGAATCCGTGCGGCGCGCCGCGACGCCCGTGAAGCGCTCGTAATGGCCCAGATCGAGGTCGGTCTCGGCGCCGTCGTCGGTGACGAAGACCTCGCCGTGCTCATGGGGGCTCATGGTGCCCGGATCGACGTTCAGATAGGGGTCGAGCTTGCGCAGCCGCACCCGGTAGCCCCGCGCCTGAAGCAGCGCCCCCAGAGCCGCAGCCGCCAGACCCTTGCCGAGAGAGGACACCACGCCGCCGGTGACGAACACATATCGCGTCATATCAATCTCCCTCTCGCGCCCGCAAAAACAAAAACGCCGGGGCCATGGGCCGCCCGGCGTCGCGCCGCACGAGAGCTAACGGATTCGTCCTCAGGGGGCAAGGGGGCGCGGCGCGGATGCGACAGAGGCCGCCGGAAATCCCCGCTCCGCTGAATTTGAAGCCCGCGTGAACGATTCGGGGGCTTATGGTGCGGCTGCATGCGCCGGGGCGCGGGCCTCCGGGGAATTTCCGGAAGCCCGCGCTTCAGCCTCTCCGCAAGGATCTCCGCCCATGACCTTCGCCCGCTCCGCGCTCGCCGCCCTGCTGCTCACGACCTCCGCGCCTGGAGGCGCCGCCCTCGCCGGAGGCTGGGTCGAGGCGGATGTGGCGCGGGTGCGGCTGCTCGAAGGCGAGGCCAGAAACGCGACCGAATTGCGCGCCGCTCTGGACATCGAGCTCAAGGAGGGCTGGAAGACCTACTGGCGGGCCCCGGGCTCGACGGGGGTGGCGCCGGAATTCGACTGGTCGGGCTCGACCAATCTGAAGAGCGCCGAAGTGCTCTGGCCGCGTCCCAGAAAGCTGGAGAGCGCGGGCGCCGAATTCTGGGGCTATGATTCGCATCTCGCCCTGCCGATCCGGGTGACGCCCGAAGATCCGACGAAGCCGGTGGATCTGGACGTGCAGATCTATTTCGGCGTCTGCCGCGACATCTGCACGCCGCTGGATCTGGAGGTCCGGCGCAGCCTGACCGGCGAACCGGCCTCCACCGAGGAGAGCCGCCGCATCGCCGAAGCCGAAACCCTCGTGCCGCCCGACGGCGAGGCGGCCGGCGTGGCGCTCGGCGAGGCGAAGCTGATCGGCGAGGGAATCCGGCGCAGCCTGGAGATCCGGCTTGCGGAATCGGGCTCCTTCGAGGCGCCCGAGGCGATCTTCGCCGGGCCGCCTTCTCTGGTGGTGGGTCCGGTCGAGGTCTCGCGCGAAGGGGACGACATGATCCTGCGGGCCCAGGCCATGGCCTTCGGCAAACGCGACTGGGAGGGCGCCCCCATCTCGGTGACGCTGCTGGAGGGCCCCTTCGCCGCCGAAGCCCGCGGCGAGATCAAGCTGGTGGCCGCCGCGCCCTAAGCCTCCCGGATCGCCGCGCCCATGGCCGCCAGATGCGCCGCCCCGGTTCCGCAGCAGCCGCCGAGGATCCGCGCCCCGAGCCGCCGGGCCTCCCGGGCCCAGAGCCCCGCCGCCTCCGGAGTCCAGTCGTAGACCCAGGACTCGCCTTCGCGTCGCGGAAGCCCCGCCGAGGGCTTGGCGATCAGGATCGCCCGAGGCGCCGTCCGGGCCAGACGCCCGAGACTCTCCAGAACCTGCGCGGGCCCTCCGCCGCAATTGACCCCCAGAGCCGCAGGCGGCTCGGGGAGGCTCATGGCCGCGCGGACGAATTCCTCCGGCGAGACGCCGTTCCGCGTCAGGCCGCCCGGAGCCTCGAAGCTCAAGCTGCAGCAGAACGGCGCCCCCAGACGCGCCGCCGCCGAAGCCGCCGCCCGCCATTCCGCCAGATCCCCCAGAGTCTCCGCCCAGAGCAGATCGGCGCCGCCCTCCAGCAAGGCGCGGCCCTGCGCGAAGAAGCCCGCCTCCCAATCGGCGGAGAGCGCGAAGACTCCGCTCGGCCCGAGGCAGCCCGCCACGAGCGCGCCCTCCCCCGCCGCAGCCCGGGCGCGCGCCGCCGCCGCGCGGTTGATCTGCGCGAGGCGATCCTCCGCGCCGAAGGGCGCCAGACGCCAGCGATTGGCTCCGAAGCTCTGGGTGAGGAGGATCCGCGCCCCCGCCGCCCGATGGGCGCGGTGAATCGCCGAGGATTCCTCAGGATGGTCGAAAGCCCAGAGCTCCGGCGATTCCCCCGGCTTCAGCCCCAGGGAGACAGCCGCCGTGGCCATGGCCGCGTCGGCCGGAACGGCGCCTCCCGCCAGAAGATCCGCGAGCGCGGTCACAATCCGGCGGAGAGCAGGCCCGGCGGCGGCGGATCGCCCTCCGCCGCCCGCGCCAGCGCGCGCAGGGTCTCGGGCTCGGGATGGCCGCCCGACAGCGCCTGAGCCAGAGCCGCGTCGAGGAAGCCCGCCTCCAGACGCGCCCCCGTGCGGATCAGCGCCAGAGAAGCCTTCAGCGCCTCCCCCCGTCGCGGCGCGTCGAAGGCGTAGCGCAGATGCCAGAGCGCCAGCATCGCCGAAGCCGGACGCCGACGCCCGCCCTCCGGCCCCACGGCCATGGCCTCGAAGCCCCGATCCAGCGTGCGCAGCCCGTCGGCGCGGCGCCCCTGGGCGAAGAAGGCGGCGGCGGCCTCGGCGAAGATCCCCGATTCGAGCCCGTCGCCCTCCAGAGCCCGACGATAGAGCGCCTCGGCGGCCGAGCGGTCGCCCGAAGCCGCATGGAAGGCCGCCGCCGAAGCCGCCAGACGCGCGTCGAAAGGCGCGAGCGCCAGAGCCGCCTCGAAAGCCGCGCGGGCGGCCTCCTTCTCGGCGGGGACCAGAGCCAGAGCCCGCGCCAGATCGCGTTGCACGGCGGCGTCGCCCGGAGCGGCGGCGGCGGCGGCGCGCAGGATCTCCAGACCCCGGCTCCATTCGCCGCGCCTCTGGGCGAGGAAGGCGCCGTAGAGGCGCTGAGCCGCCAGATTCTGCGGATCGACCGCCAAAGCCTTGCGGAAGCCCGCCTCGGCGGCGTCGAGGGCGTTGCGGGCGCGGGCGAGGAAATCGGCGTAGCCCGCGCGGGCGAGCCCGTCGCGGGGGGCGCTGCGGGCGGCCCGGCGATAGAGATCTTCGGCGCCGTCGAGATCGCCGCGCGCCTCCTCCTGGAATTCGGCGAGGGCGGTCAGGGCCTCGGGCGCGCCGGGATCCTGAGCCACGGCCCGGGACAGACGCTCCTCGGCGGCGTCGAGCGCGCCTTGCGTCCGCAGGAAGCGCCCCCAGGCGATCTGGGCCGCCGGATCGCGCGGATCCAGTCCGGCGGAGCGCTCGAAGGCCGCGCGGGCGCCGTCGGCGTCGCCGCGCCGGGCGGACAGGAACTCGCCCCGCGCCCGCCAGACCGCCGGATCCTGAGGCGCCGCGTCCAGAGCCTCCAGCAAGGCGCGGTCGGCGCCCTCCACGTCGCCGCGCCGCTCGGCCAGATGACGCGCCAGAGCGACCAGAGACGCCGGATCCCCCGTCCCCGCCGCCAGCCGGAGCAGAGACAGCGCGGCCTCCTCCTCTCCGCGCCGCAGCGCGAGGAAGGCCGCCGAACGCCGGAGCGTGTCCGCCCGGCGCGGATCTATCTCGCGGGCGAGGCGGAAGCAGTCCTCGGCGGCGTCGAGCGCGCCCTGGGCCTCCGCGAGGAATTCGCCATAGGCGCAGAGCGTCTCCGGAGAGGAGAGATCCGCGTTGAGCGCCAGACGGAAGCAATCTTCGGCGCGCGTCCGGTCGCCCCGCCGCCGCCAGAGGAACTCCGCGAAGAGGCGCAGGGAATCGGCGTCGTTGGGATCGGCGTCGAGGGCGCGGTTGAAGTAATGTTCGGCGGCGTTGTCGTCGCGGCGGCCCACCGCGAGGAATTCGGCGTAACGGGCCATCAGCCCCGCGTCGCGCGGATGGGCGCGCAGAGCCTCCTGAAAGCGGCGTTCGCCCTCCAGCGCGGCTTCGCGCGCCAGCAGACGGCGCGGAGAAGGCGGCAGATTCAGACGCGCCAGCTCGGCGGCCTCCTCTTCCTCCGCAGACAGGCCCTCCTCGGGCGGAAAGGCGAAGAGCGGCTCCTCGGGCGGCGCAGGCGGCGGAGGCGGCGCAGGCGCGCGAGGCTCCGGAGGCGGCGCCTCGCCGATCTCGGGGTCGGGGCGCATGGCGGGCCGGAAGCGCGTGGCGGGCGCGATCAGACGCGGCCCCGCTCCGGCGTCCTCTCCCCCCTCGGCGGAGGGCGCAGGCGGCGGCGCGGGCGGCGGAGGCGGCGCAGGCGCGACCGCCCGGGCGGCGGCGGCTTCGCCCTCGGCCACCTTGCGGCGCAGCTCCTCGCGGTCGGCGAGCTCGGCGTTCTGGCGGGCGTAGGCGCGCAGGGCCGCTTCGAGCCGCAGGGGTCTGGGCTCGGGCAGGTCGAATTCGCGCCGGACCAGCCAGGCCCATTCCTCGAAATCGCCCTGCGCCACCCAGAGCGCCTTGCGCTCGGCGAGCCATTCCGCCAGAGCCTCGCCCGGCGGCGCGGCGTTGACCCAGTAGACGCCGCCGCTCGGGGCGCCTTCGGGCAGGCCGCGCAGGAGGTCGGCCACCGCGGAGTCGCGTCCGCCATAGCCGAGGAAGACCAGAGTCCGGTCGGCGAGGGTCGCCCCCACCCGCTCGCGCAGATCGGGCGCGAAGCGCAGGCGATTGGCGTCCAGCCCCGCCCCGAGATGGGCGTCTCCCGCCAGCTTGACCACCGTCGGGCGCAGACTGGACAGCCGCATCCGGGGCCCGAAGGATTCATGGGTCAGCACGCGGGGCTTGCGCGCGCCATACAGATAGAGGGCGTCGGCGGCGAGATCGTCGAAATTGGCCGTGAGGGCGAAGTTGCAGGCCTCGCCCCAGACCTCGTGGGTCATGAGCTGCGCGAGGGTGGCGTAGGCGAAGCCGGGCTCGCCGAGGGCCGCCAGCCGTTCGATCTCGCGGGCGCGGTCCTGTTCGGTGTGGAAGAGGTCGTCCAGAACCTTGCCGTAGACGGCGGCGGGATCGGCCGGATCGAAGCCGTAGAAGCGTTCGGAGGCCCAGTCCTCGACGCCTTCGCCCGATCCGGTCTCCAGATGCTTGAGCTCGCGCAGCCAGAGCCGCACGGCGGCGGCGGCGTCCGGCACGCCCGACCCCGTCGAGCAGCCCGCTCCGAGGAACCAGGCGAAGCGGCCTTCGCGCCTCTCCAGCGCCCGCCGCAGACGACGGACGAATTCGAAAGCCGAAATGCGGCGCAATCCGGCGCCTGAAGACGCAGCCGTCATGACCGTCCTCCGCGGGCTCCGCCGCGTTCAGCCTCGAGATCCGACGACGCCCGCCACACTGCTCCACCCGCTTGTCTGGACCGCTGCGCGCGAAGGCGCGTCGCGGCGGGATCGGGGCCTCTTCCCGATGTCGCGAACATTACATCAGGGGGGCGAAATTGGGGCAAGAAAAAACAGTCTGCATACGAAAGTTTACATAGATAGTTATTGACCGGTTAAAAGTTCCATGACAGAACAAATTAACAGTTCATTATGTCTCATAAAGAGAAAAACATGGAACGGTTTTTAATTCGTCTTGTCGCCGTACAGATCGGGTTGACGCTTGATTCCGCTTTGGCCCTCGCCGAGACGATCTGGCGCGCGCCGCCGCCCTTCTGAGGCCCGCCGCCCTATCCGCCTGCGCCGGGAGCCCGGTCAGGAGGCGGACTTCAGAGCGGCGGCCTGAAGGCGGATGCGCTCGGCCATGGCCCTCACGCCGTTGCTCCGCTGGCTGCTGAGATGGTCGGCCAGCCCGAGGCGCCGCAAGGCCGCCTGAGGATCCACGGCCAGGGCCTCTTCGGGAGTCAGCCCCTCGTAGAGGGCGCGCATCACCGCCACCAGCCCGCGCACGATATGCGCGTCGCTGTCGCCCTCGATGCTCAGACGCGGCGCGCCGTCCGGACCGGGCCGCGCGCCCATGACCAGCCACACCTGACTCGCGCAGCCGCGCACTCTGGCGGCTTCGGTCTTCGCGGCTTCGGGCAGAGGCGGCATGGCCTTGCCCAGATCGATCACCGCCGAATAGCGGTCCTCCCAGTCGTCGAACAGGGCGAATTCCTCCGCCAGTTCCTCGAAGCGGGCGGTCGTCATGGCGAATCTCCTTGCGTCGTCGCGTTCCGGCCCGCAGGCATAGCGCGGCCTTCCCGGTTGTCAAACGGGGAGGCGCCGGGCGCGCGAAGGCCGCGCCCCCGCAAGGCGGAGGAGCCTCCCCTCCGGAGAGGGCTCAGCGCCGCCAGCGGGCCGAAGCGTTGGTCAGGGTGTCGGGCGTCAGGACCAGAGCGTAACGCCCCTGGGTCTGGAGCCGCTGGCCGATCTGGAGGGCGGTCCGCTGGTCGGGCAGACCATGCACGACCATGTTCCAGCGTCCGTCCCGCGCGCGGGCCTCGATATGCGGCACGCCCGCGCCGAAGGCGGAGGCCACCTGCTGCACGAGCATGCGGGCGGCGGTCTCGTTGGCCTCGCTGCCCAGATGCAGCGCCCAGCCCCCCAGAGGCGGCGGCGCAGGCGGACGCGCAGGCTCGTAGGAGCCCTGAGGCGGCGCGGAGAGCATGTATTCCGGCGCGCTCGCCGAAGGCCGGTAGCTCCCGAGCGAGGCCACGGCGGAATCGGGATCGCGGTAGATCTCTTCGGAGATGATCTCCATGGTGTCGGCGCTCACCCCGACGCCCCATTCGCGGGTGCCGCGGCGGATCTCGGGGTCCTTCGCCCCGACGCAGACGTTGAGGTCCGCCGGAGCCCCCGCCCTGGAGAGGGCGGGCCTCAGCGCGGCGCCGGGCGTCGCGGCGAGGGCCTTGCGCAGGATGTCCTGAGCGTCGCGGGTGCGGGCCGGGCGGCTCGGATTGCCGAGCGTGACGAGAATCACCTTGCGTCCGCCGCGCTCCACCGCGCCGACCACGTTGTAGCCCGCCGCGCAGGTGAAGCCGGTCTTGAGCCCGAAGCCTCCCGGAAAGCCGAGGATGGTGTTGGTGGTCTGGTAGCTCTTGCCCGCCAGACGCCCCGCGCGCTGGTTGAACAGCTCCGACCGCTTGGGATGCTCGCGCAGCAGCGCCGCTCCGAGCAAGGCCATGTCGCGGGCGGTGGTGCTCTGGCCCGCGCCCGGCAGGCCCGAGGCGTTGACGAAGCGGGTGTTGATCAGCCCCAGCCGGACGGCGGCGGCGTTCATGCGCGCCACGAAGGCCTCTTCGGAGCCCGCGACCGCCTCGGCCACCACCACGGCGGCGTCGTTGGCCGAGGCCACGGCGGCGGCGGAGAGCACGTCGCCGAAGCGCAGTTCGGCGCCGACCCGGAAGCCGATCTTGACCGGCGTCTGTCCGGCGGCGTGGCGCGAGACCTTCACCTTGTCGTCGGGCGAGATCTCGCCCTTCTCCATGGCCTCGAAGGCGAGGTAGACGGTCATCATCTTGGTGAGCGAGGCCGGATAACGCGGCGCGTCGGCGGCGTCCTCCAGCAGGATGCGGCCGCTCTCCACCTCGACGGCGAGGCGCGCAGCCCCGCCCAGCGGCGTCAGAAGTCCGACGGCGACCAGAAGCGCCCGGATCGCACGGCCCGTGAAGACGCGCATCGACGACTCATCCCTCTTCTGCGCGCCCTCGGGCCCCGTCCTTGAGCTCGGCCACCACGATCCCCTGAGGACCGGCGGTCAACGCGATTTCGCCACGCTTGAGCCGCAGGGCCTCTTCTCCGAAGACCTCGCGGCGCCATCCGCGCAAGGCGGGGACGTCCGGCTCCTCCTCCAGAGCGAGCCTGTCGACGTCGGCGGATTGGGCCATGAGCCTGGCCGCCACGTCAAGATCCGCCGCGCGGGCGCGCAGCAGCACCCGGAGCAATTCCGCGAGAGCGGAGGCCCTGGCGTCGAGTTTGGGCGCCTCCTCCTGGACCGGCCATTCGGCCTTCGGGAGGGCGAGCCCGGTCTTCACCGCCTTCAGCACGGCCTGGGTCGTCTCGGAGGAGCGGTTGTCGCGCTGGAAGGCGCGGCTGCGGCCCAGCTCCTCGGCGTTCCTGGGCTTGAGCTGCGCCAGCTCGGCGAGGGTCTCGTCCTTGAGGACGCGCCCGCGCGGCAGATTGCGCTTCTGCGCCTCTTCTTCGCGCCAGCGGGCCAGCTCGCGCAGCGCCGAGAGCGCCGGGCCGCTCGGATTGCGCAGCCGGATGCGCCGCCAGGCCTCTTCGGGATCGGAGCGGTGCTGCGCCGGATCGGCGAGCGCGGCCATCTCCTCGGAGATCCACTCCATGCGGTCGGCCTTGTCGATGCGCGCCATGAGCTTCTCGTAGATCACCCGCAGATGGGTCACGTCGGAGATCGCATAGAGCAGCTGCCGCTGCGAGAGCGGACGGGCGGCCCAATCCGAGCCGCGCAGGGACTTGTCGACCTGGGCCCCCGCGATGTCGCGGGCGAGGGTCTCGTAGCTGGCCTGTTCGCCGAAGCCGCAGACCATGGCCGCCACCTGGGTGTCCATGAGCGGCGCCGGGACCAGCCCCCCGAGCAGGCTGAAGATCTCCAGATCCTGGCGGGCGGCGTGGAAGACCTTGAGCACGCCGGGATCGCGCATGAGCCCGAAGAGCGGCGCGAGATCCATCTCGGAGACCATCGGATCGATCAGGGCGGCGCCCTGGGCCTCGTGGGCTTCGGGGCTTTCGCCCGGCAGCCGGGGCCGCGCGATCTGCACGAGGCAGAGAATCGGCCAGTAGGTCCGTTCGCGCATGAACTCGGTGTCGAGTGTCACATAAGGCGCCGCACGATATTCGTCGCAGAGCGCCTGGAGATCCGTCGTGGTCCTGATGAAACGCATACGCCACCTTTTACCCTGTTCCGCAGCGCGGCCCAAGGCCAAACTCCGTGAAGATCCGATAGAACGTCCTGCGCTGCGGCGACGCAAGGAATCCGCCGCGTCGCGAATCTGCGCCGCAGGCGCGAAAAGCCTGCGGGAACGCCCTCTCTACCTATAGAATAAAGGCCTGAAATCAACCCCTTTTAGGAGCAGTCCTGCGGCGCCGCAACCTCGCGCGAGGGGACGCTCCGGAGCTCGGGGAACCCGTGGAAGGGGAATCATGAACGCATCTGCGGGAAAAAACCGTTCACAAGCCACGGAATCCCGCCTATGCGACATCTTGACGCATGGCTTCAAGACATTTCAGCTTGACCGGAGTGTTAGCGAATCGGAAATTTTTACCCTGAAAAATAACCAATAATGTCGTTTTCAACTTTGTGTTGCCATCAATCAGGGGGCGGCGCTCTGAAGCGGAGCATCATCCATGCTGTGCGTCTTGGCCATAGCCTTCTGTTTCGCCGCCCCTGCGGGCGCGGCTCAGCGCGACGACCTGCGTCTTGCGCAACTCGCCCCGCATGTCGCGGGGGCCTATGATCCCCGGATCCTCCCGCCCAGGTCCGCGCCCGGGCTGGAGGGCCCCGTCGATTTCACACGGCCAGGCCTGCAACGCAATCGTCCATGGCCGCGACATCCCGCCACAGGGGGTTGAAGATCATCCGGGGGACTCGCGTTTTCGTCGCGGATCAGGCCCCCGGCCAACTTCCCGCCGGAGGCGCCCCGCGGCCGTCCGGCGCCTTGAGGAAGGACAGCGCCAGACGCGGCCCCGTCAGCAGAAGGCGCGCCGCCGGATTCCTGCGGGCCGCCGCCTTGAGCTTCTCGATGCGCATGACCTCCTCGATCCGGCGGTCGAGGAAGGCCCAGGTCTCGGCCTGATCCTCCGATTCGTCGTTGAGCCAGACCAGCAGCGTCGCGCCGTAGACGCCCATCAGCGTCAGGCGCTTGGTGTGCCAGTTGTAGTCGCGCGAGGCGTCGCCGAGCGCCGTCCAGATGGCGTCGCAGGTCTCCCAGACCAGCTTCGCGCCCTCGGCGGCGTGGGTCGGCAGGGCGTAGAGCGCCGCGGCCCGACGCACGGCCTCGCGGTCGCGGGCGACGATCTCCAGACGCAGACGCACCGCCCAGGCCACCCGCTCGCGGAACTTCAGCCGCATGAGGTCCGCCCCGCCCAGACGCCGCAGCATCTCGGCGTCGGCGGCGCGGTGGAAGGCCGCCGCCAGGTCGAGAGCCCCGCGCGGCGCGGCGAGTCGCGCCTCCGCCCCGGAGAGCCCGCACTCCTGCGCGGCGGCGGCGAAAGCCTTCTCCGACCAGCCGTCGAAGGGGGCGTGGCGGGCGGCGGCCTCGGCGAGGCGCCGCAAAAGCTCGGATTCGGACATGCAGGGCCTCACGGGGGTTGGAAAACCGAAAGCTCGCTGTTATATAGCCGCCTCGCTCTGGAAATTCGAGATCAGCCTGAAAGGACGGTGAAGTTAGGTGCAGGTTCTGGTTCGCGACAACAATGTCGATCAGGCGCTGAAGGCTCTCAAGAAAAAGATGCAGCGCGAGGGTATCTTCCGCGAGATGAAGCTTCGGCAGCATTTCGAGAAGCCCTCCGAAAAGCGGGCGCGTGAGCAGGCGGAGGCCATCCGTCGCGCGCGCAAGCTGGCGCGCAAGAAAGCGCAGCGCGAAGGCGCGGCGTAAGCTTTCAAGCTTGCAATCGACGCGCCAGACCGCGTCCTGATCGCCTCCGGCCTCCGCCGGGGGCTTTTTCATGTCCGGAGGACGGCGATTCCCGCCTGTCGCGGGGCGAATCCGACAGGTTTTTCCTGCTCCTCCTCTGGTTTCGCCGCGCCCGAGGCCCCATCTGCGCCCCTGAGCGGGCGGCGCGGCCGCCCCTCGCATCCATCCGGCGGCGCCTCGGCGAGGGGCCGCGCCTCATCAAGGAGAAGGCTCATGGCGGTTCTGAAGGTCATCGAGATCCTCGCGCAATCCCCGAAATCCTGGGAGGACGCCACCAAGCAGGGCGTCGCCGAGGCCGCCAAGAGCCTGAAGGGCCTCAAGTCGGCCTGGGTCAAGGATCAGTCGGTGCAGGTCGAGGACGGCGAGGTGACCGCCTATCGCGTGACGCTGAAGGTCACCTTCGAGGTGCTCGCCGACAAGGCCTGATCCGCAGGATCGCGCCTCGCGCGCAGCCCGCATGAGAAACCCCCGCCTTCCTGCGAAGGCGGGGGTTTCCTGTTTCAGCCGCCCGAAGGCGGGCGCGATCAGGCCGCCCGGGCCAGATTGCGCAGCACGTAATGCAGCACGCCGCCGTTCTTGAGGTAGTCGATCTCGACTTCCGTATCGATCCGGCAGAGGAGGTCGATCTCGCGGGTCGAGCCGTCGGGCGAGGTCAGCGTCGCCTTGACGATCTGGCGCGGGCGCACGTTCCCGAGATCGGGGATGCTCACCAGCTCCTGACCCGTGAGGCCGAGCGACTTGCGGTCCTGGCCCTCCACGAACTGGAAGGGGATCACGCCCATGCCCACCAGGTTCGAGCGGTGGATGCGCTCGAAGCTCTCGGTGATCACGGCCTTGACGCCCAGCAGCACGGTGCCCTTGGCCGCCCAGTCGCGCGAGGAGCCGGTGCCGTACTCCTTGCCCGCGAAGACGACCAGAGGCGACCCTTCGGCGGCGTATTTCATCGCCGCGTCGTAGATGGACATCTGTTCGCCGGTGGGGACGTGGATCGTCACGCCGCCCTCGACGCCCGGCACCATCTCGTTCTTGATGCGGATGTTGGCGAAGGTGCCGCGCATCATGACTTCGTGGTTGCCGCGCCGCGAGCCGTAGGAGTTGAAGTCCCGACGCTCCACGCCATGCTCGCTGAGGTAGGAGCCCGCCGGGCTGCCCGCCTTGATGTCGCCGGCGGGCGAGATGTGGTCGGTGGTGATCGAATCGCCGAAGATCGCCAGAACGCGGGCGTTCTTCACGTCCGAGATCTCGCCGGCCTCCATGCCCATGCCCTCGAAATAGGGCGGGTGCTGGACGTAGGTCGAGGTCTTGTCCCAGCCGTAGGTCTCGCCCTCTCCGGCGACGATGGCCTTCCACTGGTCGTCGCCCGCGAAGACGTCGCTGTATTTCGCCACGAAGGCGTCGCGGGTCACGGTGCGCTCGACCAGCTCGGCCACCTCGGCGGAGGTCGGCCAGATCTCGCGCAGATAGACCGGCTGGCCCTGGGCGTCGGTGGCGATGGGGTCTTCCGCAAGGTTGATGTTCATCGTGCCCGCGATGGCGTAGGCCACCACCAGCGGCGGAGAGGCGAGGTAGTTGGCGCGCACCTCGGGATGGACGCGGCCCTCGAAGTTGCGGTTGCCCGAGAGCACCGAAGCCACGATGAGGTCGCCTTCCCTGACCGCCGCCGAAATCTCCTCGGGCAGCGGGCCGGAATTGCCGATGCAGGTCGTGCAGCCGTAGCCCACGAGGTTGAACCCGAGCGCGTCGAGATCGGTCTGGAGTCCGGCGCGCTCCAGATATTCGGAGACCACCTGAGAGCCCGGCGCCAGCGAAGTCTTGACCCAGGGCTTGCGCGCGACGCCGCGCGCCGCCGCCTTGCGCGCCACCAGGCCCGCCGCGATCATCACATAGGGATTCGAGGTGTTGGTGCAGCTGGTGATCGCCGCGATCACCACCGAGCCGTCGCCGATCACGTAGTCGGCTCCGGGGACGGCGGCCACGCGCGGCTCTCCGGGCTCGGCGCCCTTCACGCTGCGCAGCTCGACGCGCGCCTTCTCGAAGCTGCCCGCGGCGGCGGTCAGCGCCACGCGGTCCTGAGGACGCTTCGGACCGGCCAGCGAAGGCTCGACGTCTCCCATGTCCAGTTCGAGCGCGTCGGTGAAGACCGGATCCGCGTCGCCCCGGTTGCGCCAGAGCCCCTGGATCTTGGCGTAGGCCTCGACCAGCCGGATGCGCTTCTCGTCGCGGCCGGTGGCGCGCAGATAACGCAGGGTCTCGGAATCCACCGGGAAGAAGCCGCAGGTCGCGCCATATTCGGGCGCCATGTTGGCGATGGTCGCGCGATTGGCCAGCGGCAGGTCGTCGAGGCCGTCGCCGTAGAACTCGACGAACTTGTTGACCACGCCCTTCTTGCGCAGCATCTGCGTGACGGTCAGCACGAGGTCGGTCGCCGTGACGCCCTCGCGCAGCTTGCCCGTCAGACGGAAGCCGACCACCTCGGGGATGAGCATCGACACCGGCTGACCCAGCATGGCCGCCTCGGCCTCGATGCCGCCCACGCCCCAGCCGAGAATCGCCAGGCCGTTGACCATGGTGGTGTGGCTGTCGGTGCCCACCAGAGTGTCGGGATAGGCGACCTGATCGCCGCGCTGGTCGCGGTCCAGCCAGACGGTCTGGCCGAGATATTCGAGGTTCACCTGATGGCAGATGCCGGTGCCCGGCGGCACGACGCGGAAATTCGCGAAGGCGCTCTGGCCCCATTTCAGGAACTGGTAGCGCTCGAGGTTGCGCTCGTATTCGCGGTCGACGTTGCTCTGGAAGGAGCGCGGCTGGCCGAATTCGTCCACCATCACCGAATGGTCGATGACCAGATCCACCGGCGAGAGCGGATTGATCTTCTCGGGATCTCCGCCGAGGGCCACCATGGCGTCGCGCATGGCGGCGAGGTCCACCACGCCCGGGACGCCGGTGAAGTCCTGCATGAGCACGCGGGCGGGCTGATAGGCGATCTCGCGGTCGGATCTGCCGCCCTCTTCGGCCCAGAGGCCGAAGGCGCCGATGTCTTCGGTGGTGACGTTGCGGCCGTCCTCGTTGCGGAGGAGATTCTCCAGAACCACCTTCAGCGAGCGCGGAAGACGCGCGAAACGCCCGTTTCCGGTGGACGTCCTGTCCGCCGCCTCGATGGAGTAGAGCCAATAGACGTCGTCTCCGATGACGAGCTTTCGGCGCGTCTGGAGCGTGTCTTTCCCGACAGTGATGGTCATGAGCGTCCCCCGGCTGGGTGTGGGCCCGGCGGCCCGGATGGGCGGCCCGACGCCTCCTGCGGCGATCAGGGGACGTTGCGCGGCGGCGTGACGCCCTTCTCACCCCCTTCTAAAGGATGAGAAAAAAAGACGTGACCGCGCTTCGGAACCTGCGGCCTCTATCGCGCATTTCCTGTTGCCGCGCAACAGGATTCAGGGAAGCCGCGACTTCACGCAAGATTGATGTGCGACGGATTTCGTCAGGAATTTCAAGGGGAAACGAAAAAGGCCCACGCCCGGAAGAGTCTCCGGAGGACGGGCCTTTCAGCGAAGCGGAATGGTCGGAGTAGCGTGATTCGAACACGCGGCCTCTACTTCCCGAAAGTAGCGCTCTACCAGGCTGAGCTATACTCCGTCTCGCTGGAGGCGGCTTATATCGGGGCTCGGGCCGGGGCGCAAGAGCTTTTCAAGCCTGTTCCGACGAGATCTGGCCCTGAGCGCGGGATATCTCCGGATTTTCCGGAAGCCCCCTTCAGGAGAGGTCTTGTCAGCTTGCGGGGATGCGACTAGGTTGCGCGCGCTTTGGGGCGTCGCCAAGTGGTAAGGCAGCGGATTTTGATTCCGCCATGCGGAGGTTCGAATCCTCCCGCCCCAGCCAGATTTCCCGCAGAAAATCAAAGCCTTGCGAAATCATCCCGAAGGCGGCCCCGCGCCCTCACGCCGAGCGCCGCCGCCCGCCGAAGGTCTTTTCGTAAAGCTCCGGAATGTCGTGGGGCGAGAAGAGCTTCACCCCCGTCGCCTCCGCCAGGGCCCGCGCGCTCGGCGTGAAGGCCGCGTTCGACAGGACCGCCGCCGCATCCACGCCGTGAAAGGCCTTCCCCGCATGGGCCTCCTGAACGGCCCGGTTCCCGATGGGAGACCGGTAAAGCTTGCATTGCACCCCCAGAGTCTTGCCGTTGCGCCGCGCGATCACGTCGAGCCCCTGATCTCCCGAACCGGGCGTGGTCTGCGCCGTCCAGCCGAAGCCCGACAGCGCCTCCGCCACCCAGGCCTCGAAGGCGAGGCCGTCCTCCGGCAAGGATTCAGGGTCGAAACGCGGCTTGCGCGGCTCGCGCTTGCGCCCGGCCAGCCGCTCCGAGACCAGAGCCGAAGCCTCCGTCCGGTCGATCAGGCCGAAATCCAGCTTCACGCTCGCGAAGAACTCCTCCAGAGCCTCCGGCCGCTTGTCTGAGGTCACGGCGCCGTAGTCGTTGCGCCGGACCGCCCGCGCCAGATTGCGCGTCAGGGCCGCCCGGTGACGATCCGCCTCCGAGAGAAGCCGCGCGCGCTCGGCGAGGCGCCGGACCTCCTGCGCCGCCCGCAGGCCGCGCCGCGCCCGGAGCCAGGCCAGCGGAGGACTCAGCGCCGCCAGAGCCAGGCCGCCCAGGCTCAACCCCGACCAGAGCGCCTCGGGCCCGAACCGCCCCCGCAGCATGCTCGCGGCGAGGGCCAGGACCAGACCCAGAAGCGCGATCCGGAACAGGGTTCCGACGAAGACACCAAGCCTGCTCCACATCCGCCCCGAGCCGAAAGCCCCTCCCAGACCGCGCCCAAGCCGCGCGAGGCCCATCCTGTCCCAAAGGCGTTAAGGATCCTCCGCGCATGAAAAAGGCGGGAGCCCGAAGCCCCCGCCTGATCCTGTCTCCTCCGGGCGCGACGGCTCAGAGCGGCTGGAAGCTCGCCAGCAGCGCCCCGCCCGCGCCGAGAAGATCCATGTCGCCCTCCGGAGAGATCCGGTAGCCGCTGGTGAGGTTCAGAGCCGTGAAATACCGCTCCTCCTCCTCCGAACGGCCGCAGGCGCGCGGATCGGCGCCCACGCCGTTCACCGCCAGCGCGCCGCCCGCGCCCTCCGTGAAGTCGAAGCTGTAGGGGCTGCAGGGGCCGGAGCCGCCCGCGAAATTCTCGGCGCCGTCGAAATGCAGCTCCACCCCCGGCGCGACCGGCTGGCCCCGCAGCATCGACAGACGCCAGGAGCTGCCCGCGATCCCCGTCGCGGCCGAACGCGGCGCCGAGGCCCGCGGCGCAGCCTGAGGCGCGGCGGCGGCGGTCCGGGTCTGCTGCGGAGCGGGCGCGGAAGGACGCGTCGCAGAAGAAGGCTGGGCCGTCGGGACGGGCCGACGCAGCGGACTCATGCGCGGCGCAGGCGCCGCCGAAGGCGCGCCCGTGGCGCCCTCGCGCGAGAGCGGACCCGCGCTCCGGGCGGGCGCCGGAGCCGGAGCGGCTCCCGGCGAAATCGCCGCAAGCCCCCCCTCGATCTGGAGGCCGACCACCTCGCTCGGGTCGATGCCCTGACGGCGCAGGGCCTCGGCGAGGGCCGGATCCATCTGGGGCGCTCCGCCCTGAGCCGCGGCGGGCGCAGGGCGCGGCGCCGGAGCCCCGGGCAGGGCCTGAGGCGTCCGGGGACCGGCGGCGGCGTCGCGGGGCGAGACCACCGGCGCCATGCCGCGCGCCGCGACGGGCGCGGAAGGCGGCGTCAGGGCGGCCATGGGGCCGGGCGCCGGAAGGCCGGAGCCCGCGAAGGCTCCGCCGCCGCCGTCATATTCAAGACCGACCACCTCGCTGGGGTCGATGCCCTGACGACGCAGGGCCTCGGCGAGGGCCGGATCCATCTGGGGCGCCCCGCCCTGAGCCGCGGCGGCGGCCGGACGCGGCGCAGGCGCCGGGACGGGCGGGAAATCGAGCGGCGCAGGCGCGGCCTCGGGCGGCGGCCCGACATAGGCGACCCGCGGCGGACCCGACAGCGTCGGACGAGGCGCAGGCGCAGGCGTCTGGACGGGCGGCTGGACCTGAGCCGCCTGAAGCACGAGAGGCTGAGGCGCGACGGGCGCCGGAACGGGTTGAGGCGCGACGATCCGGGGCGGCGGCTCGGCGTGATAGAGCGCCTGAGCGGGCGCCCCCGGCGCCTGGACCTGAAGCGGCGGCGCATAGACCACGCCCGCGCCCGGAGGCGCGCCGAACCCCGCCACCACCGAAGGCGCGACCGGCGCGATGGTGCCGTCGGGATAGCGCACGAAATATTGCGGCTCCTCGGCGGGCGGAGGCGCGGAGGCGCCCGCGAAGGGATCCACGCCGCCTTGCGCGCAGCCGCTGAGAATCGTGGCGGCGGCGAGCGCCAGCAGTCGGGCTTTCTTCATCGTCAAACCTTGATCTCCGGGGCGTCGCATGCTGAACGCAGCTAAACCTTACTTACGGCGCATATGCAAGGCGCACGGGGGGAATTCGTCTCAAGTCGCTGATTTCCGTGGCCTTGCGGGCTCGAAAATCTCCGGATGCGACGAAAGTCGGCGGGGTTTTCTCCGGATTTGCGAAAGAATCTTGCTTCCCTTCCCGAACTCAAGAGGACATGTTGCTTTCGCAACGCCGAAGCGGCGTCTCCGCCGTGGCCCTGCGGCCCATCGCCTCCGAGGATCCTCATGAGCTTTCTCGTTCAGCCTCCCTCCCCCGCGCGCCCGAATCGCTGCCAGCTTTTCGCGCCGGGCTCGCGTCCCGAACTCTTCGCCAAGGCCGCCCTGAGCGCCGCCGACGTCATCACCCTCGATCTCGAGGATTCCGTCGCGCCCAACGACAAGCCCGCCGCCCGCGAGGCCATCATCAGGGCGGTCTCCGAAATCGACTGGGGGAGCAAGACCCTCTCGGTGCGCATCAATGGTCTCGACACCCCCTTCTGGCACCGCGACGCCGTCGAGCTGATCGCCCGCGCGGGCGACCGCCTCGACATGATCATGCTGCCCAAGGCCGGCAACGCAAAAGACATCTACGCTCTGGACGCGGTGGTCTCGGGCGTCGAGGCCGAGATCGGCCGCAAGCGCCGCGTGGAGCTCGAAGCGATCATCGAGACCGCCGCCGGATCCGCCAACGTGCTGGAGATCGCGGGCGCCAGCCCCCGCCTGAAGGCGCTGCATTTCGGCGTCGCCGATTACGCGGCCTCCATGGGCATGCAGATCACCGGAATCGGCGGCACCCAGAGCGGCTACGGCATGCTCGCCCCCGCCGAGACCGAAGGCGCCCGCGGATTCTTCTACGCCGATCCCTGGCATGACCCCATCACGCGGATGGTCGCCGCCTGCCGGACCTACGGGCTCCTGCCCGTGGACGGCCCCTTCGGCGATTTCTCCGATTCCGACGGCTACCGCGCTCAGGCGACCCGCTCGGCGACGCTCGGCTGCGTGGGCAAATGGGCGATCCATCCCAAACAGGTGGCCATCGCCAACGAGGTCTTCACGCCCTCGGAGGCCATCCATGGTCAGGCGAAGCGCATCCTCGCCGCCATGGAGGAGGCCGCCCGCCAGGGTCAGGGCGCCGCCACCCTCGACGGCAAGCTGATCGACATCGCTTCGGCGCGTCAGGCTCAGGTGATCGTGCGTCAGATGGCCGTGATCCGGGGCGAGGCGGTCTGAGCTTCTCTGCGGCTTGATCGGGAGGGCGCGGGCGGGCAGGATGCCCCTCGCGCCCTTTCCTCGTGCGGCGCAGACTTCAGGGAGCAGGCGATGGGCGAGCTTTCACATCAGGACTGGGCCTCGGCCAGAGCCCCGGATCTGGAGGCCTTCCAGGCCATCGCCGACCGGGCCTTCGCGGAATTGCCGGAGATCTTCCGCGAGGCCTGCCGCAAGGCGGGGGTGGTCTCGCGCATCGCCGACTTCCCCGACGAGGAGACCCTCGACGCCCTGGGGGCCGAAAGCGAATTCGACCTGCTGGGGCTGTTTCACGGCGTGGGGCTGCCTCAGGGGGGCGCGACGCCCCAGACGGGGGCTGCGCCGAATCTGATCTGGCTCTACCGGCGGCCGATCCTCGACTACTGGGCCGAACACGACGAAGCCCTGGGCGACGTCATCGCCCATGTGCTCATCCACGAGATCGGCCATCACCTCGGCTTCTCCGACGAGGACATGGAGGCCATGGAGGCCGCCGCAGGAGACTGAAGCCGCCTATCTCTTCCAGCGCTCGGGCACCTCGGAGAGATCCCGGAAGATCTCGGGCGGAATGAAGCCTTCGAGGAAGCCGACGCCGCCGTCGTTGGGCTGCGTGATGAAGGGCTCGCCCTTCCTGACGCCCGTCAACCGGAGCTGAAGGCCGCTTTCGGAAGCGCGCCGGTAATCCTCGTCGCTGAGCAGGACCACGCCCTTCGAGACGAGCCCGTTCGCCGAGCGCCCTTCGCGCTGAGGCACATAGACGAGCTCCTTCTCCGGGGTGGAGGCGGAGCGGATGGACAGCAGACGCCAGTTGGAGGAGGCGCTCACGTCGATTCCATAGCCGAATTCGTCGTATTTCGCGACCGCGACGCTCGCCGATTCGGTGGAGACCAGCGACAGGCTGTGCTGAAGCATATGCCTGGCCCCGACGAAGGAGGCCTGAGCCCTGCGCCCCTGATGCTCCAGCGGAGGCGCCATGCGGGCCGCCTCGCAGGCGCCCAGCGCCAGAGTGAGCGCGAGGACCGCGCCGGACTTCAGGAAGATGGAGCCGCCCAATTCGTTTCTCCCGCATGCGCGATCCGGGCCGACCGGACGGGGCCCTCCGCGCCCTCAGCTATAGAGGGAGGGCGAGGCGGAGCCCAGTGGTTTGCGCGGATGCGGAAGCGGCGGATTTCTCCGCCGCTCCGGTCGCTCCGGTGGTTCGTCGTCCTTGCGGCGGGCGCGCAGGAGCTTCAGGAGGCGGCCTTGTTATGGGCGCGGATCTCTTCGGCGCGGGCTTTGTCGAACTTCACGCCCTTCTCCTCGAAGAGCTGGTCCAGCTCGCCCGAGAGGGTCATCTCGGTCACGATGTCGGCGCCGCCGATGAACTCGCCCTTCACGTAGAGCTGGGGGATGGTCGGCCAGTTGGCGTAGCTCTTGATCCCGTCGCGCAGCTCGTTGCTCTGGAGGACGTTCACGTCCTTGAACTCGACTCCGAGATACTGGAGGATCTGGGCGACCTTCGCCGAAAAGCCGCATTGCGGCATGGTCTTGACGCCCTTCATGAACAGCGCGACGTCGTTGCCCTTCACGATCTCGTCGATCTGGGCGAAGGCGGGGTTCTCCGACATGTCGGAATTCCTTGATCTGGCGGCGCTTCCGGAGCGGCCGCTGGGGGCCTCGGCCGCCGCCTCGGGAGGCGTCGGGACGAGAGTGCGGCCGCAGCCTCAGGAGGCGTCGGCGGGGGGCGCGCTGGTCTGAAGCGCCAGCGCATGCAGCTCGCCGCCCATCTTGCCCTTGAGCGCCGCATAGACGAGCTGATGCTGCTGGACGCGGTTCAGGCCGCGAAACTCTCCGGCGACGACGGTGGCGGCGTAATGGTCTCCGTCTCCGGCGAGATCCTGAATCTCGATGACGGCTCCGGGAAAGGCCTCCCGAAGCAAGGCTTCGATGTCGGCTGCCTGCATCGCCATGTGATTCCCTCCTCGCGCGACGTGATCCGCCTGAAGCTAGGCCCCGATGCGCCGCTTTTCAAGCGCCGCCCCCCGCAGTCCGGCCCTCAGCGTCCGGTCAGGATCATCCGGTCTCCCTGAACGTGATAGCCCTGAAGGCGGTTCAGCGCGCCCTGACCCAGAAGCGGCGTCTCCAGAGCGCCCGGCTGCGCGACGGTCGCCCGCAGGTCGCGCATCGTGATCGGCCCGAGCGTCAGGGAGTCGAGGATCACGGGCGCCGCTCTGGTCACGCCGTTGGCGGTGCGCACCTCGACGATGTAGGCGAGGCGGCCGGTGGAGATCCCCAGGGCCTCCGCATCCTCGTAGGGGAGGGCGATGGAGCTGGCGCCGGTGTCCACCATCATGCGCAGCGGCATGCCGTTGACCTGGGCCTCCACATGGAAATGACCGTCGCGGCCTCTGGCCAGCGTCAGCTGACGCGCCCCCGCGCCGGGATCCTCCATGCCCGAGACCCGCGCGAACTCCGCCGCGTCGCGGGCGGCGCGGCTTCCGGTCACGAGGTTGTAGCCCAGCATCAGCGCGCCGAAGATCCCCACCCAGACCAGAGCCATGAAGGCCCCGCTCCTCCCGCCCTCGCCGCGCGAACGCCGGTTGCGTCCCCAGGCGAAGACGAAGAGCGACAGGAAGCCCAGAAGCACGACCAGACGCGCGATGTTGTCGGGATTGGACAGCACTCCGGGATCGCGCCGCGCCAGCCAGAACAGCCCCAGCGCCACGGCGATCATCAGGAAGATCCGGCCGCCGTTCATGAAGCTTCTCCTCTGGCGCGGGTCAGGATCGCGAGGCGCTTCAGCGCCCGCGCGCCGAGCCGGGCCTTGCGCTCGGGCAGAGCCTTCATCAAGGCGCGGCGGGCCTCCGACGCAAGCCCTCCCCAGGCGATGATTTCATCGATGGTCCTCAGGCAGCCGACGCAAAGCCCCGACTCTTCGTCCATCACGCAGATGTTCACGCAGGGGCTCTCCGGATTCAGCGCCATGGATCCTCCTCGTCCTCCTCGCCGGAGGCTCCGGCGGCGAAGCGCGCCAGAACCTCCAGCCGGTCCAGCGCCCCTTGCAGGATATAGGCCGCCGCCAGGCGGTCCACCACGGCGGCGCGCTTGCCGCGCGTGAGGTCGGCCTCCAGCATGGCGCGCTCGACGGCGGCCGTGGAGAGGCGTTCGTCCCAGAAGGCCATCGGCAGAGGCAGGACCGCCGCCAGATTCCGCGCGAAGGCCCGCACCGACTGCACGCGCGGACCTTCGGTGCCGTCCATGTTCAGCGGCAGGCCCAGCACGATCCCGCAGACGCCCCGTTCGGCGGCGAAGGCCGCCAGACGCGCCGCGTCCTCGGCGAACTTGCCGCGCCGGATGGTCTCGACGGCGGCCGCCGTGCGGCGCAGCCCGTCCGAGACCGCGAGGCCGATGGTCTTCGCGCCGGGGTCCAGCCCGAGCAGGGGGCCGCGCTGAGGCAGGATCTCCGCCAGCTCCTCGACGGTCATGGGGCGCAGGAGGCCGTTCATGGCGCCGACTCCCGATCCGCCGCCGCAAGGCGCGCCAGAGCCGTCGCGTCTCCCGCGAAGGCCGCGCGGGCCGAAGCCAGAGCGGCGCGGCGCTCCTCCTCGCGGCCGAGGACGCCCCAGGCCCCCACGAGCCGGATCCAGCCTTCGAGATTCCGGGGCTCCTCCTCCAGCCGCGCGGCGAGGCCCTCCACCATGCCCTCGATCATGGCGGCGCGGTCGTCGGCGCTCATCGCTCCGGCGGCGGCCACGTCCTGAGCCGTGGGGGCGGGGGCGAAATCCGCGCCCTCCAGCAGCCCCAGGGCGATCTCGCGGGCCCGACGCGGATCCTCCGGCCCCTCCAGAGCCAGAAGCCGCAGCCCCCGCGCGAAGGACGCCTCCTCCGGCGCCTCGCGCAGGGCGGCGGCCATGGCGGAATCGGCCTCCGGCGAGACGTAGCCCCCCGCCGCAAGCGCCATCGCGCCCACCGCCCGCGCCCTGAGGGCGGCGGCCTCGGCGGGATCTGCGGTCAGGTCGGCCAGCGAGAGATAGGCGGGCCAGCTCTCTTCGAAATGCCCCAGTCGCGCCCCGAAGCCCGCCAGAAGCGCCAGGCCCTGAGGATCCTGCGCGTTGGCGGCCACGGCCTGACGCAGGCGCGCGTAAAGCTCCGGGAGGGGCGGCTCGCCCGCAGGCGGCGCAGGCGGCTCCGGAACCCTGGGCCGCGCGCCCCGCGCCTCGGCGAGGCTCTCGGCCTGACGCTGGCTCAGGCGTCCGCCCGCCGCGCCCAGAGCCGCCAGCATGGCGCCTTCCGGGCCGCGTCCGGCCAGAGGCTGGTCCGGCAGGCCCGGCGCGCCGATCCGGGCGTAGACTCCGCCCGCCGCCGCGAGGACTCCCGCCGCCAGAAGACCCGCGACCAGAGGCGCTCCGCGACGCGGCGCGGCCTCGGGAGTCCCGGCTGCGGCGGCGTCGGCCTTGAGGAGGCGTCGGGAGAGCTCCAGCCGCGCTGAGGCGGCGTCCTCCGGCGAGACGATCCCGCGCGTCTGGTCGCGGGCGATCTCGGCGATCTGCGCCTTGAGCGCCTCCGCCTCATGGGCGACGCGCGGAAGCGGCGCCGGACGGGCGCGCAACAACGCCGCCAGAGGCCAGGACAGAGCCAGAGCGGTCAGAATCAAGGCGGGAAGCCAGAAGCTCACGAGCGTTTTCCCCCGGATCGGATTTCCGGGGAAAGCTAGAGGCTCGCGCCGCGAGGGGCAAGGCCGCCGCCCTGCGCCCATGGTCGCAAGCGCGCGAGCGGGGCGGCCTCAGATCTCGAGCATGATCTTGCCGACGTGCTGCGAGCTTTCCATGCGCCGATGGGCGTCGGCGGCGCGCTCCAGCGGGAAGACCGAATCCACGACGGGCCGCAGATGCCCCGACTCCACCAGAGGCCAGACGTATTCCCGCAGGGCCTCGGCGATTCCGGCCTTGTCCTCGTCGCTGCGGATGCGCAGGGTCGAGCCGGTGACGGTCAGGCGCTTGAGCATCACGGGCAGGAAGTCGAACTCCATCCGCGAGCCGTTCTGATAGGCGATGTTGACGATGCGGCCGTCGCGCGCCGCCGCCCTGACGTTGCGCGGCAGATAGTCGCCGCCCACCATGTCGAGGATCACGTCCGCGCCGCGTCCGGCGGTGAAGGCCTTGACCTCCTCCACGAAGTCCTTCTCGTTGTAGTTGATCGCCAGATCCGCCCCGAGCTCGCGGCAGGCGTCGCATTTGGCGGCGGTCCCGGCGGTGACGATCACCCGCGCGCCGAAGGCCTTCGCGATCTGGATCGCCGTCACGCCGATTCCGCTGGTCCCGCCATGCACGAGCAGGGTCTCGCCCTCGGCGAGCTGGCCGCGCTCGAAGACGTTGGTCCAGACGGTGAAGCAGGCCTCCGGCAGGGCGGCGGCGTGGATCATGTCCAGACCCCGGGGAATGGGCAGCACGGCGCCTTCATGGACGGTCGCGTAATCGGCGTAGCCTCCGCCCGAGACCAGGGCGCAGACCCGGTCTCCCGGACGCACGCGGGTCACCTGGGGGCCGACCTCGAAGACCCGCCCCGCGACCTCGAGGCCCGGAATGTCCGTCACGCCCGGCGGAGGCGGATAGCGGCCTTCGCGCTGGAGCACGTCGGCGCGGTTGACTCCCGCCGCCTCGACGGCGATCAGCGCCTCATGCGGCCCGACCATGGGCTGCGGACGCCCCCCGACCACCAGAGCCTCCGGGCCTCCCGGAATGCGGATCTCGGCGGCGCGCATCAACTCGGGCATGGAGACTCGACTCCTCGGGTTTCATTTACGACGAACATGTGAACGCGAAAGCCTTACCCGATCCTGAAGGACCGGGTAAGGCCGAACTTCTCTCGCCGCAGGGCTTCAGAGGCCGAGCGCGCGCAGGAACTCGGGCGTGAGCTCGCCGCGCGGAGGCAGGCCCGCCGAGGCCGCCGCCGCCGCGATGGCCGAAGCCGTGCGCTGACCCATGCGGCCGTCGGCGGGGCCGACGTCGTAGCCGAGCTGCGCCAGGCGGCCCTGGACGCGCTGAAGCTGCGGATCCGCAGCCCCGACCTGCAGGGCCGGAGAAGCCGTCGGCGGAGCGGCGGGCGTGGGCGCGGCCACCCAGCGCGTTCCGTCCTGAGAGGCGCCCCGCAAGGCGCCCTGGTCGCCCGGCGAACGCACCGGCGCCATGCCTCCGCCCGGAGGCGCAGGCGCGTAGCCCGGCTGAGGCTGGGGAGCGTAGGGCTGGGGCGCATAGGGCGTCGGCTGGGGGGCGGGGGCAGTCAGCCAGCGGTCGCCGCTGAGGGCGGGCGGCTGCGGAAAGGGCTGAGGCTGCGGCGTCCAGACCGGCGCGGGCGCCAGAGGCGGCGGAGCGGTCAGGGGTCCGGCGGTCAGGATCGGCCCGGCGGGCGCAGCCGGAGCGAGGACCTGGACCGGAGCGGTCGCCGGAGCCGCCACGCCCGCGGTCCGCCGCAGACGGTTCAGCAGATCCGCCGTGGCGTAGCCGTCGGCGGGCAGGCCCTGAGCCCGCTGATAGGCGCGCAGGGCCTCCTGGGTGCCGGAGCCGAGGCGGCCGTCCACGCCCTTGGGATCATGGCCCAGAGCCAGAAGCAGGCGCTGGAACTCCTCGATCTCGGTGCGCGAGAGCGGCTTGTCGCCCTCCGGCCAGACGGCCCGCAGAGGCCCTCCGCCCTTGATGCGGTCGGCCAGATGCGCCACCGCGAGGGCGTAGCTCGTGGCGTTGTTGTAGCGGCGGATCACGCCGAAGTTCGGGAAGATCATGAAGGCCGGGCCGCGCGCCCCCGCAGGCTGGATCACCGAAGCCTCGGAGATGTTCGGCAGAGGCGCCCCGCTCAGCGGACGCACCCCCAGACGCGCCCAGTCCACGGTGCTCTTCTTCACCGAGTCGCGCAATTCGGAGGGGTCGAGATTCGGCGGGACCGAGACCTCCATGAAGACCGGCTCGCCGGTGCGCCACTTGCTCTTCGCGAGGTAATTGGCCGTGGAGGCCACGGCGTCGCTCGGATCGGCGCCCCAGAGGTCGCGCTTGCCGTCGCCGGTGAAGTCCACGGCGTAGGCGGTGAAGCTCGTCGGGATGAACTGGGTGTGGCCCATGGCGCCCGCCCAGGAGCCCTTCATGCGCTCGGGGGTGATGTCGCCGCTGGCGAGGATCTTCAGCGCCTCCATGAGCTGTCCGCGCGCCCAGTCGGCGCGGCGGCCGTCGAAGGCCAGGGTGGCCAGCGCCTCGATCACGGAGTAATTGCCGTAATTCGCCCCGTAATTGGACTCCACGCCCCAGATGGCCACCGCCACCGCAGGATCCACGCCGTAGGTCTGGTTGACGCGCCGCAGGGTCATGTCGAGGGCGGCGTAGTTCTCGCGGCCCTTCGTGACGCGGGCGTCGGTGACCATGTTGCCCAGATAGGTCCAGATCGGCGTCGTGAATTCGGCCTGACGGCCGTCCAGCTCGATCACGCGGGCGTTGAGCGTCACGCCCTGGAAGGCGCGCTCGACGATCTGCGGCGGGATTCCCGCCGCCACGGCCTCGCGTTTGAAATTCGCGACCCAGACCGCGAATTCGGCCTGTTTCTGCGGAGTCACGGGCGGAGTCGTCGCGGTCGCCTGAGCGGCGGCCTCCGGGGTCGCCAAGGCGACGCCTCCGGTCAAGAGGGCGAGGGCCGCAAGGCCGCTCATCAGGGGGTGGGCGCGTCTGCTCATAACGCCTCTCCTTGGAATTTCGGTCATCAGTCTTGCGTGAGGCGTCGCCGCAGGGGCAGACGCCGATAGCTGCGGGGCGCTCCGATCCTGTCGACGGCGTCGCGCAGCGGCTCGGCGGCCACGGCCATGTGATGGCCGTTGGCGTGGATCAGCCCGCGCGGGCTGGTCAGAATCCCCACATGGCCCGGCCAGAAGACGAGATCCCCCCGTCTCAGCTTCTCGCCGGATTCCAGAGGCCGCCCGAGGGCGGCTTCCTGAAGGTCGGAATCGCGGGGAGCGTCCATGCCCGCCATGGCCAGCGCCATCTGCGCCAGCCCGGAGCAATCGACGCCCGCCGCCGTGCGGCCGCCCCAGAGATAGGGCGCGCCCAGAAATCCGTAAGCCGAGAGCACGTAATCGGGCTCCCAAGCGTCGAGCGCGGCCAGATGGACCTGCGGAATCCACAATCCATCGGCCATTTCGGCGAAGGCGTTCTCGACCCGCCCCGTCGGCGCCACCCGCGCCAGACGCGGCAAGGCGCCGAGCGGATAGCATTTCGCCTTCGGCTCGGGATAGAGATGCGTGGTGGCGGCGATCACCTTGTGGGTCGGCTCCGGGACTTCGGCGGCGGGCAGGAAGCCCGCCGAAGGCGCGTAGCCGACGTAGCCGTCCACGCCGGAGCGCCCCCAGACCCAGCCGCTCTTGTCTTCATAGACCTCGAAGGGCTCGCCGTAGAGGATCATGCTGTCGAGCGGCGCCGAGGCGTCGGGGATCCGCGTCAGGGCCGCGAAGGGCCCGAGCAGGATCCGCTTCTCGCCTTCGACGAAGCGCGCGGCCTCGACCTCGCCCTTCAGCCAGGCCGCCGCCAGATCGGGGCGGGCGGGGGTCATGCGAGGATCGAATTTCGGCGGGGTCTTGCCCAAGGCGGCGCTCCTAGAAGCCATGGCGTTTCGCCAGCGCGCCGTAGACGGCGCGCGCTCCCTGCTGTTCGCCGCCCATGGGGCGGCCCGGCCGGGCCTTGGGGGTCCAGCCGTAGATGTCGAGATGGGCCCAGGCTCCGGCGCGCTTCACGAAGCGCTTCAGGAAGAGCGCCGCCGTGACCGCTCCGGCGAAGCCTCCGCCGGGCGCGTTGTTGAGGTCGGCCACCGGCGAGGCGAGATCCGCCTCGTAGCCCGGCCAGAGCGGCAGACGCCAGAGCGGATCCGCCAGAGCCGAACCCGCCGCCAGAAGATCCGCCGCCAGAGCCTCGTCGTCGGTGAAGAGCGGCGGAAGCTGCGGCCCGAGCGCCACCCGCGCCGCGCCGGTGAGCGTCGCGAAGTCGATCAGGACTTGCGGCGCCTCGGAATCGGCTTCGGTCAGGGCGTCGGCGAGGATGAGGCGGCCTTCGGCGTCGGTGTTGCCGATCTCGACCGTCAGGCCCGCGCGCGAATTCAGCACGTCGCCGGGACGGAAGGCGTCGGAGCCGACGCTGTTCTCGACGATGGGCAGCAGCGCCCGCAGCCGGATGGGCGCCTTCGCATCCATGAGGCTCTGAGCCAGGCTGAGCGCCGCCGCCGCGCCGCCCATGTCCTTCTTCATCAGGAGCATGTTCGAGGAGGGCTTGATGTCGAGCCCGCCGGTGTCGAAACAGACGCCCTTGCCCACCAGCGTGACCTTCGGCGCCTCGGGATCTCCCCAGCGCAGATCGACGAGGCGCGGCGCCTGAGGCCCCGCCCGGCCCACCGCATGGATCAGGGGATAATCCGCCGTCAGCAGCTCGTCGCCGAGGATCACGGAGATCTCAGCTCCGCCGGCCCGGGCCACCGCGCGGGCTTCGGCCTCCAGCGCCTCGGGGCCGAGATCATTGGCCGGACGGTTGATCAGGTCGCGGGCGAGGAAGGCCCCTCGCGCCAGACGACGGATCTTCGCCGCGTCGATTCCCTCGGGCGCCAGCAGCCGCGCCGGAGCCCGGTCCAAAGGCCGATGGCGCGTGAATTTATAGGAGCCCAGCAGCCAGCCCAGAGCCGCCGCCTCCAGCTCCTCGGGCTTCTCCAGCCCCTCCAGCCGCCAGACGCCTTCGGGCAATCCCCAGGGCGCCGCGCCGAAGGCCAGCGGCTCCGCGAGCCGCCCGCCCGCGCCCAGCCCGAAGAGCGCCCCCTCCAGAGCGCCCGAGGCGTCGGGCAGGGTCAGGATCGCGCCCTCGCGCGCGGTGAATTCCGTCGCCGCCGCCCAGGCGCCTCCGCGCGGATGCGCCCCGACCCAGTCCGGAAGCTCCGCAGGCGTCAGCGCGCGCAGAGGCCGCGCGGACCGCGCCTCGGACTCCGGAGCGAAATCGGCCGGAGCCCCCGGGGAATCAAGGGGAATGTCGGGGGATCGCGTCATCAAGGCCTCCTGCGGCGAGCCCCCCACCCATACGCGGGAGAAGCCCCGAGCGCCAGCGTTGCTTCCGCAGCAGAAGGAGGGGAAGCCCCCCGCCCCGCCGGATCCTGACCGGAAGCGCGCGCTCCCCTTCGCCGCAGGGCGCCCTTCGGGAAGCGGACGTTAAAACTCTGTTGACCCGCTTGCGGGATGCTGCGCCCGTCGGGAGGCGCTTCCAGCCTTCGCGCCGTCTTCAGGAGTCTCCGCATGACCCGCGCCGCCGCCTCCGCCGCGTCCTCCGTGGCCGCCCGCGCCCTCGCGTCGGTTTTCGGCGCGGCGCTGCTGCTGGGCGGCTGCTCCTCGATGGAGCGGGCCTTCGGCGGCGGCTCCGCCAGCTCTCCGGTGTCCAGCAAGCCCCCGAGCCTCGGCTTCATGAGCTCGACGGCGCGCCCCGATTTCAATCAGGACGTCTCCTCGCAGTTCAATCCGGACGCCCCCGAGGATCCCCTCGTCTATCTCCGCGAGGCCGCCGAAGAGGCCACCCGCGCCCGCCAGCCCCTCGCGGCGGCGACGCACTGGTCCTCCATCACGCGGGCCCAGCCCGAGAACATGGAGGCGACCTATCAGCTCGGACGCCATCTGCGGCTCCTCGGACGCAACGAGGAGGCCGAACGCGCCCTGCGCGCCGGACTGCGGGCCGCGCCCCGGGATCCCCGCTTCGCCCAGGAGCTCGGCAAGACCCTCGCCGCCGACGGACGCCCCGAAGAGGCCGTCACCGTTCTGGAGCAGGCCCTCGCCCAGGGCCAGGACGGCCCGGACCTGCGCTCGGCCCTCGGCGCGGCCTACGACTACGCCGGACGCCACGCCGAGGCCCGCCCCCATCACGACCGCGCCGTCGCCCTCGCGCCTCACGACGCCGCCGTGCTGAACAACGCCGGACTCTCGCAGGCCATGGGCGGAGACCTCCCCGGCGCCGAAAAGACCCTGCGCGCCGCCCTCGGCGCCCCGGAGGCCGACGCCCGGGTGCGGCAGAATCTGGCCCTCGTGCTGAGCCTCCAGGGCGATTCCGCCGGCGCCGAGCGCCTGTTGCGCCGCGACCTCGCCCGCGCCGACGCCGACCGCACCCTCGCCTTCTACCGCAGCCTCGTGGACCAGCCCGACGCCTGGGGCGCCATCCGCCGCAGCAACTGACGCCTCCGGACGGAATCCGGCGGCGCCGCGAGGAGATTCCATCCGGCTTCACCTTGCGTTCAACATTCTCCTGTCAACATCCGAGACCAGGCCCGCACCCAGCGCGGGCCGGGAAGAATCCCGTGCCGCATCGCATCTCCGTCCAAGGCCTCCGAATCGACCCGGCGCTTCACGCCTTCGTCGAGCGCGAGGCGCTGCCCGGCTCGGGGGCCTGCGCCCGGGACGTCTGGCTCGGGCTGGCGCGGCTGGCCCGCGACTTCGGACATCGCCGCGCCTGGCTGCTGGAGCGTCGCGCCGACCTCCAGGGCAAGCTCGACGTCTGGATGCGCGCCCGACGCGGCGCGCCCCTCGACGAGGCCGCCCACATGGCCTTTCTCGCCTCCATCGGCTATCTGGAGCCCGAGGAGCCGCATTTCGAGATCGCGCCGCCCGGCGTGGACGTCGAGATCTCCAGGATCCCGGCGCCGCATTTCATCGGCCCCTTCGACGACGCCGCCAATCTGCTGCGGGGCCTCAACGCGCGCTGGGGCGGGCTCCTGCGCATCCTGCACGACACGGACGCCGTCTCGCCTGCGCCGCTGCCCGAGGGGGCGCCGCTCGATCCGGAGCGGCTGACGCGCGCGCGCCTCTGGCTGCGCGGCTTCCTCGACGAGATCGCCCCTCTGGCGCAGGGAAGCCACGCCGAGGCGCGGCGCTATCTGATCGGCCCCGACGAGACCCTCCGCGCGATCCTCGCCGACGGCCGCGAGACCGAGCTCGCCGATCCCGCCAAGCACGTGGGCTGGCGCGGCCCCCCCCGAACGCCCGGAGGCCCTGCTCCTGCGCAACAACGCCCTGCACGTCGAGATGCGCTTCGATCCCGATTCGCCTCTGTCCGCCGGAGATCCGGCGGGGCTCTCGGATCTGGTGCTCGAAAGCGCGCTGACGCTGCTCGGCGATCTGGAGGACCATTGCTGCGCCGTGGACGCCGCGGACAAGCTGCGCTCCTACGGCAACTGGCTGGCGCTCTCGCAGGGGCGGCTGGAGGCGACGACGCCCTCGGGCGAGCGGCTGTCCCTGGCCCCGGACCGCTTCTGGAGCGCCCCGGGCGGCCGGACCCTGCGGCTGAAGGGGCGGGCTCTGGCCATGACGCGGGTGGCGGGGCTCAATCCGACGACGCCCGCGGTCCTGCTCCCGGACGGCTCCGAGATCCCCGAGATGATGCTCGACGTGATGATGATGGCCCTCTGCGGGCTCCACGACCTGCCGCGCGTCCGGGGAGACCGCATGATCCGCAACAGCGAGGAAGGGTCGATCTATCTCGGGCTGCCCAAGATGCACGCCCCCGACGAATGCGCCCTCGCCGCCGAGATCTTCGGGCGCGTCGAGGAATGCCTGCGGCTGCCGCCCCTGACGCTGAAGGTCGGGCTGATGGTCGAGGAGCGGCGGCTCGGGCTGAACCTGAAGTCGGCGCTGCGGCCCCTGCGCCGACGCCTGGTCTTCATGAGCTCCGGCCTGGGCGACCGCTGCGCCGGAGAGATCCGCGCCGCGACCGAGGCCGGACCGGTCGCGCGGCTGGCCGATCTGAAGACCCTCGGCTGGCGGCGGGCCTACGAACGGCATGTCGTGGACATGGCCGTGGAGGTCGGATTCAACGGCCGCGCCAAGGTCGAGCGTTCGGGCTGGTCGCGGCCGCGGCGCATGGCGGAGCTGCTGTCCTGGCGCATCGCCGAGGCGGGCGGCGGAGGCGCCACCGCCATGACCTCCGTTTCGCCGCGCACCGCCACGCTCATGGCGACGCAATATCACCGGGCCGATCCGCGGGCGCGTCAGACGACGCTCGGGGTTCTGGGCCGCCGGACCGCTCTGGAGGAGATGCTCCGCCCGCCGCTGCTGGCGCCCGGAGCCCTGCCCGGCCCCGAGGAGATCCGCGCCGAGACCGAAGGGAACGCCTTCACGCTGCTGGCCTATCTCGACGGCTGGCTGCGGGGGGGAGTCGCCTTCGCGCTGCATAGCTCGCCGCGCCACGAGAAGCGCTTCGAGGATTTCGCCACCCAGCGCCTCTGCGCGCAGCATCTGGCGAACTGGCTGCTGCACGGCCTGATCTCGGAGGCCGATCTGGAGGCGGCTCTGGAGTGCGCCGAGGCGCGTCTGGGGCGCGATCTGCCGCCGGGGACCGATCTCGCGCCCGTCCGGGAGGCGGCGCTCGACACGATCCGCTCCGCCCGCCTCGACCCCGACGGCTACGCCTGGGAGCGTCTGCGGCGACGGCGGAGGGCCTTCAAGGCGGCGCAGGCCGACGCCCCGATTCCCTTCGCGGCTCCGCTTCAGCCTTCGCCGCCGCAAGCCCGGGCTTGAGGGGTCTTTCTCCGGAGGCTCCGCCGCGCGCCTTGCGAATCGCGTCTCTCGCGCGCAACATGGGGAAAATCGGACGTTTTACGTTCAAGCGCCGTTGCATCCTTCTGCGAATTCTTACAAGACTGTTAAGCGGAGGCCCTACGGGCTTCTTGCTGGGGGGAAAGGGCCGCGCGCCCTTCCCGACGCGGTCTCGCCGACCGTCGACCTTGGGAGATGAAGACATGAAGAAGCTGATGGCTCCGGCCGTGGTCGTGCTGCTCGCGACCTCCGTGGCGGGCTGCTCGACCATCCGTGGTTGGTGGCATGACGACAAGCCCGCTCCGCGCCCGGCGCCCGCCGCGGCGGTTCTGGCTCCGCCGCCGGCCCCGGCGGCTCCCGCGCCCGTTCCGCCTCCGCCGCCCCCGCCGCCGCCCGCTGCGGCGGTCGCTCCTCCGCCGCCGGTCGTGGCTCCTCCTCCGGCCGTGACGGCCGCCGCGGCCTATTGCGTCGAGGCGGGCGGCACGGTGGTCGGTTCGCTGATCTATCAGGCGGGCGACGCCCGTCCGGCCTGCCAGGTCGGCTCCAGCGACTGGGATCTCGAGGATTTCCGCCGCTACGACGTCGCCGCCCGTCTGCGCGCCAACGCCTCCTGAGGCTGTTCCGGCCCGGCTTTCCCGAGCCGGGTCGGGCGACGGAGCCTCTCCCCTGACGGGGAGGCGCTCCGCTCCGCGCGAAGGCGCCGCGATGCGGCGAGGATCCGCCTTTCCGCCTCCGGCGCTCCTTGCGGCGCCCGGGGCTTCGCCGACGCCCGAACATTACAAATTTTTCGCGTTTGATTTTCGGGATTGCCCTGTGCGGCCCGTCGGGGCATTCCCCTGCAGGTTGCTTTTCATCCGATTCATCTTGCCGACCGAAGGATTCGTCACGTCATGAGGAACAAGACTTCTCTGGCCGCTCTGATGTGCGGCGCCATGCTGATCGGCGCTGCGCCTGCGAAGGCTCAGGACGGCTCCCTGACGGGCCTGGTCGTCGACGCCGCTTCGACCGCCGCCGTCAACGCGGCTTCGAACGCCGTTTCGGGCGTCGTCGCCAGCGGCGCCGAGGCTGTGGGCCTGCCGCTCGCGGCCGCCCAGCCCGCCGCTCTTCCGGTCGCGGCGCCTGCGCCCGCCGACCCCTTCCTGACCGCCGTCGAGAGCCTGCTTCAGCCCGCCGCCCCCGTCGCGGCTCCGGTGGTCGCGGCTCCGGTCGTCGCGGCCCCCGTGGTCGCGGCCGAGGCTCCGGCGCCCGTCGCCGCTCCGGCCTCCAACGTGCTGAGCGCCGCCGAGCTCGAGGCGATCATCGCCCAGCCGGCGCCCGTCGCGGTCCCGGCTCCGGCGGTCGCCGTCGAGGCCCCCGCCGCCCCGGCCCCGGCCCCGGTCGAAGCCGTCGCCGCCCCCGTCGCGGCTCCGGTTCCGGCTCCCGTCCTGGTTCAGGCCCCGGCGACCGTCGTGGCCTTCCCGGACGTCACCTTCAATCTCGGCTCGGCTCCGGCTGCGGCGCCTGTGGCGGCTCCGGTCGAGGCCGTGGCGGCTCCGGCCGCCGCTCCGGCGCAGCTCGAGGCCCTCGTGGTTCCGGCGCAGGCCGCTCCGGCTCCGGTCGAAGCCGCTCCGGCCTCCAACGTGCTGAGCGCCGCCGAGCTTGAGGCGATCATCGCGCAGCCCGCTCCGGTCGCCGTTCCGGCTCCGGCTCCGGTCGCCGCTCCGGTCGCGGTCGAGGCTTTCGCCGCGCCCGCCGCTCCGGTTCTTCCGGCGCCGGTCGCCATCCCGACCCCCGCGCCCGCCGACGCCTTTTCGGGCGTGGCCACCGGCGCCCCGACTCCGGTGACGCCGCTGGTCGCCGCTCCGGCTCCGAATGCGGTCGAGCGCGCCTTCGAGGCCGTCGCGACCCCGGTCGAGCACGCCGTGGAGGCCGTGGCCGCTCCGGTCGAGCGCGCCGCCGAGGGGCTGTTCTCTCCGGTGCGCACGGCGGTCGAATCCGCGCTGACCGCTCCGGCTTCGTCCAACTGATCCGGCGTCCGGGGGCGGCTCCGGTCGTCTCTCGACGTTTCTGCAAGGGCGGCCTTCGGGCCGCCCTTTTCCGTTTCCTCCTCAGGCCTTCGCCGCCGCCCTCACGGAGGGGGGCCTGAAACTTTCCTCGCTCTGTGCCGAAGCCCGTGCGACAAGAAGGCTGGGAGCCTCTTGCGCGCCTCTGGCGCCGGGGCCCCGCATGATCTCAAACGCCGCGAACGACGGCGGATCACGGAGGAAAACAATGGACGCCCATCAGGCTGCGGAGCCGAGCTTCCGGGACAGCGTGGACGCGATGTATCGCCGCGCCGTCAAATACGTCGATCTTCCGCCGGGTCTGGCGGAAAAGATCCGCGTCTGCAATTCGACCTATACGGTGCGTTTCGGCGTGCGGCTGCGCGGCGAGATGCAGACCTTCGTCGGCTATCGCTCGGTCCATAAAGAGCATCTGGAGCCGGTCAAGGGCGGCATCCGCTATGCGCCGAACGTCGATCAGGACGAGGTCGAGGCTCTGGCCGCGCTCATGACCTACAAATGCGCGGTCATGGAGGTGCCCTATGGCGGCTCCAAGGGCGGGCTCTGCATCGACCCGCGCGCCTGGACCGAAGAGGAGCTGGAGCGCATCACCCGCCGCTTCGCCTCCGAACTGATCAAGCGCGACCTGATCAATCCGGCGACCAACGTCCCGGCGCCCGACATGGGCACCGGAGAGCGCGAAATGGCCTGGATCGTCGATCAATACCGCCGCACCCGCACCGACGACATCAACGCCGCCGCCTGCGTCACGGGCAAGCCGAAGAATCTCGGAGGCATCGCGGGGCGCGTCGAGGCCACGGGACGCGGCGTGCAATACGCCCTGCGCGAATTCTTCCGCCACAAGCAGGACGTCGCGCTGACGGGGCTCAAGGGCGGGCTGAAGGGCAAGCGGGTCATCGTGCAGGGGCTCGGCAACGTGGGCTATCACGCCGCGAAGTTCCTGTCGGAGGAGGACGACGCCCTGGTCGTCGCGGTGCTGGAGCGCGACGGCGCCGTGATCAATCCCAAGGGCCTGAACATCGAGGAGCTCAAGGAGCACCTCAAGGGCGCGGGCGGCGTGAAAGGCTTCGAGGGCGGCTCCTACGTCGCCGAGGCGGCCTCCCTGCTCGAGGCCGAATGCGACATCCTGATCCCCGCCGCCATGGAGGGCGTGGTCAACCTCTCCAACGCCGAGCGGATCAAGGCGCCTCTGATCATCGAGGCGGCGAACGGCCCCGTCACGGCGGGCGCCGACCGCATCCTGCGCGAGAAGGGCGTGATCATCATCCCCGACATGTACGCCAACGGCGGCGGCGTGACGGTCTCCTATTTCGAATGGGTGAAGAACCTGCAGCACATCCGCTTCGGACGGATGCAGCGCCGTCAGGAGGAGGCGCGTCAGGAGAAGCTGATCGGCGCGCTGGAGGTCATGACCGGCAAGCCCTTCCCGGCGGAGATGCGCGAGGCCTTCGTCAAGGGCACCGACGAGCTGGACCTCGTGCGTTCGGGCCTCGACGACACCATGCGCACGGCCTATTCCAACATCGCCGAGATCTGGCGCGCCAGGCGCGAGGAAGGCGTGGATCTGCGCACGGCGGCCTTCATTCTGGCCATCCAGCGCATCGGGCTGTCCTACCGCTCGCTCGGGCTCTGAGGCTCCGGGCTCGCCTGCGCCGCAGGAGGCCGCCTTTCGGGGCGGCCTTCGTCGTCTCCGATCCGTGAAGCCGGAGGCCTTTGCGGGGGCCCTCTGCGGACCTATGTGTTCGAAGTCCCCGCCTCGCCCGGAGTCCTCGCCATGGCCGTCTATCGTCCGCCTGTCCTTCCGCCCTCGGAGATCACGCCGCAAGAGATCTGGCTGGACCGGCGAAGGCTGCTGGCGGGCGCGCTCGCGGCGGGGCTGCTCGGATCCGGCCAGGCCCGGGCCGCGCCTCTGGAGGCCGCGAAGGGCGGCTATGATCCCGGCGAGCCGCTCACGCCGCAGAAGGACGTCACGAGCTACAACAACTTCTATGAATTCGGCAGCGGCAAGAGCGATCCCGCCCGCAACTCCGGCCCCTTCAGGCCCGAGCCCTGGACTCTGGAGGTGGGCGGGCTGGTGGCCAAACCCAGGACCTTCGATCTCGACGCCCTGCGCGGCCTCGGTCTTGAGGAGCGGGTCTATCGCATGCGCTGCGTCGAGGCCTGGTCCATGGTGATTCCCTGGGTGGGCTTCTCGATTTCGGCGCTGCTCGATCAGGTGGAGCCTCTGGCTTCGGCGAAATACGTGGCTTTCGAGACGGTGGTCCGCCCCGAGGAGATGTCCGGCCAGCGCGGGGCCTTCCAGCCGCTCGACTGGCCTTACGTCGAGGGCCTGCGTCTGGACGAGGCGCGGCATCCTCTGGCGATCCTCGCGCTGGGGCTCTACGGCGAGACGCTGCCCAATCAGAACGGCGCTCCGGTGCGGCTGGTGGTCCCGTGGAAATACGGCTTCAAGGGCGCGAAATCCCTTGTGAAGATCACCCTGACCGAAGAAGAGCCCCCTTCGACGTGGAACATCCTCGCGCCCCATGAATACGGCTTCTACGCCAATGTGAATCCGGAGGTGGACCATCCCCGCTGGAGCCAGGCCAGCGAAAGGCGCATCGGCGCCGGAGGCTTCTTCGGCTCGGACCGGCGCCCCACCCTCTCCTTCAACGGCTACGCCGGAGAGGTCGCGAGCCTCTATGCGGGCATGGATCTGCGGGCGAAATATTGACCGCCCCTTCCCCTCGGGCCGCCGCAGCGCAGCGACCGCGCCGCCTGCCCGTCTGGCCGCTTTACCTGGTCGGTCTGACGCCCGCGCTCTGGGGCTTCTACCTCGGCGCGACGAACCAGCTCGGCGCCGATCCGGTCAAGAGCTTCGAACACATGCTCGGGCTCTGGGCGGTGCGGTTCCTGATCCTGACGCTGGCCGTCACGCCCCTGCGCGAGACGACGGGGATCAACCTCATCCGCTGGCGCAGAGCCCTGGGGCTGCTCTGCTTCTGGTTCGCCCTGTTCCATTTCACGGCTTATCTGCTGCTGGATCTGCGGGCGCTTCAGCTTCAGGACGCCGGTCCCATCCTCGCCGACATCGCCAAACGGCCCTTTCTGCTGCTCGGCTTCGCGGCCTTCGTGATGCTGGTTCCTCTGGCCGTGACCTCCGGCTCCTGGGCGATCCGGCGTCTGGGGTCGGGCTGGGGGAAGCTGCACCGGCTGATCTATCCGGCGGCGGTCTGCGGCGCGATCCATCTGCTGCTCGCGGCCAAGACGCTGCGTCTGGAGGAGGCGGTCTATCTTCTGGCGCTGATCCTCCTTCTGCTCTGGCGACTGATCCCCCGCGCCCGCAGACGGACGCTTTTCGCCCGCGCGGGAAAGGCCTAATCTGCGCGGCGACTTGTCCGCTCAGGAGATTCTGCATGGCCGCCCTCGCCTCTCGCCGCCCCGCCCGTCTGGGCGGAGCCTTCTGCGTCCTCGCTCTGGTCTGGGCCGCGCCGCTGAAGGCCCAGGAAGCTGAGGTCGAAGCCGGGGCCGTCGTCGAGGCCCCGGAGGATCTGGAGGAGGCGCCCGCCCTCCCGCCGCAGGTCGAGGCGGATCCGGTCGCGACGCTCAGGGCGGTGGAGGTCTTCGAGGCCGCCGCCGGAGACTCCCATTGCATCCGCGCCCTCGACTGGATCGACGAAGAGGACCTCGCCCCCCGGATCTACGCCCTGCCGCCTCATCCGGAGACCGGAGAACGCGACCTGCTCTTCCAGTTCCTGTGCAACCGGGCGGCCTATAACGAGACCCATGTCTTCATCGCGGGCAAGGCGGACGGCTCGCGCTTCGATCTGCTGCAGTTCCCCGCGCCCCTCGTCGACGTGGATTACGAAAACGACGATTTCGAAGGCGCGGTCCTCGGGGTGCGGATCGTGGGGCTTCAGCTCAAGCGCGAGATCGTCAACGCCGCCTTCGATCCGGAGACCGCCGAGATCTCGGAGTTCTCGCGCTGGCGGGGGATCTCCGACGCCTCCAGCTCCGCCGTCTGGCGCTACGTCGACGATCCCGAGACGTCCTTCGACGGCGGCTATGAGCTGAAGGAATATCAGCTCGACGCCTCCTATGACGGCGAGGCGAACCCGCAGAGGCTGATTCCTCCGCCCGAGGCCGAAGCCCCGTGACCCGCTTTCCGGAGAAGGAGCTTCCCGAGATCGAAGGCGCGCCCTGGCCGGAGTTCAGGCCCGGCTCGGTCTGGCTGGTGGGGGCGGGTCCGGGAGACCCCGGCCTGCTGACGCTCCATGCGCTGAACGCGCTCCGTCAGGCCGACGTGGTGGTCCATGACGCCCTCGTGGATCCGCGCATCCTGGCGCTGCGCCGCCCCGACGCCGAATCCGTCGAGGCGGGCAAGCGCGGCGGCCGGCCCTCGGCGAAACAGGCGGACATCTCGCTGAAGCTGATCGAGCTGGCCCGCCGGGGCCTGAGGGTGCTGCGGCTCAAGGGCGGAGACCCCTTCGTCTTCGGGCGCGGCGGCGAAGAGGCCCTGGCTCTGGCGGCGGCGGGGATCCCCTTCCGCGTGACGCCCGGAATCACGGCGGGCGTGGCCGGACTGGCCTACGCCGGGATTCCCGCCACCCATCGCGGGATCAACGCCTCGCTCGCCTTCTTCACCGGCCACGACCAGAGCGGCGAGACTCCCGCCATCGACTGGGCGGCGCTCTCGCGGGGGGCGCCCATGCTGGTGATCTACATGGGGCTCGGCCATCTGCCCGAGATCTCCGCCGCGCTGATCGCGGCCGGACGCCCGCCCGAGGAGCTGGTGGCCATCGTCTCGAACGCCACGCTGCCCGGTCAGCGGGTGCTGGAGACCACCCTCGCGCGCGCCGCCGAAGAGGCCGCCCAGGCGGGAATCGAGCCCCCCGCCCTGATCTGCGTGGGGCCCGGCGTGGCCTTGCGGCGGCTTCTGGCCTGGCGCGAGGAGGAATCCGGAGCCGCCTCCTGATCTGCGGCCTCCGGAGGAATTGCGGCCTTGCGGCCTTGATCGCCTTTCAAAAACCTTACTTGGTCCGAAAATTCCTTGATTGAGCCCAGATGCGGGCTCACTCGCGCGTCAGGTTGATCTCCGGCGAACGTCGCAACCCTGACGCCTCGCCCTGATGCGGAGCCCGGATCGGAAAAGCCGGCGAACGAGGAGGAGACCCCCATGAACCAAGTCCTGAAATCCGCCCTTTGCGCCTTCGGCCTCGCCGCGGCCGCCCTGACCTCCCCGGCCCTGGCCCAGCCCTGGGGCGGACCCGGCCCCGGCTTCCCCGGCGGAGGCTTCCCCGGCCCCGGCGGCGCTCAGCCGCGCATCATCGTGCCGCCCGGCGGCGGCGGATGCCAGAGCGCGGCCCAGCGCAGCCACGTCGTCTTCCAGTGGAACGAGGCGCAGCAGCTCTGTCAGCAGAACCCCTGGAGCGATCGTCCGGTGCGCTGCGTCGAGGATCTCCAGCGTTACGGAATCCCGGTCTGGCAGTCGGTGAACGTCTGCCGCATGGCGCGCTGACGCCCCGGACTTCCCGAAGTCTTTCCCGGAATTCGGGGCGCCTTTCCCTCGGGCGCTCCGAAGCGCGGCGGCCCTCCCTTCGTCCGGGCCGACCTTTCCCTCAGGTCATCCCCACCGCCCGGCGCACGTCCCCGGGAGACCAGCCCTCCGCGCGCAGAGCCGCCAGGCTCCGGTCGCCGTCCCGCTTGGCGAGACGGCGACCTCTGTCGTCCCGGATCAGCCGGTGATGCCGGTAGAGCGGTCGAGGCAGGCCGAGCAGCGCCTGAAGCAGCCGGTGGATCGGCGTCGCGGCGAAGAGGTCGCGCCCGCGCGTGACATGGGTCACGCCCTGGAAGGCGTCGTCCACGACCACCGCCAGATGATAGCTCGCCGGAGCGTCCTTGCGGGCGAGCGCCACGTCGCCGCAGCCTTCGACCAGCCATGCGGGATCGACGCGGATGAGGCCCGTCTCGCCCCGGGGCCCCTCCTCCAGCTCGACGAACTCCAGCGCCTCGCCCTCCAGCGCCGCGACGGCGCGGCGCATGTCCAGCCTCAGGGCGTAGGGCGCCCGGGCCAGACGCGCCGGATCCGGCGGATGCAGGCGGCAGGTTCCCGGATAGGCCGGACCATCCGGACCCGTCGCCTCGGCGGCGGACCTCCCGAGGGCGGCGGCCGTCTCCTGAGGCGCCGACAGCGCCTCCGCCACGTCGCGGCGCGTGCAGAGACAGGGATAGATCAGGCCGCGTCGGCGCAAGCCCTCCAGAGCCGCGCCATAGGCCGCCCCCCGGGTCGACTGCCGGAGGACCGGCGTCTCCCAGCTCAGGCCGAGCCAGGCGAGATCCTCGCAGAGCGCCGCCTCCCAGAGCGGCCGGGAGCGCGTGGAATCGAGATCCTCCATGCGCAGCAGGAAACGCCCCTTCGCCGCCCGCGCGGCCTCGAAGCCGCGCAGCGCCGAATAGGCGTGGCCGAGATGCGCCGGGCCCGTGGGGCTCGGCGCGAAGCGTTCGACAGGGATTATCTTTCGGCCTCCCGCGTCACTTCACGGGCTGCTGACTCTGGGCGGCGGCGGCCTCGGAGGCGACCTTGTCCCGATAGAGCCTGACGCTCTCCATGTCGAAGGCGATCTCGAAGCCTTCCGGCGCCGCGACCGCCGGAGCCGCGACGGGCCGGGCTGACCTCGCGGCGGCGGCGGGCGGGGCGAAGAGCAACAGAGAAGCCAGGCCCAGACAGCCGCAGCCGAGTAGCCCTGTGAGTTTGCTCATCTCATTCTCCCATGGACTGATTGGCGATATCCAGAAACACACGCACCAGCGCCAGTCCCTTTTCGCTGATGTGGATCTTGTGACGCAAGGTGCCGCGTTTCTCCAGATCGTTCTCCCATGCGCAATCGCCCGGCTGGAAGCCGCAGACGAGATCGCAGCGCAGGGCGGCGGGCAACAGCACCTGACGCAGGGTGTTGGACATCGCAGGCACGCGCGGCGCGTCCATGATGGTCGCGAGGGAGTTCAGGCTGAAGCAGGCGGCGTCCGGGGGGGCGTCGAAGCGGTTGCGCGGATCCCAGGAATAGGCGAGGAGGGTCATCATCGCCATCATGTCCTCGCGCGAGATCTGCTTGAAATCGCGACGCTCCTTGGCGCGGGTGCCGGAAGGGACGATCTCCGCCTTCCGGACCGCCAGACTCCAGGAGGTGATGACGCCGAGCATCCAGAAGCAGTCCCGCCGGTGGTCGCCGGGCGGAAAGGGGTTGGAGGGAGAGACGGAGGACGTCCCCGGCCTCCTGGGAGGAAGGTCGTCGTCAGGGGAATCGCCGCTCCCGTCGCGCGGCGCGGCGCGCAGGAGCTGGGGAAGGCCCGGACGGCTGAATCTGCATGTCTCCATCGGTGCGAGTCTCCGGAGGCCGCGCTCCTCCCCATGCGAGTTCGCGGCGGTTGAGCTGTTGGCGTACAACATACGCCTTCTGAGCGAATCGGGAAAGCCTCGCACGTCGCGGGAATCGCCCCACGAATCATGCCTGTCCGAAAGGATAGGTCCGCGGAAACGCGAAACGCCGCGCCTGTTCAGGGCGCGGCGTCGGGGAAGGCCGGGCGGAGACCCGGGAGAGCCGGGGTCAGGCGATCTGGCGCACGTCGGTGAGGCGGCCGGTCAGGGCGGCGGCGGCGGCCATGGCGGGGCTCATCAGATGGGTGCGGCCGCCGCGGCCCTGACGGCCCTCGAAATTGCGGTTCGAGGTCGAGGCGCAGCGCTCGCCCGGCTGGAGCTTGTCGGCGTTCATCGCGAGGCACATGGAGCAGCCCGGCTCGCGCCAGTCGAAGCCCGCCGCGCGCAGGATGTCCGCGACGCCCTCGCGCTCGGCCTGCTCGCTGACGAGGCCCGAGCCTGGAACGATCATCGCCCGCAGACCCGCCTTGATCTTGCGGTCGCCGACGATGCGCGCCACCTCGCGCAGATCCTCGATGCGGCTGTTGGTGCAGCTGCCGATGAACACCGCGTCTATGGCGACGTCCTCCAGACGCACGCCCGGCGTCAGGCCCATGTAGTCCAGCGAGCGGCGCGCGGCGGCGCGCTTGTGCTCGTCCTCGAAGTCCTCGGGGTTCGGCACGAGGGCCGTGATCGGCAGGACGTCTTCGGGGCTGGTGCCCCAGGTCACCACCGGCGCGATGGCCGAGCCGTCGAGGATCACGGTGCGGTCGTAACGGGCGCCCTCGTCGCTGAAGAGGGTCCGCCAATAGGCCACGGCGCGCTCCCAGGCCTCGCCCTGAGGCGCCATGCGGCGGCCCTCGACATAGGCGAAGGTCTTTTCGTCCGGCGCCACGAGGCCCGCCCGCGCGCCGCCCTCGATGGCCATGTTGCAGACCGTCATGCGCCCTTCGAGCGACAGACCCCGGATCGCCTCTCCGGCGTATTCGATGACGTGGCCCGTGCCGCCCGCCGTGCCGGTGTGGCCGATGATCGAGAGGGTCACGTCCTTGGCCGTGACGCCCGCGCCGAGCGTCCCGTCGACGCGCACGAGCATGTTCTTCGATTTCTTCTGGATCAGCGTCTGGGTGGCGAGCACATGCTCCACCTCGGAGGTGCCGATGCCATGGGCCAGAGCCCCGAAGGCGCCATGGGTGGCGGTGTGGCTGTCGCCGCAGACGATGGTCATGCCGGGCTGGGTGAAGCCCTGCTCGGGGCCGATCACGTGCACGATGCCCTGACGCTTGTCGAGCACGTCGAAGATCTCGACGCCGAATTCGGCGGCGTTCTCGCGGAGGGTCTCGACCTGGAGGCGCGACTCGGGGTCGGCGATGCCCAGACGGCGGTCGGCGGTGGGGACGTTGTGGTCGGGCACCGCCAGAGTCGCCTCCGGACGGCGCACCTTGCGGCCCGAGGCCCGCAGGCCCTCGAAGGCCTGAGGGCTGGTCACTTCATGGACCAGATGGCGGTCGATGTAGAGCAGACAGGTGCCGTCTTCCTGCCGGTGGATGACGTGATCGTCCCAGATCTTGTCATAGAGCGTGCGGGGGCCCTGGGCCTTTTGGGTGTCGGACATGGAGGAATTCCTGAAAGACGGGCGGCGCGAAGGCGCGCCGGGGCTGACTTTTTGGCGAACCGTCAGAAGGGGGTCGGAAGTCGGTCCGAGGCCGCGAAAGGCCCGAAGAAACGCCAGAAGACGCGCGCCCGGTCGTCGAACCGCGCATAGGCGTAGCCGCGCCGGAGGTAGCTCCGGACGGCGAAACTCGACGAGAGGGGGCGCAAGGCGGTCATGTCCCCAGAAATAAGCCTTTCGCCGCCCGCGCGCAAGCGGATCGGGGCTTGACGGCGCAGGAGGCCGGGCGCCACGAAGATTCATGACCCAGGACGATCCCCCTCCGCCTCCCGGAGCCGAGGCCTTCAAGGCCGACCACGCCCGCGCCTACGCCGAAGGACCGCCCAGGCAGGTCCCCGGCTTCGCGGGGCTGCACCGCATGACCTCGCTGCTGCTGGCGGAGCGCGTTCCCGAGGAGGGGCGGCTTCTGGTCGTCGGCGCGGGCGGCGGGCTGGAGATCCGGGCTCTGGCCGAGGATCACCCGCGCTGGAGCTTCGACGGCGTGGACCCCTCCGCCGAGATGCTGGAGACGGCGGAACGGATCATCGGCCCGCACCTCGCCCGCGCGCGCCTGCGCCGCGGCTATGTGGAGGACGCGCCCGAAGGCCCCTTCGACGGCGCCGTCTGCCTGCTGACGCTGCATTTCGTGCCGCAGGACCAGCGCCTGACGACGCTCCGCGAGATCCGCAGACGCCTGAAGCCGGGAGCGCCTTTCGTCGTCGCGCATGTCAGCTTCCCGCAGGACGAGCCCGAGAGATCGCTGTGGATCGCCCGCCACGTCGCCTTCGCGGGCGGCGATCCCGCAAGAGCCGCGGAGGCCAGACGCGCCATCGCCTCGCGGCTCTGCGTCCTCTCGCCCGAGGAGGACGAAGCCCTGCTGCGCGCGGCCGGCTTCTCGGGAGTCGCGCTCTTCTACGCGGGGCTGAGCTTCCGGGGATGGATGGGCTACGCCTGAAGCCCCCCTGATCCGTCACGCTCCGGGCGCGCTTTACAAAGCCGGAGGCGGAGCGCAGATTTTCCCGCCGGATCGCTCTCGATCCGCTTGCGTCTCCCTTTCGCGATTCTCCCGAGCCCTCCCAGCGCGAGGCCGCCCTTGAACCCCATGACGATCCGTCAGACCGAGATCCTCGACCTGGCCAGACTCCGCGGCCGGGTGGAGGTGGAGGAGCTCGCGCGGCGCTTCGCCGTGAGCCCCCAGACCATCCGCAAGGATCTCAACGATCTCTGCGACTCCCGCGCCCTCACGCGCATCCATGGCGGCGCCCTGCTGCCCGGCGGCAACGAGAACGTCGAGCATGAAGCCCGGCGCAAGATCGCCGCCGCAGGCAAGCAGGCCATAGGCCGGGCGGCGGCGCGGCTCATTCCCGACGACGCCTCTCTCTTCGTCAACATCGGCACCACCACCGAGGCCGTCGGCGAGGCGCTGCTCGACCACAAGGATCTGATGGTCGTCACCAACAACATCCACGTCGCCAACCGCCTGAGGACCGCCCCCCGGATTCAGGTCGTCATCGCGGGGGGCCTGGTGCGCGGCTCTGACGGCGGGATCGTCGGAGAGGCCGCCGTGGACTTCATCCGGCAGTTCAAGGTCGATTTCGCCGTGATCGGCGCCTCGGCCATCGACGAGGACGGCGCCCTGCTCGACTACGACTTCCGGGAGGTGAAGGTCTCGCAAGCCATCATCGCCAACGCCCGGCATGTGATTCTCGTGGCCGATTCGACCAAGTTCGAGCGCGCCGCTCCGGTGCGCATCGGGCGTCTGACGCAGGTCCACAGCTTCGTCACCGACCGCCCCGCGCCCGACTCCATCCGCGCGCTCTGCCTGCGCGAGGACGTGCGGCTCATCGAAACCGGAGGCTGAGACCCGAAAGCGCGGAAAGTTTCGTTTGACACGCGTTTCGGATGCGGTTCATCCTGAACGGGTTTCGTTTCGACCAGTCTCCTGAAACCCTGGGGGTCCGCGTGGCGCAAGAGGACGTCCTCGACCTTTTCGTGATCGGCGGCGGAATCAACGGCTGCGGCGTCGCCCGCGACGCCGTGGGCCGGGGCTATCGCGTCGGGCTGGCGGAGATGGGGGATCTGGCCTCCGGAACCTCCTCGGGCGCGACCAAGCTGATCCACGGCGGCCTGCGCTATCTGGAGCATTACGAATTCCGGCTCGTGCGCGAGGCGCTCCGGGAGCGCGAGACGCTCTGGGCCATGACGCCGAACCTCATCCGGCCGATGCGCTTCGTGCTGCCCATGGAGAAGGGCGGCCCCCGCCCCGCCTGGATGATCCGCGCGGGCCTGTTCCTCTACGACAACCTCGGGGGGCGCAAGCTGCTGCCGGCCACCAGTCCGGTGGATCTGCGCAAGGATCCGCTCGGGGCGGCGCTCAAGCCGGAATTCGGGCGGGCCTACGAATATTCCGACGGATGGGTCGACGACGCCCGCCTCACCCTGCTCAACGCCCGCGACGCCGCCGACAAGGGCGCCGAGATCCTCACGCGGGCGAAGGTGGTCTCGGCGCGGCGCGAGGGCGGGCTCTGGCGGATCGACGTCGAGCGCGAGGGCGCGCAGATGATCCGTCGGGCGCGGATGCTCGTCAACGCGGCGGGCCCATGGGCCGACATCGTGCTGCGCGAGGCTCTGGGCCGTCGGGAGGCGCGTCATGTGCGGCTGGTGCAGGGGTCCCACATCGTCACGCGGCGGCGCTTCCCCGGCGAGCGCGCCTTCTTCTTCCAGAACCCGGACGGCCGGATCCTCTTCGCGATCCCCTACGAGCGGGACTTCACGCTGATCGGCACCACCGATCAGGATTTCACCGGCGATCCCTCCCGCGCGCAGATCACGCCCGCCGAGACGGATTACCTCATCGAGATGGCCAACGCCTACCTCCGCGAGCCCATCGGCCGCGCGGACGTGGTGTGGAGCTACGCCGCCGTGCGCCCGCTCTACGACGACGGCGCGGGCAAGGCTCAGGAGGCCACCCGCGACTACGTGCTGAACCTCGAAGCCCCCGCCGGAGAAGCGCCGCTGCTCGACGTCTTCGGCGGCAAGCTGACCACCTACCGGCGCCTCGCGGAAAGCGCGCTGGAGAAGATCGGCCAGGCCATCGGGCCGAAGGCGGGGCCCTGGACGGCCTGGTCCCATCTGCCCGGCGGCGATTTCCCGGTCCGGGGACTCGCGGAGGAGACGGCGAAGCTCTTGCGCGCCAGGCCCTTCCTCGGCGAGGCTCTGGCGGAGCGGCTCATGCGGCTTTACGGGCTCGATTCCTACCGGATGCTCGAAGGCGTCTACACGGCGGAGGGGCTCGGACGGCGCTTCGGCGCGGATCTCCACGAAGCGGAGCTGCGCTGGATGATGACGCGCGAATGGGCCTTCACCGCCGAGGACGTCCTCTGGCGACGCAGCAAGCTCGGGCTGCGCTTCACGGCGCAGGAGGCCGAAGAGCTGGAGAAGGCCATGGCGGAGGCGCGACGCGCAGCCCCCTGAGCCGCAGCCCGGCGCGGCGGAGCGAGACGACGAAGGCCCGACAGCCCCGAAGAGGGCGCGGGCGGAGGAAGCGAACCAGGATCAGGGAGGCCCGGCCATGCTTGAGCTGCGCGAGGCCGCAAGGACGGTCGGCGGCGAGACGCATATCCATCCGCTCAGCCTCAAGCTGGAGCGGGGGTCGCTGAACGTGCTGCTGGGGGCGGCGCTCTCGGGCAAGACCTCGCTGATGCGGCTCATGGCGGGGCTGGACCGCCCGACTTCGGGCTCGGTCTGGTTCGACGGAAAGGACGTCACGGGCGTTCCGGTGCGCAAGCGCGACATCGCGATGGTCTATCAGCAATTCGTCAACTACCCGGCGATGAGCGTCTACGACAACATCGCCTCGCCGCTGAAGCTCCAGGGGCGCCCGCGCGCGGAGATCGAGGCCGAAGTCCGCAAGGCCGCCGATCTGCTGCGGCTCACGCCCTATCTCTCCCGCAAGCCGCTGGAGCTCTCCGGCGGACAGCAGCAGCGCACCGCGATCGCCCGGGCGGTGGTGAAGGGCGCGGACCTCGTGCTGCTCGACGAGCCGCTGGCCAATCTCGACTACAAGCTGCGCGAGGAGCTGCGCGAGGAATTGCCGAAGATCTTCGCCGCCTCCGGGGCGATCTTCGTCTACGCCACCACCGAGCCCGCCGAAGCCCTGCTTCTGGGCGGCGCGACGGCGGTGCTCCATGAAGGGCGGCTCGCGCAGTTCGGCCCGACCATGGAGGTCTGGCGCCGTCCCCGGGATCTGACCGTGGCCCGCGCCTTCGCCGATCCGCCGCTCAACATGCTGGAGGCCCGCAAGGAAGGCGGCCTGCTCCTCGAAGGCGAGGCGGCCTTCAGCCCGGTTCCGCCGCATCTCTCCGCCGCGCCGGACGGGCCCTGTCGGCTGGCCTTCCATCCGCATCACCTGACCCTCGCGCCGAAGGGCCCGCAGGATCTGCGGCTCGAAACCACGGTGGATCTCGCCGAGATCGCGGGCTCCGAAACCTTCATCCATGTGGAGCGCGGCCTCCAGCGCTGGGCCCTGCTCGCGCCGGGGGTGCACGAGATCGCCCCCGGGACGCCGCTCGCGGGCTTTCTCGATCCGGCGCGGCTCATGGCCTTCGACGCGCAAGGCCGCGCCGTCGCTGCGGCGGAGACTTCGGCGCAAAGCCTGGTTCGGGGAGGATAGGCCATGGCCCGCATCACGCTCGATCATGTGCGCCACGCCTACGGGACGCCCCGTCAGGAGTCGGATTACGCCCTCAAGGAGGTCCACGCCGTCTGGAGCGACGGCGGCGCCTATGCGCTGCTCGGGCCTTCGGGCTGCGGCAAGACCACCCTGCTCAACATCATCTCGGGGCTGCTGCGGCCCTCGGAGGGGCGGATCCTCTTCGACGATCAGGACATGACCGACCTGCCCACCGGCAAACGCAACATCGCGCAGGTGTTTCAGTTTCCCGTGGTCTATGACGGCATGACCCTGCGCGAGAACATCGCCTTTCCTCTGCGCAACCGCGGCTTCCCGCGCGCCGAGACGGAGGCCCGCGTGGCCGAGATCCTGCGGCTGATCGACCTCGAAGGCATGGCCGACCGCCGCGCGCGAGGCCTCACCGCCGACCAGAAGCAGAAGATCTCTCTGGGGCGGGGTCTGGCGCGGCCGGACGTCAACGCCATCCTCTTCGACGAGCCTCTGACCGTCATCGACCCGCAGATGAAATGGCGTCTGAGGGCGGAGCTCAAGGCGCTGCACCGGCGTTCGGGCTTCACCATGGTCTACGTCACCCATGACCAGACCGAAGCCCTCACCTTCGCCGACCGCGTGGCCGTGATGCATGACGGGCGCATCGTGCAGATGGGCACGCCGGAGGAGCTGTTCCTGCGGCCCGAACACAGCTTCGTGGGCTATTTCATCGGTTCGCCGGGGATGAACCTCCTGCCGGTCCGGGTGGAGGGCGGCGAGGCGATCCTCGGCGAGGCGCGGATTCCCCTCGGGCCTCATGCGGAGATCCCTCCCGGCGCCCGCACGGAGATCGGCCTGCGCCCCGAGATGCTGCGCGTCGGGCGCGAGGGCTGGCCGCTCGTCCCGCTCCGGCTGGAGGACGTCGGGCGGCGCAAGATCCTGCGCGCCGAGCTCTACGGCCATCCCCTCGCCGTCGCGCTGGGCGAAGACGCGGAGATCCCCGCCGATCCCCGGCTCGACTTCGCGCCGGAGGCTCTGAACCTCTACGCCGGGGGCTGGCGCATCGGAGGAGGGCGCATCCCATGAAGCCATGGAACAACAAGGCCTGGCTGCTCGTCCTGCCGACGCTGGTTCTGGTGGCCTTCTCGGCGGTGATCCCGCTGATGACGGTGGTGAACTATTCGGTTCAGGACACCTTCGGCGGCAACCGCTTCTTCTGGGCCGGAACCGAATGGTACGAGCAGATCCTGAACTCCGACCGCTTCTGGGCGGCGCTCTGGCGGAGTCTGCTGTTCTCGGGGATCATCCTCGCCATCGAGATTCCGCTCGGGGTCTTCATCGCGCTGCACATGCCGCGCAAGGGCGTCTGGCTGTCGGTCTGCCTCGTGCTGATGGCCCTGCCGCTGCTGATCCCCTGGAACGTGGTCGGGACCATCTGGCAGGTCTTCGGGCGGGTGGACATCGGGCTGCTCGGGCGGGCCATGGCCGAGCTGGGCGTGAACTACAACTACGTCAACAACGTCGGCGACGCCTGGGTCACGCTGGTCGTCATGGACGTCTGGCACTGGACGAGCCTCGTGGCGCTGCTGGCCTACGCCGGGCTGGTCTCGATTCCCGACGCCTATTATCAGGCCGCCGAAATCGACGGGGCTTCGCGCTGGGCGGTCTTCCGGCACATCCAGCTGCCCAAGATGAAGCGCGTGCTGCTGATCGCGGTGCTGCTGCGCTTCATGGACAGCTTCATGATCTACACCGAGCCCTTCGTCGTCACGGGCGGAGGCCCCGGCAACGCCACCACCTTCCTCTCGATAGATCTGGTGAAGATGGCGCTCGGACAATTCGACCTCGGGCCTGCGGCGGCCATGTCGATCATCTACTTCCTCATCATTCTGCTGCTGTCATGGGTGTTCTACGCCGTCATGACGCGCCATGACCAGGAGTGAGGGCGCAAGCATGACCCAAGGAAAAAGAAGCTGGAGCTGGCTCGTCCTGACGCTCTACATCCTCTTTCTGCTTCTGCCGATCTACTGGCTGGCGAACATGAGCTTCAAGACCAACGCCGAGATCACGGGAAGCTTCTCGCTCTGGCCCCACGAGCCGACCTTGCGCAATTACCGGGTGATCTTCACCGATCCCTCCTGGTATTCGGGCTACCTCAACTCGATCACCTATGTCGTGATGAACACGGCGATCTCCCTGCTGGTGGCCCTGCCCGCCGCCTACGCCTTCTCGCGCTACCGCTTCCTCGGCGACAAGCATCTGTTCTTCTGGCTGCTGACCAACCGCATGGCGCCGGCGGCGGTCTTCGCCCTGCCCTTCTTCCAGCTCTATTCGGCCTTCGGGCTGATCGACACCCACATTGCGGTGGCTCTGGCGCATTGCCTCTTCAACGTGCCTCTGGCGATCTGGATCCTCGAAGGCTTCATGTCGGGCGTGCCGCGCGAGATCGACGAAACCGCCTATATCGACGGCTACAGCTTCCCGCATTTCTTCGTGAAGATCTTCATGCCGCTGATCGCCTCGGGCGTGGGGGTGACGGCCTTCTTCTGCTTCATGTTCTCCTGGGTCGAGCTTCTGCTCGCCCGGACGCTCACCACCACCGAGGCCAAGCCCATCGCCGCCACCATGACCCGCACCGTCTCGGCTTCGGGCATGGACTGGGGCGTGCTGGCGGCCGCGGGCGTGCTGACGCTGATCCCCGGAGCCCTGGTCATCTGGTTCGTGCGCAACTACATCGCCAAGGGCTTCGCCCTCGGGCGGGTTTGAGGGAGGGAGCGCCGTGGACTTCTCATGGATGGCCTGGACCACCCCCACCGCGATCTTCTTCTGCGTCATCGCGCTTCTGCTGCTGAGCATGGCGCTCTGGGAGCGGGTTTCGCCGGGGGGCTCTCCGCGACGGGGAATCCTCGGGCTGGAGACCACCCGCGGAGACCGCCTGTTCCTCTCGCTGCTGGGCGCGGCCTTCATCCATCTGGCCTGGCTGGGCCTGGTGGGGCCGAACCTCTGGCAGGCGCTGGGGGTCTCGGCGATCTACGCGTTTTTCGTCTTCCGCTTCGTCTGACCGGCGAGGCGGCGAACACAGAGCCCGGAGAACCGGGCCTTTCATCTGAACAGGACGATCCTTTAGGGAGGAATGTCATGACTCGTTCCCTGTTGGGCGCGGCTTCGGCCCTGGCCCTCTTCGCGATGGGCTCTCCGGCCTTCGCCGACATGGAGGCCGCCCGCGCCTTCCTCGACTCCGAGATCGGCGAGCTTTCCGCGCTCGACCGCGCGGGGCAGGAAGCCGAACTGCAATGGTTCGTCGACGCCGCCAGGCCCTTCGCGGGCATGGACATCCGCGTCGTCTCCGAGACCATCGCGACCCATGAATATGAATCCAAGGTGCTGGCGCCCGCCTTCACGGCGATCACCGGCATCAAGATCACCCATGACCTCATCGGCGAAGGCGACGTGGTCGAGAAGCTCCAGACGCAGATGCAGTCCGGCGAGAACCTCTATGACGGCTACATCAACGACAGCGATCTGATCGGCACCCACTGGCGCTATCAGCAGGCGCGCAACCTCACCGAATGGATGGCCGGAGACGCCGCCGCCGCCACCAATCCGGGCCTCGATCTTCAGGACTTCATCGGGATCTCCTTCACCACCGCCCCGGACGGCGCCGTCTATCAGCTGCCCGACCAGCAATTCGCGAATCTCTACTGGTTCCGTCATGACTGGTTCTCGGACCCCGCCTTCCAGGCCGAGTTCAAGGAGAAATACGGCTACGACCTCGGCGTTCCGGTGAACTGGGCCGCCTATGAGGACATCGCCGAATTCTTCACCGGCAAGACCATCGACGGCCGCAAGGTCTACGGCCACATGGATTACGGCAAGAAGGATCCCTCGCTCGGCTGGCGCTTCACGGACGCCTGGCTCTCCATGGCGGGCAACGGCGACAAGGGCATCCCCAACGGCCTCCCCGTCGACGAATGGGGCCTCAAGGTGGACGACAAGGCGCGTCCCGTGGGCTCCTGCGTGGCGCGCGGCGGAGACACCAACGGTCCCGCCGCCGTCTACTCCATCCAGAAATACCTCGACTGGATGAAGGCCTACGCCCCGCCCGAAGCCGGAGGCATGACCTTCTCCGAGAGCGGCCCCGTCCCGGCGCAAGGCCATATCGCGCAGCAGATCTTCTGGTACACCACCTTCACCGCCGACATGGTCAAGGACGGCCTGCCGATCAACAACGCCGACGGCACGCCGAAATGGCGCATGGCGCCCTCGCCCCATGGCGTCTACTGGAAGGACGGCATGAAGCTCGGCTATCAGGACGCCGGAAGCTGGACCTTCATGAAGTCCACCCCCGACGACCGCGCCAAGGCCGCCTGGCTCTACGCCCAGTTCGTCACCTCCAAGACCGTGGACGTCAAGAAGAGCCACGTCGGCCTGACCTTCATCCGTCAGTCCTCGCTGGATCACGCCAGCTTCGACGAGCGCGCGCCCAAACTCGGCGGCCTGATCGAGTTCTACCGCTCGCCCGCCCGCCTGCAATGGTCGCCGACCGGAACCAACGTGCCGGATTATCCGCGTCTGGCTCAGCTCTGGTGGCAGGCCATCGGCGACGCCTCCTCGGGCGCCAAGACCGCTCAGGCGGCCATGGACTCGCTCTGCGCCGAACAGGAGGCCGTGCTCCAGCGCCTTCAGCGTTCGGGCGTGATGGGCGACCTCGGCCCGGTCCTCGCCGAAGAGCATGACCTCGCCTATTGGCACGCCGACGCCGTGGCGAAAGGGAATCTCGCGCCCCAGCCCAAGCTGGAGAACGAGGACGAGACCCCGATCACCGTGAATTACGAGGAGCTGGTCAAGAGCTGGACCGCCGAATAAGCGCTTCGCGCTTTCCGCGAGCCCCGGGGGGCCGGAGCCGGAAGGCTCCGGCCCTTTCGCCTTCGCGCGCTTGATTCCGGAGCCCGAAGGGCGCATGTGAGGCCCGGTCCTTCCAGGGAGAATACGCATGTCGCTCGAAACCGCCCGCCAGCTGGTGCGCCTCGCCCGGCGCGCCGGAGCCGAAGCCGCCTCCGCCTCCGCCTCGCGCAGCGACCATTTCGACGCGATTTTCCGCATGGGACGCCTCGATTCCATCGAAAGGGCCGAAACCCTGGACCTGAGCCTGCGCGTGCAGATCGGGCTTCGGCAGGCCTGCGCCAGCGTCTCCAGCCTCGACCCTCAGGCCATGGAGGATCTGGCGGAACAGACCGTCGCCATGGCGAAGGAGGCCTCCGAAGACCCCTGGTGCGCCTTCGCCGAGACCCAGCCGCCCGCCGAAGGCCCCGACCTCGAACTCTTCGACTCCGCCGAGCCCGGCCCGGCCTCGGATTATCGCCGCGCCGCCGAGGAGATGGATCAGGTCATGCGCTCGGTTCCGGGCGTGACCAACAGCGAAGGCTCTTCGGCGGGCTGGGCCCTCGGCGAGCACGCCGCCGCCTTCAGCGACGGCTACGAGAGCCTCCGGCGCAACAGCGCCTTCTGGCTGAGCTGTCAGGCCATCGCGGGCGAGGGCCTCTGCATGAAGGGCGACCATGATTTCGACCACAAGCGCTGGCGTTCGGACCTGCGCTCGCCCGAGGAGATCGCCCGCAGCGCCGGAGAACGCGCCGCGCGACGGGTCGGGGCGCGCAAGCCGCCGGGCGGCCCCGCTCCGGTGATCTTCGAGCGTCGGGTCTCGGCTTCGCTGGTGTCGCATCTGCTCAATGCGATCAACGGGGAATCGGTGGCGCGCGGCTCCAGCTTCCTGCGCGAGAAGCTCGGCGAGCGGGTGTTCTGCGCCGGACTCGAGATCACGGACGATCCCTGGCTCAAGCGCGGCCATGGCTCGCGGCTCTCCGACGGCGAGGGCCGCCGCACCGCGCCGCGCAAGCTCGTCGAAGACGGATTCCTCAAGACCTGGCTGCTCGATTCCCAGACCGCCCGTCGGCTCGGGATGGAAAGCAACGCCTGCGCCTGGGGCGGCGCGGGCTCCTCGCCTTCGCCGGGGCCCTCCAACGTGCGGATGACGCCGGGGAGCCTCTCGCCGGAGGATCTGATCCGCGACGTGAAGTCGGGCTTCCTCGTGACGGAATTCCTCGGCGCGAGCATCAATCCGACCACCGGCGCCTATAGCCGCGGGGCCTCGGGATTCTGGATCGAGAACGGCGAAATCGCCTATCCGGTGGACGAGGCCACCATCGCAGGCGCCCTGCCGGAGATGTTCATGAACCTCACGCTGGCGAACGACCTGCGCGGAGACCGGCGCATCGACGCCCCCACCCTCCGCGTCGAGGGCTGCCATGTCGCCGTTTGATCCGCAGGGACAGGACGATCTCGACGCCGATTTCGCCCTGCTGACCGAAGCCGTCGAGGCGGCGGGCGAAGCCGCCATGCGCCATTTCGGCCGCGAGCCCCAGGTCTGGGACAAGGGCGGAAGCCCGGTCTCGGAGGGCGATTTCGCCGCCGACGCCGTGCTGCAGGAAAGGCTGCGCGGCGCAAGGCCGGATTACGGCTGGATGTCCGAGGAGAGCGACGACCCCAGGAGCCGCCTCAAGGCGCGGCGGGTCTGGATCGTCGATCCCATCGACGGCACGCGCAACTACATCTCGGCGCACAAGGATTTCGGCGTCTGCGCGGCCCTGGTCGAAGACGGACGTGTGGTGCTCGGCGCGGTGGGGGCTCCGGCGCGCGGCGAGTTCTACGCGGCGCGGGCGGGCGCGGGCGCCTTCCTCAACGGGGCGCGCGTCCTGCGGGCCGCCGGACCGGATTTCTCTGCGGCGCGCTTCGTCGGCAACAGCGCCATGACGGATTGGCGGCTCTGGCGCGACGGAAGGAAGCTGAACGCCAGACCCGTCTATGTCGGCTCTCTGGCGCTGCGGGTCTGCATGGTCGGAACCGGGCGCTTCGACGCCGCGATGATCGTCAATCCCTTCCACGAATGGGATCTGGCGGCGGCGGAGCTCTTCGCGGCGGAGGCGGGCGTGCGGGTGGTCGGCTTCGACGGCAAGGAAGGCGTCTATAATCAGCCTTCTCCGGTGCGGCCCAACCTGGTGGCGGCGCCCGAGCCGCTCGCCGGCGAGATCCTCGCCAGACTGGCCTGAAGGCGGAGGCCGCCCGGAAGATCCGGGCGGCGCAAGACGCGAAGAGGCTTCAGCGGGTCTCTTCGATGCTGATCGAGCGCATCGAGAAATCGCCGCCCGCATTGAAGAAGGCGAAGCCGCGCCAGTCGTCGCGGAAGGCCGAGTCGGCGGTGCTGAAGAGCAGCTCGCCGTCCACCCGGACGCTCATGGCGCCGTTGGCGGCGCGGGTCCACTCGACGTCATGCGGGATGTTGGCCGCGAAGCGGCGCAGAGGCGCGTTCGCCAGATCGGTGTAGCCCGAAGCGCCGCGACGCGTCAGCACGGCGCGTCCTTCGGGACCGCCGCGCAGCTCCAGCCGGTAGCCGTTCCAGTTCGAGCCGCCCTGATGCACGATCAGATGCGCCGCGCCGTCTCCGCCGTGATCCGTGAGGCGGGTCTTGAGCGTGAAGGCGTTGCCGATGGGCTGGGCGTATTCGATGAGGGCGGCGTTGGGCGGCGCCTCCTGCGGGCCGAGGCCGAGCGACTGCGGACCCACCAGAAGCGCCTGAAGCAGCTCCTGCGGCGAGACCTGGCGGCGCGCGACCGTCGGCGGGGCCGCCGGACGCACCGAGCGCAGGCCGTTGGCCGGATCGACGCCCCATTGCCCCTGACGCGGAGTCCAGACCGTTCCGCGGGTGAAGTCGCCGTCGGAGAACGTGTCGTTCATGTAGACCCGCGCCGGGGCCACGACGACGACAGGCGGCTGGACCACCGGCGGCTGAACCACGGTCACATCCGGACGCGGCACGGGGCGGCGGCCCGGACGGCGGTCGTCGCGGTCGTCGTAGCGCTCGATGACGCGGCGCAGGTCGCGCAGGAAGTCGGGATCGGCGGCGCGCTGACGCTCGGCGGCCCGGACCAGGCGCTCAAGCTGCTGCACGAGTTCGCGGGCGCGTTCGGCCTCGTCGCCGCGCCAGGGGGAATAGGTCGGTTCGGCCTCCGAGGACCAGCGCCCGAAGCCGCCTCCGGGACCAACGCCGGAGCCGACGGAAGACGCGCCCGGCGGCGGGGTGGTCGGGATCGGCAGGGGGAAACCGCCCGAGGAGGAGACAGGCGGCGTGGTCGGGAAGCCCTGAACCGTTCCGGTCGCGCCGGGCGTGAAGCCCGGCGGGGGCGTGGTGGGGAAGCCCTGGGGCGCCGCGCCGCTCAGGCCTCCGCCGAAGCCGGGCGGCGGCAGGGGATTCGTCGGGGCGGCCGCAGGCGCGGAGGGGTTGTAGATCGGCGCCGAGCCCGAAGCAGGCGCGCCGGATGTGGAGGCGCCGCCTCCCCAGAGGACGGTCTGCGCGCCGGCGCCTGAGGCGCTCGCCGCCAGGACCAGCGCGAAGGCCGTCGCTGTCGCTCGATTCATCGAATGCTCCATGTCATGCACGCCCCGCCTCTCCCTCCGGGCCCCTCGGGGCGGCGGGAGTCTGCGGCGGGAACGCCCGGGGATGATCCCGGCGCTCCGGCGGCATGCTACTCAAGCGGCCGATGTTCGCCAATCGTCTTCGGAGGTTCTTGCGCGGAGGATCTCGCAGGGCGATCCTGCGGGAGGCTTGCGCAGGGCCACGGGCGGTCTTGCGATCAGGCCGGATCGCTCAAGGGCTGCGAGCTCTTTCAGCTGCGTTCCATGGAGGCGAGGATGCGCGTTCTTTACGCCGGAGACCCCGAAGAGAAGGCCCTCTGGGCGCGGAGCCTCCGGGCTGCCGATCCCCGGATGGATCTCGTGATGGATCCCGCCCAGACCGATCCGGATGCGGTGGAGGCGATCCTCTATGCGCCGGGCGGCCCTCTGCGCGATTTCGCGCCCTACCGGAATCTGCGTTTCGTGCAGTCGCTCTGGGCGGGGGTGGAGCGCATCCTCGGCGAGGGACGGATTCCCGATCATGTTCCCCTCGCGCGGATGGTCGAGCCGGGCCTGGAGCGGGGGATGGTCGAATACATGCTCGGCCATGCGCTGCGGGCCCATCTGGAGACGGAGCGTTTCCGCGAGGCTCAGGCGAAGGGGATCTGGGCGCCCGAGGCGCCGCCTCTGGCGAGCGGGCGGCCTCTGGGCGTGCTGGGGCTCGGAGAGCTGGGCGCGGCGGTCGGGCGAGCTCTGGCGGCGGTGGGCTTTCCCGTCTCCGGCTGGAGCCGCGCGCCCAAACCGGAGATCGGGACGGGAATCCGGGCGCTCTGGGGCCCGGAGGGGCTGGAGGAGATTCTGGAGAGCTCGGAGATCCTGCTGATCCTGCTGCCGCTGACGCCCGAAACCCGCGGGCTGCTGAACGCCCGGACTCTGGCGCGGCTTCCGCGCGGGGCGCGGATCGTCAATGCGGCGCGCGGGCCGATCCTTGACGAGGCGGCGCTTCTGGCGGCTCTGGATTCGGGGGCGCTCGGGGGCGCGACTCTCGACGTCTTCGCGATGGAGCCCCTGCCGTCGGGACATCCCTTCTGGAGTCATCCGAAGATCCTCGTGACGCCTCATGTGGCGAGCGCCACGCGTCCCGAGACCGCCGCGCGCGTGGCCGCCGAGCAGATGCGGCGCCTCGCCCAGGGAGAGACGCCGCTGCATCTCGTGGACCGGGGGAGGGGCTATTAGAGCGTTTTCCGGCGGAGCCGAAACGTCTTCGCCTCCGCGTCGTGCAACCGCGCCCACAAGGGAAGCCGGAGCCGGTCACTCCGTGAAGAGGCGCGCCCGCGCGTAGACCGGGCCCGCTATAACGCAACTGCTGCCGATGGTTGAAGGCTTCACGCCGTCCGGACCATAGAAATAATACCGATGCAGCGCGCGGCGATCCTGATCCGGCTTCGGCGGATAACTCGCCTTGTCCGCGCTGTTCACACAGTAATGGGCTCTGGTTTCCCCAACGTCCTGCGTGCCGACCAGCCAGAGGCTGCCCCCCAGATGAAAACCGTTGTAAAGTTCGTCAGATATCCTATCCCCGGTCATATAAGGCTCGGTCATGAAACGCCGACCGTGGTTCCAATTCGAGACATGCAGGATGCGGAATCCTTCGCTGTATTCGATCCCAAATTCATAATCGCGCAGCCGGTTGGCGTCCTCCTTCAGCCATGCGTCGAAGGCTTTGACGTCCGGGGCCACGGGCGCCCAGGTCAGGGCGGACTCGATCCGCTTCAGAGTCTCCTCAAGCGCCGCCTGACGCTGGATGAGGCTCTTGGCTTCTTGCGCGCTTGCCGCCTCGCTCCCCAGGAAGTGGGGCGCCAGCAAAGCGGCTCCCGACAGGATCGCCGCCCGCATGAATCGCGGAAGAACTCCATCCGTCCGACGCATGATCGCCCCCTCGTTCGTGGATGAATCTACTCAAGGTTAAAAATTAACGGATCTTGTCCCGATAACCTCCGAATTGCAATCATAACGAGATCAAAATACAATTATTCCCAAAAGGAGAGCTTTGCTCCATGTGGACGACCAAGAGAGAAATCCGGTCGATCCGATGCGGCCATCCGGATGTCTGCGCGGCCATGCAAGAACGAAAGGGCGCGACGCTGAGGCGATCCTCTGACTCCACGGGAGACTCACCCCTCCAGGAAGGCGAACCAGGTCCCATGCGCGACCCAGACGCTGCTTTTGCACCACGTGTAGAATGAATATTCAAATCCCTCGGGGGTTATGTTGTTCGCTTCGAGATGCAACCGGATGATGTCGTCCCCGGAACCGTTATCCACCCTGCGCAGACTCACGATCACCCTGGGCGGCCTGGGAAAGGGTTTCGAGAAGGTCACCTTCTGATTCACAAGCCCCCGGGTTCCCCATCCATTGGCCTCGGCGCACTCCGTGGTCTTCGTCAGCTCCGGAATGTCTTCACGAGACAGCGTCAGATTCCCGCTCTCGAAGCGCCGCTCCTTCAGGGAGGCGACCTCCTGCTCGAGCACGCGCAGACGCTCGATGAGGCCAGCCCCGGCGTCCTGCGCCCTTGCGGCTCCGCCCTCCAGAGCGGAGGCCCCCGGAAAGGCGAGTCCCGACAAGGCCCCGATCCGCAGGATCTTCAGAAGATTCCTTCCCGTCCGCAGCATGATCGTTCCTCATCCCTGAGTCGACGTCCGCAAGATCGGCGTATCCTGGACGAGAAATCTCCATGGACGCAATCGGAAAGAGCGTGAAATCCGGCGCCCCGCAGGCCAAGGGCTCCGGGACTCCGGAGGGAAAGCCTCAGGCCTGGGGGACCAGAGCGGCGGGCGGCGCTTCGTCATGCAGCGCCGCCGCGATCAGGGCGCGGGCGTAATCGGTCCTCGGGCGCTCGAAGATCTCTTCGGAGGAACCCGCCTCCACCACCTTCCCGTCCTTCATCACGATGATGCGATGCGCCAGAGCCCGCACCACCCTCAGGTCATGGCTGATGAACATGTAGGCCAGGCCGTATTTCTGCTGAAGATCGCGCAACAGGTCCACGATCTGGGCCTGGACCGTCACGTCCAGCGCCGAGGTCGGTTCGTCGAGGATCACCAGCTTCGGCTTGAGCGCCATGGCCCGCGCGATGGAGATCCTCTGACGCTGCCCGCCCGAGAATTCATGCGGATAACGGTCCATGGCGGCCGGATCGAGCCCCACCTCGACCATGGCTTCGGCCACGCGGGCGCGGCGCTCCTGAGGATCGGGGGTGATCCCGTGCGCCTTCAGCCCCTCGGCGATGATCTCGACCACCGAAAGCCGGGGCGAGAGAGAGCCGAAAGGGTCCTGGAACACCGCCTGCATGTCGCGCCGGAAGGGCCGGATCTCGCCGGAGGAGAGCTTCTGCATGTCATGGCCCAGCACCATGATCTCGCCGCTGCGCTCCGCCTCGTGGGGCAGAAGCCGCAGCGTCGCGAAGCCGAGCGTGCTCTTGCCCGAGCCCGATTCCCCCACCACGCCCAGAGTCTCGCCCGCGCGCAGATCGAAGGACACCCCGTCCACCGCCTTCACATGGCCCGTCACGCGGCGGAAGAAGCCCGTATGGATCGGAAACCAGACCCGCGCCTCCCGCGCCTCGGCGGCCAGAGGCGCGCCCTCCGGCAGCGGCGAGGGCCGGCCGCGCGGCTCGGAGCCCAGAAGCTTGCGGGTGTAGTCGTGCTTCGGCGCGGCGAAGATCTCCGCGGTCGGCCCCTGCTCGACGATCTCGCCCTTCGTCATCACGCAGACGCGATCCGCCACCCGCCGCACCACGCCCAGATCATGGGTGATGAAGAGCATGGCCATGCCGCGCTCGGCCTGAAGCCGCTTGAGCAGCGCCAGAATCTGCGCCTGGACCGTCACGTCCAGAGCGGTGGTCGGCTCGTCGGCGATGAGCAGATCAGGGTCGTTGGCCAGAGCCATGGCGATCATCACGCGCTGGCGCTGTCCGCCCGAGAGCTGATGCGGATAGGCCTCCAGACGCCGGGCGGCGTCGGGGATGCCCACTTCCTCCAGCAGCTTCAGCACGGCCTCCGTGGCCTGACGCCCGCTCAGGCCGCGATGGAGGCTCAGGCTCTCGGCGATCTGGCGGCGGATGCTGTGCAGCGGATTCAGGGCCGTCATGGGCTCCTGGAAGATCATGGCCATCTCGGAGCCGCGCAGCCTCTGGAGCTGCTTCTCCGTGAGGCCCACGGTTTCTTCGCCGCGCCAGCGGATCGAGCCCGTCCGCTCGGCCGAAGCGGGCTGGAGCCCCATGGCCGCCAGAGCCGTGATCGACTTGCCCGAGCCCGATTCCCCCACCAGAGCCACGGTCTCGCCCTTGCGGATCTTGAAGGAGACGCCGCACAGGGCCTCCAGGCTCGCCCCGCCGGCGGAGCGGAAGCTCAGACGCAGATCCGAAATCTCGAGGATCGGATCGCCGGAAGCCGGGTTTTCAGCCGGTTTGTCGGTCATGGGCGTTCCTCAGACGAAGGTCTTGCGCGGGTCGAAGGCGTCGCGCACGCCCTCGAAGATGAACACCAGCAGCGACATCATGATCGCCATGGCGAAGAAGGCCGTGAACCCGAGCCAGGGCGCCTGAAGATTGTTCTGGCCCTGGAGGGTCATCTCGCCGAGCGAGGGCGAGCCGGGCGGAAGCCCGAAGCCGAGGAAGTCGAGGCTGGTCAGGGTCGCGATGGAGCTGGTCACCACGAAAGGCGCCATGGTCACGGTGGCCACCATGGCGTTGGGCAGCAGATGCCGACGCATGATCGTGGCGTTCGACACCCCCAGAGCCTGAGCCGCCCGCACATATTCGAAATTCCGCGCCCGCAGGAATTCGGCCCGGACCACCCCGACAAGGGAGGTCCAGGAGAACAGGAGCATCAGCCCGAGCAGCATCCAGAAGCTCGGAACGATGATCGCCGAGACGATCATGATCAGATAGAGCTGCGGCGTGCTGCTCCAGATCTCGATGACCCGCTGGAAGACCAGATCCAGCCAGCCGCCGAAATAGCCCTGGACCGCCCCCGCCATGATCCCCACCACGCTGGAGAAGATCGCCAGGGTCAGGCCGAAGAGCACCGAGATCCGGAAGCCGTAGATCAGACGGGCCGTCACGTCGCGGGCCTGGTCGTCCACGCCGAGGACATGCTGCGCGCTCGGCGGCGCAGGAGCGCGCCCCACCCCGTAGGAGATCGTGTCGTAGGAATAGGGAATGAGCGGCCAGATCATCCAGCCGTCGCCTTCCCGGATCAGGTTCGCCAGGAATTCGTCGTGATAATCGGCTTCGGTCTCGAAATCGCCGCCGAAGGCGGTCTCCGGATAGAACTTCAGGATCGGCGTGTAATATCCGCCTTCGTATTTCACGAGCAGCGGCTTGTCGTTGGCGATGACCTCCGCGAAGAGAGAGACCACGAAGATCGCCAGAAAGAGCCGCAGCGACCAGATCGCCCGCCGGTTCGCCTTGAAGTTCGACCAGCGGCGCTGGTTGATCGGGCTGAGATCGAAAAGCGCCATGATCAGCCGCCTCTCTTGCTGAAGTCGATGCGCGGATCGATCCACGTATACACAAGATCGGACAGCAGCCCGATCACCAGACCGATCAGCGAGAAGACGAAGAGGGTGCCGAACAACACCGGATAATCGCGTTTGATCGCCGCGTCGTAGCCGAGATAGCCGAGGCCATCGAGCGAGAAGATCGTTTCGATCAGCAGCGAGCCGGTGAAGAAGATCCCCACGAAGGCCGCCGGAAAACCCGCCACCACGATCAGCATGGCGTTGCGGAAGACATGGCCATACAGAACCCTCCTTTCGGAAAGCCCCTTGGCGCGGGCGGTCAGCACATATTGCCGCGAGATCTCTTCAAGGAAGGAGTTCTTGGTCAGCAGCGTCAGGGTGGCGAAGCCGCCGATCACCATGGCCGTCACCGGCAAGGTGAGATGCCAGACGTAATCCAGCCACCAGGAGGGGTCGGAGGCCTTCTCCCAGAAGAAGGGCTGGTTGGCGTATTGCTCGGATTCGATGCCGCGCAGGGGGAAGATGTTCCAGTAGGAGCCCCCCGCGAAGAGCACCCGCAGCAGCACCGCGAAGAGGAAGCTCGGAATGGCGTAGGCCGCGATGATCACGCCGCTCGTCCAGACGTCGAAGCGGCCGCCCGCCTTCACCGCCTTGCGCACCCCCAGAGGGATCGACACCAGATAGACGATCAGCGTCGTCCAGAGGCCGAGCGAGATCGAGACCGGCATCTTCTCCAGAACGAGGTCCGTCACGGAGATGGAGCGGAAATAGCTCTCGCCGAGATTGAACGTCATGTAATTCCTGAGCATCAGCCAGAAGCGTTCGAGCGCGGGCTTGTCGAAGCCGAACTGCCGTTCGAGATCCTTGATGAACTCCGGATCAAGGCCCTGGGCGCCGCGATACTTGCTCGTGACCGAGGCCTCGCCGCCCATGGCGCCGGGCATGGCCGTCGGGCCGCCCGCCATGTCGCCGCCGCCGCCGGTGAAGCGGCTGGTGGAGCTTTGCCCCTGCCCGCTCAGTTCGGCGATCACCTGCTCGACCGGGCCGCCCGGCGCGAACTGGATCACCGCGAAGTTGATGGCGAGGATCCCGAAGAGCGTCGGAATCATCAGCAGAAGGCGACGGAGGATGTAAGCGCCCATGGGAGGGGCCTTTCTTGACGCGAAGCGGGGGGCTTTCGACGGCGGTTCAGGGAGCGGGTCGGGCCCACCAGGTGCTCAGCACGCCCCGGTCATAGGGCGGCTTGGTCTCCGGGCGTCCGTAGCGGTCCCACCAGGCGAGGGTGTGCGAAGCCTTGTTCCAGTGCGGCACCCAGATGTGTTCGGCGCGCAGCACGCGGTCCAGAGCCCGCACGGCCTCGGCGTTGGCCTCTCGGGTCGGGGCCTCGGCGACGGCCTCGACGAGGGCGTCCACCGCCGGGCTGGAGAGGCCCGAAAGATTGTAGCCGCCGTCCTGAGCCGCAGATTCCGAACTGAAGAAGACGTTCATCTCCACGCCGGGAGTCGGGGCCATGACGAACCGCCCCGTCACGATGTCGTAGTCGTAGCTCTTGAGGCGCAGCTGCATCTGCGGGGAGTCGATCTGGCGCAGGGTCGCCTCGATCCCGAGTTGCCCCAGATTCCGGAGATAGGGATTGGTGATCCGCGCGAAAGCCGGATTATCCTCCAGGAATTCGATCTTCAGCGGCTCTCCGGCGGCGTTGACGCGCTTGCCCTTGACCACCTTCCAGCCTGCTGCGTCCAGCAGCTGGCCGGCGCGGAGCATGGCCTCGCGGTTGCGGCCCGAGCCGTCGGTGACGGGCGGGACATAGGCCGGTTCGTCGAAGACGGCGGCCGGAAGCTGGTCGCGGAAGGGCTCCAGAAGCGCCAGTTCGCCCGGAGTCGGGAGGCCCCGGGCTTCAAGCCCGGAGTTCTGGAAGAAGCTCGTCGTGCGCTGGTAGAGCCCGCTGAACAGCGTCCTGTTCGACCATTCGAAGTCGAAGGCCAGATCCAGCGCCTCGCGCACGCGCGGGTCCGCCAGATGCGGACGCCGCATGTTCAGCCAGTAGCCCTGGGTGCCCGCCGGACGGCCGTCCGGGATCGCCTCGCGGATCACGCGCCCGTCGCGGACGGGCGGCGCGTCATAGGCGGTGGCCCAGTCGTTGGCGCTCATCTCCTCGCGCAGGTCCAGTTCGCCCGAGAAGAGCGCCTGACGGCCCGCCGTGGAATCGGCGAAATATTCGAAGACGATCCTGTCGAAGTTCCAGCGGCCCTTGTTGACCGGCAGATCCTTCGCCCAGTAATCCTCGCGGCGCTTCCAGACGATGCGGCGGCCCGCCGCCGTCGACTCCACGACGTAAGGCCCCGAACCCAGGATGGGGTCGAGGCTGGACTTCGCGAAATCGCGCCCCTCCCAGGAGGCCTTCGAGAAGATCGGCAGACCCGCCGCCACCAGCGGCAGGTCGCGCGTCGGGACGCCCTCGGCGAAGACGTAATGCACCCGCAGAGGCGTCAGGACCTCCACGCTGGCGATGCCCTCAAGCTGCGGCTTGAGGCGCGGAGATCCCTTCTCCCGCAGGATGTCGAAGGAGAACTTCACGTCTTCGGCCGTGACGGGCGTCCCGTCGGAGAAGCGCGCCTCCGGGCGGAGCTGGAAGGTCACCCATTTGCCGGGAACGTATTCCGCATGCTCGGCGACCAGCCCGTAGACGGCGTCCGGCTCGTCGCCGCCGGAGACCATCAGCGAGTCGAAAGGCAGCGTCCCCGCGCCCTCGGCCGGATCGCCCTGAAGGATGAAGGGATTCAGGCTGTCGAAGGCGTTCAGCGCCGATTGCGGCGTGGTCCGCATCTGGCCGCCCTTGGGCGCCTCGGGGTTCACATGGTCGAAATGCGGGAAATCCGGCGGATATTTCAGGTCGCCGAAAGACGAAAGCCCGTACCCGACCAGGACATGCGCAAGGGCGGCGGAAGGGGCCGCTCCCGCAAAGAAGCCCGTCAGGAGGGCCGCCGCGCCCAAGGCGCGAAAGGCTGCGCGAAACATCTTCATCTTCCTTCTCCCTGATCAGGAGCCGCTCCACCAGATCGACGGAAACCCGATGCTGTAGGGCGGCAGTTTCGGAGGAGGCTGCAGGCGCTTCCAGTAGGCGATGCGTTCGTAGGGCGTATAGAGCTGGAGGACGTTGTAATGCTCGAAGAGCAGCACGCGGTCGAGGGCGCGGGTCGCGACCTCCAGCTCCTCACGGTCGGCGGCGAAGACGATCCTGTCGATCAGCGCGTCCACCACGGGATTCTTCACCCCGCTGAGATTGCGCGTGCCGTCCTCGTCGGCGGTCTCGGAGCCCCACATGTCGCGTTGCTCGTTGCCGGGCGATTCCGAATTGGAGATTCCGCCCACCATCATGTCGAACTGAAGGGTCTGCACGAGGTTGACGTATTGCGGGCCGTCGATGAAGCGCAGGGAGGCGTCGACGCCCAGCTGCTTCAGATTCGCGATGAAGGGCGCGAGGATCCGCTCCAGATTGCTCTGACGGAAGAGGAATTCGATCTTGAAGGGCGCGCCGGAGGCGTCCGCGAGCTTGCCGCCCTTCGTCTCCCATCCCGCCTCCTTGAACAGGGCGGTCGCCCGCAGCCGGTTGGCACGGTCGCGTCCGTCGCCCGCCGTAACGGGAAGCCTGAAAGGCTCGGTGAAGAGCTCAGGCGGCAGCTGGTCGCGGAAGGGCTCCAGAAGCGCCAGCTCCGCCCCTTCGGGCAGGCCCGTGGCCATCAGGTCCTTCGAGCCCTGGAAATAGCTCTGCGGGCGCGCGTACTGGCTGTGGAAGAGGGTCTTGTTGGTCCATTCGAAATCGAAGGCCAGGCTGACCGCCTCGCGCACGCGGCGATCCCGGAACTGCGGACGGCGCGTGTTCATCACGAAGGTCTGGGCGCTCTTGGGCCCTTCCTCCTCCACCTCCCGACGGATCACGTCGCCGCGCCGCAGGGCGGGGAAATCATACATCGTCGCCCAGTTGTTGGCCGAATTCTCGGAGCGGAATTCGATCTGGCCGGTCTTGAAGGCCTCGAAGGCGGCGCCGTCGTCGAGGAAGTATTCGTAGCGGATGACGTCGAAATTGTTCTGGCCGCGGCTGATCGGCAGATCCTTCGCCCAGTAGTCGGGGCGGCGGCGATACTCGACGAAGCGTCCGGCTTCGTAAGTCCCCAGTTCATAGGGCCCCGAGCCCATGAGCTTCTCGAAGCCGCTGCGGGCGAAGTCGCGGCCTTCGGCCTCCCACCAATGTTGCGGCAGGATCGTCAGTTGCCCCATGATGTGCGGCAATTCGCGATTGTTCGCCTCGTCGAAGGTGAAGCGCGCCACGCCGCCGCCGAGATCCTCGACGCCGGTCACGTTGTGGTAATAGGTCCGGTAGAAGGGCGCGCCCTTCTCGGTCAGGGCCTTGAAGGAGAAGATCACGTCCGCCGCCGTCACGGGGCGGCCGTCGGCCCAGCGCGCCTCCTCGCGGATCTTGAAGGCCACCGAGGAGAAGTCGCGCGGATATTCCATCCACTCCGCCAGAAGGCCGTAGCTCGCCGAGATCTCGTCATAGGGCGAGGAGGTCAGGGTGTCGAAGAGCAGGCCCAGGCCCGAAGCCGAGATCCCCTTCACGATGAAGGGATTGAAGCTGTCGAAGCTGCCGAAGCCCCCCAGACGGACCCGCCCGCCCTTGGGGGCGTCGGGGTTCAGGAAGTCGAAATGCGGGAAGTCCGGCGGATATTTCAGATCGCCGACCAGGGTCGAGCCATGGCGCCGGATCCAGCCTTCGGGAGAACCTCCCGCGCTCTCGGCCGCGCTCTCGACCGCGCCCCCCTCGCCCGCCGTCTGCGCCCGCAATCGCGGCGGCAGGATCAGCCCGGCGCTCCCTCCTGCCAGAAGAAGGGCGGCGGCGCGGCGAGTGAGGCGAAGCGACATGACGGCGTATCCCCTTGAGAGGCCCGGAGAAGCTCGGGACGGCTGCGAGCCGTGCATCATATTCCATAAATCATGGCGATAGGCGACCGGAGCCCGGCGCGCAAGATCACGAAACGTGGAGTCACGAAAGAACCGCCGCGGAGCTTCCCGGGCGGTTCAAACCTATGCGGCGTATTTGAATCGGCGGTTAACGCGCGCGCCTGCGCCGGGAGATCCGCAGGAAGGGGGCGCCCGCAGACGCCCCTCCGGCTCAATGCTCGACGGGCGCGGCGGGAGCCTCTCCGGCGGCGGGAGCCTCCGGCAGGGGCGCGGGCGAAGGGCCCTGGGTGTTCAGCCAGGCGATCAGATTCGCCCGGGCCTGAGGATTGCGCAGACCCGCGTAGGACATCTTGGTGCCCGGCGCGTAGGCCTTGGGATTGGTCAGGAAGGCGTCGAGATGATCCCAGTCCCAATGCTGCCCGGCCTTCTCGGCCATGGCGGAGGAATAGGAGAACCCGGCGTGGGTTCCGATCTCGCGGTTCACCAGCTCCCAGAGGCCCGGGCCGGTGCTGTTCTTGCCGTCGCTGCTGACCGTGTGGCAGGATTTGCAGGCGCCGAAGGCCTTCTCGCCCGCGGCGAGATCGGCGGTCTGGAGGCGGGCCGCGATGGGCGCGACCTCTTCGGCGGGCCCGGCGGAGGCGGCTTCGGCCTCCTCGACGGAATAGGCGGGCGTCTCCAGCTTGTGGCCGGCGTACATGGCGCCCGCGATCTCCGACATGCCCACGTAAACCAGAAGCGCGACGCAGCCGGCGCCAAGGATCTTGCTGAACTCCAAGCTGTCCATGATCGTGATTCCGTCTTCAGTGGCGGGGACGGCGCCGTTCCCTCCACCCGGCGCGAAGCTCCGGGCGGCGGCGTCCTCGCGACTTGTAGCCGCTTCCTCCGCGCCGCCGCAAGGGGGAAGGATCGGGCGGCGTGCGGCGAATTCTCCGGAAGGCGGGGCCCGTTCGGGAAGCTATCCCCGACGCGCGCGGAGGCGTATAAGGGCGGCGCGGCCGCTTCCGGCCGCTCGCCTCTTTTCGGGAGCTTTCTCCGTGACCTCTTCGGACTCCGCCTCCACCCCCGCCCTGCGGCCCGCCGCGCCCTCGAATCCGGATCAGACGATCTCGTTTCAGGGCGATCTCGGCGCCTACTCGCATCAGGCCTGCGACGAGGTCTTTCCGGAGATGACCCCCCTGCCCTGCACGACCTTCGAGGAGGCCGTCAACGCCGTGAAGGAGGGCCGCGCCAGGTTCGCCATGCTGCCGGTCGAGAATTCGATCTACGGCCGCGTGGCCGACGTCCACCAGATCCTGCCGGACGCCGGACTCTACATCATCGGCGAGCATTTCGTGCGCATCGCGCTGGATCTGCTGGCGCTGCCCGGCGTGAAGCTCGACGAGGTCAGGGAGGCCCAGAGCCACATCGTGGCGCTCGGGCAGTGCAAGGCCTTCCTGCGCCGTCACGGGATCCAGTCCGTCACCGGCTACGACACGGCGGGCTCCGCCGCGGCCGTCGCCCGCGAGGGCAAGCGCGAACGCGCCGCCATCGCCTCGGCTCTGGCGGGCAAGCTCTACGGGCTGGAGAGCGTCGCCTCGGGAATCGAGGACGCCGACCACAACACCACGCGCTTCCTCGTGGTCTCGCGGCGCAAGCTGGAGGCCGAACCCGGCACGCGCTCCATCACCAGCTTCGTCTTCCGGGTGAAGAACCTTCCGGCGTCGCTCTACAAGTCGCTCGGCGGCTTCGCGACCAACGGCGTGAACCTCGTGCGGCTGGAGAGCCGCATGGTCGGCGGCGCCTTCGAGGCCACCGAGTTCTGGGCCGAAGCCCAGGGCCATGTCGAGGACGAGAACATGAAGCGCGCCCTCGAGGAGATCCGCTTCTTCACGACCCATCTGAAGGTGCTCGGCGTCTATCCGGCCAGCGACAAGCGTCCCTGAACCCCCAACCCTGACCGGAGAGTCGGCTTGCGCCCGAAGGCGGCGCAGGCCAGGCTCCGCAGATCCGGAGCTCTTCAGGAGGCGCCCCCATGTCCGAGAAGGACAAGATCGAGATCTACGAAGACAAACGCGGCGAATGGCGCTGGCGGCGCAAGGCCTCCAACGGCAAGATCGTCGGAGCGGCCAGCGAGGGCTACAAGGCCCGAGCCGATTGCGAGGCCAACGCCAACCGCGGCCACAAGGACTCCGACAAATGGGAGTTCTATCAGGACAAGCGCGGCGAATGGCGCTGGCGGCGCAAGGCCTCCAACGGCCAGATCGTCGGGTCTTCGAGCGAAGGCTACAAGGCTCAGGGCGATTGCGAGGCCAACGCCGCGCGTCAGGGCTACAAGGCCGCCTGAGGCGCGATCTCCGGAAGCCGCTTGCGGCCTCCGGATCTTCAGAAGCCCGCGGGCTCCAGAGGCCCGCTGCGCGCCAGAGCCTGCGCGAGAAGCTCCGCCAGATCGCCGAGGCTCGCCGCATGGGCGCGCATCAGGCCCTCGTAGCCGGGCCCCACGGCGAGATCGAGGCGGAAGGGCTCCGACAGGATCTCGCGGCCGCGCCGCCCCTCCAGCACCCGCCAGACGCCCGCCGCCTCCAGCATGCCGCCCGGAGCGCCGATCAGGCGCGTGAACTCCACCTCCACCCGACGATCCGGCTCGAAGCCGCTGGCCCAGGGCTCCAGAGCCACCGCCGCGCCGCTCGCCGCGCGCAGCGCCTCGGCGAGGTTCTGGCTCACCGCGCGGGTGGGGTCTTCGGCCCAGCGCTGGTATTCCTCGCGCAGGGCCACCCCGTCGGGCTGGAGGATCGACAGCCGCTCGTCCACCGCGTAGCGCGGAAGCCGGACCTCGCGGAGCCCCACCTCCATCCCGGCCAGGGGCGCGCCCAGAGCCTGAGGCGCCGGAGCGGGCGGAAGAAGATGAAAGAAGGGCCCCTGAGGAGCCGAGCCGCCGCCGCATCCCGCCAGCAGGAGGCAGGCCGTCGCGGAGCCGAGGAGAAGACGTCTGTTCATTTGCCGAAAATGATCGAATTGGGCTGACGCTGCAAGGTGTCCATGAGTTCGTAGAGCTTGCCCGCCGAGGCCCGCAATTCGCGCAGGGTCAGGATCAGCTCGTAGTTCCCCGGCGCGCCGGGACCGAAATCGCCGAGCATGTTCTCGGCGCGCGCCGCCGCCGCCGTGATCTGCGCCAGAGTCGCCGGAAGAGCCGCCGCCGCCGCGTCGATGGAGCGCCCCGCTCCCTGCACGCTGGCCAGGGCCGCATTCAGATTCCGACTGGTCCCCGCCGCGCGCAATTCATTGATGAGCGTCCGGGCCTCGGCGAGGGCCGCGGAGGCCTCATGGGCCGTCTGACGGAAGGCGGGCTCGGAAAGGAGCGCGCGGGCGGAATCCAGCGTCGCGGCGGCGCGGGCGGGAATCTGCTGCGTCCCGAGATCGGCCAGCAGGCGGCGAGCCTCGTCGAGGGCGCTGCGGGCGGTGAAGATCATGTCCTCGATGGCCAGGGCCTCGATCTTCGCCACCGTCGCGTCAAGCCGCCTCGGGAGCGAGAGCAAGGCCGGATCCGAGGTCAGCCCCGCGAGGTTGGCCGCCGCGCGCCCCACGTCGGCGCCGATGGAGTCGAGGCGCCCCGAAAGCCCCGCGAAGCCGGGACTCGCCGAGAAGGCCGCCAGATTCGCCGCGATCCGCTCGACGTCGCCGCCGATGGAGTCGAGGCGCCCCGGCAGCGCCGCGAAGGCCTTCGAGGCGGTCAGGGCCGCGAGATCCGCCGAAACGCGCTCGGCGTTGGCCCCGATGGAGTCGAGACGGCCCGGAAGCGCCGCGAAGCCCGGATCCTCCGTCAGGGCCGCCACGCGCTCCGAGATCCTTTCCGCGTTGGCGCCGATCACGTCGAGACGCCCCGGCAGAGCCGCGAGCTGCGGATCGGCCAGAAGCCGCGCCGCGCCGTCCGCCGCCGCCTGGGCCGAGGCCAGAGTCTGCGCCAGCTGGCCCGGAACGCCCTGCACGCCCTCGCTGGCGATCAGGTCGCGGAGGTCCTGGATGGCGCCGCGCGCAGTCTCGACGGTCTCGGCCAGAGGCAGGCCGTTGATGGTGTCGAGGATCTGTCCGGCGGCGTCGCTCAGGGCCTGAAGGCTGGAGGGCGCCGTGGGGATCATCGGATAGGGATCGGAATCCGGATCCAGCGAGGCCAGAGGCGCGTCGGGGATCTCGGCCAGCTCCACGAAGAGCGCGCCCGTCAGCAGGCTGCCGCTCGCCAGACGCGCCCGGAGGCCGTTCTCCACCGCCCCCCCGAGGATGTGGAAGGTCGTCTCCGGGTCGGGGTCTTCGAGGCCGAGGCGGTTGGGCTGGATCACCATGGTCGTCAGGATGTCGATGCGCTGGGTGACCGGATTCAGACGCGCGCTGATCGCCGTCACCTCGCCCACCCGCACGCCGCGATACTCCACCGGCGCCCGCACCGTCAGGCCGCGCACGGATTCGTCGAAGATCGCCGCAAGGCGGATCTCGGAGCCGGTCGCGTCCTCGAACATGCTCTCGCGGGCCTCCTGCTCGGAGGCGTAGAGGATGAAGCTGTCGCCCTCCTGCGCGGGCTGGGAGGCCGATGGCAAAGGCAGCGTGTCGAAGGACACCCCGCCCTCCAGCAGCGCCGCGAGGGATTCCATGCGCGCCTTCACGCCGTCGGCGCCGAGCTGGAACTCGAAGCCCGAGGCGTTCCAGAAGCGCGTCGCGCGGGAGAGCCGCTCGTGATGGGGCGCATTGACGAAGGCCTGCATCTCGACGGCGGCGCCGTCGGCGGTGAGGGCCTGGGTCTCGATGCGGCCCACCGGAATCCGCCGGAACAGGATCGGCGCCCCCACGCCCACCCCACCCTCGCCCGCCCGCAGCAGGATGCGCATGCCCGGCGTGCCGGTCGGAGTCAGGGGCGGATCGGCCAGCCCCACGAAGTCGCGCCTGTCGGCGTCGTCGCGGGCGCCCCAGTCCATTTCGAGATAGGCGCCCGACAGCACCGTCTCCAGACCCGAGACCCCCGCCGCGCTGATCCTCGGGCGCACGATCCAGAATTGCGTCGTGTCGTTCAGATAGGGCTCGATCTCGGGATTCATCCGCACATGCAGCGCCACCGACCGCAGGTCGTCGGTGAAGCCCACGCGCTCGACGAGCCCCACCTCGACGTCGCGATGCTTCACGCGGGTCTGGCCCGCCTCGACGCCCGAAGCCGTCTCGAAGGAGACCGTCACCATCACGCCCCGGCTCTGGTAGTCGCGCCAGGCCAGGAAGCCCGCCATGGCCACCGCCCCCAGAGGCGCGAGCCAGATCAGCGAGATCCGGCGGTCGAGGCGCGTCTCGCGGATGCGCGGGCGCGTCGTCTCGACCTGAGGCGCCGGCTCGGGGGAAGGCGGAGGCGGGGAGGAAGACTCCGGGGAGGGCGTCCGGTCCGTCATGCGTGGTCCTTCTCGGCGTCCCAGAGCAGGCGCGGGTCGAGGGCCTGCGCGGAGAGCATGGTGAAGGCGACGCTGAGCCCGAAGGCTCCCGCCGCCGGTCCCGGCGTGATCGAAGCCAGAGGCCCCACCTGCACGAGCGCCGCGAGAATGGCCACCACGAAGACGTCCAGCATGGACCATCTGCCGATATATTCGACGATCTCGTGGAGTCTGTGGCGTTTATGCGGCTCGAAGCCTATCCCGAAGGCCAGCCCCCAGAGCAGCGCCCCGAGGACGCAGAACTTCGCCACCGGCACCGCCACGCTCGCCAGGAAGACCACGACCGCCAGATCCCAGGATCCGTGATGCGCCAGAACCCAGACGCCTCCGAGGATGGTGTTGTCCTCGCCGCGCCCGAGGGTCGTCGTGCGCATGATCGGCCAGAGATTCGCCGGGACGTAGGCCAGAAGCCCCAGAGCCAGCCAGGCCGCCGCGCGCTGAAGAGCCTGGGGACGACGGCTCCACAGCCGACCGCCGCAGCGCGAACAGGATTTTCCGTCGGCGGCCATGGGCTCCAGAGCGCCGCAGCTCGGGCAGGCGATCAGACCGGCTTCGCGGGCCGTGGTCATGCGCGGCGCTCCCTGGAGCGGCTCCGGGCGAGCCGCGCCGCGGCCGCCACCCGACGACGACGCAAGCGGATCTCGCGCCAGATCGAAGGGCTGTGGAAGATCATGTTCTCGAAGGCCAGCGTCGGCAGCAGCGCCGCGAAGGCCCAGAAGCCCGGCCCCAGAGACACCCGCGCCATGCTCCCCAGCTTGATCGCCGAAACCGCCACGCCCAGCATGAAGATCTCGGCCATGGACCAGGGCCGCAGGAAGCTCCAGAGCCGCAGCGCCTCCGCCGAGCGGGCGGGCGGCGCGCGGCCGAAGACCACGGGCGCCGCCACATAGGCCACCGTCAGGCTGCGCAGGAAGGGGATCAGCGCGATGTTCGCCATGACCGTCAGCGCGATGAAGGCCGTCGGGCCCTCGGCGAGGGCGAAGGGCGCGTCGAGGATGCGGATCTCGCGCCCCACCCCCGAACGGCTCATGGTGATGAAGGGAAACCAGAGCGCCGCCCCCATCAGCACCATGTTCGCCAGAGCCACCGCGAAGAGCCGCTCGAAGACCTGAGGTCGCCGCGCCGCCACCAGAGAACCGCAGCGCGCGCAGATCGCCTTCTCGCCCACCGCCAGATCCGGAACCCGGTGCAGCAGGTCGCAGGAGGGACAGGCCGCCAGATCTCCGCCCCAGGACCAGGCCTCGCCCAGAGCCCCCGCGCCCCCGGCCGCAGAGGCGCGCGGCGAGGTCGGGGCCATGGACGGCGAGGAAGCCGCAGGAGGAGCCTCGGCGGTCATGAATCGTCCTTCCGCAGGGCGGGCGCCCCCTCGAGGAGGCCGCCGCCCCGCAGAAATAGGCGGATCAGGGCGAAACCACCATGGCCTGTTCGAAGAATCCGACGATCTCGTCGAAGTCCACGGCGCGCTGACCGTCGCCCAGAGGGTCGTTGTAGAGCAGCTTGGCCTGGATCCGTCCGTTGGGCATGCGGAACCACTCCAGGCCGCGCACGATGATCATGTGACGGATCCCCACCGCCTCCTCGCGCGGCTGGGGCCGCAGACGGATCAGCATGGCCTTGTTCTGCGCGACCGCCTCCTGGATCTCCCGGGGCGTGCGCGGAACCGGCGCGGTCTGGGCCTGTCCGCCGAAGCGGCGCACGAGCTGGATGATCTCGGGGATCTCGCCGGTGACGTTGCAGACGCTCTTCGGATCGGCGCAGCAGGCCGCCGCGTCCAGGCCGTGGACCGTCGCCACGATCTCGCATTGCGCCGGAGCCCGGCCCCGGTTCGCCCAGCCCACGGCCTGTTGCGCGGCCGCAGCCCAGCACCAGAGCGATTCCTCCTGGGTCGAGGGCGCGATGTTCAGCTCGATGGTCGGCGGAACCGGCGTGCGGCCGTCGGAGCTGTTGGCGTACATGCGCGGATCCCCCGCCCGATAGCCCGTCGACTGGTCGGATTCGCGGCGGCTGACATGGGTCGAGGTCGTGTAGGCGCCCCGGCCCGCAACGCCGGTCTGGCCGGGGATCGGCGAGAAGTTCGGCGCGGGGGCGGGGGCGGGCGCGGCGTAGGTCGGGCGCGGAGCCGGAGTCGGGACGGGCTGAGGCGGCGTCCAGGCGGGGGCCTGCCAGGCCGGCGGCGCGACCGTGACCGGCGTGGGCGCGGGCGGCCAGCCCTGCTGGGCCTGAGGGGCGGGCGGCAGGAGATAGCGTCTTCCGTCCGGCGTCACGAGCAGGCGCTGACCGTCGGGCAGGGGGTGGATCGTCCCGCCGAGGGGCGCGCCCTGCTGGGCGTAGCCCTGGGCCTGCGCGACGCCGCCGCGCTCCACGACGCCCGGGCCGCCGGGCGCGAAGCTCGCGGCCAGAGCCGAGAAAGCGGCCGCAGCCGCCCATTTTCCGATCCGCATCGATCCATCCTCATCCTGCCCGCCCGCGCCGGAGCGCAGGAAGGCGCCCCGGCCTTCCGGGCCGCAGGCGGGTTTCCAGCAAATTTCATGCGCGGCGCGCCTCCGCCCCGAGGCCGCCGTCCGGACGCTCGCGCCGGATGCTTCATCCGCGACGGGGCGTCAAGCGGCTTCGGCGGATTCCCTCTGCGAAAGGATGGGGAGCGGCCATCCCTCAAGAGATTGTCAAGACATGTGAGAGATAAGGATGAAACTTTCTCCATCTCGCCCCCCATCCCGGCCGAGGAGCCCGCTTCCCATGACCGACGCCGCCTCGCTCAGCGCCGCTGGCCCCTCGGCGAATCTCTACAGCCTCACGCCCCTGAGTCGGGCGGATCTTCCGGCGGGGCATCCCACCGAGATGATCGCGAAGGCCTATGAAGAGCTTCGCCGGGGGCACCTGCTGCCTCACGAGAATGAAATCCTCGAAAACCCCCGGCTTCAGGCGGCTCTGATGTACGCCGAGCACGTCGAGCCGGTGGACATGCAGGGCTTCGTCGACTTCTCCATCGTCGGGCAGGGCGAGAAGGTCGTGCGCCGGGGCGGCAACTCGATGCGCGACGCCTGGATGAGCGAGACCATCGACGCCGAATTCGTCGAGGCCCGCTATCACGAGATGATCGCCGCTTCGGTGCTGCGTCAGCCGATGTTCTCCCGCGGGGCGACTCCCACGCGCGAACGCGCCTTCCGCATGCAGATCCGGGGGCTTTTCCCGCTCTTCGCCGAGAATCAGGCGCGTCTGCGGCTGATCGCCGTCGCCGCCGAGCCCTATGTCGCGATCCGGGACTGAGGGGCGCACGAGGCGTCTTTCCCCTCCGCGCCTGATGGCCTAAGAGAGGCTCCCAGATCCTTGCGGAGCCTTTCGCCATGGCCGATTCCCCCACCCAGTCCCCCGTCCAGCCTCTCGCCCGTCCCGTCTCCGAGGCGCTCGAAGCCCGTCTGGGCGAGGCCGTCCCGGTTCTGGACCACGGCTTCGTGCGGGTGGTCGACTACATGGGCGACGACGCGGCCATCGTGCAGGCGGCGCGGGTCAGCTACGGCGCCGGGACCAAGACCCTCCGCGACGACGCGGGGCTCATCCGCTATCTCATGCGGCACCGCCACAGCACGCCCTTCGAGATGTGCGAGATCAAGCTGCATGTGAAATTGCCGATCTTCGTGGCGCGGCAGTGGATCCGGCACCGCACCGCCAACGTCAACGAGATCTCGGCGCGCTACTCCATCCTCGACCGGGAGTATTACCTCCCCGCTCCGGAGCATCTGGCGGCGCAGTCGCGCAAGAACCGCCAGGGGCGCGGCGATCTGCTCGAAGGCGAGGAGGCCGCCGAGGCCCTGCGCATCCTGCGCGAGGACGCCGAACGCAGCTTCTCCAGCTACGAGCATCTCCTCGCCGAGAACGACGACAGCCGCCAGGGCCTCGCGCGCGAGCTGGCCCGCATGAATCTGCCGCTCAACGCCTATACGCAATGGTACTGGAAGACGGATCTCTACAATCTCCTGCACTTCCTCAGCCTGCGCGCCGACCCCCACGCCCAATACGAGATCCGGGCCTACGCCGAAGCGATTCTCGGGCTGGTGAAGCTCTGGACGCCCGTCGCGGCCCAGGCCTTCGAGGATTACCGCCTCGACGCGCGCAGCTTCTCGGGACCGGCCATGGCGGTCCTGCGGCGGATGCTGGCCGGCGAAGCCGTGACTCAGGCCGGGTCCGGCATGTCGCCCGGCGAATGGCGCGAGTTCGAAGCCATGCTGAAGGCGCCCTGACCTCTTCTCCCTGACGCCGGAGCCTTCCGCCCGCCGCCCGCCATGCGGGCGGACGGAGCCTTGCGCCTCGACGCCGCGCGCCGCTCCGGAGGCCGGGCCAAAAGGCCTGGAAAGCCGTCTTTTCGGGATCGGTAAGCCTATCTACACCAATTTGAGGAACATGTGAACGACATGGGCTGGGGATCGGGCTGAACCTCCCGTCCGGCGGAGGATCGGCGCGTTCCGGAACGCGCCCCCACGCCGAAGACGGCGGATGGTCGAGCGCGGACGGCCCGACAACCACGGATGCCGCCCAAGGAACGCCCTCATGATCCAGAGCTCGAGCGCGAAAGCTCCGCCCCGTCCCTTTCTGGCGGCGGCTCCCGAGACTCGGGCGCTGATCGCCCGGCTCGCCGATCTGGCGGCGCAGCCCGAGGCCTTCCCCTTCGAGACCCAGGCGCCGCCCGATTGGGCGAGGATCGGATTCGCCGCCCGCAGCGAAGCCGAAAGGCGCGCCCTGATCGAGGCCTCCGTCCGGTTCCTGGAGATGAGGCCTGATCTGGAGGCCTTTCATCAGCACGGGGTCTGCTTCCGGCGACGGGCGGTCGATCCGGGCGGGATCGCCGCGCTCTTCTCGGGCGAGCAGGAGGCGCATCCGGGCATGGGCGCCGCCCTGACGGCCGGATTCCCGCGCGCCTCGGGCGTGGCCCGCAGCTTCGACCGCATGTTCGCCGCCCTCGGGGATCCCCCCCTGACGGAGGTCGTCCAGGGAGACGATCCCCGCACCGCCGCGCGGCTGCGCTCGCCGATCTACGCGCAGCTTGGAGCGGCGGCTCTGGCGGCGGGACAATACGCCGTGCTGCGCGCCGGAGGATTCGCCCCCGACATGCTCGCCGGATACGGTTCCGGCGAGACGACCGCGCTCTGGGCGGCCGGCGCCATGGAGGACGAAACGCTCGGCGCCCTGCTCTACGCCCGCGCCAGCGCCATGAGCGCGCCCGATCCGCGTCGGCCTTCGGCGAATCTGCGGGTGCATGCGCCCATCGAGGATTCGCTCGATCTGATCGGAGAATCGGGATTGCGGGTCTTCGTCGCGCGCCACGAGGCGCCGCGCAGCCATGTGGTCGGCGGCGAGATCGAGGAGCTGGAAGCCTTCTCCGCCCGTCTTCTGGGCCGGGGGATCGCGCATGAATCCATGCCCGGCGCCCTCGCCTACCACAGCGCCCGCGCCGAGGTCGCCGCCGCCACCTTCGCCGGAGCCCTGCGCCGGGCGCGGCTCGGAGAACCCGGCCTGCCCGTCTACGGCGCCGAAACCGCCCTGCCCTACGGCCCCGGCGAGATCGTCGAGCGGCTGTCGCGGCAATTGCTCCGGCCGCTGCGCTTCCAGGAGACCGTCGAGCGCATGCACGCCGACGGCGCCCGGATCTTCGTGGAGTTCGGCCCCGGCGACGCCTTGACGCGTCATGTCCGGGCGATCCTCGAAGGGCGTCCGCACATGGCGGTGGCGCTGGATTCCGCAGAACCCGAGCTTTCCGCAAGGCGCATCATGGAGGCGGCGGCGGCTCTGGCGGCTTCGGGCGCGGCCTTCAAGGGCGAGCGTCCGCCCCAGCCCCGACCCGCGCCTGCGCCCGCCCCGCCCCGCCCCGAGCCCAAGCCCGAGCCCGAGGCCCGGCCGGAGGCGCCGCGCGCCGAAGCTCCAGCTCCCGAAACGACGACCCCCGAAACGGCGCCCCCCGAAACGGCGCCCCCCGAAGCGCCGATGCTTGAGGAGTCCTTCGTCGAAGCGCCTCCGCCGCGCGTGGCCCTGCTTCAGGCGGTCATGATCGAAGAGGCCCTCGCCGAAGCGCCGCAGGAGGCCCGGCTCGAACCGGCGGAGATCGAGGAGGAGCCCCCCCTCGCCGAGCCGCCCCAAGCTCCCGAGACGGCGGAAGCCGAAGCCCCGGAAGCCGAGGAGCAGGCCGAGGAGGAGTCCGCCCTTCCGGAGCCCGCGCCGAAGCTTGAGGAGGAGGCTCCGGCGGAGGAGCCGGAGGCCCTGTCCGCCGTCCTCCCGGCGGCGCCCGAAGCGGAGGAGCCGGAAGAGGCCGCAGCCGCTCCGGCGCCTGAAGATCCGGCGCTCTCTGCCGCCCTGGAGGAGGCCCCGGCCCAGATCGAGGCCGAAGCCGAGGCCGGGGAGGAGGCCGAAGCCTCCGCGCCCGAGCCCGTCGAGGCCCCCGTCGAGCCGGAGGAAGAGGAGGCTCCCTCCGCCGCGCCGGAGGAGGCCCCCGAAGAGGCGCAGGCTCCCGCCGCGCCGCCTGCGCCGCCCGCGCCTCTGACGGGAGCGGCTCTGGCGCTGCGTCTGGCCGAACAGGTCACGACCGCCCACGCCCGCTTTCTGGAGAACCAGACCGCCGCCCTGCGCGCCCTGCTGGAGGCTTCGGCCGATCCCGAGGCGCTCTTCGCCGTCGAGGAGGCCCGCCGCGAGGCCGCCGACTCGCATCGGCTCTATCTGGAGGGAATCGCGGCTCTGGGCGGCGTGCGGACCGGGCTCGCCTCCGTCCAGACGACCAGCGCCCCCGCCCTGGCGGCGCTCGCGGCGCTGGAGGCCGATTGGCCGCCCGCCCTCGAACCCGCCGAGGAGGAGCCCTATTCGGATCCTCCCGAGCGTTTCGCGGCGAAGAGCCAGCCCGCGCCCTCCCCCGAACCCGAGCCTGAAATCCAGCCCGAGCCCGCGCCGCTCTCCGAGGCGCCTTCCGCGCTCCGGTTCGAGGATGCGGCGCCCGAACTGCTCCAGATCGAGGCCGAGCGCGAAGCCGAAGCCGAGGCTCAGGCCTTCGAGATCCGGCCCGAGCCAGAACTCGCGCCCGAAGCCGCGCCCGAATTCGCGGAGGAGGAGGCTCCGGCCCTCGCGGTCGAGGCGCTCCAGACCGCAGAGCCCGAGCCCGCCGCCCCCCTCCTCGCGCCGGTCGAGCCCGAAGCCGCGGCGTCCGAGCCCGCCCCCGAAGCCGCCCCCGAACCGCCGACCGGAAACCTCCCGGCGACGACGTCGACGAATCTGCCCGAGAGGCTCCCCGAGAATCCTTCCGACAATCTCCCGGCGCTGCGCGCGCCTCAGGAGCTGGCGGTGATCCCCGGTCCCGAAGCGCCCGAAACGGCGGAGGCCCTCCAGATCGAGGAGGCCGGCTTCGAACCCGCCCTCACGCGTCTGGCCTTCCACCTCGCGCCCATCGCGGCGCCGCCGCTGCGTCAGGCCCATCCGGGAGACGCCCGCTGGCTGATCGTCGGCGACGCCGATCTCGCCGCCGACCTCGCCCAGGGGCTCCGGCGCGAAGCCGGAGAAGCCTCCTGCGCGGCGGTGGCCGCCGCCGCCGACGTCGGGGCTCTGGAGCTCTTCCGCGACAGCGGACCCTGGACCGGCGTCGTCTATCTCCATCCGCCGGGCGAGGACGAGCGCACGTCTCTGGCGCGTCTGGAGATCGCCCGCGTTCTGGCCGAAGCCGCCCAGGAGGCCTTCCATGAGGCCGCCGCCCGCGGAGAACGCCGCGTCTTCGCGACCGTGGCCCGCCTCGACGGCGCGCTCGGCTACGGACCCCGCGCCGTGGAGGGCCTCGGCTCCTCGGCCTTCGGGCTGGCGAAGGCTCTGGCCGCCGCCGAGCCGAATTTCTTCTGCCGCGCCGTGGATCTCGCGGCGGATCTGCCCCGCGCCGAGGCCGCCGCGCTGCTCGTCGCCGAGCTCTGCGACGCCGACCGCGGCCGCGTGGAGGTCGCCGTCTCCGCAGCGGGCCGCTTCGAGAGCCTGCCCTTCCTCGAACCCGATCCCCCCGCCCGCGACCTCGAAGAGGACGAGATCTTCGTCCTGATCGGCGACGCCCGGGGCGTGGCCACGCTCTGGCTGGAGGAGGCCGCCGCCCGCGCGCCCCGTCGCTGCCTGCTGCTCGGGACGCATCGGCTGCTCTTCGACGAACCCGCATGGGCCATCGGAATCAAGAGCGAGGAATCCTTGCGCTGGGCCGCCTTCCAGGCTCTGGAGGCCGAAGGCGCCGACGAGGATCGCGCCGCCGTGGGCGCGGTGGCGCTCAGCGAGGCCGTGGTCGCCGACCGCGAGACGCGGGCCTGCCTCTCCGAACTGCGCCGGCTCGGCTCCGAGGCGGCCTACGCCACCGTCGATTTCGACGCCCCCGACGCCGCCGACCAGATCGCCGCCCATCTGGAGGAGGCCGGAGACGGCCCCGTCAGCGTCTTCTACGCCCCGACCTCCGGGCCGGACGCCGATTTCTCCGCCGCCTATCGCCGCCGCATGCGCCGCGTCGAGACCCTGATGGACGCCTTCTCGGGCGCCGATCTGCGGCGGATCTGGTTCCTGCCCACGGCTCTGGACTCCAGCGAAAGCCTCTCCGACGCCATGGCCGACGAGGCCGTCCGGCGCTTCGCCATGGGCGCGCGCGCCATGGGGATCGACGTGAGGGCGCTGCTCTGGGCGCTCGCCGACGAGGTGGAGCCCGGCGTGGTCGCGGCCCTCGCCGAGGAGCTGCGCCGTCCGGCCTCCGGGCTCGGGCTGACGCTGATCGGCGGCGCCGGAACCGCCCTCTCCCTGCGCCGCATCGACCCGGGCGCCCTCACCGCGGGAGGCGCCGCGCTCAAGGCCGACTGGAGCGCCCTCTTCGGCTCGGCGGCCATGACGCCCGGCGCCGCCGCGGAGGACGCCGCCCTTTCGGCCTCCTTCGCTCTGGCGGCGGCCTTCGCGGCGGTCGAGCGCTTCGCGCCCGGCTGGCGGGCTCAGGGCTGCGCGGGCTTGTCGCTGGCCAACGGGGCGGCTCTGGGCGGCGCCGCCGGAACGGGCTGGACCACCCTGGGTCTGCGCTCGGCGGAATGGACCCTGGACGGCGATCTGAAGGCCGATCTCGAACTCTTCGACGATTCGGGCTCGGCGCGGCTGAAGATCGAGGGAGCGCGCTTCTCGGCGCGCGCGCCTGCGGCGGAATCCCGTCCGCCCGTCGCGCCGCCGGAGGGCTCCGCTCTGGGCTTCTACGCGGAGGGCGTGCTGACCCATGGCCCGGAGCTGCGGCTTCTGGAGGCCTTCCACATGGAGGAAGGCGCCGAGGAAGGGCTCTTCGCGCTGCGCGACGAAGCCGGAATCCCCGGCGCCGAGCGGGCCGCCCTGCTGGATCCGCTCCTCGCCGAGGGCATGGTCCAGAGCGCCCTTGCGGCCACGCGGCGGCGCGCCGGACAGACCGGAGCCCTCATGCGGCTGGAGAACCTCTTCGTCCGCGAGGGATCCCACGCCGAAGGGCCCCTGCTCGTCGAAGCCCGGCTGAGGCGCGATTCGACGCGGGCGGCGGTCTGGCGCCTGACGGTCCGCACCCCGGCGGGCGCGGCGCTCATGGCCTGCGACGCCGCGGTGATCCTCGGCCCGCCTCCGGCCATCCGGCTCGCGCCCCAGGACGCGAGAGCCGAGGCGAAAGCCGAAGCCGCCGCCCAGCAGAGCGCCTGAAGGAGCCGCGCGCATGACCTCCCTTCCCTCCGCCGTCGGCCCTGAAGCTCCGGTCGCCATCCTCGGCGTCTTCGACTTCACGCCCGAGGCCGCCGCCTTCGACCATGGATCGCCCGCCCTGCGCGAGATCCTGCGTCAGGCGGGTCTGCGCCGCGAAGCCCTCGCCCGGACGGGGCTGATCCTCAAGATCGCCCCCGACAAGGATCCCGAGGCCGCCGCCGCCCAGATCCGCCGCGCCCTGGGGCTCGGCGGCCCGACGATCTGCCTGCCCGACGCGACGGACGCCGAAATCTGCGGCCTCGCGGCGGCCTGCCTGCGCGCGGGTCAGGCGCTGGCCATGCTGGCGGGCGGCCCCGCCGCCGGAGAGGACGCCGCCGGAATCGCGCTGTTCAAGCGGCTCGACCGCGTCCTGCGCGACGGAGACCGCGTCCTCGGCCTGCTGGAGCCCGACCAGGCCCGTCCGCCGCGCCGTCCGCCGCGCCGCCTCGACGATCTCGGCGTCCTGCGGCTCTGGCCGGTTCAGGCGCCCGACCGCGCCGGAATGGTCGAGGCTCTGGAGAATCTCGAACGCGAGCTCGACAGCGGCGCCGATCTGGAGCGCGCCCATCGCGCCCGGCTCGCCGTCTGGCGGCCGACCGCGCGTCTGCCCACGGCGGCCCTGCTGGGGCGCAGGCGCGCCGAGGTCGTCGCCGAGGCCCGCGCCCTGCGCCGCGCCCTCGCGGAGGCTCCGGCCTTCTGGAGCGGCGAAGGCGGAAGCGCCTATGTCGCGCGGCCTCTGGGTCCCGCCGCGCCCGTCGCCTTCGTCCATGCGGGAGGGCTGGAGGAGGAGGTCCTCCACGGCGCCCGCCTCTCCGAGCCCCTGCCCCCCGCCCGCCGCGCGCGGGAGGAGATGCTCGACGGCCTGAAGATCTCGGGACGTCTGGCGCGGCTGCTGGCCGAGGGCCTCGGGATCGCGCCGCGCTTCGCCTTCGGCCATGGTCTGGGCGAGATCGGAATGCTCGCGGCGGCGGGAGTCTGGGGGCCTCAGGCCGATCCGGGCGCGGCGCTGCGCGGCTCGGATCTGGTGGCGCGGGGGCTCTCGGGACCGAAGCTTCTCGCCCGACGCTATTTCGGCCTCGGCGAGGAGACGCCCGATTCCGGGATCTGGGCCGCCGTGCGCCTGGACGTCGAGGCCGGGGCCGCGCTGGAGGCCGCCGCCAGACGCGACGACGTGTTCATGCTCTCGCTGGATTCGCCGCGTTCGGCGGTGGCGGCGGGAGCGCCGGAGGCTCTGGAGCGTTTCGCGGCGGATCTCGGCGCGGAGGCGCGTCCCGAACCGGAGGCGGCCCGGCGCATCCTGCATTGCGACCTCGCCCGCATGGGGTTCTCGGAGGCGGCGGCGCTGTTCCGCCAGGCCTCGCGGGCGCCCGCCGACGGCGTGATCCGGCTTTCGGCGCGCGACTTCCGCCCGATCCGCGACTGGAGTCCGGCGGGGCTCTCCTGGGCGCTGGCGGAGATCCTCTGCGCTCCGGCCGACTTCCGCCGTCTGACGAAGGCCGCCCATGAGGCGGGCGCGCGGATCTTCGTGGAATGCGGGCCGGGGATCGGGGCGGCGGGCTGGATCTGCGAAACCCTGGAGGGCCTGCCTCACGCCGCCGTGACGCTCCAGACGCCCGGCGTCGCGCCGGAACGCGCCTTCTGGAGCGCCCTGGCGCGGCTCATGGCCGAGGGGGTCCGGCTCGATCCGGCGGCCCTCGCCGAGGGCCCCCAGGCGACGCCCCGCGCCTACGGGCCGGGCCTGCCCGCTCTGGCCGGAAGGCCCGAGCCCCGCCGCGCCTTCCCCGAGCCGCGCCGCGCCGCCGCCCGCCGGACGGCGCGTCGGCTGTGGGCTCCGGCTCTGGCCGAGGCGCAGGAGGCGGACCGGATCTTCGAGAGGACGCGTCAGGCCCTGAGCCTCGGGCTCGGGGCCCCGGAGGAAGGGCCGCGCTTCGGCCCCCAGGCGGAAGGCTGGATGCGCAAATGGGCGGCGGAGGATCTGACGTGAGCGGTGAAATCGCATTCCTGCGGCCCGGAGGCCAGGCCCTGCGCGGATCGGAGGCCATCGCCGACCGTCTGCGCGATCTCGATTCGGCGGGGGCTCTGGTGGCCGACGCGCAAGGCCGTCTGGGTCTGGCGCCCAACCCCCTCGCCCCGCCGGAGGGTCAGCGCGTGCTCTGCTATTATCCGCCTCTTCCGCCCGAGCGCCTGGGCTCTCCGGCCTTCCGGCGCGAGTTCGGTTCGCGCTTCGCGGTCATGGCGCCCGCCGCCGACCTGGGCCTGGCCCAGGCCTTCGGCGATTTCGGCGCCCTGGCCTCGCTGATTCCTCCGGCCCGCCCGCAAGAGGCGGAAATGGCCGTCGCCCGCGCCCAGAGGGCCTTCGGCGGACGCCTCTTCGCGCTGCGGGTCCGGCGCGATTCCGCCCGCCCCGAAGCCGCCGAGGCCATGGCCGAACTCTGGGCCCGGCGCGGCGGCCGCGTGCTGGAGGTCGAAGGCTTCGCCGCGCCCAGCCTCGCGCTGGCCCTCTGGCGGAGCGAAACCCTCTCGCGCGACGCCGAAGGCGCGGCGGTCTCGCCGCGTCGGCTGATCGCGCGGGTCTCCGATCCGGCCTCCGCGGAAGCCTTCCTGCGGCCTGCGCCCGCCCATCTGCTCGACCAGCTTCTGGCGCGCGGCCTGATCGACGCCGAAAGGCGCGACCTCGCCCTCGGCTCGCCCATGGCCGACGCGGTGGTCGCCGCCGGAGGCGCCGGAGCCTGGCCCACCCTGCCGCTGCTCGCGCGGACGCTCCGTCTGCGCGAGACGCTCTGCGGGCCTCAGGTCTGGCCTCTGGTCGGAGCGGCGGGCGGGGCTGGCTCGCCTCAGGCTCTGGCGGCGCTCTTCGCGATGGGCGCCGACCACCTCGCGCTCGATGAGGCCGCCCTCGTGCTGGAGAAGACCCAGAGGCTCGGCGGCGGAGCCTTCCTCCACGGGCTGGACGAAACCGCCGAGGAGTTCCGCGCCTGGAGCGATCATCTGGACCTCGACCTCGGGGGCCCGCCTCAGGAGATTCTGGGACGCCTGCTCCGCGCCGCCGCCTTCGAGGCCCGGCTCTCCTGGCTGGCGCTGAGCGGCGCGCCCATGCCGCCGCTGCATCCGCCGCGCCCCTCCTGGCGGCCTCCCGCCTGATGATCGGGGCCTGATGGGGCCTGATCCGGGCGGGCTCGCGCGCGAGCGTTCAGGTCTGGGGGTTCCGGTACGGGCGGGCTGAATCCGCCCGCGCCGAAACCCGCCCGAAACCTGCGGCCGGTAGACTCACGCCGTCCGCGCGGTTTTTTCCTCAGGAGAAGCTTGCATGTCCGCCCCGCCGCCCGCCTCCGCCTTCCTCGCCTCGCTGCTGGGCGATCCGGCGGATCCCGTGAATCCCTTCGGCTGGCCGCAGGCCCTGCGGCGCGAATCCGCGGGCGAGCCCCCCGAAGAGGCGCGCGAGCGGCTGGCGTCCTCGGGATTCGACGAGGAGCTGATTCCCGCCCACTGGCCCACCGGCGGACGCCTGACCGATCTGGCCCGGCCCTTCGCTCTGGCGCGAGGGCTCGCCGGACGCGACGCCGCCCTGACGCCGCCTCTGGCGGTCAAGCTGGGGACTCTGGCGCTCGGCGAGCTGGCCGGAACGCCGCGTCAGAAGGCGATCCTCTCGGGGGTGGCGCGCGGCGGAGGGCTGGCTCTGGCCTTCGCCGAGCCCGGACGCCCGCTCGCGGAGATCCGCGCCGCCGCCTCGGAGGAGGCGAGCTTCTGGCGGCTCTCGGGCCGCAAGGGGCTCGCGCCGGGCGCCGCCGGAGCCCTGGGCGTGGCGGCTCTGGCCCGCGAGCCGGGTCCGGAGACGGCGGGAGTCTCGATCTTCCTCGCCCCCCGCGAAGGCCAGAGCGCCCGCGTGAAGATCGGGCCGAGGCGTCGGCTGCTCGGGCTTTCGGGGATGGATTTCGCCGAGATCCGCTTCGACGCCGCCGAAGCTCCCGAGCGCATCGGCGCGGCGGGCGAAGGGCTGGATCTGGCCCGGCGGGTTCTGGCTCTGGCCAAGAGCTTCAACCTCGCGACGCTCTTCGGCCCCATGGAGACGGCGCTCGGTCTGGCGGCGCGTCTGGAGAACGCCCAGAACGCCGCAGGCCGCGCCCCCGAACGCGCCCTGCTTTCGGAGGCTCTGGCGGCCTTCTGGGCTCTGGAGGCCTTCGCCGAAGCCGGATTGCGCGCCTTCGGCGCCTGGCCGGTTCAGGCCGGGCTCTGGGCCGACGCGCTCCAGGCCCGCGCCTTCGAGGCCGTCGGGCCGATCTTCTCGGCGGCGGCGGCGTCTCTGGGGGCGCGGGGGGCTCTGGCGGACGATCCGGCGGGGGCGCTCTTCGGCAAGCTCCGCCGCGACGCCGAGGCCGCGCGCTTCCTCGATCCCGAAGGCCCGCAGGCTCTGGCGGGGCTGGCGGCCCATCTGACTCCTCTGGGGGCGGCTTCGGGGGCCATGGATCCGCAAGCCTGCTGGACGAAGCTGCGCGAGAGCTTCGGAGGCGCGGGCCCCGCCGAGGGCCGCTGGTCTTCGCTGGCGCTGCGGCCCGTCGCGGGCGACGCCCTGAGCGAATCCGCCTCTGCGCTGATCGCCGCCGCTCAGGAGGACCCGCGCCTCGGCGCCGAGCCTCGCGCGACGCTGATCGGCGCCCTGCGCAAGAGCATGGGAGACTTCGCCGCGCTGAATCAGGCCCACGCCGCCCTGAGCAAGGCCCATGGCTCGGCCTACGCCCTCAGCCCCGAGTTCCACGACGCGGGCGCGGCCTTCGCGCGGCATCTGGCCCTGACGGGAGCGGCGGCCTGGTGGCTGGCGCGCGGACAGGATCCGCGTCCCTTCTTCCAGAGCGGCGAGGCTCTGGCTCTGGCGGCCGCGCAGCTGTCGGGGGCTCCGGCGCCCCAGAGGCGCAAGCTGCGCGAAGGGGTCTGGGCCATCTGGCGCGCCGAGGCAGAAGCCGCGCGGGCGGTTGCGTAAAGGCTTCCCGGCCGCCGCCTGCTGGTCTAGAGCTTGGCCTCCCGATCCCGCTTCTGGAGGCCTCATGCGCCTGATCTTCATGGGCAGCCCCGGCTTCGCCCTGCCCGCCCTCGACGCTCTGGCCGCCGCCGGGCATGAGATCCTCGCCGTTTATTGCCGCGCTCCCAAGCCCGCCGGACGCGGAGGCGCCCTGCGCCCCACCCCCGTCGAGGTCCGGGCGCGCGAACTCGGCCTGACGGTCGAGACTCCCCGCACCCTCCGCGATCCCGAGGCTCAGGCGCGTTTCGCGGGCCATGGCGCGCAAGTCGCGGTGGTGGCGGCCTACGGGCTGATCCTGCCGATCCCCGTTCTGGAGGCGCCGGAGTTCGGCTGCCTCAACATCCATCCTTCGCTTCTGCCGCGCTGGCGCGGCGCCGCGCCGCTCCAACGCGCCGTGATGGCGGGGGATCCGGTCACGGGGGTCTGCGTCATGCGCATGAGCGAGGGGCTGGACGAAGGCCCGGTGCTGAAACGCGTCGAGACGCCGCTGTCCCCTCTGGAGACCTCCGGCGATCTGCACGACCGTCTGGCGCGGCTCGGCGCGGAGCTGATGCTCGAAGCCCTCGCCGATCTGGAGGCGGGCCGCGCGGCGGAGGCCGTCCCTCAGCCGGAGGAAGGCGTGGTCTACGCCGCCAAGATCCTCAAGGAGGAAGCCCGCATCTCCTGGGACCGCGCCCCGGAGGCGGTTCTCGCCCATCTCCACGGACTTTCCCCCGCGCCCGGCGCCTGGACCGAACTCGCAGGCGAGCGGGTGAAGATCTTGCGCGCCCGCCTGGAGGATTCGCCCGAGCCCGAGGCAGCGCCGGGGATGCTCCTCGACGACCGGCTCCTGATCTCCTGCGCGGCGGGGAGTCAGAAGGCTCTGCGCGCGCTGATCCTGCAACGCCCCGGCAAGAGCCCCATGGCGGCGGAGGATCTCCTCCGCGGTTTTCCGCTTTCCGCCGGGACGGCCCTGGGCTGAAGCCCTGAATCGGGGAAGGCGCGCCCGGTCTCCCGGACGCGCCCTTGTCTTTCCCCTGTGGAATTCGGAATTCAGCGGCCGAAGCGGCGACGCAGGAAGGCCGCGATCCCCGCCATGGCCAGCAGACCGAGAGGTCCGGGCTCGGGCACCTGTCCGCCCGAAGAGCCGCCCGAAGACGACGAGGGAGGCTTGCAGCAGCCGCCCGAAGAAGAACCCCCGCCCGAAGAGGACGACGAGGAGCTGGAGGACGAAGAGCTGCTGCTCGACGAGGAGCCGCCGCCCGAAGTGGAGCCGTGTCCGCCCGAGGACGACCCATGTCCGCCGCTCGACGAGCCGTGGCCGCCCGAAGAGGAAGCCACCTGCCAGCCGCCCGAAGACGAGGAGGAGGAAGACGAGCTGCTGCTCGACGAGGAGGACGAGGAGCCGCTCGCATGTCCGCCGCCCGAGGAGGACGAGGAGGAGCTGGAGGACGAAGAGCTGCTGCTCGACGAGGAGCCGCCGCCCGAGGACGAGCTGTGACCGCCCGAGGACGACCCATGTCCGCCGCTCGAAGAACCATGCCCGCCCGAAGACGAGCCGTGACCACCGCTCGAAGAGCCGTGTCCGCCCGAGGAGGAGCCGTGTCCGCCCGAGGAGGAGCCGTGACCACCGCTCGAAGAGCCATGACCACCCGAGGAGGAGCCGTGTCCGCCCGAAGACGAGCCATGGCCACCGCTGCTTCCGCCGCCCGACGAGGACGAAGAGGAGCTGGAGGACGAAGAGCTGCTGATCGACGAGGAGGAGGAGCCGCCGCCCGAAGACGAGCCGTGACCGCCGCTCGAAGAGCCATGACCACCCGAGGAGGAGCCGTGTCCGCCGCTGCTTCCGCCGCCCGACGAGGACGAGGAGGAGCTGGAGGACGAAGAGCTGCTGCTCGACGAGGAGGAGCCGCCGCCCGAAGACGAGCCATGTCCGCCCGAAGAACCGCCGCTGGACGACGACGAAGAGGAGCCCCAGCCGCCCGAAGAACTGCTCGAAGAGGCGCCGCCGCTGTGCGAATTGCTGATCGAGACGTATTTGTCTCCGATGCGGCGATTGTCATAGCTGCGGTTGTCGTAGCTGCGGCGGTCGATGTTGGTCGTGGACTTGTCGATCTGGGTGGTCGAGCGGTCGATGTTCGTGGTCGACTTGTCGATATGGGTGGTCGAACCCTCGACGATCACGGTGCGGCCTCCGCCGCCTCCACCCCCGCCGACGATCACCGAAGGCGCCGAGATCGCGAAGCTTCCGCCGCCGCCGCCCGCCGAGGCCGCGCCGCCGCCGACGGCGATGCCGCCGCCGCCCCAGCCCGCCGCTCCGGAGCTCATGCCGTAGCCGCCCGCCGCGCCGTAGCTCAGCCCCAGCGCCGCCGACTCCATCGCCGAAGCCGCATAGGCCACCGGCGAGGTCGTCACCTCATGCACGATCACCACCGGCCCGCCGACGCCCTCGGCGCAGCCGCCGAAGCCCGCTCCCGCAACCGAGGCCGCGCCCGAAGCCGCCACGAGCTCGCCGTTCACGAAGGTCTGCGAGACGCCCGACGCGCCGCTCGTCTGCGGCCCGAAGGCGCCGCCCGGCGCCAGGGAGGCGGCCGTCAGACCGCCCGGAACTCCGCCCGCGCAGGGCGAGGCCGCCACAGGCGCCGGAGCATAGGCCGCCGCAGCCGGAGCGTCGTAGATCGCCGGGGCGGAGGCCGCCACAGGGACGATCTCGCCATAGCTCTCCGCAGCCGCATAGATCGGGGCGGGCGCAAGGGTCTCCGTCGTGGTGGAGGAGGTCTCCAGCCAGGCGGGCGCGGTCACAGGGGCGCTCGGCGCGGCGTAGGCCAGCATCGGCGCGGCCTGGGCGTAGAGCGTCTGCGGCGGCAGACGACGCGGCGGCTCCGGCAGAGGCGCCGGAGGCGGCAGGGCCACCGCCAGATCCGCGCGGCGCAGCGCCGCCAGATCCTCGACGTAAGCGTCGTCGTCCAGAGTGAATTCGTTCTCCGCCGAAGCGGGGCGGAAGACCACGGCGCTGGTGCGGGCGTCGAGCGCCGCGTTCATCTGCACGCCGTGACGCAGCCGGAAGAGCGCGCCGTCGTCTTCAGGCCGGATCGGTCCGGCGAAGACCGGAAAGGCCGTCGCCAGAGCCGCCGCCGCGACGGCGGCCCCGAGGGCGGCGCGGGTGGGGGTTTTGAGATGGGTCATGGATGGCCTCTCCGAACGTGATGTCGAGCCTTTGCGCCGAAGGGCTGCAAAAGCCGAGCCAGGCCCGGAAGCCGGCGAATCCGGATCGATTCAGGACGCATCCTCGCGCGATTTTCGGGACTCCGCGCGAAATTCGCTGATCCTTTCAGGAATCCGTCTCAGAATGGATCAGGCGGATAGGTCTTGCGATGCGCGGCCAGCTCCTCAAGCAGGAAATCCCGGAAGAGCGCCACCCGATGCGAGCCCCGCAGCTCCTGAGGCCAGGCCAGATAGATCTCGTATTTCGGGCCCGGGGCCTCCTCGCCGACCGGAATCAGCTCGGGCGCGAGCGCCGCCAGATAATCGGGCAGCGCGGCCACGCCCACGCCCTCGCGCGCCGCCTGGAGCAGCCCGAGGTGATTGTTCACCGTCAGCACCGGCCGGATCCTCCGCCGCCCCCGGAAGATCCAGTCGAGGTTCTCCAGAGGCTGGGCGGCGTTGCGGCTGTAGGTCAGGACGTCGTGGTCGGCGAGGTCGTCCAGCGTGCGCGGCGCCGGACGCCCGTTCAGATAGCCTTCGGTCGCGTAGAGCCGCAGCCGCACGCTGAGCAAGGGCTTCTGGATCAGGTCGCTTTGCGGCGAGGGCCTCATGCGCACGCCCACGTCGGCTTCGCGCATGGCGAGATCGACCACCTCGTCCGAGAGGCGCAGATCCAGCGTCAGGGCGGGGGCGGCCTCGCGCAGCCTGCCGAGGCGCGGCGCCAGCCAGAGCGAGCCGAAGCCCACCGTGGTCGAGACCGCCAGCTCTCCGCCGGATTCCTCGCGCGCGGCCCGGATGCGCGCCCGCGCCCGCGCCAGATCCGCCGAGATGTTCTGCGTGGATTCGTAGAGCGCCTCGCCTTCCTGAGTCAGCAGAAGGCCCCGCGCATGGCGATGAAACAGCGTCGCGCCGAGCGAATCCTCGAGATCGCGGATCTGACGGCTCACCGCCGATTGGCTCAGATGCAGCTTTTCGCCCGCCTGCGTCAGGCTGCCCGCCGCAGCCACGGCGTGAAAGACGCGCAGCTTGTCCCAGTCCATCCCTGCCCCTTCCCGCTCCGGCTTCTCCGGAGTCGCCTCTTCCACTGTCCCGAAACGAGGCTCCCGGCCCCCTTCGCTTGCCTGAAACGCCGCGCCACCATATTCATGACACGAACCGGAGATAAGAGCCCGCTACCGCCTTTTCGCAAGGCGGGAGCCGCGAAGGAGCAAGAGCTTATGGTCGAACTATGGCGCAGGCTTGTCTGGATCGGGGTGATCGCGGCCGCCGCGCAGCCCCTCGCCCCGCCCATGGCCGGAGCGCAGCAACAGACCTCCCCCACCGCCCTCCAGAGCGCCCCTGACCCGATTCCCGGCGATTATGTCGGGCTGGACGGGGCGCAGTCCATGGTTCTTGCGGCGCATCCGCGTGAGGGCGGAGGCTATGCGCTCGTCTTCCGCGCGACGCCGGGCGGCGTGGTCTACAACATCGAGGCCGAGCGCGTGGCCGCGGGCGCGGTCGAGGGCGCCGTGGACTGGCGCGGCGGCGCGGGCGTGATGCGCGTGACGGCGCGGGGGCCGGGCGTCATCATGACCTGGGCGCCGCTGAACGCTCAGGGAGAGCCCGACCGCGCCGCGACCCAGAGCTTCGCCTTCGTGCGGCGCGGCGTGGAGCTTCCGGGCGCGCCGCGTCAGGCGCCGCCGAGGCGCGGCGACAAGATCTCGCCTGCGGCCTTTCTCGGGGGCTATGAATTCTGGGAGCCCTCCGCCGTCGAGGCCGGATATGAAGGCCTGAGCGACGTGGACCGCGATCTGCTCCGGCTCTATCCGCTGGTCCAGACGGACGTGCTCTGGAAGATGTGCGGCGCCCCTGAGGGCGGCGAAGGGCTCCCCGAGGCCCTGCGCGGCCAGAGCGTCACCTGCGCCCGGATCTCGGAGGCCATGGAGGCCGGACAGGCCAGCGGCCGTTTCGCCGCCTTCAAGGCCCAGACCGCCGCCCAGCGCGCCGATGCGCTCAAGGCCGTCGAATGCGGACATGGCATGCATCGCGACGCGGAATGCTCGGCCGCCGCGCGCCGGACCCAGGAGATCGTCCTCTCGCTCCAGAGCGTGGCCGGCGCCTTGCAGGCCCTGGATCCCTGATCCTCGCCGGAGGGGGCGCCGAAACTCCGGAGCGCCCCCTCCCTTCGCGCATTTTCCCCATGCGCGGCGGATGAAAAGCCTCTAGAAGGGCGGCATGTTCACGCTCGCGATCGTCGGCCGGCCCAATGTCGGCAAATCCACCCTGTTCAACCGGCTCGTCGGCAAGCGCCTCGCGCTGGTGGACGACCAGCCCGGAGTCACGCGCGATCTGCGCGAAGGCGAAGCGCGCCTGCTGGATCTGCGCTTCGTCGCCATGGACACGCCCGGCCTCGAAGAGGCCGACGACGCCTCGATTCAGGGCCGCATGCGCCGTCAGACGGAAAAGGCCGTGGACATGGCCGACGCCTGCCTGTTCGTGGTGGACGCGCGTTCGGGTCTGGCTCCGGCGGACCACATCTTCGCCGAGATCCTCCGCAAGCGGGCGCGCAAGGTGATTCTCGCCGCCAACAAGGCCGAGAGCGTCGCGGCGGAGCTCGGAGCCTCGGAGGCCTACGCCCTGGGTCTGGGCGAGCCCATTCCGATCTCGGGCGAACATGCGCTCGGGATGCGCGAATTGCGCGACGCCCTGGCGCCCTGGATCCACGCCTATGAGGAAGAGCAGGCGGAGGCCGAAGCCGAGGCCGCCGCCATGGAGCCCGAGTTCCTGCCTGACCTCGAAGAGGAAAACTTCGACCCCGACCAGCCCGAACCTCCGGAGGCCACCCTCCGTCCGCTTCAGATCGCGGTGATCGGGCGGCCCAACGCGGGGAAATCGACGCTGGTCAACGCGATCCTCGGCGAGGAGCGCCAGCTCACCGGGCCCGAGGCGGGCGTCACCCGCGACGCCATCGGCTATACGCTCGACTGGGGCGGGCGCAAGGTCAAGATCTTCGACACGGCGGGCATGCGCAAGAAGGCCCGCATCGACGACCGCGTGGAGAAGATGTCCGTCGCCGACGGCCTGCGGGCGGTGCGCTTCGCCGAAGTCATCGTGGCGCTGCTCGACGCGGGCGCGCCCTTCGAGCAGCAGGATCTTCGCCTGATCGACCTCGCCGCCCGCGAGGGCCGCGCCGTGGTGGTGGCGGTCAACAAGTGGGATCTCGTCGAGGACCGCCAGGAGACCCTCCGCTCCCTGAAGGAGGAGCTCGACCGGCTGCTGCCGCAGATTCGCGGCGTGCCGCTCATCACGCTCTCCGCCGAGACGGGCCAGGGGATCGGGCGTCTGCGCGAGGCGATCTTCCGCGCCCGCGACGTCTGGGCCACCCGCATCTCCACCGGCAAGCTCAACCGCTGGCTGGGCGCGATGGTCGAGCATCATCCGCCGCCCGCCGTTTCGGGGCGCCGCCTGAAGATCCGTTACGCGACGCAGGTGCGCAGCCGTCCGCCGACCTTCGTGCTCTTCTCCTCGCGCCCCGACGAGATCCCGGAATCCTACATCCGCTATCTGGTCAACAACCTGCGCGCGGATTTCGACATGCCCGGAACGCCCATCCGCATGCAGATGCGCGGCGGCGACAATCCCTATGTCGACAAGGGCAGGCCCGAGGAGAAGCACAGGGAGAAGCGCGGCTGATCCCGCGTCGACCCTGCGGCGGCGCAAGGTCATCTTGCGCCGCAGCGAAATTCTGGCGAGAAAGCCGCAGGGCGCTCCTCTGCGCCCGCAGCATTCGCCCGGGAGAATTCCGATGTCCGACACGCGCCTGCATCTCGTCTTCGGCGGAGAACTGGTCTCCACCACCTCCCACGACTTCAAGGATCCCGCGAAGATCGACGTGGTGGGGGTCTTCCCGGACTACGCCAGCGCCTACGACGCTTGGAAATCCGCGGCTCAGAGAACCGTGGATCACGCCCAGACCCGCTATTTCATCGCCGATCTGAGCCGTCTGCGCGAGAAGCCCACCGCCGACGACCGGTGACCGGACCCGACCGGAGCCGCAACAGGGCGCCCGGCCGGACAGCCGCCGCGGCGCCGCAATGAGGAGAAGCGGATGCGGCGATTGACGCGCGCCCCCTGGGTCCGGTCTCTGGCCGCCGCCGCGACGGCGGGTTATCTGCGTCTCGCCTTCCGGCTCATGCGCTGGCGGCGCGAGGGTCTGGAGACCCTGCCCGAGGGCCCGACCATCTTCGCCTTCTGGCATGGCCGCCTGATGATGATGGCGCCCGCCGCCGCCGCTCTGGAGCGCCGGACCTTCGTGCTGATCTCGCGCAGCCGCGACGGCGCGGCCATCGCCGCGGTGGCCGCGCGGTTCGGACTGGGCGTGGTGCACGGCTCCAGCCGCAACCGCGTCACGGGCGAGGACAAGGGCGGCTCGGCGGCGACGCGCAGCCTGCTGGAGGTGCTGGAGAAAGGCGCCTCCATCGCCATCACCCCCGACGGCCCGCGCGGCCCGACCGAAGAGGCGCAAGGCGGCGCGGCGACGCTCAGCGCCCTGAGCGGAACCCCCGTGACGGCGGCGGCCTGGTCCTGTCGTCCGGCGATCCGGCTGAAGAGCTGGGACGGTCTTCTGCTGCCTCTGCCCTTCGCGCGGGCGGCTCTGGTGGCGGCTCCGCCTCTGGCGGCGCCCGAGGCCTCCGACCGGGCCGCTCTGGAGGCCCATCGGCTGCGCATCGAGGGGCTCCTGCGCGAGGCCACCGCCCGCGCCGACCTGCTCGCGGGGCGCGCCGAGCCCTTTCCGCCCGCTCCCGCCCGGAGGCCCCGGCCATGACTCCGCCTCCCGCCGCCTCCTTCGGCCTGAAGTTCTGGCGCGGCCTGGGCCATCTCGGGGGCCCGGCGGCGCGGCTCTGGCTGAAGCGGCGGATCCGGCGGGGCAAGGAGGATCCCGCCCGCGTCGGAGAGCGCTTCGGAGAGGCGAGCCTCCCGCGCCCGAAAGGGCCTCTGGTCTGGATCCACGCCGCCAGCGTGGGCGAGAGCCTGACCGGGCTGATCCTCGCCGAGGCCCTGCGCGAGCGGAACCCCGATCTGCATGTGCTGATCACCACGGTCACCGTCACGGCGGCCTCCATGCTGGAGTCGCGGGCGGTTCCGGGAGTCCTGCATCAATATGCGCCTCTGGATCTGCCGGGAGGGGCGCGGCGCTTCCTCGACCACTGGCGCCCGGATCTGGGCGTCTGGATCGAATCCGAGCTCTGGCCGACGCTGATCCTCGACGCCGCCGGACGCGGGATTCCGCTGATCCTCGCCAACGCCCGGATCTCGGCGCGTTCGGCCTCGCGCTGGCGACGCTTCGCGCCCGGCGCGGCGGAAAGCCTGCTGGGGCGCTTCGGCGCGATCCTCGCCCAGACTCCGGAGGTCTCGGCGCGTTTCGTGGGCCTGGGCGCGCCGCCCCGGGCGGTCTCGACGGCGGGGAATCTGAAATCCGAGGCGGGGCCTCCCCCGCATGACCCCGCCGAGCTGAAAAAGATGCGCAAGGCCCTCGCGGGTCGCCCCGTCTGGCTGGCGGCGAGCACCCATGCGGGCGAAGAGATCGTGATGGCCCAGGCGCACAAGCGCCTCGCGGAGGCGACGCCCGACCTCACGCTGATCCTCGCGCCGCGCCATCCGGAGCGCGGCGAGGCCGTCGCCCGGGAGGTGGAGGCCTACGGCCGCCGCAGCCAGGGGGATTCTCCCGACCAACCGGGGATCTATCTCGCCGACACGCTCGGCGAGATGGGGCTCTGGATGCGTCTGGCGCCGGTGGCGGTGATGGGCGGCAGCTTCACGCTGCCCGGCGGCGGACATAACCCCATGGAGCCCGCGTCTCTGGGGACGGCGGTGGTGACCGGCCCTCTGACCCATAACGCCGAGGCCGATTACGCGCGTCTGACGGCGGCGGGGGGCGCGATGCAGATCGCCAGCGCCGAGAAGCTGACCTTCGCGGTCTCGCTGCTTCTGGCGGACGGGGCCGCCGAGGCGAAGCGCATGGGCGCCGCCGCGAAGGAGGCCGCCATGGAGTCGCGCGGCGCTCTGGCGGCGACGCTGCGGGCGGTGGAGAGCCTCGCGCCGGAGATCCTGAAGGAAGGCTGAGGCGCCGTCACCTCTGGCAGCCCGGACACCAGAAGGTCGAGCGCCCGGCCTGAACCAGCCTTTCGACGCGCCCGCCGCACCGCGGACAGGCCTGGCCTTCGCGGTCGTAGACGGCGAAGCGGTCCTGGAATCCGCCGATCTCTCCGTCGGCGCGGCGATAGTCGCGCAGGGTGGAGCCGCCCGCCCGCACCGACTCCCGCATGACCTCGCCGAGATCCCGCGCCAGAGCCTCCGCCTCCGCAGGCGTGAGATCGACGCCGCGCCGCGTCGGAGAGATCCCCGCCCGCCAGAGGGCTTCGCAGGCGTAGATGTTGCCCACGCCCGCGAGGCGGCCCTGATCGAGGATCAGCGTCTTGACCGGCCCGCGCGCGCCGCCGATCCGGCGCAGCAGCTCGACGCCGGAGAATCCGGGGGTCATGGGTTCGGGCCCGAGGGCCTTCAGGGCGGGATGCTCCGCGAGCGCGGCGGTGGGATGGAGATCCATCATGCCGAAGCGCCGGGCGTCGTTGTAGGTCAGTTCGAGTCCGCCCTCGAACCAGAAGACGACATGGTCATGCGCCTGGACGCCGCCCGCCGCGTGGTGGAAGTCGCCGAGCGCCTCGGGACCATTGGTCCTCTTGAGGATCAGCCGCCCCGACATGCCCAGATGGATCAGCAGGGTCTCTGCGCCGGAAAGCCCGAGCAGCAGATATTTCGAGCGCCGTCCGATCTCCTCGACGCGCCGCCCCTGGAGCCTTTCGGCGAAATCCCTGGGGAAGGGCTTGCGCAGATCCGGCCTGCGGGTCAGGGCCTTTTCGAGACGTCTACCCGTGAGTTCGGGGGCGAGTCCCAGCCGGATGGTCTCGATTTCGGGGGCTTCGGGCATGGAGGTCTCCTTCGGGAGGGCAGGATAGGCGCATCCCGCGCGGCGCGCATGGATTTTTGACGTCGCCTTCGTGAAGGCTTATTCAGAACTCGCGGGCAGACTGCGCGTCCGGAGCGAAGCGTTTCAGATTTCAGGAGGCGGGTCATGGAGTTCATCAACCCTGCGTCGGTGATTCCCATGGCCGCGGGGAACATCGGACCGGCGGTCATCTGCGCCGTGGCGGCGGGATTTCTGGGACTGAGCCGGATCCTGTTCTTCATTCTGGGGATGATTTTCGGCCCCCTCGCCTTCGGGCTTCTGATCGGCGGCTTCATCTTCAGCAAGATGCTGGGCGGGGGGAGCTCCGCGCCCGGGAGATCCGACGCCGTGACCCGCGCGACGCCCCAGACTCGCGGCCAGACCCCTGGCGCGACGCGGGCGCCTCAGGGCCAGGGGCGCGAGCAGACCGAGCGTCAGAAGATTCAGGCTCTGCTTCAGGGCCTGCGCGAACGGGAGCGCGCGCAGAAATCCGGCTCGGGGCCTGAAGCGGCTCTGGGGGGGGTGCTCGGAGGCATGGCGCGTCTGGCGGGCAAGGAGAAGGAGCTGAAGGAGGCTCTGGAGCAGGCTTCGCGGACTCGGCCCGAGACGGATTCTGCGGGCGTGCCCTCCACGCGGAGCGCCGGCCGCGCCCAGACGGCTTCTCACCAGACGCGCGACGAGCGGGCGGCTCAGCGTCGCGCCGAGGCCGACGCCCGGACGAAGGCGCGTCAGGCTTCGCATCATGCGCGACATTCGAAGATGCCCTCTGCGGGACTTTCGCCGGATGACCCGAATTTCCTGCGCGGCTATCGGCCGAAGAACAACCGGATTCCGTAAAGGCGAGGCCGCAAGGGATTGCGCGCATCGGGATGATGGTTAAACTCCGCCCCCGGATCGGGCGGAGAATGCGGCGTGGCGAGGATTCTGGTCAGAAGAAATCTGGAGATCAGGTTTAGCGGACTCAACCGGGGAGAATCCGTCTCCATAGCTGCGCGCAATGCCTTGCGTGTGAACCCAATTCTCGCGCGGGCGATCGATATCCAGAATTTTCGTTCCCACATGTTGCAAAGCACATGGCGCACGCTTGACGCCGCAATATTTTATGTCGAAGCCGAGGCGGTCGCCAGGCGCAGCATCCGCACAGATCGCTCGAAAGCCGCCGCCCACGCCTCCGCCGCCGCTCGAGCCGCCTGCACCGTTTCCGCCAAAGCCGCCGCCGACGCCATCAGCGCCATTTCTTCCCGCCTCCACTACGCCTACGTCTGCACCTACGCCATCGACGCCGCCACCTACACGGCTCACATCGCCACCTGCACAACTGACGTCGCCAGCGCCCGTGCAGACCGCGCCGCCGCCGACGCAGCCGCCCGCGCCGCCGCCGCCGCCGCCGCTCGCGCTGCGACGGTCGCCGTCCCCCCCCTGGAGGCCGCGATCACCCACGATCTTTCCGTTTTACGGGAGGGCGCAACGCCGCAAGCCTTGCTGGCTTCCCCCCTGTGGCCGACAGTCGCCCCTGCGTGGGCGTCAGAGGCGTGGCGCGCTTTGAGAACAGAGCTTGATCCGCTCCCCGGAGAACATTGGAGCGTCTGGACGGATTGGTATGAAAGTCGCCTGCAAGGTCGCTCCATCGATTGGGATTTGCAGCGCAAGCGCGTGATGATCCCCCATGAGGAAAGGCTCTGGGATCAAGGCCCAGCCGTGGTTAATGCCCGGCTCAAAGAGATCATCGCGGAGCATCAGGAAAGCCTTGAGCCTCGACAGCCCAAACCAGAGGATTTCCCACAGGATACATGCCTCCCAAGCTTCAAGGATCGCGACGGCGGGATCGATGTGGATGATCGCCTCCTGCACCCCTCTCCTGTCCCCGTCGATTCTGAGGCGAAGGCCGTTCACGGCATCGCCTTGCAGGGTTTGCAAAGGATGCGCCGCCAATTCTCCCCAAGCAACGCCCCCCATATGCGGACCATCGCCATGCTGGCGGAGGGAGCCGAAATCGCCCTTGGCGTGACGCTTCAAGAGACCAACGCTCCCCTGACGGCGATGTATTTCAACCTGCTTGAGCTTGAACTTGAGGCCGACGATCGACGCCACAAGATCACAAACCTCCAGGAAGGAGATGCAGAGCATCTTCCGCCCGAGCACCGCGCCAAGCTTGAAGATCCATTGATCGCCTACCGCCTTCTGACCGCCCGTGACGCCCGCCTGAAGGCGGCGGACGACATCGCCAGAAGCGGGCGCGCGCCTGCGCCCGTCCCTGAAGCCGTGAAAGAATTGCTGAAAACCGGTTTCGAAAGGAAAGTCTTCTCGCAAAGGGTTGTCGAGATCATCCGCAACGCTTTTGGAATTGGCGCGGAATACGGGCGCCAGGTCGCCGGCAATCTCCTGAACGCCATCGCCAGCGCAGGCGCCGCCACCCTTCAGGCGATTGGGGCTGGAAAGCCCGCGGCGCGCAAGATCGCTCTTCTGATCATAGAACATAATCCTCTGATCGCCGGGGTAGCCGCGCTCCTGACGAAGGGAGATTCCTTGACGAGCGCTCTGATCGGCGCGCTCGACACCGCCTTGAAAGCCTCTCTCAAGCAGAAACCATCAACTTCCTGACCAATTCCCTCGACCGAGCTCCCCCGTTCCCGCGTATAGATCTCCGCAACGATAACGGAGACCGAATCCCGCCTTGACCGAACGCCCCATGCCCGCCCGGCTCGACAAGGAGCCCCCCAGGACCTTCCGCGACCGCTGGATCGCGATGCGCAACATCCCGCCCTTCCTCAAGATGGCCTGGGACGCCAGTCCCGGACTCATGTCCGCCTCCCTCGCCCTGAGGCTGATGCGCGCCCTGATCCCCGTGGCCATGCTCTGGATCGGCAAGCTCATCATCGACGAGATCCTCCGGCTGATCGGCCTTCAGCCTCATCCCGCCGATTTCGCCGCCTGGCGCGACTCCGGAGAAGCCGACTGGCTCTTCTGGCTGGTGCTCGCCGAGTTCGGACTCGGGGTGCTGGCCGATCTCCTCGGCAGGCTCGGCGGACTGGTCGAGAGCCTCCTCTCCGAACGCATGAGCATGGCCACCTCGCTGCGGCTGATGGAGCACGCAGCCAGGCTCGACCTCGAGGATTTCGAGGACGCCGCCTTCCAGGACAAGCTCGAACGCGCCCGACAACAGGCCGGAAGCACAGGCCTCATCTGGCAGGTCTTCGGCCAGCTTCAGAATCTCCTGAGCATCACGGCTTTTTCAGGCGCCCTGATCGCCTACAATCCCTGGCTGATGGCGCTGATGGGGCTTTCGCTCGTCCCGGCCTTCCTCGGCGAGGCCTGGTTCAACGCCCGCAAATATGATCTCGACTATCAGCGCACCCAGGAGCGCCGCGAGATGAATTACGTGCGGCAGACCGGCTCCAGCGCGGAGACGGCCAAGGAAGTCAAGATCTTCGGCCTCAACGACTTCCTGATCGACCGCTACCGGACGCTCGCGCTGAAGTTCTACGCCGCCAACCGCCGCATCGCCCGCCAGAGGGCCGCATGGGGCGCGCTCTTCGAGAGCTTCGGCGCCATGGGCTATTATCTGGCCTACGCCTGGATCATCTTCGGCGCCCTGACCGGAACCCTGACCCTCGGCGATCTGACCTTTCTCTCCGGCGCCTTCCAGCGCATGAAGAGCCAGCTCGAAACCATGCTGACCAGCTTCTCGGCCACCGCTTCCCAGGCGATGTATCTGGAGGATCTCTTCAGCTTCTTCCGCATCCAGCCGGAGATCGACTCGCCCGCTCAGGCCGTCGCGCCGCCCAGACCCATCCGCGAAGGCTTCGTCTTCGAGAACGTGGGCTTTCATTACCCCGGCTCCGAGCGCTGGGCCGTGCGCGGCCTCGACTTCACGCTGAAGGCGGGCGAGACCATGGCCCTCGTCGGCGAGAACGGCGCGGGCAAGACCACGCTCGTGAAGCTCCTCGCGCGGCTCTACGACCCGGACGAAGGCCGCATCCTGCTCGACGGGCGGGATTTGCGCGACTACGACCTCGACGCGCTGCGCGGCTCCATGGGCGTGATCTTTCAGGATTTCGTCCGCTACAACCTGACCGCCGGCGAAAACATCGCCGTGGGCCGCATCGAGGCGCGCGGAGATCAAGCCCGCATCGAGCAAGCCGCCGCCCGCAGCGGCGCGGATGAGGTGATCCGGCGTCTGCCCAAGGGCTATGGCCAGATGGTCGGCAAGCGCTTCCGCAACGGCGTCGAGCTTTCAGGCGGCGAATGGCAGAAGATCGCCATCTCCCGCGCCTACATGCGCGAGGCCGAGGTGCTGATCCTCGACGAGCCGACGGCGGCGCTCGACGCCCGTTCGGAATACGAGGTCTTCAAGCGGTTCAAGGAATTGAGCGCGGGCAAGACTTCGGTGCTGATCTCGCATCGCTTCTCCTCGGTGCGCATGGCCGACCGGATCATGGTCCTCGGCGGCGGGCGCGTGGAGGATCTCGGCACCCATGAGGAGCTGCTCGGCCGCAAGGGCCGCTACGCCGAGCTCTTCGAGCTTCAGGCGGCGGGCTATCGCTGAGAACGCCGCCGAAGGAGAAAGGGCGGCCTTGCGGGCCGCCCTTTCGTTTCAGACGTCGAGCTTGCGCGCTTCGGAAGGCAGCATGATCGGCAGGCCGTCGCGGATGGGATAGGCGAGCCTCGCGTTGCGGCTGACCAGCTCCTGGGTCTCGGGGCGATATTCGAGCGGCCCCTTGGTCAGCGGACAGACCAGCGCCTCCAGCAGCCTGGGCGAGATCTCCCGCGGCCCGGGGACGGCGCGGAGAGGGGCGGTTTCCTCGCGGCTCATGCTGCGGCTCCTTGCTTGCGGATCATTGCAGGCGTCCTCCGGCTTCGCCGCCGCCCGCCGGATCTCCGGCCGCGCCCATCTCCAGCAGCGCCGCCAGAGCCTTGCGGCGCTGGAGTCCGTTCGCGGCCTCCAGCAGGGCCTGCTTCTCGCTCGGCTCGAAGGGGCAGAGCATGCAGAGCGCCGTCACGAGCGTCTCCTCGTCGGCGGCCTCGAAGACGTCCCAGTCGCCTTCGAGCCCCCGCGCGTCGAAATAGCTCCGCACCAGCTTGAGCAGCTCGCGCCGATCCTGATCGTTCTCGGTGCTGGGAGGCGTGGGCTGGGAATCGGGCCGGAACTCGTCCCAGACCACCCGCAGCCGTCGATAGGGCGTGAAGCTCGTCTCCTCGCGGAGCGCCCGGAACCGCGAGATCCCCGTGAGCGCCACCACATAGCGTCCGTCCGGCAATTCGTTGAACTGCGTCAGACGCCCCGCGCAGCCCACCTCGTAGAGATCGGGAATCCGGTCTTCGGAATCGGCGTTCTCCTTGGGCTGGATCATGCCGATCATCCGGTGCGGCGAACGCAGCACGTCGTCGAACATCGCCAGATAGCGCGGCTCGAAGACGTTCAGCGGCAGACGCGCCCGCGGCAGCAGGATCGCTCCCGGCAAGGGGAAGACCGGCAGCACCTCCGGAGCGTCGCGCAGCGAGAAACGGAAGGTCATGAGGCGGCGTCCCTCAGGAGAAGACCAGCGAGGACAGACGACGACGACCCGCCAGCGTGATGGGGTCCTTCGCGCCGAAGGCGTCGAAGAGCTTCAGAAGCTGGGTGCGGGCGGCCTGTTCGTTCCATTCGCGGTCGCGGCGGAAGAGTTCGAGCAGTTCGTCCACGGCCTCCTGACGCTTCTCCTGACCGAGGAAGGCCATGGCGCGGTCGAAGCGGGCTTCGTGGTCGTCGGGATCCTTCGCGAGCCTCGTCTCGAATTCGCTCATGCGCCGCGCGAGGGCCTGGGCCTCCTCGGCGAGGTCCAGAGCCGCCAGGGCCTGGAGGATCGAGGCGTCGTCGGCCTTGCCCTCGGGAGCCTGGGCGAGGATCTCGCGGGCGCGGGCGATGTCGCCGCTCCGGGAATAGGCGCGCGAGAGCCCCACCAGAGCCGTCAGGTTGTCGGGAGCGATCTGGAGCACCTGCGCGTAGACCTGCGCGGCCTGGCCGATGGCGCCGTGAGCCAGAGCCTCGTCGGCGGCGGCGAGCACCTCGGCGATCTCTTCGGGGCTGGGGCCTTCGTCCTCTTCGAGGCCTCCGGCGGCTCCGGCCTCTCCGCCGAGCAGGGGCGCGGATTTGGCGATCACGCCGTCAAGGAAGGTCTTGAGCTCGCTGGGCGGCAGGGCGCCGACGAATCCGTCCACGGGACGTCCGCCCGCGAAGGCGAAGACCGCCGGAATCGACTGGATGCGCATCTGCGCGGCGATGGCGCGGTTCTTGTCCACGTCGATCTTGACCATGCGGACCTTGCCGCCATAGGCCTTGACCGCTTTCTCAAGGGCGGGGCCGAGGGTCTTGCAGGGGCCGCACCACTCCGCCCAGAAATCGACGATCACCGGCGTGCGGCGCGAGGCCTCCACCACATCCTGCATGAAGCTGGCTTCGGTCCCGTCCTTGACGAGAGCCTCGGCGGAAGCGCCGGAATTGCTGAGCATGACGATCCTCTGAAGACGGGAGACGGGTGGCGGGCGCATCCTGCATAGCGGGAGCCCCGCCCCCGACGCAAGACGCGGGAGACGAAAAGCGCCGCGCGCCCCTTGCGCTCCCTGCGTCACAGATAGGCGAAGCCCCGCGCCTGCGAAAGGGGCGCGGGGCCTTGTCCGGGCGAATCGCGTCCGGAGTCTGCGTCGGTCAGGGCGCGCCCCCGCTCCGGAGGGCGCCCGGGAAGCAGTCTCGGCGGCTCACTCGAATTCGAGGATGATCTGATCCACCGCCAGCGACTCGCCGACCTTCGCCTTGACGGACTTGACCACGGCCTTCTTTTCGGCGCGCAGGACGTTCTCCATCTTCATGGCCTCGACGCTGGCCAGCGGCTGGCCTTCCTGGACCTCCTCGCCCTCGACCACCCGCAGCGAGGTCAGCAGACCCGGCATGGGGCAGAGCAGGAAGCGCGAGAAATCCGGCGCGGGCTTCTCGATCATCAGCCCCGCGAGCTGGTCCGCCCGCAGGCTGCGCGTCGCCGCGAGGAGATCGGCGCCCCGACGGCGCAGACGGAAGCCTTCGCCCTTCGGCTCGACCTTGATGGTGGCCTCGGCGCCCGAATCGGGGCGCAGATGCGCCAGACTCCGGCCCGGCAGCCAGTCGAGGGCGAAGCCGTTCTCCCTGCCGTCGCCATGGCGGACGCGGAAATGCCCTTCCGCGTTCTCGGTCAGCCGGAGCGGAAAGCGCTGGCCGCCGACGGCCACCACCCAGTCTTCCGGCAGATGGCGTTCATGGCCGCGCATGGCGCCCTCGATGCGGGTGGCGCGGCGCTCGCGGATGAGATGCATGGCCGCCGCCGCCTCGGCGAGGGCGCGCAGCTCCTCGGGCGCGGGGGTCACGCCGTGGAAGCCCTCGGGGAACTCCTCGGCGATGAAGGCCGTGGAGAGGTCGCCGCTGCGGAACTTCCCGTTGAGCATCACCGCCTGAAGGAAGGGGATGTTGTGCCCGAGGCCCTCCAGCTCGAAGCTGTCGAGGGCGGTCTGCATGGCGTCGATGGCCTTGGTGCGGGTCGGCGCCCAGGTGCAGAGCTTGGCGATCATCGGATCATAATAGATCGAGACCTCGCCGCCCTCTTCGACGCCCGTGTCGTTGCGCACGATGGAGCCGTCGACGCTCTTGCCCTCCTGCGGGGGGCGATAGCGGCGCAGACGTCCCACCGAAGGCAGGAAGTTGCGGTAGGGATCTTCGGCGTAGAGGCGGCTCTCGACGGCCCAGCCGTTGAGCTTCACCTCGTCCTGGGTGAAGCGGAGCTTCTCGCCCGCCGCCACGCGGATCATCTCCTCGACGAGATCGACCCCGGTGATCAGCTCCGTGACCGGATGCTCCACCTGAAGACGGGTGTTCATTTCGAGGAAGTAGAAGTTCTTGTCGGGGTCCACGATGCACTCGACCGTGCCCGCCGAGTAATAGCCCACCGCCCGCGCCAGAGCCACGGCCTGTTCGCCCATGGCCTTGCGGGTCTCGGGATCGAGGAAGGGCGAAGGCGCCTCCTCGACGACCTTCTGGTTGCGGCGCTGGATCGAGCATTCGCGCTCGTTCAGATAGACGATGTTGCCGTGCTGGTCGCCGAGAAGCTGGATCTCGATGTGGCGGGGGCGCTGGACGAACTTCTCGATGAAGATGCGGTCGTCGCCGAAGCTGGCCTTCGCCTCGTTGCGGCTGAGCTCGAAGCCTTCGCGGGCCTCGGCGTCGTTCCAGGCGATGCGCATGCCCTTGCCGCCGCCGCCGGCGCTGGCCTTGATCATCACCGGATAGCCGATCTGCGCGGCGATCTGCGCGGCGTGGTCGGGGCCTTCGATGAGGTCGAACATGCCCGGCACGGTGCTGACGCCCGCCTCGGCGGCGAGCTTCTTCGATTCGATCTTGTCGCCCATGGCCTCGATGGCGCGGACGGGCGGCCCGATGAAGGCCACGCCCTCATCCGCGAGGGCCCTGGCGAAGCTGGCGCGCTCGGAAAGGAAGCCGTAGCCCGGATGCACGGCCTCGGCGCCGGTGGCCCTGATCGCCTCCAGGATCTTGTCGACCCGCAGATAGGACTCGGCGGCGGGCGGCGGCCCGAGGAACACCGCTTCGTCGGCCATGCGCACATGCTGCGCTCCGGCGTCGGCGCTGGAATAGACCGCCACGGTCTTGATGCCCATCTTCCGCGCCGAGCGGATCACGCGGCAGGCGATTTCGCCGCGATTGGCGATCAGAATCTTTCCGAACATCCCCGGTCCGTCCCCCATGGCATTCGATGAATGAGACACGGGAACCGGCTCGATTCCCGTCATGTGCAGCGCAGCGAAACCCCGTTTCGCTCGCATGGCGCCTGTGGCTTGTCAACAGATTTGCAAAAAACCGACAGGAGATTGTAAAGAAAGTTGCCTCGGGATTTTCCCGGACGCTCGCCGCCTCCGGCGGAGCCCTTCAGGATTCGCCCTTCCCGCCCGTCGCGCCCTTTTGCAAGAGAGATGAAGCTCATGGCCTTCCGCGCCCTCATGCTGCGCCAGACCGATCCCGCGAACCCCAAGGCTCCGCCCGTCGCGGCCGTCGAGCAGGTGGACGAAGCCCTCCTGCCCGACGGAGACACCGTGGTGGCGGTCGAGTTCTCGACGCTGAACTACAAGGACGGGCTCGCGCTCTGCGGGCGCGGACGCATCGTGCGGGAATATCCGCATATCCCCGGCGTGGACCTCGCGGGAACGGTGCTGGAGACCGCCGACCCCCGCCTCAGGCCCGGAGACCGCGTGGTCTCGACCGGCTGGCGCGTGGGCGAGATCCGTTGGGGCGGCTACGCCGAAAAGGCGCGTCTGCCGGGCGAATGGCTGGTGAAGCTGCCGGAAGCCATCTCGACGCGGCAGGCCATGGCGGTGGGCTCGGCGGGCACGAGCGCCATGCAGTCGGTGCTGGCGCTGGAGGCCCATGGCCTCACCCCCGACAAGGAAGGCGAAGTGCTGGTGACCGGCGCGGCGGGCGGCGTGGGCTCGGTGGCGGTGGCGGTTCTGGCGAATCTCGGCTACCGGGTGGCGGCGGTCTCGGGGCGGCCCGAGACGGAGGCCTATCTGCGCGACCTCGGCGCCCAGACGCTGATTCCGCGCGGCGAGCTTTCCGAGCCCAACGACAAGCCGCTGGAATCCGAGCGCTGGGCGGGCTGCGTCGACGCCGTGGGCGGGGCCATGCTCGGGCGGATCCTCAAGCAGATGCGCTATGACGCCTCGGTGGCGGCGGTGGGCCTGGCGGCGGGCTCCGAGATGACCGGCGCCAGCGTGACGCCCTTCCTGTTGCGGGGCGTGAATCTGCTGGGGATCGAATCCGTGATGCGCTCGCGGGCCGAACGCGAGGTCTACTGGGCGCGTCTGGCGCGGGATCTGCCCATGGAGAAGCTCGAAGCCATGATCCAGCCCGCCGCGCTGGAGGATCTGCCGCGGCTCGGCGCCGAGATCCTCAAGGGCGGGGTGCGCGGACGCGTGGTGGTGGATCTGCGGGCCTGAGGGCGCGTCGGGCGAAGATTCCCGCGAAACGCCCTCTTTTGGGGCGATTTACTGGATACGCCCAGTTGAACTGTTCCATTTCAAGACATATCATCCCCTGCAAGATGCGCGACGCCCGGGAGGTTCAATCGGAACGGAGCTTCTCCGCCCCGATCTCCCGGAGGGTCGAAATCGTCCGGACGGGCCTTCGCGCAGCTCCGTCCGCATGTGACAGGGGAAGATCATCATGGGCGTGAACGCTCTTCATTCCGGCTTCGGCCGCGGTTTCGGCTCCGGCGGTCGGCCGGGCGCCTCCTTCGGCCATGGCGCCGCCCCCAGGGGCGGATACGGCCAGGGCGCGAACTCCGGCGTGAATCTGTCGGTCAACGTCGGCGGCGCCGGCGGACGTCAGGCGCCGGGCCACGGCTACGGCGGCGGCTACGGTCAGAACACGAACGTCAACATCGGAATCGGAATCGGCGGCCAGGGCGGTTACGGCGGATTCAGCGGCGGCTACGGCGGTCATGGCCGGAACACGAACATCAACATCGGAATCGGCGGCTACGGCGGCGGACGCGGACAAGGCGGCTTCGGGGGCGGCTTCGGGAGCTGGGGCGGCGGACGCGGGATCGCGGTCGGCGAGCCCCATCCGGGCCAGCCGCGCCCCCGGCCCGGCCAGAGCTACAACGTCGCCTTCGACCCCCGCGCCTCGGCGGGCTACGACAACGCGGTGGGCGTCTATGAAGTCGACCGCCGGGGGAACATCTCCAATCCGCGGCTGATCTCGGACAGCGCACATGATTCGCTCGGCGGCTCGACCCGGATCCAGGGCGTGCGTCCGGGGAGCCAGCTGGGCTTCTTCCTCGTGCAGAACGGCTCCGACTGGGCCAAGGGCCTCGGCTCGGGCGCGCAGCTCGGCTTCGTGGGCGCGCAGGGCGGCCGCGCGAACGTGGGCGCCCAGGGCCTCGCCCTGACCGTGAACGGCAAGCCCGCCGGACAGACGGTGTTCCATAACTGGGGCTCGAATCTGAACGCCGACGGGATCAACCACGCCCGGCAGGCCTGGAACGGCCAGTCCGGGACCATCGCCTTCGAGGATCTGACCAACGGCGGCGACCGCGACTTCAACGACGTGATCCTGCATGTGGACAGGAACAGGAGCTCTCGCGGGCCCTGGGGCTGACCTCCCGGCCTGACGGATCCCCCGGAGGATCCGCCGCGTCGACCTGATGCGGGAGCCTTCGCGCCCTTGCGCGCGGAGGCTCGTCTCGAAACGAATCGAGATATATTCCGTATGTCAATTTCCCTATTTTGTAAATCGCCCCATTTTGGGGCTAAAACCCCAATTACTTACGTTGCACTGTTTTCTTTCGATACATATCATCTGTGGAATGCGCGGCGCTTCGGAGCGCGGTCAGGATTTCGAGGAGCTTCTCCGCCCTGATCCCCCGAAGCTTCGAACTCATCAGGGCGCGCCGTCGCGCTTGGGCGTCCTGGCGTCAAGGGGAAAGATCATCATGGGCGTGAACGCTCTCAGCTCCGGCTTCGGCCGCGGCTTCGGCTTCGGAGGCCAGTCGGGCGCCTCCTTCGGCTCCTTCAGCTACGGCTACGGCTCCGCCTCGAAGGGCGGCTTCGGCGGCGGCCACGGCCGGAACCTCGGCGGCTCCGGCGCCGGACGCGGCTACGGCGGCCATGGCCAGAACGTCAGCGTCGGCGTGAACGTCGGCGGCGGACGCGGCGGCTACGGCTTCGGCGGCGCCGGCCAGAACGTCAACGTCGGCGTCAACGTCGGCGGCTTCGGCGGCGGCTACGGCTCCGGATTCGGCGGCGGGCGCGGCTACGGCGGCCATGGCCAGAACGTCAACGTCGGCGTCAACGTCGGCGGCTACGGCTCCGGATACGGCTTCGGCGGCGGACGCGGCGGCTTCGGCTTCGGCGGCGGCCAGGGTTACGGCCATGGCGGCTACGGCGGCCCCTCCTCCCATGGCCACGGCGGACGTCCGCAGGCCTCGAACTGGTCGGTCTCCGACGTCAAGGACGGCAAGGGCACCATCAATCTGGGCGACCGCTACTCCATCGCGCTGAACGAGCAGAATTCGGTCTGGACCCTCACCGACAACAAGTACGACGCGCAGACCCGCGTCTGGGGCGACCCGCACGTCGACGTCGGCAACGACGGCAAGACCGACTTCGACTTCAAGAAGGATTCCACCTTCCGCCTCGAGGACGGCACGAAGATCTCGGTGGGCACGGTGCCCTTCGGGAACGGCGACCAGACCATGTCCTCCACCCTGGCGATCACCCGCGGCCGCAACGCCATCGCGGTGACCGGGCTCGGCGACAAGTACGACGGCGCCAACAACCTCCAGATCCAGCAGTCGCGCACCGCGGGCCGCTGGCTGGACAGCGTCACGCCGGACGGCGCCTTCACGGCGCAGCAGGCGGGCCGCGGCTGGACCATCGACGGCAAGCCCGTCAGCCAGCAGCTGGTGAACCACAAGGAAGGCCATCGCTGAGGCCCTGGCCTCCGCGCAGGACCGGACCGAAGGAGGGCGGGCGTCGCGGGGACGTCCGCCCTTCGTCCGTCTTCAGAAGTCCTCGCGCCTGCGCTCTCCGGCGCCGCCGACGCCGCTGACGCGCCCGTCGGCGGTCATGAGCGCCGCCAGACGCCGCCCCCCCACGAAGACCGAGAGCAGGATCATCAGCACCGACGTGAGCGGAATGGCCAGCACCGCCCCCGCCACGCCCCAGAGCGCCCCCCAGACCGCCAGAGCCAGCACCACCACCAGCGGACTGAGATTCACCGAACGCCCGATCATGCGCGGCTCGAAGACGTAGCCGAAGAGCACATGCGGCACGCTGAGCAGGATCAGCAGCAGCAGGGCGTATTCGGGCGACCCCGTCTGGGCGAGGTGCAGCAGCGCCGGACAGGCCACCGCCGCCAGAGCGCCGAAATAGGGGATGTAGTTCACCACCCCGATCAGCACCGCCCAGAAGGAGGCCAGCTCCACGCCCATGCCGATCATCACGCCCCAGGAGATCAGGGCGAGGATCACGTTGATGATGGTCTTGACCGCCAGATAGCGCCCGACCTGGGCGTTGATCTCGGCGAGCATGCCCAGAGGCGCCTGAGCCTGGGCCGTGCCGCCCATGACGCGGGCCATCTTGGCGGCGAATCCGCCGCGCTCGAGCAGGATGAAGGCGGCGTACATGATCACGAGGAAGAGCTGCGAGCCGAATCCCGCCGTCGAGGCGAGGACGCTGGTGAGCGTCTGCTGCAGGTTCACCCGCGCGAGGGTCATCTCGCGCAGGGCGGCCCAGTCGTTGAATCCGTCGACGCCGAAGCGGTCGGCCAGAGCGGCGAAGGCCGCCGCGAGGTTCTTCTCGTAGGTCGGCAGCGAGGCCGCCGCCGTCGAGGCTCCGGCGATGATCAGCTTGGCCAGAACCCAGAGCGCGAAGGCGAAGAAGCAGAGCGCCAGCATCTGCCTCAGCCAGGGGGGCGTCCGGTTCAGCAGCGGCAGCCGCCCGATCAGGTCGGAGGCGCCGGTCAGCAGATAGGCCGAGATCACCCCCATGGCCACCGGCATGAGGATCCCGCGCCCGATGTAGAGCAGCCAGCCCACCATGATGGCCAGAGCCACCGCATAGGTGAGGTCGCGCAGACGCGCGCTGTCGGCCGTTTGGGTCATCGGAGTCTCCTGGGGCTCGGGACGCATGAGAATCGCCGAAAACCGGATGAAGTCCAACGTCCATCTCGCAGGCGCCGCAAAGATCCTGCGGAGCGTCTCCTTTGTGCGCTTGACGCCCGCGCCGTTTCGCCGGAGAAAACGGCGATCTCCGCCCATGCGGAAACTATCAGTCCCGGCACCCCATGAGGGTTTAGGAATTTGCGTGGCGCTCGCCTGCGCAAAAAACCATAAATCTTTTCAGGAGCCCGCCATGCAGGATCTGAAAGCCCTCCGCGACGACCCCGAAGCCTTCGACCGCGCTCTTCTGCGGCGCGGAGCCTCGGCGCAGTCCTCGGAGCTGCTGGCTCTGGATTCCGGGCGGCGGACGGCCATCGCGGCGGCGGAGACGGCCCTCGCCGAACGCAACGCGGCCTCGAAGGCGGCGGGCGCGGCCAAGGGCAAAGGCGACGAAGCCGAATTCACACGCCTGCGGGATCTGGTCAACGCCAAGAAGGACGAGATCGCCGCTCTGGAGGCCGCCGCCAGGGATGCGGAGGCCAGGCTCAAGGCGCGTCTGGAGACGCTGCCCAACACCCTGCTCGACAGCGTGCCCGACGGCCCCGACGAGACCGCCAACCGCGAGGCCCGCCGCTGGGGGGCTCCGCGCGCCTTCGACTTCAAGCCGCTGGAGCATTTCGAGATCCCCGCCGCGCGCGGGCTCGATTTCGAGGCGGCGGGCCGTCTGAGCGGGGCGCGCTTCACGATCCTGCGGGGCGGGATCGCGCGGGTTCAGCGGGCGCTCGGGCAATTCATGCTGGACACGCATCTGAACGAGCATGGCCTTCAGGAGATCTGGTCGCCGGTTCTGGTGAAGCCCGAAACGCTCTACGGCACGGGCCAGCTTCCGAAATTCGCCGAGGATTCCTTCGAGACCACGACCGGCCACTGGCTGGTGCCGACGGCCGAGGTGACCTTGACGAACCTCGTGGCGGGCCAGATTCTGGAGCCGGGGGTCCTGCCTCTGCGCTTTTGCGCCCTGACGCAATGTTTCCGTTCGGAGGCGGGTTCGGCGGGTCGCGACGTGCGGGGCATCCTGCGCCAGCATCAGTTCGAGAAGGTGGAGATGGTGTCGGTCACCACGCCCGAGGATTCGCTCGCGGAGCAGGCGCGCATGACCGATTGCGCCGAGAACATCCTGAAGAAGCTTGAGCTTCCCTATCGCGTGATGGAGCTGAGCGCGGGCGACACGGGCTTCGGGGCCCAGCGGACCTATGATCTGGAGGTCTGGCTTCCGGGTCAGGACATGTTCCGCGAGATTTCGAGCGTTTCGGTCTGCGGAGCCTTTCAGGCGCGGCGGATGAACGCGCGTTTCCGTCGCGAGGTGGAGGGTCGTCCGGAATTCGTGCATACGCTGAACGGCTCGGGACTGGCGGTGGGCCGGACGCTCATCGCCGTGCTGGAGAACGGCCAGCAGGCGGACGGCTCGGTGAAGCTGCCCGCGACCTTGTCGCCTTATCTCGGCGGCGCGACGCTCCTCACGGCTGAGGGGACTTTGGGCTGATCCGCTCCTGAAACCTGAGCAAGTCGTCTCCGCAGGTTTGCGGAGGCGGCCCCCTCCTGAAAATCCCTCGCCTTCCCCGGCGAGTTGGGGCAAGGCTCCCGCAAGGCCCCTTGCAGGAGAACCCGCCATGCTCCCCCCGACCCGGATCCCCCCGCCCGACCTCTCGGATCCCGCCGTCCGCCGCGCGCTCCGCGAGGATTTCGCTCAGGTCGAGGCCTGGGTCTTCGATCTCGACAACACGCTCTATCCCTACACCCCCGGCCTCTGGACCGAGGCCGAAGCCAACATGACCGCCTGGATCGGCGATCTCCTCGGCCTCGATCTCGAAGAGGCCCGCAAGCTCCAGCACGCATATCTGGAGGAATACGGCCTCACCGCGCGCGGGCTGGCGATCCATCACGGCGTCGATCCCGTCGCCTTCATGGCCGAGACCCACGACCATGTGCCCATCGAGACCGTCGCGCCGGATCCCGCCCTCGCCAAGGCGCTGGCGGCTCTGCCGGGGCGGCTCTTCGTCCACACCAACGCCCATCCCACCCACGCCGAACGCCTGCTGAAGCGCGTCGGCATAGACGGCCTCTTCGCGCAGGTCTTCACCGTGGCCGACCTCGATCATGAGCCCAAGCCCAATCGCCGCGCCTTCGAGCTCGCCGCCGAGCGCGGCGGCTATGATCCGCGCCGCGCCGCCATGTTCGAGGACGCCGCCCGCAATCTGATCATCCCCCACGAGATGGGCATGCGCACGGTTTACGTGCCTTCGCCCTCTCCCTGGGCGCAGAAAGGCGCGGACGGCCCACAAATCGCCCATGTCGCCCCGGATTTGACCAGATTTTTACAGGCCTTGACCTCGCAGGCGGATTAGGAACCCAATACGGAATCGCGCGTTTTTTATTCTCACAAAACGGATTTTCCTGCGACCGTCTTCAGCCTGTCGCGCGTATAGCGCCTGTTGGATTTCGGACGAAGGAGACCGGTCATGCGCTTTCTGGCGCGCGCGCTGCGCGGTTCGGCGATCTTGCTGGCTTGCTTCGCCCTGCTCGCCTATGGCGGCTGGCGGATGGTCGAGGCGCAGAGGATCGCCGCCCAGAGGCCCGCGCCCCGGCCCGCGCCGGAACGCAGCTTCACCGCCCCCATCGAGGCCTTCGCCCCGGATTCCTCGGCCCTGACCACGACGGTCTTCGGCCAGATCGAGGCTCCGCGCAGCCTGGAGCTGCGCGCGGGCGCGGCCGGACGCATCGTGGCCCTGGGCGCGGGGGGAGGCGGCGACTTCCGCGACGGCGCCCTGGTGCGCGAAGGCGAGATCCTCGCCCGCATCGACCCGGCCGCCACCGACACGCGCTCCGCCGACGCCCGCGCCGCCCTCGCCGACGCCCAGGCGCGGCTCGCCACGACTTCGGGCAATCAGGGCCTGCGTCAGGCCGAACTCGACTCCGCCCTCCAGCAGCAGGCCATCCGCGAAGACGCCCTGTCGCGTCAGCAGCAGCTGGCCTCTCGGGGCTTCGCGGCGCGCACCGCCGTCGAGACGGCCCAGATCGCCGCCAACTCCGCCCGCCAGGAGGTCGAGACGCGCCGTCAGTCCCTCGCCTCTTTGCAGAACGAGATCCGTCAGGCGCAGCTCGCCGTGGAGCGCGCCCGCCTGACCCTCTCCGACGCCGAGCGCGCCGGAGCCGAAACCGTGCTGCGGGCGCCTTTCTCGGGCGTGCTCAACGCCGTGAGCGCCGCCGCCGTGACGGGCCGCATGGTCTCCGCCAGCGAGACCCTCGGGACTCTGGTGGATCTCGGCGTGCTGGAGGTCCGGTTTCAGGTTTCGGGCTCGGAATACGCCCGCCTGACCGACGGCGCCGGAAAGCTCAAGCCCCTGACGGCCCGCGTCTCGCTGACCATGAGCGACGGCGTCCAGAGCCTGCCCGCCCGTCTGACCCGCATCGGGGCGGCGGTGGCTCAGGGCCAGGGCGGCCGCACGCTCTACGCGGCGCTCGACGAGGGCGGCGGCCTGCGTCCGGGCGACTTCGTGCGGATCGAGATCGCCGAACCCGCGCTGGACGCCCTCGCCCGGGTTCCGGCCTCGGCCCTGACCGAAGACGGCCGCGTGCTGGTGTTCAATCGTCAGGCGGGCCGCCTTGAGGAGATGACGCTCGAAATCCGCCGCCGCTCGGGAGACTGGGTCTATGTGGCGGGCGCCCCCATCGGATCGGAATACGTGACCCAGCGCACGCGCCAGCTCGGGCCGGGGGTGCGCTTCCGCGACCCCGCCACGCCCGAGGCGCCCGCCGCCGGACCCGGCGGCTTCGGAGCAGGCTTCGGCGGCCAGCGCGGCCAGGGCGCCGCCGGGGCTCCCCAGGGCCAGCGCCCGCAAGGCGAGCATCCCCAGGGAGAACGCCCCCAGGGCGCGCCCGGCGAAGGCCGTCCGCAGCGCCCCGAAGGCGGCTGGAGCGGCGAGCGTCCGCAAGGCGGCGCTCCGGGCGAAGGCCGCCCCCCGCGCGGCGAAGGCGGTCCTCGTCCCGAAGGTCGTCCCTCGGCTCCGCCTTCCGCCTCGGCCCTCGAAGCCCCCCGCACCGGAGACGCCTCATGAGCGCCCAGGAGAAATATCGTCCGCGCGGAATCCTCGGGTATTTCGTCGCCCATCCGACTGCGGCCAATCTGCTGATGGCGCTGATGCTGGTCGCGGGGGTCTGGTCGGCCTTCAATCTGCGGGCGCAGTTCTTCCCCGACGTGGTTCAGGAGACCATGATCGTCTCGGTCTCCTGGACCGGGGCGGGCGCCGAGGACATGGACCACGGCGTGGTCGAGGTGCTGGAGCCCAGCCTGATCGCCGTCGAGAACGTGGCTTCGGTGCGCTCCAACTCCCGCGAGGGCTCGGCCAGCATCACGCTGGAGTTCGAGCCCGGCACGAACATGATGCAGGCCGCCGAGGACGTTCAGGCCGCCGTGGATGGTCTGCGGCGCTCTCTGCCCGCCGAATCCGAAGTCCCGACGATCCGTCGCGGCGGCTGGTCCGACAAGGTGGTGGACGTCTCGATCTCCGGCCCGGTGGGCGTGGAGCTGCTCGCCCGCTACGCCGACGAGCTCAAGGCGGCGCTCTTCCGGGCGGGGGTGCAGCAGGCGACCATCTCCGGCGTGACCGATCCGAACATCCGCGTCGAGGCCCCCAACGGCGCCCTCGAACGCGAGGGCCTGACCCTCAACGACGTCGCCGGGGCGATCACGGGGGCTTACAAGGCTTCTCCGGCGGGCGAACTGGAGGCGGCTCAGGCGCGCATCCGCGTGGGCGCCGACCGCACCACCGCCTATCAGATCGCCGAGACCCCCGTGACCGTGCGTCCCGACGGCGCGCGCATCCTCGTGCGCGACGTGGCGGAGGTCCGGGAGGACGGGCTCGATTCCGGCGTGGCCTATTTCCGGGGCGATCAGCCCGCCGTTCTGGTGAGCGTCTCGCGCGGCCCCACGGGCGACGCCCTGAAGCTCCGCGCCGCCGTGCGCGAGACCGTCGACTCCATCGCCCCCACCCTGCCCGCGGGCGTGGAGATGACCCTCATCCGCGACCGCGCCGAAAGCATCAGCGGGCGGCTTCAGATCCTGATCTCGAACGGGATCATGGGCCTTGCGCTGGTGCTGGTCTCGCTGTTCCTGTTCCTCAGCGCGAGCATGGCCTTCTGGGTGGCGGCGGGCATCGCCACGGCCACGGCGGCGACTCTGGCGGTCATGTATTTCATGGGCATGACGCTGAACTCCATGTCGCTCTTCGCGCTGATCATCTGTCTGGGCGTGGCGGTGGACGACGCCATCGTGGTCGGCGATTACGCCGACTGGATGCGCCGTCGCGGCTTCGGCCCCGGAGCCGCCGCCGAACGCGCGGCGCGCCGGATGCTCGGCCCGGTGATCGCGGCCTCGGCGACGACCATCCTCGCCTTCGGCGCGCTGCTGCTGATCGGCGGACGCTTCGGCGACATGATCAAGGACATCCCGATGACCATCGCGGCGGTGCTGATCGCGAGCCTCTTCGAGAGCTTCGTGATCCTGCCCGCCCACATGCGCCACGCCATGTCCAGGGCGCCGGACGCGAAGGCCTGGTACGACGCCCCGAGCCGCTTCGTGGACAAGGGCTTCGCCTGGTTCGTGGAGGCCCTCTTCCGGCCCTTCGTCGCCTTCATCCTGAAGATCCGCTATCTGGTGGTGGCGGCGATGGTGATGCTGCTGATGATCAGCGCCTCGGTCTTCGTGGAGGGCAAGCTCCGCTGGCGCTTCTTCTCCTCGCCGGAGCAGGGCGAGATCACCGCCTATTTCGCCATGCTCGACGGCTCGACCCGCGCCGACAGCATCGCGATGTCCGCCGAGATGGACCGCGCCCTCGAAGCCGTGAACCGCCGCTTCGAGGCGGAATATGGTCGGGCGCCGGTGGCGACGGCTCTGGGCCGCGTCGGCTCGGCGGGGCGGGGCCTGAGCAACGTCGAGGCCAAGGACGTCGATCTGCTCGGCGCCTTCGAGGTGGAGCTGATCGACGCCGATCTGCGCCCCTATCCGCAACAGGAGATCATCCGGGCCTGGACCGCCGAGATCAAGCCTCATCCGCGCATGGAGCAGTTGTCGCTGACCGGCGCGCGCAGCTTCGGCGGCGGCGACGGAATCAACATCCGCCTGAGCGGCGCGAACGCCGAAGTGCTCAAGGCGGCGGCGGAGGACCTCAAGCTGCGGCTCGGGCAGGTCTCGGGGGTCAGCACGCTGGAGGACACGCTCTCCTATGACAAGGTGGAGTATGTCGTGACCCTGAACGCCCAGGGGCGCGCGGCGGGCTTCACCGAGGCGACCCTCGCCGCCGAGATGCGCCGCAAGCTGACCGGAATCGAGGCGGCGGAGTTCGTCCGCGACGGCCGGACGGTCAAGGTGGTCGTCGAGCCGCCCGACGAGGAGATCCGCGCCGACTACCTGACGAACGTGCGTCTGCGCTCGCCTTCGGGAACCTACATGGCGCTGTCGGAGATCGCCGATCTGGCGACGCGTCAGGGCTTCGCCTCGGTGCGGCGCGAGGGCGGCCTTCGGGTGGCCACGGTGACGGGCGACCTCGCCGAAGACCCCGCCCTCCAGAACGAGGCCCGGCGCATCGTCGCGGAGGAGATCCTCCCCGAAGTGACGGCCCGCCACGGCGTCAGCGCCGAGCAGGGCGGCGCCATGGCCAACGAACAGCAGTTCCTCGGCGACGCGCTGAACGGCTTCGCCATGGCCATGGTGGGCATCTATCTGACTCTGGCCTGGATCCTCGGCTCCTGGACGCGGCCCCTGATCATCATGTGCGTGATTCCCCTGGGCATGATCGGGGTGATCTGGGGGCATTACCTCCACAACGAAGCCCTCAGCATGTATTCGATCATCGGCGTGATCGGCGTGGCGGGGATCATCGTCAACGACTCCATCGTGCTGGTGACCACGGTGGACGAATATTCTCCGAAACGCGGACTGATCCCTTCGATCGTCCAGGGCGCCTGCGACCGTCTGCGCGCGGTCTTCCTGACGACCATCACCACGGTTCTGGGCACCGCGCCCCTTCTGCTCGAAACCAGCGTCCAGGCGCAGTTCCTCAAGCCGACGGTGATCTCGCTGGTCTACGGCCTGGGGCTGGGCTCGACGCTGGTTCTGGTGGTGGTGCCTGCGGTTCTGGCGATCCAGCAGGATCTGACCCTCTCGCTGAAGGCCTCGGGACGGGTGCTCTGGGGCGGCGCGCGCAAGCGCAAGGGCTTCGGCAGGCGCAAGCCCCTCCTCCCCCTCGCCGAGCCCCTGCCCGCCGCCCCCACCCCCGAGGAGCTGGACGCCTACGCCATGCGTCAGGCGGCGGAATAGGCCCCTCCGGAGGCTCGAAGAGACGTGGACGCCGCTTCCCTTCCGGGAGGCGGCCTTCCGTCTTTCACGCTCCATGCGCCTTCCCGTTCACATGGCGTTAACCGCGACGCCGCCATGCTGGACGCCGGGCGGGGAACGCCTTATTCTGCGCGGGTTTCCGGCGTTCGCATCCGAAATGGCCTCCATGACTTCGACCCTCTCCGCCCAGGCGCGCCCGCAGATCAGGCCGGTCGTGCTCTGCATCCTCGACGGCTGGGGCCTCAGCCCCCGGCTCGAAGCCAACGCCGTGGCGCTGGCGGAGACGCCCGCCTATGATTCCCTCATGGCCGCCTGTCCGCATGCGACCCTCACGGCCTCCGGCGAGGACGTCGGGCTGCCCCCCGGCCAGATGGGCAATTCCGAGGTGGGCCACACCAACCTCGGCGCCGGACGCGTGGTCTGGATGGATCTGCCGCGCATCGACAAGGCCATCCGCGAGGGAAGCCTCGCCCAGGCCCCCGCCCTGCGGCGGCACATCGAGAAGCTCAAGGCCTCGGGCGGCGCGAGCCATCTTCTGGGGCTGATGTCGCCGGGCGGCGTCCACGCCCATCAGGATCACATGGCGGCTCTGGCGCGGATCCTCCGGGCCGAGGGGATTCCGGTCCTGATCCATGTCTTCCTCGACGGGCGCGACACGCCGCCTTCGAGCGCCCTCGGCTATCTGGCGGAGTTCGAAGCGCAGCTGGAGGGCTCCGGCGCGCAGATCGCCACGGTTTCGGGCCGCTTCTACGCCATGGACCGCGACAAGCGTTGGGAGCGCGTGTCTCTGGCCTACGCCGCCATCGCCCGCGGCGAGGGCCTGCGCTTCGGCTCGGCCCGCGAGGCCGTCGAGACCGCCTACGCCCGCAGCGAGACCGACGAATTCGTCGCGCCTTCGGTCATCGGCGCTTATCTCGGCGTCAGGGCGGGCGACGGCCTGCTGATGGCGAATTTCCGCTCCGACCGCGCGCGGGAGATCCTGTCGGCTCTGGCCGATCCGGAGTTCGCCGCCTTCGAGCGCCCTGCGCCCGCCTTCGCGGATCTCTGCGGGATGGTCTCCTATTCCTCCGCCCACGACGCCTTCATGTCGGCGATCTTCCCGCCGCAATCCATCGCGGAGGGCCTCGGCGAGACGATCTCGAAGCTCGGGCTGAAGCAGCTCCGCCTTGCGGAGACCGAGAAATACCCCCATGTGACCTTCTTCTTCAACGGCGGGGTGGAAAGCCCCTATCCGGGCGAGACTCGGTTCATGGCGCCCAGCCCCAAGGTCCGCACCTATGACCTTCAGCCGGAGATGTCCGCCCCCGAAGTGGGCGCGGCTCTGGCGGCGTCCATCCGCTCGGGCGAACAGGATCTGATCGTCGTGAACTTCGCCAATCCCGACATGGTGGGCCATACGGGGATTCTCGCGGCGGCCATGGCCGCCTGCGAAGCCGTGGATCACGAGCTTGGCGAGGCCGTCGCGGCCATTGAAGAGGTCGGGGGCGCGATGCTCGTCGTGGCCGACCACGGCAACGCCGAGGTCATGACCGATCCCGAAACCGGCGAGCCCCACACCGCCCACACCCTCAACGAAGTCCCCGTGATCCTTCTGGGCGCGGAGCGGATCGGCGGAGAGGCGGGCGCCGCGCGCCTCGCGCCGGGCGGCCGCCTGGGCGACGTGGCCCCGACCCTGCTCGACATGCTGGGTCTGGATCAGCCCGCCGCCATGACCGGGCGTTCGCTGCTGATCCGCCCGGGGAAGGGGGCGTCATGACGCCCGCCCGCCTTGCGTCCGCCCGCCTTGGGACCGCCCGTCTTGCGCCCGCCCGCCTTGCGCGCGCTCTGGCCCTGCCCTTTCTGTTCTGTCCGCTGCTGTTCTGGCCCGGCCTCGCCGGCGCCCAGACCTCGCCCGCCGATCTGGCGGCCCAGGCTCGGGCTCAGGCCGAGCAGGCGGCCCTGCTCGCCGCCGAGGCCGAGGCCGCCGCCGGACAGGCCTCCGCCGATCAGGTCCGCATCGACGCCCTGGAGGCCGCGCTCCGCGCCGCGCAGGAGGCCGCCGAGGACGCCCGCGAACGCCTGACCGACCTCACCCGCCGCCAGTACGAGGCCGAGGACCAGCTCCATCGGCGCAAGGGCGAGCACGCCGCCGCCTTCGGCGCGATGATCAGTCTGGCCAAGGCGCCCGCCCCGACCCTCGCCGCCTACAGCGACCGCCCCGCGCAGGCCGCGCGGGCGGCTTCGGCGCTGTCGGGCCTCGCGGAATCCCTGGAGCGCGACGCCCGCCAGATGCGCGACGAGATCGGCGAGATCGGCGCCCTCCGCCGCGAGACCCAGGCCGCCCAGGCCGAAGCGCTGGAGCGCATCGAGGCCGTGCGTCAGGAGGACCGCGCGCTCAAGGAGGCCCTGCGCGACAGCCGGGGCCGGGGCGCCCTCGCCGGAGAACGGGCCGAAAAGCTGCGCCGGGAATCCGAGGAGCTGAACCGCCGCGCGGCGGATCTTCAGGCGGCCATGGTCCAGGCGGCCCAGGAGCAGGCCCGGCTTCAGGCAGCCGCGCTCGCCGAGGCCCAGGCCGCCGCCCAGCGCGCGGCCATGGCTCAGGCTCAGGCGGCCATGGCCCGGTCGCCGCAGCCCTCGGAGAATCCCCGCCGCCTGCCCTCCGCCGAGCCCCTCCCCGGAGCGGGCGCGAACATGAGCTTCGGCGCGGGCGCCGATCTGGGGCTCGGCTTTTCGCCGCCTGCGCCCGGCCCGGGGCCTCTGGCGGGGCCTTCGGTCGAAACGGCCTACGCCGCGCCTCCGCGCGAGACGGTCCGCCAGATCTACGAGGCGCCGCCCCAGAACCTCGGAGGCCAGCGCGCCCGCGCGCCGGTGATGGGCGCCCGCCTCATGGCGCGTTACGGCGACCGGCTCTCCAACGGCCATCGCAGCGACGGCCTGCATTACGAGGCGGAAGCGGGCTCTCTGGTCTACGCGCCCTTCGCGGGCGTGGTGGAGTTCGCGGGCCCGATGAAGAACCTCGCCAACGTGGTGATGATGCGCGTGGATCGCGACCATCATGTGCTCCTCGCCGGGCTCGGCGACCTCGACCCCAAGATTCTCGAACGCAAGGGCGTGCAGCTGGCGGCGGGCGAAAGCCTCGGCCGGCTCTCCGCGCCCCACGAAGGCCGCACTCTGGCCAGCTTCTACCTCGAACTTCGCCGCGGCGACGCCATCGCCGATCCTTCCCCCTGGTTCGGCGATCTCAACGAAAGGTGACTCTCGTGATGAACAGAACAGCAATGGCCGCCGTCTTCGGCCTCGCCGCAGGCCTGGCCTTCGGCGCCCCCTTCATCGCCCCGAGCGTCGCTCAGGAGACCGCGACCACCGCCCGTCCCGCGGCCCCCGCCTCGGACACCTACGACTACCTGAACCTCTTCGGCGACGTCTTCGAGCGCATGCGCAAGGATTACGTCGAGCCCATCGACGACCAGAAGGTTCTGGAGGCGGCCATCAACGGCATGCTCGCCTCTCTGGATCCGCATTCGGGCTACATGCCGCCCGAGGCCTACAAGGACATGCAGACCGAAACCCGCGGCGAATTCGGCGGCCTCGGGATGGAGGTCACGATGGAGAACGGCATCCTGACCGTGGTCTCGCCCATCGACGAGACTCCGGCGGCGCGGGCGGGCATCCGGGGCCGCGACGTCATCACCCACATCGACGGCGAATCCGTGGACGGGCTGACGCTCAACCAGGCCGTCGAGAAGATGCGCGGCCCGATCAAGTCCAAGGTCACGCTGAGCATCTACCGCGCGCCCTCCGAGGACGACGTCTCGGCCGACGCCAAGGAGACCTTCGACCTCGAGCTGGAGCGCGACGTCATCCGGGTGCGCGCCGTGCGCTGGGAGGCCAAGGGCGACATCGGCTATCTGCGCATGACCCGCTTCAGCGAACAGACCTACGACAACCTCGAAGCCGGGATCAAGGCGCTGAAGGAGGAGATCGGCGAGGACAAGCTGCGCGGCTACGTGCTGGATCTGCGCAACAATCCGGGCGGGCTGCTGAGCCAGGCGGTCGCGGTCTCCGACGCCTTCCTGGAGCGCGGCGAGATCGTCTCCACCCGCGGCCGCGAGCCCCGCGACGCCGACCGCTACAACGCCCAGCCGGGCGATCTGACCGGCGGCCTGCCCATCGTGGTTCTGGTCAACGGCTCCTCGGCCTCGGCGGCGGAGATCGTGGCGGGCGCGCTGCAGGATCACCGGCGCGGCGTGGTCGTGGGTCAGAAGACCTTCGGCAAGGGCTCCGTCCAGACGATCATGCCTCTGGCGGCGCGCGGCGCCATCCGCCTGACCACGGCGCGTTACTACACGCCTTCGGGCCGCTCGATCCAGGGCCTCGGCATCGAGCCGGACATCGTGGTCGGCAATCTGAAGATCCAGACCCCCGAGGCCGCCGCCGCCGCCTCGCGCTCCGAAGCCAGCCTGCGCAACTCCCTCGCCAACAAGGACCTCACCGAGGAGGAGCGCGCGCGCATCAAGGCCGAGCACGAATCCCGCGAGGCCGCCGCCAAGCTGCGCGAAGAGGATTACCAGCTCTCCTATGCGGTTGATCTGCTCCATGGGCTCGCGGTCTACCGCGACTTCAAGCAGGCCGCCGAATAAGCTTCCTTCTCCCGCCCCGCCGGACCCCGGCGGGGCGGCCCTCGATTCCCTTCCGCGCGGAATCCCCGCGCCAGATCCGACCGCTCCCTGAAAGGCGCTCCCCGTGACCAAAGCTCAGACCAAAGCTCCTCTTGTGGCCGCCCTTCTCGGGGCCGTCGCCGGCTTCGCCCTGAGCGCGCAGTTCTCGACGCCCATCTCGGCGGAGGGCGTCCCCTCCGCGCCGCCGAAGCCTGAAACGGCTCAGGATGCGATCTACGATCAGCTCCAGCTCGTGGGCGAAGTCTTCGACCTGGCGCGCGCCAACTACGTCGAGCCCATCGACGAACAGGAGACCATGGAGGCCGCGCTCAACTGGATGGCCTATTCGCTCGATCCGCATTCGAGCTACATGGGGACCAAGGACTTCAGCGACATGCAGACCCAGACCCGCGGCGAATTCGGCGGTCTGGGGCTCAACGTCGGCATGGAGAACGGCGTGGTGCGCATCACCTCGCCCATCGAGGAGACGCCCGCCGAACGCGCCGGACTGCTCGGCGGCGACCTCATCACGCATATCGACGGCGATTCCCTCGAAGGCGTCTCCCTCGACGACGCCGTGGCGCGGATGCGCGGCCCGGTGAAGTCGAAGATCACCCTGACGATCCGCCGCCCCGCCTCCGGAGAGGGCGAGAAGGAGGCGAAGATCTTCGACGTGGAGATCGAGCGCGACGTGATCCGCATCAAGGCCGTGCGCTGGTCCGCCAAGGGCGACGTGGGCTATCTCCAGATGAGCGGCTTCACGGACCAGACCTTCGACAACCTCCAGACCGGCGTGAGCGCCCTTCAGGAGCAGCTCGGCGAGAAGCTGCGCGGCTTCGTTCTGGATCTGCGCGGCAATCCGGGCGGGCTGCTGAGCCAGGCGGTGGAGGTCTCGGACGCCTTCCTCGAACAGGGCGAGATCGTGTCCACCCGCGGACGCGACCCCGGCATGGCCGACCGCTACAACGCCCATCCCGGCGACATCACCGGCGGCCTGCCTCTGGTGGTGCTGGTGAACGGCGATTCGGCTTCGGCTTCGGAGATCGTGGCGGGGGCGCTTCAGGATCATCGCCGGGCGGTGATCGTCGGCGAGAAGACCTACGGCAAGGGCTCGGTCCAGACGATCATGCCGCTGCCGGGCCATGGCGCGCTGCGTCTGACCACGGCGCGCTACTACACGCCTTCGGGCCGCTCGATCCAGGCTCTGGGCATCGAGCCGGACATCCTCATCGGCGAGGAGACCATCGCGCCCTCGACCGCCCCGACCTCCGCCGCCCATGCGCGTTCGGAAGCGGGCCTGCGCGGCTCCCTGCGCAACGAGAACGGCGAGGACGAAGACGCCGCCAAAGCCCGCGTCGAGGAGGAGCGCAAGCGTCGCGAGGAAGCCCAGAAGCTGCGCGAGGAGGATCATCAGCTCGCCTATGCGGTGGATCTCGTCCACGGGCTGTCGATCTATCATCAGCTCCAGGCTCAGGGCGGCCGCTGAGCCCTCCGCTCATCTCCCGGGCGCCAGCGCGCCCATGAACAGCCGCAAGGCCCGCCTCAGCCGCCGCTCCGGATCCTCTCCGGAGGCGGCCCCCGCGGCGGCGCCCTCTGCGGGAGGCGACCATTCCGGCAGATGCCCGTCGGCCGCCATGCGCGCCAGCCCGTAGACCAGCGCGCGGGCGGCGAGCAGCGCCTCTTCGAGCTTCAGATCCTCGGCCAGCCGCCCCTGACTCCGCGCCGCCTCCAGCAGTCCGACCATGCGCCGACGAATGGCGGCGTTCTGGCCGCGCAGGATCTCGGAGCCTTCGAAATCCACCAGAGCGCGCGAACTGACGATCTGGAAATGCGTCGGATTCCTCAGCGCCCAGCGCAGATAGCCCACGCCGATGGCCTCGAAGGCCGCGAGCGGATCCGCCTCTCCCGCTTCGGCCAGAGCCGCCGCGACGGCCTCCGTCAGCCGCCCCCCCGCCTGCTCCGCCAGAGCGGTGAGCAAGGCCGTCTTCGAGCGGAAATGCCGGAAAGGCGCCCCCGGCGAGACTCCCGCCCGCCGCGCGGCCTCGCGCATCGACAATTGCTCGACGCCTTTCTCCGCGATGATCTCCACCGCCGCCGCGACCAGCGCCTCGGCGAGATCGCCGTGATGATAGCGCCTTGGCGGGGCGTCCTCCGCATGCTTGTCCTGGGTCATGGCTCCGCATATCGCCTCCGCGCGCCTCCGGACGCAAGACGGCTTGTGACGGGCGGCGGCTTGATGTAATCAGTGATTACATGATTCCCGGAGGAACTCCCATGCCGCGCCTGCTCCCGCTTCTGCTCCTCGCTCTGACCGCCGCCCCCGTCCAGGCCGAGGAGCCGCCCTCTCTCGAAGTCCTCTGGCCGCCCGCCGGATCGACCGTCGAAATCGGCTCCGATCCTCTGGGCGTCGTGGGCGTGGTCGTGCGGAGCAATTTCCGCCTCATGCCTGCGGGCTCCTGCGGCGAGGACGCCCGCTGCGGCCATGTCCACATGAAGATCGACCCCGACGGAGATTCCTGCAATCTGCCGGGGCGGTCCTATAACAGCATGAACAGCGATTTCGGCGGCGATCTCATCAAAGCCAATCTCGGCGCCTGCGCCGAGCCCAAAGGCCCGCATGTGATCGGGGTTCTGCTCGCCGACGACCATCATCAGCCGGTCCTCGTGGAGGGCCGCCCGGTCACGGCTCTGGTCCCGGTCGTCGTGAAATGAGAAAACCCGGCCTTCCTTGCGGAGGCCGGGCTTCCCGCGCCGAAGCAGGGGGGCTTCAGCGGGCGGCGGCGGTGGAGACCATCGCGTAGCCGGAGGCCTCGTAGCCGTTGAAGCGGGTGGTGGTCGCCGAGCCATAGGCGCCCAGACCCTCGAAGATGACGAAATCGCCCTCTTCGACGTCCGAGGGCAGCAGCGGCGCGCCGGGCATCCGGTCGAGCGAGTCGCAGGTCGGGCCGAAGACGGTGAAGGGCTGCGGCGCGCCGGAGCGCTCGACGCCCTCCGCCGAGATCACCCGGCGGCGCGGCAGGATCTTGAGGATCGGCGCCTCGGCGAGCCCGCCATAGACGCCGTCGTTGAGGAAGACCGTCTCGCCGCGCACCAGCTTCACGCGGGTCACGAGCGCGCAGGCGTCGGCGACCATGGCGCGGCCCGGCTCGCAGACCAGCGGCGGAACCGCCTCGCCGAAAGCCTCCAGGGCGGCCGCGCGGATGGAGGCGAAATAGGCCTCCAGCGGCGGAACCTCTCCGGCCTCGCCGTAGGAGACGGGAAAGCCCCCGCCCACGTTCAGACGACGCAGGCTCACGCCCGCCTCGCGGGCGATCCCGGCGGCCTTGCGGATATAGGCCGCATGGGCCGTCGCGACGAGGCATTGCGAACCGGGGTGGAAGGTCAGGCTCGGCAGGGCGCCCGCCGCCGCCACGGCGCGCAGCAGCTCCACGGCCTGCTCGGGATCGGCGCCGAACTTCGAGCCGAAGTCATAGGCCGCCCCCGCGATGGGCAGGCGGAAGCGCACCGAGATCTCCAGCTCGTTCACGAGGCCGCGGGCCTCTTCAAGGATCTTGGCCAGCTCCTGGGCGCAGTCGGCGGCGAAGACGCGCACGCCCTCGGCCAGCGCCATGCGGATCTCGGCGCGGCTCTTGACCGGATTGTGGTAATGCAGCGGGGCTTCGGGCGCGAAGGCGCGCACGAGACGGATCTCCTCGGGCGAAGCGACGTCGAAGGCCGTCACGCCCGCATGGATCAGGGCGCGGACCACGGCGGGCTCCGGATTGGCCTTGACGGCGTAGGTCGTCAGGCCGGGGAAGCCTTCGAGGAACCGCGCGGCGGTCGCCGCCAGCACGCCATGCGACAGGCAGAAGACGGGAGCCTCGGGCTGCGCCGAGACGGCGAATTGCGCGGGGGCGTCATAAACGAAAGGAGCCTGAAACATCCGTGGCGTTCCCGAAACCGAGGGGCGAAGGCCGCTGCGAGCCTGACCCGCAAAATATGCCGAAGGTTTCTGTGCGAATCGATCAGCGCATTGCGCGCCTGGACGGAATCTTCATAAGATCCGACGTCGATTTTCGTCGGATCGCGCAAATGAGGAACTCATGACGGAAGAAGTCGAGATCAGCGCCAGAGACCGCGAGCTTCTGGCCATCCTGCGCGAGAACGCCCGCACGCCCATCGCCGAGATCGCGCGGCGTCTGGGGGTGGCGCGCACCACGGCCCAGACGCGGCTCAGCCGTCTGGAGGACACCGGCGTGATCCAGGGCTACGGGGTGCGGCTCGGCGAGGCGGCGGAGCGGGGAATCCTGCGGGCGGTGGTGCTGGTGGCCGCCGAGCCCCGCGCCTACGCCTCGGTGGCGGCGGCGCTGAAGGCTCTGCCCGAGACCGAAGCCCTCTACGCCGCCAGCGGGCGTTACGATCTTCTGGCGCGGGTGGCGGCTCCGGGAGCGGCGGCTCTGGACCGCCTGCTCGACCGCCTCGCCGACGTGGAGGGCGTGCAGGACACCGAATCGGTCATCCTGCTGTCCACCAAGCTGGACCGGCGGTGATCCCGAGCCTCGCCCGGCGCAGCCGGAAGGCCTCGCGTCGCGAAAGCGCGACGACATGAAGACCTGGAGCGTCCGGACGACCCGATCGGGTCGGAAAACGCTCTAGAGCAGCTTCAGCCGCTTGATCAGCCAGATCTCCAGCCCGACCAGCCCGACGATCATGCCGCAGACGATCCAGAAGCCCCAGTGGCTCCCCGCCAGCGGAATCCCCCCGACGTTGGCGCCCAGAAGCCCCGTGACGAAGGTGATCGGCAGGAACACCGCCGACACCAGCGACAACAGCAGGATCGTGCGGTTCTGGCGCTCGTTGAGCCGCATGTACATGTCGTCGCGGACGAGGGAGGCCCTTTCGCGCAGGGCGTCCAGATCCTCGACGATGCGCTGGAATCCCACGGCCTCCTCGCGGATGGCCTCGGGATCGGTCAGCCAGGGCGGCGGCTGATGCGTCAGCCGGCGCAGGGCCTCGGCCTGAGGCGCGAAATGACGCCGCAGCATGATCATGTCCTGCCGGGCGTCGTTGAAGGTCGCGTGATGCTGCGCCGGACGCGGATCGCGCCCCGCGAGGATGTCCAGCTCGAAGGCCTCGATGTCGCTTTCGAGATCGTCGAGGATGGGCTCGGCGTTGGCGCGCAGATCCTCGACCAGCCGCACGACGAAATCGCCGACCGTCGCCGGACCGCGCCCGCCCTCGCAATCGCTGATGACGCCCCCCACCGCCCAGATGCGGCGCGCGGCCACGCTGACCACCCGCGTGGGCGTCACGAACAGCCGGATCGAGACCATGTCCTCGGGCTCGGCGCCGGGATTGAGGTTCACCGCCCGCAGCACGATCAGCACGCCGTCGTCGAAGCGCGAGACGCGCGGCGCCACATCCTCCTCCAGCAGGGCCCACATCGCCGATTCCGGCATCTCCGCCGCGGCTTCGGTCAACCAGTCGCGCGCCCTCGGCGACTGGAGCCGCAGATGCACCCAGACCCAGCCGTCTCCGGGCGCCGGAAGCTCGTTGAGCTCCGGCCCCCAGTTCAGACGCCGCGCCCGGCCTTCGGCGTCGAAGCGCCAGGCTCCGAGCAGCCCGTGGTCGATCACCGGCGGATCTCCGGCCGTCAGCCGGTCGAACGGCGACCCGGCCATGATCAGGCCGTCGCGGCCTTCAGGGCCTGCTCCAGATCGGCGAGGATGTCGGCGACGTCCTCCAGACCGATGGAGAGGCGCACGACTTCGTCTCCGGCTCCGGCGGCGGCGCGGGCCTCGGGCGTCATCTGGCGATGGGTGGTCGAGGCCGGATGGGCCACCAGAGAGCGGGAATCGCCCAGATTGGCCACCAGGCTGAAGAGCTTCAGCGAATTGACGAAGACCTTGCCCGCCTCATATCCGCCCTTCAGCCCGAAGGTGAAGACCGAGCCGCCCGAGCCCTTGAGATATTCCTCGGAGCGCGCGCGATAGGGCGAGGATTCGAGCCCGGCGTAGGAGACCCATTCGACTTCGGGGCGCTTCTCCAGCCATTCGGCGACGGCCAGGGCGTTGGAGGAATGTTTCGCGATGCGCAGCGGCAGGGTCTCGGAGCCGAGCAGCGTCAGGAAGGCGTTCTGCGGCGAGAGCGAAACCCCGAGATCGCGCAGGCCGATGGCGATGCCGTAGAAGGTGTAGGCCATGCTCCCGAGGGTCGGATGGAAGGTCAGCCCGTGATAGGAGGGCGAGGGCTCCGAGAGCGCCGGGAACTTGCCCGATCCGGCCCAGTCGAACTTGCCCGAATCCACCACGATTCCGCCGATGGTCGTGCCGTTGCCGGTGATGAACTTGGTGGTCGAATGGACCACGATGGTCGCCCCGTGCTCGATGGGGCGGCAGAGCGCCGGGCTCGCGAGGGTGTTGTCCACCACGAGCGGAATCCTGTGGGCCTCGGCGATCTTCGCCACGGCCTTGAGATCCGTCACCACGCCGCCCGGATTGGCCAGCGACTCGCAGAAGATGGCGCGGCTCCTGTCGTCGAGGGCGGCCTCGATGGCGCCGGGCTGCTCGAAGTCGACGAAGCGGGCCTCCCAGCCGAAGCGCTTGAAGGCCTGCGAGAACTGGTTCGCCGAACCGCCGTAGAGCTTGTTGGAGACGACGAAGTTCAGGCCCGGCTCCAGCAGCGGAAAGAGCGCCAGAAGCTGCGCGGCGTGGCCCGAGGAGGTGGCCACGGCGCCCGCGCCGCCCTCCAGAGCCGCGATGCGCGTCTGCAGCGCCGAGACGGTCGGATTGGTCAGGCGCGAATAGATGTAGCCGACCTCTTCGAGGTTGAAGAGCCGCGCGGCGTGATCGGCGTCCTTGAAGACGAAGGAGGTGGTTTGATAGATGGGCGTCTGCAAGGCGCCCGTGGCCGGATCGGGCGCGAGTCCGGCGTGGACGGCGAGAGTATGCAGGCCGGGCGTGGCGTCGCTCATCATGGGTCTCCGTGATCTTTCGCCGCATCTGGGGCGCTGCGTCGGACATGCCATGGCCTCGGCGCAGGCGCAAGCCGCGCCGGACGGATTCCCTTATCCGGGAGAGACGCGAAAGGACGGCGGATGCGGATCGTGGCGGGACGTTGGCGCGGAAGAGCCCTGAAAGGCCCCGAGGAAGGCCGCGCGCAGCCGCGCCCCACTTCGGACCGGCTGCGGGAATCGCTGTTCAACATCCTCGCGCACGGGGATTACGGCCCCGAGGAAGGCCCTCCGCTTCCCGAGGGCCGCCGCGTGCTGGACCTCTTCGCCGGAACGGGGGCTCTGGGGCTTGAGGCTTTGTCGCGCGGCGCGATCCGGGCCTTGTTCGTCGAGGACGACGCCTACGCCCGCAGCCTGATCCGCGACAACGTCGAGGCGCTTCAGGCCGTCGGCGAGAGCAAGATCTATCGCCGCGACGCCACCACCATCGGCCCTTGCCGCGAGACGCCCTTCGATCTGGTCTTCGCCGATCCCCCCTACCGCAAGGGTCTGGCGGCGCCCGCCCTGAAGGCGGCGGCGGAAGGCGGCTGGCTCGCGCCGGGGGCTCTGGTGGTGGTCGAGTTCGCCGCCGACGAAGAGGCCTTGCTCCCGCCCGGATTCCTGCGGCTTGATGAGCGCGCCTATGGAGAGAGCCGAATCGTCATCGCCCGGTTCCCGGGCGAGCCCTCCGGCTCCTGATTTCGGGAGGACGCGATGGAGTCGGAGAAGATCGGCGCGCGGCGCTTCGGCGGCTGGAGCGCGGTTCTGGGCGGATTGCTGATCGGGGCGGGCGTGGCCTTCGCGGGCTGGGCCGTCGGGAGCTCGCTGGTGAAGATGCGTCAGGCGGGCCGCACGGTCCATGTGCTGGGGCTCTCCGAACGCGACGTTCAGGCGACCATGGGAACCTGGCGGCTCTCCTTCCGCGGCGAGGGCGAAAGCCGCGCCGCGGCTCTGGCGGGGCACGCCCAGGCGCAGAGGGCGGTCGAGGCCTTCCTGAAGGCGGCCGGATTCCCCGAAGCCGAACTGACCCTGGAGCCCGCCTCCCTGCGCGTCGAGCGCCGGGCTCAGGAGGACGGGACCGAAACCGCGCGTTATTTCGCCGTCGGGGCCTGGCGGGTGCGCAGCCCGCAGATCGCGGCCCTGCGCAAGGCCGCCGGCGAGACGGGGAAGCTGCTGGATCAGGACGTCTGGCTCGGCGACAGCGACTACAGCTCCGGCGACGCCCCCGAATACGCCTTCACCGAGGTCAACGCCATCAAGCCCGAGATGATCGCCGAAGCCACCCGCGCCGCCCGCGCCTCGGCGCAGCAGTTCGCCGAGGATTCCGGCGCGCGCCTCGGAGCCATCGCCAGCGCGGAGCAAGGCGTGGTGCAGATCCTCGCCCGCGACGGCGGCGAATATTCCGAACGCGCCGAGCCCGAGAAGAAGATCCGCGTGGTGGCCCGCGTGCGCTATTACCTGGAGGATTGAGCCGCCCATGATTCCCGTCTCCGAGGCTCTGGAGCGCCTGCGGGCTCTGGTTCCGCCCCTTCCGCCCGAGCGGCTGCCTCTGGAGGCGGCCCTCGGCCGCTTCCTCGCCGAGGAGGCCGCCGCGCGCCTGACCCAGCCGCCTTTCGACGCCTCCTCCATGGACGGCTACGCCCTGCGCCGCGTCGAGGCCGAACCCGGCGCGCGGTTCCGGGTGGTCGGCGAATCGGCGGCGGGTCGCCCCTGGTCCGGGCGGCTCGGGCCGGGCGAGGCCCTGCGCATCTTCACCGGAGCGCCGGTTCCCGAAGGCGCGGATCAGGTCGTGATCCAGGAGGAGGCCGCCCGCGAAGGCGCGGAGATCCGGCTCCTCGAGGGGCTCGACCTCTCGGCCTCGAACATCCGGGCCGCCGGACGCGACTTCCGCGCGGGCGAGGTCCTCATTCCCGCCGGACGCCGCATCGGTCCGCGCGAGCTGGCCCTTCTGGCCTCGATGAACCTGCCGGAGGTTCTGGTGGGCCGCGCGCCCCGGGTGGGGATCCTGCCCATGGGGGACGAACTCGTGTCTCCCGGCGCGACGCCCGGTCCCGGCCGCATCGTCGCTTCGGCGCAATACGGCCTGCTGGGGCTGGCCCGTCAGGCGGGGGCGGAGGCGCGGCTTCTGCCGGTCGCTCCCGACGACCTCGACGCCCTGCGCGCGATCCTGCGCGGCGCGGCGGCTGAGTTCGATCTTCTCGTGACCATCGGAGGCGCCTCGGTGGGAGATCACGACCACCTCCGCCCGGCTCTGGCGGCGGAGGGGGCGGAGCTTGCGCTTCACCGTCTGGCGCTGCGTCCGGGCAAGCCCCTGACGGCGGCGCGGCTGGGGGGCCTCGCGATTCTCGGGCTTCCGGGCAATCCGGTTTCGGCGCAGGTCTGCGGCGAATTGTTCCTGCGTCCGGCTCTGGAGCGGCTGATGGGCGGCGAAGGCGGAGCCCGGACCCGGCGTCCGGCGCGTCTGGCGGAGGCCCTGCCCGCCAACGGCCCCCGCGAGCACTACATGCGCGCGACGCTCGAATCCGGCCCGGAAGGCGATCTGGTGCGGCCCTTCTCCGATCAGGACAGCTCCCGCGCGCGGCTGCTCACGGAGGCGCAGGCGCTGCTCGTGCGGGCGGCGCGCGCCCCGGCCGCCGGAGCCGGCGAATGGGTGGAGATCCTGCCTCTGGAGGCGCCCTGGTCCTGACGCGCCCTCCTCAAGGCGCTTTGGGAGAGGCTTTCGCAAGGTCCGGGATACAGGCCGGATACATGCGGGGAACGTCTTGACGAAGCCTCCGAACTTTCCTAGAACAATATGGGAAGAAGACGCCGCTTGGTCCGGCGCCTCCGCCGATCCTTCCGGGGACGGAGGAACGTCCGGATCCGTTCAACACATGGCGCGCATTCCGGACGGCGGCCGCCGCCCGTGCGGAGCGCGCCCCAGCCGGACCGGAGACGAGGATGCTCACGCGCAAGCAGTATCAGCTGTTGGTCTTCATCGACGCGCGCATTCAGGAAACGGGCATCTCGCCCTCCTTCGATGAAATGAAGGTCGCGCTGTCGCTGAAATCGAAATCGGGCATTCATCGCCTGATCATGGCCCTGGAGGAGCGGGGCTTCATCCACCGCCTGCCGCACCGGGCCCGGGCCCTGGAGGTGCTCAAGCGCCCCGACCGCATGGAGCGCGACAAATACGCCGCTCCGGCTTCGGCGGCGGCCTCCCCCGCGACGCCCGCGCCCTCCTTCCGCCCGAGCCTGGTCGAGGGCCGCAAGCCCGCCGAGAAATCCGCCGAACGGCCCCTTCCGCCCTCGGGCGTGATCGAGGCGCCGCTGATCGGACGGGTGGCGGCGGGCGTGCCGATTCTCGCCGAATCGAACATCGAGGCGCATCTGGCCTTCCCGGCGGCGATGGTCCGCAAGGGCGGGCCCTATTACGCGCTGCGGGTGAAGGGCGATTCGATGATCGACATGGGAATCCGCGACGGCGACGTCGCGCTGATCTCCTCCACCGACACCGCCGAGACCGGCGACGTGGTGGTGGCGCTCGTCGGCGAGGAGGAGGCGACGCTCAAGCGCTTCCGGCGCCGGGGCAGCGGCTCCATCGCGCTGGAGCCCGCCAACTCCGCCTACGAGACGCAGATCTACCGCCCCGAACAGGTGGCCATCCAGGGCAAGCTGGCGGGAATCTTCCGCTCCTACTGAAGCGAGGCCGCGCGGCGGAGCCGAGCCCCGACGGGACGCAGGCTCCGCCCGTTCAGACCCCCGGAGGATCCTCCGGGGGCTTCTTCACGCCCTTCCGCCTGCTTCAGGCGGCGGTCTCCGCGACGCAGGCCACGCCCGTTCCCTTGAGGCCGCAATAGCCCTCGGGGTTCTTCGCCAGATATTGCTGATGGTAGTCCTCGGCGAAATAGAAGGGGCGCTCTCCGGCGATCTCGGTGGTGACCGGCCCGTAGCCCGCCGCCCTCAGCCGCGCGTCGTACTCCCGACGCGTCCGCTGCGCGGCTTCGAGGAAGGCGGGATCGGCGGCGTAGATCGCCGAGCGGTATTGCGAGCCCACGTCGGCGCCCTGCCGCATGCCCTGGGTGGGGTCGTGGCTCTCCCAGAAGATCTTGAGCAGGGCTTCGTCGGTCAGGATCTGGGGATCATAGACGACCTGCACGACCTCGGCGTGGCCGGTCAGCCCCGAACAGACCTCCTTGTAGGTCGGATTGGGGGTCGCGCCCCCTGCGTAGCCCGCCGCCGTGACCTGCACGCCGGGCGCGTTCCAGAGCTTGCGCTCGACGCCCCAGAAGCAGCCCATGCCGAGGAGAACGCTGCGCAGGTTCTCCGGATGGGGGCCCTTCAGGGGCGCGCCGTTCACGAAATGACGCTCCGCGGTGGGGATCGGCTCGGCGCGACCCGGCAGGCCGCCCGGCGCGCGCCCGGCCGCAGCGGCGGCGAGGGACGAAAAGACGCCAGTCATCAAGATCTCCGAACTCCGGCGCCCTGATGCGCGCGGATCCTCCATATGGGGGATGCGCGCCCCGGAGGAAAGCCCGCAGGCCGAATATGGCGCCTGCGAGAACCGCATAAGGCCTCCGGAGGGCCGGGGCGCCCCCCCCCTCCCGACGCCGGACGCCGGACGAGGCTCTAGCGCCGGACGCGGCGGAAGATCTCCGAGGCCGTCCAGCCCATGGCGATGGCCGCCAGAACGCAGCCGATCCCGTAGAGCAGGGGCCTTTCGCGGGCCGCCCGCGCCAGAGCCTGTTCGAAGCCGCTGAGCCGCACCGGCATCAGATGGCGCGAGGCCTCCAGATAACGGCCGTTGCGCGCCATGACGATGTGCACGTCATATTCTCCGCTGACGATGTTGGGCGGCAGCGCGAAGCGCGCGCTGAAGAGCGTCTCGCCGCGCAGGCTCACGCCCTCGGGCGCGACGTGATAGACGCCCTGGCGCTCCATGCGGCGCATGGCGGCGCGCTGGAAGCTCTGGGGATCCTCGGGCTCGCCGCGCGCGTCGATCAGCTTGACGGGCTCCAGATCGGTGAGCTGCACGCCCATCCTCTGGGCCGCCGAGAGCATTTCGGAGAGCGGCCGCGTGCTGGCCACGGCGTAATAGCGGGGAGCGTCGGGGAAGCGGGCGCGGGCGCCGTTGACCCAGAGTCCGAAGCGGCGCTCCTTGCGCCAGACCACCAGAGGCTCCGTCGGGCCGCGGATGCGGATGGCGATGTCCAGTTCGCCGTCGCGTTCGGTGATGAAGCGGTTGCGCTCGACGGCGCCGAAGACCAGAAGCTCGGATCCGGCGTAGAGCGTCTGGATGGTGATCTCCTCGTCGGAGAGCGCCGAGATCAGCCGCTCCTCCAGCCTCTGGCGAGGCGCCGGAGCCGCCTCCTGCGCCGGAGCGGCGGGCGTCCAGAGCGCCGCCAGGCTCGCCGCCGCCCCGAGGGCCAGCTTCGCCGCGCGGTTCATCTTCCGCCCCTGCGCCATGCGCCCGACCCCTCCTCATGGCGGATGACGTAGAGGTCTTCGGGCCCCGGCCGCGCCACGAGGTCATAGGCGAGCCGCCCCGCCGTCACCAGGACCAGCGCCGCCAGCAGGAACTGAAAGCGTTCGGCCCGCAGCCTCGCGCCGAAGATCGCGCCGATCTGGGCGCCCACCACGCCGCCCACCAGCAGCACCAGAGCCAGCACCACGTCCACCGTCTGGTTGACGTAAGCGTGCATGAGCGTCGAGGCGGCGGCGACGACCGTGATCTGCATCAGCGAGGTGCCGACCACCACCCGCGCGGGCATCTTGAGGATGTAGAGCATGGCCGGAACCATGACGAATCCGCCGCCCACGCCCATCACCGCCGAGAGCACCCCCACCGCGAAGCCGATCAGGAGCGGCGGAATGAGGCTGATGGTCAGGGCGGAGCGCGGGAAATGGCGCTTGAAGGGCAGACGACGGATGAATTTCTCGAACCGCGAGGGCGGTCCCGGCGGCGGCGGCGGCGCGCCCCGCCTGAGCCAGTCGCGCGCCGATTCCGCCAGCATCAGCGCGCCGACGACGCCCAGCAGCGTCACGTAGGAGAGCGCCACCACGAGATCCACCTGCCCCGTCTCGACCAGCCAGCGGAAGATGCGCACTCCCGTCGCCGAGCCCAGCACGCCCGCGATCAGCAGCACGGTCCCCATGCGCGGATCGACTCCGCCGCGCCGCCAGTGGGTCAGCAGCGCCGAGAAGGAGGAGCCCGCCACATGATTGCCGCCCGTGGCCACCGCGACGGTCGGAGGCACGTTGGCGAAGATCAGCAGCGGCGTCAGCAGGAATCCGCCGCCCACGCCGAAAAGTCCCGACATGAAGCCCACTCCGCCGCCGATCCCCAGCAGCAGGCTCAGATCCACGGAAGTCTCCGCGATGGGCAGATAGATCGAGACCACCGACGCCTCCTCTCGCCCTTCGTCCGGTCCGGGGGCGCGCCCCGGTCTCCGGAGCCGGGAGCCGGGCCGGAGCAGGGTCGACGGCTCCGTCTTGCGCCCTGTCTTGCGCCCTGCGGCTCCGAGGGGCATATCCCGCATTCCGGACATGCAGCAAGGCCGAAGTTCATGACTCCTCCCCCCCCTTCCGACCAGAACGGCCCTTCCGACCGCAGCTCCAGGCGTCCGGAGATCTTCCCCGTCGATCCGCCCCGGACGGAGGCGCCCCCTCCCCCTCCGCCTCCCCCCGAGCCGCCCCCTGCGCCTCCGCCTCCGCCGCTCATGGAGCGGGCCGCCGCGCGGGTCGCGCCGCCCGAGCCCGCCGCGCCTGCGGCTCCGGTGGTCGAGCCGCGCCCCCGCTTCGAGCCCGCCGCCGAGGTCTTCCGCGACGTGGCCTCTCCGCGCGGCGGCGCGGCGGGCAAGCCCGCGCCCTTCCTGCTCAAGGGCGACGAGGTTCCTCCGGCGCCGGTCCTCTCGGCGCAGGACGCCCCCCAGCCCGATTCCCTGACGCCCCTGACCGAGCCCGCCGCCGCGGCGGCCAGCGCGGCGCGCATGGCGCGGGGCTCGGCGTTGAGTCGGCTCTTCTGGTGGGCCTTCGGCGGATTCCTGACTCTGGCGCTGTCTCTGGCGGCCTACGAGACCATCGCGGGGCTGCTGACGCGCAACCTCTGGCTCGGGCGGACGGCGATGGTCCTGCTGGGGCTGGCGGTTCTGGCGCTGCTGCTCATGGCGGCGCGGGAGCTGGCGGCCCTCTCGCGGCTCAGGCGGGCGGAGGAGACGCAGATCCTCGCGGCCCGGGCCCTGCGTCACGAGGACCGCCCCGCCGCCGAGGCCGCCCTCAAGGATCTGGAGGCCCTCGCCTCCGGACGCCCCGAGCTCGCCGAGGCCCGCGAGCGGGTGAAGGCCCTGAAGGGCGACCAGCCCGACGCCTCGGGCCTGATCGCTCTGGCCGAACGGAGCTATCTGGCGGGTCCGGACGCCTCGGCGCGTCAGGCCGCCGCCGAGGGCGCGCGCAACGCCGCCGTGGCCACGGCGCTGATCCCGGCGGGGATCCTCGACGCCATGGCGATCCTCTACATCAACCTGCGGATGATCCGCCGCATCGCCCAGAGCTACGGCGGACGCGGCGGCTGGCTCGGAGGCTGGCGGCTGATGAAGCAGGTGGCGGCCCATCTGGCGGCTACGGGCGCGGTGGCTCTGGCGGACGACCTCATCGGGCCCGCTCTGGGCGGAGGCGCCGTGGCCAAGCTCTCGCGGCGCTTCGGCGAGGGACTGCTCAACGGCGCCCTGACCGCCCGCGTGGGCGTGGCGGCCATGGAGGTCTGTCGGCCCCTGCCCTTCCATGTGCTGCCGAAGCCCTCGGCGCGCGGGATCGCCGCCGAGGGGCTCAGGGGCCTGGCCGACCGCTCGGGCGGCGAGGCGGAGCAGGCGCCGCGCTGAGCCCCGGCCCGGGCCCGTCTCAGCTCAGGGCGCGGCGCTCCACCAGACCTCCGGCCGGTAGCCGTAGAGCGCATCCTTCTGCGGATGGCGCAGGCCCTTGCGCCAGGCGAGCTTGTCGGCGGGCTCCCACCAGAGCGGCACGACGTAGCGGTTCGTCGTCAGCAGCCGGTCCAGAGCCCGCGCGGCGGCCTCGAAGGGGGCGCGCTCGCGGGCCTCCAGCAGGGCCTGGATCATGGCGTCGACGGCGGGGCTGGCGACGCCCATGTAATTGCGCGTGCCGAGGGTCTCGCGCCCCGCCGAGCCCCAGTAGAGCGTCTGCTCGTTGCCCGGAGACAGCGACTGGGCCCAGAAGTTGAACACCATGTCGTAATCGTAATCGTTCTTGCGGGCGGCCATCTGGGCGGCGTCGACGGTGCGGGCCCGCGCCTGGACTCCGAGGCCCTTCAGCGCCTGGATGAAGGCCCCCGCGATGCGCTCCTCCTCCACGCCCGAGGTGAGGATCTCGAAGGCGAAGGGCTCTCCGGCGGCGTTCCTCAGCACGCCTCCGCGCGAGCTCCAGCCCGCCTCCCGCAGGAGCGCCGTGGCGCGGCGCAGCTGGGTCCGGTCGCGGCCCGAGCCGTCGGAGACCGGCTGCGCGCAGGAGGCCTCCAGCGCGCCTTCGGGCAATTCCGCGAGCCAGGGCGCGAGCAGGGCCCGTTCGGCCTCGTCGGCGGGGCCGGAATCGCAGCCGAGCGCGCTGTTGCCGAAATAGCTCCCGATGCGCTCGTAGGCGCCGTAATAGAGCGTGCGGTTGAGCCATTCGAAATCCAGCGCGAGGGAGAGGGCCTCGCGCACGCGGCGGTCCTGGAACAGCGGACGGCGCGTGTTGAAGACCATGCCCCTCATGCCGGTGGGACGGCCATGGGCGATCTCGCCGCGCTCGACCTCTCCGGAGCGGAAGGCGGGGAAGTCGTAGCCCTGAGCCCAGCGCTCGGCGCTCTGCTCGTGGCGGAAGGTGACGATCCCGCTCGTGAAGGCCTCCCAGAGCGCGTTGGAATCGCGGAAATAGACGTATTTCACCTCGTCGAAGTTATGCAGGCCCCGATTGAGCGGCAGATCCTTCCCCCAGTAGTCGGGATTGCGGCGGAAGGTCAGGGAGGCGCCCGCGTCCACCTGCGCGATCACGTAGGGCCCCGAGCCCAGCGCCGGACGCAGCGTGCTGGCCGTGAAGTCGCGCCCCAGCCAGTCGGCCTTCGAGAGGATGGGCATCAGCCCCATGATGAGCGGCAGTTCGCGGTCGCTCTCGCCGAAGACGAACCTCACCCCCCGCTCGCCGACCTTCTCGACGCTGGAGACCTTGCGGTAGGAGGCGCCGTAATTGGGGCGGCCCTGATCGCGCAGGATCTCCATGGAGAAGATCACGTCCTCGGGCGTGACGGGCGATCCGTCGCTGAAGCGGGCCTCCTCGCGGATCGTGAAGAGGGCCCAGGAACGGTCCTCCGGGGTCTCGACGCTCTCGGCCAACAAACCATACAGCGTAAACGACTCATCCTGATTACGCGTCAAAAGCGATTCGAAGGCGAGGTCCCTGATGACCCAGAAAGGCGAGGAGCCGCGGATGATGAAAGGTTGAACGCTGTCGAAGCTTCCCGTCAAACCATGGACGATGGAGCCGCCCCTGACCGCTTGCGGGTCGGCGTAAGGCAGATGCGGCGCGTCGGGCGGCAGGGCGGGCGCGCCGTGCATCGCCAGCCCGTGGACGGGCGCTTCCCGAGCAGGAGACTGCGCGCCGAGCGGACTCGCCGCACAGGAGAGTCCGAGGGCGAAGAGCGAAACCGCCGTCAAAAGGCTTTTCATTTCATGTCCTTGGTCCAGAATTCGCCGTAGACCCCCTTCACGGGAGTCCGGCGGGCGAGTCGATTTCGACGGGAATCCCATGGAGATCCTCCCCCTCATGCGTTCAGGATGGGGCGCGCGAACGTCCCGGATCCGACCTCACAGGCTCCTTCATGCGGCTTTAAGGCGACAGTTCAAGGGGCTGATCGGCTTGAATCTTCACAGCCCCTGCATTTCAGCCTTGCCAAACTGCCGCCACATTAAGTAAAACGAATGCACTGCTCGATAGGTTTCTTGCCTGCATGAAACCTGCCTCAATCCGACTTCAGGGACGCCGCAAGGCGTCCCTTTTTTCTTGCGTCGCGCGCCGCAAGGGAAGGGCGCCTTCCGCACAGGCTGTCCAGATCCCCCGGGATCTTCCCGAGATCTCCCCAGAAGCCCGGCACCTCCCCCCGCAACCCGGCTCCGATCCGGCTCCGGCGACGGATCCGGCGAGAAAACCCCCGGAACGCGCAATTTTCTGACCCTTCCTCCGCCCTCAAGCCTTGACGGGCCGCCCCTCGTCGCGCGAGACTCCCCTCCGGACGGCGCGTAAAGCGAGGGAGGATTCCGCCATGATCAAGGTTCGCCAGATTCTCGACCGCAAAGGGTCTCAGGAGGTGGAGTCCATCCGCCCGACCAACACGCTCGCCGAGGCCGCCGCGCGGCTCTCCGAGCGCAGGATCGGCTGTCTGCTGGTGCGCGACGACAACGGCGCCATGGTCGGCATCCTCTCGGAGCGCGACATCGTGCGGCTCGTCGGACGCGAAGGCGCCGAGCGCCTGAACGACGCGGTCTCCACGGCCATGACCGCAAAGGTGCAGAGCTGCGCCTTCAACGACGACGCCATCCAGGTGCTCTCGCGCATGACCAAGGGACGTTTCCGCCACATGCCCGTGATCGAGAACGGCGAGCTGGTCGGGCTGATCTCCATCGGCGACGCCGTGGTCGCGCGCATCGAGGCGCTCCAGCTGGAGAACGAAGCCCTCGCCGATCTGATTCGGTCGGCCTCGGCCTGACCCCGGGTCCGGGCGAGCTTCAATCTTGGCCATATCAGGAGTGCGGCCTATGGCGCATCCGGCGGGCGGGCGGCCGCGCATCGGACTCTATCCGGGCACCTTCGACCCGGTGACTCTCGGGCATCTCGACATCATCCGGCGATCTCTGTCGCTGGTGGACCACCTTGTGGTCGGGGTGGCGGCGGGGTCGAGCTCGAAACAGCCGATCTTCAGCCTCGCCGAGCGCGTCGCGCTCATCGAGAGCGAATGCGCCCCGTTGAGCGAGATCTCCGGCAAGAAGCTGGAGGTCCGCCCCTTCGACAATCTGCTGATCCATTTCGCCGAGCATCTCAACGCCGACCTGATCGTGCGCGGGCTGCGGGCGGTGGCCGATTTCGAATATGAATTCCAGATGGTCAGCATGAACCGCGCCATGAACCAGAAGATCGAGACGGTCTTCCTCATGGCCGACGCCCATCGTCAGGCGATCTCCTCGACGCTGGTCAAGGAGGTGGCGCGCTATGACGGCGACATCTCGAAATTCGTGCCCGCCCGCGTGGCCGAGGCGCTCAAGCGGCGGCTCGAGGAGCGCAGGCGCGCGCTGGAGACCGCCGCCCGCTGATCCTCCGGCGGGGGCCCGGAGAAAGCCGGAAGGCCCCCGGCGCCCTTCCCTTCCTCCGCGCCCGCGTTGACAGCTTCGGCGGCGCAAGTTATGCGGCCATCTCCCGCGCGTCGCTTTTCGCGCATCGAGGCCCGCGCGGCGGTTCGTCGCGCATCCAAGGAACGCACAGCCCATGTTCAAACGCCCGTTCGCGTTCGCCGCTCTGGCGCTGGCTTTCGCCGTCGCGCCCTGGGCTGCGGCCCCTCTCGGCGCCCAAACCCAGGAGATCGTCGTGTCCGAAGCCCAATCCGAAGACGTCCTCGTGCTGAAGCTCAAGGACGGCGACGTCCTGATCCGGCTGCGCCCGGACCTCGCGCCGAACCACGTCGCCCGCATCAAGGAGCTGGTCGCCGAAGGCTTCTACGACGGGATCGTCTTCCACCGCGTGATCCCGGGCTTCATGGCCCAGACCGGCGACCCCACCGGCACCGGCGCGGGCGGCTCGGGCCGCAAGCTGCGCGCCGAATTCTCCTCCGAGCCCTTCAGGCGCGGCACGGTGGGCATGGCCCGCAGCGCCTCGCCCGACAGCGCCGACAGCCAGTTCTTCATCTGCTTCGACGACGCGCCGCACCTGAACCGTCAATACACGGTCTGGGGCGAAGTGATCTCGGGCATGGAGTTCGTGGACAAGATCAAGAAGGGCTCGGGCGGCGGCGGAACCGTCGCCGATCCGGACAAGATGATCAGCCTGCGCGCTCAGGGGGCGAATTGAGTCTGAATCCCGATCTCCGGCCGGAAGATTTCGATTTCGATCTTCCGGAAGAGCTGATCGCCCTCCGCCCGGCGCGCCCGCGTCGGGCGGCGCGGCTTCTGGACCTCTCCGGCGCGGGGACGCCCGACCGCCCGACGGACCGTCACGTCTCCGACCTGCCGGAGATCCTGAAGCCGGACGACATCCTGATCTTCAACGACACGAAGGTGATTCCCGCCCGTCTCTTCGGGCGGCGCCTGCGGCCGGACGGCGGCTCGGCGAAGATGGAGGCGCTCCTCCTCGAACCCCTGGCCGAGCCCGGCCTCTGGCGGGCTCTGGCGCGTCCGGGCAAACGGCTGAAGGCGGGCGACCGTCTGGTCTTCGGGCCGGAGGAGGGCCCGCCCCTGCTGGAGGCCCGTCTGGAGGCCCATGAAGGCGGCGGCGCGGTCCGTCTGGCCTTCGACCGCGCGGGCGAGGCCCTGGACGCGGCCATAGCTCAGGCGGGGGTGATGCCCCTGCCCCCCTACATCGCGGGCCGGCGTCCGGCCGACGCCGCCGACGATTCGGATTACCAGACCCTCTTCGCGGCGCGTCCGGGCGCGGTGGCCGCCCCGACGGCGGCGCTGCATTTCGATCCGCCGCTGATGGAGGCTCTGACGGCGCGGGGCCTGCGCAGCGCCCGCGTGACGCTGCATGTGGGCGCAGGCACCTTCCTGCCGGTCAAGGCGGGCGCTCTGGCCGATCACGAGATGCACGCCGAATGGGGCGAGATCCCGGCGGAGACGGTCGCGGCCATCGCGGAGGCCCGCGCGGCGGGCGGGCGCCTCGTGGCGGTGGGGACGACGGTGCTGCGGCTTCTCGAAACGGTCGCGTCTCTTCACAATGGCGCGCTCGCGCCCTGGTCGGGCTTCACGCGGATCTTCATCGCGCCGGGCTGGCGCTTCCGCTCGGCCGACCTTCTGCTGACCAATTTCCACCTGCCGAGATCGACGCTTTTCATGCTGGTCTGCGCCTTTGCGGGCGAATCGAGGATGCGGGCGGCCTACGGCCACGCCATGCGCGAAGGCTATCGCTTTTACTCTTACGGCGATTCCTCGCTGCTGGAGCGCCTCCCCCCTTCAGAGGGAGTGTTGACGCCGACGCCGCGGCTTTGATAGCGATGCGCAAGGGACCCGTCGGCTTCGCAAGAGGGGAACCCAATACGCAAGAGCCCGCGGCCGCTCCCTGTTCGCCCTTGACCCCGCATGAGACCCATGCCGATGATCGGCCCGGCTTCCCGAAGTTTCGCCCTCCGCCCCCCCGCGGATCCTGTCGGATGAGGAATATGGCAATGACGTTCACACGCAAATGCGCCTCCGCGCTTCTGGCCGGCGGGGCCATCGCGGCCTTCGGTCTGGCGGCGCAGGCGCAGGAGGAGACTCCTTCGGCGGCGCTGACCGCGCTGGATTCGGTCTATGAGGACGCCGCCTACCTGCTGCCCCCCAACGCCAAGCCCGGCGAATGCTACGCCCGCGTGTTCATTCCCGCCACCGAGAAGCAGATCGAGCGCCGCGTCCTCGTCAAGGAGGAGGCCGAGCGTCTGGACATCGTCCCGGCGAAATACGAATGGACCGACGAGACCATCGAGGTCCAGAGCGCCTCGGTCGAGCTGGAGGTGGTCCCCGCCCAGTTCGAGACCCGCGAGCGCGTCGTGACCATCGAGCCCGAGCGCGAGGACCAGACCGCCGAAGCGCCGATCTACGAGACCGTCGAGGAGCAGGTGCTCGTCCGCGCGGCCTACACCACCTGGCAGAAGGGCGAAGGCCCGATCCAGCGCTATGACGAAGCCACCGGCGAGATCATGTGCCTCGTGACCATCCCGGCGGAATACGTGACCATCCAGAAGCAGGTCGTGCGCACTCCGGCGCGCGTGGTGACCAAGCCGGTCGCCGCCAAGACCCAGACGCTCGAAACCCGCGTGATGATCACGCCGCCCTCCACCCGCGAGATCGAGATCCCCGCCCGCTTCGAGACCGTGAAGGTCCAGAAGCTCACGGCGCCGGCTCAGGTGGTGAAGGTCGCGATCCAGCCCGAGTACGAAACCCTCCGCGAGACCGTCAAGGAGACCGCCGGCAAGATGGAATGGCGCCCGATCCTCTGCGCCACCAACACCACGCCGGATCTCGTGATGCGCATCCAGCGCGCGCTCGACGGCGGAGGCTACAAGCTGCGCCAGATCGACGGCCAGCTCGGGCCGGGCACCATGCAGATGGTCCGCCAGTATCAGCGCGACAAGGGCCTCGCCCAGGGTCAGATCACCATGGAGTTCCTCGACAGCCTCGGCGTCGCCGTGAACTGATCGCGTTCGCAGGGCCGCGGCCCTTCGTCGGGAAAGAAGAACGCCCGTCGCGACCTCGCGGCGGGCGTTTTCCATGCGCAATCGCCGCATGGGTGAAGGCGCGCGCGTCGAGGAGCCGGCCGACGCAGGCGCCCGATGCGCACAGGGCGCCTCCATGATCCATGAAGGCGCCCCGAAGCTGGTTCAGGGGGCGGCGGCGCGCTCCTGCGCCCCGGGCCGCCCGGATGGACAGAGCAGGGCGCAAGCTGGTCCGCCCCGCGCCCGGAATCTCAGAAGCCGGGGAAGCCGCCGCCGCGCAGACGCCGGGCGTTGGCCTGGACGCAACGCTCGATGGGCGCGAAGGCCTCGGCCACGGCCGTTTCGGCGGGCGAGAAGCTGAGCCGCGCGCAGCTCTCCATGAAGGCCGCGGGCTTCTCCATGGTCATCTGGAAGGCTTCGGCGATCTGGTCGAAGGGGTCGGCCGCGCCCGGTGCGAGATAGGCCACGCGACGCGCGATCACCTCTCCGGCCAGGGCGGAAACACGCGCGGAGCGCAGACAAAGATCGCTCCAGAAGGTCATGGGGTCCATTCAGGCCTCTCCGTCAGATCGTCGGACGCTGGAGGGTGACGTTACGTCATGATCCCCGGCATCCTTCATGCGTTCAAGACTGGTCGCGCCTTTGTTCCCCCGTCAAGGCGCCATATAGAATGATTGCAAAGATCATTCACGAAAATGATAAGAACCGCGCATATTTCTGGCGATTCTTGGCGGAAAGCTCCAGGTTCGCGGCGAGTCGCCGCCTCCGGTTGCGCGACAAGATTGCAGCGTCCACGGATCCGCCCCCCTCGCCCTCCCGCAGACGCGCCCTCCTGCGCCCCTCGCGAGGCGCCCGCAATGATCTTGCAATAGCCGCGCCATGCCCTATCCTTGAGCCGGAAACGCCCAAGGAACAGCGCCGCATGTCCGAAGCCAGAGATCTCGCCAATCCCGCCGAGCGCCATCCGGAGAAGGCTCATCGCCCGGATAATCCCTCGCCGCGCAAGCCGCCCTGGATCCGCATCAAGGCGCCCAGCTCCAAGGGCTATTTCGACACCCGCGCGACCATCAAGGAGCACAAGCTCTCGACGGTCTGCGAGGAGGCCGGATGCCCCAACGCCGCCGAATGCTGGGCTCAGGGCCACGCCACCATGATGATCATGGGCGAGATCTGCACCCGCGGCTGCACCTTCTGCAACGTCGCGACCGGCCGCCCCGACAAGCTCGACCCCTTCGAGCCCGCCCGCGTGGCTCAGGCGGTGGAGAAGCTGGGGCTCTCGCATGTGGTCATCACTTCGGTGGACCGCGACGACCTCGCGGACGGCGGAGCGGCCCATTTCGCCCAGACCATCCGCGCGGTGCGCCGTCGGCGGCCCGAGGCCACCATCGAGGTCCTGACCCCCGACTTCCTCAAATGCGCGCCCGGAGCGCTCGAGTCGGTGATCGAGGCGCGGCCCGACGTCTTCAACCATAATCTGGAGACGGTGCCCGGCCTTTATCTGGAGGTGCGTCCGGGGGCGCGCTATTTCCATTCGCTGCGGATCCTGCAGCGGGCCAAGGAGCTGTCGCCGGAGGTCTTCACGAAATCGGGCCTGATGGTGGGCCTGGGCGAGACCCGTCCGCAGATCCTGCAGGTCATGGACGACATGCGCGCCGCGGGGGTGGATTTCCTGACCATCGGACAATATCTGCAGCCTTCGCCGAAGCATCACGCGGTCGAGCGTTATGTGACGCCCGAGGAATTCGCCTCCTACGAGAAGGCGGCCTATGCGAAAGGATTTCTGATGGTCTCCGCCTCGCCGCTCACCCGGTCGAGCTATCACGCGGGCGCCGATTTCGAACGGCTGCGCGCGGCGCGTCTGGCGGCGCTCGGCTAGAGCATGGCCACGCATTACGCCGAGACCCGACGCACGCCCTATACGGTGCGTCAGATGTACGACCTGGTCGCCGACGTGGCGTCCTATCCGCAATTCCTGCCCTGGATCGCCGGGACGCGCATCCGCGACCGGCGGTCTCTGGCGGGAGAGGCGGGCGAGCGGATGGAGGCGGACATGATCGTCTCCTTCAAGGTCTTCCGGGAGAGCTATCTTTCCTCGGTGGAGCTGCGTCCGCCGGGGGGCCATGAGATTCCGCAGGTTCTGGCGAGGGCGGCGCCGGGCGGGCCTTTCGAGCGACTGGTGATGGACTACCGCTTCCACGAGACTCCGGAGGGGACTTGCGATCTGTCTTTCGAGGTGGATTTCGCCTTCCGCAACAAGCTCTTGCAGAAGGTGGCGGGCGGCTTCTTCGGCGAGGCCATGAAGCGCGTGATCCGGGGCTTCGAAGCCCGCGCCGCCGAGCTTTATGGAACGAAAGCGGCGGTGTGAGCCTCTTTTCCCGGACTCCAGGCGCCCTCTGCGCGCAGGGGCCCGTTCCGATGCCCGTCGTTCCCCAAACGGAAACGGCGCCCTTTCGGACGCCGTTCCTGAAATCTCGATCCGGAGGGCCGATCTTACTTGATCTTGCCTTCCTTGAACTCGACATGCTTGCGCGCGACCGGATCATACTTCCGGACGGTCATCTTGTCGGTCATGGTGCGGGAATTCTTCTTCGCCACGTAGAAATAGCCCGTGCCGGCGGAAGAATTCAGACGAATCTTGATGGTGGTCGGTTTGGCCATGGGATCCTCTCAAGTCGACGACGATGCGCCCGAGCGATCGTGTGAACTCCAGATCGGGGCCGCAGAATTCAGGGCCGAGTTATGGCTGCGTCCTCAAGGGGAAGTCAAGGGGAAAAGCGCGCCCCCTCTCCGCCTCCCGCCGGAAGCCGCGCCGCCCCCGAAGCTCCCCGGACAGCAGGGTCGCCGCCGGGCTTTTCAATCCGGGGCGCCCCTCTTATGGTCAGGCGGCTCAGGCCCGATTCCCTCCCGTCTTCCCGTCTCCCGGACCCTCTCCATGTTCGACCTCGATTTCGCGCGCAGCCAGTTTCCCGCCTTCTCCGCGCCCGCCCTCAAGGGCTGGGGATTCTTCGAGAACGCCGGGGGCTCCTACGCCTGCGCCCGGACCATCGCCGCCCTGAACGACGTCTACACCCAGATGAAGGTCCAGCCCTGGCACGCCCATCCGGCGGCGCGGCGGCTCGGCGAGCGCATGGACGACAGCCGCGCCCTCTGGGCGGGGGCTCTGGGGCTCGAAGCGGACGAGGTGCATTTCGGCCCCTCCACTTCGCAGAACACCCATGTTCTGGAGCGCGCCTTCGCCGATCTCGTCGGGCCGGGCGACGAGATCGTCGTGACCAACCAGGACCACGAAGCCAACAACGGCGCCTGGCGGCGTCTGGCCGAGGCCAGAGGCGCGCGGATCCGGGAATGGCGCGTCGAGCCCCGGAGCGGGCGGCTGCTCGCCGGAGATCTCGCGGAGCTGCTGTCGCCGCGCGTGAAGCTGGTGACGGCGCCCCATTGCTCCAACATCCTCGGGCGCGAGAATCCCGTGGCGGACATCGTGCGGCTGGCTCATGAAGCCGGAGCCCTCGTCGTGATCGACGGCGTGAGCTGGGCGCCTCACGCCATCCCCGACGTCGCGGCTCTGGGCGCGGACGTCTATCTCTTCAGCCTCTACAAGGTCTTCGGCGTCCATCAGGGGCTGATGGCGGTGCGTCGCCCGCTCTTCGAGCGCCTGCCCAATCAGGGGCATTTCTTCAACGCGCAGATCAACGCCAAGAGGCTGGTTCCGGCCGGTCCGGACCACGCCCAGGTCGCGGCGGCGGGCGCGGTGGTGGACTACATCGACGATCTGGCCGCCCGCCACGCCCTGCGCGCCGATTCTCCCCGCGCCCGCGCGGCGGGAGTCTCGGCGCTCTGGCGCGCCCATGAGACCGCCCTGCTCGCGCCTTTGCTCGAGTGGCTCGCGCGTCATCCGCGGGCGCGGGTCCTCGGCTCGACGGAGGCCGACGCCCGCCGCGCCCCGACGATCTCGCTCGCCACGGAGCGCGCCCCCGCCGAACTCGCGGCGGAGCTGGCGAAGCGCTCCATCATGGCCGGCGCCGGACATTTCTACGCCTGGCGGCTTCTGGAGGCTCTGGGGCTCGATCCCGAACGCGGCGTCCTGCGGCTGTCCTTCGTGCATTACACCTCGCCCGCCGAGGTCGATTCCCTGATGAAGGCGCTCGACGCCGTTCTGTGAGGCTCCCCCGAATGACTTCCACGATGAAGCTCGATTCCATCGAAGACGCCCTGACGGCCGTCGCCGCAGGCGAATGCGTGATCGTCGTGGACGACGAAGACCGTGAAAACGAAGGCGACCTGATCATGGCCGCCTCTCTGGCCACGCCGGAGAAGATGGCCTTCATCGTGCGCCATACGGGCGGCGTGGTCTGCGCGCCGATCACCACCACGGAGGCCCGTCGGCTGAAGCTCGACCCGATGGTGGCGGTCAACGACGCGCCGCTCTCGACGGCCTTCACCGTCTCCATCGACTATCGCGAGGGGCTGACCACGGGCATCTCCGCCGCCGAGCGCTGCGCCACGGTGCGGGCGCTGACCAACGGCAACGTCCAGGCTCAGGATTTCGTGCGCCCCGGCCACATCTTCCCGCTGGTGGCGCGCGACGGCGGCGTGCTCATGCGCTCGGGCCACACCGAGGCGGCGGTGGATCTGGCGCGCCTCGCGGGATTGCCGCCGGTGGGCGTGATCAGCGAGCTGGTCAACGACGACGGCTCGATGATGCGCGGGCCGCAGCTCGCCGACTTCGCCCGGACCCATGGTCTGAAGCTGGTCTCCATCGCCGACCTCATCGCCTGGCGTCAGCGGCGCGAGACCCTGGTGCGGCGTCTGGCGCAGTTCGAGATCATGACCGAAGCGGGCTCGGCCAGGGCTTCGGTCTACGGCACGCCCTTCGATTCGGCGGAGCATCTGGCGCTCGTGGTGGGCGACGTCAGCGCGCCGGGCCCGGCGCCTCTGGTGCGGCTGCATCGCGAGAATCCGCTCGAGGACGTCTTCGGCGGCCGGAGCAGCGGGCTCGGGCTGGCCATGGCGCGCGTCAAGGCCGAGGGCCGGGGCGTGATCGTCTACTTGCGCGACCGCGCCACGGGCGTGCGTCCGGCGGGGCTTTCGCCGCGCGGCGCGGGCGCCGAGGCCGAGCGCGAAGACAACTGGAAGGAAGTCGGGCTCGGGGCGCAGATCCTGCGCGATCTCGGGCTGAAGCGCATCCGGCTGATGACCTCGCGCGAGCGGCAATATGTCGGGCTGGCGGGCTTCGGCGTGGAGATCGAAGGGCTGGAGCTGCTCAAGGCCTGAAGGCTCCGCCCCGAAACGACGAAAGCGCCCTGCGGGGCGCTTTTTCCGTCTCTGAAGGCCGGGGAGAAGTGGAGGATTCTGTTGCCAGGCTCCTCCGGGCCCCGCCTGAAGGGGCTAACCCTCAGGGCTTGAGATCGGTTTTACTCGACCGCATTACGCGGCGAGCGCCACCGGAGCACGATTGTTGTTGGCAACTGTGCGAATGGCCCGATGACGGTGGAGCCATGCCGGGCGAAAGCAAACACCTTTACACGTCCGTCGATCCTGATTCGGCCCCCTCCGCCCCTCCAACAAGGGGAAAGAATGGTGGAGCCGCCGGGTTCCGCCCCCGGGTCCGATCCGCTTATTACGTGCGCGTTTATCGCCATAGTCCCTTGCGGGACAGGACGAGATATAGCGCGGGGCGGGCCTCTTGTGAAGAGGCGTCAGGCCCGGACGGGTTCCGGATTTCAGGCGAGGTTCTTGCGCGACGCCGCGTCGGGGGGGCGGGAGGCCTCGCCGTCGAGGGGCTCCTCCTCCAGCGGCACGCCGTAAAGCTCCAGACGATGGCCGATCAGCCGATAGCCCAGCTTGCGGGCGATGCGCGCCTGAAGACGCTCGATCTCGGGCTCCAGGAATTCGATCACCCGCCCGTCGTTCAGGTCGATGAGGTGGTCGTGATGGGCGCGCTCGGCGTTCTCATAGCGGGCGCGGCCGTCCTGGAAGGCCAGCTTCTCGACGGCGCCCACATCCTCGAAGAGCTTCAGCGTCCGGTAGACCGTCGCCAGAGAGATCCGCGGATCGAGCCTGCTGGCGCGCGCGTGGATGTCGGCGGCGTCCGGATGCCCCTCGATCTCGGCGAGGGCCCGCGCGACCACGCGGCGCTGTCCCGTCAGACGCAAGCCCTGTTCGGCGCATTTGCGCAAGATGGCGGCTTCCTCCCGCACGCGCGTCTCCCTGTCTTCTCAGCCCGCCGCGGCCAGCCCGGTGGGGCGTCCGTCGAGGCTGATCCGGTTCTTCTGCTGCTGATACTCCCGAACGCCCGCTTCGCCCTTGCGCTCGGCCCATTCGTCGAGGACGGGCCGCTCGCCCTCGTAGGCGAAGAGCGGCACGCCGTAGCCGCAGGAGGTCTGGACGAGATCCGCCTCCAGCTCGACGATCTGCCGCGCGCCCGTGGGTCGGCGCCCTTCGTAATGTTCGGCGAGCAGGGCTTCGAACTCCGGCGAGTCGACCTGATGCGAGCGCCCCCGCCCGTAAAGCCGCAGGATCGTCGGCGGCCCCTCGAACGTGCAGAACATGAAGGTGAGGCGTCCGTCCTCGCGCAGATGGGCCATGGTCTCGTTGCCGCTGCCGGTCAGATCCAGATAGACTACGCGGTTCGGCCCGATCACCCGGAGCAGATCCGTCGGGCGCGGCGAGATGTTGACGCGCGTCCCCGCCGCCGCCGTGGCCGCGAAGAAGATCTTCTGGCGTTCGATCAGACGCCGCAGGGGTTCGGAGATTTCCGGATGGAGCCTGGACATGGGCGCGCCCTTCCTGCGACGGAGCCTGGGTCTTTCTGCGGCATATCATGAGCCCCCCGCTCCGCGCGAGCCTTTTGCGGCTTTCCGACGCCCCCCTTGCGGCGCAGGCGAATCTGCGCGAAGGTCCGCCGCCGAACGATGCAAGGAGACCGAGCGCCATGGCCGACGGAGCCGAAGATCTGATCCTGAGTCCCGATGCGACCGTGGACGTGCGCGAGACCTTCGGGGTGGACATCGACTGGCGCGTTCCGGCCTTCTCGCGCCCCAACCGCTTCACGCCCGACCGCGACTCCTCCTATCAGTTCGATCCGGAGACCACCCGCGCCATTCTGGCGGGCTTCGCGCATAATCGCCGCGTGATGATCCAGGGCTATCACGGCACGGGCAAGTCCAGCCACATCGAGCAGGTGGCGGCGCGGCTGAACTGGGCCTGCGTGCGCGTCAACCTCGACAGCCACGTGAGCCGCATCGACCTGATCGGCAAGGACGCCATCCAGCTCGTGGACGGCAAGCAGATCACCACCTTCCGCGAAGGCGTGCTGCCCTGGGCGCTGCGCAACCCCGTGGCTCTGGTCTTCGACGAATACGACGCTGGACGCCCCGACGTGATGTTCGTGATCCAGCGCGTGCTGGAGGCCGAAGGCCGTCTGACGCTGCTCGACACCAACGAGGTGATTCGTCCGAATCCCTGGTTCCGGCTCTTCGCGACGGCGAACACCATCGGCCTCGGCGACACGACCGGCCTCTATCACGGCACCCAGCAGATCAATCAGGGCCAGATGGACCGCTGGAGCATCGTGGCCGCGCTGAACTACCTCGACCATGACGTGGAGGCCCGGATCATCCGCGCCAAGCTGCCCGACTACGACCGGGACGACAAGGGCCGCCGGATGGTCTCGCAGATGGTCTCCGTGGCGGTGCAGTCGCGGGACGCCTTCATCGGCGGCCAGATCTCGACCGTCATGAGCCCCCGCACGGTGCTCACTTGGGCCGAGAACAACCTGATCTTCAAGGATCCGGCGCTCTCCTTCCGGCTGAGCTTCCTCAACAAATGCGACGAGCTGGAGCGCGCCATCGTGGCCGAGTTCTACCAGAAGGCCTTCGGCGTGGATCTGCCCGAATCCGCCGCGCGCTCGCGCAATCTCGGCTGAGGCTGCGCCATGGCCTCGATCCGCACCCGCGACCCGACCAAGCCTTTCCGCGAAGCCCTCCAGTCGGCGACGCGCGCCCTGGCCCTCGAACCGGAGCTGGAGCTGAATTTCGGCGGCGTCGAAGGCCCCTTCGACGGCGGGATGAAGGCGGGCGTCGGGGCCGTCGGCCGGGCGCTCAAGCCCGAAGAGGTGGCCCTCGCGCGCGGTCGGGCCGACGCGGCGGCGCTGCGTCTGCGCTTCCATGACGCCGGAAAGCATCAGCATCGCCTGCCTCAGGGCGAGAAGGCCCGCGAGATCTACGAGGCCCTCGAATCCGCCCGCGTCGAGGCGCTCGGCGGGCGGGCCCTGCCCGGCGTGGCCGACAACCTCGACGCCGTGCTGGCCGAGGACGCCCGCCGCAAGGGCTGGAGCGAATTCACCTCTCAGGGCGACGCCCCCCTGGAGCGCGCCGCCGCTCTGGCGCTGAGGGCCAGGGCCACCGGGCGCGATCTGCCGCCGGGCGCGCGGAAGGTCTACGACCTCTGGCGCGAGGTGCTCGAAGGCCCCGCCGCCGGAGGGCTCGACCGGCTGATCGCGAAGCTCGGCGATCAGGAGGCCTTCGCCCGCGAAAGCTGGCGGCTGCTCAAGGATCTGGGGCTCGAAGACCAGCTCGGCCCCGATCCCGACCCCGAACCCGAAGAGCCCCAGGAGCAGCCCGACTCCGCCGAGGATTCCGAGGCTCAGGAGCGCGGCGGCGAATCCGACTGGTCGGAGCAGGAGGAGTTCGACGACGTCCTCGCCGATCCGGACGCCCCCGAGGACTCCACCGCCACCCTCTCGGCGGAGATGGAGCCCGAAGGCGGCGACGAACGTCGCGAGGCGCCCCCGCGCGAAGGCGCGCCGCCGCGTCAGCCCCCGACCGAGGCCCAGGGCTCCGGCGGGCCGGAATACAAGATCTTCACCCGCGAATTCGACGAGATGGACAAACCCGCCGCCGAGCTCTGCGAGCCCGACGAGCTGGAGCGTCTGCGCGCCTTCCTCGACAAGCAGCTGGAGCCGCTGAAAGGCGCCGTGGGGCGTCTGGCGAACCGGCTGCAACGCTTCCTCATGGCGCAGCAGAACCGCGCCTGGGAGTTCGACCGCGAGGAAGGCATGCTCGACGCCGGGCGTCTGGCGCGCATCGTGGCCACCCCGACGACGCCCCTCTCGTTCAAGATCGAGAAGGACACCAGGTTCCGCGACACCGTGGTCACGCTGCTGATCGACAATTCCGGCTCCATGCGCGGCCGCCCGATCACCATCGCGGCCATCTCCGCCGACGTGCTCGCCCGCACCCTGGAGCGCTGCAAGGTCAAGGTCGAGATCCTCGGCTTCACGACGGTCGCCTGGAAGGGCGGGCGCTCGAAGGAGAAGTGGATCGAGGAAGGCAAGCTTCCGGCGCGCAATCCGGGGCGTCTGAACGATCTGCGGCACATCGTCTACAAGAGCGCCGACGAGCCCTGGCGGCGCGCGCGACGCAATCTCGGGCTGATGCTCCGCGAGGGGCTGCTCAAGGAGAACATCGACGGCGAGGCTCTGGAATGGGCCGCCCAGCGGCTCCGGCGACGCCCCGAACAGCGGCGCATCCTGATGGTGATCTCGGACGGCGCCCCGGTGGACGACTCCACGCTGTCGGCGAACTCCCAGAATTATCTGGAGCAGCATCTGCGCGGCGTGATCCGCCGGATCGAGCGCGAGAACGCCGTGGAGCTGGTGGCCATCGGGATCAATCACGACGTGACGCGCTATTACCGCCGCGCCGTGACCATCACCGACGCCGAGCAGCTGGGCGGCGCCCTGACCGAAAAGCTCGCCGAGCTCTTCCGCGCCGAAGACTCCATGCCCGCCGCGCGCCGCCGCCGCGCCGGGATGTGAGATTCAGGCGTCCCTGCGCGGGGCGCCCTTCCTCTCCGGTCGACGCCGGACCTCTTCCTCAGGAGCGCCCCTGTGACCATCCTCGCCTATCAGGCTCTGATCGTCGTCACGATCGCTCTGGGACGCCTCGCCTCCCGCGACCGCTTCTGGCTGGTCGGCGTCTGCTGGACGATCTTCACCTTCGTCAAGGTTCACTGGACGCCTCTCATCCTCCTTCAGCTCTGCGTCATCTGGACGACCTGCGCGCTCCTCGCGCCGAAGAAGGAGGCCTCCTCCTGACCTCCGCGCGGAGCCGCTGGAACGAAATCGCTCTTGACTCCCGCTTATGCGCAGATCGAATTTGATCATCCGAAGAACGCATAAGGGAGGCGTCCATGAAGACCATCGGCCTGATCGGCGGCATGAGCTGCGAATCCACCGCGCTTTACTACGACCAGCTCAACAAGGGCGTGCGGGCCCGGCTCGGGGGACTGAACAGCGCGCCGGTGCTGCTCTGGTCGGTGAACTTCGCCGAGATCGTCGCCCTGCAGAAGGCCGGAGACTGGGACGAGGCGGGTCGTCGCCTCGCCGGGATCGCCCGCCGTCTGGAGGGCGCCGGCGCCGAAGTGGTCGCCCTCGCCACCAACACCATGCACAAGGTCGCCGAGCCCATTCAGGAGGCTCTGACGGTCCCCTTCCTCCACATCGGCGACGCCGCGGCGGCGGCCCTCGCGCGCGACGGGCGGCGCCGTCCGGGCCTGCTGGCCACCGCCTACACCATGGAGCAGAGCTTCTATCTCGACCGCCTGCGCGCGGCGGGTCTGGCGCCTCTGGTCCCGCCTGCGCAGGACCGCGCCGCCATCCAGCGCGCGATCTTCGAGGAGCTCTGTCAGGGGATCGTCACGCCCGAAACCCGCCGGGCCTTCCAGGACTTCGCCGCCGGACTCGAAGCGGAGGGCGCGGATTCGCTCATCCTCGGCTGCACCGAGATCTGCATGGCGCTCAAGCCGGGCGAGACCCGCGCGCCGCTCTACGACACCACCGCGCTGCATGTCGAGGCGCTGCTCGACGCCAGCCTCGGCCCGGCCCGGGCGGCCTGAAGCTTATCCGGAAGGCCAGGAGACCAAAAGCGCGCTAGGTTGAACGTACGTCCCCGGCTTAATTTTTCCTTCAGGAGTTCTCCGCAGACTCGCCGCGCGGCGAGGCATGCGCCGACACCATCGGGGAAAACCATGACGACCTCGCGCCTGAAGATCCTGCTGGCCGAAGACGACAAGACCAACGCCATCCTTGCTTCGGCCATCCTGGAGTCCTCGGGACATGAGGCCATGGTCGCCGCCGACGGCGAAAAGGCGGTGCTGCTGGCGACCCGCCACTGGTTCGACCTGATCCTGATGGATCTGGAGATGCCGGTCTTCGACGGCCTCGAAGCCACGCGCCGCATCCGCGCCGCGCCGCCGCCCGCCCGCGACACGCCGATCATCGGCCTGAGCGCCCATGACGATCCCGCCATCGAGCGCCAGTGCCTCGCGGCGGGCATGAACGCCTATGTCTGCAAGCCGCTGAGCCGGGCCTCGCTGCTGACGGCGCTGGACAAGGCCATGCACGCCGCCGCGCGCCGCCGCAGCCTCTGAGGCGTCTGGAGCGTCTTCCGATCCTCTCGGATCTTCAAACGCTCCGACTTCTCGTGTGGCCGCATGTCCGCGACGCGAAGCCTGGCCGGCTCCGCTGGAGCCCGCTCTAGACCTTCGCCATGCGGGCGAAGCCGGCTTCGAGATCGGCCTTGAGATCCTCGACCGCCTCAAGCCCCGCATGCAGGCGCAGCAGCCGCCCTGCGGCGCGGCCCTCGCGCGGCCAGGCCGTCGCGCTGCGCGAGCCGACGGGGTCCACCGGCAGGATCAGGCTCTCGAAGGCGCCCCAGGAATAGCCGATTCCGAACAGCTCCAGCCCGTCGAGCAGAGCCCTCACATGGGCCTCCGAGGACAGATCCTCCCTGAGGATCGCGCCGAAGAGCCCCGAAGCGCCGAGGAAATCGCGCTTCCAGATCCGGTGGCCCGGATCATGGGGCATCCCCGGATGCAGGATCTCCGCGATCTCCGGACGGCCCATGAGCCAGTCCGCCAGAGCCAGACCCGCCGCCTCATGGGCCTTCATCCGCACCGGCAGGGTCCGCAGCCCGCGCAGCGCGAGGGCGCAGTCGTCCGGCGAAACCGCCAGCCCCAGTTCGCGTTGTCCGCGCCGATAGGTCGGATAGACCGCCTCCGCGCAGCTCACCGAGCCCATGAGGAGGTCCGCATGGCCGCCGACATATTTCGTCAGGGCTGCGAGGCAGAGATCCACGCCATGCTCGAAGGGCTTGAAGAACAGGGGCGAAGCCCATGTGTTGTCGAGCATGACCACGACGCCGCGCTTGCGGGCCTCCTCGGCGATGGCGGGGACGTCCTGCACCTCGAAGGTCCATGAGCCGGGCGACTCGCAGAAGACGACCTTCGTGTCCGGCCGGATCAGGTCGCGGATTCCGCCGCCGATCAGCGGATCATAGAAGGTGGTCTCGACGCCGAAACGCTTCAGCGTCCCCTGACAGAAGGCCCGGGTGGGGCCATAGGCGGAATCGGTCATCAGCAGATGGTCCCCCGCCGAAAGGAAGGACAGCAGAGGCGCGGTCATCGCCAGCAGCCCCGAAGGCTGAAGCCGCGTGCGGAATCCGCCCTCCAGATCGCGGAGGGCCTGCTCCAGAGCCAGACTGGTGGGCGTGGCGTGGGTGCCGTAGGTCAGCCCCTCGCCCGACAGGGTGCGTTCGGCCTCCTGAAGCCCGTCGTAGCCTTCGAAGAGATAGGTCGAGGCGCGCACCACCGGCGGATTCACCGCTCCGAACTGCGCTCTGGAATCCCGGCCGCCGCGCAGAGCTCTGGTCGCGTCCTTCATGGTTCTTCTCCTGAGTGAGGGCCTTGCGGCGCGGGGTTCGCCCGGAGCCGCAAGCCCTTGATGCGATTCATGGACGCTCCGGAGGAATCCCCGCCTCCGCGAGGACGTCGAAGAGCGTGCGTCCGCCCGCGCGTTCGATCCGGGCGGCGGACATGCCGAAGGCGCGCGGGCCCTCGACGTCGGCCCTGAGGCTGTCGCCGATGAAGAGCGCCTCTTCGGGCCGGATCCTCAGGGCCGCGCAGACCGCCTGATAGATCTCGGGCTCCGGCTTGACCGCTCCGACCTCATAGCTCAGCAGGCGGGCGTCGAGATCCGGCAGAAGCCGACGGACGATCCGCCCGTATTCGAAGGCGAGATTGCTGCAAAGTCCGATCTTCAGCCCCCTGGCGCGCAAGGCCTCCAGCAGGGGCGCGACCTCGGGGAAGAGCCTGTAGCGCGTGAGATCGGCGGCCCATTCCACCCGGACCTCCGGCGCCAGCGGCGGCAGGCCCAGTTCGGCGGCCAGCGCGTCGTAGGAGAGATTCCGCTTCATCAGATCGCGACGGTCGATCCGCCGGGCGAGCGCCTCGTAAGGCAGGATCCGCCGCGCGGGCGGCTCGATCAGCGTGCCGAAGGCGTCGAACACGATGGCGGAGATCTGCGTCACTTCGGCCCCTGTCCTCTTCAGCCCCTCTTCAGCCCCTCGGAGGGGCAGGCCATGGGTTTCAGAAATCCCGCCCCGCCGCAAGAGGGCGCGGACTCTTGCGGGACCCGAATAACTTCATCCCGTTCTCCGGGGTTGCCTCGCGGGTCGGTTTCGGGTCAGGTCCGGGCCACGTGGCGCCGCGGCTTCCCGAAGGAGGCCTCCGGCGCGCTCAGAATCCGGGGTTCAAGATGAAATCGCTTCTCGGCTGCGCGCTTCCTGCGCTGGTTTTCGGTCTGGCTTTCGGCGCTCCGGAGGCCCGGGCGGCTTCCGGCGACACGCTGCGGGAGGTCAAGGCGCGCGGCGAACTGGTCTGCGGCGTCACCCAGGGTCTGGACGGCTTCTCGCTGGCCGGCTCCGACGGGAGCTACGCCGGACTCGACGTGGATTATTGCCGCGCCGTCGCGGCGGCGGTCTTCGGCGACGCCGCGAAGGTCCGCTTCCGGCCGCTCTCCTCCAAGGAGCGCTTCGAGGCGCTGAAGTCGGGCGAAGTGGACGTGCTCGCCCGCGTGACCACCTGGAGCATGTCGCGCGACACCCAGCTGGGCGTGATCTTCGCCGCCACGAATTATTACGACGGTCAGGCGCTTCTGGTCCCGACCTCGCTCGGCGTGAGCTCGGCGGCGGAGCTGGACGGCGCGCGGCTCTGCACCAACACCGGCACCACCACCGAACTGAACATCACCGATTACTTCCGCCGCAACGGCCTCGGCTTCGAGCTGATCGCCTTCGAGAAGTCCGATGAAGCCGCCTCCGCCTACGAGGCCGGGCGCTGCGACGTCTACACCAGCGACGCCTCGGGCCTCGCGGCCATGCGCCTGCGCTTCGCCAATCCGGCGGAGCATGTCCTCCTCCCCGAGATCATCTCGAAGGAGCCCCTGGCTCCGGCGGTGCGTCAGGGCGACGAGCAATGGCTGAACGTGGCCCGCTGGACCCATTTCGCCCAGCTCAACGCCGAAGAGCTGGGGATCTCCTCGGAGAACGTCGACCAGATCCGCGAGGAGCAGACCGCCCTCGCCGCCCGGAGCCAGGGCAATCAGGAGATCCAGCGCCTGCTCGGCCTCGGCGACGATTTCGGCGCCTCCCTCGGCCTGCCCAAGGACTGGGCCTATCAGATCGTCCGGCAGGTGGGGAATTACGGCGAGATCTTCGACGCTCCCCATGGCCCCGGCGGCGCCCTGGGCCTCGCGCGCGGCCTCAACGCGCTTTGGACGGAAGGCGGCCTGCAATACGGAATCCCGGTCCGCTGAGCCGCAGGATGACCTGAGGGCGCCTTGCGCGGGACGGAAGGACCGTCTCGCGCAAGGTGATAAAAATGACGGAATTCTTACGCCAAGTCTTGCTTCCCCGCGACGAAGTGAGGCATCCTGACCTCTGACGCCGGAGCGACCTCGCTGCGAAAAGCCCTTTCAAAGCGGTTGCGGAACCGGCGCGGCATAAAGAACGTCAGGAAAGGTCCATTCAGAATGACTCTTCGTCATCTTCTCTGCGGCGTCATGGCCGTCGGCTTCGGGTTCGCCGCCGCCTCGACTCCCGCCTCCGCCCAGAGCTCGGGATCCACGCTCGCCGCCGTCAAGAGCAAGGGCCGCCTGGACTGCGGCGTCTCGCAGGGTCTGCCCGGCTTCTCCAACTCCGATTCCGCGGGCAATTTCTCCGGCATCGACGTCGATCTCTGCCGCGGCGTGGCTGCGGCCGTCTTCGGCGACCCGACCAAGGTCCGTTTCCGCACGCTCTCGGCCAAGGAGCGCTTCGAGGCGCTGAAGTCCGGCGAGATCGACGTGCTCTCGCGCAACAGCACCTGGACCATGACCCGCGACACGCAGCTGGGCATCATCTTCGCGGGCGTGAACTATTATGACGGCCAGGGCCTGATGGTCCCGACCTCGCTGGGCGTGACCACCGCCGCCGAACTCGACGGCGCGCGCATCTGCACCAACACCGGCACCACCACCGAGCTCAACGTGACGGACTACTTCCGCTCGCACGGCATGACCTTCGAGCTGATCGCCTTCGAGAAGACCGACGAGGTGGGCGCCGCCTACGAGGCCGGACGCTGCGACGTCTACACCACCGACCGCTCGGGCCTCGCGGCCGAACGCCTGAAGTTCGCCGATCCCGAAGGCCACGTGGTCCTCCCGGAGATCATCTCCAAGGAGCCGCTCGGGCCCGCAGTGCGCCAGGGCGACGAGCAGTGGCTGAACGTGGTCAAGTGGACCCATTACGCCATGCTCAACGCCGAAGAGCTGGGGATCTCCTCGGAGAACGTCGACCAGATCCGCGACGAACAGGCCGGTCTGGTCTCGCAGGGCCAGGGCAACCAGGAGATCCAGCGCCTCCTCGGCCTCGGCGACGACTTCGGCGCCGCCATCGGCCTGCCCAAGGACTGGGCCTACCAGATCGTCAAGAAGGTCGGCAACTACGGCGAGGTCTACGACGCCAACGTCGGCCCGGACACCCCGCTCAAGCTGGCGCGCGGCGCCAACGCGCTCTGGACGAACGGCGGCCTGCAATACGGCATGCCCGTCCGCTGAGCCTCCGGGACCCGCGCCCTTCCTGACCGGAGGGCGCGGTCTTCGCATCAGAGGGACAACTTCATAGAGACACAAGGAGGTTATCATGACCGCCTCCGCCGAGACTCCATCTTCCGGACCGACGCGCGCCGCATCCCGCCCGGCAGGCTCCCTGCTCTACGATCCGAAGGTCCGTTCGATCTTCTTCCAGGTCGCCCTGCTCGTCGCCGTGATCGCCTTCTTCGCCTGGATCGTGCAGAACACCACGGCGAACCTGCGGGCCCGCAACATCAGCTCGGGCTTCGACTTCCTCGGCAACACGCCCGGCTTTCAGACCGTCACCACGCTCGGCACCTATCTGATGGACGTGTCCGGCCGGGCCATCACCTATCTCGACGTTCTCAAAGTCGGGCTCATCAACACGCTTCTGGTGGCCGTTCTGGGCGTCGTCACGGCGACGGTGGTCGGCTTCGTGATCGGCGTGTTCCGGCTCTCCAGCAATTCGGTGCTGTACGGCTTCTCGACGATCTACGTCGAGCTGCTGCGCAACACGCCGCTGCTGCTCCAGATCTTCTTCTGGTATTTCGCCGCGCTGCGCGCCCCCTGGGTGCCGGACGCGCGCGGGAGGGTCTCCTTCTTCTGGGACAGCTTCCACTTCAACATCACCGGGCTTTACGGCCCCTATCCCCTGCCGCAGCCGGGCTTCGACGCGACGCTCTGGGCGGTGGCGCTGGGGGTGGCGCTGACGGTCGTCATGCGCTGGTGGGCGCGCCGGCGTCAGGACGCGACGGGCAAGCAGTTCCCGATCTTCTGGGGCGCGGTCGGCCTGATCGTCGGACTTCCGCTTCTGGTCTTCCTGCTGACGGGCTCGCCCCTGCGCTGGGAGGCGGCGAACTTCGTCGAGGACGGCCCGGTGCTGCGCCGGGGCTTCCAGAAGGGTTCGGGCATGCTGCTCATTCCGGAGCTCATCGCGCTCTGGCTTGCGCTGTCGCTCTATACGGCGGCCTTCATCGCCGAGATCGTGCGCGCGGGCATCCTGGCCGTGAACAAGGGCCAGACCGAAGCCGCGCACGCCCTGGGAATCAGCCAGGGCAAGAATCTCCGGCTGGTGGTGATCCCTCAGGCGCTGCGGGTGATCATCCCGCCGCTGACCTCGCAATATCTGAACATCACGAAGAACTCCTCTCTGGCCGTGGCCATCGCCTATCCGGACTTCTTCTCTCAGGTGCAGATCTCGCTGAACCAGACCGGACGCGCCATCGAGCTGATCGTGATCGCGATGCTCGTCTATCTCACATTCAGCCTCATCACCTCCGCGTTCATGAACTACGTGAATTCGCGGATGAAGCTGGTCGAGCGGTAAGGGGGACATGACATGACTTCTTCTCCTCACGCCCCCCGAAGCGTCGCCTACGTGCGCACCGAGGACGCGCCCATCCTGCCGCCTCCGGCCAACACCACGGGCCTCTACGGCTGGGCGCGGCGCAACTTCCTCGATTCGATGACCGATTTCTCGGACGTCGGATCGAGCGTCCGCTCGATCCTGATGATCCTGCTGACGGTCTTCCTGCTGTGGTTCGGCGTCTCGCAGATCTGGGGCCTGATCAGGTTCGTGCTCGTCGACGGCGTCTGGTCCAACCCGACCGGCGCGCGCCGCGAGGCCTGCCTCACCGAGGCCCAGGGCGGACTTCTGCCCAACGGCTCTCCGGTGGGGGCCTGCTGGCCCTATGTGGCCGCCAACGCCAAGCTCTTCATCTACGGGCGCTATCCCGCGGCGGAGCTCTGGCGGCCGAATCTGGTCTTCCTGCTGCTGGGGCTGGGGCTGGTCTGGACGCTCTGGTCGAGGATGCCCTACCGCAAGCTCGGGGCGGCGCTGATGCTGGTGGTCTTCCCGATGGTGGCCTTCGTGCTGCTGACGGGCGCGGGGCTCTCGGCGCCGAAGACCTTCTGGTACGTCTGGCCTCTGGCCACGGCGGTCCTGCTGGGCCTCGGCTGGATGGGCCGCAGGGGGATCGGCGGCGAGGCGGTCGCCGCCTTCAGCGGCGCCTTCTGGGGGATCGGGCTCTTCCTCGCCTACATCCTCGTCTTCGCCCTGGCGGCGACGACGGACTGGGGCCTGACCCAGGTCACGACCCGCGACTGGGGCGGATTGCTGGTCACGCTGGTGGTGGCCCTGACGGGCATCACGGCCTCGCTGCCTCTGGGGATCCTGCTGGCCCTCGGGCGGCGCTCGACGCTCCCGGCGGTGAAGATCCTCTCGGTGGCCTTCATCGAGTTCTGGCGCGGGGTGCCTCTGATCACCGTGCTGTTCATGTCCTCGGTGATGCTGCCGCTCTTCCTGCCTCCGGGCACGAGCTTCAACGATCTGCTGCGGGCGCTGATCGGCGTGACGCTCTTCGCTTCGGCCTACATGGCCGAGGTGGTGCGCGGCGGGCTCCAGGCGATCCCCAAGGGCCAGACCGAGGGCGCCCAGTCGCTCGGCCTGAGCTTCTGGGAGACCACGCGGCTGATCGTGCTGCCTCAGGCCCTGACGCTGGTGATCCCGGGCATCGTGAACACCTTCATCGGCCTGTTCAAGGACACGACGCTGGTTTCGATCATCGGCATGTTCGATCTGCTCGGACAGGTCAGCTCGACCTTCGCCGACAGCTCCTGGGCCACGCCCGTGACCCGTCCGACCGGCTATCTGGTGGTGGCGGCGATCTTCTTCGTGTTCTGCTTCCTCATGTCGCGCTACTCCATGTCGATGGAGAAGAAGCTGCGGCGTGGGCACGCGCGCTGATTTCGGGAGAGCAAGATGACCGTCTCCATTGAAAAACCGGACCTCGACCGCCCGCAGATGCAGGTCTCCGACGACGTGGTGATCCAGATCACGAACATGAACAAGTGGTACGGACAGTTCCACGTGTTGCGCGACGTCAACCTGACCGTCAACCGCGGCGAACGCATCGTGATCGCCGGGCCTTCGGGCTCGGGGAAATCGACGCTGATCCGCTGCATCAACCGGCTGGAGGAGCATCAGTCGGGCAGCATCGTGGTCAACGGGATCGAGCTGACCGGCGACCTCAAGCGGATCGACGAGATCCGCCGCGAGGTCGGCATGTGCTTCCAGCACTTCAACCTCTTTCCCCATCTGACCATCCTGGAGAACTGCACGCTGGCGCCCATCTGGGTCCGCAAGATGCCCAAGCGCCAGGCCGAGGAGCGCGCCATGCACTTCCTCAGCCGCGTGAAGATCCCCGACCAGGCCCATAAATATCCGGGCCAGCTCTCGGGCGGACAGCAGCAGCGCGTGGCCATCGCGCGTTCGCTCTGCATGAACCCGAGGATCATGCTCTTCGACGAGCCCACTTCGGCGCTCGATCCGGAGATGATCAAGGAGGTGCTCGACACCATGGTCGACCTCGCCGAGGAAGGCATGACCATGATCTGCGTGACCCACGAAATGGGCTTCGCCCGCAAGGTGGCCAACCGCGTGATCTTCATGGACCGCGGCCAGATCGTCGAGCAGAACGAGCCCGAGGAGTTCTTCAACAATCCGCAGAACGAGCGCACGAAGCTCTTCCTCAGCCAGATCATGGGGCACTGAGCTTCTTCCGGAAGGAAGGCGCGATCAGCCCTCCGCCGCAAGGCGGGGGGCTTTTTCATGCGCCGGTTTTGCGGCATAGGGGAAGCCCGCCGCCCTGAAGCCCTGTCCGGTCGCGCCTGATCGGCCGGAGGCTCCGGGCTTTCGTCCGGTCGCGCGCTTCACCCGGTTTTCCGGATCGCGCTCAGGAGAGCCCTCATGTCCGAGACCCTGCCCTGCGTCGTCGCCGAGGGCGTCGCGCGCCTCACGATCAACCGCCCCGACAAGGCCAACGCCGTCGGCCCGCGCGAGCGCGCGCTGATCCGCGCCCATTGCGCCGCGCTCGCCGGACGCGCGGAGGTGCGGGCGGTGGTGCTCGAAGGCGCGGGCGAGAAGGCCTTCTGCTCGGGCGCCGATCTGGAGGAGGTGACCGCCATGGCCGGAGACGAAGACGCCATGCGCGCCTTCATCGCGGACTGGACCCTCACCACCGACGCCCTGGCCGCCCTGCCGCAACTCACCATCGCCCGCATGGAGCGCACCGTGGCCGGAGGCGGCCTGGCTCTGGCTCTGGCCTGCGATCTGCGGATTCTGGCGGCGGAGGCCTCGGCCTTCTATCCGGCCCTGAGGCGCGGCGTGATCCCCCCCGCCTCAGACCTCGCGCGGCTGACGCGGCTCGTGGGGACGGGTCGGGCGAAATGGCTGCTCCTCGGAGGGCGGAGGCTCGGCGGAACGGAGGCTCAGGCCCTGGGGCTGGTCGAGGCCGCGCCGCCCCGCGCCGGAATCGCCGCTCTGGAGGCCGAGCTTCTCGCCGAGGCTCTGGCGGCGCCCGCAGGCCATGGCGCGAAGCTCAAGGCCGCGCTGAACGCCGCCGCCTCCGGCCGGGCCTGATCCTTCCGGGCGACGGGGGCGCTCTCAGCCGAGGCGGAACGCGGCGGTTTCGGTCGGCAGACAGCGCCCCTCGCCGCAAAGCTGGAGGTTCAGGACCGCCAGCCCCGGCCCCCGGACCCGCGCCGAAAGCCCATGACGCTCCGTCGAGACCGGCCCCACCCCCTGCCCGGTCAGCGCCGGAGGCGGATCGTTCCAGGTCCATCCCGGCGAGGCTTCGAGGTCGATCTTGAGCAGATCCCCGTCGCGCCGCGCCCAGAGCGTCAGCCGCCCCTGGAAGAGCGCCCGCATGGGGCCCGTCTCGCCCTGATGCAGGATGCGCGTCGCGGTCATGGCTTCGGTATGGGCGCCGGCCTCGTGGTTGATGGAGCCCGAGATCGCCCGCGAGAGGGTTTCGGCGCGTTTCTGGTTCTCGGGCTTCGAGGTCCGCCGCGCCAGCAGGGCGTAAAGCTCGATGGCGGCGGCGTTGCCGGAGGGCGCGCCCATGTCGCGGGCGTCGATATGCGGCCCGAGCGGCGCAGGCGCCGCCAGAAGCCCGTGATCCGGATGGAAGGCGCCGCGCCACAGCATGTCGCCGAGGGTCTCCGCCGCCGAGAGGATGCGGGAATCGCGCATGGCGTCGTGCAGCGCCACGAAGCCGAGCCCGAGATGGGCGTAATCCTCCACCGTGCCGAGTCCGAAGGGGCGTCCGTTCATCAGGCCCCGCGCCAGGGAGCCGTCGGGATTGCGCCCCCGCGCCCAGAGGATCTGCGCCGCGCGGTCGGCCAGAGCCGCTTCGGCGGGCGAATCCATCGCCAGGGAATATTCCGCCAGGGCGCGGATCATCAGGCCGTTCCAGCCGATCAGGGCCTTGTCGTCCACGAAGGGCGCGGGGCGCGTCCTGCGGGCGGCGAGCAACCGGTCCAGAGCGGGGTCGAGGCGGGGGAAGTCGATGCGCGCGCGCGGATCGAGATGAGGCGTCACGCCTCCGGCGAGGCGCGGCTGGGTCAGAAGCCCGAGGGTCGAGAGCACATGGCGCTTCTCGGATTCCGGCATGGAGCCCAGCGCCGCTTCGGCCTCCTGCGGGCGCCAGAGATAGGCGGCGCCCTCCTCCATCTTGCCCGAGGAATCGCGCGAATCGGCGTCGAGCCCCGAATGGAAGACGCCCTCCGGCGACGTCATCTCGCGCGCCACGAAGGCGAGCGTCCGCTTCATCGCGCGCTCCCAGAGGGGATCGGGCTCCAGAGCCTGAGCCGCCAGAAGCGAACGGATCATCAGCGCCTGGGTGTGGAGCATCTTCTCGAAATGCGGCGTGCGCCAGTCGCGATCCACGGCGTAGCGGTGGAAGCCGCCGCCGATCTGGTCGTGGACGCCCCCCGCGAGGATCGCCTTGAGCAGGGAGGTCGCGGCGTCGAGGGCGGGGGTGCGTCCGGGGCGACGGGCCGCCGAATCGAGCAGGAAGCGGCTCACGACTTCATTGGGGAATTTCTCGCCCTGTCCGAATCCGCCGTGCAGGGGATCGGCCTGACGCGCGATTCCATCCGCCGCCGCGTCGAAGACCTCGGGGCCGAGGGGCGCGGGCGCCGGACGCTTGAGCGCGGTGTCCCGGGCGGCCTCGCCGAGCTGCCGGGCCTGCTGGAGGATGATCTTGCGCCGCTCCGGACGTCCCCATTCCTGCAGGGCCGCCTGCAGCGCCCGCATGAGCATGTCCTTGCGCAGATAGGAGAAGGCCATGGCGGGCCAGGCTCCGTCGGGCACGATCAGCAGATTGTTCGGCCAGCCCGCCCGCCCCGAGAAGAGCGCCGCAGCCGCCGTATATTGCGCGTCGAGGTCGGGCATCTCCTCGCGGTCGACCTTGATCGGCACGAAATCGCGGTTGAGCACCCCGGCGACGGCCTCGTCGTCGAAGGATTCCTCCTCCATCACGTGGCACCAGTGGCAGCTGGCGTAGCCGATGGAGAGGAAGACCATCACGCCGCGCGCCCTGGCCTCGGCGAAGGCCGCCTCCGACCAGGGCCGCCAGTCGACCGGATTATGCGCATGCTGGCGCAGATAGGGCGAAGCCGACTCGATCAGCCTGTTCACGAAAAGGGGAGCGCCGTTCGGCGCCCGATGGCGCGTGCGGATCGTTTCGGGATTCGGCGCGGCGGTTCTCCCCGGCGGGCCGCCCTGAGGGGGAGCTCCGGCTCTTCCTTCTCCCGGCGCGGCGAAAACCAGGGCTCCGGCGGCGCGGGCGAGGGGAAGGAAAGGCGGAGGGGGCGGCATGGCGTCGGGCTCCTCAAGGCTGCTCCGTCCCATCATGCGACAATCCGCTGGCGGGCGAAAGCGGGGATGCAAGATCCGGCGCGCCCTCCGGACAGCTGACGGCGCCTTCTGGTAACGGTAAGTTTGGGCATGAAATCCAGAATGAGCCCGTGTAAAGCCTAGAGCGCGGCCCGGATCAGGCGCGGAGAATCGCCCTTCGGATCACAAGCGCGACCCTGTTCGACCTCTGGGGCCTCGCCCGCCGGACGTTCCGGGCGAAGCCTTCGAAACGGCATTCGTATGACGAGGGACTCTCTTTCATGACGCTTCCGCGCTATGCGGCGCTCGCCGCCGCCGCCCTGAGCCTCGCCGGCTGCGCGCATGGCCCGTCGGGAGGGGCCGCCGCGCCCCGGACGTCGCCGCCCGGCCTGAACGCCGGGGCGACCACGCCCGTCGAGGCCCCCGCGCCCCAGACCGCCGCCGCCACGCCCGGGGCTCCGGTCCATGATCCCGCCGTGCGGCGGGGGCCTGCGCCCCTCCACGAGGCGCCCGCCGCCCGGGCGCCCGCTCCGGTCCACCAGGTCGCGGCCGCGCCGCGCATCCCCACCTACGACGCCCCGACGGCGCGCGCCCCCGCGCCGATCCATGCGCCGCAGCCTCTGATTCCGGTTCATCAGCCCGCCCCGCCGCGCATCCCCACCTACGACGCTCCGGCCTTCGCCCCCCAGGCCCCCGCCCCGAGCTATGCTTACGCCGCGCCGAGCTACGCCTCCGCCGCCCCGAGCTACGCTTACGCCGCGCCGGAGAGCGCCCTTCCGGGCGGTCCGCGCCGCCCCGGCGAGATGGCGCCCGTGCGCGACCGCGCCGACGGCCAGGCTTCGGGCGGCTCCGCGACGGCCTCGGCCGGTCCGCGTCGGGCCGGGCGCTACCGCACCGCCGAGGGCGACCTCTCCGCGCCCGCGCCGGAGGAGCTGCGCCGGGTGGCGAGCCTTGGTCCTGCGGCTCCGGCGCGCGGCTTCGGCTTCGATCCGGGGATGGGCCCGCGCCTCGTGGAGGCCGCCCGCGCCCAGACGCGCAGCCCCGTCCGCTACGACGGCGCCTATGTGAAGATCGCCTATCCCTGGGGCGACGTGCCGGGAGACACCGGCGTCTGCACCGACGTTCTGGTGCGGGCCTATCGGCAGATGGGCTTCGACTTCCAGCAGATGGTGCATGAGGACATGCGTCAGGCCTTCTCCTATTACCCCAGCGCCGAGATCTACGGCCTCAAGGAGCCGGATCCGAACATCGACCATCGCCGCGTGGTGAACATGGAGGCCTTCTTGGAGCGCCACGCCCAGAACCTCACCCCGACCCGCAATCCGCAGGATTACCAGCCCGGCGACATCGTGAGCTGGCGCATCAGCGGGACTCAGCCGCATATGGGCATCGTCTCGGACAAGCGCGACGAGCGCACCGGAGTCCCCTACATCATCCACAACATCGGCGCGGGCGTGAAGGAGGAGAACATGCTCTTCCTCTCGCCGCCGGTGGGCCATTACCGCTTCGCGCCTTCGGGCGGCTCGGGCCCGATCCGCACCGCCGGACTCTGAGCCGTCTGACCCGCATGAGAAAACCCGCGGCGCCCAGGCGTCGCGGGTTGTTTCGTCCGGGCCTCGCAGGAGGATCAGGCGGCGGGGCGCGCTTCGGGCACCAGCCGCAGGGAGGCCGCCGCCCCCTGGCGCACCAGACGCGCCCGCAGACGCCAGGCCGGTTCGCCGAAATCCAGAGTGTCGCCGTCCTGCACGCCGCCGCCCTTCGCGAAGAGATAGGAGGCCACCTGCGCCGCCCGACGCGCCGCGCGGTCCACGCCCGCCGATTCCTTCCAGGCGGGCATGTCCAGCTCGTAGCCGAAGAACGGCAGCAGACCCTGCGTGCGCACGCCGTATCCGGTGCGGCGGGGATCCTCGCGCATGGGCTGGGCCAGCACGCTGATGCGCAGCCAGATGTCCGTCGGCCAGGAATCCGCGGCCTCGGTCTTCTCGACGAAGTGGTCGGCGGGCGCGAAGGCGCCCGAGGTCGGCCAGTAGACGCCCCGCGCCCCCTGCTGACGGCAGAGCTCGGCCATGACGTAGCTGAGCATCAGGGCGTCCTGACGGGAATCGCCGCTGCTGGAGAGGGTCGCGGCGACCACATGGGCCTGATGGCGGATGAGCTTCGCAGGCGCTCCGGGGCCGAGCTTCAGCCCCGCGATGGGCGCGGCCACGGGCGTGACGGCCACGGCTCCGCCGCCGATGCGCAGATGCCAGGCGGGCGCCGACTCCGCGGAGATCCCCTGAGCCAGCGCGGGTCTGCGCCGTTTCAGGGCCTCGGCCAGAGCCGAGAGGTCAAGCGGCTTCGGCGCGTCGAGCAACGCGAAGGCGGCGAAGGAATGGGTCGTCGCATGGGTCATTGGGCGGCCTCCCGACCAGACAAGCGCCCGCCGGTCTCAGCAGGGACTTCGGATCATCCTGGGGCAAGTTTCCTTTCGACTTCCTTGCGCGGGAGCCCTGCAAACATATAGCTAACCTTCCGCAGAAGCCTTTCAGCCCCGCTGGAGCCAGCGAATGCCAGAGAGCGTAAATTCTCCGAATCCCGCCCCGACCGATGTTCGGCATGGGCGACTCGTCCGGATCGCGGGCGCCGTCTCGGTGGGGGTGGCGCTCGGCCTGACCGCCCTGAAGGCCTGGGCCTGGATCCGGACCGATTCGCTCGGGGTGGCCGCCTCGCTGGCGGATTCGGCCCTCGACGTGGTGAGTTCGGGCGCGAATTTCGCCGCCATCCTCTACGCCCAGCGCCCCCCCGACGAAGACCACCGCTTCGGCCACGCCTCGGCGGAGGATCTGGCGGCTCTGGCGCAATCGGCGCTGATCCTGATCTCGGCGGTGCTGATCGGCGGACGCTCGATTCAACGCCTGCTGGAGCCCGCCCCCCTTCAGGCCGCCCCCGAGGGGCTGGCGGCCATGGTCCTCGCGATCCTGGTCACGGGCGCGCTGGTGCTGTTCCAGCGCCAGGTCGTGAAGAAGACCGGCTCGCTGGTGGTGGCGGCGGATTCGCTGCATTACGTGTCGGATCTTCTGCCCGCGCTCGGCGCGATCCTCGCGCTGGGGATCATCGGGCTGGGCGGGCCGGGCTGGGTGGATCCCGCCGTGGGGCTGCTGGCGGCGGGGATCCTGCTGCGCAGCGTCTGGGGCGTGGGCGGCGAGGCGCTCAGCGGGCTGATGGACCGCGAATTGCCCGAAGAGGATCTGGAGCGGGTCAAGGCGCTCTGCGCCGGAGATCCGGTCCTGCGCGGCTGGCACGACCTCAAGACGCGGCGTTCCGGCGGACGGCGCTTCATCCAGATCCACATCGAGCTTGACGGCGCCCTCAGCCTGCACGACGCCCATGAACGCGCCCGGAGCCTCAAGGCCGCGATCCTCAGGATCTGGCCGGACGCCGACGTGATCGTCCACATGGACCCCGCCGAGGCCGCGCCCGCGGTCTCCTGAACTCTGGAGCCCTTCCGATGCGCCTGTTCCGCCTCGCCTTCGCCGCTTCGGTCCTGAGCTGGGCCCCGCCCGCTCTGGCGGAGGGCGTTTCGGCCCATGACGCCTACGCCCGCGCGACGCCCCCCGGCGCCCGCACGGGCGCGGTCTATCTGACGCTGCGCGGCGGAGCCGGAGAGGATCGGCTGATCGGCGTCGAGAGCCCCCGCGCCGAACGCGCCGAACTCCACGCCACCCTGACGACTCCCGAAGGCGTGATGCGCATGGACAAGCTCGCCGAGGGCCTGGCTCTGCCCGCAGGGAGCACGGCGATCCTCGCGCCGGGCGGCGCCCATGTCATGCTGATCGGCCTGACGGGGCCTCTGGAGGCGGGCGGCGAGGCGCCGCTCACGCTGATCTTCGAGTCGGGCGCGCGGCTGGAGGTCGAGGCGCCGATCCTCTCGGCGCGCGAGATGCGCGGCCGCGAGGCCCCCGCGCCTCATCGCTGATCCCTCAGGCGACGCCTTCCCCCTCTTCGGGGCGCGGGACGAACCAGTGCGGCGCCACGCGGTCGCCGCCCTTGACGATGCGCCGGTCGGTCTCGCGGACGATCATGCCCGCCGCCTTGTCGCCGACCAGCCAGGCTCCGAGGATCGGCCGCACGCCGTCGAATTCGGGGATGTCGGCCAGAGCCTGCCAGATGTAGGCGCCTTCGCCATAGAGCCCCGCCGTCTCCTCCAGCACGCGGCCGTCGCGCACGATGCGGACGTTCGCGCCCTCGCGGGCGAAGACCGGCTTCTTGACGTAGGACTGACCGAGCCGCGCATCCTGCGTCCAGAAGGCGGGCAGGAGGTTCGGATGATCCGGGAAGGTGTCCCAGAGCAGCGGCAGCAGGTTCTTGTTCGAGAGGATCGCCTTCCAGGGCGGCTCGATCACCCGGAGCGTGTCCTCCAGCAGATGGACGCCGAACTCCTCCGCCATGAGCCATTCCCAGGGATAGAGCTTGAACCAGCGCCGGATCGGCTCTTCGTTGAGGTCCACGAAGCGCTTGCGCGCGGCGTCCCAGCCGATGGCCGAAATCGAGGTGTTGCGCGTCTTGATCCCGGCCTGTTCGGCGAGATCCATGTAATACATGATGTGGCGCGCCTCCTCCTCCTCTTCGAGCATGCCGGAGAAATGCATGACCTCGCCGCGGGGCATGAAGCCGCCGATCCACTCGAAGCGCTCGATGATCTTCTCGTGCAGCGAGTTGAACTGATCCATGCCGGGCTTCACGTCCTGAAGCCATCGCCACTGGATCACGGCGGTCTCGATGGTGGTGGTGGGGGTGTCGGCGTTGTATTCGATGAGCTTCGGAGCGTCGAGGCCGGGGGCGCCGGGCGCGAAGGCCAGATCCATCCGCCCGATCAGATAGGGGTCGTCGCGCTCCCAGGAACGCCGGATCCAGGGCCGGAAGGGCTCGGGGATGGCGAAGCGCGCCATGAGCTCCTCGTCATGCACCACCCGCGAGACCGCCGAAAGACAGAGCCGGTGCAGCTCCTCGGCGGCCTCCTCCAGCACGTCGATCTCGTCGGCCGTGAACTCCCATGCGGCGTCCTCGAACCACCAGGAGCCGTTGGGATTGCGCAGTTCGGGCGGCAGACCCTCGGTGTGATAGGTGAAGCCGACGGCTTCGGCCTTCTCCATCCAGTCGGGACGGGCGGGAGTGCGGACGCGGCGCATGGGCGCGCTCCTTGGATGTCTGGGGGAAACGTCTCGGAGCGGCGGGCCTCAGGAGCCGGAGAACCATCCCCGGCTCTGGCCCGTGGAGCCGAAGCCGCCGCGCGTGGTGCTGGTCCCGGCGGGTCGGGCGGCGGGCGTCGAGACGACCCGCGTGGTGGCCGGAGCGCGCACCGTCGCCGGAGTGGAGCCGATCACGCGGGAATCGGCCACGGCCCCCACCGGCGCCCTGGCCGCCGTCATGGCCGCCGCTCCGGAGAAGGGCGCGTCGCGGCCCGCGCGGCTCGTCGAGAAGACCGAGCCCACATGGGCGCCGCCCGCGCCGCCGCCGCTGCGCGCAGGAGGCGCGCAATTCGCGCCGTTCAGACGGGGCTGCGCGCCGTAGCGGTCGCAGCCCGCCGGAGGCCCCGCGTAATAGCCGCGCCCGGAGTTGCTCATGTTGCCGATGGCGCGGCCCACCATGAAGCCCATCAGCATCGGCATGAAGGAGGAGCCGCCCGAAGAGGCGCCGGCCGTCTGGGGCGCGGCCTCGCACATGCCGGGGCCGGAGAAGGCCTCGCAGGATTCCTGACTGGAGAATTTCGGCGCGTTCTGCGCGTGTTCGGCGCGGGCCTCGGCGGCGGATTCGTCGCAGAGCGCCTGATCGAAGCGCGTCAGACATTCCTGCATGGAGAAATAGGCGCCTTCGCCCGTGGCCACCGTCTGGACGGTCGGCGCCTCGACGTAGCCTCTGGGGCGTTCGTCCTCGCCGCAGCCCTGAAGCGCCGTCGCGGCGATCCCCAGATACAGAAGATGCACGGCCTTCGAGCGTTTCATCTGCAAGCTCCTCACCCCACGACGCCTACGGAAGGAGCGCATCCTCCGCGCATTTCCGCAGATATAGGCGATCCGCGCGCCGGACTCAAGGATCATGAACATCGTTCATGACTTCCGGAGCCGGTTTTCGCCCGAAGATCCCCCTGAAGACCCCCGCCTGAAGATCCCCTGCGGAATCCTCTCCCGAAAAGATTGACAGGATCCTGCCGCGCGCCGGAATCGCCGGACACGCCGGAAGCGCCGCCAGCATCGTCGCCAGCCTCTAGGGAGGGCCGCGCCGGGGCCTGGACGCCCTTCCCGGGCCGCCGGAGGCTTCTTGCGGGGGGCTTCCCCTGCCCGCTTGAAAATCCCCTCGGGCCAAGCCATTTATGACGACATCGCATCGCGGGAGCCGCTGCGGCCGCCAATCCTGGGGCCACGCCGGTTCGCCCATCAGGAAAAGACATGACCGACAGCTCATCTCCGACGGTCTCCCGTCATCCCGTCCTGCCTCTTCGCGACATCGTGGTCTTTCCGCACATGGCGGCGCCGCTCTACGTCGGGCGCGAGAAGTCGGTGCGGGCGCTTGAAAGCGTCATGCGCGACAATCGCCAGATCCTGCTCGCCACCCAGCGCGAGGCGGGCAACGACGATCCCACGCCCGAAGACATCTATCAGACCGGCGTGATCGCCTCCGTGCTCCAGCTCCTGAAGCTGCCCGACGGCACCGTCAAGGTGCTGGTCGAAGGCCGGAGCCGCGCGCGCATCCGCCGCTTCGTCGAGAACGAAGCCTTCTACGAAGCCGAAGTCGAGACGCTCGAAGAGAGCGTCGGCGATCCCGAGGCCGCGGCCGCCTTCACGCGCACGCTCGCCGAGGAATTCGACAAATACGCCAAGCTGAACCGCAACATCCCTCAGGAGGCGGCGGCCGGAATCCTCCAGATCGAGGATCCGGGTCGGCTCTCCGACGCGGTGGCGGCGCATCTGCTGGTCAAGATCTCCGAGAAGCAGTCCCTGCTCGAGACCCTCGTGGTCTCGGAGCGCATGGAGCGCATCTATGGTCTGATGGCCAACGAGATCGGCGTCCTGCAGATGGACAAGAAGATCAAGTCGCGCGTCAAGCGGCAGATGGAGAAGACCCAGCGCGAGTATTACCTCAACGAGCAGATGAAGGCGATCCAGCGCGAGCTCGGCGAGGGCGAGGACGGCCGCGACGAAGCGGGCGAATTCGAAAAGCGCATCGAAGCCACGGCCCTCTCCAGGGAGGCCCGCGAGAAGGCGCTCGCCGAGGTCAAGAAGCTCCGCCAGATGCCGCCCATGGCCGCCGAAGCCACCGTGGTGCGCAACTACCTCGACTGGCTGCTCGGGATTCCGTGGAGCAAGAACTCCAAGGTCAAGAAGGACCTCGACGCCGCGGAGAAGATCCTCGACGCCGATCATCACGGGCTGGAGAAGGTCAAGGAGCGCATCCTCGAATATCTGGCCGTGCAGCAGCGCAAGACCAAGCTGAAGGGGCCGATCCTCTGCCTCGTCGGTCCTCCGGGCGTGGGCAAGACCTCGCTGGGCAAGTCGCTGGCCAAGGCGACGAACCGCGAGTTCATCCGCATCTCGCTGGGCGGCGTGCGCGACGAGGCCGAGATCCGCGGCCATCGGCGCACCTACATCGGCTCCATGCCGGGCAAGATCATCCAGGCCCTGCGCAAGGCCAAGACCAGCAATCCGCTCATCCTGCTCGACGAGATCGACAAGATGGGCCAGGACTTCCGCGGAGATCCCGCCTCGGCCATGCTCGAGGTGCTGGATCCGGAGCAGAACTCGACCTTCAACGACCATTACCTCGAGGTCGATTACGACCTCTCGAACGTGATGTTCGTGACCACGGCCAACACCTACAACATGCCCCGGCCCCTGCTGGACCGCATGGAGGTGATCTCGCTCTCGGGCTACACCGAGGACGAGAAGGTCGAGATCGCCCGCAAGCACCTGCTGCCCAAGCAGATCGAGGCCAACGGCCTGAAGCCGAAGGAGTTCCATCTTTCGGACGAAGCCCTGCGCGACGTGATCCGGCTCTACACCCGGGAATCGGGCGTGCGCAACCTCGAGCGCGAGATGGCGCGGCTCTGCCGCAAGGCCGTGACCCGCATCCTCCGCGAGAAGCTCAAGGAGGTGAAGGTCGAGCCGAAGGATCTCGAGACGCTGCTGGGCCCGGCGCGCTTCCGCTACGGCGTCGCCGAGCAGGAGGATCAGGTGGGCGTGGTCACGGGGCTGGCCTGGACCGAGGTGGGCGGCGAACTGCTCTCCATCGAGGCCCTGCGTCTGCCCGGCCGGGGCCGCATGAAGACCACCGGCAAGCTCGGCGAGGTCATGAAGGAGTCGATCGAGGCCGCCGCCAGCTACGTGCGGGCTCAGGCGCCCAAATACGGCATCCGGCCGCCGCTCTTCGAGAAGGTGGACATCCACGTCCACGTGCCCGAGGGCGCGACCCCCAAGGACGGCCCTTCGGCGGGCGTCGGCATGACCACGGCCATCGTCTCGGTGCTGACGGGCGTGCCCGTCCGCAAGGACGTGGCGATGACCGGCGAAGTCACGCTGCGCGGCAACGTGCTGGCCATCGGCGGACTCAAGGAGAAGCTCCTCGCGGCGCTGCGGGGCGGGATCAAGACCGTCCTCATCCCCAAGGAGAATGAAAAGGATCTCATCGAGATCCCCGCCAACGTGAAGGAAGGGATGACCATCATCCCGGTCTCCACCATGACGCAGGTTCTCGATGCGGCGCTCGTGCGCCACCCCGAGCCCATCGAATGGAGCGAAGCCGATCAGGAAGCCGCCGAACGCGCCTCCTATGGCCGCTCCGGCGGCGAGGAAGGCGGCGCTCCGCGCAACTTCAACGCCTGAACCTCGCTCAAAAGACGTGAAGCGGCCCTTCGGGGCCGCTTTTGCTTTGACCTTCAAGCTCGATTCGTTACCATATTCGTCGTTTGCATCAGCAAGAGGCCTGAAAGCGTGAACAAGAAAGAACTCGTCGCCGGAGTCGCCGAGCGCGCCGGCGTCACGAACGCGCAAGCCGCCGAGGTCCTGGACGCGACCCTCGCCCTCATCTCCGAGGCGCTCCAGAAGGGAGAGGAAGTCCGCTTGCTGGGCTTCGGCTCCTTCGTCGTCGCCGAGCGGGCCGCCAGTTCGGGCCGCAATCCCTCCACGGGCGAGACCATCGAGATCAAGGCCTCGAAACAGGCCCGCTTCAAGCCCGGCAAGAGCCTCAAGGATTCGCTCAACGCCTGAGACCCGCGCCGACGCGGCCAGAGGCCGCCGCAGAGCCCTCTGCGGCGGCTTCGTTGCGGGCGGAGCGCCCGCGCGGACCGACGCGCCGCTTCAGGAGCGCAAGCCTCCCGGCTGATGCGGGAAGGCCTCGGCTGCGCCCCTGGCGCGGCGGCCGCGCAGGCCGCGCGGCCGATCAGGACAGGCCGATCAGGACAGGGAGCCCTCACGGATGATCCGCCCGGATCGGAGGGGCTCAGGAGGGCGGTTAGCTCAGCGGAAGAGCGTCTCGCTTACACCGAGAGGGTCGGGGGTTCGATCCCCTCACCGCCCACCATCTCCCCGCGCCGCAGGAGGCCGCCGCGCTTCCCGCTTGAGCGCCGCCGCGCCCCCCATATATGATCAGGCGACATCCTCGCCTTGACGTCCCGCGCCCTCCCGGAGCCGCAAGCCCGGAGCGCGCCTTGATCGGGAAATCTCCATGTCCTCGCCCATCGCCGTGAAAACCCTGATCGTCGGATCGGGTCCGGCCGGCTACACCGCCGCCGTCTACGCCGCCCGCGCCATGCTGGAGCCGGTGCTGATCGCCGGGATGCAGCCGGGCGGACAGCTCACCATCACCAGCGACGTCGAGAACTGGCCCGGAGACGCCCGCGTCGAAGGCCCCGCCCTCATGGAGCGCATGTCCGCCCACGCCGCCGAAATGGGCGCGAAGATCGAATACGACGTGGTCACCTCGCTGGATCTCTCGCAGCGCCCCTTCGCGGCGGTCTGCGATTCCGGCGCGGTCTATCGCGCCGAGACGGTGATCCTCGCGACGGGCGCCCAGGCGCGCTGGCTGGGCCTGCCCTCCGAGGAGAAACTCAAGGGCTTCGGAGTCTCGGCCTGCGCCACCTGCGACGGCTTCTTCTTCCGCGACAAGGAGGTCGCGGTGATCGGCGGCGGCAACACCGCCGTCGAGGAGGCGCTCTTCCTGACCCGCTTCGCCCGGAAGGTGACGCTCATCCATCGCCGCGATTCCCTGCGCGCCGAAAAGATCATGCAGGACCGCCTGTTCAAGAACCCCAGGGTCGAGGTGATCTGGGATCATGAAGTCGCCGGGATCCTCGGCGAGCCCGGCGAACAGGGCGTGACCGGACTGGAGCTCCGCCACGCGAAGACCGGAGAGACGCGCGAAATCGCCGTGCAGGGCGCCTTCGTCGCCATCGGCCACGCCCCCGCCTCGCAGCTCGTCGAGGGGCAGCTCGAAACCCATCTGGGCGGCTATGTGGTGGTCAAGCCCTTCTCCACCGCAACCTCGGTTCCGGGCGTCTTCGCGGCGGGCGACGTCACGGACCACGTCTATCGTCAGGCCGTGACTTCGGCGGGCATGGGCTGCATGGCCGCTCTGGAGGCCGAACGCTTCCTCGCCGCCGAAGGCGAGTGAGGGACGCCGCCAGAGCCCCTTCCCGAAAGCCTGACGGCCTCTCTTCAGGCCCTCCTGCGCGCGAGTCGCCAGGCCGGGCCCCTGAGCCGCCCCCAAAGCGAAACGCCGCCGGAGAAGCCTCCGGCGGCGTCTTTCATGGTTTCCGGCGTTCCGCCTGGGGCGGCTCGCGTCAGTCGAGCCATTCCGTCGGACGGCGCGGCGCCCAGGGCTGTCCGCCATAGCCTCCGCCCCAAGCGGGCCTGTCGCAGCAGAGGGGGGTCGGCGGCGGAGGCGGCGCGCAGCAGAGCGGAGGAGGCGGAGGCGCGCAGCAGGGCGCGCTCGCGGGCTGGACGTATTTCACCACCGGCGGCGCCTGGACGACCTTCACCTCGGGCGGGGCGTATTTCACGATGGGCGGCGGCCTCACCACCTGCACCTCGGGCGGCGCGTATTTCACGATGGGCGGCGCCTGGACCACCTGGACGTCGGGCGGCTCATGCTTGACGATGGGCGGCGGCTTGATGACCTGCACCTCGGGCGGAGCATATTGCACCACCGGCGGCGGCTTGATCACCTGGACGTCGGGCGGCGCGTATTTCACGATGGGCGGCGGCTTGATCACCTGGATCTCGGGGGGCTCGTACCGCACCTCCGGCGGCGGCCGGACCACCTGCGCGTAGGGCGGAGGCGCCACCAGAGGCGGCGCGTAGCTCGTGGTCGGATAGCTGGAGGGCAGATAGCTCGGGCTCGGGGCGTAGACCGGCCCGAGGCTGACGCTCGGCGTGGAGTAGCTTGGCCCGGAGTAGCTCGGCGCAGGGCTGTAGACCGGCGGCGCGCTCACGATCGGCCCGAGGCTGACGCCCGGCGTGGAGTAGCTCGGCGCGGAGTAGCTCGGCCCGGAGTAGAGAGGCGCGGGATTGTAGACGGGTCCGCCGCCATGGCCGCCGCGCCATCCATGAGAGCCCTGATAAGGAACGTCCACGACCTTGATGTGGCCGCCCAGTCCCGCGCTGACGCCAGGGCCGCCGCCCGCCAGCCTTCCGCCCCAATCGGCGTTGACCCCTGCGGCGCAGCCTGCGGAGGCTCCCGCCATCAGGCATACGCCAAGGACTTTGAGGAACCTTCCCATTGAGTCGCCCTCCTCGCTTGATGGCTCTTTCTGCGGGATCGGTTCAACAATCCCTGCGAAGTTTCTGATCTTTCTCGCAAGCGAGAGTAAATCCTCCCGCCGCTTTCGCCAAGAGCCTTATACGCAGGATCGCGCAAAGCGGAAATCAAGGCGAGGTTTATTTACAGAATATTCAGAAAGATCCGCATGCTCTTGCAGGCGGAGCGGCCCGGAGCCATATCGAAATCCGAGCCGAACTCCATCCGCGGGCGAACCTCCGCGCCGCGGAACGCCCTGAAAGGGAGCGCCGCGCATGCCCAGAGTCGAAGAGATCGAAGCGATTCGCCACGAATGCCGCGCCATGATCCGGCGGCGCGCCGCGACCTCGGCGATTCTGGCCGCCGCGCCTCTGCCGGGCGTGGACGTGGCCGCCGACATGGCCATGCTCATGAACGCCCTGCCGCAGATCTCGCGGGAGTTCGGCCTCGCCCCCGAGCAGATCGAACAGCTCGAGGAAGCCGAGCGCGTCGCGCTCTACGGCACCATCAAGGGCTTCTCCAACAGCTTCATCGCGCGGGCGGTCACGCGCAAGATGATCGCCCTGCTTCTGGCGCGCGCGCTCGGCGTGCGGCAGGCGGCGCGCTTCGCGCCCGTCCTCGGACAGGCCGCCGCCGCCGCGATCAGCTATCGCGTGATGACCTGGATCCTCAACAAGCATGTCGAGGAATGCTACGCCGCCGCGCGGGCGGTCGAGCAGATCCGGCTCTTCGGCCCCGGCTCGGTGATCATCGAGGGCGAACTGGCCGACGTCGACCGCAGCTGAAGCCTGTCCGCTCCATCCTCGCGCCTCCGGGAGGCTCCCGCTTGATCGCCATCGGCTGTCTGCACAGCGCCGCCAGCAACGTGCCCCTCTTCGAGGAGGCCGCCGGACGCCTCGGCCTGGCGCCGGGGAGCCTGCGGCACATGATCCGTCCCGATCTGCTCGCCGAGATCGAGGCCGCGGGCGAGGATGGACCGGCGCGTCTGCTCGTCACGGCGAAGACCGCCCAGGCGCTCGGAGCCTTCGCGCCCGGCTGCGGGGCGCTTCTGCTCACCTGCTCCAGTCTGGGCGACGTCATCCCCTTCGCCCAGGCCCGGCTGCGGATTCCGCTGGAGGGGGCGGAGGCGGCTCTCCTTCGGGATCTCGTGGCGGCGCCGGGCCCCGGTCTGGCGCTCTGCTCGTCGCCGGGGACGCTGTGGTCCACGGGGCGCCGTCTGCGCGAGGCGGCCGCCGAACGCGGCGCGACGCCGCCGCCGCTGCGGCTGATCCCCGGCGCCTGGGCGCGCTTCAGGGCGGGCGAGGCGGAGGCCTATCAGGCGGCGATCCGCGAGGCTCTGGACGGAGCCCGCGCCGAAGGCTTCGCGACCATCGCGCTGGCTCAGGCCTCGATGGCGCCGGCGGCGCGGGAGGCGCCCGACGCCCTGACCAGCCCCGAAGCGGGCCTGCGCGAGATCCTGCGGCGGCTCGATCTCGCGTGAAGCTTGTAAGGGGCGGAAGGGGGGGGCTATAAGCCGCTGTTCCCGACCATCCCTAAGGACTTTCATCATGTCCCGGTTCAAGAGCGAGTTTCTGGCGGAGCTTTCAGCCCGCGGCTTCATTCAGGATTGCAGCGATTACGAGGGCCTCGACGCGCTGCTGAAGTCTCAGATCGTTCCGGGCTATATCGGCTTCGACGCGACGGCGACCAGCCTTCACGTCGGCGGCCTGATGCAGATCATGATGCTGCGCTGGCTCCAGAAGACCGGCCACAAGCCCGTCGTGCTGATGGGCGGCGGCACGACGCGCGTCGGCGACCCCACGGGCCGCGACGAAGCCCGCCCCCTGCTCACTCCCGAGAAGATCGAGGAGAACAAGGCGGGCATCCGCAAGGTCTTCGTGAAATACCTGACCTTCGGCGAGGGCCCCACCGACGCGCTCATGATCGACAACGCCGAATGGCTCGACAGGATCAACTACCTCGACTTCCTGCGCGATTACGGGCGTCATTTCTCGATCAACCGCATGCTGGCGATGGACAGCGTGAAGCTGCGGCTGGAGCGCGAGCAGGCCTTCAGCTTCCTCGAATTCAACTACATGCTGCTCCAGTCCTACGACTTCGTGGAGATCAACCGCCGTTACGGCGTGCGGCTCCAGATGGGGGGCTCCGACCAGTGGGGCAACATCGTCACGGGCGTGGACCTCGGGCGGCGCATGGGGACTCCGGATCTCTATGCGCTCATCTCGCCGCTGCTGACCATGTCGGACGGCCGCAAGATGGGCAAGAGCCTCGGCGGGGCGGTCTGGATCAACGCCGACATGCTCTCGCCCTACGAATTCTGGCAGTTCTGGCGCAACATCCCGGACGCCGACGTCGAGCGCTTCCTGAAGCTCTACACCGAGCTTCCCCTCGACGAGATCGCGCGGCTCGGGGCGCTCGGGGGCTCGGAGATCAACGAGGCCAAGAAGATCCTCGCCGACGAGGCGACCACCTTGGCCCATGGCCGCGAGGCCGCCGAAGCCGCCAAGGCCACCGCTCAGGCGACCTTCGAGGCGGGCGAGCTGGGGGCGGATCTGCCTGCCGTGACGCTGAACGCCGAAGAGGCGGCGGCGGGGGTCTCTCTGGTTCAGCTCTTCCAGAGGGCGGGGTTGGCCTCCTCCGGCAAGGAGGCGCGGCGGCTCTTCTCGGAGGGCGGCGCCCGCGTGAACGACCAGCCCGCCAGCGATCCCACCCGCCTGATCGGCGCGGCGGATCTGGCTGCGGGTCCGCTGAAGCTCTCGGCGGGCAAGAAGCGCCACGCGGTCGTGACGCTGTAAGCCCGGGAGGGGCGTCGGGAGGTTGTCCGGCGCCCTTTCTCCGTTCAGGAGAGGGGCTTGCGGGCGACGCAATAGACTCCGAAGGCCAGACGATGCGCCGAGCGCTTGCGCATCAGCCAGCGGTCGAGCCGCGTCAGGGGCCAGCCGATGACGGAGGCCAGAAAGAAGGCGCCGTTGGACAGGATCTTCGCAGCGCGGCTCTCGCCCTCGAAGACGGTCCCCCAGTAATAGGCGTTGAGGGTGGCGATGGCCACGCCCGGCCCGATGTGGAATCCGCTGTCGACAGGCTCGAAGCCCTGGGCGCGCATCACCCGCGCGAGGCCGTCGGCGGTGTAGCGGCGGACGTCGATGGGATCGTCGTGATATTGCTGGAGGAAGGGGATCTCCACATGGATCTCGCCGCCCGGCCTGAGGATGCGCCGGGCCTCGCGCAGGAAGGCGAGGTCGTCCTCCAGATGCTCGATCAGCCCCGTGGCGACGATGCAGTCGGCGTGATCATCGGGGAAGGGCGTGGCGCAGACGTCCGACACGACGTCGGTGCCCGGAAGGGCGACGAAATCCACCGCCACCACATGCGGCGCGATCTTGCGTCCGCCCGCGCCCATGTCGAGCACCACGGCCGGAGCCGGATGACGCGCCACCGCGGCCTCCGCGAGGCCGGGGCGGCAATGATGCGTGAGATTGGGCATGATGCGCGGCAAACCGCTGCCATAGGCCATGCAAGACGACTCCCTGCGCAAGGGGCGGAAGCCTCCGGCCCTCCATGGGTTCCCTCATAGCGCCGAAAACTGACGAAGAGGTTGCGTCTCCTGCGTCAGATGTAGCCTGGGCCGACCCGGGTCTTCACAAGCCAGGCCACGAACCAGACCGTCCCCGCCCCGAGACAGCCGGCGAAGAGGGCCTCCGACAGCCCGAAGCGCGGAGAGGCGGAGATCAGCAGGGCGCTCCCTGCGCCGCCGACCAGTCCGCAGAGGAGCAGGCGCCCGGCGCGGCTCAGCCATCCGCGGGCGTCGATCCTGCCGATCAGAAAGGCGAAAGGGCCGGGAAGAAGCGCCAGAACCAGCGCCGCGTCGCTCTGCGCCAGCCCCAGAGCCAGCACCAGGCAGAAGGCGAGCCAGAAGAGGCGCCTCCGCGTTCCGGAACCGAACCGGGCGCAACGAAAGCTGAAGACGACCAGAAGGCCCAGCGTCCCCCCGGCCAGCAAGACTTGCGCGATCACGTCCGGACTCCTTCTCCGCCCCCGCGCCTCAAGACATGACGCAGAGACGTGAAGACGGAAAAAACGCCGGATTCGCATCCGGCGTTTTCATGTTCTTCAGGTGGTCCGGACCCTCCGGCCGCCTCAGGAGGCGGAGGCCGTATCCTTGTCCTTGGCGTAGCTCATGAGCGGCTTGCCCTTGCCCTCGATGGCCTCGGCGCCGACCGTGACGCTCTCCAGGCCCCGCGCGGCTGGCACGTCGTACATGGTGTCGAGCAGCACGTCCTCGAGGATCGAGCGCAGGCCGCGCGCGCCGGTCTTGCGGTCGATGGCCTTGCGGGCCACGGCGCGCAGCGCCTCCTCGGTGAAGGCGAGCTTCACGCCCTCCATGTCGAAGAGCCGCTGATACTGCTTCACCAGAGCGTTCTTGGGCTCGGAGAGGATCTTGATCAGCGCGTCCTCGTCGAGATCCTCGAGCGTCGCCGTGACCGGCAGACGCCCGATGAATTCCGGAATGAGACCGAATTTCAGAAGGTCCTCGGATTCGAGATCCTGCAGGATGGCGCCCGTGCGGCGGTCGTCGGGCGGCCGGACGTCGGCGCCGAAGCCGATGGCCGCGCCCTTCTGACGCTGCGCGATGATCCGCTCCAGCCCCGCGAAGGCCCCGCCGCAGATGAAGAGGATGTTGGTGGTGTCCACCTGCAGGAACTCCTGCTGCGGATGCTTGCGGCCGCCCTGAGGCGGAACGCTGGCCACCGTGCCCTCCATGATCTTCAGCAGCGCCTGCTGGACGCCCTCGCCCGAGACGTCGCGGGTGATCGAGGGATTGTCCGACTTGCGGCTGATCTTGTCGATCTCGTCGATGTAGACGATGCCGCGCTGGGCCTTCTCGACATTGTAGTCGGCGGCCTGGAGCAGCTTCAGGATGATGTTCTCGACGTCCTCGCCGACATAGCCCGCCTCGGTGAGGGTGGTGGCGTCAGCCATGGTGAAGGGCACGTCCAGGATGCGGGCGAGGGTCTGCGCGAGCAGGGTCTTGCCGCTGCCGGTCGGGCCGATCAGCAGGATGTTGGATTTCGCCAGCTCGACGTCGCCGGCCTTGGCGGCGTTGGCGAGGCGCTTGTAGTGGTTGTGCACCGCCACCGCGAGCACGCGCTTGGCGCGACGCTGGCCGATGACGTAGTCGTCGAGCACCTGCGCGATGTCCTGGGGCGTGGGCACGCCCTCGCGCTGCTTCACCAGCGAGGTCTTGTTCTCCTCGCGGATGATGTCCATGCAGAGTTCGACGCATTCGTCGCAGATGAAGACCGTGGGGCCCGCGATGAGCTTGCGCACCTCATGCTGGCTCTTGCCGCAGAAAGAGCAATAGAGCGCGCCCTTGGAGTCGCCCGTCGGTTTCGTGGTCATCGCATCCTCCCGGCGGAACTCGCCTCATCCTCTCGCTCGCGCGCCGCCCGCAATCGAGGGGCGACGCTGCGGAGCCTCCCGCAAAAGCCCGGCTCCGGGCTTTCCCGAGCAATTCCCGCGCCATGCCCGGGCGCGCGTCGACGGTAAGCCCCGCCGACGCGCGATTCAATCCCGGAATCAGGCGCTGGCGGTCGGCGCTTCCGGGCGCTTCTCGAAGATCTGGTCGATCAGCCCCCAGGCCTTGGCCTGTTCGGGCGTCATGAAGTTGTCGCGCTCCATGGCGGCCTCGACGGCTTCGAGGTCCTGGCCCGTGTGCTTCACGTAGATCTTGTTCAGCCGCTCGCGCAGTTCAAGGGCCTCGCGGGCGTGGATCTGGATGTCGCTGACCTGGCCGTTGAAGCCGCCCGAAGGCTGATGGACCATGATCCGGCTGTTCGGCAGGGAATAGCGCATGCCCTTCTCGCCCGCCGTCAGCAGGAGCGAGCCCATCGAGGCCGCCTGTCCGACGCAGAGCGTCGCCACGGGGCAGCGGATGTATTGCATCGTGTCGTAGATGGACAGGCCCGAGGTCACGATTCCGCCGGGGCTGTTGATGTAGAGCGAGATCTCCTTCTTCGGATTCTCCGACTCCAGGAACATGAGCTGCGCCACGGCCAGAGTGGCCATGCCGTCATGCACCGGGCCGGCGAGGAAGATGATGCGCTCCTTCAGAAGACGGGAGTAGATGTCGAAGGCCCGCTCGCCGCGGCTGGTCTGCTCGACCACCATGGGAACGAGGGTGTTCGTGAAGGTCTCGATCGGATCTCTCATGTTCGCTCGCGATTAGGGGCGTCAGGGAAGGCGTCGCGATCCCGTCGTAGATATAGGCGCCGGATCCGCTTTTGGCAGGGGGCTCCCGAGCTTCGCGGATCAAACATGCGGAGCTTACGCGCAAAGCCCGGGCGAGGCCAAGAGGGCCCCGCCCGGCGCATAGGGTCAGAGCTCGGCTTCCTCGAGTTCGGCGAGGGCCTTCTCCAGCTCTTCCTTGGAGACCGTCTTGTCGGCGATCTTCGCCTTGCCGAGGATGAAGTCCACGACCTTGTCCTCGAAGATCGGGGCCTGGACCTGGTTCAGGGCGTTCTGGTTGCCGCGCACCCACTGGAAGAACTCGCGTTCCTGGCCGGGATACTGGCGGGCCTGCTGGAAGATGGCCTGGTTCAGCTCCTGCTCGCTCACCGCGATCTGGTTCACGGTGCCGACCTGCGCCAGAAGCAGCCCGAGGCGCACGCGGCGTTCGGCGATCTTCTTATGCTCGTCGGTCGGCTCGATGGAGCCGTGGTTGTGGCCGTGCTCCTCGGGGTGCTCTTCGTGCCAGAGCTGATGGGCGATGGAGTCGGCCTCGACGCGCACCATGGTCGGGGGCAGGTCGAAGGAGACCTTCTCGTCCAGGGCGTCGAGCAGGCGGCGCTTCACATGGGCGCGCGAGGCGGCGTCGTATTCGGCCTTGACGCGCTCGGCCACGCGGGAGCGCAGCTCGGCGAGGTCGGCGGCGCCGAACTTCTTGGCGAGATCGTCGTTCAGCTCGGCCTTGCCGGGGGCGCGGACCTCCTTCACGACCACGTCGAAGACGGCTTCCTTGCCCGCGAGGTTCTGGGCGCCGTAATTCTCGGGGAAGGTCACCTTCACCGCGACTTCCTCGCCGGCCTTCCTGCCGAGGAGCTGGTCCTCGAAGCCGGGGATGAACTGGCCGGAGCCCAGCACCAGCGGGAAGTCTTCGGCCTTGCCGCCTTCGAAGGCCTCGCCGTCGATCTTCCCGAGGAAGTCGATGGAGAGCTGGTCCTTCGTCTCGGAAAGGGCGCCTTCCTCGCGGGGGGCGTAGGTCGCGCTGGATTCGGCGATCTTGTTCAGGGCCTCGTCCACTTCGGACTCGGGGGCCTCGACCACGAGGCGCTCGAGCTCCACGGCGGCGTAATCGACCTCGGGGATCTCGGGCAGCAGCTCCATGGCCACCTCCAGCTTCAGGTCGTCGCCTTCCTGGAAGTTGGCGGTGGTGATGCGCACGTCCGGCTGCATGGCCGGGCGCATTTCATGGCGCGCGACCAGATCCTTGACGGCGCCGTCCACCAGCTCCTGCACGGTCTCGCCGAGCAGCGATTTGCCGAACATCTTGCGCATCACCGCGAGGGGCGCCTTGCCCTTGCGGAATCCCTTCATGGCGAAGGCTTCGCGGTTGCCCTGAAGCTTGTCGACGACCTTCGCGTCGATCTCCGCCGCGCCGATCACCACGGCGTATTCGCGCCTCAGACCTTCGGATTTGGTCTCCGTCACCTGCATGTTCGTCGTCGTCCTGTCGTGGGCGGCCGGAGGCGCGCCGGGTGCGTGTCTTTGTCGCGCGGCGGTCGAGATTTGGTGCGGACGGAGGGAGTTGAACCCACACGCCTTTCAGCACAGGAACCTAAATCCTGCGTGTCTGCCAGTTTCACCACGCCCGCAAAACCGTGCGACCCCGCCGGGAAAACCCAGCCGGATCGGGGCCTCTATAGCACAGGCGAAAGGGCGCGCATCACAAAAAAGCGCCTCCCGCCCTCCCCCGCCGCCGCCCGGGTCCGGGGCTCCGGGCGGCGGCGGCGGGCCCGCTCCCGCAGCGAAGTCGGCGACGGCGCGGCGACGAAAGCTTCACGAGAGCTTAAAATTTGGGCTTGTCGCCTGAATTTTGGGCGCCGCAAAGCCTGAAAATGCGCCCCTTCGCCGGAGTTTACTCCATTCCTCCTTGAATCTTCAGGAGAAACTGGAATGGCGCCGCATTTGCTAAGTCCTGGCGGCGCGCGCCCTTCCGGCGCGGCGGCCCGAGACGAAAGCCGAGGACCCTTACATGAAGAAGATCGAAGCCGTCATCAAACCCTTCAAGCTCGACGACGTGAAGGAAGCCCTTCAGGAGATCGGGGTGCAAGGCTTGACGGTGCTGGAGGCCAAGGGATTCGGACGCCAGAGAGGCCACACCGAACTTTACCGCGGCGCCGAATACGTCGTGGACTTCCTGCCCAAGATCAAGGTGGAGGTCGTCGTCAACGACGATCTGCTCGATCAGGCCGTGGAGGCCATCGTCAAGGCCGCCAAGACCGGCAAGATCGGCGACGGCAAGATCTTCGTCACGCCCGTCGAGCAGGTGATCCGCATCCGCACCGGCGAGGACGGCCCCGACGCCGTCTGACCTCTCCTCCCCGCCCCTCCGTTTTCGTTTCGAGCCTTCCAGATCCCATAAGGACGAGCCATGAGCGACGCCAAATCCGTTCTCGACCTCATCGCCGCGGAAAACGCGGAATATGTCGATTTCCGCTTCACCGATCCGCGCGGCAAGTGGCAGCACATCACCTATGACATCTCCGAGGTCACCGAAGAGCTGCTCACCGAAGGCATCATGTTCGACGGCTCCTCCATCGCGGGCTGGAAGGCGATCAACGAATCCGACATGGTGATGGCGCCCGACGCCTCCACCGCCGCCGTCGATCCCTTCTACGCGCAGAAGACCGTCAACATCATCTGCGACATCCTCGAGCCCGGCACCGGCGAGCCCTATTCCCGCGATCCGCGCGGCACCGCCAAGAAGGCCGAGGCCTATCTGAAGCAGACGGGCGTCGGCGACACCATCTATTGCGGCCCGGAAGCCGAATTCTTCATCTTCAACGACGTGCGCTACGACGTCTCCTCGCACCGCGTCGCCTACGAGATCGAGGGCCCCGAGTCGCCCGCCAACACCTGGAAGGAGATCGAGGGCGGCAACCTCGCGCATCGTCCGGGCCCCAAGGGCGGCTACTTCCCGGTCAACCCGCTCGATTCCGGGCAGGATTTCCGCAGCGAGATGCTCTCGACCATGAAGAAGATGGGCGTGCCCGTCGAGAAGCACCACCACGAGGTCGCCACCAACCAGCATGAGCTGGGCTTCAAGTATTCGCCGCTCTCGCAGTGCGGCGACCTGATGCAGACCTACAAATACGTGATCCACAACGTCGCCCAGGCCTACGGCCTCTCCGCGACCTTCATGCCCAAGCCCATCAAGGGCGACAACGGTTCGGGCATGCACGTCCACCAGTCGATCTGGAAGGCGGGCAAGCCGGTCTTCGCCGGCAACCGCTACGCCGACCTCTCCGACACCTGCCTGTTCTTCATCGGCGGCATCCTCAAGCACGCCAAGGCCCTGAACGCCTTCACCAACCCCTCGACCAACAGCTACAAGCGCCTGGTCCCGGGCTACGAGGCGCCGGTGCTGCTGGCCTATTCGGCCCGCAACCGCTCGGCCAGCTGCCGCATTCCCTACACCTCGAACCCCAAGGCCAAGCGCGTCGAGATCCGCTTCCCGGATCCCACCGCCAATCCCTACCTCGCCTACACCGCGATCTTCATGGCCGGCATGGACGGCATCCTGAACAAGATCAATCCCGGCGAGGCCATGGACAAGAACCTCTACGACCTGCCGCCGGAGGAGCTGAAGGGCATCCCGACCGTCTGCGGCTCGCTGCGCGAGGCTCTGCTGGCGGTCGAGGAGGACCACGAGTTCCTGCTCAAGGGCAACGTCTTCACCAAGGACCAGATCGAGTCCTACGCCGAGATCAAGTGGGACGAGGTCCTCGCCTACGAGACCACGCCTCACCCGATCGAGTTCGTGACCTCCTACTCGGTGTGAGGGCGTCGTCGGGCGCGGCCGGAACGGCTTCGCCTGCGGCCTTCGCCGACCAGTCCTGAATTTGCGGCCGCCGGAGACCTCCCGGCGGCCGCGTCCTTTCGCCTTCCTCCGCGGAGCGGAAGCTTCGGCGCGCGGCCTTGTTTTCGCCCCCTTCCCCGTTTATATTGCACTGCAACATAACCCATGCATCCGGAGTGGACGTCATGAGTCGTCAAGACTGGTTTTTCGACCCTTCGGCCCAGTTCCGCGCCTTTCAGGCCTGGTGGACCTTCGCGACCGCCGCGCAGACCATGGCCCAGAACGCGGGATTCGTCATCTGGCGCCGCACCATGATGATGGCCGAGGGCAAGATGCTCCCCAGCGAAGCCGTGCGCATGACCATGGAGAAGCCCGTGGCCTTCGCTCACGCCGCCCAGAGCGCCGCCCTCGCGGCGGTGAACGGCAAGGGCGCCCCCCAGATCGCCAGCGCGGCGCTCAAGCCCATCGCCCGCAAGGCCAGCGCCAACGCCCGCCGTCTGAAGTGACTGAAATCCCTGAAAGACGTCAGCCCCGCCCGATCCTCGCGCAGGATCTGGCGGGGCTTCACGCCTTGAACGAGGCGCACGCCCGCGAAACCTCCTCGATGAGCCCCGAAGCCTTCGTCCGGCTGCTCGGCGAGGCCTTCCTCGCCCGCGCCGTCGGGCCCGAGGGCGCGCCCGAGGCCCTGCTGATCGCGCTGGACGCCGCGGCGGATTACGACAGCCCGAATTTCCTCTGGTTCCGGGCGCGCGGCCCGGACGCCGCCGGAGATTTCGCCTATGTGGATCGGGTGATCGTCTCGGAGCGGGCGCGCGGCGGCGGCCTGGCGCGACGGCTTTACGCCGAGCTTTTCGCAAGCGCGAAAGAGGCGGGGCTGAAGCGCGTCGTCTGCGAAGTGAACTCCGATCCGCCCAATCCCGCTTCGGACGCCTTCCATGCGGCGCTCGGCTTCCGCGAGGTCGGCAGCGCCCGGCTGGAGGATCGCGGCAAGACCGTGCGCTATCTGGAGCGGCTTCTGTAAGCCGCTCCTCCGCGTCGTTCAGATGTCGGCTTCGGCGAAGGCGGCGTTTTCGCGCAGGAATTCGAAGCGCATCTCGGGGCGTTTGCCCATCAGCCGCTCGACCAGATCCGAGGTTTCGCCCGGCTCCTCGTCGGCGAGGCGCACGCGGATCAGCTGGCGAAGCTCGGGATCCATGGTGGTCTCCTTGAGCTGGCGCGGGGTCATCTCGCCGAGGCCCTTGAAGCGGCTGACCTCCACCTTGCCCTTGTTGCGGAAGACGCTCGCCATGACCTTCTCGCGATGGGCGTCGTCGCGGGCGTAGACCGACTTCCCCCCCTGGGTCAGGCGATAGAGCGGCGGCGCCGCCAGATAGAGCTTCCCGGCCTCGATCATCTTCGGCGTCTGGGTGAAGAAGAAGGTCAGCAGCAGCGAAGCGATATGGGCGCCGTCCACATCGGCGTCGGTCATGATGATCACGCGCTCGTAGCGCAGATCCTCGTCGCGGTAATTCCGGCCCAGAGCCACCCCCAGAGCCTGCATCAGATCCTGAAGCTCCTGATTCTGCGCGAGCTTCTCCAGGCTGGCGCTGGCCACGTTCAGGATCTTGCCCTTGAGCGGAAGGATCGCCTGGGTCTTGCGGTCGCGGGCCTGCTTGGCCGAGCCGCCCGCCGAATCGCCCTCCACGATGAAGATCTCCGAGCCCGCCTTGGAGGCGTCGGCGCAATCGGCCAGCTTGCCCGGCAGACGCAGGCGCTTCGTGGCGCTCTTGCGGGCCACGTCCTTCTCGGCGCGACGCTTCAGGCGCTCCTCGGCGCGCGAGATGAACAGCTCCAGCAGCGCCCCCGCCCGACGCGGATCCGCCGCCAGCCAATGGTCGAAGGGATCGCGCATCGCGCCCTCGATGAAGCGCGTCGCCTCGGCGCTCGACAGCTTCTCCTTGGTCTGGCCCTGGAACTCCGGATCGCGGATGAAGGCCGACATCACCGCTCCCGCGCCCACGAAGACGTCTTCGGGCGTGATCTGGGCCGCCTTGCGGTTGCTGGTGAGTTCGCCATGAGCCCGCAGGCCCTTCAGGATCGCCGCGCGGAACCCCGCCTCATGAGTGCCGCCGAGCGGCGTCGGGATGGCGTTGCAGAAGCTCTGCACGAAGCCTTCGCCGTCCTCGGTCCAGGCGAGCGCCCACTCCACCGAGCCCACCGCCTCGGGGCCAAACTTCTCGCTGAAGGCCGCCTTGCCCGAGAAGATCGCGCCTTCCACCGGCTGCTGATCGCCCAGTTCGGCGCGCAGGAATTCTTCGAGGCCGCCCGGAAAATGCAGCGTCGTTTCGGAGGGCGTGGCGTCGCCTTCCTGCAGGAGCTCCGGCGCGCAGGCCCAGCGGATCTCGACCCCCCGATGCAGATAGGCCTTCGCCCGCGCCATCTTGAACAGCCGGGACGGCCTGAACCCCGCCCGCGCCCCGAAGATCTCGGGATCGGGGCGGAAGGTCACCGTCGTGCCCCGACGATTGGGCGCCGCGCCCTTCTCGACCAGAGGCCCGAGCGGCAGGCCCCGCGCGAAATCCTGACCATAGAGCTTGCGGTCGCGGGCGACCTCGACCTCCAGCCGCTCCGACAGCGCGTTGACCACCGAACTGCCCACGCCATGCAGGCCGCCCGCCGTCTGATAGGCCTTGTTCGAGAACTTGCCGCCCGAATGCAGCGTGGTGAGGATCACCTCCAGCGCGGATTTGCCGGGGAATTTCGGATGAGGATCGACCGGAATGCCGCGACCATTGTCGCGGATGGTCAGGAAGCCGTCGGCGCGGAGCGACACCTCGATCCGCGAGGCGTGGCCCGCCACGGCTTCGTCCATGGCGTTGTCCAGCACCTCGGCGGCCAGATGATGCAGGGCCCTTTCGTCCGTGCCCCCGACATACATGCCGGGCCGCTTGCGGACGGGCTCCAGACCCTCCAGCACCTCGATGTCCTGAGCCGAATAGCTCCCGGAGGCGGAATCGGCGAAGAGATTCTCGGCCATGCGCGCCCTGAGTCCTTCAAATTCGTTCTTGGAATGTTTCTGAAGACGCCTCATAGCGCATCCCGGCCCAAAAGAAAAGGGCGGCGCGGAGAAAGCTCCTCCACGTCGCCCCGAAACCGGACGTCAGGGAGGGCCGAAGCCCTCCGGAAGGCTCAACGCCGCTGGCCGCCCGCGCCCGCGCCCGCGTCGCCGAGGTCGTCGCCGCCGAGGTCGTCGCCGCCGCCCAGATCTCCGCCGAGATCGTCGCCGCCCAGATCCCCGCCGAGATCGTCGCCGCCGAGATCGTCCCCGAGCCCGTCGCCGCCGCGCACCACGGCCTCGACGCCGCCGTCCAGATCCCCGCCGAGGTCGTCGCCGCCGAGGTCGTCCCCG
>NZ_JAQTXI010000022.1 GCF_028688855.1 Neomegalonema sp. | reverse complement strand
GCTGCGGAGACAGGTTCGTCGCCGCGATCTCGGCGCCGGAGACGCCTCTTCCCTGACCCTCAAGAGCGCCCTCCAGAACGCTTGCCCTTTCCCCGAGACGTGAGGAAGAACGCAATGGTCGCTGACGTCTTCACGGAGGCCGCCGCTCTGGCCTCCTATGACCCCCGCCTGCTCCGGGCCATCGTTCAGATCGAGAGCGGCGGAGACGTGGCGGCCTGGCGCTTCGAGCCCCATGTCTTCAAACGCAGATCCGCAGGACGGGCGGCGCAGGCGCGCTCCGTCGCGGAGAGGATCGACCTTGAAGCCGCGCTGGAGGCCACCTCCCATGGCGCGCCGCAGATCCTCGGCGAAAACGCGGGGCTGGCGGGCTATCGCTCGGCCTCGGCGCTCATGGCCGATTTCGAGCGGGGCGACTACCGGACCCGTCTGGAGACCCAGCTCATCGCCATGGTGACCTTCTGCGAAGGCGCCGGGCTCGGACCCTCCATGCGCGCCCTCGATCTGGAGCGCGTGGCTCTGCTCTACAACGGGCCTCTCGCGGTCAAGCGCGGCTATCACGCCAAACTCGTCCGGGAATTCCAGCGGCAAGGCGGTTCATCCGCCCGCGTGCTGCGGGCCGGAGCCTTCGGCCTCGAGGTGCGCGTCCTTCAGGAGGCGCTGCTGCGGGCCGCCCATGACGTCGAGGTCGACGGGCGCTTCGGCGCGCAGACCGTGGCGGCGGTCAAGGCGTTTCAGGAGGACCACGGCCTCGCGGTCGACGGCGTGGTCGGGGCCAGGACCTGGGAGGCGCTGGGGCTTTCCGGCTCCGAAGCCGCGACCGAGCCGCCCATGTCGCGCGGAGACGCCCTCAGGGAGCGCGCGGCGGCCAACGGCGGCAAGCTCGGGATCCTCGGGACGATCCTCGCATGGCTGGCGGGAGAGGGGCGGAACGTCGACTTCAGCGGCCTGGCCTCGACGCTCGGACGCCTCCGCGAAAACCTGAACATCGGAGCGGTCGATCCGAAAACGCTCCTCATCCTCGCGCTCGGCGTCGCCGTGCTCTGGCTGCTCTGGCGGGATTCCCGCCGCGCGATCTGACCGCCCAACCCCAAGGAGCCGCCCATGAGCGCCCCCCGAATCGGCTGGACCCTGAACCTGGGCCATATCCTGCAGTTGCTCGCGCTGCTCGTCGGAGGACTCTGGTTCGCCGCCTCCGTCCAGAGCGACCAGGCTGTCATGGCTTATGAAGCCGCCGAAACCAAGCGCCGCCTCGCGGCCGTCGAGACCAGTCTCACCGATCTGGCGAAGCAGAACACGCAGCTGACGATCAGCGTCAACCGCCTGTCGCATGTCGTCGAGAACCGGACGCCGCCCTTGCCGAGCGCCGGGGGAACGCCGTGACGCTCGCGCTCCTCAAGCCCTTCGCGCCCTGGCTCGGGGCGGGGGCGGCTCTGGCGGTCACGCTCGGCGCCGCCGGAGGCTGGCGGGCGCATCGGCTCGCCAGCGCCGGAGCGGTCGAGGCCGCCCAGACCGAGGGCTTCCGCCGCGGCCAAGCCTTCGCGCGCTGCGTCGCGGAGATCCAGACCCGATCCGCAAACCTGACCGCCGAGGAGGCCGAGCATGCTGCGCGCACAGCCATGGACGCCGTTCGCCCTGATCCTGCTGGCGTCGAGCGCCGGTTGCGCGAAGGCGCCTTCCTTCTCGGCCAGCCCTCAGACGCGCCTTGTGCGGATCTGCTCTGAGGTCGAGCCGCTGGAGCCCGACTTCGCCGCGCAGCTCGTCGCGGCGCTGGAGAGCGCTCCGCCGGAGCAGGCCGAAGTCTGGCGGCGGGCTTTGGCCGAATGGGGCGCGCTCAGAGAAAGGGCGAGGGGGTGCGCGAGCTGAACCCTGCCGCCGTCAGGATTCTTGAGTCAGGGCGGATTTCAGCAGCCGGACCACATCTTCATGGCCGTTCTGGGTCGCCAGAGCGAGCGGGGTGGTTCCTGATGGATCATGAGCTTGATCCGCACGCGCCCCAGCCTCGAGCAGTGCTCTGACCACGGCCTCATAGCCGTTCTGGGCCGCCAGCAGCAGCGGGGAATTTCCGCTCTGTTCATTGATCTGGTCGGCATGCGCGCCCGCCTCCAGCAACCTCCCGACCGCGGCCTCATGGCCGTTCTGGGCCGCCAGCAGCAGTGGGACACTCCCGCCCTGCTCATGGGCCCGGTCGACTTGCGCCCCCGCCCCCAGCAGCCTCCCGACCACGGCCTCATGGCCGTTCTGGGCCGCCAGCAGCAGCGGGAAAGCCCCCCCCTTCGGATCGAGTTGATCCGGTGCCGCCCCGGCTTCGAGCAGCCTCCCGACCACGGCCTCATGGCCTTGCGCCGCCGCCACCAGCAGCGGGAAGGATCCATTCTCATGGGCCTGGTCAGGCGCCGCCCCGGCTTCGAGCAACATCCTTATCACGGCCTCACGCCCGTTCTTAGACGCCGTCAGCAGCGGAAAATCCCCGTTCCGTTCACTGACCCGATCAGGCGTCGCCCCGGCCTCAAGCAGCCTCCCGACCACGGCCTCATGACCCTCCTGAGCCGCCAGAAGCAGGGGGAAATTCCCATTCTCATGGGTCTGATCAGGCGCCGCTCCGGCTGCGAGCAGCCTCCCGACCACGGCTTCATGCCCGTTCTCAGACGCGATCAGCAGCGGGAAACCCCCGCCCTGCTCATTGATCTGGTCGGCATGCGCGCCCGCCTCCAGCAGCCTCCCGACCACGGCCTCATGGCCGTTCTGGGACGCCAGCAGCAGCGGGAATAATCCGTCCTGAGGATCCACCTGATCAGCCGCCGCCCCGGTCGCGAGCAGTCTCCCGACCACTGCCTCATGGCCATCCTGAGCTGCCATCAGCAGCGGGAAAGCCCCGTTCCGCTCATGGACCCGGTCGGCCTGCGCCCCCGCCCCCAGCAGCCTCCCGACCACGGCCTCATGGCCGTTCTGGGCCGCCAGCAGCAGCGGGAAAGCCCCCCCCTTCGGATCGAGTTGATCCGGTGCCGCCCCGGCTTCGAGCAGCCTCCCGACCACGGCCTCATGCCCGGTCAGAGACGCCTGAAGCAGCGGGAAAGTCCCATTCCGCTCATTAACCCGGTCGGCTTGCGCGCCTGCCTCAAGCAGCTTCCCGACCATAGCCTCGTGGCCCTCCTGAGCCGCCATCAGCAGCGGGAAAGTCCCGCTCTCAATAGTCTGATCGACCGCCACCCCCTTGGCGAGCAGCATCTCGACCACGAAGGAACGGCCATTCTCCGCAGCGGCGATCAGGGCCAGCCCCAGAGCCTCGGCGGCCTCGGGCCCCTGGCTGCGCGCCAGGACCCGCTCCAGCGCCCCAACCGCGCCGATCCCGGCGAAGAGCGCAATCATCAGGGAGGGAACCTCATAAACCGCGCTCTCTCGAGGCGCGGCTTGCAGCAAAGCCTGCGTCACCTCATGCCGGGGGAAGTCCTCCTGCAGGCGGATCAGAAAGGTGAGGAAGCCCGTGAAATCCTGCGTCCATGCGTCGCGCGCCAGACGCTCGATCCGGCGAAGCTTCTTCGCCCGACCGCCTAAACCGCCATGCAGCAGCCAGATCGCCAGATATTCGCCCAAAAGATCCGGCGTCCGCGCCTCAAGCCACGCCGGGACGCCGGCTCGCGGATCAGGAGAATAGGCGAAGCCGCAGGCGTGCCAGGCGTCCCGCAGAACTTCGGGCTCTTCAAAGTCGTAGAAATCCTCCGGCTCCTCGGGAAACGCCGCCAGACTCTCCGTATTCAGCCCGCCGGTCATGCAGGCCAGAGCCGCCAGATTTCCCGCCGCAGGTTGCGGACCCTCCTTGTCCCGCCAGAACTGCCTGCGCTCCTGCTCCAGCGTCTGACGCAGCAGGTTCTCGAACCCCTCGTCGACGGCTGCGACCGACCCCTCCTGATCGGCGAACATCATCGCCAGCAGAGGCCGCCAGGCTCGGCCCTCGCCCTGACGGGCGCCCTCCAGACCCTTCAGCCGCGCTTCGACCTCGGCCTCGGAGAGGGGCGGCTTCCCTCGCTCCATCCGCCAGGAGCGCATGACCGCCGCCATCTCCTCGCGCGAGAGGGGCTCCACCAGCAACGCCTTGTTCAGGAACGCCGCCCTCTCCAGAGCGGCTCTGGTCCGGGCGTCCGCCAGAGAAGGCTCCAGCCAATCCCGCCGCGCCCCGCGCGCCGCGTCCTTCTCGCTGGAAAGGTCGAAGCCCTCGCGCTCCAGAGCCAGCAGACGCACCCTGGCCCCCAGCCGCCGCGCCTCTCCGAACTCGCCCCGCGCCCGCTGGGCCAGCAGCTTCGCCGCCTCGGCGAAAGCCGCCGCCTTCTCCGGAGCCGCCACGTAATCCACGACGATCAGCGTCGGCTCCGCGAAGCGGATCGTCATCCAATCCGCTTTCGCCAATTGGCTGGCCGGAAGAAAGCCGCCGTCCCATTCGGAGTCGAGATCCTTCAACAACTCAAGGGCGAGGCGGCTCTTGCCCTGACCGCCTGAGCCGCTCGCCTGCCACCAGTGGAACTCCTCCACCGATGCGAGGAAATCCTGCAAGGCCTCGCGTTCGGTCTCGCGCCCGATGAAGCGGGTCATCCGCTGCTCATAGGAGAAGGCGACGAAGGAGCTCTGGGAGTTCCGCCCGGAGCCCTCAGGGGCAGAGGGCCTCCAGAGCGCCAGCCGCCCGCCGCGCAACTCCTGCAGAAGGGCCTCCATCTCTCTCCTGAGAGCCGTCAAGGCTTCGTCCTGCCGCTCCGCCCCCTCAAGGAGGCGCAGAGAGGAGCGCAGCAGACGCGTCAGAGCCTGCGCCTGAAACTCCGCCCGCGCCTCGGGGTCTCGGAGGAAGGCCTCAGTCACGGCTTCGAGCGCCCGCCGGGCCTGCGCCCTGATCCGCTCATCATGGCCGTCGAAAGGCAGCTTGCGAAACAAGGTTCGGACGACGGCCTCGCCGAGGTCGCCCTGTTTGGAGGCCTGAGCCGTCTCGACGAGATCTGCTCCGGTCAGTTGAAAGCGAGCGTCCTCAAAGAGCGCCAGAAGCTGAGCGTCGTCGTCGGGGCGGCCATGATCTCCTGCGACCCTCTGGATCGCCTCCTGACTCGTCTGCTTCAGATCCACCCATTTGGGCGCAGCCCGCCCCAAGGCGGCGAGCTTATATCCCCCCAGAACCATGTCCTTGAGGCTGGCCTTGTCCTTCAAAAGGACGACAGCGAGGAAGCCGACGATGATCGAAGCAATGGCCTCGCGCGCTTCTCGTCCCATGGCTTCCCCGCCTCCGTCCTTGATCCCGTCCGCCCGGCGCGAGCTTGGAGGGAAAGACCGTCTCGGGTCAATCCCCGCGAGCGTCGGAAACCGGATTCCCTCCAGGGCTTGACGCCCGTAGCTCTCACCGAGGTTCAAGAGATGAAATCCCGCTTTCCGCTGCTCCTGGGCGGCCTTTGCGCGCTGGCGCTCTGCGCTGTCCTCCTCCGCCCGCAGGAGCCGCCGCGCGACCCTCCGGCGCCGACGCCTCCGCTTCAGGCCGAGGCCCTGCCGCTGGAGCATCGCCTCGCGGATGCGGGCGCGCGCCTCGTGCGCTCTGTCACCGGCGAGAAGACGCGGCGGCTTGAGCCTCCCCTCTCCCCACCCCTCGGAATCGTCGGAGGGGAGCCCACTGAGACGCCGCCGCATTTCGCCAGCCTCACGATCCGGCTCCGCGGGTCGCTCTGGCGATGGGAGGAGGCGCATTGCGCCGGAGCGCTCTTCGCAGGGGGATATCTGCTGACGGCGGCCCATTGCGTCGACGCGCCTTGGGAATATGTCGAGGCCTCCATCGGCCCAGCCACGCGCGCGGCTTGGGGTCTGGAGCGCGTGAGGTTCGGAGAGGCCGTTCAGAGCGCCTATTGGGAGGCCTGCTCGCCCGAGGAACCTCGTTGTCGGCATGATCTGGCGCTGCTGAAGCTGCCAGAGGCCGTCGCGGCGGCTCTGGCCTGGGCGGCGACGCCTTGGCCGCAGGGACCGCAGACACAGCTTGAGCCCGGCGAGCTGGTGCGCGTCTGCGGCATGGGGCGGATCGAAAGCGGCGAATTGTCGGAGGTTCTGCGCTGCGTCGAGCAGAGGGTCGTCGAGGTCCGGCCCGGCGTGATCCAGCTCGACGGCGGGGCCGGAGGATTCCGGAACGCGGATTCAGGAGCGCTCGTCCTGAGAGCTTCGACCGGAACGCCTGTCGGCGTCGTCTCCTATTTTCACGGCGCCGGACGTGAAGACGAGCAATTCATCATGCCTTGGCCGGGCGCATGGGCCCGAGCCGTCAGGGAGGCGTGGGGCGGGTGAAATCGGTTTTTCAACCCCAGCTCAAGTCATTGAGACCGCTCAGCAAGAACAGGAGCAGAATCTTTGAAAACTCTATTGAAAACAAAGGAATATTAATGGCCTCTGACTCCGTTAGTCTTGGTTCGAATCCAGGTCCCCCAGCCACGGTTTTTCCTTAAATATCAGATCAGTAGCGGATCAGAGATCAACCGTCGTCTGACGGGTTTTGCCATTCGTTTTGCCAATCTCGTTTCGTTCACGTTCGAAGACGTCGGTTTTCAGCCGGGCGACCTCGGTTTTTCGGCGCGCCGCCTTGGCCACGCGACGCTGATTCGCGCCCTTGCTGTAAAGCGCGATCATCGCGGATGTTTCGTGTCCCGTAATCGCCTTGATCTCGGCCTCGGTGCATCCGGCCTCCGCCAGCTCGATGGTCGCGTTCTTGCGCAGGCCATGCAACGAGACGCCCCGCTGGGCGAAATCTTCGAGGCGCTTGACCTGGCGACGTCGCCAGGCGGGCTATGGACCTCACCAGAATCCTTCGCCGAAGGCCGTCATGTGGGCGCTCACGAGGCTCTGTTCGGCGATCTCCCCGAAACTCCCCTTGTGGAAAAGAAGCGGCGGACGCAGCGGCTCGAGGCGAAGACGAAAGACCTCGCCCAGAAAGATCACGTGATCGCCCGCCGGAATCTCCTGCGCCGTCCGGGCGAGGAAGGCCGCCGCCGCGCCGCGCACCACCGGCTCGCCCTCGAGCGACTCGAAGGGCGCCGCGAAGGCCGGATCAGGCTTCCCCGCGAAATGCCAGGCGAGCTTCTGCGTCCCCGCCGCCAGCACGCTCACGCTGAAACGCCCGCTCTCCCGCAGCAGAGGCAGCATCCGCGCCGTCGTCGCGATGGAGATCGCGATGAGCGGAGGAGACAGAGAAACCGACATGAAGGCGTTGGCCGTCATGCCGTGATCCTGAGCGCCAAGGCGCGTCGCGATCACGTTGACTCCCGTGGCGAAGAGGCCGCAGGCGTCGCGCAGGGCCCGCGGATCCACCGGGGAGGTCGGGGAGGAAGAAGGGCTCATGGGGTGCTCTCCAGAACAGCGGCGGGCGATCCTGCGCGCAGGGCCTCAGAAGATCTTGAGCAGGCGAAGTTCCGCATTGAGGTCCTGCCGGAAGCCTCCGGAAGCATGGAGGTCGGTTCCGATCATCGCCTGAAGCTGAAGGGTCGGCGTCACGAAGGCGCTCCCGAAGACCCGGATCTGATCCGCCCGCGTGCGGCTTCCGTCATCCGCCCCGTTCACCGAGCTCGCCCCTCCGAACAGACCCGAATAGCCCAGAGCCAGAGAAACCTTGTCCGTCAGGTTCCGGCGCAGATAGCCCTGAACCTGCCATGCGGGATCGCGTGCGTAGCGGTCGCCGTTCTCGGTGTGGTCGAGCCGGAAGGCGACGTCCAGAGCGCCGTCGAAGAACCAGCCGGGCCCGAGGTTCTGCGTCACGCCGATCTGCGGCGTGAGGGTCCAGGTTCCTGAACCGAGGCTGACCTCGCCCGGATCATAGGCCCCCGTCGGAGTTCCGACATAGAGCGTCGCGCCGAGGCTGGTTCCGTAAGGCTCGGTCATGGCCGTGTTGACCGGAAAGACCGTCGCGGCCAGGGTGAGGTCGCCGAAGCCCTCCGCCGTGGGCGGATTGGCGCCCCCGATCCGGACGTCGGGAATGGCCCCCACCGGCCGGATCGCCTGAACCGCCACGGGCGTTCCGGCGATCTCCTCGTAGCGCACGTAGCGCAGCAGGGCGACCGTCGTGTCCAGCTTCGAATCCGGCACGTCTCCCGCAAGCTCGTTGTGCAGATCGCCGCTCGTCGCGCCCTTGAGATAGAGCAGAAACAGATTCGAGCCCGGCGGCGCTGCGACGTAATCGCCCGGCGCGATGTCCGAGGCCGAAGCCGCAGCGGCGCCATGAAGGAAAGCGCCCGCCGCCAGCGGGGCGAGGGTTGAAAGTCTCATGGAATCCTCCCGGATCGCGCCGCGTCTCTTGCGCGGCTGCGCGAAGAAAGGGCCGGAGAGGATCCCCGGCCCTGCGTCTGCGGTCAGTCCTGGAAGCCCGCCTTCAGGCGGTTGACGTCCCAGGGGTTCACCATGTCGGGAGCGGTCCAGCCGTTCAGGTCGTATTCCGACATGTAGCCCTCCACGAGGCCGCGCATGGCGTCGAGGTCTCCCGTCGCCTGGGCCGCATACATGGTTTCGATGCGGATGTTCTCGTAATTCCCGGCGTAATTGGTTTCGTAAAGCTCGTGGCGCCCGCCGAACTCCGAGCCGATGGCGTCCCAGAGCAGCTTGAGCAGCTTCACCCGGTCCACCGCCGCGATCCCGTTCGAGCCGCGCACGAAGCGATCCAGCAGGGGCCGCATCTCCTCGTTCTGGAAATCCAGCGCCGAGCTGGGCAGATAGATCAGCCCCGAAGCCACATGGCGCTCGATCAGCTCCTTGATCCGGGTGTAGGCCATGGGCGCGAAGACCCGGTAAGCCATGCTGCCGCGCGTGCTCGGCTGGACGTAGCCCTCCGTTCCCGGCCAGGGGTCGGGATTCATCGTCATCGCGTCCGAGAGGCTCCAGAAGAGGTTGCGCCAGGCGATCACCTCGCCGACGGCCGTCTGGGGGCCGCGGAAGCTCTGGGCGCCGGTCGCGTCGAGGGCCTTCGAGAAGAGCCCCGCGATGAAGTCGAGCTTCACCGCCAGCCGCGTGCAGCCATGCAGCGTGAAGCGCGGCACGAAGCCTGAGCGCGGCACGAAGCCGTTGACCTTCTCGACGTCGCCGTAAAGGAAGACGTTCTCCCAGGGCACCAGCACCTTGTCGAAGATCAGGATGGCGTCGTTCTCGTCGAGGCGGCTGGAGAGGGGATAATCGAAGGGGGTGCCCATCACCGCCGCGTTGAGCTCGTAGCTGACGCGGCTGACCAGCTTCACGCCCTGCGCATGCATGGGCACGGTCACGATCAGGGCGTATTTCCTGTCCTTCACGGGAAGGCCGTAATGGGCGATGAAGTTCTGATGCGTCAGGGCCGAGCCCGTGGCCACCACCTTCGCGCCCGAGACCACAAGGCCTGCGTCGGTCTCCTTCTCGACATGCATGAAGACGCCGCCGGTCTCCTCGATGGGAAGATGGCGGTCGATGGGCGGATGCACGATGGCGTGGTTCCAGTAATCGACGCGCTCCTGCGTCCGCGCATACCAGGCGCGGGCGTTGGGGGCGTATTCGCCGTAGAATTCGGCGTTGGCGCCCAGCGTCCCGAGGAAGGAGGCCTTGTAGTCGGGCGAGCGGCCCATCCAGCCGCAGGCGACGCGCTGCGTCGCGGCGATGGCGTCGCGCCCCGCGACGAGCTCGGCGGAGGTCTTCGGGCCCTTGAAGAAGGGATGCGTCCAGCCGCCCGAGCCGGTGTCCGTGGGGACGCCCAGCTTCTCCTTGTCGGCGTTGAGCCGGTCGTACCAGCGCGCGACCATCCGGGCCGAGTTGCGGAAGGCCGGATGCGTGGTCACGTCCTTCACGCGCTCGCCATGCACGTAGACTTCGCGCGCGTCGCGGATGCTGTCGAGATATTCCGCGCCGGTGTAGGGCGCGAGCGCCGCCCCGCTCTTCAGATCTTCCATGTCTTCCTCCCAGATGATTTCCAATGCGCGCAGCCCCCCTTCCGGCGCCCCGCGGAGGCGCGCCGGTCCGGTCTTCCCGTCGTTGCGGGAGGGGCTTCACTCCGCCGGTTCGGACGCCTTCTGCGCGGCCTCGACGATGGGCGTGCCGTAGACGAAGAAATCCTGAGGCAGCTGGCCGCCGTACCAGGTGCCGCCCTTGGTCCAGAAGTTCTGCTCCGTCCAGGTGACGGTCTTCCATTCCGGATCGAAGACGAGATAGCCGCTGTCGCCGAAGAGCTCGATGCGGTTGCCGCCCGGCTCGTAGAAATACATGAAGTAGCCCTGGCTGATGCCGTGCTTGGCCGGGCCGGCCTCGATGTGGATGTCGTATTCGGCGAAGAGGTCGGCGATGTCGAGCATCTGGCCCTGGTGGCCGTACCAGAAGGCGACGTGATGCAGGCGGCCGGGCGTTCCGCTGCGGTCCTTGGTCAGCGCGATCTCGTGCACCAGAGGGCTGACCGACAGCCAGCAGGCCAGTTCGTCGCGGCCGCCGAAGACGACGTTCTCGCGCTTCTGGAAGCCGAGATGCTTCTGGAGGAACTCGGCGTTGCCCGTCACGTCGTCGCACATGAGGTTCACGTGGTCCAGACGCCGGACCGGCACCCCCGACAGCGGACGCTTCTGCGCGCGGCTCAGCAGATTGGAGCGCTGGGACTCGTCGGGCTTGAAATACTCCACGTCCCAGAAGAGATGATGGGTGTGGCCGTCGGGCATGCGGAATTCGTAGGCCCGGCCATAGCCCTTGTGGCCCTCGACCCAGCGCCCCGGCGAGTCGGAGGCCTCGATGGCCGCCACGCGCCGCGCCAGAGCCTGCGGCGACATCGCCCGCCAGGAGATCACGCCGACGCCCGCCTGATCGGCGCGGGTCAGCTTGAGCGAATGGTGATAGCGGTCCTCGTAGGCGCGCAGATAGACGGAGGAGGCGTCCTCGTCGTTCTTGTAAAGGCCGAGGAAGTCCTGGAAGAAGCGCGCGGATTCGTCGAATTTCGGGCTGAAGATCTCCACCATGGCGAGCTGCGCCACGTCATGGATGGGTTCCTGATGACTCATGGTTTCCTCCCTGAAGGACAGGATCGGGCTGAGATCCTCGGCGGGAGCCGGGATCTTCTGGCGTTGATTGAAGCTCGCGGGGCGCGGCGTGGAGCTTCGCGCGCTCTGGAGCGCCGCGTCCCGGATCTGCGTGCGGAGACTATTCGGCGCCGATCCGGAAAGGCTCCGTCCGGGGTCCGGGCTCGGCGCCCTCGGCGAAACGCGGCTCCCCGCCGACGGCGAAATGGCCGGAAGGGATCTCCTGGACGATGATACGCACCGCCTCGGCCCGCACGCCGAGAGTCTCGACCACGGCCTCGGTGACGCGTCTCATCATCGCCTGTTTCTGGTCGGGGCTGCGGCCCTCCATCATGTTGATCTGGATGATCGGCATGTCGCATCTCCCTCCGCCTCTGCGCCCTGGGGCGGGGAGCGGAACGTTTGCGGGAAAGCCGCCTGCGGATTCGCTGCGCGGCTTGCGGGCGTCTTCGCCCTCTGGTCTGGAAAATCTAGGCGGCGCCGGTCCTTGCCTGCAAATACCATTTCAGGCCCTCCTTCATGCGGATCGCGTATGGAGCCCTTCAGGACGGGCGCCGCAGATCCTCCAGCTCCCGGAGTCCTCCGTTGCGGGCGACCTCCAGGAAATTGCGCAGCACCGGCGAGCCGTCGCCCGAGCGGTAGACGCAGCTCAGATCCACCGTCGGCGCCGGGTCGAGGTCGATCTCCAGAAAGACCACGCCCCGCAGGCTCACCGACTTCATGGACTCCGGCGCCAGACAGACCCCGAACCCCGCCGCCGCCAGAGCCAGGCCCGTGAAGGCGTCGCCCACCACCTGCGCCACCTCGGGCTTGAGCCTCTGGCTGCGAAACAGATCCTTCACCACGTCGACGAAGCCGAAGGCCCGGCTCGCGGGAAAGAGGATCAGCGGCTCGCGCGCCAGCTCCGCCAGAGTCGCGCGCCCGAGCCCCGCCAGCGGCCCCTCGCTGGAGACCGCCGCCACGAGCCTCTCGCGGGCGATCTCCTCGATCATCAGGCCCTCCTCCGGATTCATCAGCCGGTTGAAGCCGAGGTCTATGGCGCGGCTGCGCAGGCCCTCCACCTGCTGGATCTTGTCCATGGCGCGCAAGGCCACGTGGACGTTGGGATAAAGCCGCTTGAACTCCAGCACGATCCTCGGGATGAAGCCGATGATGGCCGAGCCGAAGATGGCCACGTCCAGCCGTCCTTCTTCGCCCTGCGCGGCGCGGCGGACGCGTCCGCCCGCCTGATCGAGCAGACCGACGATGTTCTTCGCCTCGGCGAGGAAGATCTCGCCCGCCTGGGTCAGCTCGACGCCGCGCGGGGTGCGCAGGAAGAGCTGAGCCTTCAGCTCCTCCTCCAGCTGCTGGATCTGGCGCGTGACGGGCGGCTGCGAGACGTTGAGACGCGCCGCCGCCCGGCCGATGTTCAGCTCTTCGGCGGCGGCGATGAAATATCTGATCTGCCGGATGTTCATGCGCGCCCTTCCCTTTCACGCCTCCCTTCGCGCTCCCGAGTCTGACAGATCCGCGCCGGGGGCGTAAGGGCGGAGCCCTCAGAGCTTGACGCAGAGATTGCTGCGCTCGGTGTAGAACTCCAGCGAATGGGCGCCGCCCTCGCGCCCGATCCCGGAGGATTTCGAGCCGCCGAAGGAAGTCCGCAGATCGCGCAGGAACCAGGAGTTCACCCAGATCAGCCCCGCCTCCAGACGCCGCCCCACCCGATGGGCGCGCGACAGATTCTCGGTCAGGACCGTGGCGGCCAGTCCATAGCGCGTGTCGTTGGCCAGGCGGATCGCCTCCTCCTCCGTGTCGAAGGGGCGGATGTGGCAGCAGGGGCCGAAGATCTCCTCGCGGATGAGGGCGCTGTCCTCTTCGAGGCCGGTCCAGATGGTCGGCTGGATGAAGAAGCCCTGATCGCGGGAATCGCCGAAATGCGGGACGCCGCCGCCCGTCACGACCTGCGCGCCGAGTTCGCGCGCCTTGTCATAGTAGGACAGCACCTTGCGCCGATGCTCCTCCGAGATCAGCGGCCCGAGAGTCGTGCCCGGATCATCGGGGCCGCCGGGCTTGAGCGCCTCGGCGCCCGCCTTCAGCCGCGCGACGAACTCCGCGAAGATCGGGCGCTCGACATAGAGCCTCTCCGTGCCGAGGCAGACCTGTCCGCAATTGGCGAAGGCCGAGCGCATGGTGACTTCGATGGCCTTGTCCATGTCGCAATCGGCGAAGATCAGGCCGGGATTCTTGCCGCCCAGTTCAAAGGAGACGTCGCGAAGGCCCACGGCGGCCTGTTTCATGATGGCTTCGCCGGTGCGGGTCTCTCCGGTGAAGGTGATGCCGTCCACGCCCGGATGCTGGGTCAGCAATTCGCCCGCCGAGCCGGGGCCGAAGCCGTGGATCACATTATAGACGCCCTTCGGAATCCCGACCTCGTTCATGACCTCGCCGAGCAGCGCGGCCGTGGCGGGGCTTTCCTCCGAGGGCTTGACGATCACGGTGTTTCCGCAGGCCAGAGCCGGACCCACCTTCCAGGTCATCAGCAGGAAGGGCGCGTTCCACGGCGAGATCACCGCGATCACGCCCTTGGGCCGGTGCAGCTCCATGTTCACGGCGCCCTTGCCGTCGGGGGTGTCCATGGGGAAGAACTCGCCGCCGACGTTCTTCAGCAGATTGGCGAAGATCTCGAAATTCGCCGCGCCGCGCGGGATCTCGATGGTTTCGGAGAAATGGCGCGTATGGCCGGTGTCCTGAATCTCGGCCTCGACGAAGTCCGGCGCGCGGCGCTCGATGGCCCGCGCGAGATCCAGAAGGAGATTCGTCCGCTGCTGGAGCGGCATGCGCCCCCAGGGGCCTTCGAGCGCGGCGCGGGCGGCGCGCACGGCCCGGTCCACATCCTCGGCCAGAGCCTCGTGAACCACGGAGATCTGACGCCCGTCCACCGGAGAGATCTTGGCGAAGGTCTTTCCCGAGGCCGCAGGCGCATAGGCGCCGTCGATGAAGAGTTCATGGGTTTTCACAGGCGAAGTCCTCCCTCTGCGCTTTCGAGCGCCTTTCTGGCGCGGCGAGGCTAGCGCGGCGTTCTTCATGCCCGCCAATGCTTTTAAAGGACAGCCTCCATAGGTTTTCCGTATGGCGGGAAGGTCGGAGTCCATACGGAAACCGCATGGAGCCGAGCCGGTCAAAGTATTGGAAGCGTATGTCTTCCGCTTCCTATCCTTTCCGGAAACCAGAAAGGGGGAGGCGGCATGATCGACGAGACGAGGATCCGGACCCTGGGCGACGCGCTTCATGAAGCGATGACGTCAGGCGTCCCCACGGCCAAAATCAGCGAACTGGAGCCGGACAGCACCATCGAGGACGCTTACCGCATCCAGAGCCGGATGCTCGCGCGCCGGATCGCGGCGGGCGATTCCGTGATCGGCAAGAAGATCGGCCTGACCAGCAGAGCCATTCAGGACGCGCTCGGCGTCTATCAGCCCGATTTCGGCCAGCTCACCCGCCAGATGCTCCACCAAAACGGCGAGTCCATCGACCTCGGCAAGCTGATGCAGCCGCGCGCCGAAGCCGAACTCGCCTTCATCCTCAAGCGCGACCTGATCGGCCCCGGAATCACGGCGACCGACGTGATCCTCGCGACGGATTACGTCTCGCCCTGCTTCGAGATCGTCGACACGCGCTTCCAGGACTGGAAGATCAGGATTCAGGACACCGTCGCCGACAACGCCTCCTGCGGCGTCTTCCTGCTCGGCGAGGGCCGGGCCGATCCGCGCGACCTCGATCTGAGCCTCGCCGGACTGGTGATCGAGAAGAACGGCGCCCTGCACTCCACCGGAGTCGGGGCGGCGGTGCAGGGCTCTCCGGTCAACGCCGTGGCCTGGCTGGCGAATACGCTCGGGCGGCTCGGGATTCCGTTGAAGGCGGGCGACGTCATCCTTTCCGGGGCTCAGGCGCCGCTGATCGAGCTTCAGGACGGCGACGAACTGACCTGCGAGATCGCAGGCGCCGGGCGCTGCATGGCGCGATTCACAGGGAGGGCGCAGGCATGAGCCTCGACGCCGAAGCCGTCGCGCGCCTGAGCGAGCGCGTCGAGACGGCCCAGACCTGCGCGCGGGCCATCCGCAAGCTCACCGACGATCATCCCGGCATGACCGTCGCCGACGCCTATCGCGTCCAGACCGCCTTGCGGCGCAGCTACGAGCGGCGCGGACAAAGGGTGGTCGGCTGGAAGGCGGGACTGACCTCGCGGCCCAAGATGATCCAGATGGGCGTCGACAAGCCCGGCGTCGGCTTCCTCACCGAGGCCATGGCCCGGCCCGAGGGCTCGGCGATCACGGTCTCGGATCTGATCCATCCGCGGGTCGAATGCGAACTGGCCTTCGTGACGAAGGCGGAGCTTTCCGGAAAGGTCTCCCGCGCGGAGGTGATGGCCGCGACGGATTACGTGCAACCCGCGCTGGAGATCATCGACAGCCGTTTCACGGGCTTCAAGTTCGACCTCGAAAGCGTGCTGGCCGACAACAGCTCCTCGGCGCGCTTCGTGCTGGGCGGGCGGCCCCGGCGGCCTGAAGCTCTGGATCTGCGCACCATCGGCGTGGTCATGGAGATCGACGGCGAGATCGTCGCGCTCGGGGCTTCGGCGGAGGTGCTCGGCCATCCGGCGGAGGCCGTGGCGATGCTCGTCGGCGTGCTGCACGACATGGGCGAGACCCTGCCCGCCGGAAGCCTCGTGCTCAGCGGCGCGATCACTCAGGCGGTTCCGGTGAAGGTCGGAAACTGCGTCGCGGCGCGATTTTTCGAAATGGGCTCCGTAGGGGCGCGCTTCGTCGCCTGAACCCAGAAGAATGCGGGAGGAACCATGAGCAAGATCAAATGCGCCCTGATCGGATCGGGCAACATCGGCACGGATCTTCTCTTCAAGCTCAAGCGCTCGGAGATTCTGGAGCCGGTCTGGATGGTCGGCATAGACGAAAAATCCGAGGGCCTCGCCAAGGCGCGCGAGATGGGCCTCAAGACCACCCATGCGGGAATCGAGGGCTGCTCCCTCATGTGGCCGCCGACGGAATCCGGATCGCCTTCGACGCCACCTCGGCTTACGTCCACGCCGAGAACAGCCGCAAGCTCAATGAATTGGGCGTGCTGATGATCGACCTCACCCCCGCCGCCATAGGTCCGCTCTGCGCGCCGACGGTGAACCTCCAGGCTCTGGCGGCTCGGGGCGGAGTGGTCAACGTCAACATGATCTCCTGCGCGGGACAGGCCACGATTCCCATCGTGGCGGCGGTCAGCGCGGTGCAGCCGGTCGAATACGCCGAGATCGTCGCCTCGCTGAGTTCGAAATCCGTCGGACCGGGCACGCGGGCCAATCTCGACGAATTCACCTACACCACCTCCAGCGCCCTGGAGAAGGTGGGCGGGGCGAAGAAGGGCAAGGCTCTGGCGATCATCAATCCCGCCGAGCCGCCGCTGATCATGCGCAACACCATCTCCTGCGAGGTGGAGGGCGAGCCCGATCAGGCGGCCATCACGGCCTCCGTGCTGGAGATGATCGCCCGGGTCCAGATCTACGTCCCCGGCTACAAGCTGGTGAACGGGCCGGATTTCGACGGCAACCGCGTTTCGGTCTTCATGGAGGTGGCGGGGCTCGGGGATTACCTGCCGACCTACGCCGGAAACCTCGACATCATGACCGCCGCAGCCGCCCGCACGGCGGAGCTGTTCGCGGAAACCCTGCGCGCCGAAGCGGCGGGCGTCGGAACGGGAGCCCTGTGATGGCGAAGAGCAAGCTCGAAGGCCGCAAGGTCCTCCTCCACGACATGACCCTGCGCGATGGAATGCACGCCAAGCGCGAACAGATCTCCGTGGCGCAGATGGTCGAGATCGGCGCCGGTCTGGATGCGGCGGGGGTGCCCTATCTTCAGGTGACCCATGGCGCGGGGCTGGGCGGCAATTCCCTTCAGCATGGCCGGGCTCTGGCTTCGAACGCGGAATATATCTCGGCGGTGGCGGGAGTCGTGAAACAGGCGACCATTTCGGTCCTGCTGATCCCCGGCCTCGGCACCATGCGCGAATTGCAGGAGGCTTGCGACTGCGGCGCGCGCTCGGTGCATGTGGCGACCCACTCCACCGAAGCCGACACCTCGCCGCAACACATCGCCTTCGCGCGCAAGCTCGGGATGGATGCGACGGGCTTCCTGATGATGTCCCATCTCAACGACGCCAGGGGCCTGACCGGACAGGCCCTGCTCATGGAGAGTTATGGCGCGCAGACGGTCTATGTGACGGATTCGGCGGGCTACATGCTCACGGACGACGTGACCGAGGCCATCGCCCGCATGCGCGACGCCCTGAAGCCTGAAACCGAGATCGGCTTTCACGGCCATCACAATCTCGGGCTTGGAATCGCGAACTCCATCGCCGCCATAGCCGCAGGCGCCAGCCGCATCGACGCTTCTCTGGCGGGGCTCGGAGCGGGGGCGGGCAATGCGCCTCTGGAGGTTCTGGCCGCCGTCTGCGAGCGGATGGGGATCGAGACGGGCGTGGATCTCTTCAAGCTGATGGATCTGGCGGAGGACGTGGTGGTCCCGATGATGGATCATCTGGTGCGCGTCGACCGCGAGGCGCTGACGCTCGGTTATGCGGGAGTCTATTCGACCTTCCTGCTCCCGGCCCGACGCGCCGCCGAACGCTTCGGCGTGCCCGCCCGCGACATCCTGATCGAGCTGGGCCGCAGGAAGATGATCGGCGGCCAGGAAGACATGATCCAGGACGCCGCCATGACCATGGCGCGCGAGCGGGCGAAAGCCGCGTCCTGACTCTCGGGGCGGCGGACCCGATCCCCGACCTGCGCGGCCCGGAGCGGAGACCTCGCGCTCCGGGCCGCTCTCAGGTTCGAGACTTGCGGCGCTTCTCCGAAAGCATCAGGCTGTCCGGCTTCCGGGCGACGGATTCGCGGCGCATCCGGGCCGCCCGCCCTCCAGACGACGGAGCCTTCGCCATGACCTATCACAGCCATCGTCATGCGGGATCCCCTGCGCAGCCCGTGATTCTGGCTCTGCACGGAACCGGCGGCGACGAGCATCAGTTCACGGATCTGATCCGGCGGACGGCGCCGGAAGCCGGGATCGTCGCGCCGCGCGGCGACGTGTCGGAATACGGCGCGAACCGCTTCTTCCGCCGGACCGGCGAAGGCGTCTACGACATGGAGGACCTCGCGTTGCGCACGGGCCGGATGCTGGATTTCGTCCGGGCTGTCCGGGCGGAGAATCCGCCCCGGCCTCTCTTCGCCTTCGGCTACTCCAACGGAGCCAACATTCTGGCCGCGATGCTGTTCCGGGAGCCGAAGCTGTTCGACCGGGCGGCGCTTCTGCATCCGCTGATTCCGTGGGAGCCTCAGGCGCAGCCCGATCTTGCGGGGAGGCCGGTCTTCATCAGCGCGGGCCGCGAGGATCCGATCTGTCCGCTTCCGCAGTCTCTGGCGCTGATCGACTGGTTCTCGCGTCAGGGCGCCCGGGTCGAGAGCCTCATCGAACCCGGAGGCCACCAGATCGGCCGGGCCGAACTGGCCGGATTGCAGCGATTCCTGCAGTCGGGCGATCCGGCGTCCTGAGCTCTGCATATCCGGCAGACCTGAAATCCGTCCCTTCTGGAACAACCCGTTGATCTTTCATCTGCGTGTTGTGAATTCACATGAGGAGGCGCGCGGAGAGGCCGGGCGTCAGGAAGCGCCTGGCCTTGTTTGCGCGACGCCGATCCCTGCTCTGCGCTTCTGGACATGCGGCCAGCAAAGGCCTTCGGATCTCGGGCTCTTCGCTCCCGGATATGGACGCCGAGAGGCGTCCGGCGAAGAAGCGCATGGAAGCTCCAGGTCATGATTGATATTCGGAGCGGCATACACTATAAGGAGCATATCGGAGTCTTCGGAATATTGATCGGACATTTTCATGTCCTGATTGCGCGTGAGAGATGTTTCATGCAAGGCGAGATCTCCTTCTGAGGATTGCGACGCGAACCGGCGAATTCCGATCGACCACCGCAAGACCGGAGGGCCCTGAGGCACAGGGCCGCCGACGACCAGGGTTCACAACCAGGATCGAGCGGGAGGCGCCTGATGACCAGGCTCATCATCTCCGGGAATGGAGAGCTGTCGTTCGCGCTGAACGGCGTCTGCGACGGCGGCTCCTGCGCATTCGACCATCTCACGCTCACGCTGGCGGGAGGCGGCGCCCGGGCCGACCTGACGCTCGACGCTCCGATCCGGATCTCGCAGGCTGATCTTGAAGCGATCTCCCGACCGGAGGAGGCGGACGGCCGGGTCCGCCATCTCGAATCTTTCGACGCCATCGTCAGAAACGGCGCCGGGGTCGCGTTGGCGCGACTGCGCGACGAACTGGCGTCGTTGCGGTTGAAGATGGGCGCCGAAGGGAAATTCTTCGGCGTGGAGGGCGAAGGCTGGACGGCCTGGGCCGAGCTGCGCATTCCGCAGCTTGTGCCAGGCGGGGAGGGGCCTCTGGTCTTCCTCGCCGGAGCGAGGGCGCGCCTCAAGGGCGCCTTCCGTCTGGCCCAGGCGGAGGACGCCCAGCTTGATCTTGAAGCCGATGTCGACGTCGAGATCCTGGTGAAGCTGAGCGGCGCGGATCTCGTCGCCGGACTGGGGCTCCGCACGCCTGATATGTCGCTGTTCAACCTGCGTCTGCCGGAATGGCCCCTGCAAGGGCTCCGGTTGAGCGACTGGACGCCGGATCTGTCCGGACTCGGCTTCCCTCTGGTTTTGCCCCTGCCTGACTGGCTGGGCGAAGTCCAAACGGAATGGTCGGCGCCAGAGGCCCGGATCTCCCTGAAGGATGGCGCTCTCGAGGGCGAGATTGGAGCGGCGGCCATCGTCGTCAGGATCGGGACGACGCAGCTTGTCGCCATCGAGAATCTCCGGATTAAACTTGCGCCGGGCGCCGATAAACCAATCCGGATTTCAGGCGTCGTCATGGCGAGCGCCGAGATCAAGGATCCGCCCGCTGTCCAGCTCGATCATCCGGACCTGGGCCTCCGGATCGCGGCGAAGTCCGAGAAGCTGACGCTGACCGCGCAAGCCGGGACCACAGGCCTGGCGGAGTTCGAAACCTCGCTCATGGGCGTGACGGTCAGCGTGATCCTGGATCCGGGTCCCAAGGCCAGAACGCTCACGATCGCGGGAGATCTGATCCTCACGCTCCGGAACGGCGAACCTCAGTTCAAAATCGACAAGCTCTCCGTCGTCGTCGATGGCCATGAGGCTGCGCTCGACTCGCTGATCGGCAGGCTGGGCGGGCTGATCCGCATCGCCTTCTCGACGGAGGACATCAAGCCCGGCTCCGCGTCGGCAGTTCTGATCCGCCTGGCGTCATGGATCGGGGATCTGCTCGGCCGGATGGCGCGACTGATCGAGAGAGGAGCCGAAGCGACCGGCTCGGCGCTGAACGCGCTCGGGCGGGGAGCGGCGCAGATGCTGGAGGAGGCGATCCGGACGGCGACCGACCTGTCGGATGAGGTCTCAAGCCGTCTGGGCGGTCGGCTGGCCCTGGAGCTTCGCCTCGATCCGGCGGGCTGGCGGCCCGTGCAGATCCTCCTGTCGCGGCAGGTCGCCGCCCCGGAGCCGGGCGGGACGATCCGTCTTGGCGGGCGGGGGCTGAACCTCGTCCTGTCGGCGGATCTGAACCCGGGGCTGATGATCGACCTGCGCGACGACTGGATCGGGCTGGTTCTGCAAGGCGGCGCGGAGAAGGCGCGATTCACGCTCGGCTCCAATCTGTTCCTGGACCGGAGCGGCGCGCCCGGCGCCGCCATCGGCGGCCGTCCGGAGGATGGACAGGCTGGAGAAGACGTCTTGCAGCTGACGGGCCTTCTGGCCAAGGACCGCGTTCTGGCGCCCCTCGTCCTGCATCGCGGGCGCATCCGCTTCTTCCAGACGATCGCAGAGGCCAAAGGCGAGGCGATCACTCTGATCGGCGGCGTCACGTTGCGCAGCCCGAAATCCGCAGGCCCGCTGGAGCCCATGACCCTCGGCCTCTCGGAGGAAGCCGATCTGAAGCTGGACGTCAATCTCGACGAAGAGCGCCTCCTGGCGCTTCTGCCCGCCGGAACGGGCGGAGGCGCCCTGAGCCAGAGCATCGGCGTGACCTTCGGGCAGCCGGTCCTTGCGGGCCGGACCCTGAAGATCAAGGCGAAGCTGACGGTTGCGATCGGCGATTTCAAGACCGGCGGCGAAGTCGATCTGATCCTTGATCTGGACCATATGCGGCTGAGCATGGACGGCGGAGACAGGATCGAGATCAGGAGAGAGACGGCGCTCACGGCGCAATTGCTCGGCCTTGATCTGACGGTGAGGGAAAAGCAGCCTGACGCCTCATCCTTCGTCGCCTTCACCCTCTCCTGGGCCGACGGCGACATGAGGCTGGCCCTGGGCGAGAACGCCAGGGCCGAACTGGTCCACTCCGGCCTTTCCGCCAGCGGCGGCCTGCGCTTTGAAATCACGGAATTCGCCATGGGCCGCGGCGGACTGGATCTGACGGCGGCCGTCGATCCGAGCCATCCGGTGGTGCTGGAGGGCGTGCGGCGGCCTTTCCGCTTCGCCGAAGGCCGGATCAAGGTCGCTTCAGGGCGGCTGCTGGGCGGAACGATCTGGGGATCAGGGACCTTGCCGCCGGAGCTGCTGGGCGAGGCCCTGGCCGAGATCAGCCTGACCTTCGCCGATCGTGGCGGGCGCCTGGCTCTGTCCAGCGCCCATGCGCGCCTCGAAAAGGAGGACGAGCCTCTGTTCTCGACCTCGACCTTCCTGAAAACCGAGCTGCGCGCCATCGGGCTGGGCTACAAGGAGGTGCGCCCCGGCAAGGCGCATTTCTATTTCCTGCTCTGGGGCAAGATCGCTCTGCAGCCCCCCGAGGGGCCGCTCCTCTCGGGGTTGACCAGGCGGATCAGCAATGTCGAGATCGTCTTCGACGAAGCCCCGCTGACCAGCGACGCCTCGGAGTTGCTGCGGCACATCCATTTCCGGGCCGAGCTCGATCCTCCGGTCGAGGCCGGATTGTTCGACGTCTTCGACTTCGAGATCCGGGCGATCTCCTTTCATCCGGCGAGTCCGGCCTGGCCTGATCACCCGCCCGCTTTCGGCCTCGCCGGACAGATCCGTTTCGACGGGCCGGGCGATGCGGTCAGCGTGCAGGTGGACGCTCATGAACTGCTGCTGGCGCCGCCCGACAGGGCGAAATCCGCGCTTCCGCGCCTGCGCGCCGAAGGATTGACCGTTTCGATCTCGATCAGCGGGCTGGCGCGGATCGAGGGCAGCGCGATCGCCGTCGACGGCGACCTGCCGCTGACCGTCGCGCCGCCCGCCGGACAGATGCGCAGCATGAACGGCAAGGGATTCCTGGCGACCGCCCGGATCGGAATCACGGGGTTGGGCGCCTATGGCGCGACGGCGGGCTTCCTGCAGCTGACGCCGCGCGACGGCGGCCCGCGACGGCGCGCCATGTTCATCGCCGGGGAGGCCGAGCAGCTGTCCGAACGGATCGACACGCCCATAGGCCCGCTATGGGTCAGGTCGGCGGTGGTGGCCATGGGCAAGAATTACGATCTGGTGGCGCTGGCGGCGGCCGACCAAGCCAGGACTCCGAGCGAAATGGTGCGCGGGCTCGACGGCGCCACAATCGACCCGATGAATCCGTGGGCCTGGTCGCCGACGGAAAGGGGCGAGACGCTGACTCTGGCGCTGAGCGCGACGATCTCGCTGACCTCGGCCTCCGTGAGCTCCTCCTGGTATGACGAGGAGAACGAGAAGAGCCTGGCCAATCCGCTGTTGATGAACGTCATGATGGCGGTGCGCAGCGATCTGACCTTCTTCGCCGCCGTGCGCGGCTGGATCGCCACGAATTATCATGACTGGGTCGACAGTCCGACCGCAGCCGAATGGAAGTCGCGCCCCGGCCTGCGCGGCTATCTCTATTTTTCGGTTCCCCGCAAGGAGCTGCTGGCGCGGTTCATCGCCGATCCGAAGGGACATATCGGCTCCAGTCCCGATCTTCCGGAACCGATCAGGCAGGCGCTTTCCAGCACGCGCTATTCCGCGACGCTCTATATCCGCCCCGGTCTTTTCCATTTCGAGACCGGCTGGCCTCATGAGCTGGGCTTCGATCTGGGAAGGCCCGAGGACAATTTCCATCTTTCGCTTTCGGGCGGCATGGTGTTGCGCATCGAAGACGCCACGACGCTTTACGGCCTCGCCTTCCGCGCGCGGGGCCATATCCGCTTCGGGGTGGGGGTGGGCTCCTCCAGATTCGGGGCCTCCGTCACGGCGCTGGCCGAATTCGCCCTGGGCGGGAAGTTCATCGCTTGGCTGGCTCCTCTGAACCCACGGGACACCCTCTTCTATGGCGACGTGGATCTGAAGATCACGGTGGTCTTCTCGGTTTCGGTCTGGCTGTCCTTCCGCATCTTCAGGAAGCGGATCACTCTGAGGATCGGATTCTCGATCCGGCTGACGGTGGAGATCGCGGCCGAACTCGTCGTCTCGGGCGAAGGCCTGGGCGGACGGATTCACGCGGCCATCGGCCTGCGCGCCTTCGGACGCAACATTCATGTCGGGCTCGGTTTCTCCTTCAACAATCGTCTGCTGGACAAGGCCCGCAGCCGGGTGGCCCGCTTCCTCGAACTGGGGCTGGGAATCGAGCCTCCGGCCGAAGACGCCCTGCTGGCTCCGGCCCCGGCGCCGGAAGCCTCCCGCAGCGCCCGCGCGCGCATCGCCGACGCCCGCCATGCGCCGGACGAGACGAAAGGTCGGACAAAGGCGACGCCGGAGGAGGAGGACGGGACGGGGGAGATCGCTCCAGAAGGCCGGAAGATCGGGGCGACCGATTTCCGCGCGGTGCTGTTCGACGCGGGCGTTGTCACGCTTCCGGGGGGGAGCCGGATCCGCGGATATCTGATGCAGCTCGTGCCTGGCGACGATCTGGAGGGTCAGAAGCGCGCGCTCTCCACCTTCTTCTGCGAACCCCCGCCCTTGCGGGAGACGGGGGACGGAGATGATCCCGATGCGGCTCCTGTTTTCCAGGAGAACCCCGGAGCCGAATACAGGATCAAATGGCTCGAAGACTCCCAGCCCCGTGAGGATCGGCCTTCGGTCTGGCGGCTGACCGGGAACGGCTTCGAGCGGCCCCTGATCGAGGCTGAGGACAAGACCTCCATCCGGCTCGACCATGATCTGGTCATCGGCGAAGACGAGGGCGGGGAGATCAGCCTCGGCCTGCTGCTGGCGGACTGCTTCCTCGGCGGGACGGGGTCCCGCCCCTACACCGAGCCTTTCGCCATCCGTCTCCAGCCGGAGAAATCCGCCCATGTCAGGACTCGTGACGAATCCCTGCGGCGGCAGTCCTCGCGGACGGAGATGGACGACGCGGCCATGCGTCATTCGCTGCTGGTCGAGGAGCGGCGCGGCTCGGCGATCGCCACGATCGGCGACAGCCTCTTCGTTCTGGCCGAGCGCGCAAGACGGCTGGGCCCGGACATGGGCTGGAGCCGGGACGACGAACTGCAAGCCCTCGGCGGCGGCGGGAAACTGCTGGCGCGCGATTTCGGGCTGACCTTCCTCATCCCGGAGGAGGCTCTCGACAGATTGTTCACCGAGGAGGGCGAGGCCGGATTCGCCCTCTGGAAGGGCTGCCGGACGGAGAAGGGCTGGGAGCATCTGGAATGCGGAGTCTCCCTGCTGGCTCGCCCCGAAGACAGCTTCTCCCGGCGGGAGCCGCGGCTGGCCGGCGCGCGGGTCGAAAAGGGCGCCGACGGCTTCAAGCTGCTCTGGGATCTAGAACCGGCCTTCGGAGCCTCCGGCAGCGCCGGATCCGATCCCGAAGCCATGCTGGCGCATTACCAGATCGAGCGCAGCTTCGAAGGCATGGAGAGAGCCCATGCGGCTGAATTCCGCACCAAGAGCGCGGCCCCCGTCGCTTTCGTCAAGGATGGGCAAGACGGGATCCTCGCGGAGCGCTCGGGAATCCGGACGCATCTCTGCGACGATCTGAGCCTCGGCGGATTGCCGCCCGATCTCCGGGCGCTGCTTCTGGGCACGCCGATTCCCTCCGGCCGCAATCCGCGGGAGGTCTGGCGGAGCCATGTCCTGCCGGGCCGGAGGATCAGCGTGGTCTACAAGGTCGTCGCCGTCGACACGATGGGCGGACGCAGCTCGCTCCGGGTCGTCGAGCGCGAGATCCGGCCCCCGGTCCTGCGCGCCGAGGCGCCGGTCTCGGCGAAGCTGACCCTGCTCTACAAGAGCCAGCCGACTCCCGCCCGCAATGGAGATCCCGACATCCGGCTGGAGCTGGAGTTTGCGGACGAAGCCGCCCTGGAGGCCGCCAGAGCTCCGGGCGCGCAACTGAAGTTGCGGCTGCGCGCAGGAGCCCTTCGCGGCGGAGGCGAATACGGCGTCGACGCGGTGGACGAATTCCGCGCCGTTCCCGGCCAGCAGGAGATCGACCTGAAACAGGTCGGACGCGACAGCGACGTCATCCTGATCGCCGATCCGGACGGAGATTTCGAGGCGGATCTCGGCGTCTCCGGACGTCCCGCGGAGTCGGTCGCATTCCGCCTCCGCCTCGGGAAGGGCGAGAGCCTCAGATCCGGAGTCGCCGCCAGCCTGATGAGCGCCCTGGGCGTGCTGGAAGGCGGTTTCGACCCCGGAAAGCAGCGCGCGGTCAGAGTCTTCGCGCAGCGCTCCGACGCCCCGCCCGACGCCGGAGAATCCGCCGATCCGCCCAGCGCCTGGATCCAGGCGACCATGGCCACCCGCATCCCGGGGGAAGCCGCCGATGCGGAGGCCGCGGATGAAACCGCCCTGATGGAGACCTTCGAACATCCGGTCGATCTGCAGTTCGCAGCCATGGACGCCGGCCAGATCTCCGCCGGGCGGGCCGGTCGGCTTGAGTTTCTGGGGCCGAAGGCGGAGTCCACTCTGGATGCCTTGCTCGACTCCGGCGATTCCGTCCTCCAGCGCGAGCTTGATCCCGACCGCCGCACGGCGATCCGGCTGGAGATCAACGTCAACGCCGCGCGGCTGGTCGAGAGCGCCGCAGGAAACGCCGCTCTGGCTCCGCTGATCGGCGGATTCGACATCTTCGAACTGGATCCCTTGCGGGCAGAGGCGGCCGAGGCCGACGCCGGAGCCGTCGCGGAAATGGCGCGGCTGCGCGGGCGGCTGCGCGTTCAGCCCCGGTCCCTGGCGGGGATGACGCCGGACCGCGTCGCCAGCTTCTCCAATCTGGACGTGCGCTATCCGTCGCACGGTCGACGCGCGGAGCTCGCCGCAGCGCCCTGGAGCGCCCCGCTCGCCGAACGTCCGGCGAAGCCGGGATGGTATGGGCTCGCCGATAATCTGGCGATGTTTCCCGAACCCGTGCTGCGGCGCCTCCTGACGCCGGCGCCTGACGAAACGCTGATCTCCTCCCTGCTGGAGCCAGGCCCCGCGACGAGGATCACGGCCGTCCTCAAGTGGAGCGAGGGCGAACAGGAGATCGGCGTCCTCTCGGCCGATCAGGGGGGGCCGATCTCCGCGCCCGGGCTCCGGTCCTGGATGTCGAAACTCGGATTCGAGAACAGGGAACTCGATCAGGCTTATGCGGAGTGGCGGCGACAGGGCGCGCTTCCCTCCGGTCTGGCGCGATTCGGAGCCAGGCTGACCTTCATCGTCGAGGGCGAGCAGAAAGACGCCGCAGCCTTCGACCCGATCCCCATCTCGCTGGCCACGCCCGTTCACCCGATGCTGGAGGAGATGATCGCCCGGCTGGCCTACGCCAGCTATCAGGAGGGTGCGGAAGGCGCCGAATATCGCCGCTACGAGGTCGTCCGCGAGGAGATCGGGGCGACCGATCCTTCCGGCGGCCACATGGGCTTCCTCGAAGCCCATGCCGAGGCCGCCGATCCCTATGGCTGGGCGGCCCTGCGCTCGATGGGCCTGGCGGTTGGGTTCCGCGTCTATGACATGGAGGAGGGGCGTTTCCTGACCGGCGGCGCCCTGCTGGATCTGGTCCGGCGCGCCCTCGAGGCGGCGAAGGCGAATTACGGCTGCGTGGATCTCGGCGCGCCCTTCGTCGAGCTCGTCGACATCCCCGAGAGCTTCATGTGGATCAGCGGGTTCGACGGCCGCAACGCCTCGAGCGGGGCTGACCGGGAGCGGATCCTGAATTCCGGACTTTCGGTGCTTCAGGTCAGCCTGAGGCCGCGCGCCCTCGCGGAGGCGGGGCCGGGGCGGGTGCGCTACGCCCGCATTGATCCGGCCATCCTGGGTCGGGAGCCGCCCGAGGGTTGGCGGCTTGATCTGGCGCTTGACCACGGGGTCGTCTCCTGGGGCCTGAACGGGCGCGGAACCCTCGAGCTTCTGAAGGCCGCCGAAGGTCGGGCCTGGCCTGCGCGGCTGATCCTTCCCGACGGGCGCAAGGATGAAGCCCTGTCCGCAGGAGGGGAGATACGGTCCTCTGCGCATCCCTCCGTGGACCTGGCCGACGTCTTCGGCGCCTTTCCCGCGCTCGACGGGGGGACGCTGAAGCTTCTGGAGGAGAAAACCGGAGCCTTCGGGCGCTTTCTCTCCTGGTTGCCGCCCGCCGCTCTGAGCGGCGCCCCCGACCTTCGGGCGGAGGGTCTGGAGCCTCATCTGGAGCGCTTCGCCGCCTGGGGCGAGCGCTTCCTGCGCCATGGAGGCGGCGCGACCCGGGCGCAGGCCTCTCCGCCCGTCTGCTTCGCCCTGGCCTCGCTGACCGACGAGGCCGAACAGATCCGCACGCCCGACGGACAGGGGATCGTCAGCGCCTTCTTCATCGACGACCGGGAGATGGGCCGCGAAATCGCCTTCGCCGTGCGGCCGCATGGCCGTTACGCCCGCCTGGCGGCGGCTGTGCGCAGGGAGGATCCGCGCGCCGTCACTCTGGCGGGCGGCTTGCCGGAGGCCTGGCGGAGCGCCTTCGTCACGGTCCGGCTCGCCCGGACCAGGGCGTTGCTGAAGCCCTCGATTCTCTGGGTCGGGGCGACGCAGCCGCGCGAAGGGACCCTGCCGAGCTGCGACCTTCTGGTGGCGCAGCCTGCGGATCAGGTCGTCGGCGACGCCAATCTGTCGAACAGAAGCCGTCTGCAGTCGGCCTGGACAGGCGTGGAGCTGGCCGCCGTCTTCCGCGGCCGGTGGCGCGCCCGGAGGCTGACTGGTCTGGATCTGACGGGTTTCGAGCAGGCCGGAACGATTCCCGATCTTCTCTCGCCGGTCCAGAGCCTGCTGACGGAGGAGGATCTCCGGAGGCTGGGCGTCGACGCGCCCGATTCCTGGCGCGGGGCCTTGCGGTATTCCTTCATCGGCCTGCCGCATTTCTTCGACGTTCAGGCGCTCGTCCACCATTCGGCCGGAGCGGTGGTGTCGGACTTCGTCACGGCTCCATTGCCTGAGAGCCCGGGAATCCTGCGCTTTCCGCCCTTTGCGAAGGAAGATGGCGACATGGAGGTCCGCAGGCTTGCGCGCCCGCCGCGCTGGTCGATCCAGCCGACGAAGGAGGGAGCGGGCATCATGTTCGACATCCCCTTGATCCGCAACATGGACACCACGCCGGGACCCGTTCTCGCGGCCTGGACCGGCGACGGCGCCGTGATCGCGCCTGCGCTGCTGCTGCCCGACGAGCGGGTGAGCTACCGCCTGTCGCTGCTCGGCCCGGACGGCAGCCTCCTGACGCCGGAATTCGACATTCTCCCCACGACGCCGCCTGACGACGACGACGAGCGGCCTGAGCCTTTCACCCTGCTCGCGTCGGGCGAATTCGAGCCCGGAGAGATCGAGGTCGAGGCTCTCGGCCTGGGGGGCGGGCCTCTGTCGGCGCCGGACGACTTCTGGTTCTGGCGTCTGCGTTGCCGCGCCCTGCTCTCCCGCAGGCGCTATCCGACCCTGCCTCTGGACTCCGGAGATCTGGTCGCATGGGCGAGCCGACGCCTCGGGAGCTTCAGATTGACCGCCTATCGCGGAAGCGAAGCCCTGACGATCGATGTCGAGCGACCCGACGATGAAGGAGCGACGTCATGACCTCCACGCAGCTTCGTCATCTCAGCATCGAGGGCCCCTGGATCGCGGCGAACCGGCCGCTCTGGCGGATCGGAACTCAGGTGCGGGCGGGCATGGAGGGGGCTCATCAGGATGGGGGAGACCCTCTGGTCGACCGCAATTTCGCCCTGCGCGCCATGGACCTGCAACAGGATGCGCATGAAGTGGGATGGAGCGAGGACTCCGGAAGGAAACGGGCGATGATCCGTCCTCCCGGGCTGCTGCGCGCCGAACTGGACGCCGGAAGCGCGGAGATCCCGCTCGAACACCCGTCGGACGACAGCTCCCACTCCGGCTCGACGAAGACGACCCGCAGCGGCGATCCGCAGACCCTCCTGCTGGCTCCGACGCGGCGCGGCTGGCCGGATGTCTCCGCCTCGAACGGCGGGAACCAGATCACCATGCCGCGCATGCGGCTGGTCGCCGGAGGAATCCCCCTGAAGATCCCGCTGCGGGTGTGGGACGATCCGGCGGAGGGCTGGAGACACACGCCCTTCGGGATCCTCGTCCATTACTGGCCGCCCGGCTCATCCAGGCTGGTGGATGTCTTCAACGGCGCACGAGGGAGGTTCGACGAGCATGCACTTGAGGTCATGCTGACGCCCGAAGGCGTCGAATTCGACCTTGAGCCGCCGCATCCCCTGCATGACGTCGCCGGTCTGAAGGGCCAGGATCCGCGTCTCGCGGCGCGGGTCCGTCTGGAGCCGGATCCGACGCGCAGACAGGGCCTCCAGCTCCGCTTCCTGCGGGAGCCGGGGGAGAAACAGGAATTCCTGACCGGCTTCGCCGACCATCTGCGCGCGCTCGGCGCCGGAGGCGGCCCTCTGCGCGCCAATCTGGACAGGCGTCCGGGCGTCTCGCCCTTCGTCTGGAAGCTGTTCTGGGGCGGAAGCCGCCAGGAACGGAGCCTGCGTCTGACCGAGGGCTCAAGGGTTCTGTGGCGGATCGTCTTCGATCCTCTGCGGTTCGATCTGCATCTGGAGACCAACCTGAACGCCGAAGGGCGCCTGCCTGCGGTCGCGCGCCTGAGAAACCGCGAAGGAGAAAGCGCGGTCTTCGCCCTGACCCGGTTCAGCGAGGACGGAAAGGCGTCGAAAACGGTTCTCGGCGCCGAGGTGGGCGGCGAGGCGGACTCCGGGGCGGCCTCCGGATCGGAGGCCCTGACGATCGCCTATCCCGCCCGGAAGGATGAAGCGCAGCCTCAGGGAGGCGGCCCGCATCTGGGGATCGTCGATCTGGCCGCACGACTGGCTCTGGCCGAGGCGGCGGCGCGGCGTCGGGGCGACGGGCCGAAATCCGTCTTTCTGCCGACCGTGAACGGAATCCTGCAATTGCCCGTCGCGCCGCCCTCCGGCGGGGAGAAGGCGTCCGGAGCGACGCAGGAGCTCGTCGACCGGACGGCCTTCACAGGCGGCATGATCTTCAGACTCGGCGGCGTCATGGTCGAAATCGACGGGGCGAAGCGGATCAGTCTGGAGCAGACATGGCGCCGTGGGGCGGCCGGAGATCTGTCGATCCGTCTCGACGCCCCCTCCGGAGCCCTGAGGGAGTTTCTATGGACGGCCGAGGAATCCCCGGAACCGGCCCGTCTGCTGCCGACGGGCCGTCGGCATGAGGCCCAGACCCGCGAGCTGATCGCGACCTTCGGCGTTCCCGCCTCGGCCTCCGACTCCCGGATCACGCAGGCCGCCGACGGAAGCGGCGCCCTCCAGATCGAGATCGACGCCTGCAAGGAGGGCTGCGGCGGGAGCAGGGTGTTCTGGACTCCCTTCCATAGCCTGCCCGGGCGTCCCGCTCCGCCCGCGATCTCGGCCATGCCGATGCTGCGCCTGGGCGGAGACCCCGCCGAGCCCGACGATCTGCGCGATCTGATTCCTCTCGACGCAGCCGGAAGGATCACCCTGAGCGCGACTTCGGACTCCACGCCGCCTGCGGTCAGGCTGGAGTCCATCAGGCTTCTGGATCTCTGGCCCTCGCCCTCGACGACGCCGGAATGGGGTCTGGCGGCGACGCCCTTCGCGTCGCCCACCGCGCCCGGCCTGGAGATCATGCCCGGACCGCCCCGGCGCTTCGCCTTGCGCCATGACCTGCCGATCCTGGATGAGCTTTTCGCGCGCCCCGACGCGCCCGCGGATCCGGAGGATGATCCCGGAACCGGAGATCCGGGGGCGCGGGGAGTCATGGATCTGGAGGCCCTGGGACGATTCTGGAAAGGTCAGGCGGTGGAGCTGGCCCTGACCCGCACCCGTCACGCCCGCGCCTCGGATTGGGCCGAATCCGGCGCCCGGGTCGCCGGACCGCAGCATCTGGTCTCGCCCTTTGCGACCGCGGCCTCCATCGTCTTCATGGAGGCTCCCGAGGCCGGAACGGATCTGGCGACAGGCGGATACAGGATCGCCTGGGAGCAGGGCCCCGAAGAAGTCTTCTTCGGCGACAAGGCGCTCAAGGGCGTGACGGGCCGCTTCGGTCTCCGGAACGGCGAGCTGCGGCGCCAGGAGAACGGGTCCATCGCGATCTCCGGCGGGGCCGCCGCGAGCCACCGGATCCATGGCCTCTCCGCCGACGCGCTCGGAACCGCCATGGCGTCGCCCGCGATGGACGACGGCGATCTGATCCGGCGGACGGCGCGAGTCGCTTCCGGCGGAGGCCTCGAGGAAGAGATCGATCTCCTGACTCTGGCGAAGCCGCGAGTCCTGTCCGTCGGCGAGGTCGGCCTGCGCTTCTGGCTGCGCGATCTTCCGCTGGGCAGGGATGGCCTCTTCTCCGGCGAGGACGCGCAGGAGGTCACGCCGCAGCCGCTTGCGCAGGCGCTCCATGAATGGCGCCTCTGGCGGGAGCCTGCCGAAGAGGAAGGCGGCCATGGCTTCACGGTCGGCGCCTTCCATTTCACGCCGCTGCGGCTGCAGAGCTATCGGCGCGACGGCCTCATGCGGCTTCTCTGTCGGGCCGAACTGGCCGGATTGCGCCAGGTCGAGGTCGGGACTCCCTTCGACGACGATCTCACGCCCGAGGAGGGCGCTCTCGTCTCGCTCAGCTTCGACGCCAGGGGAGACTGCACGCGGATCGCCGCCTTTCCTGATCAGGGCGCCGAGGGCGCATTGCGGTTCCGTTTCCCTGCGGCTCTGATCGTCGGGCTTGCGGGCGCGCAGGATGCGGATCCGGAGGCCGCCCGAACGCCGGTCGAGCTGGAGTTCCGGCGGATCACGCCTCAGGCGCGCTTCTCCGGGGCGCGGCTGAAGCTGACCCTGCTCGGCGCCGAGGTCGCGCAGGATCTGTCGGGCGAGGCGGACGCCCTGCGCCACAGCGACGACGCCCCGCCTCGTCCCGGGACCATCCGCCTGAAAAGCCTGGAGCTGTCCTTTGCGAAGGGGCGCGCGCGGATCGAGGCTTGGCTCGCCGGAAGCCTGGCGCTGAACGACCGCGCCTCCGCCCCGGCGGCCCTGTCCTTCGGGCCGGATTCGGCCGCATGGCTGGGCGTCTCCGGGCTCACCTCGGGCCTCCCCGGACTGGATCACGCGCGCGGCGTGATGAACTTCTCCCTGAGCTTTCGCGCGCAAGACGATCTGACGCCCGTCTCGGGGCTGAGCTTCACAGCGCCCGAAGGCGCGCTGGTCGCCCAGTTCGCGCTCGAGCCCCGTCAGGAGGACGGCGGCGTCTGGTCGATCCGCGACGGAACCATTCTGGCCGAGATCAGGCAGGGAGGAGCGGAGGGCGCGCGGCGTCTGCGCATGCGGAGTTCGATCCGGAAGGGGAAGGCCAGCCACCGCCTGTCCCTCGACCTGCCGCCGCTGGAGCGGGTCAGCGGGATCCGCTGGACTCCCGACGGCGTCAGGACGACGGACGACCGGGAGAAGCCGGGACATTCCCTTCGGGTGGAGACCCAGAAGGCGGACGCGTTTCTCGACCACAGGATGCGGATCACGCTCGTCAATCAGCCGATCGCGCCCGAGGCGCTCGCCATGCGGGACGGAAGCGTGGTCCTTGCGGCGCCGCTGGAGCTTCTCGCCCGCGTCGATCACAGGCTGGGCTTCCTGGCCTGGTCCTCCATCGAGCCGACGCTCTTCGTGACGCCCGCCCTCTGGCGCGGAGGCGAAACGCCCGAAACGGAAGAACAGGCGATTCATGTCCATGGATCGCGCTATCGGATCACGAACGCCCGCTATCGCGATCCGGAGACCTCCGGCGGCTTCGTGCCCGTCGCCGGGATCGGCTCCCGCCTGGCCATGCTGAGCGGCTTCGACGACCCCGTCCTGCTGAAGACGCTCGACGCCGGAGACCAGACGCCGATGCTGATCGGCGGCGGCGTCCATCTGGTCTTGCGGGGATCCGCGGCGGTCGTCCTGCCGCTGCCCTGGGTCGCGGGCCTCGTCACGGAGCATCCGCCTTCGCCTTTCGACGCGCTGATGGCCTTCGGGGAATGTCGAACCTGGAGAGCGGCCTGGATCGACGCGCGCGCGCCGCGCATCTTGGCGGCCCTGCCGCCAGGCTCGCCTTTGCCGACGGCCCTCTCCGACGGCGAGGATCTGGCTTGGGCGCTGCGTCAGCCCGGCCCCGAAGCCGGAGACTGGGAGCCGGCGATCCTCCGCTCGGTCGAGCAGGCCTTCTTCGAGCCCTCGCCCGCCGGGCCCGGACCATCGGCGCAGGAATGGCCGTTTTTCCTCCCGACGCTTCTGGCCCTCCAAGCGCTGAACCTGAAGGCGGAGGGCGAGGCTGCGATCCGGACCCTGCATCTGCGGCGATCGCGGGATCGTCTGGCGGCGCAGGTGCTCGACATCGGCGGAGAAAGGGCGCAGGAGCCGCCGGTCCCTGTCCTGAGGGCCGTGCTGCGGGTTCACGACGGAGAGGAGGCACGGGACCTGCCTCTCGATGTCGAGACGACCGGCGCCGTCCCGGTCGCCGATCTCGAGCGGCTCCTCGAGCGCATGACGCGGCCGAGGCTGCGGGCGATGATCCAGGCGGCTGCGGTCCGGCCGCGCATGGCGGCTCTCGCGCTGTTGCGGGAAAGAGAGGGATCCGGCGATCTGCTGGCCTTCCTGCCCCTGGAGCTTCTTCCGGAGCCTGCGGACTTCGGGCGCATCCTTGAGGAAGGTCTCCTCTCGGCGCGCGGCCCGTCGCCTTCGCGCGCGCGCGGCTGGCCGCGAGCCCCTGCGCTGGATCGACGGCGCCCCCTGACGTCGGGCGAGGATCAGGCGGTCGTTTCGGATGAAGCCGGACTCGCGGCGCGCAGCGTCGCGCTGGGGGCGGCGCCGATGCTTCTGGCTCCGGATGCGGCGCGGCTGGCGCTGGTGACTCGCGCCGATACGCTGTTTGCTGCGGCTTCCGCCGCCTTTCGCCTTGATCCCCGACTGCGGCTGCCGACCTCGGCCGCCCGCGAGGCGAGTCTGAAGGCGGCGGGGGTCGCGCCCGGATCCGCCGGAGCGATCTTGCCGCCTCATGTGATCCGCAGCGTTCTGGGCAAGCGCCCCGGCGTGATCGCGACCTTCGTCGACGCCGTGGCCAGCGCGTCCCCGCCGCCCCGCGCGGGCGGGTTCCCGGATCAGCTTGACGAAGGACAGATCCGGTTCGGCGCTCCCGCCGGACTGGAGTCGCCTGTGGCGCGCCAGCTCCGGACGCCGCGCAGCCCGGCCTATCCCCGGTCGGAGGACCCCCTGAAGGGCCGACGCAGCTTCGTATCCGAGGCCGACGGAGACCGGCGGCTGCTCGCCTGCGACGCCGCCGCGACGATCTGGCGGGGCCGATCGACCGAGGGGGAGGCGCATCGTTTCCTCCTGGCGCTGGAAACCCGGGCGATCAATCTGCGCGCGCTCTCCCGCTCGGGGTTGACGCTGTCGCTCCTGCTCGATCACGCAGGGGAAAAGAGCCAGCGCATGCGGATGCTGGCGGCGACCGGATTTCTGCGGTCGGTCCTGGACGATCCCCCCGCCGCCGATCTGGAGATCTGGCTGTCCTTCGGCGCGGCCCGGATCCCGGCGACCCGCATCAAGTGGAAGCTGGACGGCTCGAACGGCGGAGCCCTGCGGATCGCCTTCGACGAGCAGGCCGCGGCGAGGATCGAGGAGCTGCCCGACGATCCTGATCTGCATGGCCGGCTCGTCCTCCGGATGCTGCGCCGCCAGAGCGGGGACGGCGCCTTCGACAGGACCGGCGAGGCTTCGTTGCCCCCGGTCGGGAGCCCCTTCGGCCAAGGCGTCCCCGCTCTTCTGTCCCTGCCTCTGGGCCTCATTCCCCGCGGACGCCGGTCTCTGCCGATTCGGCGCCGCAGCTTCATCTTCGCGGATCCGGCGTATGATCGGCTGTTGATCCAGAACGGCGCCTTCAGCGACGCGCATCACGCAGGCCGACAGTTCCGCCTCGCCTGCGACCGGGGGAAATGCGCGCCCGACGATGATCTGGTCTTCGCCGTCGGGCCTCTGGATGAGGCGGCGGGCCTCTTCGCCGCTGCAGAGGCGGGCGGCTCCTTCCGTCTGGAGATCAGGGCGTTCCGGGGATCGGATCCGGCCGCCTTTCACGTCCTTTCCGTCAAGGGCGAGGCCTTCGCGACGCCCCATGGTCTGGCCCTGGGGAATCTGGGCGCGCCTCTGCAGGCGGGCGACAGCCTCGAACTGAGGGTCGCCATTCCTGCGGAGGGCGGGAGCGCATCCCCTGTCGAGATCGGCCCCCTGAGCATCGAAATCGTCGCGGAGACGGTCGCGCCTGCGACGGCCTCCGTGGTCACGATCCTGGAGGCCCCGGCTCCGGAGGATCCCCGGCTCGCGGTCTTGCTGCACCAGACGGCTCCGGTCCCGACCCGCCTGGAGCATGAGGAGGATGCGCAGCTTCTGGAGGGGCTGGCGCGGGGCGTGATCCGGCGTTCCGGCCTCTTCGTCTGGAGCCGGAACGACCTGGGCGCCCCGCCGGACCAGAAGGCCGCCTATGCGCTGGTCATGACGGATCGATCGGGAGGCGCGCAACTGATCAACGGGCGTGGAGATCTCGCGCCCGTTCTGGCCTTGTCCGGCGGAGGGGAGGCGCGCCTCGACCGGAAATCCGGAGAAACGCCTTCAGGGGCGCAGGACGACCCCGAGGCGGACCAGGACGACGGAGGCGGGTGAGCGCGCCAGAACCCGGCGTCGAGAGGTCGCCTGGGTGCCGCCTGATCCGCCGCCCTGGAGATGATTTCCCCACGTCAATTCTGGAGGTCGGCGTCACATGCCTTCGAAACCCCTGATCATTCCGCTCCTGATCCTGGTCTTCGGAGTTCTCGCGTCCTTCCTGGACGTCGAACTCCAGACCGTCGCCGGCTGGCGAGACGAACTCTGGGCCCGTCTGGCGTTGCTTCTCACGATGACCGTGCTCATAGAGCGGTCGACCGAAGTCTATCTGGTCGCCACCGGGCAGAACGGGCCGGATCGATACAGGGTCTCCCAGAGTGATTCTGAGGGAGCCGACGCCTCGCAACCCGCCGCGATCGCGACTCTCATGCTGGGGATCGCGGTTGCGCTCGTGGGCGTGGGGCTGCTCGACGCCGTGGTGGAGTTCAAGTCGGACACGACGCCCGGCTGGTATGCGAGAACCACCTTCAAGGGCGTCGACGTCGTCCTCTCCGGCGGCTTGATGGCGGGCGGCGCGAAACTGTTCCATGGCCTGGCGACGACCATTCAGGGAGGCCTCCTGACGCTGTCGCACAAGGTGGGGCCGACCGCGCGCAGGACGGATCCCCAGAAAGAGGACGAATAGGTTGTGCAGGGGCTTCTGAAGAATGCAGACCTCAGGCTGGAACGCCTCTTGGGCGCGCGTGTCGTGACCCGGCGCAGAGATGAGGATTCGGGTGTTTCCTGTGTGGAGGACAGGGCTGGACCAGGGCTTCAAGGATCTCTCATCGCGCCTTCGCCACCATGAGAAATCCATCAAATCCAATGCGGCATATGGCGTTGCGGAGACTCGCCATTCGGTCTCCTCCAGTCTGGCGGTGCGTCAGGTTTCGGGACGAGCCTCATTCGGCGCCCTCCAGCGGAATCCCGAGGGCGGGCGTTTGAACACCGAGGCTCGCCGAGGCCGGATCTCCGGCGGCTTCACAAATCTTCACATGGCGCTGGAACAGGCGAAAAGCGGCGGCGTCATCTTCTCCTCATCGCGGCGAGGAAGCCGCTCCCATGAGGAGACGTCAAGATGACGCAGGAAGAAACCTCCGCCCAGACCCCCGAAACTCCGGCCCCCAAGCGCTGCAAGCGCCGCCCGCGCAGATTCTGGCTGATCGGCGCCTTCGCCCTTCTGAGCCTCGGCGCGGCGGCGGGCGCCATCGCGGGCGGAGGCCATGGGCGCGACTTCGCAGGCCATGGAATCGAGCGGGCCTTGCGTTCCGTCGACGCTTCCGAGACGCAGCGTTCGGAGATCCGGGCGATCTATGAAGCGACGCGCGGCGATCTTCTGCCGCTGCGCGACGAGATGGGAGCCCGCCGCGCGCAGGTCGACGCCCTGCTGAAAGCCCAGACGCTCGACCGCGCCGCCTTCGAGACGCTGCGTCTGGAGGCTGTGGCCAAGGCAGACGCCGCCTCGGCCCGCGCCCTGACCGGCTTCCTCGACGCGGCGGAGAAGCTGACTCCCGAACAGCGCGCCGAGCTTCTGGAGCGTCGCGCGGGCTTCCGCCACGGCCCCGGACCGGGCGGGAAGTGATCCATGGGGGGCGCCGGAGGCATGGTCCTCCTGCGCCCGGCGGATATGCTATGGTCGCGCGACGAAGCTGAACGGAGGAATCCGCGCATGGCGGAGCGGCTGCTGATCATCGACGACGACGCGCGGCTCTCGGCCATGCTGAAGGATTATCTCTCCTCGGCGGGCTATGAAGTCCGGACGGCCCTGACCGCCGGGGCTGGTCTGACGGATCTGGCCCGCCATCCGCCCGAGGCCGTGATTCTCGACGTGATGCTGCCGGATCTCGACGGGCTGGAGGCTCTGCGCCGCATTCGGGCGGGCTCCGGGGTTCCGGTGCTGATGCTCACCGCGCGCGGCGACGAAGCCGACCGCATCGTCGGGCTGGAGATCGGCGCGGACGACTATCTCCCCAAGCCTTTCAGTCCGCGCGAGCTTCTCGCGCGGCTGCGGGCGGTTCTGCGGCGCCGCTCCGGCCCCGCCAGCCCCGAGATCCTGCGCTTCGGGCGTCTGGAGATCGACAAGGGCTCCCGCGCGGCGCGTCTGGACGGCGCCTCCTGCGACCTCACGGGGCATCAGTTCGACATCCTCGCGGTTCTCGCGGAGAACGCGGGGCGCATCCTCTCGCGCGAGCGGATTCTGGATCTGGTCCGGGGTGGCGGCGAGGTCTTCGACCGCTCCATCGACGTCCATGTCTCCCGCATCCGGGCCGCCATCGAGGAGGATCCGAAACATCCCCGGCGCATCCTCACGCTGCGCGGGGCGGGCTATCTCTTCGCTCGCCGACAGGATGAAGAGAGCTGACTCCATGAGCCTTTTTCTCCGGATCTATCTGTCTTTTCTGGGCGGCGTGGCGGTTCTGGCTCTGGCTGGCGCGGCCGCGGCGGTTCTGGCCTTCCACGGCGGACGCGACGACGACCGCGGTCTTCTGAGCCGCCGCGAGGAGATCGCTGCGGCCATTCTGCCGCCCTCCGGCGATCCCGCCGAGATTCAGGCGCTTCTGCGTCGGCTCGGCGCGGCGACGGGCGCGGAATGGAGCCTGACGGACGCGCAGGGAGATCTGATCGCGGCCTCGGGGCCTCAGGAGAACCAGCGGCGCAAGCCTTTCCTCACCGTCCTGCCGGACGGCTCCGTCCTCGCCGTGCGGCTTGACGGGGGCGTCTTCGGCGGAGGGGCCCCGCCGGGGGGGGCTCTGGCGGTGCTGCTGCTGGCGGCGGGAGGGATCGCGCTGATCGCCCGGCCTCTGGCGCGGCGCCTGACGCGCCGTCTGGAGCGGCTGCGCTCCGGCGTGGAGGCTTGGGGCGCGGGCGATCTCTCGCGGCGCGTTCCGGCCGAGGGTCAGGACGAGATCGCCGCCGTGGCCGCCAGCTTCAACCGCGCCGCCGCTCAGGTGGAGGCGCTCATGGCCTCCAGACGCGCGCTTCTGGCCAACGCCAGCCATGAACTGCGCTCGCCTCTGTCGCGGCTGCGGATGGGGATGGATCTTTACGAGGTCGATCCGAGCCCCGCCCGCCGCGCGGAGATTCTGCGCAATCTCGCGGAGCTGGACGATCTCGTGGAGGAGATCCTGCTCTCCAGCCGTCTGGAGCATGGGGCGGCGGAGCCCTTTCAGCCTCTGGATCTTCTGGCGCTGGTCGCCGAGGAGGCAGCCCGCGAGGGTCTGGAGGCCGAGGGCGACTCCGTCGAGGTCATGGGCGACGCGCGGCTTCTGATCCGCCTGACGCGCAATTTGATCCTCAACGCCGAACGCCATGGGGCGCCGCCCGTCGCCATCTCGGTCCGGAGGCGCGGGAGTTTCGCCGAGCTGGCGGTGCGGGATCACGGCGCCGGAGTTCCGGCCGGAGAGGGAGAGAAAGTCTTCGACCCCTTCCACCGTCCCGGCGGCCATGGCGAGGCGGCCGGAGGCTGGGGGCTCGGGCTGGCGCTCGTCCGGCAGATCGCGGAGCGTCATGGGGGCTCGGTCCGGCATGAGACGCCGCCCGGAGGAGGCGCGCGCTTCATCGTGGAACTACCGTCGGCCTCTGCGTGAGAGAATCCGGGGCGACCTCATGTTTGGTGATCCGCGCAAATGCTTCGACGTGGATCGCGCTATATCGCGCTATGTAGCAGCATCCTATGCTCTGTTATCATTTGATATATTTCTTATGCTGTGGCTTTCCTCGAATTTTGAGGGCGATGGATGGTGACGGATGAGCACTGGGAGTTTCTTGAGCCTTTGGTCCAGGCCTGCCGTCCGCATACGAAACGCCCGGGCCCTCACCTGCGCCGGACGATCTTCGCGATCCTGTGGCGTCATGCGAACGGAGCGAAATGGGGATCCACCCCTGTGGAGCTTGGGCCCTGGTGGATGGCGGCTCAGACCTTCACCCGATGGTCGCTGCTCGTGACTGAAACAAACGTTAACTGACCTAATGCAGGGCGACGGGCTTTTCGACGGCGGCCTTCAGCCCTGCGAGACCATGATCCACATAGGCCTCCATGGCGGCGACGGCGGCGGCGTCGCTGAAGCGCTCTTCGGGCTCGTTGGTGGTGTCGGCGCGGAAGAAGCTCGCCCGCCAGAGGATCTTCACGCCTTCGCCCTCCGCCGAGACGCTCACGGTGTTGGTGTAGAAGCTGACCGGAAGAGCCTCGTGGTTTTCGGCGGAGAGCCGCCAGCGGATGAGCTTGGTCTCGTCGTTCACCACGTCGATTCCATCCGTCAGCGTCTCGCCGCTGGAGAAAGTCGCTTTGCGCCTGGCGCCGGGGATCTCGCCCTCGACGACGGCTTCCTGAACGTCGGGATGCCATTGGGCGATGGCGGCGGGATCGCGCAGGACTTCCCAGACGACCTCCGCCGGAGCCGCGACGGAGAGCTCGCGGGACAGCTGCTGCGGCGTCGGGCCATGGGCCAGGGTGGGGGCCGACAGCAGCCCGAAGACAAGCGCGGCGGCGAGGCGCGTTCTGATCATGAGGAATCTCCTGAAGCGGAAGGGGAGGAACGAAGGCCGGAGGGCGCGAACCAGCCGACCAGCAGAGCGAGCAGCGCCAGAGCGCCGAAGAAGGGCGAAAGATCGAAGGGCGCCGGGATGCGCCGCATTCTTGCTCCAGTCCCTGCGGCTTTGGGGGCGGCGAAAGCGGCGCTCAGGGCCTGAGGCCCTTCCGAAAGGCGGAGGAAAACCAATCCCCGTCCGGCGGCCAGCTCCTGCAGATGATCCGCCCGCAAGGCGGAAAGATGCTCCGCGCCTTCGAGATCCGCCTCTCCGTAAGGATTGTTGCGCGGATGGAATCCGGGGCGGCTTTCGGCGTCGGCGGGCGGCGGCCCGACCCGCGCCGGAGCATGCTGCACGTCATGGGGGCCGTAAAATCCGGCTTCGCGGCCGAGATCGTCGAATTTCGGGATGGGCGAGGGCGTGTCGCCGCCGACGCCGAGGATTACGCCGCCGGGACTCTCGCCCGCGAAGCGGTTCGGGCCGGAATAGGGCAGAGGCGGCGCCTCATGGCCGTCAGTGACGAAGATCAGCCCCGCCTTCAGTTCCTCCGCGCGTTTCAGCGCATGATCGAGGCCTCGGGAGATCATGCTGTCCCCCTCCCAGGCCATGCGCCAGTCCAGAGCCGCCAGAGCGGCGGAGAGCGTGGCGAAATCCGCGCAGACCTCGACGGGCTCGAAGAGCGTCAGGCTGCGGCGCTCTGTGAAGATCGCGAGCCCCACCCGAGTCCCGCAGGGCTGATCCGCGATCCAGAGGCGCAGCGCGGCGTGGGCGGCCTCCAGACGCGAGAGGCCGTTCATGTCGCGGACGTTCATCGATCGGGTGACGTCCACCGTGATCAGGGCGTCGCGCAAGTCGCGCTGAAGCGGCAGGGAGGGCCCAAGGGCCGCCGTCAGGGCGAAGGCCGCCGCCGCCAGAGGCGGCGCGAGCCGCGCGGAGACCGGGCTTCTCACGGCGCCCCCCGAGGCAGGCCGGGCAGATCCGTCCAGAGCCGACGCGGACGGTTTTCGGGATCCTCTTCGCCGTCCTGGCCCTCGCGGGGCAGATCGCGCAGGAGCCTCATGGCGAGGTCGTAATTCACCTTGGCGTCGAGGTTCTCCGGCCAGGCCCGCAAGGCCCGGCGATAGGCGGCCTTGGCCAATTCGACTTCGGGAAAGGCGTCGTCGAGGCTCATGGTCTCGATGGCGGCGAAGGCGAGGCGCATCCGGGCGTTGGCGATGGCGAGGTGATGAGCCGAGAGCAGATCCGGACTCAATCCGCCCAATTGCGGCGTGAGGGTTTCGGCTTCGGCCAGACGGTCGCGCTCGGCGAGGAAAAGCGCGCGGGCGTGCAGGACGCGCAGATCGGCGCCCGCGCGCGGCGCGACGGCGCGTCCGGCGGCGAAGGCGCGGATGTCGCGAGAATCGCGCAGGTCTCCCCAGACTCCGAAGCCGAACCAGACCGCGCCCGCCAGAGCCAGAACCAATCCCGTCGCCGCGACCAGAACCGGCGCCCGACGCCAAAAGCCGCTTCTCATGGCCGGATCTCCGTCGGGGCGGAGCTTCGGGGCGCGTAAGCGCGCTCCAGACGGCGGGCCGCCGCCAGAACTCCGGCCATGAGCGCCGCCAGCCCATAGAAGATCCAGGCGAGATCGCGCCTCGGCAGAGGGCGCAGGGTCAGGATGGGGCGGCTCTCCAAGTCGCCGATGGCCTGAATCGCCTCGTCCACGGCCTCCGGGCTGTCGGCTTCGAAGGCGCGATAGGGAACCCCGAGGCGTTGAAGGAAGATATGCAGATGGCGTTCCGGGCGAAGCTGGGGCGTGTCGGCTTCTCCGGGGCGGGGGATCTCGAAGATCCCCTTGGCGCCCGCCGTACGCAGGTAGAGCCAATAGAGCCGGACGCCGTTGCGTCGCGCGAGGGCCTGCAAAGCCTCTTGGGTCTCTCTGGCGATCACGCCTGCGCCGTCCGAGACCATCACCACCGCACGGGAATCCGGCGCGGCGGCCTCGTCGAACATGTCCATGGCCATGGCCAGCCCTCGCCCGACGTCGGTCTGCGACAGCCCGCGCTCGCCGAGCGCGGCGATGGCGGCGGCTATGGCGCTGCGGCTCTGAGTGAGCGCCAGAACCTGCATGGGCGCGGTGGAGAAGCCCGCCACGCCGATCCGGTCGTCCGGGCGCTTTTCGATGAACTCGAAGAGCAGGCGTCGGGCGGCGGCGGATTTGCTTTCCTCGTCGCCGTTGGGGGCGCGTCCGGCGAAACTGTCGTCCATGCTGAAGGAGCGGTCGATGAGCAGCACGAGATTCGCCCCATGGCCCTGATGCGGGCGCGTTCCCCCGGGCAGATGGGGTTTCGCCAGCCCGAGGATCAAAGCCGTGATTCCGACCACGCCGACCGCCTTCAGCAGCCGATCCGTCCATGGCGCTTCTCCGCCCGTCCGCAGATCGAGCCTCGGGACGGGCGCGGAGGCCAGCCAGCGGCGCAAGAAAGGCGTCAGCGCCAGAGGCAGGGCCAATAAGGCGAGGGGATGGGCGAAGGCGATCATCGGCGCCTCCGCTCCACGGCGGCGAGATCGCGCGCGAGGGCGCGGATTTCGGCAGGATCCCGCCGCGCGGAGCCTTCGCCGAAGAAGGCGGAATCCGAGGCGGCGAAGAATTCGGCGAGGCGCTCCGCCAGAGGCCGGAACTGGGGCGAGCGGTTCAGGAACTCCCCGAGATCCGCCCCGATCAGGCTGCCTCCATAAGCGCCGTCGAGGCCGCGATGCAGAAGGCGGCGCAAGTCGTCGGCTTCGGCCCTGGGGGCGCGGGCCATGAACCGCGCCGCGCGGGTCAGAGGCCGGTCCGCGCGCTTGCGGAAGGGCGGCCAGGCCTGAGTCCAGGCGAGCGCCGCCGCGCAGATCAGAGCCGCCAGAAGCGAGAGCGCGGCGCCGATCCGGTTCGGGCGCGGATCGCTCAGCCGATAGGGCGGATCGGGCTTCATCTCCTCGGGCGAGGTCGGCGCGAGCAGAGGCCGCAACGGCGAGGCCACGAAGGCGAATCCCGGCAGGCGGGCCTGCGTCGCGACGCCTTGCGCGTCGAGGATGCGGATGGGCGAAGGCGGGACTTCGCGGCGGTCGGCCTGCAAGGCGGCGTAGAAATTCAGCCAGCGCAATTCGACCTCGACCCCGCCGGGGATCTCCCGGGGCCGGACGGCGCTCAGCTCCAGCCAATACTCCACCTCTCGGGGGCGCGGCAGAGAAGCCATGTCGAGCCGCGCGCCCTCCGGGAGGAGAATCCGCAGGCGCTGAACCAGTTCGTCGCCCAGAAACCAGCCGTGGGAGGCGGGATTCTCCGCCGTGATCCGCGCCTGAGCCAGAGCGGTCGTCGCCGCGAGGACCAGCGGCAGAGCGAGCAGGAGCCGTTTCATGGCGGCGCCTCCTCCAGAGCGGCGCTCAACTCCCCGATGCTGATCCCGTCGAGGATCTCGACCGGGCGCAGTCCATGGCGCTCGAAGACGCGCTTCAGCGCGGCGCGGCGCTCGGCGGATGTGCGGCTCTGCGCGGCGGCCCAGGTCTTCGTCGTCAGAACGACGCGCCGACGCCCCGTCTCCGGGTCGCGCAGATCGGCCAGCCCGAAGCCTCCCGGAGGGTTCTCCAGCCCGGAATCCCGCAGCCAGATCGGCAGGAGGGGCCGGGGCCGCAGCGCTGAAAGCAATTCGTCAAGCTCCTCCGGCGCATGTTCGAAATCCGAGATCAGCGCCACGAGGATCCGTTCATGCGGCAGGGCCTCGGTCAGCCGCGCGAGCGCCTCCAAGCCCTCGCCTTGCGGCGCGAGGCTCCGCAGCCGCGCGAAGATCTCCTCCGGGGCGTTCAAGCTGCGGCCGGGCGGGATCTCCAGAGCCTTGCGCCCGCCGCATCCGACGTCGAGCGCGAAGAGGTCGCCGCCGCGCCTTGCGGCCTGCGCGAAGCCGGAGGCCAGCAGCGCGGCCAGCTCCTGACGATCCGCCTGCGCGCCCGTCGCCAGAGAGGCCGAGGCGTCGAGCAGCAGATGAAGGGTCAGATCGGTGCGGGTCTCGAAGCGCCGCACGAAGACCTCGCCGAAGGGGTCGGTCAGCGAGCGGCGCAGATCCAGACGCCGGGGATCGGGATGGCGCGCCAGAGGGGCGACATCCGCGAAGATCTCGCCCGCGCCGCGCGCCAGACCGCGATGCCCGCCGGGCCGCGCGCCGGAGATTCTCTGAGCCAGACGCCAGACGAGGGCCTCGAAGAGATGCGGCTGGGCCGTCGTCATGACGCGGGCGCCGGAACGCGCCTGATCGCGGCCTCGATCAGAGCGGGCATGAGGTCGCCGCGGCGGGGCTCATAGGCGGGATGCAGAAAGGTGCGATGCGCCATGACCGGCGCGAAGACCCGCCGCACGTCCTGAGGCAAGACCGCCTCGCGGCCCTGAAGCCAGGCTTCGGCCCGCGCGACCCGCGCCAGAGCCTGCATGCCGCGCGGGCTGACTCCGCCGCGCACCAGATGCGAAACGTCGGCCTCTTCGAGGCTCAGCCCGGCGCCCGCCGGATCGCGCAAAGCCTCGCAAAGCGCGAAGAGATAGGCCTTCAGCGCAGGGCTGACATGGAGGCTCTCCTGAATCCCGCGCGCGAGGGCGTTCAGATCGCGATAGGGAAGGACTCCCTCCGGCAAGGCGCCGACTAAGGCGTCCACATCGTGGAAACGCGTGTCGAAGGCCAGAGCCATGCGGTCTTCGGGCGCGGCGGGGGCGCGGACGGCGATCTCCATGAGGAAGCGGTCGCGGGCGGCGGCTGGCAACTCGAAGGTTTCGTCGCGCTCGATCTGGTTGCGGTCGGCGAAGACCTGAACATGAGGAAAGGCGTAGTCCCGCTGAAAGGCGGAAAGGCTGCGCTCGGCCATCAAGCGCAGCAGGAGGGCGTGGACCTGGGGTCGGGCCCGGTTGATCTCGTTGAAAAAGAACACCGAGAGGTCCTCGCCTCGGGAGAGGATCGGGCCAGGCTCGACGCGAGGACGTCCGTCCGCGCCGAGATGGGCCGTGTAGAGCAGATCGGAGGGCAGCAGATCCACCGCCCCCTCGATGCGGGTGTAAGGGCCGCCGATCACGCGGGCCACGGCCCGCAGGAGCGTGGTCTTGCCGACCCCCACGTCTCCGGCGAGCAACGCATGGCCTCGGCAGAGCGTCGAGAGCAGCACGAGCCGGATCGCCTCGCCCTGTCCGAGGACCGCGCCTCCTAAAGCCTCTTCGGCCTCCTTGAAGCGCGCGCGCCAGTCAGGGCTGAGCTTCGGCTGAACGTCCATGCTTGCATCCCGCCCGCCGCCGGTCATTGCGCGGGGGGCTTGGCGTCGGCGGCGTAGCCCTCGATCTTCGAGACGTCGTACTGGAAGCTGCCGGTCTTCTTGAGGTGCCAGACGCGCCAGGCGTTGCGATGGTCCATCGCGGCCAGAGAGGCGCCCTGTTTGGAGAGCTCGGCGGGATCGTGCTGCGGATCATATTGCGAGCCCTCGATCCGCTCGGGATATCCCGGCTTGGGCTCCCAGCAATTCCCGGCCTCGCGGCAGGTGGTGCCGTCATAGGCGAGGGCGGGGAAGGCGGACAGAGCGAAGGCCAGACCGACGGCCAGCGTCGCGGCGAAGGTTTTCATGGCGGTTTCCTCCAGATGGGTGGTTTTCTTGATTTCGCGTGAGCCGGAGCCGACGCGGAGGGGACAGGGTCGAAAAGATCAGTCGGATGCGGCTTCGCCTTCCTCCTCGTCCTCCTCGGCGGGGATGCTCGCCTTGGCGGGCGTGAAGGAGGTGAATCCGGCGCGTTTCTCCGGGGTGAGCCATGTGGCGTCCTTGGGATCGCCCGTATAGAGATGGCGCGTCCAGGCCATGACGAGCAGCATCTCGTCGAGCGTCAGAGATCCCCACATGGGGCCCATCTGCCCGGTCAGCCCGCCATAGATCGAGGAGAAGAAGCCTTCATCCGTCTCGTTGCCCATGTAGCTCCAGTAGTCGTCGTTCAGGCCCGGACCGATCTTGCCTTCGCCGTAATGGCCATGGCAGCCCGAGCACATCCCGGCGAAAAGCTCTTCTCCGACCGGCAGGAATTCAGGGGTTTCGTTGTAGATGTTTTCGCCCGTATCCAGAAAGACGCGGACGGCTTCGGTGTCCCGGCCTTCCTCCATCGCCCATTCGAAATCGAGGGGCGAGCCGTCCACCATGTTGTAGAGCATCGGCGCCGCGAAGGCGCTGGTGGCGGCGAGGGCCAGACAGAGGGCGGAGATCTTCGTCAGGGATTTCATGTCGGGGACGCCTTGGCTGTTCAGCTCAGCGGGAGGGTGGGCACGCCCTCTTCCTGCAGGATCGCCTCGATGCGCGCCTTGCCCGAGACGAGCGCGGCCTCGATCTTCGGCAGCAGCTCCGGGCGCGCCCTGGAGACGCCGACGGATTGCTCGTAGCGCAGCGGGATGATCAGTCCGTCCGAGCGCTCCAGGTCGTTGGAGATGAGCGTCAGCTTGAGCGGCGTCCGCGAGTCCCGGACATAGCGCGCGCCTTCGGGAGCGAAGATGATCCCGAGATCCGCATTGCCCTGCGCCACCTCGGAGACCACCAGAGAGGCGGGGATCTGGGTGTATTTGTTGCGCCGATCCTCGAAGTTGCTCAGCGAGGAGTGATAGATGAGATTATACTCATAGCGCCCCGTGTATTTCAGGATCGTCTCGGCGGGGGTGTGATAGCGGAGGGCGAAGGTTTCATAGCCTTCCCGATCCACATCCTGCCATTTCTCGCCGTCGAAGCCGCGATCCTCGCGGGAGATGAAGGCGTAGCCGGATTTGTAATAGGGCGTGCTGGTCAGGAGGCGCGGGTCTTCGGAGTCCACGCCGATCAGCGCGTCGCAGAGGCCCTTGTCCACGCCGTCGCGGACCAGATAGATCGCGTCGTTGTCGATCATGACCAGATCGAGCTTCAGACCCGCCTCTTCGGCCAGCACGGCGGCGATCTTGTTTTCGAAGCCCTGTCCGTTGCGTTCGGAATAGGGGGCGTCCCTGGTCGAGGCGCAGACGCGCAGGACGTTGGGATCGGGCGTCTCGGCGACCTCTTCGGCGAGGGCCGGAGCGCCCGCCGCGGCGGCCAGAACCACCGCCGGAATCAAACGGAGAGCGATGCGTTTCATGATGACCTCATGGCGCTGGAGGTGGAGCGATGGGGGCGAGGAGGCCGCTCCGCCGCGCGAGCCTGCGGCTTCGGAGAGGGAGCGGCTCCATCCGGAGCGTCAGAGCTTCTCGGCGGCGCCGATCACTTCATATTCGCCCACGCTCGGGTCCGAGTAGGGGCCTTCGCCGTCCAGCGAGAAGACCATCACGCCGCCGCCCATCTGGGTGTATTCCGCCAGACGCCGGAAGGCGCCCACCGAACCCAGACCCGCGGTCGGATCGGCCAGATCGAAGACCAGCCCCACGCCCGGCCAGCCGCCCACGCCGTAATAGATCGCCACATACTGGCGGCCTTCATGGGTGTAGGTCATCGGATGGCCGATCACCCCGGAGGGGAGCTTGTGCTTCCAGAGCAGTTCCCCGGTGTCGCTGTCCCGGGCCTTGATGAAGCCGTCGAGCGTGCCGTAGAAGGTGAGGCCTCCGGCGGTGGCCATGGTGCCGCCCCAGACCGAGAAGCGTTCCATGACCTCCCATTTCATCTCGCCGGTGATGGCGTTATAGGCCTTCATCTGGCCGAGGCCGAGGTTGTTCTGACGGTCGCCCTTGGGGCCCGGATACATGCTCAGCGTCGCGCCGACGAAGAACTGGCCCGCGCGATAGGGCAGCATGAAGGGCTCCCAATCCATGCAGATGTGGTTGATGCCCAGCATGAAGAGCTTGCGCTCCGGATCGTAGCTGTCGTGGCCCTGGTTGTGATAGCCCATGGCCGAGGGGCAGATGTCGCGGGCCATATGGTCCATGCGGGTGCCGAATTCGGGATCGCGCACGGGCAGGCCGGTGTCGAGCTGGACCTCCTTCACCCAGTTGACGGTGTCGTCCATCTTGTCGGCGGAGACGAGGTCGCCGTTGGTGCGGTCGAGGGTGTAGATGATGCCGTTGCGGTCGGGGTGGGTCAGAAGCTTGCGCATCTTCCCCTCCTTGTCCTCCTGCTCGGAGAGCATCATCACGTTGACGCCCGCATAATCCCATTCGTCGTGGGGCGTCTTCTGATAGGCGAATCTGGCCTGTCCGGTCTGGGCGTCGCGGCCCCAGATGGCCATGGTCCATTTGTTGTCGCCCGGACGCATGGTTTCATTCCAGGGCGCCGGATTGCCCGAGCCGTAATAGAAGAGCTTCTCCGTGGGGTCGTAGGCGTACCAGCCCCAGTTGGTGCCGCCGCCGATCTTCCAGGCGTCGCCCTCCCAGGTGCGCGTGCCGAGGCCGAAGCGCCCGTAATGCGGATTGGCGAGGTTGAAGTCTTCGCCCAGCAGGATCTCTTCGTCGGGTCCGGTGGCGAAGGCCCGCCATTTCTGCTCGCCCGTCTTGACGTCATAGGCGGTGACGTAGCCGCGCACGCCCAGCTCGGCGCCCGAGGAGCCCACCAGCACCAGGTCGTCGATGACGTAGGGCGCGATGGTCAGCGTGGCGCCGACGCGGATGTCGGCGTTCTCCATGGACCAGCGGGTCTCGCCGGTGTCGGCGTCGAGGGCCGCGATATGGCCGTCGAGCTGGGTGCGGAAGATCAGGGCGCCCGACTCGCCGTCGCCCGGCCAATAGGCGAGGCCGCGGTTGACCACGTCGCAACAGGCCACCGTGCGGGCGGTGGGCATCTGGCGCGGCTTGTTCTGCCAGAGGATCTTGCCGGGATCCTTCAGATCCACCGCGAAGACCGTGTTGGGAAAGGGCGAATGGATGTACATCCGGCCGTTCACCACGAGCGGCGTGCCTTCATGGCCGTGGAGCACGCCCGTCGAGAAGGACCAGGCCGGCCGCAGGCGACGAACCGTCTCCTTGTTGACTTCGGTCAGAGTGGAGTAATTCGCGGCGTCGTAGTCGCGGCCGGTCATCACCCAGTTGTCGGTGTTCTTGGCCAGATCGACCAGGGCCTCATTGGCCTTGACGGGCGCCGCCACGAAGGCGAGGACCACGGCGAGCGCCGAAGCCGAAGCCTTCAGGCTGATGCGAGGGGTGTCTCTCATGTCTGGATCGCCTCCCTGGGCGCGCGAGCTTTCCCGGAGCCTTTCCGGACGTTCGCGCAGATCTTTGGTTTGCTCCGCGGCTTTCCGACGCGGCTAACGGAGAGAATAGGAACACCGAAGTCCGGGCTTGTCTTTGGGCGGCCTGGCCTGAGTTTGGCGGGGAAAATTCCCCGACTCTTCCGGGGAGAACTGCTCCCCTTCGCACATGCATTCATACCATTGGGGGAGAGATCGGCGATTGTCGGGGAGGAAAGCCCGGATTTACCCTTTCTCAAGGGCTTCGGCTCATCCGAATCGCTGAGGCGGTCGCAGAGAGGGAGGCGGAGATGCGGTTTTCGACTTGCCTGGAGCCTCGCCGGGCGATGATTTTCGCCGCGCTTCTGGCGGGCCTCTTCGGCTGTTCCGAAGGCGAGGAGGAGATCCCCGGCGCCCGCGCCGCCGCCCAGGCGGAGCACGCCGCCCGGAGCCTCGCCGCCGACGAATGGCTGAATGTGGACGAAGGCGTTCCGCCTGCGCTCTTCCTCGCGCAAGCGACGGGCGCCGACGCGGCGGAGCTGGCGGCGCCTCTGGAGAAGCTCGCCGCCCGTTACCGGGAATCTCCCCGGATGATCGTCAATCGTCTGATCCAGCTTTGGCGGGCCGCGCGCGACGACGATCCCGAGCTGACCCCGCTCCGGCTGATCGAGGACTTCACGCCGGAGGATCGGGATGCGGCCCGCCCTCTGGAGAGCCTCGGACCCGTGGCGCAGCATTATCTCGTGGCGAGGGGGCAGGGCCTTGATCATGAAGCCGCCCTGGCGGCGGCCTTCGGGCGGGCTGAGCCATGAAGCGCGCGCCATGAGGGATGCGCCGCATCTTCCGCCCCCGGAAGCCGCCCTGCGCCCGGACGACCCCCGCCTGGAGCCCAGGGCTCCTGCGCCGCGGCGGATCCGGCTGAAGATCCTGACGCCGGTGGCTGCGGCGGTCGGCGGAGTCCTGATCTGCGTTCTGGTGGCGGCGGCCTTGATCCGCAACGCCCAGACGGCCGTCAGCCAGGAGCTGGACGCCGCCTTCCAGATCGTCCGGGCTCATGCGGTCATGCGGATGCCTCCGCCCTTCAGCAGCCGGGACACGCTCGGCGAGGCGGTCCGGCTCGCCGAAGAGATCGACGCGCAACGCCATGTTTCGGCGGTCCTGCTGAATCCCCAGGGCGTCCGGCTCAGCCGCTCCCCGACCGATGAGGGCTCCGAAGCGCCGCGCTGGTTCCTGCGCCTGCTGGAGCCCGAGATCCAGACCGAAATCTTCGCCGTGACGCATTATCCGAACGTGCTGGGGGCTCTGCGCCTCGCTTCCGATCCGCGCGACGAGATCGAGGAAGTCTGGGAGGATTTCCGCGTCATCCTGCCCCTGCTGGCCTTGACTTCTCTGGCTTTGTCCGGGGGAGCGGTCTTGTTCAACATGTTTCTGCTACGCCGTCTGGACATGGCGGTTCAGGCCGTGGCGCGGATGCGCGGCGGAGACCTCTGCGTCCGGGCGCCCGAAGGCCGGCTGGCCGAACTGGCGGCGCTCTCCGAGGGGGTGAACGCCCTCGCGCGGCGGCTTCAGGAGGGGCGCGCCGAAAACACCGAGCTGCAACGCCGCTTGCTGAGCCTCTCCGAAGGGGAGCGCGCCCGCATCGCTTCGGATCTGCATGACGAGATCGGGCCGCAGATCTTCGGGCTTCAGGCGGCGGCGCGTCAGGCGGCCTTGCTGGCGAAGGGCGATCCTGCGGCCGACCCGCAGCTCGCCGAGGCGCTGGAGGCGGTTTCGCGCCACGCCGAGGCTCTGCGCCGGGGCGTCCGGACGGCGATTTCGGATCTGCGGCCCATGGCGGCGGGCGGCGTCTCGCTCGCGGAGCTGCTGCAGGAGCTGGCCGCCGATTTCGCCGATCTCCATCCGGGCCTGACGATCCGTCTGGAGGTCGATCCCGAGGCCTCGGCGGACGAGCTCCGGGAGATAGCCGTCTATCGTTTCGTGCGGGAGAGCGCGCTGAACGCCCTGCGTCATGGCGGCGCCGGACGCCTCTGGGTCGAGGTCGGGCTTTCGCCGGAGCGCGACGCGATCCTCGCGCGGGTCTCCGACGACGGTCGGGGTCCGTCCTCCGATCCGCCGAGTCCGCATCTGGGGCATCTGGGGATGCGAGACCGCGCTCTGGCGCTGGGGGCCGAATGGTCTCCGCCGCGCCGCGAGGGCGGGCGCACCCTGACCGAATTGAGGACGCCGCGCCCATGAACATCGCCGCCGACCCCGCCGCTTCACGCCGCGTCCTGATCATCGACGACCATCCTGTCGTTGCGGAGGGCTGGGGGCGAATCCTGCGCAGCTCGGCGCCCTGCGAGATCCTGACCGCCGCGACCGCTCTGGAGGGCTGGCGGCTCTGGCGCCATGAGCGGCCGCATATGGTGGTCGTGGATCTGACTCTGGGCGACAACAAGATCGCGGGCATCAAGCTGACGGCTCGCCTGCGCTCGGTGGATTCCACGACGCCCATTCTGGTCTTCACGATGCACCGCAGCGCGGTTTTCGCGATGCGGGCGCTTCAGGTCGGGGCGAACGGGTTCATCCACAAGGATTCTCCGCCTGAGGAGATCTGCGCCGCCTTCGCCGAAGTCGCGCGCGGCGGCTATTACGTCGACAGCCGCCTTGCGAAGCAGATCACGCTGATGAGCGTCCATGGCGCGACCGGCGACGCCCGGCGACGCCTGACCAGCCGCGAGGAGGAGATCCTCAGCATGATCGCGGAGGGATTGACCTATCAGGAGATCGCAGAGCGGGCTTGTCTGAGCTACAAGACCGTGACCAACGTCACCTTGACGCTGAAGGAGAAGCTGGGCGCCAAGAGCCTTGTGGATCTGGTCGTCCGGTCGATCCGCTATTTCGAGGGCGGGCTTTCCTGATGTTCATGTTGTGATCCCTCTATGATTCTCAAAAGTTTGCTCATTTCCAGATTCTTTCATTTACGGTTTTCGAGTTTCTGCTTGTGACTTTTAATGAAGGGGAGCGCGAGAGACGCCATACGCGAGCACATGGTTCCAGCCATGGCTGAGCAACGACGCCAGCAGAAATCTGATCATCAAGGACGGTTGATGGAGGCCCTCAACTCGTGGATTCCGGTTGCGTCCGTCAGGAGGGCGTGAAAGGCGCTTGTTGACTATCTGGCCTCCCGTCAGGTCGAAGGCGAGCGGATGGCCGTCGAGATCGGTCTTGAGGTGGATTTTGGTCGAGAAGCCGCCCCGCGATCGGCCAGGGGCCTGATCTTCCTGCCCCCTTTTGCGCCCACCGCCGAGACATGGGCCCGCACCAGCGTGCTGTCGAACATCTGGACCAGATCCCGAGAGGCGCTCAGGCTCGCCAGACGCTGTCCCGCTTCCCGAACCGTTCCGGCAGAGCCCGCCAGGTGATGTTGTGGACGGCGCAATAGTGCAACGCCTCCAGAAACAACCGGTTGTCGCGGCCCCTGTCTCCTCGCCGAGGCAGCGAGGCGCGAAACACCTCAAGAGCGACAACCCAATCCCCATCGGTCATCCGCGTCGACATCCTCAAACCTCCGGATCCTGAAGTCCCCGAGGACACAAAACATCAGCATCCCTGAACCAATCGGAAATCCATCCACACGGCCTAACACACGAAATTGAGTGCGATGAGGATGAAGTCTCCTTCAATAGGGCCTTGCCCAAGATTTCAAAATCTCAATCGCCTTCGCTGCAAAAGCCCGGCGCAAGCGCGCCAGAAAAACAAGAACGGAGACTTGTATGGCCGCCACTCAGCTTTGGTGGTTCGATGTGCAAAATATATAATCTTTTTCAAAATAGGTAAAAAAGAGAACATGAGATTTAGGGTCTGTTGACGTTCAGGATTTTTCCTGAGCTTTTGAGCCTCCCCATCTTCGTGTGAAGGAGGCGTCCTTGATCCGTCTGTCATTGAACGACGCTCAATGGGCGTTGATAGCGCCGCATTG
>NZ_JAQTXI010000004.1 GCF_028688855.1 Neomegalonema sp. | reverse complement strand
GATCAGGATCGGGGTGAAGGCGGCGCGCAAACATCTGGGCTGGGGGCTCGCGGAGGCCGGAGAGCCCGGCGAGGCCCTGCGCCGCAAGCTCATGGCGACCGAGGAGACCGCCGAAGTGCGGCGTCTGCTGCGGGCGGAGTTCGTCGCGGCCTTCGAGGCTCAGGCTCATGGACAGGGAGGCCGTCCGGAAGGGCGGGCGGCGGCGTGAAGGGGGCGGCGCGCAAGAGCGTCCCGGCAGGTTCGTCTCCGGCGGCGCCCCTCGATTTCGAGGCGCTCTGGCAGGCTCTGCCTCAGCCCACCATGCTGCTCGACGAGGAGGACCGCTTCCGGGCGGTGAATCCCTCGGCGGAGCTGTTCTTCTCCATGAGTTCGGCGGTTCTGGCGGGGCGTCGGCTGGCCGAGTTCCTGCCTGCGGGCTCGCGGGTGGGCGTCCTGACGGCGGAGGTGCGCCGGGGGGCGCTCTCCATCGCGGAATACGACATGGAGCTGCATTGGCTCGACCATCCCCCGCGCATCGTGGACGCTCTCGCCGCCGCCACCCCCGAGCGTGAGGGCTGGATGATCCTCCAGCTTCATCCGCGCGCCATCGCCGGAAAGATGGACCGCTCGCTGGCCCATCGCGGCGCGGCGCGCTCGATCAGCGGTCTGGCGGCGGCTCTGGCCCACGAGATCCGCAATCCTCTGGCGGGGATCTCGGGCGCGGCGCAGCTTCTGGAGATGGGGTCCGAGCCCGCCGAAGCCGAGCTGGCCCAGCTCATCCAGGAGGAGGCGCGGCGCATCCGGTCTCTGGTGGACCGCATGGAGAACTTCACCGATCTCAGGCCCCTGACGCGCAAGGCGGTGAATCTGCATCAGGTTCTGGACCTCACCCGCCGCGCCGCCGAAGCGGGCTTCGGACGCGGCGTGAAGTTCGTGCTCGATTTCGACCCCTCCCTTCCCGCCGCTCCCGGAGATTCAGACCAGTTGGTGCAAGTCTTCCAGAACCTCGTGAAGAACGCGGCAGAAGCCGCAGGCCCCTCGGGAACCATCACGCTGAAGACCTCCTATCGGGCGGGGCTGCGGCTCACGGGCCGCGACGGCCGCAGCCGCGAGAGCCTGCCGCTGGAGATCTGCGTCATCGACGACGGTCCCGGCGTGCCGGAGGATCTCGCGCCCCATGTCTTCGAGCCCTTCGTGACCTCGAAGGGGGCGGGGGTGGGCCTCGGCCTGGCTCTCGTCTCGAAGATCGTGGTGGACCACGGCGGGCTGATCGAATGCGACAGCCGCCCCGGACGCACCGTCTTCCGGGTGCTGCTGCCCGTCTGGACCGAAGGAGACGCCGCATGACCGCCGAAGGAGGTCTGATCCTCGTCGCCGACGACGACAAGGCGATCCGCACGGTGCTCTGTCAGGCTCTGGCGCGGGCGGGTCTGCGCACGCGGGCCACGGGCGCCGCCGCGACGCTCTGGCGCTGGGTCGAGGAGGGCGAGGGCGACGCCGTGGTCACCGACGTCATGATGCCCGACGGCGACGCCCTCGACATGCTGCCCGCGCTGAAGCGTCGGCGGCCCAATCTGCCGATCATCGTCATGAGCGCCCAGAACACCGTGATGACCGCCATCCGGGCGGCTGAAGCCGGCGCCTTCGATTATCTCGCCAAGCCCTTCGATCTTCAGGATCTGATCTCCTGCGTGCGCAAGGCCCTCGCCGACGCCGCCGGAGGCGCCGGAGCGGGCGGCGGCGGGGAATCCGCCGAAAGCCGCGACGAATCCCTGCCTCTGGTGGGGCGCTCTCCGGCCATGCAGGAAGTCTATCGCCTCATGGCCCGCCTGATGAACACCGACCTGACGGTGATGATCCAGGGCGAATCCGGCACGGGCAAGGAGCTGGTGGCGCGGGCGCTCCATGATTACGGGCGCCGCAAGGGCGCGCCCTTCGTGGCGCTGAACATGGCGGCGATTCCGCGCGACCTGATCGAATCCGAGCTTTTCGGCCATGAGCGCGGCGCCTTCACGGGGGCGGTCGCGCGCGCCGAGGGCAAGTTCGCCCAGGCTCAGGGCGGGACGCTCTTCCTCGACGAGATCGGCGACATGCCCGCCGAGGCCCAGACGCGGCTTCTGCGCGTGCTCCAGGAATCGGAGTTCACGCCGGTCGGGGGCCGCACCGCCCGCAAGGCGGACGTGCGGATCATCGCCGCGACCCATCAGGATCTGCGGGCGCTGACCCGCGAGGGGGCCTTCCGCAGCGATCTCTATTACCGGCTGAACGTCGCGCCCTTGCGTCTGCCGCCCCTGCGCGAGCGCATCGAGGACGCTCCGGATCTGGCGCGGGCCTTCCTGCGCCGCGCCGCCGCCGACGGCCTGCCGCGCAAGATCCTCTCGCCGGAGGCCATGGAGCGCCTCAAGGGCTACGCCTGGCCGGGCAACGTGCGCGAACTGGAGAACCTGATCCTGCGTCTGGCGGCGCTGCATCCCGAGGAGATCATCGGGGCTTCGGCGGTGGAGGCCGAGCTCGCGGCGGGCGCCGACGCGCCTGCGCCGCCTCCTGCGGGGGCGCGGACGGAGGCCTCCAAGCCTCTGAGCGCTCTGGTCGAGGCGCATCTTGCGCAGTATTTCGCGCTGCACGGCGACGCCCTTCCGCCGCCGGGATTGCAGGCGCGCATCCTCGCCGAGGTGGATTTTCCCTTGATCGTCATGACTCTGGCGGCGACGCGCGGCAACCAGATCCGGGCCGCCGAGATTCTGGGCGTCAACCGCAACACCCTGCGCAAGCGGATGCGGGAGCTTGACATTCCGGCCGCGCGGCGGAAAAAGTGATGCGTCATCGCAACAGAAGGCGCGTCCTTCCCGCCGCAGACGGATTGATCCCTGGTCGTGACCTCGCCTCCCGCTTCTTCGGCTGAGACTCCTCCCGCTCCGGCGCGGCTCCCCTTGCGCAGGCGGATCAACGTCCCGGCCTTGCTGGCGATTCTGGCGCCCTTCTGCGCGGCGGCGACCTACGCCGTCCTCGCTTCGCCGGACGACTCCGTGCGCCGCTTCCTGCCCGCGCTGATTCTGGCCGACATGGGCCTGGCTCTGGCGCTTCTGGCGGCCATCGCCTGGCGGGTGGCCAAGATGGTCCTCGCGCGGCGCCGACGCTCCAGCGGCTCGCGGCTGCATCTGCGGATGGTGCGGATGTTCACCATCCTGGCGGTTGCGCCTGCGCTGCTTCTGGGCGTTCTGGCGGGGGCGACGGTCACGCGCGGGCTGGACATGTGGTTCGGACCCGGCGTGCGCTCCATCGCGGAGGCGGCTTCGACTCTGGCCTCGGTCTACCGCGAGCAGCGCGACAAGGACATCCTCGAAGACGCGGGCTACGCCATCGCCGACATGGCCCGCGAAGCCGGACGCGGCGCCCTCTCGCCCCAGCACATGAGCGAGACCCTGACCCGCACCGCCGAGCGGCTGCGCAACGGCGGCGAAACGACCTATTACGTCGTCACCGGCGACGCCCGCATCATCGCGCGGAGCGAAGGCAGCTATGAATTCTACTATACGCCGCCGCCGCCCAACCAGATGGCTCTGGCGACTCCCGCCACGGTGCGCTTCTATCTCGACGTGCAGAACCGGGCCTCTCGGGCTCTGGCGCGCCTGCCCGAGCGCGTGACCGGCAGCGTCGAGCCGCTCTATCTCTACGCTTCGCGCCCGGCGGGGGCCGCGGCTCTGGAATCCTATCGCGTGGTGGAGAGCCTGACCGCCGACTACCGTCGTCTTCTGGCCCAGCGCAGCGAGATGCAGCTGACCTTCGCGGGGATCTACATCGGCTTCGCGCTGCTGGTGGTTCTGGCGGCGATCTGGTTCGGCATCTGGTTCGCGGATCGCCTGACGGCGCCGGTCTCGCGCCTGGCGGGGGCGGCCGAGCGCGTGGCGGCGGGCGACCTCAGCGCGCGGGTGCCCGATTCCGGCGAGGCGGGCGACGAGATCTCCATGCTGGGCCGGGTCTTCAACCGCATGACCGAACAGGTCGGGCTTCAGCGCGATCTCCTCGTGGAGGCCCATGACGAAAGCGAAAGCCGCCGCCAGTTCATCGAGGCGGTTCTGGCGGGCGCGGGCGCGGGCATCCTGCGCATCGACGGCGAGGGCCGCGTGGAGCTGGCCAACGCCTCCGCCGAAACCCTGCTGGATCTGCCGGAAGGCTCTCTGGTCGGGCGCTCGCTGAGGGAGGCGGCTCCGGCTCTGGCGCGGGTGGCGGCCGCCGCCGCCGAGGCCCCCAACCGTCTGGCGGAATCCAAGGTCTCGCTGAACCGCGAGGGCTCGGAGATCGAGGCTCTGGTGCGCGCCAGCGCCGATTCCGATCCTTCGCGCGGCGTGGTCGTGACCTTCGACGACATGACCGACATGGCCGCCGCCCAGCGCCTCGCCGCCTGGAGCGACGTGGCCCGGCGCGTGGCGCACGAGATCAAGAACCCCCTGACCCCCATCCAGCTCTCGGCCGAGCGCCTGCGCCGCAAGTTCGGCAAGCAGATCGAGACCGACAAGCCCGTCTTCGACCAATGCGTGGACACCATCGTGCGTCAGGTGGACGACATCCGGCGCATGGTGGACGAATTCTCGAAATTCGCCCGCATGCCCGAGCCCGAGAAGCATCAGCTGGACCTCGTGGAGATCCTGCGCGAATCCGCCGCCCTCCAGAGCGCGGCCCATCCTCAGGTGAGCTATCCGGTGTCGGCGCGTCCCGAGAGGATCCCCGTCAGCGCCGACCGCGGCATGCTGGGGCAGGTCTGGACCAATCTGATGAAGAACGCCGCCGAGGCCGTCGAGGCCCGGATGGAGGCCTGTCCCGGCGGCCCGCCCGGCGAGATCCGCACGGCGGTCCTCCTGGAGAACGACCATGTCGTCGTCGAGATCTCCGACAACGGCGTGGGCCTGCCCAGACAGGACCGTCGCCGCCTGACCGAGCCTTACGTCACCACCCGCGCCAAGGGCACCGGGCTGGGGCTGGCCATCGTCAAGCGCATCGTCGAGCAGCATGGCGGAGTCCTCGCCCTGACCGACGCGCCGCCTTTCGCGCCGGGGGCCCATTGCGGGGCTCTGGCGCGCGTTCTCCTGCCGCTGGCGAAGGCGGCTCCTGCGCCGGAGGCGAAGCCCGCCCTCGCGCCGGAGGCGAAACCCGTCTTCGCGCCCGTGCCCGTCCCGCCCGCGGCGTGACGGATCGAAAGACCCCATCAGGCCCGCCCGCGCGGGCCGCAGAAGAGGTGAGCCATGGCTGAAATCCTGGTCGTCGACGACGAAGCCGACATCCGCGACCTGATCGCCGACATCCTTGAGGACGAAGGCTACAAGGCGCGCAGGGCCGCCGACGCCGATTCCGCCCTGCGCGAGATCAACATCCGTCAGCCGGATCTGATCATCCTCGACATCTGGCTTCAGGGCAGCCGCAAGGACGGCATCGAGCTGCTGAAGATCGTCAAGCGCGACAATCCCGAGCTGCCGGTGATCATCATCAGCGGCCATGGCAACATCGAACTGGCCGTGGCGGCGATCAAGCAGGGCGCCTACGACTTCATCGAGAAGCCCTTCAAGACCGACCATCTGCTGGTGATCGTGCAAAGGGCTCTTGAGGCGGCGCGTCTGCGGCGCGAGAACGCGCGCCTGCGTCAGCGCGACGACCGCGCAGGCGAGATGATCGGCTCCTCGGCCGCCATGACCGCCTTCCGCCAGACCCTGGAGCGCGTGGCGCCGACGGGCTCGCGGGTGCTGATCTCGGGGCCTTCGGGCGTGGGCAAGGAGGTGGCGGCGCGCTGGCTGCATCAGCATTCGAAGCGCGTTTCGGGGCCTTTCGTGGTGGTCAGCGCCGCGACCATGGATCCCGACCGCCTGGAGGAGACCCTCTTCGGCCGCGAGCGCGAAGGCGGCATCGCGCAATCGGGCCTTCTGGAGATGGCCCATGGCGGCACGATCTTCTTCGACGAAGTGGCCGACATGCCGCGCGGCGCGCAATCGAAGATCCTGCGGGTTCTGGTGGACCAGAGCTTCAGCCGCGTGGGCGGCGCCGACATGGTGCGCGTCGACGTGCGGGTGGTCAGCTCGACCAGCCGCGACCTGCGCGAGGAGATCGCCGAGGGCCGCTTCCGCGAGGACCTGTTCCACCGTCTGAGCGTGGTGCCCATCGAGGCGCCGGCCCTGTCGCAGCGCCGCGAGGACATTCCCGCCCTCGTGGACCACATCGCCGAGAAGCTCCACCGGGATCAGGGCCTTCCGCGCCGCAGGATCGGCGAGGACACCCTCGCCGCGCTCCAGACCTACGCCTGGCCGGGCAACGTGCGCCAGCTGCGCAACGTGGTCGAGCGCCTGCTGATTCTCGGCGGCTCGGGCGAGGAGGGCGCCATCTGCGCCGAGGATCTGCCGGGCGAGATCGTGGGCTCTGCGCCTGCGGCTCTGGTGGGGGTGGGGGGCGAGAGCCTCGTGGCGCTGCCCCTGCGCGAGGCCCGCGAGGCCTTCGAGCGCGAATATCTCATCGCGCAGATCAACCGCTTCAGCGGAAACGTCTCGCGAACGGCGGCCTTCATCGGCATGGAGCGCTCGGCGCTTCACAGGAAGTTGAAGTCTCTGGGCGTCGAGACCTCGAACAGGGCGGGCTCCCGGATGGCTTTCGCGGCTAAACAGTGACACTCCCCATGAATTTGTTAAGAAAGACCGGAATTCGCTTTTCGCGCTTGCGAGGGCTCCTGTAGCCTCGGCGCGCCGCCTTCAAGGGGGAGGCGGCTTGTCGGCGCCTCTGGCGCTCAAAAACAATGAAACCCGAACAGGGGGCGCACATATGGCGGCCGAAAAACAAAATCTTCAGGATGTCTTCCTGAACCATGTCCGCAAGAACAAGATCGCCGTGACGATTTTCCTCGTCAACGGCGTGAAGCTGCAAGGGGTCATCACCTGGTTCGACAATTTCTGCGTGCTGCTGCGCCGCGACGGCCAGTCTCAACTCGTCTACAAGCATGCGATCTCGACCGTGATGCCCGCGCAGCCGATCAATCTCTACGACGGCGACGAGGCCGCCGCGAGCTGACCCTCGCGGACGGGCCTTCGCGCCGCTTGAACCTCAGCCAAAGGCGGCCTGTTTGACCCGAGCTTACGTTCTGCATCCCGACCTTCGCCGTCGCGCCGACGGCGAGGGTCCTTCCCGTGATTCGAAAGCCCGTCTCTCCGAGGCCCTGAGCCTCGCGCGGGCGCTCGGCGCGCTGGATCTGGTCGGCGGAGAGATCGTTCCTCTGCCCAATCCGCGGCCCGGCCTGCTCTTCGGCTCGGGCAAGATCGAGACCCTCAAGACCTTCTTCAAGACCGAGGAGATCAGCCTCGTGGTGGTGGACGGGCCTCTGAGCCCCGTCCAGCAGCGCAATCTCGAAAAGGAATGGGGCCTCAAGCTTCTCGACCGCACCGGCCTGATCCTCGAGATCTTCGGCGAGCGCGCCCGCACCCGCGAGGGCGTGCTTCAGGTGGAGCTGGCGCATCTGACCTATCAGCGCAGCCGTCTGGTGCGCACCTGGACCCATCTGGAGCGTCAGCGCGGCGGCTTCGGCTTCCTCGGCGGTCCCGGCGAGACCCAGCTCGAAGCCGACCGGCGCATGATCGACGAGCGGGTGATCCGTCTCAAGGCCGATCTGGAGAAGGTCGCCCGCACCCGCGAGCTTCACCGCTCGGCGCGGCGCAAGGTGCCTTATCCCATCGTGGCTCTGGTGGGCTACACCAACGCGGGCAAGTCGACGCTGTTCAACCGGCTCTCGACCGCCGAGGTCATGGCCAAGGACATGCTCTTCGCGACGCTGGATCCGACCATGCGGCTCATCGAGACGCCTTCGGGGCGCCCGGTGATTCTCTCGGATACGGTGGGCTTCATCTCCGATCTGCCGACCATGCTGGTCGCGGCCTTCCGCGCCACGCTGGAGGAGGTGCTGGAGGCGGATCTTCTGATCCATGTGCGGGACGTCTCCAATCCCGACCACGAGGCCCAGAAGGCCGACGTCCTGAGCGTGCTCAAGGATCTGGGCGTCGAGGAATCGAAGATCCACGGCGCCGTCGAGGCGCTGAACAAGATCGACGCCCTCGACCCCGAAGAGCGCGAGGCCTGGCTCAACGCGGCGTCGCGCCGTCCGGACGCGGTGGCGGTCTCGGCGCAGACGGGCGAGAACCTGCCCGCCCTGCTGGATGTGGTCGAAGGCGCCCTGACCCGCGACGCCCGCGAAGTCTCGCTGGTTCTGGCGCCCGAAGGCGGCGACGCCCTCGCCTGGCTTTATCGTCAGGGCCTGGTGGCCTCGCGCAAGGATGAGGAGGACGGCGCCATCCGCATCACGGCGCTGATGACCGAATCCGAGGAAGGTCGCCTGCGCAAGCTCTACGCCGAGCGCATCAGGGACTGAGCTCCTCGCTCTTCAGCGCTTCGAAGCTCAGCTCGAAGCGCTGGAGATATTTGCGCAGACGGTCGGCGTCGTTGACGCTGGCCCTGGCTCGCCGCGAGGCCGCGAAGAGCCTGCGCCCCGCCGCGCTGGCCGAGGGGCTGGCGCGGCAGACCTCGACCACCGCCGCCAGTTGGGCGCGGTCGAAGAGGTCGATCTCCTCCAGCCTTTCGGGCCCGAGCAGGGGCCTCAGCAGGGCCTCCGGGCCCGAGGGCGCTTCGGCGCGCCATCGGCGTTTCAGGGTTCCGATTTCGCCGCGCACGGTCTCGACGTCGATGCGGCCGCGATGGGCGAGGGTGGCCATGCGCGTCACCGAGGCCGAGAGATCGCGGAAATTGGCGCTCCAGAGCGCTTCCGGCGAGGCGGCGAACTCCAGATAGAGCCGCCGGGCCTCGGCGTTGAAGCCCGCCTTGAGCCCTTCGCGCTCATGGAAGCGGCGCAATTCGAAATCGAGATTGGGTTCGAGATCCTCCCGCCGCTCGCGCAGGGGGGGCAGGCGGAAGCTCCAGAGATCCAGCCGCGCCAGGAGGTCTTCGCGAAAGCGCCCCGCCCGCACCTCTTCGGCGAGGTCGCGGTTGGTCCCGGCGAGCAATTGAAAATCGGATTCGGCGTCCTGATCAGCGCCCATGGGCCGGAAACGCTTCTCCTCGACGGCGCGCAGACACATGGCCTGTTCGTCGAGCCCCAGTTCTCCGATCTCGTCGAGGAAGAGCAGCCCCTTGTCGGCGGCCTTCATGAGTCCGGCGCGGGCGTTCTGAGCGCCGGTGAAGGCCCCGCGCGCATGGCCGAAGAGCGTCGACATGGCCTGATCGCCCCGGAGCGTGGCGCAATTCACCTCGACGAAGGCGCCCGAGACCTGCCTCTGCGCGCGTTTGAGCTCGTAGATCCTGCGCGCGAGCTGCGATTTCCCGGCGCCGGTCGGCCCGGTCAGCAGCACCGGCGCCCGCGAGCGGATCGCCACCTTCTCGATCTGGTCGATCAGGGCGTTGAAGTCGGGATTGCGCGTGGCGATCCCCGATTTCAGGAAGGAGGTCGCGGTTTCGCGTTCGGCGGCGAATCGCGTCGCGAGGGCGTCGTAGCGCGAGAGGTCGAGGTCGATGATGGCGTGGCGCCCGATGGGGATGTCCTCGGGCGGCGCGCCGGGGGTGGGGGAAAGCTGGATCAGCCGTCCCGGAATCATGCGGGCTTCGGTCAGCAGGAACCAGCAGATCTGGGCGACATGGGTGCCGGTGGTGATGTTGACGAGATAGTCCTCGGCCTCCGGATCGAAGGGATAGCCCTGGGCGAAATCGCGCAGCGCGACGTAGACCTCGCTGAAATCCCACGGATCCCTGAGCTCGACGAGATGGGGGCGGACCTCGGTTCCGGGCGCGACCTCCGCGAGATCCTGCCTCACCAGATCGGCCAGAGGCTGATGACGCGCATGATGGATCAGCTCCAGACGGTCGACGCGCAGCCCCGGCTGACGACAGAGCGCGAGGGTCGGGCGCCAGCGTCCCCAGCGCGAGGGGAGATTCTTCCAGGCGTCGAGGGTGGTCCCGAGGATCGAGAAGGCGACGCGGCGGCGCATGGCTTATCCGGATTTATAAGTCAGGATATGTTTCTATCGGAAATCAGGCCGGAGAGTCAAGCGCCGCCCGACCGTCCCGAAGGCGCATGAAGATTTATTCCTCATGAAATTCAGATCGCTGGAAGAAAGATCGTTCCGGAATCCGGGGGCCTGGACCCATCTGGCGCCGAACTTGAAACATCCCTCGCATTCCAGGCGGTCAGCCCGGTTTGAAAGGAGGACGAGATGGCTCTGAAATCCCTGTTCGCCAGCATGGCGAAGCGCAAGGCCCTCCCTCAGGCCGACGCCGTGAACGAGGCTGGAGGCCGCGCCTACGCCCTGACCTCCCGTCAGGCTCTGGCGCAATACGCCGCCACCGGGACTCTGGCGAGCGGCTTTTACGCCGACGCCGAAGCCCAGATGAAGGCCACCCTCGCCCTCGCTCATGCGGCGGATGCGGAGTTCCTCGCCAAGACGGCGGTCTACGCCTTCGAGCGCGGGAACATGAAGGACATGCCCGCGCTTCTGCTGGCGGTCCTCTCGCAGAAGGGCGATCCGCAGAGCGGCGAGCTCTTCGGGAAGGCCTTCGGCCGGGTGGTCCGCAACGGCAGGATGCTGCGCAACTTCGTGCAGATCATGCGTTCGGGCCAGACGGGGCGGTCTTCTCTGGGCTCCCGGCCCAAGCGGCTGGTGCGCGACTGGATCGACGCGGCTTCGCCCGTCGAGATCCTGCGGGCTGCGGTGGGGGCGGATCCTTCTCTGGCCGACGTGGTCAAGATGGTCCATCCCAGGCCGCAGACTCCCGAGCGCGCCGCGCTTTACGGCTGGCTCATCGGACGTCCCTACGATTTCGGGGCCCTGCCTCAGGTCGTGCAGGATTTCGAGGCCTTCAAGCGCGACATGTCCGGGCCGGTCCCCGAGGTTCCCTTCCAGATGCTGACCTCCCTGCCTCTGGGCAAGGCGCACTGGCGGGAGATCGCCCGGAAGGCCGGATGGCAGATGCTGCGTCAGAACCTGAACGCCTTCGCCCGCATCGGCATGTTCCACGAGCAGGGCTTCACGAGGATGATCGCGGGCCGCCTCTCCGACCGCGAGGAGATCCGTCGGGCGCGTCTGATGCCCTATCAGCTGATGACGACCCTCGACAACCTGTCGGCTCAGGTTCCTCCGGAGATCCGGAAGGCTCTGGACGCGGCGCTGGACGTCTCGCTGAAGAACGTCCTGCGCTTCGACGGGCGGATCGTGGTGGCGCCCGACGTCTCGGGCTCGATGGGGTCTCCCGTGACGGGCCATCGCAAGGGCGCGACCACAGCCACGCGCTGCGTGGATGTGGCGGGCCTGATGACGGCGGCCTTCCTGCGGGCGAATCCGGGGACTCTGGTCCTGCCCTTCGACCATCGGGTCCACGCGGTGGATTTCGGCGCCGAGGCGCGGATCTTCGAGACGGCGAAGCGTCTGGCCTCCTACGGGGGCGGCGGCACCAACATGGCCGCGCCCATGGAGGAGCTGCTGAAACGCAAGGCGCAGTTCGATCTGCTGATCTTCGTGTCGGACAACGAATCCTGGATCAACGGGCGTTCCGGTCCCTTCCCGACCGCCGCCATGGAGATCTGGAGCAAGCTGAAGAAGATCAATCCGGAGGCGAAGATGGTCTGCCTCGACCTCCAGCCCTCGGCCACGACCCAGATGAAGAACGCGCCCGACGTTCTGAATCTGGGGGGCTTCTCGGATCAGGTCTTCGACGTGATCGCGAGCTTCGCCCGCTCCGAGGACGCGGACCACTGGGTTGCGCGGATCGAGGAGGTGGTCCTGTGAAGGATCTCCCGGCGGACTGGAATCCGCCGGGGGAATCCCCGAAGGCCCTGCGGCCGGTCCGGAGCGCGGCGAATGCCGATGGAGCTCCATCGTCTTCCGATCCCATCGCGGGTTCCGCCGTTCCGACGGAGGGACCGCCCCGCGACGGCCCTGTGGCGCAGGGCGGGCGCGCTTCATCTTCTTTCGTCGCCGCGCCCCGGACCGGCTGCGGCTCTTCCTGAAGAGGACTTCCGGCGATTCTCCGCCGGGCGTCCTGCGGCCCCTCCGGGGCGCGACGAATGCTGCGTGGAACTACAGGCTTTCACCCCCAGGTCGCGGGTTCGAATCCCGTCGGGTCCATCATTTGCGGGCCCGTAGCTCAGCGGCAGAGCAGGTCCGCCCTCGGGCGGAGCGTTTCACGCCCCCTTGTCGTCGCGACCCCGAGGGGCCGCCCGGACAGTTGAAGCAGGCCGATCAGGGCCATGACGAATGCCGACGGAACTCCATGGGAGCCTCAGGACGCGGGTTCGAATCCCGCCGTCGCGACCTTCGCGACGTGGCGCAGTCTGGTGGCGCGGAGGTTGTAGCGTTTCGTCTCCTCTCGTCGTCATGGCCCTGATCGGCCTCGAATTCCCCGCCCGGCCCGCGTGGTCGTGATTGAGGCCGGCGTCTTTTCGAGGTATGATTCACGGAGCTTGCCGCCAGACCCCGGACCGGGTCTGACTCGCGGTCGAGCAGGCGCCCTCCCGGAAGGAGGCGCCGGACGTTCAAGGCGGCGCCGGACCGTCGCCTTCCTGATCGCGGAGTCGCTTCCCTCCCGCCTGTCCGGCGGGAGCGGTCGTCGCCCTCGCGAGCCCGGCCCGCTTCCAGACAGCGGATTCGACGGCAGGGAGGATCTCGACGGCGCGCGCAACCTTCATGCGCGTCGCTCCGGCATGCTCCGCATCCTGACGAATCCGCCTCTCCGAAGCAAGGCCTCCCGACAAGCACGATGAGGCCCGCCAAGGGCCCATTCCGTCGTCAAGCGAAGAGCAGATCGAGAAAGGCGTCGTCAGATGACCAGAATCTTGAACGGACAGGATTTGATCGATGCGGGCGCGCGTTCGGGCGCGTGGTTCAAGGCGGCGCTGGCCGCAGGCGATGCGGCGCTCGGGCGGGGGGCCTCCTTCGAGGAGGCGCTGGCTCTGGCCCTGAGCTTCCAGCCCCCCCTGCCGTCGACGCTCCCCCTGAGCGCGCCGGGAGAGCTTCCCTTCCACGTCAACCTCTACCCCGACACCCCGGAGGAGGAGGAGAACGCCGCCGCCGTGAAGCGCGCCATGAGGACGCTGATGCGCACGCCCATGGTGCGGGCGGGGGCCGTCATGCCGGACGCCTGCCCCACGGGCGTCGAGGGCTCGATTCCGGTGGGCGGGGTGGTCCTCTCGGAGGCGATCCATCCGGGCATGCATTCGGCGGACGTCTGCTGCTCGGTGATGATGACCATCTTCCGCGAGGTCGATCCCGCGCCCCTGCTGGAGGCCATCCAGGCCGTGACCCATTTCGGGCCCGGCGGACGCGCCCCCGGCGACCAGATCCAGCCGGAAGCGGGCCTGCTCGCGCGCTTCGCGGAGAACGCCTTCCTGAAGGATCAGACCCGGATCGCGACCGAGCATTTCGGCACGCAGGGCGACGGGAACCACTTCGCCTATGTGGGGCGTCTGGCCTCCTCGGGCGAGACGGTCCTCGTGACGCATCACGGCTCGCGCGGGCCGGGGGCCCGGCTCTTCGCGCGCGGCATGGAGGCCGCCGAGCGTCATCGTCAGCGGCTCTCGCCGGAGACCCTGCCGGTCAACGCCTGGATTCCCCCCGACACCAGGGAAGGCGACGCCTATTGGGAGGCGCTCCAGATCCTGCGCGCCTGGACGAAGGCGAATCACGAGATCCTCCATGAGCGCGCGGCGGCGCGGGTCGGCGCGCAGCGGGTCTGGCGCTTCTGGAACGAACACAACTTCGTGTTCCGCCGCTCCGACGGGCTCTTCGCCCACGCCAAGGGGGCGACTCCGGCCTTCGACGGCTGGGCCGAGGACGCCACCGAACTGACGCTGATTCCGCTCAACATGGCGCAGCCGATCCTCATCGCGCGGGGCCGCAACGCGCCGAACGGCCTCGGCTTCTCGCCGCATGGAGCGGGGCGCAACCTCTCGCGCACGGCGCATCGGCGCAAGATGGAGGGCCGCGCGCCCGAGGAGGTCTTCGCCGAGGAGACGCGCGGAATCGACGCGCGTTTCTTCTCGGGCGCCATCGACCTCTCCGAACTGCCGAGCGCCTACAAGGACGTCGGCTCGCTGCGCCGCCACATCGAGGCCTACGACCTCGCGGAGATCGTGGACCAGGTGCTGCCCTACGGCTGCGTCATGGCGGGCGACGCGGGCGAACCCTTCTGGCGCCACAAGAAGAAGGCGGAGCCCGTCCTCGCCTGAGGGCGCCGCCGCGCAAGAGGAAGGCCGCCCTGCGCCCGGATCGGGGGCGGAGCGGCCTTTTTCCTTTTTCCTTGCCCGCATCGGTCTTTGGAGTAGGAAGAGGGCGCGCCGCTCCGGAAGCGAGCGCCGAGGAGGACTCCATGCGGTATGACGTGCGCCTCTCCATCATCTACGAATATCCCCGCGCCGCCGAGACGGGCCGCCACCTGCTCTGTCTGACGCCGCCGAACCTGCCGGGCGAACAGACGGTCGTCGCGAGCCGGCTGAAGATCGACCCGCGCCCGGACGAGCGTCTGGAGCGGCGCGACTTCTTTCAGAACCCCATCGTCGAGGTGGCCTTCTACGAGCCTCTGGAGCGCAGCGAATTCCTCATGCTGGCGCGGATCGAGAGGCACGCCCGGCTGAAGCCTCTGGACCTCTCGCCGCCGCTGGAGCGGCTGGAAGGCGAGATCGCGGGCCACGCCGGAGTCGAGCCCGAAGCGCCGCATCATTTCCTCGCGCCCTCGCCGCGAGCCCCCGTCGAGCCGCTGATCGCGCAATGGGCCGCCGGTCTGGCCAAGGGGAAGAAGAGCGTCTACGAGATCGCCATCGCTCTGGGCGAAGCCATCTACAACCAGATGGCCTATGATCCCGAGGCCACCGAAGTCGACACGCCGGTCTCGGTGGCCTTCGCGGCCAGACGCGGCGTCTGTCAGGACTTCAGCCACATCATGATCGTGGCCTTGCGCTCGCTGCGGATTCCGGCGGCCTACGTCTCGGGCTTCCTCAGGACGATCCCGCCGCCCGGCGTCGAGCGTCTGGAGGGTTCGGACGCCATGCACGCCTGGGTGAGGGTCTGGTGCGGCCGCGAGATGGGATGGATCGAATATGATCCCACCAACGCCCTGAACGTCGGGACGGATCACATCGTGATCGCCCGGGGCCGCGATTACGACGACGTGGCGCCGGTGCGCGGCGTCATGCGCATGGCCGGAGAGCAGCGCACCGAACAGGGCGTGGACGTGATTCCGCTGGATTAAGCTCTCAGTGAAGATTTCGATAAGCGGAGCGCATAAGGATTTCCTTATGCGACGGTTGAGTTCGCTCCTGCGAAATGCTAGGGCGGGGCGAATTCGTCGCCGGAATCCGCCGCCGGACTTCGTCGCCGAGACCCGAATCCGCGCCCCCTTGCGGGAGGCCGCGCAGGAGACCGCTCCATGACCGACCATGTCGTCGCCGACCTCAGCCTCGCCGATTGGGGCCGCAAGGAAATCTCGATCGCCGAAAGCGAGATGCCCGGCCTCATGGCCAGCCGCGCCGAATTCGGGCCGGTTCAGGCGCTGAAGGGCGCGCGGATCGCCGGATGCCTGCACATGACCATCCAGACCGCCGTGCTGATCGAGACGCTTCAGGCGCTCGGGGCGGAGGTGCGCTGGTCCTCCTGCAACATCTTCTCGACGCAGGATCATGCGGCGGCGGCCATCGCGGCGGCGGGGACTCCGGTCTTCGCGGTGAAGGGCGAGACGCTCGAAGAATACTGGTCCTATGTGGACCGCATCTTCGACTGGCCGAACGGCGAGACGGCCAATCTCATCCTCGACGACGGCGGCGACGCCACCATCTACATCCTCTACGGCGCGCGGATCGAGGCGGGCGAAAAGCTCCTCGACAAGCCCGCCAATGAAGAAGAGGAAGTCCTCAAGGCGCAGATTCTGAAACGGATCAAGGCTGCGCCCGGCTGGTTCGCCAGAGTGCGCGCGGGGCTGAAGGGCGTCTCCGAGGAGACCACCACCGGCGTTCACCGGCTCTATCAGCTGGCGGCGAAGGGGCAGCTTCCCTTCCCGGCGATCAACGTCAACGACAGCGTGACGAAATCCAAGTTCGACAATCTCTACGGCTGCCGCGAGAGCCTCGTGGACGGCCTGCGCCGCGCCACCGACGTCATGATCGCGGGCAAGGTGGCGGTGGTCGCGGGCTTCGGCGACGTGGGCAAGGGCTCGGCGATGTCGCTGCGGGCCTCGGGCGCGCGGGTGCTCATCACCGAGATCGACCCCATCTGCGCGCTTCAGGCGGCGCTCGAAGGCTATGAAGTGGTGACCATGGAGGAGGCCGCTCCTCTGGGCGACATCTTCGTGACCGCCACCGGCAACGCCGACATCATCACGCTCGACCACATGCGCGCCATGAAGGATCGGGCCATCGTCTCGAACATCGGCCATTTCGACGCCGAGATTCAGGTCGCGGCCTTGCGCAATCTCGAATGGCGCAACGTCAAGCCGCAGGTGGACGAGGTCGTCTTCCCCGGCGGCAAGCGGATCATCCTGCTGGCTCAGGGACGCCTCGTGAATCTGGGCTGCGCGACGGGGCATCCGAGCTTCGTCATGTCGGCGAGCTTCACCAACCAGACCCTCGCGCAGATCGAGCTCTGGACGCGCGGCGAGGCCTATGAAAACCGCGTCTACGTCCTGCCCAAGACTCTGGACGAGAAGGTGGCGCGGCTGCATCTGGAGAAGCTCGGCGTGAAGCTGACCGTGCTGTCCCCCGAGCAGGCGGCCTATATCGGCGTGCCCGCCGAAGGCCCCTTCAAGCCCGATCATTATCGCTATTGATCCCTCCTGCGGAGCGCGTCATGCGGAAAGACTTCCTCTTCACCTCGGAATCCGTCTCCGAGGGCCATCCGGACAAGATCTGCGACCAGATCGCGGATTCGATCATCGACGTGGTCCTCGCCCGCGAGCCCGAGGCCCGCACGGCCATCGAGGTCGCGGCGACCACCAACCATGTGGTGTTGCTCGGCGAGGTCCGCGCCCAGGTCAAGCGCGAGGAGATGATCGCCACCGCCCGCGAGACCATCCGCGACATCGGCTACGAGCAGAAGGGCTTCCACTGGGACAGCTGCCAGATCGAATGCCTCGTGCATCAGCAATCGGCGGACATCGCCCAGGGCGTGGATTCCAGCGGCTCCAAGGATGAAGGCGCGGGCGATCAGGGCATCATGTTCGGCTACGCCGTCGACGAGACGCCCGAACTCATGCCCGCCCCGATCCTCTACGCCCACAAGATGCTCCGGCTGCTCTCCGAGGCCCGGCGCGACGGTTCGGCGGCGGTGCTCGGGCCGGACGCGAAAAGCCAGCTCACGGTCGAATATCGCGACGGAAAGCCCGTGCGGGCGCACACCATCGTGCTCTCGACGCAGCATCTCGACGAGGACATGACCTCCGCCGACGTGCGGGCGGTGATCGAGCCTTACGTCCGCAAGGCCCTGCCGGAAGGCTGGATCGATCCGGGCACCGTCTGGCATGTGAATCCGACGGGGCGTTTCGTCATCGGCGGGCCCGACGGAGACGCGGGCCTGACCGGCCGCAAGATCATCGTCGACACCTATGGCGGCGCGGCGCCTCATGGGGGCGGAGCCTTCTCGGGCAAGGATCCGACCAAGGTGGACCGCTCCGCCGCCTACGCCGCGCGCTATGTGGCCAAGAACGTGGTGGCGGCGGGTCTGGCGCGACGCTGCCTCGTGCAGCTCGCCTACGCCATCGGCGTGGCCGAACCCTTGTCGATCTACGTCGACGACTTCGGCACCGGCGAAGTCCCGCCCGAGAAGATCGAGGCGGCGATCCGCGCGGCCATGCCGCTGACGCCGCGCGGGATCCGCACCCATCTGGGGCTGAACCGGCCGATCTACCGGCGCACGGCGGCTTACGGTCATTTCGGCCGCACGCCGGATGCGGACGGCGGCTTCTCCTGGGAGAAGACCGACCTCGCCGAGGCGCTGCGCAAGGCGGTCTGAATCCGCCTTCCGGAAGCAGGAAAAGGCCCGCAGCGATGCGGGCCTTTCGCTTTCCGGACATATGCGCCGGACGCAAAACCTCAGGCGATCAAATCGCTTCGTCCGGCGCGGCGCCGGAGCTAGCTTGCTCTCAAGGCGTCTCGAACGGTCCTCCCCCGAACAGCGCGCCGCCTCCGCCCTTTCTGGCGACGCTCCCCCGGCGCCATGTCTGGCGGAGCTTCCGAAGACGAGAACGGCGGAAGCCGAAGACGCCGCAGCCCGCCTGCGGCGTCTTCCAGCTTCGCGTCGGGGCTCGAAAAAGGAGCGCGCGGAGGAGAGGGCGATCTCGTCGCGCGCGCCCACAAGACCGAAGATCAGGCTTCGGCCTTCTCGCGACGCGAAAGCCATTCCTGCGTCGAGGGGGTGGCGGCGTAGGCGAAGCCGATGGCCGCCATGGAGGCCGCATGGGCCTGAGCGGCGGGGACGACCTGTCCGCCGAACTCTAGATCCCGCGTGGCGACGGCGTCATGGACGACGGTCGTCTCGTAGCCGAAATCGGCGGCGGCGCGGGCGGTTCCCTCGATGCACATGTGGCTCATCGCGCCCACGATCACGACCTTCTTCACGCCCGCGGCGTCGAGACGGGCCTTCAGGTCGGTGTCGCGGAAAGCGTTGATCTGGTGCTTGACGACCACCGCCTCGCCGGGGCGCGCGGCGACGCTGGCGTGGATGTCCGCGCCTGCGGAGCCCGGCGCGAAGAAGGGCGCTTCGGCGGTGGGGAATTCATGACGCACATGCACGACCAGATCTCCGGCGGCGCGGGCGGCCTCCAGAACGCGGGCCGCGTTGGCGGCGGCGGCTTCGATCCCGGAGAGGGTGAATCTGCCTCCGGGGAAATAATCGTTCTGGATATCCACGACGACGAGGGCGCGATCGCTCATGCGAGTCCTCCATATTTAGTCTTGTTACGGTCCATCGAGATTGCAGGCTCGCCTGCGAGGGCCCAGGATGCAACCGGTGAAAGCGACAAAAAGCGGGGCGAAAGCGACAAATGACGCAAGCTTCTCCCCATGGCTCCCCGACCGGACCTCCGGAGATCGCGATTCTGGTCTATCCCGGGGCTCAGGCCGCAGCCGTGCAGGGTCTGACGGATCTGTTTCTCGTGGCCGATCTTCTGGCCCGCGAAAGGCGCGAGACCGCGCCCGAAGCGGGGCCTCTGCTGCGCGTGACCCACCTCGCCCGCGCCGAGGAGGGCGAAGAACCCGGGGCCTGCGGCGCGCGGCGCGTCTTCGACACGGCGCCCGAAGCGCGGCGCAATCCGGCGCCTGCGGTGGTGATCCTGCCGCCGAGCCTCGGCGAGCCGCCCACGGCCGAGACCCTCGGCGGACTGATGGAGCATCTGGCGCGCAGCCATGCGGCGGGTTCGGCTCTGGCTTCGGTCTGCGCGGGGGCCTTCGGGCTGGCCGAGACGGGGCTTCTCGACGGGCGGCGCGCGACCACGCACTGGATCTACGCCGAGCGTTTCGCGGCGCGCTATCCGAAGATCCGGGTGGAGGCCGAGCGCCTCCTCATCGACGACGGCGACGTGATCACGGCCGGAGGGCTCATGTCCTGGACGGACCTCGGGCTGCGTCTGGTGGAGCGGCTGCTCGGCTCGGCGGCCATGCGCGAGACGGCGCGCTTTCTGCTGGTGGATCCTCCGGGCCGCGAGCAGGCCCCTTACAGCGCCTTCGCGCCGCGTCTGGACCATGGCGACGCGGCGATTCTGGGCGTCCAGCGCTGGCTGCGCCGCCCCGAGGCCCGCGAAGCCGACGTGGCGGCCATGTCCGCGCGGGCGGGGCTGGAGACGCGCACCTTCCTGAGGCGCTTCCGCAAGGCCACGGGCCTGCGTCCGACGGAATATCGCCAGCGTCTGCGGGTGGAGGAGGCGCGCGAGAGTCTGGAGGCCACGGCCCGTCCCATCGCGCAGATCGCCCATGAGGTGGGTTACGAGGACGCGGGCGCCTTCCGCCGGGTCTTCGCGCGGATGACCGGCCTTGCGCCGGGCGATTACCGCAAGCGATTCGGCCGGGCGGGCTAGGATCAGGCGCCGCGCCGGGTCGACTTGCGGCGGCTTCCGGGCCAGGATGCGCGCAGTCCGCCGGCGCAGGCCCGGCGTCAGGAGAAAGGCAGGCCTTCCGTGAGCGCGCAGACCGTCATGACTCTGGAGGCGCTTCAGGCGCTGGTCGAGGAGATCCTCGACAAGGCGGGCGCGAGCCCTCGGGCGGCGGGAGCCGTCGCGCGGACCATCGTGGCGGGGGAAAGAGACGGATGCGCCGCTCATGGCCTCTACCGGATCGAAGGCTGTCTGCGCACGATCAAGGCGGGCAAGGTCGATCCGCGCGCCGAGCCGAGCCTCGCCGACGACGGATCGGCGATCCTGCGCGTGGAGGCGAAAGGCGGATTCTCCGGCCCGGCCTTCGAACTGGGCGCGCCGGTTCTGGCGGCCCGCGCCCGTGAGCTGGGACTCGCGGCGCTGGTCCTCAACGACTGCACGCATTTCTCGGCGCTCTGGCCCGAGGTCGAGGTCTTGACCGACATGGGGCTGGCGGCTCTGGCGCTCTGCCCGAGCTACGCGGTGGTTGCGCCGAGCGGAGGAATCCGGCCGCTTCTGGGCACGAATCCCCTGGCCTTCGGCTGGCCGCGTCGGGGCGGGCCGCCCTACGTCTTCGATTTCGCGACCTCGGCGGCGGCGCGCGGAGAGGTCGAGCTCCGCCGCCGCGCGGGCGAGCCTCTGCCGGAGGGCTGGGCTCTGGACTCCGGAGGCGCCCCCACCACCGATCCGGAGAAGGCGCTCGAAGGGGCCATGCTGCCCTTCGGCGGACACAAGGGCTCGGCTCTGGCGACCATGATCGAGCTGCTGGCCGGGAGCATGATCGGCGACCGCACCAGCGCGGAGGCTCTGGAGCATCTGGGCGCGACGAATCTTGCGCCCCAGCATGGCGAACTGATCCTCGCCTTCGACCCTGAGCGCTTCGCGGCGGGGCGTCCCGGAGATCCCTTCGCGCGGGCGGAGATCCTCTTCGAGGCGATCCTCGGACAGGGCGCGCGCCTGCCGTCGCAGAGGCGCTTCACGGTGCGGGCGCGGACTCTGGCCGAGGGCGTCCGCCTCTCCGCGCAGGAGACGGAGAGGCTGGAGCGGATGCGCCGCCTCGGACTCGACGCCCTGGGCTAGGCCGTCGCGGCGTGGCGCGCGATGCGCCAGCCGAAGACCATCGCCGGACCTATGGTCGTGCCGGGGCCGGGATAGGTCCCCCGGAAGATCGAACTGGCGTCGTTGCCGCAGGCGTAGAGTCCGGGGATGACCTGGCCTGCGGCGTCCAGAACGGCGCCGTTCGGGTCGATGCGCAGGCCGCCGCTGCTCGCCAGATCCACCGGGACCACCTTCAGCGCGTAGAAGGGCCCCGTCGCGGAGATGGGGCCGAGGCAGGGATTGCCCTTGACTTCGGGATCTCCGTTGAAGCGGTTCATGGCGGAGGTCCCGCGCCCGAAATCGCGGTCCAGGCCTTCGGCGGCGAAGCGGTTGTTGGCCGCGACGCTCTCCGCGAGGCCCCGGGGATCGACGCCCACCGCCTGCGCCAGAGCCTCCAGCGTGGCGCCGCGCGTGAGGTAGCCCGCCCGCAGCAGCCGGTTCAGCCCGCGTCCGCCGGGCAGCACGAGGCCCAGGCCGTAACGACGGACGAAGGCGTCGTCCACGATCAGCCAGGCCTCCTTGAGTCCGGCGCCGATCATGCCCGTGCAGAAATCATGATAGCTGTCGGATTCGTTCACGAAGCGCCGCCCGTCCGGCCCGACGGCGATCAGGCCCGGCTTGGCGCGGTCGAGCAGGATATGCGGCCAGATGGAGAAGGAGCCGTCCGGCTTCTTCAGCGTCGAGCAGGGCATCCAGAGCCCCGCGCTGTCGCCGCCGTCGTCCAGAGCCGCCCCGAGGCGCTCCGTCGCCAGAGCCACGCCGTCGCCCGAGTTCGTCGCGGGGGCCTGGGAGAAGGGCGCGATCTGAGCCGGAAAGAGCTTGTCGCGCAGGGCCTTGCTCCAGGCGAGTCCGCCCGTGGCCAGCACCACGCCGCGCCGCGCCCGCACGCGCCGCAGGCCCTGAGGGGTCCGGATCGCGGCGCCGACCACCTCGCCTTCCACGCGGATGAAGTCGGCGAGGGGGCTGTCGAACCAGATGGGGACGTTCTTCTGACGCAGGCTGTAGAACAGCCGCCCCACCAGAGCGTTGCCCATGAGGATGCGCGTCCCGCGCGCATGGCCGATCCGGTCGCGGAAATGGCGCAGGACCATCCGCAGCGTGGTCTTGAGATTGGCGAGGCTGGCCAGAGGATTCAGCAGGGCGCCCAGCTCGGCCCGCCCGACCATCATCCCCCCGAGCCCCATGAAGACGTCGCGCGGCGGCCGGACGCGCCTGAAATCCTCGCCGAGCAGCCGCCCGTCGAACTCCACCGGCGCCAGAGCCCGCCCGCCATGGGCCGAGCCGGGACCGTCGAGATAATCCGGATGGGCCGTCGCCGCCACGAAGCGCACTTCGGAATTGCGCTCCAGATCCGCGATGGCTTCGGCGCTCGAAGCGAGGAAGGCGGCGCGCAGATCCTCGCCGCCGCGATTCCCCACCACATGCCGCAGGAACTCCGCCGCATCCTCGGCGCTGTCGGGGACGCCCGCCCTGCGGCTGAGCTCCGTTCCCGGCGCCCAGGTGGTGCCGCCCGAGGTGGCGGTCGTTCCGCCCACCAGGTCGGTCTTCTCGCAGAGCAGGACCTTCAGCCCCGCGATGGCGCCGCTCAGGGCGGCGGTCATGCCGCCCGCGCCCGCGCCGATCACCAGAAGATCGACCTCCTCGTCGAAACCCGCGCCGAAATCCGCAGCCGCCATTCCGATTCCTCCCCTCAGGACATGGCGGGGAAATTGACATGCTCGCGCAAAAAATGGAAGATCATTTCAATATGGAATTTCATTCAATATAAATTCCCCAAGGGAGGGCGCGAAAGGTCATGGACAGGATTCTTCTGGTCGGCGGAACGGGCTTCATCGGCCTGCGGGTCGCGCGGCTTCTGGCGCGTCGCGGCGTGGGGCTGCGGATTCTCGATCTGCCTTCGGCCCTGGCCCGGACGGCGCTTCCTGCGGGAGCCGAGGCGGTCGCGGGCGACGTGACCGATGCGGAAGGCCTGCTGAGAGCGGCTGAAGGCTGTTCGGGGATCGTGCATCTGGCGGGGATCATGACGCTCGACTGCGCCAGAGATCCCGAACGCGCGGTGCGTCTGAACCTGCTGGGGACTCTCAACGTGCTGGAGGCGGCGCGCAGGACCGGCGCCCGGGTGGCCTGGCTCTCGACCGCCGGAGTCTTCGGGCCGGAGGACGCACGGACGCCGCGCCCGATGACCGTCTATGGCGTGACCAAGCTTGCGGCGGAGGGTCTGGCGCGCGTCCATGCGGCGGATCACGGCGTGCCGAGCCTCGGGCTGCGGCCTTACATCGTCTATGGTCCGGGGATCAGCAGCGGGGTCGCGGCGGGGCCTTCCCTCGCCCTGGCGGCGGCCGTGAGGCGCGAGCCTTCGACGATCCGGTTTTCCGGGCGGGTGGGCTTCGTCTATGTGGACGACGTGGCGCGGATGCTCGCGGCCGCGGTCCTCTCGCCGATGGAGGGCGCGCATCTCCTCGTCATGGCGGGAGACACGCGCGAGATGACCGAATTCACGGCGGAGCTGGCCCGCCGGAGCGGCTGGGACGGCGCCCGCGTCGAAGGCCCGCCGCTGCGGATACCCGCCGATCTGGCCTCCGATCCGGTTCCGGCCTGGCTGGGCGCTCAGCCGTCCACCTCCATGGAGGAGGGGGTGGCCGCCGCCCTCGCCGAGCTGCGTCAGTAGGGCAGGCCCACGTAATTCTCGGCGAGGGCGGTCTGCGCGGCGCGCGATCCGGCGAGATACTCCAGTTCGGCGCCCTGCATCCGGGCGAGGAAGGGGCCCTCGGCGGGGAAGCTGTGGAGCAGGCGCGTCATGGACCAGGAAAAGCGCGAGGCCTTCCACACCCGCGCCAGAGCCCTGGCCGAATACGCCTTCAGCGGCTCCTCCTCGCCCGCATGGCGGGCGATCAGCGCCTGAGACAGATACCAGACGTCGGAGGCCGCGAGGTTCAGCCCCTTGGCGCCGGTGGGCGGCACGATGTGCGAGGCGTCGCCCGCGAGGAAGAGCCTGCCCCAGCTCATGGGCTCGGAGATGAAGCTCCGCAGCGGCGCGATGGATTTCTCGATGGAGGGCCCCGTCTCCAGAACCTCCGCGAGGTCGGGCGGCAGACGGCGGCGCAGCTCGGCCCAGAAGGCTTCGTCGCTCCATTCCTCCGGGCTGTCGGTGAGCGGGACCTGGAGATAATGGCGGCTCAGGCGGGCGTTGCGCATCGAGCAGAGCGCGAAGCCGCGTTCATGGCCCGCATAGACGAGCTCCTCCTGAAGGGGCGCGGTGCGCGAGAGGATCCCCAGCCAGCCGAAGGGATAGACATGTTCGAACTGCTGGCGCAGGCGCTCGGGGATGGTGCGGCGGCTGACGCCGTGGAAGCCGTCGCAGCCCGCGACGTAATCGCAATCCACGCGCTGCTCCGCGCCGTTCAGGGTGAAGGTCACATGGGGCGCGTCGCCGTCGACGCCGTGGATCTTCACGCCCTGGGCCTCGTGGATCACCGGAGCCCCGAGGCGGTCGAGTTCGGCGTAGAGGTCGCGCGTGACTTCGGTCTGGCCGTAGATCGTGACGGTCGCGCCGGCGAGGGCGCGGAAATCCACATGGACGCGCCGTCCATGCGAGACGATGAGCGTTCCGTCATGGACCAGCCCTTCGGAGTCGAGCCGCGCGCCGATTCCGGCCTTGCGCAGGATGTCGCAGAGTCCCTGCTCCAGCACGCCCGCCCGGATGCGGGAGAGCACGTGATCGCGGGTGCGCAGTTCGAGCACGACGGCGTCCACCCCCGCCCGACGCAGAAGCAGCGCGAGCAGCAGCCCGGAGGGGCCGCCGCCGATGATGCAGACCTGATGACGCATGACGGTCTTTCCTGATGTTCAGAGCGGCGAGAAGGCGAGGGGGCGCAGGACTTCATGGCGCGCGCCCTCGGGGATCGGCGTGTGCGGGGTCGGATCGGCGCCGCGCGGAAGAAGGGCGAGAGGCCCTTGCGGATCTCCCGAAAGCGGGCGCCAGAGGGCGACGGCCTCTTGCGGCGCGGCGCCATGGATCAGGCCCGCGCAGCGCGTCGCGAAGAGCGGCGCGCCGGGCCTGCGGGCCGGATGGGCCTGCTTGCGGGCGCTCAGGGCCGCGTCGAGAGCGGGCGAAGACCGCTCCAGAGTCAGGAAGCGGTTCCGCTGCTCCTCCACCAGAGCGAAGGCCCTGGGGATGAATCCCCGCGTCCAGCCTTCCTCCTGCGCCAGTCCGGCGCGGCAGGATTCCCGCTCGGCCCAGTCGGCGTAGGACCAGAGGTGGTGGATCACGTTCAGAGCCCCGGTCTCGGCCAGCCAGTAGCCCGTCAGCGGCAGATGGCGCGTGACGAGCGGCAGGCCCTCGTCGGCCAGCAGGGCCAGATATTCCCCCGCCGCGCCGGGCTTGAGGCGGTAGCTTCTCCATTCATGGATCATCGTCGTCCTCCCTGTCCGCGAAACTGGCGGATCGGGGGAGGCGGGGAAATGGACCGGCCGTCGGAAAGATTGGACGATTCCCGTCGAGGCCCGCGCCTCGCGCTCGCCGTGGCGGCTCAGGCCTCGCGCTGGAGCGCCCGCTTGCGGAAGGCGCCGGGCGCGACTCCCACCCGTCGGGCGAAGAAGCGGTTGAAATAGGCGGGATCCTCGAATCCCGTCAGATGGGCCACCTGGGCCACGCTGCTCTCCGTATAGACGAGATAGCGCTTCGCCTCGACGATGAGGCGCTCATGGAGCAGATCCGAGGCGGTCTTTCCCGCGCGGGCCTTGCAGGCGCCGTTGAGCCGGGCGGGCGTCACGGCCAGGGCTCCGGCGTAGAAGGCGAGGGCGCGCTCCTGACGGAAATGGCGCTCCAGCAGGGCGCGATAGCGCAGGACGAGGTCGTGATCGCGATCCGGCGGAGCCTCCGGCGGATGATCCCGGGCGATCGAGAGCCGCAGCAGGATGACCAGAATCCGCATGAACTGCGCCATGATCGCCGCGCGGCGTCCGGGGGCCGACCAGATGAATTCATGATGCAGCCAGTCGAAGCTGTCGATCACGGCGGGGATGTCGAGCCCCATCCCCTCCAGAGGATAGACCGCCGGACGCTCCGCCGCCGCCTTCAGCCTCGGATCCTCGGCGGAGGCCGCCCTCAGGAAGCCGAGGGCCGCCGTGGCCACATAGCCGTCGGTTCCGGGATCGAAGTCGATCTGATGGACCACGCCGGCCGGAATCGCCAGCACGCTGGGCGCCGGAATGACGAGGCGCCGGTCCTCCGCGCCGAGGGCGCCGCCGCCCTCGCGCACGAGCAGGATCTGCGCATGATCGGGATGGGCGTGCGGACGGATCCTCCAGTCGTTCGGTCCGCTGCGGTCGCGGATCGGCTCGACGTGCAGGAAGTCCAGCTCGACGTCCGCGCCCTGATCTCCATAGAGATAATAATGCGGAACCCCGCCCGACGACGTCGGCTCTCCCATCCGCGCCCTCCCGGATTCTCCTGCGGAAATAGTGCAAGATTTGCGCGGCTGCGTCCATTGGTTCGCCGGAGCCCTCCCTTTAGCAAGGCTCAGGGAAAATGCTCAGGGAGGATCGAATGGGCGCGGCGGACGACTGCGACGTTCTGGTGATCGGCTCCGGCGCCGGAGGCCTGGCGACCGCGATCACGGCGAAGAAACACGGGCTTTCGGTCCTCGTGATCGAGAAGGAGCCGGTCTTCGGCGGCACGACGGCCTTTTCCGGCGGCGTGCTCTGGATTCCGGGCAATCGCCACGGCGAGGCCGGCAACCCCGCCGACACGCGCGAGGCCGCGCGGACCTATCTTCAGGCCGAGACGGGGAATTTCTACGCGCCCGAGGCGGTCGAGGCCTTCCTTGAGGCCGGGCCGCGCATGCTCGACTGGTTCGAGCGCGAAACCTCGGTGAAATTCGTCCCGACGCTCTATCCCGATTATCACCCGACGAAGCCGGGCGGCGTGGACGTGGGGCGCTCGGTGCTGGCGGCGCCCTTCGACAGCAGCGTCCTCGGGGCCAATCTCAAGCGCCTGCGCCCACCGCTGAGCACCATCACCTTCATGGGGATGATGTTCAATTCCTCCAACGCCGACATCAAGCATTTCTTCAACGCGACGAAATCGGCGACCTCCTTCGCCTATGTGCTCAGGCGCCTGGCCTCCCACGCCCTGGAGGCCGCCCGCCACGGACGCGGCGTGCAGGTGACCAGCGGCAACGCCCTTGCGGCGCGTCTGGCGAAAAGCTGCTTCGATCTCGGGATTCCCATCCTGACCGAAACCCCCGCCCTGCGCCTGATCCGGGAGGAAGGCCGCGTGACCGGCGCCGAAGTCGGCGGGGCGACGCCGCGCCGGATCCTCGCGCGCAAGGGCGTGGTGCTGGCCTGCGGCGGCTACGCCCAGGATCTCGCGCGGCGGGCGCAGGTCTACGCCCATCTCAAGGCGGGGGGCGCGCATGTCTCGCCCGTGCCCTCGGGCAATACGGGCGACGGAATCCGGCTCGGCGAGGAGGTCGGCGGCGCCTTCGACGCGGAGTTCCCTCAGCCCGCCGCCTGGATGCCCGTCAGCCGCGTGCCGGGACGCGGGGTCTTTCCGCATCTCCTCGACCGCTACAAGCCGGGGATGATCGCGGTGCTGTCGAACGGCCGTCGCTTCGTCAACGAGAGCGAGAGCTATCATGACGTGGGCGAGGCCATGGCCGCTTCCGGCGAGGCCTCCGCCTGGCTGATCTGCGACCGCCGGACCATCCGCAAATATGGCCTCGGCCACGCCAAGCCCGCGCCCATGCCTTTGGCGCTCTGGACCCGCACGGGCTATCTGAAGACCGGCGCGACGCTGGAGGATCTCGCCCGCGCCTGCGGAATCGACGCCGCCGGGCTCAAGGCGACCGTGGAGGCCTACAACCGCGGCGCCCGCGAAGGCCGCGACGAGCAGTTCCATCGCGGCGAGACCTCCTTCAACCGCTATCTCGCCGATCCCGGACACAAGCCCAATCCCTGCGTGGCGCCGGTCGGGCAGGGGCCCTTCTACGCGGTGAAGATGGAGATGGGCGACCTCGGCACCTTCGACGGACTCAAGACCACCGCGCCGGGCGAGGTTCTGGATCGTCAGGGCGACGTGATTCCGGGGCTCTTCGCGGTGGGCAACGACCGCGCCTCGATCATGGGCGGCAATTACCCGGGAGCGGGCATCACGCTCGGCCCGGCGATGACCTTCGGCTGGATCACCGGCCGTCATCTGGCGGGAATCGCCCTCGGAGAGGAGACAGCGGCGTGAGCTGGCTTGGATTGAACGCAAAGACCGTCGTGATCACCGGAGCGGGCGGCGGCATCGGCCAGGCCCTGGCGCGGGCCTTCGCGGAGCAGGGCGCGCGGGTCGCGCTGCTCGACCGCGATCTGACGCGCTCGGCGCCTCTGGCGGAGGAGCTGGGCGGAGGCGCCTTCGCGCTGAGCTGCGATCTGGCCGCCCTGGAGCAGGTCGCCGAGGCCGCCCGCCGCGTCGAGGCCGAAGGCGGCGCGGATGTTCTCGTCAACAGCGCCGCGATCCTGCGGCCCGGCGCTCTGGAGTCGGTGTCGGAGGCGGATTGGTCGGCCATGCTGGCGGTGAACCTCACGGGCTATCTGACCGCCGCCCAGGCCTTCGGCAAGGGCATGCTGGCGCGCGGACGCGGCGCGCTGGTCCATGTGGCGAGCATCGCCGGAAGCCAGCCTCAGCCCGCGAGCGGCGCCTATTCGGCCTCCAAGGCGGCGACGCTGATGCTCTCGCGGCAGCTGGCTCATGAATGGGGTCCGCGCGGAGTGCGCTCCAATTGCGTGAGCCCCGGCCTCGTGCTGACGCCCATGTCGGCGGCCTTCTACGCCGATCCCGAGATCAAGGCTCGCCGCGAAGCCATGGTTCCTCTGCGCCGCATCGCTTCTCCGCAGGACATGGCCGACGTGGCGCTCTTCCTCGCTTCGGATCGCGCCGCCTATGTGACGGGTCAGGACGTGGTGGTCGACGGCGGACTGTCGCAAACCCTGATGGGCCTGGTGCCGAGGCCCGGCTATGCGTGACGCCCTCGTGACGGGCGGGGCCGATGGAATCGGCCTCGCCATCGCGCGGCTTCTGGCGGCGCAGGGCTGGCGCGTGACCATCGCCGATCTCGACGGCGAAAAGGCGCGCGCCCGCGCGGCGGAGCTGGGCGACGCCCATCGCGGCCTCGCCTGCGACGTGACGCAGGAGGCTCAGGCCATGGAGGCCGCCGCCTCGGCGCCCTTCGCGGCTCTGGTGAACAACGCGGGCGTCGGCGACAGCCATCTGCCCACGCTGGAGCAGAGCTTCGAGGCCTTCCGCCGGGTGCTGGACGCCAATCTCTCCGGCGCCTTCCTGATGAGCCGCGAGGTCGCGCGCGGGATGCTGGCGCGGGGCGGCGGATCCATCGTCAACCTCTCCTCGATCGCGGGGCTGACCGGCCTGCCCAGACGCAACGCCTATGGCGCGGCCAAGGCGGGGGTGGTCGCCCTGACGCGCTCCATGGCCTGCGAATGGGCGCGGGGCGGCGTGAGGGTCAACGCCGTGGCTCCGGCCTTCGTGGAGACGGCCCTTGTCCGCAAGCTCGCCGAGGCCGGGCGCGTGGATCTGCCGAGCCTGCGCCGCCGGACTCCCATCGGACGGCTCATCGCGGCGGAGGAGGTGGCGGCGGCGGTCGGGTTCCTGCTCTCGGAGGCGGCCTCCGGCGTGACGGGCGCCATATTGCCGGTGGACGGCGGCTGGACCGCCTTCGGCGATTTCGGCGAGGCCGCGCCCGAAACCTGAAGCCCGAAGCCGCGCCTCTTCCCGCATGAAAAGAGCCCGACGGAGCGATCCGCCGGGCTTTCAGTTCGGGGAGAAGACCTGAAGGCCTCAGGCGGCGTCCTCGATATGTCCGCCGAGGAAGAGCTGACCCACGCGCGGATCGGCCAGCAGCTTGTCGGCCTTGTCGAACATGCGCGTCTGGCCGAGCTCCAGCACCAGCCCGAAGTCGGACATGGCGAGAGCCGCCTTGGCGTTCTGCTCGACCATGAGGATGGTCACGCCCTGATCGCGCAGACGCATGAGGGTCTGGAACACCTCCTGCACGAGGTTCGGCGAGAGCCCGATGGAAGGCTCGTCGATGAGGATCAGCTTCGGATCGAGCAGCAGCGCCCGCGCGATCTCCAGCTGTTTCTGCTGGCCGCCGGACAGCTCGATGGCCTTCTGGTCCTTGCGCTGACGCAGCATGGGGAACTGGTCCATGACCTCCTCCATGCGGCGTCTGACCCTGGTCTGATCCTTCGCGGTGATGCCGCCCAGCTCCAGATTATGCAGCACGGAAAGCTGAGGCACGACGTTGCGCCCTTGCGGCACATAGGTCACGCCGCGGGCGATCATCTCGGCGGGGCGCTTGCGGGTGGTCTCCTCGCCTTCGAGCAGGATCTGGCCCGAATGGATGTTCAGCAGGCCGAAGATCGCCTTGAACACCGTGGACTTCCCCGCGCCGTTGGGGCCGATCACCGTGGTGATCGAGGCCCTGGGGATGGAGAAGCTCGTCCCGTTGAGGATGGTGATGCGGCCGTAGCCTCCGGTGAGTTTCCTGACTTCAAGCATGTCTCAGCCTCCCAGATAGGCGTCGATGACCATCTGGTTCGCCCGGATCTCCTCCGGGCTCCCCTCGGCGATGATCTCGCCTTGCGCCAGCACGATGATGCGCGTGCACAGCGACATGACGAACTCCATGTTGTGCTCGATCACCACGAAGGTGACGCCATGCTCGCGGTTGTAGGTCTGGAGCCGCTCCTTGAGATGCGCGAGCATCGTCAGGTTCACGCCGCCCGCCGGTTCGTCGAGCAGCACGATGCCAGGGCCCGCCATGAAGGCCATGGCCGCGTCGACAAGCTTCTGCTGGCCGTAGGAGAGCGATCCCGCTTCGGTGTCGCGATAGGGCGTGAGGCGGAAGAACTCGATGAGCTGCTCGGCCTTCCGCGTCAGGCCCGCGTCGCCTGCGCCCATCAGCCGCGAGAACATCGAGCCCTCGTGCTCCTGGCCGGAGAGGATGACGTTGTCGAGCACCGTCATCTTCGGGAAGACCGAAAGCTGCTGGAAGGTGCGGCCCACGCCCATCAGGGAAAGCTCGGCCGGACGCACGCCGTCGGTGGACTTCCCGTTGATCTCGCAATGGCCCTCGGTCGGCTTGAGCTGCCCGAGGATGCAGTTGAACAGCGTGGACTTGCCCGAGCCGTTCGGCCCGATCAGCCCGAGGATCTCGCCCTTGCGGACGTCGAAGCTGACGTCGTTCACCGCGCGGATGCCGCCGAAGCGCTTCGAGATGTTGCGCACGGAGAGGATGGGAGCGCTCATAGCTGGAACCCCTTGTCCATGTCGCGGCGCGCCTCGTGTCTGGGCCGCAGCTTGCTCCAGAGCTTCTGCCCGAGTCCGATCAGTCCGTTGGGCGAATAGACCATCAGGATGATCACGAGCAGCGCGTAGATGATGAGATAATAGCCCTCGGTGAAGCGCAGGACCTCCGGCAGCAGGATCACCACCGCCGCGCCGAGCATCGGCCCGAAGAAGAAGCCCGCGCCTCCCACGACCACCATCAGCAGGATCTTCAGCGAATGGTTGAGCGCGAAGCTGTGCGGCTCGATGAACTGCACCAGCGGACTCTGCAAGGCGCCCGCCAGCCCCGCGAAGGCCGAGCCGATGGCGAAGGCGAGCAGCGTCTGACGGCGCACCTTCAGCCCGAGGCTTTCGGCGCGGATGGGGTTCTCGCGCAGGGCCTTGAAGGCGCGTCCCCAGGGCGAGCGCAGGATCCACCACATGATCCCCGCCGCCACGAGGAAGCAGACCAGCGCGAAGTAGTAGAAATTCAGGTTGCCGTCCGTCGAGATCCCGAAGACCGTCGGGCGCTCCATGCCCATCAGGCCGAAGGAGCCGCCGGTGATCTCCTCCTCGTTGCGCAGCACGAGGAACAGCAGCGTGTTGAAGGCCAGCGTCACGAAGGCGAGGAAGTGATGCTGCACCCTCAGGGCCGGATATCCGAGCAGCAGCCCCACCACGAAGGCCGAGCCGATGGAGGACAGCGCCGCCAGGATCCAGGGAACCCCCGCGAGGGTCATCAGCGCGGTGACGTAGGCGCCGATCCCCATGAATCCCGCCTGGGCGAGGCTGATCTGTCCGGCGTAGCCGAGCGTCAGGTTGAGGCCCATGGCCGCGATGGAGAAGAGCAGCCAGGAGGTCAGGGTGTAGACGATGTAGTTGCCCTGTCCGAGGGGCGCGGCGACCAGGGCCGCGATTCCCAGCAGGACCAGGACGATCTGCGTGCGGTTCATACGGAGCGTCCTTCCGGCGTGCCCAGCAGGCCTTGCGGGCGGAAAAGGATGATGGCGATCAGCAGCAGCATCGGCACCGCCGAGCGGTATTGCGCCGAGATGTAGACCGCCGAGAGATTGTCGATCACCCCGATGAGCAGGCCGCCCACCAGAGCGCCGCGGATCTGGTTGAAGCCGCCCACGATGGCCGCGATGAAGGCCACCAGGCCCAGGGTCTCGCCATTGGAGAACTTCGCCAGATAGACCGGCGAGATCAGCACCGAAGCGATGGTCGCCAGAGCCGCGTTGATGAGGAAGGTGTAGAGCACCATCTTCTTCACATCCACGCCGAGGATCTCGGCCACCTGCGGATTCTGGGCCGAAGCCTGCATGCAGCGTCCGGTGCGGGTGCGGCTCAGGAAGAGCTGGAGCCCGAGGATCGCCAGCATGGAGACCAGGAGATTGCCGATGTCCTGCACCGAGACGCTCGCGCCGAGGACGTTGTAGACCTTCTGCGGGAACACCGCCGGAAAGGGCTGGGCCGTCGCGCCGTAGAATTCCTTGACGCTCTCCTTCATCAGCAGGCCGAGCGCGATGGTCGCGATGACCAGCGGCAAGGTCCCATGCGGAAGCATGGGCTCGACGATCAGCTTCTTGAAGGCCAGCCCGAGGATCAGCAGCGACAGGATCAGCGCGAAGAACACCGCCGGCCAGAGCGCCAGGCCGAGGAAATTCATCCCCACCAGCACGAAGAAGGCGGGCAGCATGACGAATTCGCCCTGCGCGAAGTTGATGGTCTGCGACGCCTGCCACAGCAGCGTGAAGCCGACCGCCGCAAGCGCGTAGATGGATCCGGCGGCCAGGCCGGACACGAGAATCTGGATGAGCTCCGCCATGGGGGACCTTCTCACGGAGGTTGCGGACAGGAGGGCGGGCGGCCTCGGCCGGACGGAGTCCTTCCGTCGGCCGACCCGCGGTCGGTCCGACGGGCCGCTCGGGCGCGTCGGACCGGAGCTTCCGGGGCTTCCGGGGTTTCCGGGGGGGGAGCGCCGTCAGTTCGGCGGAAGGATCGCCCGCACGACCTGCTTGCCGTCCTTGACCTCGACGAAGAAGCTCTCGCGGGACATCTCGCCCGTGTCGTCCCAGCTCACGTCCATGAGCACGCCGGGGCATTCCTCGACCGTCAGCGTCAGGCCGTGCATCTTGTCGGCGATGGCCTGGCTGTCGGGCGAGCCCACCAGCTCGGCGACGCAGCGGATCACGTGGGCCGTGGTGAAGCCCTTGATGGCGTTGTGGTCCGGCGTGTAGTCGAAGCGCTTCTTGAAGCGCTCGACCATGTCGGTCATGGCGGGGATGTCGGCGTCGGGAGTCAGGCCGACATGGCCCATGGCGCCTTCGGCGGCTTCACCGGCCAGTTCGATGACCTTGTGGCCGATCAGCGTGGTTTCGCCGACCATGGGCTTGCCGATGTTCTGTTTGCGGGCTTCGCGCAGGAAGCGGGCGCTCTCCTCCTCGGTCAGATAGACGAAGAGGGCGTCGGCGGCGCTGGTCTTGGCCTTGAGCACGTCGGCGGAGAAATCGCTCTGGGCCTGTTCGGTGGGGATGTCGGCGACGATCTCCAGGCCGTGATTGGCGGCCTCGGCCTTGAAGGCGCTGTAGCCGCCCTTGCCGAATTCGGTGTTGGCCCAGACGACCGCCACCTTCTTCACGCCCATCTCCTCGGCCATGTATCTGGCCATCTTGGGAATCCCCTTCTGCGAGCCGAAGGCGCTGCGGAAGATGTAGGGATTGCCCATGCCGGTGATGCTCGGGGCTTCGGAGCCGGTGAACTGAGGAATCCCCGCCCGGCGGGCGACGATCATGTTCACCACCGTCGAGGAGGAGAAGACCGTCCCGGCGATCACATGGACGCCGTCGTCGATGGCCTTCTGCACCATGGCGCGGCTGACCTGCGGATCGGTCTGGCTGTCGTATTCGGTGATCCGGACCGGATCGCCCAGAACGCCGCCTGCGGCGTTGATCTCCTCGAAGCCCATCTTCACGCCGTCGCGGAAGTTCACGCCTGCGGCGGCGCCGGGGCCCGAAAGCTCGACGATGGAGCCCACCTTCAGCTCCGCCGCCGCGAGGGGCGTCGTCGCCAGAGCCAGCGCCATGGCGGTCGCGCCGATGAAGTTCCTGTGCATGTGTCTTCCTCCCGGATCATGTGTCGATGGTTGAAGAATCCCGCCGTCTTGACGCGGCTTCGGACCGGTTCCAGTTCAGGCGTCGACCTTGCGGACGCCCATGAGCAGTTCGGCCAGAAGCGCGGCCTGCGCGTCGAACATGCCCGAGCCGGGCATGGTCCTGCATCCGAGGGCGCGGGCCGCCGCGATCAGCGGCGGAACGGCGGGTCGGGTCACCACGTCGGCCACGAACTGGTCGGGCGTCAGCAGCTCGACCCGCACCGGCAGGGGATCTCCCTCGCGCATGCCGAGCGGGGTTGCGTTGGCGACCAGCGCGAAGCCGCGCGGATCGACTCCGCCGATGCGGGCGCGTCCGGGGAAGGCGGCGTTCAGCCGCGCGATCAGGGCGTCGCGCCGGGCGAGGTCGATGTCGTGCAGCGCCAGCTCGGAGGCGCCGCGCGCCAGGATCTCGTAGGCGATGGCCGAGCCCGCGCCGCCCGTCCCGACCAGCAGGGCGGACTTCCCCGCCACGTCGAAGCCCTCGGCGGCGATTCCGTCGAGATAGCCATGTCCGTCGGTGGCGTCGCCGATCCAGTCCTCGCCGTCGCGGATCATGATGTTCACCGCGCCGGAGGCCAGGGCTCGCGCCGTGGCCCTGGCGCAGCTTCCGAGACAGGCCGCCTTGTGCGGCACGGTCACGACGATTCCGTCGCAATTGCGCAGGGCGCGCGCCTGAGCCAGCCAGCCCGGCAGGTCTTCCGGCAGGACATGCGCCGGGATCACCAGACCGTTGAAGCCGCGCTCCGCCATGAGGGCGCTCAGCGCGGCGGGCGACTTCACCTGGCCGATGGGATGGCCGATGATCGGGAAGATCCGCGTCTCGCCGTCGACGCGCAAGGGAGCGACGGGCTCCTTCGGCGTCTTCGGGGCGCTCGCGGAGTCGCGCTCCGCAGGATCGAGGTTGATGGGGTTCATGCTGTCCTCCCTCTTTCCATAAGCTGCCACACCGAATTCGACATTGATAATGCAAAGTTCACCGAGAACGATAACTTCATGATTATGGATTCGTCGCTCCGATGTGAACCCCCGACGCGCAGCCCCCCGCTGGAGGCCCGACTCGGGCTCCGGCTCCGGGCGGCTCCGGGGTCCTGTTAAAATGAAAATATATTCAATAATGGAATCATCTTCCATTATTTTTCGGATCTGCTAGGACTCCTCCCGTCCAGAGGGAGAAGCTCATGTCCGGGAGTCTGAAGATCGCGGTGATCGGCGCGGGAGCCATCGGCCGCACCCATGTGGAGACTCTCGCGCGCATGGAGGGTCTGGAGCTTTCGGCTCTGGTGGATCCGGCGCCGGGCGGCGGGGCGCTCGCCGAATCGCTGGGCGTGCCCTGTCTGCCGGACGCGGCGGCGCTGATCGATTCGGGTCTGGCCCGGGCGGCGGTGGTCGCCACGCCCAACGAGACGCATCTTCCCGTCTCCGAAGCGCTCCTGCGCGCCGGACTCCCGGTGCTGCTGGAGAAGCCGGCGGCCGAAAGCCTCGCTTCGGCCCTCAGGCTGATCGCGGTCGCGGAGGAGACGGGCGTCCCGCTTCTGGTGGGGCATCACCGGCGCCACAACCCGATCATCCGCGCGGCCCATGCGGCGATTCAGGGCGGGCTGATCGGGGATCTCGTCATGGCGAGCGTGACCTGCGCCCTCGCCAAGCCGGGGAGCTATTTCGAGGCCGCATGGCGCCGGACTCCCGGCGCGGGAGGCCCTCTGCTGATCAATCTGGTGCACGAGATCGACCTCATGCGCCATTTCTTCGGCGAGATCGCCGAGGTCCAGGCCCTCGCGAGCCATGGGCGGCGCGGCTTCGCGGTCGAGGATACGGCGGCGGTCTGCCTGAGATTCGCGAAGGGCGGCCTGGCGACGCTCTGCATTTCGGATGCGGCGGTGGGGCCCTGGGCCTGGGATCTCTCGGCGGGCGAGAACAGGGCCCGTTTTCCGGCTCATGCGGTTTCGGCCCATCATTACGCCGGAAGCCGGGCGGGGCTCTCCCTGCCGGACCTCACGCTCTGGAATCCGCCGGGCTCTCCGGACTGGACGCAGGAATTGCGGCCGCAGCGTCTTCCGGTCGTCCATGGCGACCCCTATGCGGCGCAGCTTCTCCATTTCGCCGAACTCGTCCGCGCGGGCGGGGCGCCTCTCGTTTCGGTCCGCGACGCCACCGCGAACCTCATCGTGCTGGAGGCGATCCGCGCCGCCGCCGAAAGCGGCGGGGTCGTGCGAGTTGACCTTTCGCCTCTGGGCTCCGAATCTGGAACCGTCTTCAACAGCGGAAGCGGACCATGAGCGGCGTTCTGGAGAAATCCCTCGCGATCATCGAATTCCTCGTCGAGCGCCCTGGCGGCGTCCCGGTGACGGCCATAGCCGCCGCCCTCGACCAACCCGCCAGCGGCGTGCATCGCACGCTTCAGGAGCTGGCGCGGCTCGGCTATGTGCGCCAGACGCGCATTCAGGGCGATTACGCCCTGACGATCAAGCTTCCGGCCATGGGGCTGGGCTTTCTGGGCCGGGCGGGCATCACCGACGTGGCTCAGCCCGTCCTCGACGCTCTGGCCGCGGCTTCGGGCGAGCTGGTCCGGCTGTCCGTCGTGGAGGCGGAGCGGCTGATCTGGGTGGCGGTGGCTCAGGGCGCGACTCACGGCCTGCGCTACGATCCGGGCCAGGAGCAGGGCGTGGTGGTCCATCTCGCGAGTTCGGCGGGCGGTCGGGCCTGGCTTTCGGTCCTGAGCGACGCGGAGGCTCTGGCGCGGGTGGGGGCTCAGGGCTTCGTGCGCGAGGGCGGCGCGGGCCGGACGCCGGTGGATCCGGATTCGCTGCTGAAGGCTCTGGCCGAGGCGCGGGCGCGCGGCTACGCGGTGGCGGTGGACAGCTACATTCCCGGCATGGCGGCCATGGCGGTTCCGGTGCGTCCTCACGGCGAGGGCCCGGTTCTGGGCTGCCTCTCCATCGCGGGACCGGCGGTGCGGATGACTCCCGCGCGCATGGACGAACTTGCGTCGCGGCTTCAGGCGGCGGCGGTCGAACTCGGGGCTGCGGCGAGCGGCTCCAGCTATTTTCAAACCAACGTCAGGGCGCCGGACGCCGCCCCCGAAGCCGACAGGAGGCGCGCATGAGCCCTCCGCAGGCGACGGGGCGCGCGGGAGGCGCCGAGGATCGGGCCTGAATGAAGGATGACAACCGCCGCAGGCTGACCTGCGACGTTCTGGTGATCGGCTCGGGCGCTTCGGGCCTTGCGGCGGCGGTTTCGGCGGCGCATTTCGGACTCGAGGTGGTGGTGGCCGAGAAGGCGCCGGTCTTCGGCGGGACTTCGGCCTGGTCGGGAGGCTGGCTCTGGATTCCACGCAATCCTCTGGCGAGGGCGGCGGGCGTCGAGGAGCCGCCCGAGGCGCCGAAGGAATATCTGCGCAGCGAACTGGGGAACCGCGCCGGAGATCCGCGCCTTGAAGTCTTCCTGGAGAACGGGCCGGAGATGGCGGCGTTCTTTCAGGATCAGGCCGGGATGCGCTGGATCGGCGGCGACCGCATCCCCGATTTCCATGCGACTCCGGGCGCGGCTCAAGGCGGCCGCTCGCTGTCGGTCGCGCCCTATGACGGGCGCGCGCTCGGCCCCTGGATCGAGAAGCTGCGTCCTCCGCTGGATGTGGTGAGCCTCTGGGGCATGGGGATCGCGGGCGGCGCCGACATGGGCCATTTCTTCAAGGCGACGCGCAGTCCGCGTTCGGCGCTCTACGCGGCGGGGCGCATCCTGCGGCATTGGCGGGATCTGGCCTTCCACAGACGCGGCATGCGGCTGGTGAACGGCAACGCCCTTGTGGCGCGGCTGATGCGCGCGGCGCTCGACAAGGGCGCGACGCTCATGGAGAGCGCCCCCGCGAAGGCCCTGCTCCAGGAAGAAGGCCGCGTCTGCGGCGCGATCCTCGCGACTGCGGACGGCGATCTGGAGATCCGCGCCGCGCGGGGCGTGGTTCTGGCCACGGGCGGTTTTCCGCATGATCCGGCCCGGCTGGAGGCTCTGGCGGGCAGGGCTGGCGGCTCGGGCCACCGCTCCGCCGCGCCGGAGACCAATTCCGGCGACGGCCTGCGTCTGGCCGAGACGGCGGGCGCCGGAGTGGATGAAAGCCTCGCCTGGAGCATGGCCCTGGCGCCGGTCTCTCTGGTTCCGCGCAAGGACGGGAGCTTCGCCAGCTTCCCGCATCTGGTCGAGCGGGCCAAGCCGGGGATCTTCGCGGTCTCGCCGCAGGGCGAGCGCTTCGTCAACGAGGCGGACAGCTACCACGACTTCATGAAGGCCATGCTCGAGAAGGGCTTCCCCTTCTGCTGGCTCGTCGCCGACCATCCGGCGCAAAGGCGCTGGGGCCTGGGCTGGTCGAAGCCCTTCCCCTTTCCGCTCGGGGGCGCGCTCCGTTCGGGCTACCTCAGGCGGGGCCGGACGCTGGCCGAGCTCGCCCGGGCCTGCGGGATCCCCGCCGCCACGCTGGAGGCGACCGCCGCGCGCTTCAACGCCGCCGCCGCCCGGGGCGAAGACCCCGACTTCCAGCGCGGCGAAAGCCTCTACAACCGCGTCCAGGGCGACGCCGGACATGAGCCCAATCCCTCGCTGGCGCCTCTGGCCAGAGGGCCTTTCTACGCGGTGAAGATCGTTCCGGGCTCTCTGGGCAGCTTCTCGGGCCTCAAGACCGATTCCGCCGCCCGGGTCCTCGACGGCGCTGGCCGCCCCATCCCCGGACTCTTCGCCGTGGGCAACGACATGAGCTCGATCATGGGGGGCGAATATCCCTCGGGCGGGATCACGCTCGGCCCCGGCATGACCTTCGGCTACATCGCCGGCCGTCTTCTGGCCGGCCAGCCCGTGACCGGGCTTTCATCGGAACAGGAGCAGACGTCATGAGCCTTTATGAAATCGCCACGCTGGAGACCGTGATCTTCGGCGCCGGGAAGGCTTCTCCGGGGATCGAGAAATGGTGCGCCGAGGGCGCGGGCCGCCTCTGCGGCGCCTGGAGCGTGGACATCGGCGCCCTGAACCGCGTGCTGGTGCTGCGGGCCTTCGAGAACGTCGAGGAGCTGACCGCCGAGCGCGAGCGCGCCTTGCGCAGCAGCGATCCCTTCGGCTGCGTGGAGCATCTGACGCGGCTGAACATGGAGAGCTACCGCGCCTTCGACTTCCTGCCGCCGGTGGAGCCGGGCGCCTTCGGCCCGGTCTACGAATTCCGCACCTACCGGACGAAGCTCGACGGCCTGACGCCGACCATGGGCAAATGGGCCGAGGCCGTGCCGCCTCGCGAGGCCTATTCGAAGCTGACCGTGGCGATGTACGGCCTCGACGGCGAGCCCCGCGCGACCCAGATCTGGCCTTACGCCAGCCTTGCGGCGCGTGCGGAGGCGCGGGCGAAATCCGTCGCGGACGGCAAATGGCCGCCCAAAGGCGGGCCGGACTGGCTGACTCCGGAGATGACCAGCCAGATCGCCATGCCCCTGCCTTTCTCTCCGCTGAAGTGAGGGCGCGATGAGCCATCCCCTGTCTCTGGCCTTCCTGACCATCTTCGAGGCCGGTCCCGTGGAGGCGGTGCGGATCGCCGCCGCGACGGGCCATCAGATGGTCGGCCTGCGCATCCTGCCCGCCGCCGCCGCCGGCGAGCCGGACTATCCCCTGCTGACCGACGACCGCCTGTTGCGGGAGGTGCGCGCCGCGCTCTCCGACACCGGCGTGGGGGTCGGCGACGTGGAGATCATCCGCCTGAAGGCGCAGAACGACTGGGATCTCTTCGCGCGGTTCTGCGCGCGTTGCGCGGCCTTGTCGGCGCGTCATGTCCTCGTGGCGGGCGACGACCCCGACCCCGCGCGCCTGACGGAGAATTTCGCCCGCTTCTGCGATCTGGCGGCGCCGCACGGCCTGACCGCCGATCTGGAGTTCATGCCCTGGACCGCCGTTCCGGATCTGGCGGCGGCTTCGCGGATCGTCGAGGGGGCGGGGCGCGCGAACGGGGGAATCCTCGTGGACGCGCTGCATTACGACCGCTCGGCCACCACTCTGGAGCAGATCGCCGCCCTGCCGCGCGCGCGGGTGAACTACGTGCAGTTCTGCGATGGCCCCGTTCCCTACGACCCCGGCGACGAGGGCCTGATCCGCATCGCGCGCGGCGAGCGGCTCTTTCCCGGCCAGGGCGGAATCGACCTGATCGGCCTGGCCCGGAGCATCCCTGCGGACGCGACCATCAGCGTCGAGGCGCCCAACCGCCCCTGGGCGACGAAGATCGACGCCCTCGGACGCGCGGCCATGGCGCGGGAAGCGACTCTGGCGATCCTGCGCGCGGCGGGTCGCGCCTGAGCGGAGGAGGGGGGCGGGATCAGCCTTCCTCCGCCGCGCGTCTGGGAGGGAATTGACGCGCGACCTCGCGCGCGACCTCCTCCAGCGTGGCGACGCCCGGCGCCGAGGCGCCCCGTCGCCGCGTGACGCCCACCGCTCCGGAGAGGAACTTCACGCCCACCGGGAATTCGATCATCAGCCCGCGTTCGAGTTCTTCGGCCACCACCCCGCGCGAGATGAACCACAGCGCGTCCGAAGCGAGGCAGACGCCGCGCCCCAGCGCCAGAGACACCGTTTCGGCGATGGGCAGGAGGCCCGTCAGCCCGAGTGAGGCGAGATAATCATCCACCGGCCTGCGGATCAGCGCCGTGGAGCTGGGGAGGATCAGCTCCGAGCCCGCCAGAGCCTCGACGGTCGGGCGCTCGGCCAGAGGATGCCCCGCCCGCCCCACCAGCACGATGTCTTCCTCGTAGAGATGTTCGAAGCTCAGGCCCGGCATCTCCGAGACGTCGGGCAGGCGTCCGATCATCAGTTCGATGCCGCCTTCGCGCAGCAGCCGGATCAGATGGTGATGCGGCCCCGTCTCGACGGCGAGGACCATCTCCGGGCGCAATTCGCGAAAGCGCAGCACCACGCGGGGAAAGACGCGCGTCGCGGCGGTGGGCAGCACGCCGACGCGGATCGTCCCGCTGATTTCGGGCCTCAGGGCGGCGGCTCCGGCGTCGAGGGCCTCGACGGCCATGGCGGCGTGACGGCGGAAGAGCGTCCCCGCCTCGGTCAGCAGGAGCCTGCGCCCCTGACGCAGGAAGAGCGGCTGACCGAGAAGCTCCTCCAGCTCCGCGAGGGTGCGCGAAAGGGCGGGCTGGGTGATCCCCTGTCCGCGGGCGACGGCGGTGAGGCTCCGTTCGGCGGCGATGTCGAGGAAGGCCCGGACGTGCCTCAGCTTCACGCCCGGATGCATAACTGTGCGTTTATTCATCACGGCGGACTTTGCATTATTCAAGGTGAATTCGCTATGGCAGATTATGGAAGACTGGAGGAGACGATGCAAGTTCTGATGCGCCCCTGGGGAGCCCTGCATTACCGCGTCGATGGTCCGGAGGAGGCTCCGGCGGTGGTCTTCGCGAATTCCCTGGGCACGGATCTGCGGCTCTGGGATGCGGTCCTGCCTCTTCTGCCGCGCCATCGCGCGATCCGCTTCGACAAGCGCGGCCACGGGCTTTCCGACCGGAGCGGCCCTCATGGCGTCGCGGATCTGGCGGAGGACGCCGCCGCCCTGATCGAGGCCGAAGCGAAGGGGCCGGTCCTGTTCGTCGGGCTGTCTCTGGGCGGCTGCGTCGGCCAGAGCCTGGCCCTGACGCGGCCCGATCTGGTGCGGGCTCTGGTCCTCTCCAACACGGCCGCGAAGATGGGGACGCCGGAAAGCTGGCGCGCCCGCGTCGAGGCCATCCGCAAGGGCGGGCTGGAGAGCATCGCCGATCCCGTGATGGAGCGGTGGTTCGCTCCGGCCTTCCGGGCTTCGGCGGCTCTGGCGCTCTGGCGCAACATGCTGACCCGCACCGATCCCGAAGGCTACGCCGCCGCCTGCGGAGCGCTCGCGGATTTCGATCTGACCGCCCGGCTTCCGGCTCTGCGCCCGCCGACCCTCGTGATCGCGGGATCGGAGGACGGCGCTTCTCCGCCGGATCTGGTCGAGGCGACGGCGCGGCTGGTTCCCGGCGCCGTCTTCCGGATCATCCCCGGCGCGGGGCATCTGCCCTGCGTCGAAACCCCCGAGGCCTGGGCGTCGATCCTCGCCCCCTTTCTGACGGAGCACGCCCGATGACCGATTTCCACGCGCAGGGCATGGCCACCCGCCGCCGCGTCCTCGGCGACCGCCATGTGGACAAGGCCGAGGCGGTCAAGACCGACCTCGACGCGCCTTATCAGGCGCTGATCACCGAAGCGGCCTGGGGCCATGTCTGGTCGCGCGACACGATCACGCCGCGCGAACGCTCCATGCTGACCATCGCGCTTCTGGCGGGCCTGGGCAACGACCACGAGCTCGCCATGCATGTCCGCGCCACCGCCAACACCGGCGCCAGCCCTCAGGACGTGATGGAGGCGCTCCTCCATGTGGCCATCTACGCCGGAGTCCCGCGGGCCAACCACGCGATCAGGATCGCCAAGGAGACTTTCGCCGAAATGGAGGCGGCGAAGAGATGACGCAGAACAAGAACTCCGTGGATGGGGGAACGCTGTTCTTCCGGGATCGCGACTGGCATCCGCCCGCCCTGACGCCGGGTTACAAGACCTCGACGACGCGCGCGCCCTTCCGGCCGCTGATCGCCATGCCCTCGACGCTCTCCGAGGAGACGGGCCCGGCCTTCGGCCATTCCATGTTCGGCGAACTGGACAACAACCTGATCCTCAACTTCACCGGACAACCCGCCGTCGGCGAGCGGATCATCCTGCACGGCCGGATTCTCGACGAGAACGGGCGCGGCGTCCCCGGCGTGCTGGTGGAGATCTGGCAGGCCAACGCGGGCGGGCGCTATCGCCACAAGAAGGACGGCTATCTCGCGCCGCTCGACCCGAATTTCGGCGGCTGCGGACGCACGCTCTCCCGGCCGGACGGCTCCTATGAATTCCTGACCATCCGGCCCGGCGCCTATCCCTGGCCGAACCGGGTGAACGACTGGCGTCCGATGCACATCCACATCTCGGTCTTCGGTTCGGGCTTCGGCCAGCGGCTGATCACGCAGAATTACTTCGAGGGCGATCCCCTGATCGCGCGTTGTCCCATCGTCAACACCATCGGCAAGGAAGAGGCGATCCGGGCTCTGGTGGCGCCGCTCGACATGAACCGCGCCCTGCCGATGGATTGCCTCGCCTACAAGTTCGACGTCGTGCTGAGGGGCCGTCGTCAGTCCTTCTTCGAGAACAAGCGGGAGGGCATGTGAGATGCAGCGCCTCGACTATCTGAAGGAGACGCCTTCCCAGACCGCCGGACCTTACGTCCACATCGGCCTGACGCCGAACAAGCTCGGGAACGCGGGGATCTACCCGGCGGATCTGGGCGAGAGCCCGATCCGGCCTGGCGCGAAGGGCGAACGCGTGACCATCTCCGGCGAGGTGCGCGACGGAGCGGGCATGATCCTGCGGGACACCCTGATCGAGACCTGGCAGGCGGACGCCGCCGGGATCTATCCGGCGAATGATCCGCGCGGCGCTGCGGATCCCGAGGTGACCGGCTGGGCGCGCATCATCGCCGATTTCGACACCGGCGAATGGACGCTCAGGACGATCAGGCCGGGGCGCGTCCCCTTCCCGGACGGGCGTCTGATGGCGCCGCATATCGCGCTGTGGATCGTGGCGCGGGGGATCAACCTCGGGCTTCAGACCCGAATCTACTTCGAGGACGAAGACAACGACAGCTGCCCGGTCCTCCAGCGGATCGAGCATCGCGAGCGGGTCAGGACCCTGATCGCCCGCAAGACCGCGCCCGGCGCCTATCGCTTCGACGTGAGGCTGCAGGGCGAGAATGAAACCGTATTCTTCGACATGTGACGGGGCGTCATGACCGCAGCTTCCGAGAATCCCTGTGTGATCTGCGTTGCGATCACGGGATCCCTGCCGACCAAGGCGAATAATCCGGCGGTGCCGATCACGATCGCCGAGCAGATCGACTCCACCCAGGAGGCCTTCGAGGCCGGGGCGAGCATCGCCCATTGCCACGTCCGCGACGAGGAGGGAAAGCCGACCTCCGATCCCGAGCGCTTCGCCCGTCTGAAGGAGGGCCTGGAGAAACATTGTCCCGGCCTGATCATCCAGCTCTCGACGGGCGGACGCTCGGGCGCGGGACAGGCGCGCGGCGGGATGTTGCCTCTGCGCCCGGAGATGGCTTCGCTTTCGGTGGGCTCGAACAACTTCCCGACCCGGGTCTACGAGAATCCGCCCGATCTGGTGGACTGGCTCGCTGCGGAGATGCTGAAATACGAGGTCAAGCCGGAGATCGAGGCTTTCGACCTGTCGCATGTCGTCCAGGCGACGAAGATGCAGGCGGACGGGCGTCTGAAGGGGCCGCTCTATGTGCAATTCGTGATGGGGGTGAAGAACGCCATGCCGCCCGACGAGGCGATCTTCGATTTCTACATCGAGACGCTGAAGCGTCTGGCTCCGGATGCGCGATGGTGCGCGGCGGGGATCGGTCCGGCGCAACTGCTGATCAACGAATGGGCGATCCGCAAGGGCGGGCACACCCGCACGGGGCTTGAGGACAACGTGCGTCTGGATCGCGACCGTCTTGCGGCTTCGAACGCGGCTCTGGTGCGCCGGGCGACGGAGCTTTGCGAGAGATACGGACGCCCCGTGGCCTCCTGGCGTCAGGCCCGCGAGATCCTCGGCCTGCGCCCGCCGGAAGCCGCCTGAGATGCCCGCTTCTCCCGCCGACGGCGCCCTTTATCGCGGCCTCTTCGCCGATGCGGAGACCGCCGCCCTCTTCACCGAGAGCGCCGAGATCCGCGCCATGCTGCTGGCGGAAGGCGCTCTGGCGCAGGCGCAAGGCGAACTGGGGCTGATCCCGCAGGAATCCGCCGCCTTCATCGCGCGCTCCGCGCGGGAGGTCGCGCTGGATCCGGCGGCCCTCTCCGCCGAGACGGCGATCAACGGCGTTCCGGTCCCGGCTCTGGTGGCGGCCTTCCGCAAGGCCATGAACGCGCCGGAACATGCGCAATACCTCCATTGGGGCGCGACCTCTCAGGACGTCATGGATACGGGGCTCGCCCTGCGCCTGCGCCGCCTGGTCGAGATCTGGGAGGCGCGGCTCGAAGCTCTGGCGCGGGCTCTGGGCGCCCTGGCGGAGGCTCATGCGGATCTTCCCATGGCGGCGCGGACCTATGGCCAGCTCGCCACGCCGACCAGCTTCGGCGCGGTCGTCGCGGGCTGGGGCGGGCCGGTGCTGCGCCACCGCGAGAGGCTGAAGGCTCTGGCGCCGGAGCTGGCCCTGGCTTCGCTCGGGGGAGCTGCGGGCACGCTGTCGGCCATGGGGCCGGAGGGCCCGGCGACGCGGGCCAGGTTCGCGCAGATCCTCCGTCTGTCCGATCCCGGCGGAAGCTGGCACGCCGAACGCGACCGGATCGGCGCCTTTTCGGCCTGGATGGCGGGTCTTTGCGCCTCGCTCGGCAAGATGGGCGAGGATCTGATCCTGATGGCGCAATCGGGGATCGGCGAGATCGCGATCCGGGGCGCGGGCGGCTCCTCGACCATGCCGCAGAAGCAGAATCCGGTCGGGCCATCGGTTCTGGTCGCTCTGGCGCGCCAGACGGCGGCTCTGGCCATGACGATGCAGGGCGCGGGCGTCCATCGTCAGCAGCGCGACGGCGCCGCCTGGTTCGTCGAATGGCTGACCCTGCCGCAGCTCTGCGTCTCGACGGGGCGGGCGCTGTCGCTGGCTCTGGAGCTTGCGGGGGCGATTTCGCCCGTTCCGGAGGCCATGGCGCGCAATCTCGACGACGGATCGGGGCTGATCCACGCCGAAGCCTACAGCTTCGCTCTGGCGCGCCATCTGCCGCGCCCCGAGGCTCAGGCGAAGATCAAGGCCCTCTGCGCGGAGGCCCAGAGGGAAGGCGTTTCGCTTTCGGCCCTCGTGGCGCGGGATTTCCCGCATCTCGATCTTGCGGCGGCGGGCGGCCTCGGAGCCGCCCCCCGGGAGGCGCGCGCCTTCGCGATCCGGGCGAAGGGCGACGCCTGACGCGATCTCCCGGAGCCTCAGGCCGGCGGGGGCGCATATCCGGGCAGGGCGGCGATGCGGTCCATCCAGCGGCCGACGGCCGGATAGGGCGAGAGGTCGATCCCGCCTTCCGGCGCGAGGGCCACATAGGGATAGACGGCGCAATCGGCGATGGTGGGGCGCCCGACGGCGAGCCAGTCCTGTCGCGCGAGATGGGCCTCCAGCAGCCCGAGGATGCGCTTCGAGACCCGCAGGGTTCCCGGCTTGTCGATGGCGTAGCCGAACTTGTCCACCAGCCGCGCCGAGGCGGGGCCATGCTGGATCTCGTTGGCGGCGGTCGAGAGCCATTGCGCGACCTGAGCCTGCAAGGCGGGCTCGACGGGCAGCCAGGCCGCTCCTCCGTGGGCGCCCGCCAGATAGACGAGGATCGCCTGGGAATCCCTCAACGTGAGATCGCCGTCCACGAGGATGGGCAGTTCGCCCCAGGGGTTGAGGTCGGTGAGGGGCGGGCGCTTGTGCTCTCCGCCGAGGAAATCCACCGGGACGATCTCCAGATCGATCCCCGCCAGCGCCGCGAAGAGCCGCACCTTGTAGCAATTGCCCGAAGGCCCGAGGTCGTAGAGCTTCATGATCATTTCCCCCCTTGTGGAATCAGTTGATTGAATTCGAGGACGTTGCCGTCCGGATCGCGGATGAACAGCGCGATCCGGCGCGGGCCGATGGGCTTGGGGCCTTCGGTGATCCGGATGTTCCGGGCGCCCAGCCATTCCTGAAGCGCCTCCAGATCATCCACCACGAAGGCCGGATGAGTCACGCCGGGCAGCTTCACCGGCTCGTCGAGCAGCACGTTGCGCAGGCCGGGGCGACGGGCGGCGTTGAAGATCAGATTGATCCGCACGCCGTCGGCGGTGACCATCTCGTTGGCCTCGTAGGCGGGGAATCGCGCGCTCTCCACGAATCCGAGGCCCTCGTAGAAGGCCAGGGCGCGGCGGCGGTCGCTGACGCGGATCCCCACGTGGTCATAGGCCGAGATCCGGGCGCGGCTGCGGAGAGGGGCCTCTCCGGGGCTTGTCGATTGGTCCAGGATCATGCGCGTCCTCCTTGCCTTCCCGCTGCGGATGAGCGCCATTCTTCTCCGATCCCCTCGCCGGGAGAAACGCCGCCGCGCGGAGAAGACTTCTGCGTCGGGCGCAGAGATGGAGGCTGCGGATCTGGACAAGCTCAAGGCCATGGAGACCTTCCTGAGCATCGTGGAGGCGGGCAGCCTGACCGCCGCCGCCGAGCGGCTCGGCTGCTCCAACGCTTCGGTGGCGCGGAATCTGGCGGCTCTGGAGCGGTCTCTGGGGCTGCGTCTGCTGAACCGCAACACGCGCCGCCTCGCCCTGACCGACGAGGGCGCGGAATATCTCGCCTGGTGCCGTCGCATCCTCGGGGAGTTCGAGACCCTGGAGCAGAGCTTCGAGGCGCGGCGCGCGGCTCCGGGAGGGCTGCTGCGTCTGACGGCGCCCGTCGAGTTCGGCGCGCTTTACGCGGCTCCGACGGTCAACGCCTTTCTGCGCGCGCATCCGGGGATGCGGGTCGAGCTGACCTTGCTGGATCGGGTGGTGGATCTGCTGGAGGAGGGGATGGATCTGGCGATCCGCATCGGCCCCATGCCGGATTCGGGGCTGATCGCGGCGCGTCTGGGCGAGACCCGGCCCGTGGTCTGCGTCGCGCCGGAGCTTCTGCGCCGCTGCGGTCCGATCAGGCGTCCGGAGGATCTGCGGGAGATCCCCGGGGTTGTCTTTCATCCGCCGGGCCCGGTCTGGGAGTTCCGGGAGGCGGGGGCCCCTCTGGCGGTGGAGGTTCCGGCGGTCTTCTCGACCAATCAGGCGCGGGCGGCGCGTCTGGCCTGCCTGGAGGGGACAGGCGTCGCGCGTCTGCTGCATTACCAGGTCGCGCGGGAGCTGGAGGAGGGGAGCCTGATCCGCATCCTCCGGGAGTTCGAGGCGCCGGGCGCGCCGATCCGCATGGTCTATCCCCATGCGCGTCTGTTGTCTCCGCGCGTGCGGAGCTTCATCGACTGGACGTCGGCCCGCCTGAGCGCGGCCCTTCCGGCATCCGCCTGATCCCTCGCCCGCTTCCGGGGGCGAGGGTCCGTCGCCTTGCGCCGTCAGCCGACGAAGGCGCGCTCCACGACGAATTCCGCAGGGGCGTTGTTGGCGCCCTCGCGCAGGCCGAGGTCTTCGAGGATCTTCTTGAGGTCGCGGTTCAGTTCGATGGAGCCGCAGATCATCACGCGGTCCTGCGCCGGGTCGAAGCCCTGGAGCCCGAAGCTGCGGAACAATTCGCCGCTCTCGATATGCGCCGTGACGCGGCCCATGCGCTCATAGGTCTCGCGGGTGGTCGCGGGGTAGTGGTGGAAGCGCTCGCGGGCCAGTTCGCCGATCAGCGGATCCTCGGCCAGGGCGCGGGAGAGCTCCAGCCCGTAGGCCAGTTCGGCGACGTCGCGGCAGGTGTGGGTCAGCACGACCTGTTCGAATTTCTCGTAGGTCTCCGGATCGCGCATGAGGCTGGCGAAGGGCGCGATTCCCGTCCCCGTGGAGATCATCCACAGCCGGCGTCCCGGCAGCAGGGCGTCGAGAACCAGGGTGCCGGTGGTCTTGGGACGCAGCAGCAGCGTGTCGCCGGGCTGGATCTTCTGGAGATGGCTCGTCAGAGGGCCGTCCGGAACCTTGATGGAGTAGAATTCGAGTTCTTCGTCCCAGGCGGGGCTGGCGATGGAATAGGCCCGGAAGACGGGCTTGGGCGCGTTGGGCAGGCCGATCATCACGAATTCGCCCGAGCGGAACCGGAAGGAGGCGGGCCGCGTCGCCCGGAAGGAGAAGAGCCGGTCCGTGTAATGCCGGACGGAGAGGATCCGCTCGGCGTGGACGCCTGCGGGGATCGGGTGGCCGGAGATCGGAGCGGCGATGGTCATGAGGAAGTCCTTGGGCAGAGACGATGACGAAGATCGGGTACAAGGATCAGGCGACATCCGCCGCCATGGCGACAAGACGGAGTGAATCCTCCTTTCGGCGGCGCGGAACAAGCGGATTTTTCGGCATAACCGAATTCGGTTTCGTGCTGATCGCGTCCGCGCGGCCTGGGGCGGGCCTTTCCGGAGGCCGGAGCGCCGCCTTGCGGGGCGAGGCTCCGGGCTCGATAGGAAATATCAATTGATTTATCGCTTCAATCAATAAGATTGATTGTTTCTCCCACATGCCGCAGCAAGGGGCGAAGCGCGGAGGATTCCGCGTCGTTTTCCTGCGGCATGATAGGAATCGCCTATGCTCGACGCGCCAGACCGCAGGAAGCCGCCTTGCGCGGAGAGGGCGGATCCGGGCTCGCGCGGCGTCCGGCCCGGACGCCGGAGCGCCGTTCCGGCGCAGGAAGGCGGAACCATGCTCATCCGGCATCTGAGATTCTTCGTGGTCCTCGCCGACGAGCGGCATTTCGGCCGCGCCGCCGAGACCTGCGGCGTCTCGCAGCCCACGCTGTCTCAGGCGATCCGCAAGCTGGAGGAGGATCTGAATCTCGCGCTGGTGATCCGGGGGCACCGCTTCACGGCGCTGACGCCCGAAGGCGAGAAGCTGCTCCGCTGGAGCCGACGGATCCTCGCGGATCACGACAGCCTCCACGAGGATCTGAGGGGCGCGCGGGGCGGCCTGACCGGAACGCTGCGTCTGGGCGTGATTCCCGCCGCCATGCCGATGATCTCGCTGATCTCGGAGAGCTTCGCGCGGCGCAATCCTCTGGCGGGTCTGGAGATCCGTTCGATGTCCTTCCAGGCGCTGCGCCGGGCGCTGGAGGCCTTCGAGATCGACGGCGGCGTGACCTATCTCGACCAGGCGCCCGAGGAGAACCTCCGCGAGTTTCCGCTCTACCGCGAGCGCTATCTCTTCGCCTGCCGCGCGGAGCATCCTCTGGCGGAGCGCCGGATCGTCGGATGGGCCGAGGCCGCCGCCCAACCCCTCTGCCTCCTGCGCGAGGAGATGAAGCATCGCCGCATCCTCGACGAGGTGGCGGGAGATCTCGGAGTGGAGCTGCGGCCGAAGATCACCTGCAACAGTTTTCTCGGAGTGGCCTCGCATCTGCGGGCGGGGCCCTGGTGCGCCATCGTCCCGCAAGCCTTCCGCTTCGTCTTCGGCGAGGCCGGAGGGCTGGCGCTCCGCGAGATGGCCGAGACGCCGCGTCGCCACATGGTCGGGCTGGTCCTGGCCGAGCGCTCGCCCCAGACGCCCATGGCCGAGGCCTTGCGCAGCTGCGTCGAGGAGGCGGATTTCGAAGGCCGCCTCGAAGCCTCCGCCGCGCCGAGAGCCGCCGAATGAACAAGCTCACGCCTTTCTCAAGGAGTCCTGCGATGAAGTTCGCCCCTCTTCTGGCCGCCGCTCTGGTCGGCCTGCCCATCTTCGCCCAATCCGCCTTCGCTCAGGAGGCGCCGCGCCCCGCTCCCGTGGAGGTCGCTCCGGCGACGCTCACCGTGGCGGTGGCCGCCAACTTCAAGGGCGCCATGGAGGTCCTCGCGGAGGACTTCCACAAGGAGACCGGACACACCGTGGTCCCGGCCTTCGGCGCGAGCGGCGGCCTGACCACCCAGATCCGCGAGGGCGCCCCCTTCGACGCCTTCCTCTCCGCCGACGACGAGCGTCCGGAGCTTCTGGAGAAGGAAGGTCTGGGCGTGGCGGGCACGCGCTTCACCTACGCCATCGGCACGCTTGCGGTCTGGACGCCCCGCGAGAAGGTCGAGCTCGGGGCGGCGGGGCTGAAGGCCGCGCGTCTGGTCTCCATCGCCAATCCCAAGACCGCCCCCTATGGCGCCGCCGCCATGGAGGTCATCGGGAATCTCGGCCTGACCGCCGATCTTGAAGGCAGGATCGCTCAGGGCAACAGCATCGGCGAGGCCTTCGCCTCGGTCGCCAGCGGCGCCGCGGACATGGGCTTCATCGCGTTGTCGCAGGTGAAGGAGGGCAAGTTCGTCGATCAGGGGAGCCTCTGGCTGCCTCCGAAGGAGATGTACGCGCCCATTCGTCAGGACGCGATCCTCATCAAGGACACCCCCGCCGGACGCGAATTCGTCGAATATCTGCGCGGCGCTCCGAGCGCCCACGCCATCATCGAGCGCTTCGGCTACGAACTGGCCGAGGAGCCCGCCCTCCAGGAGCCCGAGCTCGAGCTTGAACCCGCCCAATGAGCGCGAGCGACTGGAGCGCCGTCTGGCTGACGGCGCGGCTCGCGGCGCTGACGACCCTGATCCTGCTGGTGATCGCCACGCCTCTGGCTTGGCGGCTCTCGCGGGCGAAGGGGCGTTGGCGCGCTCCGGTCGAGGCGGTGGTGGCGCTGCCTCTGGTGCTGCCGCCGACGGCTCTGGGGTTCTATCTGCTTCTGCTGATGAGTCCCAACAGCCTGCTCGGCGGCTGGTGGCTGGAGCGCACGGGGGGGACTCTGGCCTTCTCCTTCCACGGGCTCCTGCTGGCCTCGCTGATCTACAGCCTGCCCTTCGCGGTGCAGCCGCTCCAGAACGCCTTCGAGGCGGTGGGGCGCGGCCCCATGGAGGCCGCCGCAAGCCTGAGGGCCCGTCCGCTCGACGCCTTCCTGACCGTGGCCGCTCCCATGGCGGGGCGCGGATACGCCACGGCGGGGGCTCTGGTCTTCGCGCATTGCCTCGGAGAATTCGGGGTGCTGCTCATGGTGGGCGGGAACATTCCGGGGCGCACGCGGGTGATCTCCATGGCGCTCTTCGAGCATGTGGAGAGCCTCGACTACGCCGCCGCCCATCGTCTCGCGGGAGGGCTTCTGCTGGTCTCCTTCTGCATCCTTCTGACGGTGGCCCTGCTCAACGGGCGCTTTCGCAGCATGAGGGCCTGATGCGGCTGGATCTGGATCTGACCCTCACGCGCCCGAGCTTCCGGCTCGCGGCGCAGGGGAGCTTCGCGCTGTCGGGCGTGACGACGCTCTTCGGCCCGAGCGGCTCGGGGAAAACCACGCTGCTGCGTCTGATCGCGGGCTTCGAGCCCGAGGCGCGGGGCTCGCTGAAGCTCGACGGCGAGGAATGGATGGGGCGTCCGCCCCACGCCCTGCCGGTGGGCTATGTCTTTCAGGACGCAAGGCTTTTCCCGCATCTCAGCGTGGAGCGGAACCTCCTCTACGCCTGGCGGCGCGCGCCCAGAGACGGTTCGCCCATCGCTTGGGAGGAGGTCGTCTCGCGGATGGATCTGGGGCCCTTGCTCAAGCGCCGCCCCGAAACCCTCTCCGGCGGCGAGCGCCAGCGCGTCGCGATAGGCCGCGCCCTGCTGACCCGCCCCCGGCTGATGCTCATGGACGAGCCGCTTTCTGCCCTCGACCGGGCGCGCAAGGCGGCGATCCTGCCGCTGATCGCCGATCTGCCGCGCCGTTTCGGAATCCCCGTGCTCTACGTGACCCACGCCGTCGAGGAGGCCTTGCGGCTCTCCGAGGGGCTGATCCTCATGCGCGACGGAGAGATCTACGATTCCGGCCCGCCTCTGGAGGTCTTCGCGCGGGTTCCGCCTGCGGCTCTGGGGCCAGAGGTCGAATCCGGCGCGGCTCTGGAGGGCAGGGCGGGGCGCTACGATCCGGACTACCAGATCCTCGACGTGGATCTGGGCGGCGGGACGCTTCTGCGGGTTCCGGTCGAGGCCGCGCCGCCCGAGGGCGCGCCTCTGCGGCTGAGGATCGCCGCCGCGGATGTGGCGCTCGCCCGCCTGCCGCTGGCCGATCTTGCGCAGGGAGACATTTCGATCCGCAACGCCCTGCCTGTCCGCATCCAGGCTCTGGAGGCGACGGGAGGCCCCTTCGTCGAGGCGCGGCTGGCTCTGGAGGGCGGCGGCGTCCTGCGCGCCCGTCTGACGCGGCTCGCGGCGGCCGAGATGGATCTGAAGGAGGGCGAAGCGGTCTTCGCCCTCGTCAAGGCGGCGGCCCTGGACTCCATGGAGGGGCCCGGGCCTTCCGCGTGAGGGCCGGGTCGCCCTGATCAGTGGGCGGCCTGCGGCTGTCCGGCGTTGCCGAGGATCATGACGCGCCCCGCATCCAGCCCCCCGACGACCTCCAGCGCGAAGCGGTCGGAATCGCGGGCGCGGACCTCCGCGAGCACCTGCGCGGCCTCCTCGGGGGTCTCGCCGAGCCGCAGAAGCGCTTCGTGGCCCATGGAGAGGGCGGATTCGAAGGTCTCGCGGATCTGGTATTCCGCCCCCAGGGCGACCAGCTTCAGGGCGTGTTCGCGGTCGAAGGCGCGGGCCAGCACCGGGACCATGGGGAACTCGTGCCGCGCCAGCTCCACGATGCGGGTGACGGCGGCGGGATCTCCGGCGGCGGCGATGATCAGACTGGCCTGTCCGGCGCCGGCGGCGTGCAGGATGTCCATGCGGGAGCCGTCGCCGTACCAGATCTTGAAGCCGAAGTCTCCGGCGTCGCGGATGGCCTGCGCATTGGTCTCGATGATCGAGAGCGAATGTCCGCGCGCCAGCAGCGGTTGACTGACGATCTGGCCGAAGCGCCCGAATCCGATCACCAGCACGCGCCCGGAAAGTCCCTTCGCCTCCTCGACGCCCTCCATGGAGGGGGCGGCCTTCGGGGCGTAGCGGGCGTGGAGCATGATCATCAGCGGAGTCAGCGCCATGGAGATGATGATGATCGCAGTCAGATTGGCGTTCCAGTCCGGGGTGAGGACGCCGAACTGCGTCGCGGCGGCGTAGAGCACGAAGGCGAATTCTCCGCCCTGAGCCATCAGGACGGCGCGCTCCAGGGATTCCTCCCGATCCGCCTTGAAGAGCCGGGCCACGCCATAGATGACCAGCATCTTGAGCAGCATGAAGGCGGGCACGCTGATCGCGATGACGGTCCAGTTCGCGGCGATCACCCTGAGGTCGAGCGCCATGCCCACCCCGAGGAAGAACAACCCGAGCAGCAGCCCCCGGAAAGGCTCCACATCGGCCTCAAGCTGGTGGCGGAAGGAGGATTCCGACAGCAGCACCCCCGCGAGGAAGGCGCCCATGGCCATGGAGAGCCCGCCTTCCTGCATGAGCACCGCCGCGCCCAGCGCCACGAGCAGCGCGGCGGCCGTCATGATCTCGCGGACGCCGAAGCGCGCCAGCAGCCTCAGGGCGGGATCGAGCAGATAGCGCCCGACCAGCACCAGCGCCGCGATGGCGGTCAGCCCGACGGCCACCGAGACCAGACGATCCGTCAGCGTGACGGCCTCGCCGCCCGGCGCGAGAAAGGCGACCATCGCCAGCAGGGGCACGATGGCCAGATCCTCCAGCAGCAGGATGGCGATGATGCGCCTTCCCTTGGGCTGGGCCATCTCGCCGCGTTCGGCGAGCATCTGCATGACGATGGCGGTGGAGGTCAGCACGAATCCGGTCCCCGCGACGAAGCTGGCCGCGACGGGATAGCCGAGCGCGATCCCCACCCAGATCAGGACCACGATGGCGAGGCCGACCTGGGTCAGGCCGAGTCCAAAGATCTCGCCGCGCATGGCCCAGAGCCGCGAGGGCTGCATCTCCAGCCCGATGGCGAAGAGGAAGAGCACCACGCCCAGTTCGGCGACATGGATGATCGCCTGAGGATCGTGGAAGAGGCCGAGCCCGTAGGGGCCTATGGCCAGACCCGCCGCGAGGTATCCCAGCACCGAGCCGAGTCCGAGACGTCGGAAGAGGGGAACGGCGACCACCGCCGCCGCCAGAAGCGCCACGACCGGAAGCAGATCGACGCCATGATGCGCCGCAGCCTCGGCCGTGGCGGAAACCGGGTCAGCCATTTTTCAGCCTTTCTGGATCTTCGACGCCTGCGCGGAGGATTTCCCGCAGGCGATTCGGGGCGTCAGAATGGCGAAGGCTGCGCAAACCGCAAGAGCCGCGAAGTCGGCGCGAAACAGGAGGGGAGGCGGCCCGCCCTGAGGGAGGCCGCCTTCCGGTTCGTCGGTCGTGAGGCCGAGGCCTCAGAAGAGCTTCATCAGACGGATGGTGCCGACCACGTCCTGTTCGAAGCCGCCCTCCGTCCGCAGGTCCGTGGCGAGCATGCCCTGAATCTGCACGGTCGGAGAGAGCATCGTGGCGGCGAAGAGGCGCACCTGATCGGAGCGCGTCTTGGTGCCCTGATAGACGCCGTCGACGTAGTCCTCGCCGCCGAAGAGCCCCGAATAGCCGAGGGAGAAGGAGGTGGAGGGCGAGGTCTGATAGCGCAGATAGGCCTGAAGCTGGGTCGAGGGATCGCGGGAATGCTCGACTCCGAAATGGTCATGATCCTGGCGGAAGGTCATGTCGGCGGTGGCGTCGAGGAAGAGGGAGCCGCCGAGGCCCTGGACAAGCCCGATCTGCGGCGTGATGTTGAAGGAGCCCGAGCCGAGGCTCAGAGTCCCCGGCGTTCCGCTGTGGTCGCCGGTCGGCAGGGCGACATAGGTGGTCACGCCGAGGGTGGTCCCGTAAGGCCCGCTGGTGTTGAGCGGCCAGACGGTGAGTCCGAGGGTGAGGTCTCCGACTCCGTTCTCCGTCTCGAGGTCGGCGCCGCCGATCCGGGCTTCCGTGAGTCCGCCGAAAGGCAGGATGGCCTGGACGGCGAAGGGGAGTCCGTCGAGATCGGAGTAATGCAGCAGACGGGCGATGCCGACGGCCGTGTCGAGTCTGGAATCGGGGACTTCGCCGGCTCCCTCGACGTGCAGTTTTCCGGCGGTCGTGTATTGCCCGTAGATCAGCGCCGCGTTCGTCCCGGAGGGGAGAACGGTGTAATCGGCGGGCATGACGTCGACGGCGGCGGCGGGGCCGGCCGCGAGAGCTCCGGCCAGTCCGGCGACCAGGGCCGCGCTCAGGCTGTGAATGTTCGTCTTCAGACGCCAGAACGGCATCGTTGCCTCCCATGTTCGATCTGTTTTTTTATGCGCAAGGTTTGTCGTCGCGCCGCCTGATCTGGCGGCCCGACCATAAAGCGTCACGACGCAGGCCCCGCCCACCCCTACATTATGCTCAAGACCCCGGGCTCGGGTTCTGGCCCGGCTTCTTCAGGAGGCGTGAGCTTCGAGCATGGCCGTGCGCATGAAAGAGTCGGTCATCGTCGCCCGGACCGTCTCCGGATCTCCGGAGGCGGATCCGCCGGAAAATTCTCGGATCCGGCCGGCGATCAGGCTATGATCCAGCAGGCGTGTGCTGCGTGCGCCGAGGATCCCCCTCACTTACGGAGAACCGGATGCAACCTGTTTCGAGGTTCCTGAACTCATGTCCTCCCATCACCCTGCGACGTCCCCCCGGGACCGCTCCCTGCTGCGGCGCTTCCTGAACAGCGAGGCCTCCGGCGGGCTTCTGCTGATGTTCGTCGCCCTGCTGGCGATCCTCATCGCCAATTCGCCCTGGGCCGAGGCCTATTTCTCCGCCGTCCACGCCTACATCGGCCCTCTGAGCGTCCAGCACTGGGTCAACGACGCGCTCATGGCCGTCTTCTTCCTGCTCGTCGGACTCGAGATCAAGCGCGAGATGACCGAAGGCGAGCTCTCCACATGGACGCGGCGGCTTCTGCCGGGCGTCGCGGCGGCGGGCGGCATGGCCGCGCCCGCCCTGATCTACCTCGCCTTCAACGGTTCGGATCCGGCCACCGCCCGAGGATGGGCGATCCCCGCCGCGACCGACATCGCCTTCGCTCTGGGCGTGCTGTCTCTGCTCGGGCCGCGCGTCCCGACCTCCCTGAAGGTGTTTCTGGCCGCGCTGGCGATCATCGACGATCTCGGCGCCGTCGTGATCATCGCGCTGTTCTACACCAGCTCCCTGTCCCTCGGGGATCTCGCCGGAGCGGCGGCGATTCTGGGCCTGCTGCTCGCCCTCAATCTGCGCGGAGTCGCGTCCCTGCCGCTCTATCTGCTGCTGGGTCTGGCGCTCTGGGTCTTCGTGCTGCGTTCGGGCGTCCATGCGACGGTCGCAGGCGTGCTGCTGGCGCTGACCGTTCCGCTGAAGGCCCTCTCCGGCGGAGCGGAGGTTTCTCCCCTGCGCAAGCTGGAGCACGCCCTTCATCTGCCGGTCGCCTTCCTGATCGTGCCCATCTTCGGATTCGCCAACGCCGGAGTCTCCTTCTCGGGGGTCTCGCCCTCGGTGCTGGCGGAGCCTCTGTCTCTGGGCGTGGCCGGGGGACTGGTGCTCGGCAAGCTGATCGGCGTCTTCGGTGCGGTCGTGCTGATGGTCCGCAGCGGCGCCGCCGAGCTCCCGGCGGGCGCGAACTGGACGCAGATGTTCGGGCTGTCGCTGCTCTGCGGCATCGGCTTCACCATGAGCCTCTTCATCGGGCTGCTCGCCTTCACGGATCCCGCGCTTCAGGATCGGGTGAAGTTCGGCATTCTCGCCGGATCGCTCCTCGCGGGCCTCGGCGGATATCTCGTGCTGCGCTCCGCCGGACGAAGCCGTCAGGCGTGAGGCCTCCCGCAGGCGCCCTCGTCCCGGGCGCCTGCGTCCCTCCGGCTTGCGCGCGCCGCCTGAAATCCTTGCCCGGCGTGTGGGGAGGTGGCAAGAGAGGGATGTGGTTGCGGCTGCGGAGGGTCCGCGTCGCCCCGAACAGGGAAACGCCCCCATGAGCGTCGTCCATCTCCTCTCCCCCCTCTCCGGAATCGATCCGCGCCCGAGCTTGCGGGCCTCGGGCGGAGTCCGCGTCCTTCAGACCCAGCCCGAAGCGCCGACCTCGCGCATCGGATGACGCCTTCGCCGCGCGGTTTCGACGCCAGGGCGCGGAACCGGTCGCGGCCTGGCTCCGCCCGCGCAATCAGCGCCCCGATCAGGAAGCCGGGACTCCAGCGCAGAACTTGCGCCGGACGGCGACCCGCCCTTTCAGGCGACGGCGCATCAGCCAGAGGAGAACAGAAATGTCCGTCTATCAGCAGGCCAGGGACTTCGCCCGCGCGCATGTCCTGCCCACCAGCGCCGAATGCGACGCCACGGCGTCCTTTCCGGACGAAGCCTTCAGGCAGATGGCCGCTCATGGCTGGTTCGCGCTGCTGATCCCCGAGGAGTTCGGCGGACAGGGCGGCGGCCTGCCCGAGCATGCGGAGGCCTGCCTCGCCTTCGCCGAGGCCAATCCCAGCGCCGCGCTCTGCTACATGATGCACAACGTGGCCCTGAGATGCGCCCTGACCCATGGCGACGAGGCGCAGAAGCGCCGGATCTGCAAGGACGTGCTGGACGGAAAATTCATGGCGCTCGCCTATAGCGAGTTCGGTTCCGGCACGCATTTCTACAATCCGCAGATCGAGGCGGCCTTCGGCCCCGAGGGCGTGACGATCAACGGCGCCAAGAGCATGGTGACCTCGGCGGGCAAGGCCTCCACCTACATGATCATCACGCGCGCCGAGGAGGAGGGCAAGCTCGACAACTGGGCCCTGCCGCTCTCCACGCCGGGCGTGAGCTTCCAGAGCAGCGCCTGGAACGGACTGGGCATGCGCTCCAACATCTCCTGTCCGATGCTGCTCGACGACGTGAAGCTCGGCTTCGACGCCCGGATCGGCGCGGCGGGCTCAGGGCAGGAGCAGCTGCTCGGCGTGGTGTCGATCTTCTTCGTGACCGGCCTCGCGGCGATCTACAGCGGCGTCTGCGCCACCCTCGGGGAGCTCGCCGCCGGGCATGCGAAATCGCGCACCTATCCCGACGGCTCGGCCCTCAGCCATATCGAGACGGTGCAGAACCATCTTTCGGCCATCTACGTCCGCGCCGCCGCCGCCCGCAGCCTGACTCTGGAGGCCGCCCGCGCCGAGGCCGACGCTCTGCCGAAGATCCTCGCGGCGCGCATCTTCTCGGCGGAATCCGCCATCGAATGCGGTCGGCTCGCGATGCGCGTGGGCGGCGGCAAGGCCTACAACAAGGCCCTGCCCATCGAGCGTTTCCTGCGCGACGCCTACGCCGGCCAGGTCATGGCGCCCGGCGTGGACGTGCTGAACCTGTGGCTCGGCAAGATCCTGACCGATCAGCCGATCCCCTGACCCGCAAGACCGTCGCAAGGCGGCGCGGAGGGGGTTCTCCGCGCCGTCAGGATTTCCGAACTCAGCCAGGGAGAGACTGACGCCATGAGCAGCGAAGCGATCAAGGTCGGGGCCGTGATCTACGATCCCAAGGTCACCGTCATCTGGGGGATCATCGCCGATTTCTTCCGCCGGGAAGGGCTGGAGACGCGATGTGAATTCTACAGCGACTACAAAAGCCAGGTGGACGGCCTCTTCGCGGGCGAGATCGACATCGCCTGGAATTCTCCGCTCGCCTGGGTGGACTGCCATCTGCGCGGCGAGGGGCGTTGCCTCTACGGCGCCATGCGCGACGCCGACCGCGACCGCAAGACCCATCTCCTCGTGCGCAAGGAAAGCGGCCTGACCAGCCTGGCGGGGCTCAAGGGCAAGGTCGTGGGGCTGGGGGCCTCGGATTCGCCTCAGGCGCGGCTGATCCCGATCAATCTGCTGCGCCGCCATGGCCTGGAGTTCGGAAAGGATTACGTCGAGAAGCGCTTCGACGTCGGCGTGGGGCTGCATGGCGATCACGTCGGCGGCGAACTGGACGCCGTGAAAGCCCTGCAGGCGGGCGAAGTCGACGCCGCGGCGGCCCTCGACCTCAATTGGGAGGCCTGGAGGAAAGACGGAACCGTCGATTCCGGCAAGGTGGTCAGCATCGCGGCCACGCCGGAATTCGATCACTGCATCTTCGTCGGCCGCCCGGACCTTCAGCCGGAGCGTTTCGAGCGCTGGATGGAGGTGCTCGACCGCATGGATTACAACAATCCGGACCACAGGACGATGATGGACATGGAGGGGCTGAAAGCCTGGGTTCCGGGCCGGACCAGCGGCTTCGCCCAGTTGCAGGAAGCCTGCGATTATCTAAAGTTCTTCGGCGCCTCCGCAGGGAAAGCCTGAGCCATGGCCGCCCGTCCGCCGCTGTTCTCCACCTCGCTGATGGGCAGCCTGCCCCGGCCCAGGGCGATCCTCGACGGCTTGCGGGGCCTGCGCAAGGGCGCCCTGACCCGCGAGGCCTTCGACGCCCTGGTCGAGGCGGAGACGCGGCGGGCGCTCGCGCTTCAGGAGGACTGGGGCCTCGACCTCCTCACGAGCGGCGAATTCGGCCGCGACAACTACGTGTCTTTCGTCGCGGATCGGCTCTCGGGCGTCGAGATGATGGATATGGGCCAGCTGCTCGACCATATCGAGGACAAGAAGGCCTTCGAGCAGATCCTGACCATTCTGGACGTGCCTGCGGTCAGCATCCGCAACGCCATCTGCACCGGAAGGCTCGGAGATCGCGGCGGAATCGCCCTGCCGGAACTGGAGATGATGAAGCGGCGCGCCAACAAGCCGCTGAAGGTCACCTTGCCCGGCCCCTATCTGCTGACCCGCTCCATGTGGCTGGCGCCTCTGTCGGGGCGGGCCTACGCCGACAAGGAGGAATTGGGCCGCGACGTCGTGGCTTTGCTCCAGCAGGAGGTCTCCCGGCTTCAGGAGGCGGGCGCCGCCGTCATCCAGTTCGACGAGCCCGTGCTGACCGAAGTGATCTTCACCGAGGGCCGCCCGCGCTCCTTCATGTGCGCCGCCCTGTCGGAGCGCAAGGATCCCGCCGAAGAGCTGGCCTTCGCCGCTTCGCTGATCGCGCCGGTGCTGGCCCATGTGGACGGCGCCCGCTCTCTGGCGGCGCTGCATGTCTGCCGCGGCAACTGGAGCCGCGACGAAAGCACCCTGCTCAGCGGCCCCTATACGCCTTTGCTGGATCTCTTCGCCGAAGTCCAAGCGCCTCTGCTGGAGCTGGAATATTCCACGCCCCGCGCCGGAGAGCTTTCGGCCCTGCTGGAGGATGGGCGGTTCGGCTCCGGGACGATCCTGGGCCTTGGCGTCGTCAATCCGCGCATCGACCATGTGGAGAGCGTCGAGGAGATCCTGAACCGCGCGGAAGAGGCCTTGCGCTGGCTGCCGCCGGAACGCCTCATGCTGACGCCCGATTGCGGCTTCGCGACCTTCGCCAATCGCCCGATGAACGTCGAGGAGGTCATCGGGCGCAAGGTCTCGGCCATGACCGAGGCCGCGCGGATCCTCAGGCGGCGCCATGGCTGAGGTCTATGAATCCCGCTTCCACGACATGAGCTTTCGCGCCGTCTCCCGCGATTCCGGCGAGGTGAAGGTCTTCACCGACAAGACCGCCTTCGCCGTGGGCTCGGCGATCAGCTTCGACAACGAGAGCATGGAGATCAGCAGCGTCGATTATTTCGCCGGCGCCTTGCTCAGCAGCCTCATGCTGACTTTGCGCGCCCATGGCCGCAGGCGCGGCGTGCCGGTCGAGGATCTGGAGGGCTCCCTTGCGCTGCAACTGGCCGATCCTCTGCCTCTGGTCGGCGTGAGGGGCGCCGGAGGGACTCCGCATTTCAGCCGCATCCGCGCGACGATCTACGCCTGGACAGGCTTGACGCCCGAGGCCTTCGGGGAGTTCTGTCAGGAGGCGCTGCGCCTTTGTCCTCTTTACCAGACGCTGGCGCGAGGCGCCGATGTCGCGGTCCTCTTCAAGCCGCTGGACTAGCCGCAGAGGAGCCGCCTTGCTCATCCGTCATCTGGATTTCTTCGTCACCCTCGCCGAGGAGCGGCATTTCGGCCGCGCGGCGGATCTCTGCGGCGTGACCCAGCCCGCCTTGTCGCTGGCCTTGCGCAAGCTGGAGGAGGATCTCGGCGTCACGCTGATCCTGCGGGGACAGCGCTTCATGGGACTCACCGCCGAAGGCGAGCGCGTGCTGATCTGGGGACGCCGCATCCTCGCCGATTACGGCGACCTCCGCGCGGCCCTCGACGGGCGGCGCAAGGGCGGCCTCACGGGAACCCTGCGGCTGGGCGTCCTTTCGGCGGCGGCGCCTCTGGTTCCGGCGCTCTCCGCCCGCTTCGAGGCCCGCAATCCTCTGGCCCGCCTCTCGATCAGCCAGCTTGCGCCGGAGGCGATCCTCGCAGGGCTGCGCGGCCTCGCGCTGGAGGGCGGCCTCACCCGCGCCCCGGAGGAGGAGGCCGAAGGGCTCGTCTGGACGCCGCTCTGGCGCGAGGCGCCGCTCTTCGCCTGCCGCAAGGACCACCCCTTCGCCTCGGGCCTCGCCCATGGCTGGAGCGACGCCTCGACGCAGCCCCTCTGCGCGACGGAGGAGATGGCGCGTCGGGAGTTCGCCCCGCGCAAGATCCGCGCGGCGGTGGTCTGCTCCGGGCTCGACGGCGTGCTGGCCCATCTGCGGGAGGGGCTCTGGTGCGCCGTGGTCCCGGAGGCTTTCCGCCATCTCCTGAGCGCGGAGGACGACATCCTTCTGCATCCTCTGGACGACGAGGAGGCGGCACCGAGCCTCGGCCTGCTCACGGCGGCGCGCGCGCCGCCTTCGCCCATGGCTCAGGCGCTGCTTGACTGCGTCGCCGCGCTGCGCGAGGAGTGGACGCAGGCCGCCCCCTCCGCCTGAGCGCGGCGCGCCCCATCCCCCAGGACATGCCCGGTTCGGGAAGAGGAGGAGCCGTCTTGCCGACCGCCGCCAGCCTTCAGGACGCGTCCTCCTCCGACGCCGAGCTTCTGAGCCGGATCTCCGTGCTGATCGTCGACGACGAGGCGGGGATGCGCAATTTCCTCTGGCGGATTCTCGGGCCGCGCTGCCGCCGGGTCGAACAGGCCTCCGACCTGGAGGAGGCGGAGGAATGGCTCGCGGTCGAGGCCTTCGACCTGATCGTCCTCGACAACATGCTCGGCGAGGCGCGGGGCCTCGACTGGCTCGCGCGCCAGCGGGAGGCGGGCCATACGCCGCCGGTGGTGCTGATCTCGGCTTTCGGCGATCTCGAAATGGCCATCGAGGCCATGCAGGCGGGCGCCGCCGATCTGGTGCTGAAACCCTTCCGGGCGAACCAGATCCTGAACGCCGCCCTGCGCGCCGTCGAGCGGAGCCGCCTCAAGGCCGAAATTAGCCTCCTGCGCCGCGAGATCCGCCGCGCCTCGGAGGAGACGGATCGTCTGACCGGCGCCGCGCCCGCCCTGGAGGAGATCCGCGCGGCCATAGCCCGGGCGGCGCCCTCGCCGAGCTCGGTGCTGCTGACCGGGGAATCCGGGACGGGCAAGGAGGTCGCGGCGCGGATGATCCACAGCCTGTCCGACCGCGCGGAACGCCCGTTCATCCCCGTCGATTGCGCGGCCATGCCGGAGGAGACGGCGGACTCCGAGCTGTTCGGCCATGTCGAGGGGGCTTTCCCTGGGGCGAAGGGGCGGCGCGAGGGGCTTTTCCTTCAGGCGCGGGGCGGGACGCTCTTCTTCGACGAGATCGCGGAGGCCCCGCTCGCGACTCAGGCGAAGCTTTTGCGGGTTCTCGAAGAACGCCGGGTGCGGCCCCTCGGGGCGGAGCGCGCCTTTCCGGTGGACGTGCGGTTGATCTTCTCCGCCAAGGCCGATCTGGAGACGAGGGTGGCGGAGGGGCTCTTCCGGGCCGATCTCTACCACCGGATCAACGTGGTGCGGCTGCATCTGCCGCCCTTGCGGGAGCGCCGCGAGGACGTCCCCGAACTGGCGCGACTCTTCATGGCGCAGCTGGCGCAGAGGCTGAACCGTCCCGCCTTGCCCATTCCGCCCGAGGTCGAGGCCGCCTTGCAGGCTCAAGACTGGCCGGGGAACCTGCGCGAATTGCGCAATCTCGTCGAGCGGGCCTTGATCCTCGGGCGCTTCCCTTCCGATGGCTGAAACCGCTGGAGGCTCCGTCCGGCTCCGGCTGCTCCTCCTCGCGCTTCTGCCGACGCTGCTCCTGACGCCTCTGCTGATCGGCGTGACGACCACGCGCTGGACATGGCGCATGGATCAGGTGCTGATCGCCCGCGTGGCCAGCGATCTGGCCGTGGCGCGGCGCTATCTGCTGGAGCGCGTGGAGGGCGCGGGTCGGGCCGTCGAGGCTCTGGGGCTTTCGGCGGAGTTCCGCGACCGCCTCGCCGCCGGAGATTCCGCCGCCCTGCTCGCCGAGAGCCGCGCAAGGCTCGGGCTGGATTATCTGCTCCTGACCGACGAAGCCGGACGGATCCTCGCCGCCAGCCCTCCGCAGGCGCATCCGGCGCCGGAGAGCCAGCTCCTCGACCTGGAGCGGAGCGGCGGCGAAATCCTGCTGATCGGGCCGGAGGATCTGGCGTCCCTCTCGCCCGCTCTGGCCGGGCGCGCCCGGATTCCCCTGAGCGGCGCCTCCGGCGAGGAGACGCGCGGACTGATCCTCCGGGCGGCGAGCCGCGCGCCGCTGGCGGATGGGGCGGCGGGCCTGCTGACGGGCGGCCTCCTGCTGAATCGCGACGAGGGCTTCGTGGACCGCATCGGCGATCTCGTCTATCCGGCGACCCGTCCGGAGACGCCGCCGGAAGCCCGCGAAGGTCTGGATCTCGGCGTGGTCACGCTGTTTCTGGAGGATCTGCGCATCGCCACCACCCTGCGTCCTTCGGGCGGAGCGCGGGCGCTCGGAACCCGCGCTTCCGAGGCGGTGCGCGCGCAGGTTCTGGAGCAGGGCGAAGGCTGGCGCGACCTCGCCTTCGTGGTCGACGCCTGGTATTTCTCGGCCTATGACGCGATCCATGACGCCCAAGGCCGCCGCGTGGGGATGCTCTACGCCGGAGTCCCCAAGGCGCCTTACGCCGCCGCGCGCCGGATCACATGGGCGATCAGCGGCGCGGCCTTTCTCGCCGTGGCCTTGCTGACCCTGCCCTTGTTCCTGCGCTGGGCGCGGAGCGTCTTCCGGCCTCTGGAGGCCATGGGCGCGACCATCTCGCGCGTCGAGGCGGGAGACATGGCCGCGCGGAGCCTCGCCGCCCCCGGCCCGAGCGCGGATGAAATCGCGCGGCTCGCGCGGCATTTCGACGGCCTTCTGGATCAGCTTCAGGCGCGGGATCAGGAATTGCGCGGGCTCAACGGCGACCTCAACGCCCGCGTGGAGGCCCGCACGGCGGAGCTTCTGCGCGCCAATCAGGCGCTCGAAGCCGCGACGCGGCGTCTGATCCTCTCCGAGAAGCTGGCGGCCATCGGCGAGATGGCGGCGGGAGTCGCGCATGAGATCAACAATCCTCTGGCGGTGATGCAGGGCAATCTCGAAGTGCTGCGCATGCTGCTGGAGGATCGCCTCGGAGAAGTCGGGACGGAGCTTCACCTCATCGAGGAGCAGGTGTCCCGCATGGAGGCTCTGGCGCGTCAGCTTCTGCAATTCGCCCGGCCGGAGGAATTCGCCGAGGGCGCCGTCGGCGCCGATCCGCGTCAGGTCGCGGAGGGACTCCGGCCTCTGCTGCGCCATCTGCTGGAGGCGGGCGGCGTGGAGCTGGCGCTGGAGCCCAGGTCTTCGCGGCGGATCGCGATGAGCGCCCATGAGCTGCGGCAGATCCTGGTCAATCTGCTCTCCAACGCCGTTCAGGCCACGCCTCGGGGCGGTTCGGTGCGCCTCGCCAGCGAGGACGCCGCCTCCGAAGACGGCCGCTCCGGAGTCGCGATCACGATCCGCGACGAGGGACCGGGCATGAAGCCCGAGGTTCTGGCGCGGATCTTCGACCCCTTCTTCACCACCCGCGGCCTGCGCGGGACGGGCCTGGGTCTGGCGATCTGTCAGACTCTGGTCGCCCGGCGCGGCGGAGAGCTCCGCGCCCGGAGCGTCCCGGGCGAGGGATCGAGCTTCACGCTCTGGCTGCCCGAGGAAGCCCCCTCCGCCGGATGATAAGCGATGCTGATCATGTCATCAGCGTTTCCATGCGTCTGAAGCGCGCATTGTCTGAGCCCCGGCCTCAGGGAAGATGAAATTTCGCTGATCAAGGGAGATTTCCGCTCCCGCCTCATCGCTCGCGAAGGCAAGCCAGCCAAAGGGGGGTTTCGTGAACGTCAACCTGTCTCGCCGCAGTTTTCTGAAGCTGGCGGGCGCCGGAGCGGCGGCCACGTCGCTCGGGGCCATGGGCTTCGGCGCGGCCGAAGCGGCGGTCGCCGCGCGCGTCCGGCCCTTCAAGCTGGTCACGACGACCGAAACCCGCTCGATCTGCACCTATTGCTCGGTCGCCTGCGGGATCATCATGTATTCCAACGGCGATTTCAAAGCCGGGGAGCAGGCCGAGCTCGTCCATATCGAGGGCGACGCCGACCACCCGACCAATCGGGGCACGCTCTGCCCCAAGGGCGCGGCGCTGAAGGACTTCATCCGCTCCGAGACCCGGACCACCGTTCCGCGCTATCGCGAGCCGGGCGGGACCGCATGGCGCGAAGTCTCGTGGGATTTCGCCCTCGACAAGATCGCCCGCCACATCAAGGACGACCGCGACGCCAATTTCGTCGAGACGAACGACGCGGGCGTGACGGTCAACCGCTGGACCACCGCCGGATTCCTCGCGGCTTCGGGCGGCACCAACGAAACCGGCTGGCTGACGTGGAAGACCACCCGCGCGCTCGGCTTGTTGCCTCTGGATAATCAGGCTCGCGTCTGACACGGCCCCACGGTGGCCAGTTTGGCCCCGACCTTCGGCCGCGGAGCGATGACGAACGCCTGGACGGACATCAAGAATACGGATCTCGTGATCGTCATGGGCGGCAACGCCGCCGAAGCGCATCCCTGCGGCTTCAAATGGGTGACCGAGGCCAAGCATCACAACGGCGCCAAGCTGATCGTGGTGGATCCGCGCTTTACCCGCACGGCCTCCGTGGCGGACGTCTATGCGCCCGTGCGCCCCGGCTCGGACATCGCCTGGCTGATGGGCGTGATCCGTTATTGCCTGAAGAACGACAAGGTGCAGTGGGATTACGTCAAGGCCTACACCAACGCGACCTGTCTGATCCGCGACGACTTCGGCTGGTCCGAAGGGCTCTTCACGGGCTATGACGAGGAAAAGCGCGATTTCGACCGCAGCTCCTGGGAATATCAGATGGACGAGCAGGGCCAGCCCCTGACCGATCCCACGCTGACTCATCCGCGCTGCGTCTGGAATCTGCTCAAGGAGCATGTCGAGGTCTATACGCCGGAATTCGTCTCGAATCTGACCGGCACGCCCGTCGACCGCTATCTCCAGATCTGCGAAATGATCGGCGAGACCTCGGCCAAAGACAAGGTGATGACCTCGCTTTACGCCCTGGGCTGGACGCAGCATTCCAAGGGCGCCCAGAACATCCGCGGCATGGCGATGCTTCAGCTGATCCTCGGCAACATCGGGCTTCCGGGCGGCGGCGTGAACGCTCTGCGCGGCCATGCGAACATCCAGGGCCTGACCGACATCGGGCTTCTGTCGCACATGATGCCGGGCTACATGAACCTCCCCACGGAGCGCGAACCCGAACTCGCCGACTGGCTCAAGGCCCGCGAGAACAAGCCGCTGTTCCCCGGACAGACGAGCTTCTGGCGGAACACCGACAAGTTCATGGTCTCCTTCCTGAAGTCCCTCTGGGGCGAGAAGGCCACGGCCGAAAACGACTGGGGATATGGCTGGCTGCCCAAGCTGGACGTCCCCTATTACGACATCCTGCGCGTCTTCGACATGATGGACCGCAGCGAGATCAACCTCTACATCTGTCAGGGGTTCAATCCGCTTCTCTCCTTCCCGAACCGCGCGAAGCTGACTTCGGCGCTCTCGAAGCTGAAGCTTCTGGTCTCCATCGACCCGCTCCAGACCGAGACGGTGAACTTCTGGCAGGATCACGGGATCTACAACGACGTCGATCCCACGAAGATCATGACGGAAGTCATCGAGCTTCCCTCGACCTGCTTCGCCGAAGACGACGGCGCCACGGTGAACTCCGGGCGCTGGCTGCAATGGCACTGGCAGGCGGCGACGCCTCCGGGCACGGCCAAACACGACACCTGGATCATGGCGCAGCTCTTCCTGAGGGTGAAGAGGCTCTATGAGGAGGAAGGCGGCGCCAATCCCGAGCCCATCATGAGCCTCTCATGGGATTACCATGAGCCGGAGAATCCCCATCCCGAGGAATTGGCCAAGGAGATGAACGGCCGGGCTCTGGCGGATCTGCCGGATCCGAACGATCCGACGAAAGTGCTCCGCAAGGCGGGCGAGCTGCTCGACAATTTCGGCCAGCTCCGCGCCGACGGCTCCACCATGTCGGGATGCTGGATCTACGCCGGATCCTGGACCGAGGCCGGAAACATGATGGCCCGTCGCGACAATCACGACGAAGGCGGGGTCGGCACCTATCTCGGCTGGACCTTCGCCTGGCCGGCCAATCGGCGCATCCTCTACAACCGCGCCTCCTGCGATCTTCAGGGCAAGCCCTGGGACCCGAAGCGCAAGCTTCTGGAATGGAACGGCGCGCGCTGGGAGGGCTTCGACGTGCCCGACATCTCGCCCACCGCCAAGCCCGAAGAGGTCATGCCCTTCATCATGACCCAGGAAGGCACGGCGCGCCTCTTCTCGCGCAAGCTCCTGCGGGACGGGCCCTTCCCGACCCATATGGAGCCCTGGGAAAGCCCGATCCAGAATCCCTTCAACAAGGAGATGCGCGGCAATCCCGCCGGACGGATCTTCCCGCAGGATCTCGCGCAGCTCGGGACCAGCGATGAATTCCCCTTCGTCGGGACCTCCTATCGCCTGACCGAGCATTTCCACTACTGGACCAAGCACTCGAAGACCAACGCCGTCCTCCAGCCGGAGTTCTTCGTGGAGATCTCGGTGGAGCTGGCCGAATTGCGCGGCGTCCGCAAGGGCGGCCGGGTGAGGATCTGGAACAAGCGCGGAGAAATCTGGGCGAAGGCCGTCGTCACCAAACGCATCAAGCCGCTGCTCTGCGACGGCAAGGAGGTCCATGTGGTGGGAATCCCGCTGCACTGGGGCTTCATGGGGGCGGCGCGCAAGGGCTTCGGCCCCAACAGCCTGACCGTCTTCGCCGGAGACGCCAACATCGACACGCCGGAATCCAAGGTCTTCCTCGTGAACATCGAACCGGCTTCAGGGGATCTCATCGCATGACGAGTCTCGCGCCCGAACCTCTGACGGCGGCCTCCAATCCGCCGACCCAGCCTCTGGAGAGCAACCTCCTGCCGACGGACGTGCGGCGCATCTCGGCGACGGCCCATGTTCCGCCGCCGACGCGCCAGCTCACCGAGGTGGCCAAGCTCATCGACGTGTCGAAATGCATCGGCTGCAAGGCCTGTCAGTCGGCCTGCATCCAGTGGAACGACACCCATCCGGAGGTCGAGGAGAACGTGGGGATCTACGAGAATCCCCATGACCTCACGCCCGACATGTTCACCCTCATGCGCTTCGCCGAATGGGAGAATCCCGAGACCAACGAGCTCGAATGGCTGATCCGCAAGGACGGCTGCATGCATTGCGAGGATCCGGGCTGTCTGAAGAGCTGTCCGGCGCCGGGCGCCATCGTGCAATACACCAACGGCGTGGTGGACTTCATCTCCGAGAACTGCATCGGCTGCGGCTATTGCGTGAAGGGCTGCCCCTTCGACGTGCCCCGCATCCACAAGACGGCGCATGTCTCGAAGAAATGCACCCTCTGTTCGGACCGCATCGCGGTGGGCCAGGGTCCGGCCTGCGCCAAGGCCTGCCCGACGCAATGCATCACCTTCGGCCCGAAGGAAGAGATGAAGGCCCTCGCCGCCGAGCGCGTCGAGGACCTCAAGGAGCGCGGCTACGACAACGCCGGGCTTTACGATCCTCAGGGCGTGGGCGGAACCCATGTGATGTATGTGCTGCATCACGCGGACAAGCCCTCGATCTATTCCGGCCTTCCGGTCGATCCGCGCATCTCGCCTCTGGTCGAGGCCTGGAAAGGCCCGGCCAAGAAGCTCGGACTCATGGCGGCGGGCGCGGCCTTTCTGGGCTCGGCGCTGCATGGGATCTTCGCCAAACCCAACGAAGTCAGCGAGCATGAGGAGGAGGAGGCCGAAGAGCTTTACGAAGACATCGTCCATGAAGCTCCTGAGGCTTCAGGGGGCGAAGCTCATGGCCCCGTCGCTTCGGGCGAGGAGGCCCGATGACCGAGAAACGCTTCGAATCCGCGCCCGGCGACGAGATCGAGAGCGAAGCGCCCTTGCGCGTCTTCCGCTATCGGGGCTTCACGCGGGCGAACCACTGGCTGACCGCCGCCTGCATGATCGTGCTGCTGCTGTCGGGAGCGGCCTTCTTCCATCCTTCGCTCTTCTGGCTGACCGGCCTCTTCGGCGGCGGCCAGATGACGCGTTGGCTTCATCCTCTGGTGGGGGTGCTGCTGTTCTTCAGCTTCATGGGGCTTTTCCTCCAGATGTGGAGGCTGAACCTGCCCCGCCGCGAGGACGTCGAATGGAGCCTGAAGATCGGCGACGTGCTCAAGGGCAATGAGGAGAACCTCCCGGAGCTGGGCAAATACAACGCCGGACAGAAGGGCGTCTTCTGGGGCATGTCCGGACTGATCATGGTGCTGATCGTGAGCGGCGTGATGATCTGGGAGCAATATTTCCCCAATCTCGTCTCGATTCCGGTGCGCCGCGCGGCGGTGGTGGTGCATGCTCTGGCGGCTCTGGGCTCGCTCTTCATCTTCATCGCCCATGTCTACGCGGCCATCTGGACGCGCGGCACCATCAGCGCCATGACCCGCGGCACGGTGACGGGCGGCTGGGCCTTCCGGCATCATCGCAAATGGTTCAAGGAGCTGGCCCGCCGCAAACGCGACGAGCCTTCGGAGGGATCAGCGGAAGTGAACGGCGCCGTCGGACAGGACCTCGCGGCGCAGGGCCACGCCGTAAAGCCGCGATAAATTCCCGGCGGTCATGGCCTCGTCGACCGGGCCTGAAGCGATCAGGCCCTCGCGCCCGATGAGCAGCGCGCGGTCTCCGAGCCGCGCCGCCTGATCCGGATCATGGGTCGAGAGGATCACGCCCATCCCGCGCCCGGCCAGAGCGCGGACCGCCGCCTCGACCTGAAGGCGATTGGCGAAATCGAGGCTGGCGGTGGGCTCGTCCATGACCACGGCGCCCGCCTCCTGCGCCAGGGCTCGCGCGAGCAGGATCATCTGACGCTGGCCGCCGGAGAGCCGCGTCACCTCGGCCTGAGCCAGATCCTCCGCCCCGAGCGCCGCCAGAGCCGCCAGAGCCCGCGCCTCCTCTTCGGGGCCGGGCCGTGCGAAGGCTCCCAGCTTCGCCGAAGCCCCCATCAGCACCACGTCGAGAGCCCGCCAGGCGAAGGGCGTCGCGAGGAACTGCGGCGCATAGGCCAGACGCGCGGCGATCTCGCGGCGCGTCAGATCCGCCAGAGCCGCGCCCTTGAGCCGGACCTCCCCGGAGATGGCGGGCGCGAGGCCCAGAAGCGTGCGGAAAAGCGTCGTCTTGCCGACGCCGTTCGGCCCGAGCAGACACAGCGTCTCTCCGGCGCGCAAGCTCAGGTCGATCCCGGAGACCAGAGCCCGCCCGCCATGGCCGACCGCCAGACCCCGCGCCTCGACCAGAAGCGGCGTCATTCCGCCCATGTCCGCGCCCTCCGCGCCAGAAGCCAGAGGAAGATCGGCGCTCCGATCACGGCGGTCAGCACGCCGAGGGGAATCTCCATGGTCGCGAGGCTGCGCGCCGCGAGATCGGTCAGCACCATGAAGCTCGCGCCCAGGAGCGCCGCGGCGGGCAACAACCGGTCGAAGCGCGGCCCCACCAGCAGACGCGCCATATGCGGCGCCATCAGCCCCACCCATCCGACGATCCCCGCCATGGCCGTGACGGCGGCCGTCATCAGCGTGGCGCAGGCCACCACCAGCAGCCGCAGCCGCCCGGCCTCCACCCCGAGGGCGCGGGCCTCGTCGTCGCCGAGCGACAAGAGCCCGATCCGCCAGCGCAGCAGGATCAGCGGCGCGAGGCCGATCAGCACGGCGGGCAGAGCCGCCCAGAGATCCGGGCGCTTGATCCCCGCGAGGCTGCCCATCAGCCAGAAGGTGATCGCCGGAAGCTGCTGATCGGGATCGGCCAGGAGCTTCACGAGCGAAATCCCGGCCCCCGCCAAGGCTCCCACCGCCACCCCGCACAAGACCATCACGAGAATCTGACCCTCGCCGCGCAGAGCCCAGGTCAGCCCGAGCACCAGAACCACCGCCAGAAGCCCCATGCCGAAGCCGAGCATCTGGATGGCCATGACCGGGAGCCCGAGCAGAATCCCGAGCGTCGCGCCGAATCCCGCCCCCGCCGAAACGCCGAGGATGTCCGGAGAGACCAGCGGATTGCGGAAGATCGTCTGATAGGCCGCGCCCGCCGCCGCCAGAGCCCCGCCCACGAGCGCCGCCGCCAGAACCCTCGGCAGGCGCAGATTCCAGAGCACCACCGCCGCCTGAGCGTCGCTGCGGTCTCCGGCGAGAATCCCGAAGATCTGGCCCGGCGAGAGCGGATAGGGGCCGATCATCGCGCCGATCATCAGCGCGGCGAGCAGCCCCAGCAGAAGCGCCGGAGGAAGCAGGCGTTCACTCACCCAGCAGCGCCGTCAATTGAGCCTCGTCCGGGCGCAGGCCGTAGAACAGCTCGTAGAACTCCGCGATCTTCGCCCGGAGGTCGCCCTCCGCCTGCTCGGGATAGAGCTTGTGCGTCAGCCAGATCAGCCCCGCCAGACGATTGACGGAAGGCGGGCTGTCGATGAAGCCGAAAGGCGTCGCGGGGGCCAGATAGACCCGCCCCTCCGCCACCGCCGGAACGCCGCTCCATTCGGGCGCCGCGCCGACCTTCGCCGCGAAATCCTTGTCGATGGTGATGACGACTTCCGGAGCCCAGGCCAGCACCTGCTCCGGCGAGACCGTGGCCAGGCCCCGAGTCTCCGCGACCGTCACATTGCGTCCGCCGACCCGCTCGATGATCTCGGCGTTGATCGAGCCCCGCGCCGGAGATTCCAGACCCTCCGGGCCGCGCGCCAGATAGACGGTCGGGCGCTGATCCTCGGGGATCTTCTCCAGCAGGGCGTCGACTTCGGCCAGCCGCGCTTCGGCGTAGGCGGCGAGGGTCTCGCCCCGCTCCGGAACGCCGAGGATCTCCGCCATCTGCCGGATCGCCTGAGGCATGGCCTCGAAGGAGCCGTCGATCAGGGCGTAGGGGACGCCGGTCTGCTCCTGCACCCGCCCGGCGAGGTCGATGTAGGTCGGGTTGATGGTCCCGTAATCCACGATGAGATCCGGTTGCGCCGAAAGCAGGACTTCCAGATTCACCGTGTCGCCCCGGCCCGTCAGGCGGCCAAGCTCGGGCAACTCCCGGACCTGGGGCAGAAGGAAAGGCAGATCCGCCCCGCGCGGCGCCCGCACCCAACCGACCATCGCTTCAGGCTTGAGCGTGTAAAGCAGCGTGGCGGCGGGCGGCCCGGCGGCGAAGACCCGGGCGGGCTCGGCGGGGACCAGAACCTCGCGGCCGGTCGCGTCGAGCACGCTCCGCCCGTCCAGAGCGAAGGCGGCGGGCGTCGCCAGAGCCAGAGCGAGCGCGAAGACCTTGAAGGAGAAGAGCTTCATGTGAAGACTCCGAATTCGGGTTTGACGTCGATCAGAGGCGTTCCGTCGAGACAATCCAGTCCGCGCACCGTCAGGACGGCGCCTTCCACGGCCAGCAGACGCACCACCGAAGAGGCGATGGGATTGGGCCTCAGGGGCGAGCGTATGGCGAAGGTTCCGATGGAGCCTCCGCCGAAATTCGGGTTCTGACGCACGGCGTCGCGGCGGGAAAGATGCATCCAGTAGAGGATCTGGAGCCGCTCCTTCTCCTCCACCCCCGCGAGGGCGGGAGTCCAGGGCTCGAAGATCTCAATGCGGCAGACCGGGCCGTTTTCGGAATCTCCGCGCTTGGGACATTCCTCGCGGCGGGTCCAGGGCGTGCGGATGCGGCCGATGAACCAGACTCCGGCGTCGAAATCGGCGGGAGTCTCCACGGCCTGCTCATGAGGCCGCAGAGGATCGGCGCGAAGCTCAGTCATCCACACCCACCATGACGTCCGAGGCCTTGACCACCGCCGAGGCCCGGCCGCCGACCTTCAGACCCAGTTCCGCCACGGCCTCGTTGGTGATGGAGGCCGTGACCACCGCGCCGCCGATGTCGATGCGGACATGGCTGGTCACGGCGCCTTCGACGATCCCGACGACGATTCCCGGCAGGACGTTGCGCGCGCTGATCTTCATGGCTGGTCTCCTTGCGGATGGGGGCGGATGAGAGGGCGAAGGCGGAGAGCATATCCTCCCGCCTCCGCCGCCTCCAGCTTCAGAATTTCAGCTGCGTGGTCACATAGAAGCTGCGTCCTGCTTCAGGGAAGCCTTCGGTCAGGGCGTAATCCTTGTCGAAGAGGTTGCGCACGCCGAAGACGACGTTGGCGTTCGGCCTGACCTCCCATTTCGCGTCGAGATTGACCAGAGCGAAGCCGCCCATGCGGGCGTAAGCCACCTGATCGAAATCGCCGGTCTGGATGATCGCCTCGGTCCGGCGGGAGCTGGCCAGCTCCAGCGAGGGCGAGAGGGTCAGGGTCTCCAGCGGACGCCAGTCGAGCCGCAGATAGGCGGTGTGGCGCGGCGTGTCCGTCGGCTGGAGGCCGGGGCGCACCGGATCCGAGATCTCGCGATCCAGATAGGTGTAGGCCGCCCCGAGATCCAGCCGATCCGTGATCGGCAGGCTCGCGCCGACCTCGAAGCCGAAGCTCCGTCCGTCGCCGACGTTCTGGTTCTGGGAGGGGCGGCGTCCGCGGTCGTCCAGAGGCAGATCCACGCGCGGAATGGACTGGATCATGTCGTCGATCTGGCTGTAGAAGGCCGCCGCCTCGACGAAGGCCGGGCCGAGATCGCCTTTATAGCCGACCTCGAAGTTCACGGCGCGCTCGGAGGCGAGATCCGGATTGGGCACCGCATAGCCGAACCGCGTGCTGTAGCGCTCGAAGAGGCTCGGGAAGCGGGTCCGCGAAGAGACCGAGGCGTGCCAGGCGCCGCCCGCCTCCGGCTCCCAGACGGCGGCGGCCTGCCAGTTCCAGGCGTCCGCCGAGCCGACGGGCTCGCCGAAGCTGGTGGGGGTGCGGTCGGCCATCTTCACGTCGGCGCGCTCGTAGCTCAGGCCGCCCACGAGGCGAAGCTGATCGTTCAGACGCCATGTGTCCTCGACGCCGAAGGACCAGGTGTCTTCGCGGCTGCGCTCGGTCGGATCGAGGACCGCGTTGACGTCCGGGCGGCTGTGGTTCGTGCTCTCATGGCGGTCGCTGCGGAACTGGACCGCGCCGCGCAATTCATGTCCGCCCCCGATCTCGCCCCCGAGATCCACGGCGGCGCCCCAGGCGCTGTCGTCATAGATGCTGTCGAAGGCGCGGTTGGCGGTCTGGGTGGAGTGGGAGCTGTCGTCCCAGGCCGACAGAACGTTGTCGAAGGTGTTGTAATAGAGTTTCGTCTTGACGTCGGCGCCTTCGCCGAGCGCGGTCTTCGAGTAGAAGGCCAGGCTTTGCAGATCCCATTTCGGCCAGGTCCAGTCGCGCTGGGCGCCGCCGCCATAGCCGGGGGCTCCGGGGGTCATGGCGCCGCCGGGCAGGCGGATCGGCTGAAGCGTGTTGTAGGGCGCGCTCTTGGAGCCGTCCTGACGGGTGTAGCTCACGACATATTCGTCGGTCGCATTGGGGGTGAAGCCGAACTTGAGGTTCAGGCGGCTGTCCTCGCTTTCGGAGTTGCCGCGCTGTCCTGCGCCCTGCTGAGCCGTGGGCTCGAAGCCGCGCGAGAGGTCGAAGCCGTCGAAATCGCGGATCGAGAAGCTGCCCTGCGCGTAGAACTTCTCCTGGAGCGTCCCGAGCGACAGGAAGCCGTGGCGTCCGTTCAGATCGCCGCGATTCCCGGCTTCGAGCCCGAGCTGGAGCTCGCCTTCGAAGGGCGAGACGGGCTTGCGCGTGGCGAGGTTCACCGCGCCGCCCATGGCGCCGGGGCCGTTGAGCACCGAGACGTAGCCTTTCTGCACCTGAACCTCGGCGAGGTCGGGCGTCAGGAAGCGGCCGAAGTCCAGCCGGTTGTCGGCGGGGAGGTAGATGCGGATTCCATCCACCGAGAGCGGAACCTGGAAGCGATCGAAGCCGCGCACGAATACGAGGCGTTCGTTGCGCGAGCCGCCCGAATTGCCCACCGCGACGCCGGGAACCGTCTTCAGGGCGTCGTCGAGGGTGAGGCGGCCTTCCTGGGTCGCCGTCCCGGCGGAGACGTAGCTCGAAGTGCCGGGTTGAGCGTCATGAACGCCGCCGAGATAGATCTCGCCAAGCTGGAAGACTTCGGAGGCGGCGGGAAGCGGCGTCGGAGACTCCTGCGCGGAGGCGGTTTGCGGAGTCGCGCCGACGAGGGCCGCGCCAAGCAACGCGAGCCTGAGTTGAAAATCCATGTCGTCCCTCTCTTGCTTGATCGCAAGTCCCCGTCGCCCCACTGAAACCGGAGCTCCGGACAAGAGGCGATGCATGGCGATCAATCCGGATCAATATTGGAATGAATCAGATGAATTGAAAGAAAATTCTCGATTCATTGATTTCATGCATGTTTATATAGAGGGAATTTATTGAATTTTATCTTCAGGTTCTCGGGAATTACAGGATATTTATTTGAGTCATCATGAAATAAATTCCGTTCATATTCCCGGAATCGCAGGCTCCCTGTCGTTCGGGGTTTGCTCATCTGGCAGACTTGCGCTGTGTTTCCGCCGGACAAGACTGCGAAGAGAGAGGCCAGCACCAGCCTTCTCTGGAGGAACTGAAACCAGGCGCCTGGAAGCACCTGGACCATAAAATCAGCAAACCTTCGCATGCTGCAGGATGCATGTTAAACAAATGAAAATTGAAAACGATGAAAGCAATAATACAAAAATGAGTGAAGAAAAATCCATGATTGAAAAATTGTTCCATGATCATTTGGAATCATATGGCGAGCTTGGCAAAAGAAAAACTTGGATAAAGAGTTTTATATTTGTCATCATATCTTTCATGATAATGTCCATAACAGGATTTATTCGATTATTTTAGAGTGATTTTCAACGAAACCGACCATGTTTCGCTGGAAAAAGCTGAAAATCGAGCAAACCCGTCGTTCGGGATGCGCCCTCCTGTCGCGGCGCTCATGTGGTCCCGCGTTGGGTCGTCCGGGCGGGCTCCGGAGGCGGGAAACGGATCTCCAGCCGCAGGCCGGGATGAAGGTTCTCGAGCCCGACCCGGGCCTCATGCAGATCGGCGACCGCCTTCACCAGAGCCAGACCCAGACCATTCCCGGGAGTCGTGCGGCTGCGCTCCACCCGGTGGAACTTGTCGAAGACCTTCCCGACCTCCTCGGGCGGAACGCCGGGCCCGTCGTCGGAGACCCGCAGGACAGGCGCGCCCTCCGCCTCGCCGACCTCAAGCTCGATCTCCGAGCCGGGCGGGCAATGACGCAAGCCGTTCTCCACCGCATTGACCGCCGCCTGAGCGATCAGCTCGCCGTCGCCGAAGATCCACGCGGCCCGCTCCGGGAGCTTCAGACGCAGGATCTGGCCCTTCTCCTCGGCGACGGGCTCATAGGCGTCATGGACGCGCGCGGCCAGCTCCGCGAGATCCACCGGCGCGAACCGCGCGCGGCGCCGGTGATCCTCGATCTCCGCGATCCTCAGGATCGCCTGAAACACGCTCATCAGATGATCGACGGACTCCAGAGCCTGTTCGATCTCCATGGCCTCCGGAGACTCCGGAGCGAAGCCCAGGCCGAAGCGCTCCAGACGCTGGCGCAGACGCTGCAAGGGCGTCTTCAGATCATGGGCGATGTCGGCGGAGATGCGCTTTTGCGTCTCCATCAGCTTCTCCAGCTCGCCGAGCGTCGCGTTGATCGAGCCCGAAAGCCGCAGAAGCTCGCTCGTCTGGCGCGGAGCCTCGGGGATGCGCAGGCCGATGGCGCCGCGTCCCACGGCGGTCAGGGTCCGGTCGATCTCCCGAAGCCGCCTTTCCGTCCGGCGCCCGATGGACAGGCCGAAGATCAGCCCCGTGGCGGCGATCAGCCCGAAGCCCACCGCGAGCGCCGCCGCGAGCGCCTCCAGGATCTCCATGCGCATGTGGTCGCCCACGCCGAGGATCAGAAGATTCGGACCCAGATGAACGCGGCGCAGCTCATAGCCCGACATCTCCTCGTCGGAGGAGACGACCTGCGCCTTCGCCTTGTCGATGAAGCGGCCCGGAGCCTCCTCGGGAGTCAGGGGCGTGTTGGCGTAGAGCCTTTCGCCCTCCGGCCCGACGAAGAGCGCGAAACGGCTGCCTCTGGCGTTGAGGGACACCATGACCTCCAGAGTCCCGACCACGCCCGGAAGGCCGAGATCCTGATAACGCTCGCGCAGGATTTCGGCTTCGCCTTCGAGCTGGTCGCCGAGCATCTCGGAGACTTCTCTCCGGGTCTCGACATAGGCGAAGGCGAAGACGAGCAGCGTCACCGCCGTATAGAGCGCCGAATAGCGCAGCGAGAGATGCAGCGCCGTGGAGCGCGGCGCCGCCTGGCGCAGCAGACGCCTAAGCATGGAGGCTGTATCCCGCGCCCCGGATCGTGTGGATCAGGGGGAAGGGGAAATCCTTGTCGATCTTGGCCCGCAGACGGCTGATGTGGGTCTCCACGACGTTGGTGCGCGGGTCGAAATGGAAATTCCAGACCGCCTCCAGCAGCATGCTCCGCGTCACGACCCGCTCGCTGTGGCGCATGAGATGCTCCAGCAGGGAGAATTCGCGCGGCTGAAGATCGATGAGCCGCCCGGCCCGCGTGACCTTGCGGCGGATCAGGTCCATCTCCAGCCCGGCGACCTTCAGCACGGTCTCTTCTTCGGGGCGCAGGGGCGGACGGCGCGTCAGGGCGCCGAGCCGCGCCGAAAGCTCCAGGATCGAAAAGGGCTTGGTCAGATAGTCGTCGGCTCCGGCCTCCAGGCCCTCGACTCGGTCGTCGATGCCGCCAAGCGCGCTCAGGAAGATGACCGGCGTCCGGCAGCCCGCGCTGCGGATGGATTTCACGAGGCTCAGACCATCCAGACCAGGCAGCATGCGGTCGATGATCAGCACGTCGTAATCTTCGTCCAGCGCGCTGAGGAAGCCCTCGCGGCCATTGGCGCGGACCTCGGCCTGATGGCCCGCCTGGGCCAGGCTCGACCGGATATAGGCCGCCGTCTCGGCGTCGTCCTCCACCACGAGAATGCGCATCTTCGCCTGAGTCTCCGTCTTCTGCGGCTTCCGAACATCCCTGAAAGCCCGATCCGGCGCCACCGGGCTTCTCATTACGTTTTCGTATAATCCGGACAATCTTCCGGCCATGCGCTCTGGTCCATGGTCCGGCCTCCGGATCCTCAGGACCAGGAGCAAGATGACGAGCCGAAACTTGACCGGAGAGGCCTTTCCCATCTCCGAAGCCCCGCCTGCGAAGGCCGCCGCGCGCCGCAGGGCCTTCCCCGCGGATTTCGCATGGCCCGCCGCCTTCCGACGACGGATCTGGATCTTCCTTGCGGTCCTGCTGGCGCTGCGCCTGATCGCCATGGCGGGATTGCCGCTCGTCGACACCACCGAAGCCCGCTACGCCGAGATCGCGCGCAAGATGGTCGAGACGGGGAACTGGATCACGCCGCAATTCGACTACGGCGTCCCCTTCTGGGGCAAGCCGCCGCTGCACACCTGGCTGTCCGCGCTCGGGATGGAGGCCTTCGGGATTCACGCCTTCGCCGCGCGTCTGCCGGTTCTGGCGGTTTCTCTGGCGATTCTGGCGCTCGTCCATGGCTGGACGGCCCGGCTCCTCGGCCCGAACCGGGCTCTGGCCGCGACGGCGATCCTCTCCAGCATGGCGCTCTTCTGGGGCGCCTCGGCCTTCGTCATGACCGACATGCCGATGGTCCTCGGGCTGGTTCTGGTCATGGTCGGCTTCTGGCGGGCGACCCAAGAGGAAGAATCCGCGCCGCTCTGGGGATACGCCGTCTTTCTCGGGCTGGCGATGGGGCTGATGGCCAAGGGGCCCGTGGCCATCGCGCTTGTGGTCGTGGCGCTGGTTCCCTGGCTGACGATCCGGCGCGCCTGGGGCGATCTGCGCCGACTCCCCTGGGCGGGAGGAACGCTTCTGCTGATCCTGCTGGTGGTTCCCTGGCACCTCGCCGCCGAGATCGCCACGCCCGGATTCCTGCGCTATTTCCTCTGGGGCGAGCATGTCCAGCGCTTCCTCGTTCCCGGCTGGAGCGGAGATCTCTACGGTTCGGCGCATCTGCGGCCCAAGGGCTGGATCTGGCCCATGGCGCTGATGATCGCCCTCCCCTGGAGCCTGCTGGCGCCTGCGCTGATCCTGCGCCGCCGCTCCCGGGGGCTCGAGGGGCTGGCCGCGCTTCCCTCCGGATTCGCCTCCTGGCTGTTCTGCTGGATCCTCGCCCCGCTGATCTTCTTCACGCCTGCGGGGAACATCCTGCCCGCCTACGCCCTGCCTGCTCTGCCCGCCGCGGCGATCCTCATGGCGGCGGCGCCCGGCGCCGATCTCCCGCAAGGCCTCCTGCGGCGGCTGACGGCTCTGGGCCTGGGGCTGGTCGGAATCGCGGCGGTGGCCGTCGGGCTGGTTTCGCTCGCGCCGGAGACCCTGCGGCTGAAATCGCATGAGGCTCTGGCCGAAGCGGCGCGGCCATGGCTGCGCGAGGATCCGCTCTACGTCCTCGGGCGCCGCTCCTTCTCGGCGGAGTTCTACACGGCGGGCCGGGCGCGCTCCGTGAAGCCCGAAGACCTCGCCGCTCTGGCCGCAGGGCCTCGCCCCGTCGCCCTCTCCGCGCCGGTCGGGCAGGCCGCGCAGGTCGAGGCGGAGGGCTTTCGTCCGGTCGGGCGCTTCGGCCGACATGAGTTGTTCGTCAGCGGCGGAGAGACGCCATGAATCAGAACCCCGGAGACTGGTCCCCCGGCTTTCGTTTCGAGGAGATCGCGCCGGATCGCGCGCCGCCGCCGGATCTCTCCTTCGTGGTCCCGGCCTGTGACGAGGCCGAGAGCATCGCCGAGACCCTGCGGCGCCTGGAGGCCAAGAGCCTCGCGCTGGGCCTGAGGACGGAGATCGTGCTCGTCGACGACGGCAGCCGCGACGGCACCCTGGAGATCGCCGGGCGTATGGTTTTGCGCGTTCCGCTGAGGCTGGTGCGGCTCTCGCGGAACTTCGGCAAGGAACAGGCCATCATGGCGGGGCTCCGGCAGGCCGCCGGGGCGGTGGTGATCCTGCTCGACGCCGATCTTCAGGAATCGCTCGATCATGTCGACGAGATGCTGGCGCGCCATCGCGAGGGCTTCGAGATGGTCTATGCGGTGCGGGCGCATCGCCGCGACGAACCGGCGGTCAAGCGTCTGCTGACGCGCGTCTTCTACCGGCTGCTGAGCTATGGCGAGGTGGAGATTCCCCCCGACGCGCGGGACTTCCGTCTGATGGACCGCAAGGTGGTGGACGCGCTCTGCGCCCTGCCCGAGCGCAACCGCTTCATGAAGGGGCTTTACGGCTGGGTCGGCTTCCGCTCGACGGCCCTGCCCATCGAACTGGCGCCGCGTCAGGGCGGGCGGTCGAAATTCCGGCTGGGGGCGCTGCTGAGGCTCGGCGTCACGGGGATGACGGCCTTCACCAGCTGGCCTCTGCGCATCTGGACGCTGATCGGCGTCGGGGTGGCTGCGCTCTCGATCCTCTACGGGATCTGGCTGACCGTCGAGACGCTGCTCTGGGGCCGCGATCTGCCGGGATGGTCGACTCTGGCCGTGGCGATCTTCTTCCTGAGCGGCGTGCAGCTGCTCTCCATCGGGGTGCTGGGGGAATATGTCTCGCGGATCTTCTCGGAGGTGAAGGGGCGGCCCGGCTATGTGGTGGCCGAAAACCGCGAGGTCCCGCCGCGCCGATGACGCCTCTCCTCGAAGGCCTGCGCTTCACGCTGGTCGGGATCGCGGCCACGCTTTGCCATCTCTTCGTCGCCTTCGCTCTGCTGGCGGCGGGGATGGGCGCGGAGCGGGCCAATCTCGTCGCCTTTCTCGTCGCTTTCCTGCTGAGCTTCCGGGGACATTCCCGCTTCTCCTTTCAGGGCCATGGGCGACGGACGGGTTCGGCCTTCGCGCGGTTCTCCCTCGCGGCGGGATGCGGCTTCGCGGCCAATCAGGCCGTGTTGCTGCTGGCGACGGGTCCGCTCGGCTGGAGCGACTCCGCCGCCCTGATCGCGGCGGTCGGGATGGCCGCCGCCGTGAGCTTCGCGTTGAACCGGCTCTGGTCCTTCCGGCCTGTCCTGCGCTGAAGCGCGAGACGCTCGGCGGGGCGCGGGGAATGGAGGGCTGTTCGCGACAGGATGCGGGAAGACAGCCCTCGGCGTTTCCCAGATCGCAAGCGGTTGCGACTGGATCCAGCGCCCGCAAGGTCTAGGCGAACATGGAGTCCCAGATCTTGCCGCAGGCCGTCGAGGCGACGTAACCCACTCCCACCGCGACGGCCAGCGGAATTGCGACCGTGCAGGCGACGGCGGTCGTTCCCGTCAAACCGACGACCGAAGCCAGAGCCGCCGCAGTCGACCCTACGGCGACAGCCGCTGCGGTGCTCGTCGCGCCTCCGACTCCTCCCTGAAGCCCCGACCTGGCGACGGAGGCGGCCACCTCCCTCGCCGTCGCCTTCCCCCGCATGAGGTCGAGCCCTCCCTTGCAGAGCGCCACGCCGCCGCCGAGGACGGCGCCGAAAGCGCCTCCGCGCTTCGCGGCCTGCATCATGGCTCCCGTCAGGGAGGCGCCGCCCACGCCCGCGCGACGAGCCAGAGAGGCCGTACGGTTCGAAGACACGCCGCTGCTGATCATGCGCTTGGAGATCCTCGCCTTCCCCGCTGCGGCGTTGAAGAGCCTGGTGGTTTCCGGCGATCCCACGAGGCGCGCGCTGCGATACTTCCCCTGAGCGGATTGCCGGACGAGCTTGTCGATCCCGGAGCGGCTGACGACGTCCTTGATCTGAAAACGCTTCACCACCCGGCCGAAGGCGTCCTGCGTCACCAGATCGACCGTCGGGGCGCGCGGATTGCGGGTCAGGCGCGTGGAGCAGCCGTTCAGCAGGTCGCGCAGATTGCGCTGATCCTTGAAAAGGATCTCCTGGATATGCCCCTTGAGCTGGGGGGTGCGGCCCGCTCGCGCGAGCGAACGCCCGATGACCCAGCTCGCATAGGTTGCTTTCATGGCGGAGCCCATCATGGCGATGTCCGGCGATCTGGAGCGTTTCTTTCTGGCGTCAGGCTTCATGGCCTTCCTCGGTTCGAGTGATGGCGGCGAAGGCGCTCGCCGCTGCGATTGAACCGGAGCAATTGGCGGGCCAGAAAGGAGAATTCTGATATTATACATCAAGATCAGATGGTTGATTTTGTGGTTTGTCGCCTTGTGCGATGAAAGGATCCCCTGATTTCCTTCTTCCATTACGGGAAAATGTATCATTAAGTTACATAAATGAAGAAAAAATATAGTAAATTATCTCATTGATAAATTTTTGTAAGTCATGCGACTCTGGGTTGACAGGCCTCGCACGAGAAGGGCGTCCTGGCGGCATCCCTACTTCGTCGCGAGCCCGAGCCTGGTTCCTGGCTCCGTCGAGGCTAGCTATCGTCAGGCGATGTGGGAAATCTCTGCGCAATCTTCGCGCCGATCGAGGCGGCTGTGGAGGAGAAGAAGCAGGAGGCGGCCAGAAAATACGGCGCCCCTTTCCGCGAAGCCTGGACGGTCGGTTTCCGGAGAATCCTTCCGTCCTCTGCGCCGGTCGCGGGCGGGACGCGCGCGCCGGAAACTCTTGTTGGGATGCAGAACATCCGTTATCCTCCGGCGAGGCCGCGCAGAAGGGACCCGACGATCATGCCCGATCCATCATGCCAGACACATCATGGATGAACTGACGGCGCAGGAAGCGGCGGTTCTGGCGCTGATCTCGCGCAATCCCTTCGCCGGACAGCAGGAGATCGCCGAAGCGCTCGGATTCGCCCGCTCGACCGTCGCCGCCCATGTCGCCAGCCTCACCCGCAAGGGATTCCTCCTCGGACGCGGCTATGTCCTGCCGCAGGGCGCAAGCGTCCTCTGCGTCGGCGGAGCGGTCATGGATCGCAGATACCGCCTCCTCGCCCCCGCCCGCATGGAGACCTCCAATCCGGCGGAGGGCTCGCGCAGCCATGGCGGCGTCGCGCGCAACGTGGCCGAAAACCTCGCCCTGCTGGGCCGCAGGCCGGGCTTCCTCTCCGTGGTCGGCGACGACGAGCCGGGGCGGCTGCTGCTGGAGCATCTGCGCGGACGCGGCGTGGACGTCAGCCGCGTCCTGACGCTCCCCGGCGCGCGCACGGCGGAATACGTCGCCCTGCTGGACCCCTCGGGAGAGCTGGTCCTCGCGGCGGCGGACATGGCGATCTTCGACCGTCTGACGCCCGAAGACCTCCTGCGGGCCTGGCCGCATGTCGCCGGCGCCTCCTGGGTCTTCGCCGACGCCAATCTCACGCCCGAGGCGCTCGCCTGTCTCTGCGCGCGGCGCGGCGGCGGAAATTATCGTCTCGCGGTGGACGCCGTCTCGGTTCCCAAGACGCGCCGTCTGCCCGCCGACCTCTCCGGAATCGACCTGCTCTTCCTCAACGCCGACGAGGCCGCCGCCCTGCTCGACGCGCCGCGCGCGACCTCCGGCGCGGAGGCGCTCGCGGCCGCCCGCGCGCTCTGCGACCGGGGCGCGGGGAGCGTCCGGCTGTCGCGGGGCGCGGCGGGAGCCGCCCTGGCCGGAGAGGGCTTCGAGGCGCTTCTCCCGGCCGTCGCGGCCGAAGTCGTGGACGTCACCGGAGCCGGAGACGCCGCCATGGCCGGAACGCTCCACGCCCTGCTCGCCGGAGAGGATCCGGTTGCGGCGGCCCGGCTGGGGGGCCTCATGGCCGCGCTGACCATCGAGGCTCCCGGCGCGGTGCGCGACGATCTGACTCCCGAACTTCTGGCCGCTCAGGCCGGACGCAGATCCTTTCCCGCTCCGGCGGACTTGCATGGAGACGACAGATGACGACCCGCCCGAGCCTGGACGTCGCGCCCGAAGTCGCCGGGGCGCTCGCCGCCGGACGCCCGGTGGTGGCCCTGGAATCGACCATCGTGACTCACGGCATGCCCTGGCCGCAGAACGTCGAGACCGCGCGCCGCGTCGAGGCCGCCGTCCGCGCGGAAGGCGCCGTTCCCGCGACCATCGCCGTGCTGAAGGGGCGGATCAAGGTCGGCATGAGCGAGTCCGAGCTTGAAGCTCTGGTCAAGGATCCATCCTGCGTGAAGGCTTCGGGGCGGGATCTCGCGGTGGCCATGACGCGGGGCGTCTCGGCGGGGACCACCGTCTCCTCGACCATGCTGATCGCGGCGCGGGCGGGGATCCGGCTCTTCGCGACCGGAGGAATCGGCGGCGTCCATCGCGGCGCCGAGGAGAGCTTCGACATCTCGGCGGATCTCACCGAACTGGGCGCGACCGAGGTCGCGGTGGTCTGCGCGGGGATGAAGTCCATCCTCGACATCCCCAAGACCCTGGAGCATCTGGAGACGATGCGCGTGCCGGTCGTGACCTGCGGCGCCGACGAATTCCCGGCCTTCTTCTCGCGCAGTTCGGGCCTGCCCTCGGATCACCGGCTCGACAGCCCCGGCGAGCTGGCCGCGATGATCTCGGCGCATCTCTCGCTCGGCACGGGGACGGGAATCCTGATCGCCAATCCCATCCCCGAAGCCGACGCCATCCCCGGCGCGGAGATCGAGGCCGTGATCCGCGCCGCCGTGGCCGAAGCCGAGGCTCAGGGCGTCGTCGGCAAGGAGGTCACGCCCTTCCTGCTCGACCGGGTGAACCGCGCCACCGAAGGCCGCAGCCTCGCGGCCAACATCGCGCTGGTGCTGAACAACGCCCGGCTCGCGGCGCGGATCGCCGGAGAGCTGGCCGCCCGGACTCCGTGACGGCCGCGGCGGAGGCCCGGCCGGGCCTCCGCTTCACCGACGGCTCTCCCAATAGGCGTAGACATGGGCCCGCCGCTTCATTCCGGGCTCTGAGGCCAGCCTCTTGCGCAGCCGCCCCGCGACCGCCCTTTCGCAGGCGGCCCAGATGAAGAGCCCTTCATGCGCCCCCCCCTCCAGATGCGCTTCGAGGGCGGCCTCCAGCAGCCCCGAGCGGCCGGGCAGGGCCTCGCCCCGATGCAGCCAGACCACCCGCGCCCGCGCCGCCGAGGGCAGATGCTGTTCCTCGCGCGCGTCGGCGACTTCGAGACGGGCTTCGATCTCGGCGTCCGGCGGGGCCTCCGCGAGTATCCGCGCGATGGCGGGCAAGGCGGCTTCGTCGCCGAGCAGCAGCAGCTTCTTCGCCCGGGGCGGGCCTCCGCCGCCGCCCGGCCCCATCAGGCCGACCCTCTCGCCCGGACGCGCCTTGCGGGCGAAATCCGCCCCCGGAGAGGCCCCGCCTTCATGCAACGCGAAATCCACGGAGACCGTCCCGGCGGCGGCGTCCGCCTCGCGGATGGTGTAGACGCGGTTGAGCGGCGGCGTCTCCTCCGGCGCGGGGAAGAGCCGGATGTGATGGCCCGCCCCCTCGGCGTAGAGGGTCGGGTCGTCGCAGGCGAAGACCACGCGGCGCATCCGGGGCGTGACGTCGAAGGCCCGCAGGACGCTCGCCAGACGGAATCCGGCGGGCGGAGCCTCCGCCGCCGCCTCGCCCGACCATTCGATCTCCACGTCCTCCCCGGCGAATTCATGGACATGCTCGGCGACGAAGGCCTGGATCAGCGCGAGGATCTCCGGCGATTCCGCCGCCGCCTCGACGAAGACCCGATCCGCGAAGCGCGAGACCGAGACCGAACCGAAAGGGCTGTCCAGAAAGGCGCCGCTCTCGGTGAGCGTGACCTCGGCGTGTTCGGTCATGTGTTCGAGAAGCTCGCTCAACACGCGCTCCGGATCCTCCAGCAGGATCACGGCGCGGCCGCGCAGCCTCGCGGAGGGTTCGGGATCGCGGGTCATGTCCGGCCTCGTCTGAAGAGCAGAAGGATCAGGAAGGGCGCGCCCGTCAGGGCCGCGACCAGTCCGGCGGGGATCTGCCAGGGGAAGACCGCCGTCCGGCCGATCCAGTCCGCCGCGACCATCAGCAAGGCGCCGATCAGGGCGGCCCCCGCCGTCTGGGAGGCCGCGCGGGAGAAGCCCAGTTCGCGCGCCAGATGCGGCGCCATCAGCCCCACGAAGCTCAGAGGCCCCACGCCGAGCGTCGCGGCGGCGCTCAGGGCGCCCGCCAGAGCGAAGAGCCGCAGACGCGCCGCACGCACCGGAATCCCCAGAGCCGAAGCCGTCTCCGGCCCCAGCGGCAGAAGATCCAGCCAGCGCCGCGCCAGAAGCGCCGGGAGGATCAGGATCAGCGCTCCGGCGCAGAGCAGGGCGGCGCTTCCGGCCTCGGCGCCGTAGGTCGAGCCGCTCATCCAGCGCAGGATCGTCAGGGCGCGCGGATCCCCCGTGGCGGCCATGAGCCCCACCAGAGCGTCCACCAGCGCGCTGAGCGCGATCCCCACCAGCAGCACGCGTTCCGGCGCGAGGGCCGAACGGCGCGTCGAGATCAGGATGGCCGCCAGCACCGCGAAGGCGCCCATGCCCGCGAAGCCGAGCTGCGCGGCGAATCCGGGCGTCGCCACGAGGAAGACGCCGAGCGCCAGACCCAGAGTCGCGCCGGAGCTGACGCCCAGCACTTCGGGGCTGGCCATCTCGTTGCCCGTGAGGCGTTGCAGCAGCAGGCCCGAAACCGCGAGCATCGCCCCCGCCGCCAGAGCCGTGAAGACCCGCGGCGCCCGGAGGGACAGCATCTGCGCGTCGAAGCTCCAGCCGCCGCCGGAATCGCGTCCCAGGAAGAGCGCCAGGACCACAAGCCCCGCCAGAGCGGCCGCGACCAGAGCGAAGCCCGGCCCTAGATCGCCCCTGCGCCTCGGCGCGAAGCTCGCGAGGGCGAAGGGCTCGCGCCGGATCTTCAGTCGGGGGAGCAGCAGAAGCAGAAGCGGCGAGCCGAAGACCGCCGTCACCGCGCCCGTCGGCAGAAGATCGCTGAAGATCCCGGCGATCAGCTGCAACAGGGCGTCGGTGGTCAGGAGCAGGGCGGCGCCGATCAATCCGGAGGCGAGCAGGAAAGCCGGAATCCGCCGCGCGCCCAGAAGCCGCGCGAGAATCGGCGCCACGAGTCCGATGAAGCCGATCACCCCCACCGCGCTGGTCACGAGGGCCGAAAGCCCCACCGCCAGAGCCAGAGCGAGAAACCGCGTCCGCGCCAGCTTCAGCCCGAGCGCCGAAGCCTCTTCGTCGCCCAGCTCCAGCAGCGTCAGAGGCCGCAGCAGGAAGCCGCAGGCCAGAGTCAGCAGCCCGGTCTTCCAGAGCAGCGCGAGCGGCGCCTCCCAGCTCTGGGTCGCCAGAGAGCCCGCGCCCCAGATGAAGAGGCTCACCATGCGCCGGTCGTTGAGATAGACCAGCGCCGCGGCCAGAGCGCCGCACCAGAGCCCGATGACCAGTCCCGAGAGCACCAGCGTCAGGGGCGAGAATCCCCGCCGCGCGCCCAGCGCCATCACCAGAGCCGCCGCCAGTCCCGCGCCGAGCAGGGCCACGGCGTCGCGGCCCAGGCCGAGCAGCGCCGGAAAGAACAGCATCGCCCCCGCGAGCGCCAGATGCGCCCCCGCCGAAACGCCCAGAGTGGTCGGCGAGGCGAGCGGATTGCGCAGGACTTGCTGCAGCAGGGCGCCCGCCAGAGACAGGGCGAATCCCGCGATCAGGGCCGTCGCCAGCCGGGGGAGGGTGGAGTGAACAAGCCGCATGCGCGCGGCGTCATAGCCGGGGACCTCGGGCGCCAGCAGCCCGGGCGCGATCAGCATCCAGAGCAGGGCCGACGCCGCCGCGATCCCGCACAGGATCACGATGGCCGGAAGAACGCGCAGGCCGCTCATGACTCGGCCTCCAGAGCTTCGACCACCAGCCGGGCGAATCTCGTCGCCTCGTTGACCATGCCGAAGAGCAGCACGGGCGGCAGACGCCGGATCCGGTCCGGCTGGGCGAGGGGCAGGGCCCGCCAGAGCGGACTCCGGTCGAGGGTGGCGAAGACGTCCTGCGGAACCGGTTCGAAGACCAGCAGCAGGGCTTCCGGGTCCATGACCCGCGACAGCTCCTCGACGGGCAGGGTCTGGAAGCCCCAGGGCCCCGTCGAGGCCTCCCAGGCGTTCCGCACGCCGATCCGCAGCAGCACGTCGTTGAACAGGCTCGGGTCGGCGCTGATCCGCACATGGCGGGAATCCCAGAAATGGACCAGAGCCACGGCTCTGGGCTCCCGCTCCGCCAGACGGGCGCGGGCTTCGGCGAAAACCGCCTCCATGCGCGCCAGGAAGGCTTCGGCTTCGGGCGCGCGGCCGATCCGCGCCGCCACGGCGCGCGTCGCCGAGATCGCCGCTTCGAGGATCGGCGTTCCGGTCCAGATGAAGGTCTCCAGACGCAGCACGGGGGCGAAGCGCTCCAGCCGCGGAATCTGGGCGTCGAGCCAGGAGGTCGCGAGGATCAGATCGGGCTTCAGCGCCGCCAGAACCTCGAGATTGGGCTCCGAGGAGATCCCCAGTTCGGCGACTCCGGAGGGCATGGCGGGTTCGACCACCCATTCGCTCCAGCCCGCCAGCTCCGTGATCCCGACCGGAGGCGCGCCCAGCCCGAGCAGGGTCGAGGAGAGGCCGTAATCGAGGCTGACCACGCGCGGCGCCGCCGTCGTCCCTTGGGCGAAGGCCGGCGTCAGGCCGAGCAGACCCGCCGCCGGCGCCGCCGCGAGCAGCGTCCGGCGGGTCAGGGCGAGGGGCTCACCGGACATAGGCGAGGGGCGCTTCCCGGCCCGGCGGATGGGTCACGTTCATCTCCACGTCGTAGATGAGGCGCAGGGTTTCGGGAGTCATGATCCCGTCGGGCGGGCCGCTGGCGACGACCTCGCCGCCCTTGAGCGCATGGATCAGATCGCAGAAGCGCGCCGCCATGTTGATCTCGTGCATGACGACCACCACCGTCAGACCCTTCTCCTGCGCGAGGCGCCGCAGCAGGGACAGCACCTCCACCTGATGCGCGACGTCCAGCGCGGCGGTGGGCTCGTCGAGCAGCAGGCATCTGCCGTCCTGAGCCAGCATCATGGCGATCCAGGCCCTCTGGCGCTCGCCGCCCGAGAGCGTCTGCACGAAGCGTTCCTCGAAGCCGCCGAGGCCCACCGCCTCGATTCCGGCGGCGACCTTGCGGCCGTCCTCCGGGGTGAAGCGCCCGAGGGGGCCATGCCAGGGATAGCGCCCGCAGGCGACCAGCTCGCGCAGGGTCATGCCCGCCGCCGATCCCATCTCCTGAGGCAGCCAGGCGACTTCGCGGGCGAAGGCGCGCTCGCCGAAGGCGCGCACCGCGCGCCCGTCCCAGAGAGCGGCGCCGCTGGTGGCCTCCGCGCGGCGGGCCATGATCCGCAGCAGCGTGGATTTGCCCGAGCCGTTATGTCCGAGCAGCGCCGTCATGCGGCCCTCCGGAAAGGAGAGCGTGACGTCGCGCAGGATCTCGCGGCCCTGAACGGCGAAGCCGACGCCCTCCAGACGGAAGGCGCCGGATCCGGATGCGGAGGCGGCTGCGCTCACCATGTATGCCGCAGCGAGAGCCGGAAGGTCTGGGGCGTGCCGTAGAATTCGGTGTCCGGCTCGCTCCAGGTCTCGACGTGGCTGACGTACTCCTTGTCGAAGAGGTTCTCGACGTTCAGCGTCAGGGCGGTGTTCTCGGTGATCTGGTATTTCGCCATGGCGTCGAAGACCACATGAGGATCCAGCTTGAAGGTGTTGTTCTCATTGGCGTAGCGCGAGCCGACATAACGCGCGCCGAGACCCAGCGTGACGTCGCCGCGCGCTCCGGCGCCGGGAATGGTGTGGTCCAGCCAGATGGCGGCGGTGTGCTCGGGGATGAACATCGGCCGGGTTCCGTCGTAAGCTCCCGAGGCGGATTTCGTGACCTCGGCGTCGGTGTAGCCATAGGCGAGGATGAGGTTGGTCCGGTCGGTGAGCTCGGCCTTGCCCTCCAGCTCGACGCCGCGGCTGCGCACTTCGCCGTCCTGCTCGATGCCGAAATAGGGCGGGCCGCTGAACTGCTTGTAGCGCGGGACGTTGGTCTGGGTCAGATCGTAGACCGCCGCCGAGAACAGGCCGTTCACCCCCGGCGGACGCCATTTGACGCCCAGTTCGTACATCTCGCCCATCATGGGTTCGCTCTCTGTCATGAGCAGGGCGAACTGGTTGCTCGGCAGGACCGGCGTGAAGGATTCCGAATAGGTTCCATAGATCGAGAGATCATCGTCGACCTTGTAGGTCAGACCGCCGCGCAGCGTCACGGCCTCCTCCTCGATGGGGACCGGAAGGCTGAAGAAGCTGTAGATCTGCGTCGCCGTGGCTTCGACCTCGTCATAGCGCGCGCCCAGCGTCAGGATCCAGCGGTCGTCGAGCGTCAGCTCCTCCTGCGCGTAGACGCCCCAGGTCTCTTCTTCGGTCGCCAGCTTGTAATAGGGCCGGAGAGTCACGCAGGCCCGCCCGCAGTAAACCGGATCGGCGACGTCGCCGAGGCCGCCCGCCGTTCCCTGCTGGATCTCTTCGAAGGTCTCGGCGGCGGTGTAGTCGGCGCCGATGAGGGTCCGGCTCTTGAGCCGCCCGAAGCCGAGGTCGTATTGGAGATGGGCGTCGACGGAATCGCGGCTCAGTTCGCTGTCGACCCTCCAGGCCAGACGCCCGACGTCCGGATGCTGGTTCCCGGCCGCATAGACGTTCTCGCTGAGCAGATCCAGCTCCATGTGGCGGCCATGGGAGCGGAAGACGAGGCCGTTCTGGAAATCATGCTCCAGCGCGTAGCCGACGCCCCATTCGGTGGTGTCGTTGGTCTCGAAGCCTGGTTCTCCGAGGAAGGTCCAGGGGTCGATTCCCGAACCCCGCGGGATTCCATAGCGGTTGGAGCCGCCGCGTTCGTTGTAATCGGCCATGAGGGTCACGGCGGTGCGGTCGCCGGGCTTCCAGGTCAGGGCGGGGGCGACATAGAGGCGGTCGTCCGATGAAACGCCGTTGGGCAGGGTCGAATCCTGCTTCTTCGCGGTCAGGCGATAGGTCAGGACTCCTTCGGCGTCCAGGGGCCCGCCGAAATCCGCGCCGAACTCCAGATGATCCTCGCCGCCGGTGGCGTAGACCTCGCCGAACTTGTAGTCCACGGGGCGCTTGGTGATCATGTTCACCAGACCGCCCGGATTGTTGGCGCCGTAGAGCGTCGAGGTGGAGCCCTTCAGCACCTCCACGCGCTCCATGCCGTAGGGCTCGACGCGGCCGCCGGTCAGATTGTAGTTCCGGATCGGCAGGCCGTCGCGATAGATGCCCGAGGTGGTCTGGTTGAAGCCGCGGATGGCCACGAAGTCATAGCGTTCGTCGCCGCCGTAGAGGTTGGTCGAGACGCCCGCCGTGTAGTTCAGCGCGCCGTCCAGATCGCTGACGCCGCGCGCCTTCAGCTCGTCGGCGGTGATCACCGAGACCGAAGCGGGAATGTCGATGACCTCGGCGTCGGTCTTGGAGCCCGTGCCGGTGCGATGCGCCACGACCCCCGCCACCGGCGCCCAGGTGCCTCCAGCGCCGCCGACGTAGATCGTGTCGAGCAGGATCGGCGCGGCCTGCGCCGTCGCCGGGAGGGGAGGGGCGGAGATCGTCGCGACGCCGGGGCCGGAGAAGGCGAAGGTCAGGCCCGTTCCGGAGAGCAGCCGCGTCAGGGCCGCTTCGGGGGTCAGATCGCCCTGCGCCTCGGCGGCGTTCCGGCCTGCGGCCGCTTCGGGCGCGACGAGGACCTGAACTCCGGTCTGACGGGAAAAGGCGGTCAGGGCCGAATCGAGCGGCTGCGCCGGAATGGCGACCGGAAAGACGCCGACCGCCGGAAGTCCGGTTTGCGCGTCGGTCTGCGCTCTGGCCGGAGCGCTCGCCAGACCCAGGGCCGCGCAGGTCGTCAGCAGAGCCAGCAGCCGCGCCCGCCGCGCTTTCGCCGCCTTCTTCGCCATCTCGTTCATGCCATATTCCAGTTTCTTGTCGGGTTCGGGACGACGAAGACGCGCCCCCTCTGATGAAGAGACGCCCGACCCGGGAAAAAGCATTACTGGAATCGTCGGATTTTTTTTCGCATCTGCGGAAACCGCCGCGCCGCGCCGGAGAAGCCCTTCACTCCCAATAGGCGGCGACGGTGAATTCCGTCCTCGCCAGGCCTCTCCCGAGCAGATGCGCCCGCGCCGCCCGCGCCAGAGAGGCGTGCGCCGCGAACCACACATGGCTTCCCTGCGGCGTCTCGACCCTCTCCAGCGCCGCGAGGAGATCCGTCGCGCGGGTCGCGCGGGGATCGCGGCGCAGATCGCCCAGATCCTCCGGATCCGCGCAGGAGATCCAGGCGCGGGCGTCGGGCTGCGCCGAGAGCCTCAGGATGCGCGAGACGGCCGGAATCGCGGTCTCGTCGCCGAAGAGCAGCAGAGGCGCCCCCTCCGGACGCAGCCCGCCGTTCGGCCCGAGAATCCCCACCATCCGCCCGAGGGGATCGCGGTCGAGCCAGGCGCAGGTCGGGCTTCCCTCATGGCGGAAGACCTCGAACTCGATCCAGTCCGCGCCCTGATCCGCGGTGGTGTAGGCGGGGGCGTGGATCCTGTCCTCGCCTCTGGGCCAGATCACGCGGCCCGTCGGCCCGACGCGCGGCCAGATCGGCGCGCGGTCCTGCGGCGGCAGGAGAAGCCGGAAATGCAGGCCATGCTCGGCGGCGAAGCGCGGCGCCTCCGGCCCCTCGACCCGCAGACGCAGGAAGCCCGGACTCCGCAGGCCCGCCGAAGCCAGCTTCATCAGCGCGAGGCCCGGCGCCAGCGCGCCTTCGGCGACGTCCGTCCAGGAGATTTCGGCGCCCTGCTCGGCGAAGGCCTCGGAGATGGCGTCCTGAAGCGCGCGCAGGAACAATTCCTCGGGAGATCCGAGCTCGATTCCGTAGCCCTCTCCGACGGGCGCGAGGATCGCCAGAGCGCCCCAGAGATCCAGCCGGAAACGCCCGTCCTCCTGCGTCACGGGCACGCCCCATTCCTCGGCGTGGGCCAGAAGGGCGGGCAGGGCGGAAGGCTTCAGCTTGCGCGCCAGACCAGTCGTTCGGAATTTCATCGGGGCGGTCATCGGCGTCCTGCGGGAAGCTGGGGGCAGGTCGAATCTGATAGGAGAAAAACAGCCTGCGGCCAAGCCGCTCCGCGCGGGAGGATCAATCCTCCTCCTCCGGGGCGCCGTCTTCCGCTCCGCCGAGCCTGCGGCGCAGGGCTCCCAGCCCCCGGACCATGTGGACCATCACCGTATTGCGCGAGACGCCCATCCTCTGCGCGATCTCGACGTAGCTGAGCCCCTCGAACTTGTGCAGCCGCACGACCTCGCGGCAGCGCGGAGGCAGCTCCGCCAGGGCGCGGTCGAGGGCCTCCTCCGCCTCGCGCGCGATCAGCGCCGCCTCGACGGAGGGCTGGGGATCGGCGATCTCCTCGCTGAGGCGGGCCTCGGCGGGAAAGACCTCGCGGCTCCGGCGCGCGCGGCGCAGGGCGTCGAAGAAGAGATTCTCGGCGATCCGGCGCAGATAGGCGCCGGGCTCGCGGATCTCCTCCGGGGGCGGCTGCGCGAGCCTGAGGAAGGCCTCCTGGACGAGGTCTTCGGCCTCCTCCGCCGAGAGGCCGCGCCGCCGGTAGACGCGCTGAAGCCTGCGGCCTTCCTCCAGATGCAGCTCGGTGAGGGAGAGCGGATCGAAACGCATGCGCCGAAGCCTGTTCCCAGAGGCGTGACCTTCGGCGCCATGGAGACGCGAAGTTCGGGAAGATGGCTTTCGGCTGACCCGGAGCGTCTGATAACCAAACGGGACCGGAAAAGCAATGCGGCCGCCTTCCGGAGCGCAAGGCGGAGGATCCTCTCTTGAGGCGCGCGCCGGAGAGGGCTAGACAGCATCCCGGACGCGGCGGCGAGATTTTCAGCGTGACCTGGGATCTGCAACATCTTTTCCGGCTGCATGCGGCCTCGATCGCGCGGGCGCTGCGCCGCAGCGGCGCGAGCGCCGAAACCGCCGAGGATCTGGCTCAGGACGCCTTCCTGCGCGTGCTCGACCGCCAGCCCGCCGACCGGGGCGCCGAAGGCGATCCCCGGGCCTATCTCTTCCGCACGGCGCGCAATCTGCTGATCGACCAGAAGCGCCGCGAGATCCTCGCCCGCCGCGATGAGATGGACGACGAAGCCTTTTCGGCCCTGCCCGACCCCTCGCCCTCGACGGAGCGGCGGATCTGCGCCCGCGAGCGCCTCGCGCTGACCCAGCAGGCCCTCGCCGAGCTTCCGCCGCGCACGCGCCGCGCCTTCGAGCTCCATCGTCTGGAGGGGCTCACCCTGGCGGAGACCGCCCAGGCGCTGGGGATCTCGACGACGCGGGCCTGGGCTCTGGTCCGCGACGCCTACCGGCACATCCGCGAGCGGCTGCGCGAGGCATGAAGGTGAAAATCCGCCCTGCCCGCTCGTCCTGGAAGGAGAGGGGCCGCAAGACCGGCCGTCATCCTCGTGGAGGGGCGTCCCATGTCGCCTGAGGAAGCCCGCATCCGGGAGGACCTCCTGTTCGACGAGGCCGTGGGCTTCGCCGTGCGTCTGCACGCCGATCCCTGGGATCGGACGGCGCTGGAGGCGCTGAGGCTCTGGCGGGCGCGGAGTCCGGCCCATGAAGCCGCCTGGGCCGAAGTCGCGGAGATCCACGGCCTCGCCGGAGAGGCCCTGAAACCCCATGGCGAGAGGCGCGGCCTCACGCGGCGGCGGGCGTTGTCCGGAGGGCTGGCGGCGGCGGGCGCGACGGCGGCTCTGGTCTGGGGGCCGGGGCTGATCGCCGTCGCGGGCGCCGGCCATCGCACCGGGACGGCTCAGGTGGAGCGCGTCGAGGCGCCCGGAGGCCTGCGGATCGCGCTCGGCCCGCGGAGCGCCCTCGACCTGGAGGACTCCGGCGCGCGTCTGGTCGCGGGGATGGTCTGGTGCGGGATTCCGCCGCAGGCCGGGCCTTTCCGGCTGAGGATCGGCGCGGCGGAGCTGTCGAGCTCCGGGGGGGCCTTCTGCCTCAGCGAGGAGGCGGGGCTGATCTCGGCGGCGGCCGAAGAGGGAGAGGCCGGGATCCGCTTCGAGGGGCGCGGGGAGGCGTCGATTCCGCTGCGCGAGGGAGAGCGGCTGAGTCTGGAGCCGCGTGGCGAGATCCTCGCGCGGGGGAGGTCTCCGCCGGGGGCGGCCTCGGCCTGGCTGGAGGGGCGGCTGATCGTCGAGGCCGAGAGCCTCGCGGCGGTGGTCGAGCGTCTGGCGCGCTGGCTGCCCGAGCGGGTGGTCCTGCTCGATTCGGCTCTGGGCGCGCGCCGGGTCAGCGGAGTCTTCGACCTCTCCGAGCCGCGCCGGGCCCTGCGGACGGCGGTTCAGGCCCAGGGCGGCGCAGTGCGGCGGCTCACGCCCTTCATGACGCTCGTGACGTGAGCCTCGCGCGGGGACTTGCGCGGGGAGGTGAAAATAATTCCGCTCCGGGGTGAAAGATCCGGAGCCTTCTTCGTCTTCCCTGTCAGAGGCAGCCATTCCGTTTCAGGCGCAGCCGGTCCTCTCCATGACAAGCGACCAATGGAGAGATGGGGATGCAGGCCCGGAATTCGGCGCGCGCCTTGCGCGGCGCCTTGCTGGCGACGGTTTTGACGATTTTCCCGGGGGCGATCGCGGCGGCTCAGGCGCAGACGGTCGTCTACGACGTGCCCGCCGGCCCCCTGCCTCAGGCCCTGACGGCCTTCGGGATTCAATCGGGGCTGCATCTGGCCTATGCGCCCGAGGCCGCCGAGGGACGGACCTCGCCGGGCTTGCAGGGGGCGGCCTCGCCGGAAGAGGCTCTGGCGCGGATTCTGGCGCGATCGGGCCTGAACGCGGCCTTCCTCGATTCCCGCTCGGTGCTGATCGAGGCGGCGCCTGCGGCGGTCCCGGCGCAGAGGCGTCAGGAGGTGGTCTTCCTGCTGGAGCCCATCACGCTCTATGGCGCCCGCACCGTGGCCACCCTCGACGAGGCGCGGGCCAGCGTGGCGGTGGTGAGCGGCGAGCCCGAAGCCGCGCCTCACGCCCAGAGTCTGCGCGGCTCCTTCCAGCGCATGGCCAACGTCAACGCGGGGGACTGGACCGAAGACGGCTTCGTCATCCGCGGCGTGAATTCCGAGGGCCTGATTCCGGGCGGCGCGGGGGCGCCTCTGGCCTCCTTCTACGTGGACGGCGTGCAGCAGACCCTTGAGGGCACGCGGCGCGGAACCCGGGGCTTCTTCGACGTCGAGCAGGTCGAAGTCTATCGCGGCCCGCAATCGACGCTTTCGGGTCGGGCGGCTCTGGCGGGCGCGATCTATCTGCGGACGAAGGATCCGGAATTCGCGCGCTCCGGCGCGGCGCAGCTGACCTTCGGCGAGGACGGCAAGCGTCAGATCGGCCTCGCCTACGGCGATTCCATCGGCGATCATGCGGCCTTCCGGCTCAGCGGCGAATGGTCGGAGAAGGACAGCGACCTGAGCCACCCCTCCTACGAGCGCTTCGCCAGATACAAGGACTTCGCCTCCGACGATTATCATGTCTTCCGGGGCAAGCTGCTCGTGCTGCCGACGGAGTCCACGCGCCTTCTGCTCAGCGCCTCCCACGCCTACGACAACCCCGACTACAACGAGATCGCGGGGCCGAACTGGTCCACCGGGGCGCCGGGCTACGGAGCGCGGCGCGGCGATGTCTATGGCGACATCCTCCCCGACATGTATCGCTATCTCGGCCTGACGGAGCTTCCGGCCTTTCAGGAATCCCGCGAGACCAGAGTGGACAACCTCGGCCTCGAGGCGACCCATGACCTGACCGACAACCTGCGCCTGACCTCGCTGACCGGATTTTCGCGCTCGGCCACGGAGCGGGATTCGATCAACGTCGGGACTCCGGGCGAATTCCTCCAGACCCGGGGCGAATTCACCCAGCGCAACATCTCGCAGGAGGTCCGGCTGAACTATGATTCCGGCCCCCTCTCCGCGACGGCGGGAGTCTACGCCGGACGCGCCGACAACGACGCCTGGCGCGAATCCATGCTGCTGAGCTTCGACCAGAGCCGCAACTCCGCCGACATCGTGAATCTGGCGCTCTTCGGCGAGGCGACCTACGAATTCCTGCCGGGCCTGCGGGTCGTGGCGGGCGGTCGTCTGGATCACATCCGGCAGAATCAGGACGCCTTCTATGCGGTGAACGGCGCGACCACCGCCGACAGCCGCACCGAATTCACCGACACCGTCTTCCTGCCCAAGCTCGGCCTGGAATACGACCTCGCCGAGGGCCAGACCCTGGCTTTCGTCTATCAGCACGGCTATCGGCCGGGCGGCTCTGCGATCCGCTCCACGGATGGTCAGGTCTACAGCTATGATCCGGAATATGCGAAGAATTACGAACTCTCCTGGCGCGGACGCCTCCTCGACGGGCGCCTGAGCCTCGGGGCGAACGTCTTCTATCAGGACTGGCGGGACCAGCAGATCGAGATTCTGGCCGATCCGCTCGTCCCGACCTCGGGCCATATCGCCAACGCCGGAAGATCCGAGAGCTACGGCGGCGAACTGGAGGTCTCCTTCGCCGCGACGGACAAGCTCCATCTCTACGCCTCGGCGGGTCTGCTCCACACCGAATTCGAAGACTTCAACCTCTCGGGCTGGGGCGCCGATTTCTCGGGCCTGCCTTTCCCCAACGCCCCGGAACGCAGTCTGGCGGCGGGCTTCCGCTGGGGCGGCGAGGAGGGCTTCTTCGTCGCGGGATCGGCCAAGCATGTCAGCTCCTCGATGTCGCGCCTGGAGCAGGGCGTGGCGCGTCCCGTGACGCTGGGCGCGCGCACTCTGGTGGACGCCGAAGCGGGCTACGCCTGGGAGAACCTCAAGCTGACCGCCTACGCCACGAATCTCTTCGACAAGGAATATTTCACCTACGAATACGGCCCCGGCGCCATGGCGACTCTGGGCGACCGTCGCGAAATGGGCCTGCGGCTCGATTACCGCTTCTGACCCCGCCTCATGAGGATTTCGAGCATGACCATGACGTCACGGGGCCTTCGCGCCCTGCTTCTCGCGGGCGCGGCCTGCGCCTTCCTTCTCCCGGCGGTTCTCCCGGCCTCGGCGCAGGAGATCCCCCTCGACGCGCCCGATCCCGATTACAAGGGCCAGATCTGGGCGCAGAACGTCGAGGGCGACAAGCCTTTCCTCCCCGGCGCGACGGTGGCGGTGGGCGGACAGTTCTTTCATCCCGGCCAGAAGATCCGGTTCTCGCGCGGGATTCATCCCGTGACGCCGGACCCCATCGTCGCCGACGAGGAGGGGCGCTTCTCGGCCCTGCTGAGCATTCCGGCGGACGCTCCCCTCGGGACGCATCCGATCATCCTGAGCACGGAGAACCCCTATCACGCCGAGATCGTGGAGCTGAAGATTTCGCAGGAGATCCCCCTGAGCGGCGCCGAACTCTTCGAGGAGCAGGCCTCCAGGCTGGCGCCGGGACTTTATCAATCGGCTTTCAGCGCGCGGGAGGGCGCCCTCTTCGCGACTTCGGCGGCGGGCTGGCCGCCGATCACGCGATCGGAGCTTCTGAAGATCGACCCGGAGACTCTGGAGGTGATCGCCCGCGCGACTCCGCCCGAAACGCCGGAGGGCGGGCTCTTCGCGGTCTACGGGCTGGGTCTGGACGAGACGAACGGGCGCGTCTGGGTCACGAATACGCGTCAGGACACCCTCGCGGTCTATGACCAGAAGGATCTTTCGCTGATCCGGCAGTTCGAGCCCGGCCTCGTCCCCCACGCCCGCGACGTGGTCTTCTCCCCCGAGACGGGCAAGATCTACGTCTCGGCGGTGGGGGCTCCGGGTCTGGCGGTCTTCGACGCCGCGAGTCTGGCCCATGAGGGGATGATCAACGTCGTCGGGCCCAATTCCCGGATCGCCTTCTCGCCGACGAGCCTGCATCTCGACGCCGAAAGCGGGCGGATCTTCACGCCCAACCTCTCGGCGCCGGAGCTGGCGGTGATCGACAGCCGGGCCGGAAAGCTGGAGAAGATCATTCCCCTGCCGGGGGCGAAATCGGCCATCGGCGTGAGCTACGATCCGGAGACGAAACGGATCTTCGTGGCGGCCCAGGGGAGCGACGCGGTCCTGGTCCTCGACGCCGGAAGCGGCGAGCTTCTGAAAACCGTCTCCCTTGGCGCGGGGCCTCTGGGCGTGCTCTTCGACCCGTCCTCGCGTCTGGCCTGGGTGAGTCTGCGCGGCGCGGGGACGATCACGGTCCTGGACGCCGAGGGCGAGATCCTCGCCAATCTCGACGGCGGGCCCCAGCCCAACCACCTCGCGACGGACGGGAGCGGGACCGTCTTCGCGATCAACAAGGGCGCCGCCGAGGATCCGCAGAGCGACAATCTCCGCCGCCTGCGCCGCGCGCCCTGACCCGACCGCGGCCCGGCTTGACTCTCGCGGCGTCTCCCGCGCAATCTGGCCCCGCTCAGGAGCCCGGAGGCGACGCCTTCAGGTGAAAAGGGAAGCCGGTTTGAATCCGGCGCCGCCCCCGCGACTGTCAGCGGAGAGCGCTCTCCGATCACGCCACTGGAAGGCCGCGACAGGCCCTCCGGGAAGGCCGGAGAGCGCGACGACCCGCAAGCCAGGAGACCTGCCCGAGCCTTTCACCCTGACCCCGCGCGGAGGGCGCATGGGCTGCGGCTTTCGTCCGTCGTGGTGAGCTGGACGGCGTCGCGGAGGCTTCGGTCTCCCGGCGCTGGTGGTTCCATGGCGCGGGCTGGCTCCGCGCCTTTCGCGCGGGCGGGTTCGATGCGTCTTTTCTCCGGGGCGGCGATGTTCGCCGTCTTTCTTGCGCAGGCTGCGGCGGCGGATCCGCCGGGCCGCGTCCTGTCGATGAATCTGTGCACGGATCAGCTGGCGATGCTGGTCGCGGCGCCGGGCCAGCTGATCTCCGTGAGCTATCTGGCGCAGGATCCCGGCTCCTCGCCCATGGCCGAGGCCGCCATGGCCTACGCCACGAATTACGGTCGGGCGGAGGACATCGTGGTCCTTCAGCCCGATCTCGTGCTCGCGGGGCGCTACACCACCCTGGCGACGGTCGCGCTTCTGGAGCGCCTCGGGATTCCGGTCGTGCGCTTCGAGCCGGAGAACAGCCTCGACGACGTGACGCGCGCCCTGCGCCGCATGGGCGATCTTCTGGGGCGCCGTCCCGAAGCCGAGGCCCGCATCGCGCGCTTCGAGGCCGACCGCGCCCGGATCGCGCTTCGGGCCGCCGCCCTGCCGCGCGAGCGCGCCGCCACCTACGCCGCCAACGGCTACACCGGCGGAAAGGCGGGGCTTTCGGCGCAGATCCTCGACCTTGCGGGGCTGGACAACATCGCCGGAGAACTCGGGCTGCCTTCCGGCGGCCGGATCGCGCTGGAATCGCTGATTCTCGCGGCGCCGGATCATCTGGTCCTGGGGCGGCGTCATCCGGGATGGTCGGAGGCTCAGGCCCTGCTGGATCATCCGGCCTTGCGCGGGCTGCCCTCCTATGCGCGGGGAACGCCCATGGCGGATCGCGACTGGGTCTGCGGCACGCCGCATGTGCTGGCGGCGGTCGGGGCCCTGCTCGACGCCCGCGAAGCGGAGGCGACGCGATGAACCGCCCTCTGATCCTCGCGCTTTCGCTGCTGGTGGCGGCGCTCTTCCTGGCTTCTCTGGTGATCGGCCCCGCCGGAATCCCGCCTCTGGCGGCCTTGCGGGCTCTGGTCTGGGGCGAAGATCCCCTGACGGCCCTCGTCCTGCGCGAGGTGCGGGCGCCGAGGGCGGTTCTGGCTCTGCTCATCGGGGCGGGGCTCGGCTGTTCGGGCGCCGTGATGCAGGGATATCTGCGCAATCCCCTCGCCGAGCCGGGGCTTCTGGGCGTCTCCGGCGCGGCGGCGCTCGGGGCGGTGCTGGCGTTGCAGACGGGGCTTGCGTCGAGCTTCGCGCTGGCCCTGCCTCTGGCGGCCCTGGCCGGAGCGGCGGCGGCGGTCGGGATGCTGCTGCTGCTCGCGGGGCCGCGGGGCGGCTCCCTGACGCTGATCCTCGCGGGAATCGGAGTCTCCGCCGTGGCGGGTGCGGGGGTCACTCTGGCGTTGAATCTCTCGCCGAACCCCTTCGCGGCCAACGAGGCCATGTTCTGGCTGATGGGCTCGCTCGCCGATCGCTCCTGGACTCACGTCGCCATCGCGGCGCCGCTGATTCTGGGCGGGGTGGCGCTGCTCTCGACGCAGCGCCGGGCGCTGGCGGCCCTGACCCTCGGCGAGGGGGCGGCGCAATCGCTCGGCTTCGATCTGGTGCGGCTGCGTCTGACGGTCATGCTCGGCCTGGCGGCGGTGGTCGGCGCCGCGACGGCGGTCGCGGGGGCGGTGGGCTTCGTCGGACTGGTGGCGCCTCATGTGCTGCGCCGTTTCGTGCGGGCGGATCCGGCGGCGCTCCTGACGGTCTCCGCTCTGGGCGGCGCGGCGCTGGTTCTGGCCGCCGACATCGCGGTGCGGGTGATCCTGCCGGGGCGAGACCTCAAGCTCGGGGTGCTGATGGCTCTGATCGGCGCGCCTTTCTTCGTGAATCTGATCCTGCGCCAGCGTCTGGCGAGCAGCTGATGGAGTCCTCTTTCATGACCGATCTCGCCGGGAGTCTCGCGCGCCATCTGGAGGACCCCGGAACCGGCTGGTCCATGGGCTCTTTCGGCGCCGTCGCCGAGTTTCATCAGGACGTCGGAGAGGCGGGCTTCGCGCTGATTCCTCCGGGGCGTCATACGGCGCGGGGCGGGCTGCGCCTCGACCGCCTGGAGGGGCTGATTCCCGTCGCCTACGAGATCACGCTGAAGTCGCCCGGACGCTGGGGACAGGGGGTGGCGCTCTGCCTGCCGGAGGCCGAGGCCGCCCTGTCGCGGCGCGCGGTCCTGACCGAGCTCGGCCCCGACCGCGCGGCCCTGCGCCCGGAGGACCGCGCGGCGATCCTCTTCGACATGGGCCTGGATCAGCCTCAGGTGGATTTCTGCGTCCGGACGTCGGATCCCGCCCTTCTGGAGGCCCTGCGCGCCGCCGAGGGTCTGTCGCTCTTCGCGCCGGGGAATGGGGTCATGGGGGCGATTCTCAAGGCGCATCCGCATCGGGTCGCCCTGACCCGGGCCGGAAGGGTGGAGGTCTGGCAGAAGATCGGCGGCCCCGACACCGGAGGCGTCTCGCCGCCGGGACCGCATACGCATGTCCTGCCGCAGCTTCTGCGCGCGAAGCGCACGCATTCCGCGAACATCGCGCTGCCTCCGGGCCTGACGCCCTGCGCCTTCTTCTATCCCGCGAATCCTCTGGCGGGCTTCATGGGCGAGGAGAAGCCCTTCGACCTCGCCGCCCATGAGGCCTTCCAGCGCCTCATGAGCCTCTGGGGCGCGCCCGAGGCCCTGCGGATCAAGTCGGCGCTGGCGGAGGCTCTGGCTTCGGGCGCGGGGCCTGACTCCATGGCGCCGGAGGGCCGCGCCGAGCGCAAGGCCCTGCGGGTGGCCTTGCGTCAGGCCCTGCGGACTCGCGGCGAGGACGCGCTCCTGCGGGCCTGGATCGCCGCGCATGACCGCCCCGGCGCCGCCGAAGCGGAGGATTCCGGCGAAGAGACGCCCGACCGGATCGGGCATCAGGATGCCTGAACCGCTGCTGGAGCTGCGCGACCTGAGTCTGGCCTGTCGCGGACGGATCGTGCTTTCGGGGATCTCCCTGCGCCTGGCGCCGGGGGAATGCCTCGGGCTTGTGGGGCCGAACGGCGCGGGGAAGTCCACGCTGATCCGGGCGGCTCTGGGCGTGGATGCGGCGCAGGGCTTCAACTCCCTGACGCGCCTGCCGCCCGGCCCGAGGGCTCTGAAGGCCGCATGGCTGCCTCAGGGGCGGGAGGTGGCCTGGCCGATGCCGGTCCGGGATCTGGTGGCTCTGGGACGTCTGCCGCATCTGGCGCGCGGGACCGCCCTGCCGCCCGGAGACGCCCGGATCGTGGAGGGCGTGCTGAAGCGCCTCGGGCTGGAGGGCTTCGCAGAACGCAGCGTCATGGAGCTTTCCGGCGGCGAGCTGGCGCGGGTCCTTCTGGCGCGGGCTCTGGCGCAGGAGACTCCGCTGATCCTCGCCGACGAGCCTGCGGCGGGGCTCGATCCGGCCTATCAGATGGAGGTCATGGGGCTTCTGGCCGATCTGGCGGCGCAGGGACGCGGCGTGCTCGTCACCTGCCACGACCTCGGCCTTGCGGCGCGCTTCTGCTCGCGGATCGCGGTGATCGAGGCGGGGCGGATCGTCGCCGACGGCCCGCCCGCCGAAGTCCTGACCCCGGAGCTTCTGGAGCGGGTCTTCAGGATCTCGGCCCGGATCGAGAGGACGCCGGAGGGGCTGTTCATCCAGCCTCATGCGGTCAGGGGGCGCCTTCCCGGAGGCCTCGCCCCGGATGGAGCGGAAAAACGGGCCTCGTTCGCTTGACGTCGGCGGCGGATCTTGCTTTCTGCTCCCCCTTTCGCCCCGGGCTTCCGGAGGGCGTGTCAGGGAAGGGTTCGACATGGCTGGTTCTTGCGGCGTCGATTTCGGAACGTCCAATTCCGCCGTGGCGGTCGCGGGGGCGTCGGGCGTGGAGCTGGTGCGGCTGGAGGGCCAGGGCGGGACTTCGCCGAGCGCCGTCTTCTATCCGCCCCGCGCGTCGCCCCTCTTCGGCCGCAGCGCCCTGCGCGCCTTCGCCGAGGGCGAGGAGGGCCGCTTCATGCGCAGCCTCAAGCGGATTCTCGGCTCTTCGCTGATGGGGCAGGGCACCTTCGTCAACGACCGGCGCAAGAGCTTCGAGAGCATCCTTGCGGATTTCATCGGCGGACTGAAATCCCGCGCCGAGGCGCAAGCGGGCCGCGCGCTGGAGAGCGTGGTGATGGGACGCCCCGTCCATTTCGTCGACGGCGATCCCGAAGCCGACGCCCGGGCGCAGGATTCGCTGGAGGCCGTCGCGCGGGGGGTGGGCTTCCGGCATGTCGAGTTCCAGTTCGAGCCCATCGCCGCGGCCTTCGCCCATGAACGCAAGCTTTCTTCGGAGAAGCTGGCGCTGATCGTGGACATCGGCGGCGGCACATCGGACTTCACCCTGATCCGCCTCTCGCGCGAGCGCGCCCGCAAGCTGGACCGCTCGGCGGACATCCTGGCGAATTCCGGCGTGCGGATCGGGGGGAACGACTTCGACCGCGATTTCCAGCTTGATTCCTTCATGCCGCATCTGGGCTACCGGACGAGCTACGGCGACAAGAGCCTGCCCTTGCCCGCCGGGATGTTCCTGGAGATGTCGGAATGGTCGAAGGTCAATTTCCTCTACACCCGGAAGACCCGCCAGACCGCCGTCGAGCTTCTGCGCGAATCCCATGAGCCCGGGAAATTCGGCAGGTTCCTGAAGATCCTGGAGGATGAGACGGGCCATCGCCTCCTCGCCGCCGTGGAGGAGGGCAAGCTCGCGCTCACCCATGGGGAGGAGGAGCGGATAGATCTCGGCTTCATCGAGAGGGGCTGGCGTCTGGGGGTTTCGCGAGAGGCTTTCGACGCGGCGACGGCTTCGCGGGTCGCGGGGATCTCGGGCGCGATCACGGAATGTCTGGCGCGGGCGGGTCTGGGCGAGGAGGCGGTGGAGCTGGTGATCCTGACGGGGGGCACGACGGAGATTCCCGCTCTGCGCCGGGCGGTCCTCGACCGCTTTCCGCGCGTGGAGATCTCGGAGGAGGACAAGCTCTCCAGCGTCGGGCTGGGGCTGGGCTATGACGGGCTGCGGCGCTTCGGCGCGGGCCTTCAGGCGGCTCCGGTCTGAAGCGCGGCGGCCTTGGCCGGATAGCGGAAAGGCCGGACTTGCGCCCGGCCTTTCGAATTCGTCGTCCTCGGGCTGGAGCCGCCTGCGCGTCGCGCCGGGCGGGATCAGCCTGGAGGATCAGACCGCCTGCAGATTGTCGGCGGAGTTCTTGCCGGACCGACGGTCCTGCACGATGTCGTAGCCGATCTTCTGGCCGTCGGCGAGCGAGCGCCATCCGGCGCGCTCGACGGCGGAGATGTGGACGAAGACGTCCGGGCCGCCGTTGTCGGGCTGGATGAAGCCGAAGCCCTTGGTGGCGTTGAACCACTTCACAGTGCCGGTGTTCATGACGATTTCCTTTTTCAAGCAACCGTTGAGGTTCCCGCGATGCCCTGCGGGATGAGATCGATTCCTTGAAAGGAACACGGACATGAGCGCAAGGACTCAGGACCGGCGTCACAAGCAATGGTCGATGCGACAGATATAAACCGGATTCCTGATTTTGCAACACCGCAAGATCTCATGTTGGAGGCGTGGCGGCGAGGGCGGTCTTGGCCGCCGCTGGACGGTTCTCGCAGATCCTTGCGCCGATGATCCTGATTGCGATGAGGCGGCGCGGCTGAGGCGCAGGTCATCTGGCGTCATGGAAGATGATCCCGAGGCTATGCCTCAGTCCGGAGCGCAAGCGGCTGACTCCATGGCGCAGATTGACGCGGTAGTCGCCCTTCGAGCCCCGCACCGGGCGATGATGCACCGCGAAGGCCACCGCGTCGCCCTGACGCAAAGGCACGACCTCGGCGCGACTCTGCGTCCGGGGGCGCTGCTCGGTCAGCACGAATTCGCCGCCCGTGAAGTCCCGCCCCGGCTCCGAGAGCAGGAAGGCCACCTGTATCGGAAAGGCGAGATCGCCGTAGAGATCCTGATGCAGGCAATTGAAGTCGCCGGGGACATATTGGAGCAGCAAAGGCGTCGGGCGCGTCTGGCCGACCGCGTGGCAATGGCCCAGAAAATCTTCGTGAGCCTCGGGATAGCGGATGGGCAGGCCCATCCGCTCGTTCCAGTGGTTGGCGATCTCGGCCAGATGCGGATAAAGCGCCGTCCGCAGGCCGCCGATCAGGTCCGGCAAGGGATATCTGTAATAGCGATATTCGCCTTTCCCGAAGCCATGCCGCGCCATCAGGACATGGCTGCGGAAATGCTCCGCATGTGGATAGGCCGAGGCCAGATCCGCGCATTCCTCCGGGGTCAGAAGGCCCGGCAGAATCGCGCAGCCGTAGCCGTCCATCTCCTCGGCGAAGGCGCGCCAGTCGCAGGCGGCGAGCCGCCGCTCCGCCGCTTCGACGGAGGTCGGCGCGGGCATGAACTCCTCCACGGCGCTCACGCCCGAGCCTCCTTGTCGAGCAGGGCGCGCTTGCGCTCGACGCCCCAGCGATAGCCGGAGAGAGCGCCGTCGTTGCGGACGACGCGGTGACAGGGGATCGCCACCGCGATCTTGTTCGCGCCGCAGGCCTGAGCCACGGCGCGCGCCGCCCTGGGCTCGCCGATCCGGCGGGCGACTTCGGCGTAGGACAGGGTCTCCCCCGCCGGGATCCGCCTCAGGGCTTGCCAGACGCGTTCCTGAAAGGCGGTGCCGCGCATGTCGAGCGGCAGATCGAGCCCGATCCGCGGGGCCTCGACGAAGCCCACCACGCGGGCCACGAGGGCCTCGAATCCGGCGTCTCCGCCGATGAGCTCGGCCTTGGGGAAACGGTCCTGCAGATCGCGGACCAGATCCTCGGGATCATCGCCCAGCGTGATCGCGCAGACGCCCCTGTCGCTTTGCGCGACGAGGATCGCGCCCAAAGAACTCTCCCCAAGAGCGAAACGGATCTCGGCTTGGTCTCCGCCGTTTCGGAAGGCGGTCGGCGTCATGCCCAGCACCTCGTTCGACGTCTCATAGAAGCGGCTGTTCGAGTTGAACCCCGCGCCATAGATCGCTCCGGCCACGCTGGAGGAGGGGTCAGCCAGCTCCGCCCGGATCTTGCGCGTGCGATGGGCCGCGGCCCATTGTTTCGGCGTCAGGCCGGTGATCGCCTTGAACTGACGGTGAAAGTGAAAGGGACTCATGCCGATGCGCTCGGCGAGGCCGTCGAGCTTCAGCGTCTCGTCGGAGGCCTCGATGATCCGGCAGGCCTCGGCCACTAGCGCCGCATTGGCCTCGGCCGCAGAGGGGCCTTTCGGATTGCACCTCAGGCAGGGCCGGAAGCCTGCGGCCTCGGCCTGAGCGGGCGTATCGTAAAAGGCGACGTTGGCGGCCTTCGCCCGGCGCGACGGGCAGGAGGGACGGCAATAGACGCCCGTCGTCTTCACCGCGTAGACGAAGCCGCCGTCGGCCTGCGCATCGCGCGCCAGGACGCTGCGCCAGCGCGGATCCTGTTCGGTTGACATCTCGATCATGGCGATTCTCGCATCTTTGTCTGTCTTGAGGACAGAGATAGTCCTGCGGCCGCCCGATCTCACTCCGCTCCTTGCTTTCGAATTTCCGGACGGGATCGCCGGAAGACTCTCTCTTTGTGGTGGAGCCGCAGGTGTCGCCCTTGTCTTGACAGGGAGAGCCCGGCCCTTGTGAAGAAGGGCTGGGCCTGATCGCTCACTTCGTGGTGTAGCCGCCGTTGACCAGGATGGTCTGTCCGGTCATCCACCAGCCCTCCGTGACGAGGAAGCGGATCCAGGGCGCGATATCCTCGATGTCGGTCAGACCCGTCTTCGAGAGCGGCGAAAGAGCCGCCGCAGACTTGTGATAGGCCTGCGCGTCAGGCGCCTCCTGACCATAGAAGAACGGCGTGTCCATCGGGCCGGGGCCAATGGCCGTCACCGAAATCCCTCGGGCGCCGAACTCCTTCGAGGCCGCGCGCGTGAAATGCTCCACCGGAGCCTTGGTTCCCGCGTAGCTGGAGTAGAACGGCGTATAGGCGCCCAGAAGCGAAGTCACCAGAGTGCAGATCGAGCCGTTGTCGTTCAGCGCCGCGCCCGCCTCCTTCAGGAAGAAGAAAGCCGCCTTGGCGTTGACGTCGCTCATCTCGTCGTATTCGGCCTCGGAGATCTCGGCGATGGGCTTCTTGAGCACCTTGCCGACCGTGTTGATCGCGATGTCCGGACGGCCGAAGGCGGCCTGAGCCTCCGCAAAGAGCTTCTTCACCGCGCCCGCCGTGGTCAGGTCCGCCTGAAAGGCGGCGGCCTGGGCTCCGGCCGCCTTCACCGCGGCCACGGTGGCTTCGGCCTCCGCCGCGGTGGCGGGGCTGTTGTAATGCACCGCGATCGCCCGGGCGCCCAGTCCGGCGAAGTCCCGAGCCAGCAGACCGCCCAGATTCTTGGCGCCGCCTGCGATCAGAATGGTCTTGTCCTTGACGCTGCGAACCGTCATGGCTGTTCTCCATATGTCGTCCGTTGATGCTGAAGGCAGGATATCCGTTCGGATTTCCGCTTTAATCAGCAGATTTCAGCTTCACTTGTCAGGATCGGCGAACAATGGACCGCATCGAGCTTTACCGCGTCTTCGTCCGGGTGGTGGAGGCCCGCAGCTTCACCCGGGCCGCCGACACGCTGCAGAAGCCGCGCTCCAGCGTCTCGGCGGCGGTGGCCGAACTCGAGGCCCGTCTGGGCGCGCGCCTCCTGCAGCGCACGACGCGCAGCCTCCATCCGACCGACGAAGGCTCTGAATTCTATGAACGCTGCCTCGGCCTTCTCTCCGAACACGAGGAGATGGAGGCCATGTTCCGCAGCGCCGCGCGAGGTCTGGAAGGGCGCATCCGCGTGGAGGTTCCGGGGCGGATCGGACGCCTGATCCTCGCGCCCGCCTTGCCGGAGTTTCTGGCGCGCTGGCCGGGGATCGTCGTGGAGCTGGGCGTCGCGGATCGTCTGGCGGATCTGGTCGGCGAGCGGGTGGATTGCGCCTTGCGGATCGGTCCCCTGCCGGATTCCAGTCTGCGGGCGCGCCGTCTTGGCGAGATCGTCCAGATCAACGTCGCGAGTCCCGCCTATCTGGCCCGCCATGGCGCGCCGCGCGGTCTGGACGACCTCGACCGTCATCTTCAGGTGGCCTACGCCTCGCCCGGCTCCGGACGGGTGGCCGACTGGGAATGGGTCGAGGGGGGCGAGATCCGGAGCCGCCCGACGCCCTGGCGCGTCAGCGCCAACAGCGCCGAGGCCTATATCGCCTGCGCCCTCGCGGGACTGGGGATGATCCAGATCCCGGCCTATGACGTGGCGGAGCATCTGGCGGCGGGGGATCTGGTCGAGGTCCTGCCCGAGATCAGGCCCGGGGCCTTGCCGGCGCATCTTCTGTTTCCCGGGCGGGCGCGTCCGACGCGACGCCTGAGCCTCTTCGCCGACTGGCTCGCCGAAACGACGGCGGGCGTCCTCTCCTGAGGCTCCTGCGCCACGGGGGCAGGGGCCCCTGCCGGGCGAAAACGAAACTCCGTCGCCTGCCCGGACTGGGGCCATCTCGACCGTAGGAACAGCATTCGGGAAGGCTGGATTCCGATATTTCCGGATCACATGAGATCCAGGCGGCGCGGAAAAAACGTCATGATGATGAAGGATTGGTTCATATGAATTTTAATTGAATTCAACTATCAATGATGGACATGATTCTGTCCGCAGATCCCCCGTTTTCAAGAAATTCATTCATTTTAAAATAATCATCTCTTCTGGTTGATTCATATTCGACGCCATAAATCGACATCAGAGATTTCACTCTCTCTTGAAGATCTCCTTCAGTGGACATCCTCTCCGCGACGCCGATTTCAGCCAGGTCCACGGCATATTCATTTTCCGTGAAATTCACGGCCAATACAGGTTTTCCAAGAACAGCCGCTTCAAGGCCGATGTTTGAAAATTGAGTCACAACGACATCGGATCCCACAATCAAATCGTAGATCGATTCAGACCTGTGGACGGATATCTGATTTCTCTTCCCGAGAGCAGATATCGCGTCGATCATGTCCTGTTCGACGCTCTGGGCTTCGCGCGGGTGAAGCTTGATCACAAGACGCCAGCTCCTGGGCCAAGTCTCCACCATTCCGATCAGAAGATCCAGGATGCGCCTCCCCTCCTTCCCCGAGCCATGTTGCGCGCCAAAGAGAAGGATCCGGTCGTCTTTCGCCCAGTTCAGCTTGTCCCTCGCCTCTTCTTTCGACATTCCCCGCACCCGGGAAAGGCGCTGGTCCAGGGCGAGAGACCCGGTCACCTCGATCCGCTGATTCTCCGGAGGATCTAGATGCCTCTTGTACAGATCGGCCTGATCCGTCGTGATCGCGCAATACACATCCGCCAGACTTGATTTGTATCGCGGGTGATTGGAAATATAGAAGGCCTGCAGGTCGATGCTCCTGACGCCGTTTTCTCTGGCGATGATCGTCGCGGCGCGGATTTCGGGCGCTCTTCCCGGAAGAGAGATGAAACACGCAGGCTTCTTCTCCAGCAGACGCCGCGCAGCGATCATCTCGATGGCGCAATCGCTCATGACGTTGCGCAAGACGCCATACATGCGCGGAATCGTCATCATCGCGCCAGGGTCCAGAGACGCCGGATCCAGATCTTCGCAAAACCTCAGGAATTCCTGCTCCGCCTCGACGGCCGCCGCCTCCATGCCCGCAAGCGAGGCGTTGAGCGCGACCCCGGGACAAACGCCCTTCAAGGCGTTGTTCGCCGGAGACGTGATCGCCCAGTTCGTATCCAGAGCCACGATCTGCCGACCCCTGTCCTCCATCTTCGCGAGGAGGGCCTGCATGGCCGCGAAATAACTGGGATCGCCAAGCCCCGCCATCATCAGCGGGCATTTCTCCTGAAGGATCCTGTCCTCCAGTTCGCCGAGCAGGCCCTGGTTGAGAAGGGGCCCGCCGAACCCCGGCTCCGGCTCCCGCGCCTGAGCGATGCGGTCGAGGGCCGCCGCCGCCCAGATCTCCTCCGCGCTTCCCATCGGCGTCAGTTTCTGCTGACGGATCAGAAGCTCAAGAGGAGTCGCCGCTCCCGACCGTAGCCAGTGCGACAGAAGCTGCTGACGCGCCGGGGCCTCCATCGCGGACCAGACCACCCAGACCTCGCCGCCTGCGCTTTCCAGCGCGCAGGCCAGGGAGAACATGTGCTCCCAGTTCCCCTTCTCCAGAACGATCAGCGTCTTGTCGCAGTTTTCCTGACGCTGGAAATCGACCAGGGACAGACTGCGCTTGAACTGGCCGAACATCCGGTCCGCCAGCGAAAGCGCCCATGCTCCCCGCAACTCCGGACTCGCCGCCTTGAAGATCCTGTCCGCGACGCGCCGCCCGAAGGCCTCGGCCTGATGAGCCGCCTCATGGTCGATGGGGCTGTTGTGCGGGACCACGATGTCGCGAAGGCGCGTGTCTCCCTTGTTCGCCTGGATGGCCACATGATGCGTCCGGGGCTGTCCGCCGCCCAGACCGGCCCTCACCTCGGCGGAGAGATCGCCGGCGGAAATCACCAGGACTCCGCTCCGGGCCGCCGGAAGCTCCGGAGAACCGGGCTGCGCAGCCGGAGAGAACATGCCCTTGAACGCATGAAAGCCGGTGAAGCTTTCCGCCATCCTCAAGGCGCGCAGGGCTTCGGGATCGCCCTTGAACTGGTCCATCGCCGTCTCGGGATCCCGGGGGAGGAGGCCGGATCTCAGGATGTCCTGCAACTTCAGATCAAGCTCCCTTGCAGGGCGCAGGACCGCTTCGTCGAGGAGGCTCTGGGGATCCTTCCTCCGATCCGGCTCCTGAAGGCGCATCTGGAGCTCATCGACCGTCCAGCCTCTTTCACGGGCGAGGAACGCGAGCGCCGCGGGATTCAGGGAGCGAATCCTCTGGAGCAGGTCTTTCCGCAATCTGTCGCGGAGGCTCCTCGAACCGGGATTCGTCGCCAGGATCCTCAGCAGGAGCGGCGTCCCCGCTCTGGACAGGAAGCCCTCGGCGTCGCCGCGAGACAGGATCTCGATCACGAGAGGAGCAAACCGCGGCTCCGACAGCCGCCAGTCCTGCTGATCCAGGATGCTCAGGACCTTTCCGGATCCTTCGCTCTTCAGCTTCGTCGACAGATAATCCGGAAAGGACGTCGTCTGATTGAGATTCGCGCGCCAGAGCGCGAGGTTGACGTCGCAGGCTCTCCTGTGACATCCGGCGGCGGCCAGAATCCGGGCGAGCGTCCGGGCCTGGTCCGGCGTCATCGTTCTGGATCTGACGGCTTCCGCGACCCAGACGTCCAGCTGGAAATATCCGGATACGCCGCTCATGGCGGCTTCATCCAGCTTCAACTCCCTTGCAAGGAAATCGAGCGTCATGGCGTTCGCGAGCTCGTTCTCGTCGCGGGAGGCCCTCTTGTATCTCTCCAGCCTCGCCCTGAGCAGCAAGGCGTTCCATTTCAGATCCAGAATGAATTTCTGGAAGAGCCTCTTGCGGGTCTTGCGCGCATGTTTCTTCAGGCGACGATAGGAAGTCCTGATCTTCCCGATCAGATCCGTTTTCTGGACATCGCTCTGATTCACTCTGGAATTCCGCCTTCATCCCGAAGATTTCGTCTTCATCCGCGCAACCTGCGCCTCCGGAGCCATATCACGCCTCCGCCAGCGCGTCCTGCTGCGCCTCCCGATCTTCATACGGTGGAAAGAGGATTCCCTGTCGCGGCGCCCGGGCGTCGCATGCGCGGACGGCCGACCTCGATCAACGGAAAGCGGCGACGCGACAAACGCGTCACAGGCGACCTTTCCCGGCCCCGGAAGTCAGGCGAGCTTCTTCTCGCCCGCGCGGATCGGGAAGGGGAGGATGTTCTCGCGCGGAGGCAGCGGGCAGACCGCGAAATCCGTGAAGGCGCAGGGCGGATTGAAGGCGCGATTGAAATCCAGAACGATCCTGTCGCCCTCCGGCTCGCCGATCAGGAAGCGCGAGGCGCCGTAGGTCTCCCGCCCGGAAGTCGCGTCGCGGATCACGAACATCGGCTTCCCCTTCTTCCAGTGGGTCGGCAGAAGCGCGACCTCCCGGCCCTCATGCAGGAAGCGCGCGCGATGGGTGATCCGCGCCGAAGTCTCGACGCCCGTGACGGTCCCGATCCTGAGGTCTTCCGCTTCCGGCAGCTTCTCCCAATCCGCAAGGATGCGCCATGCGGGGTCCGGCGGATAAGCCGGGATCTCGGCGAAGGCCTCGCGCGCCGGGTCGGTCAGATCCCGGACGCGCAGCGCCGCCTGCCCCTCCAGCGTCGAGATCTCCAGCAGGAGGCCGCCGGTCCTGAGCTGCGGCGTCCCCTCCGGGGCGGCGACGAAAGCCAGAGGCCCCGCGCCTGCGTCCAGCGCGGCGGATCCGTCTTCGCCCAGAGTCAGAACTCCGAGTCGCTCAGGCCCAGCCGAAATCCGGATCTCGGCCTCTTCGCCCCGCCCGACCTCATGACGGCCCGGCGAGATCTCGACGCGGTCGGTCAGATGCAGCCAGCCGTCCTCCGCCTTGAGCGCGGCGAGGCGGGCGGCGGCCCATGCGGCGTGGTCTTCGGCGAAGCTCATGACGTCGTCCTTTCAGGGGCGGGCATGCGGGGCAGACTGGCGAGCAGGCGGCGCGTATAGGGATGCTGCGGCGCCTCGAGGATGCGGCGCACCGGACCCGCCTCGACGATGCGGCCTTGCTCCAGCACGATCATCCGCGAACAAAGCGCCGCCACCACCGCCACGTCATGCGAGACCATCACGAGGGTCAGCTCCCGCCCGAGAGCGGCCAGAAGCTCGATGATCCGCACCCGCGTCGAGAGATCCAGCGCGGAAACCGGCTCGTCGGCGAGGAGAACCCTGGGCCGCGCGATCAGCGCCCGGGCGATGGCGATGCGCTGGCGCTGTCCGCCCGAAAAGGCGCGCGGACTCCGCCGGGCGCTGTCCTCGGGCAGGCCCACGGCGGCCAGCACGCGGGGAACCTCGGTATGCGGATCAAGGGGCAGGCCCAGCGCGGCGATGGGTTCGGCCAGAGCCCGGCCGATGCGCATCCGCGGATCCAGCGAGCCATAGGGATCCTGAAACACCGGCTGGACGAAGCGGCGATGCGCCTTCATGCGGGCGCGGTCGCGGAGGTCGAGCGGGCTCCCATCGGCCTCGACGCTTCCGGCGTCCGGGCGATCCAGTCCGAGGAGCAGCCGCAGCAGGGTGGATTTCCCCGAACCGCTCTCGCCCAGAATCCCGAGATTCTCGCCCTCCTCCAGAGCGAAGGAGATTCCATGCAGCACCTGCGCGCCGTCGGGATAGGCGTAATCGACGCCTTCAAGGCGGAAAAGACTCATGATCCGCCCTCCAGAGCCTGCTCCAGACGCCGCGCGGCTGCGATCAGGCCGCGCGTATAATCATGCTCCGGGCGGGCGAAGACCCGAGCGGTCGGGCCTTCCTCCACCGCCTCGCCGCGCCGCATCACCACCACCCGGTCGGCGATCCGCGCCACCACCGGCAGGTCATGGCTGATGAAGAGCAGCGCAAGCCCCTCCTCGCGGATTCTCCGGTCGAGGAGGTCGAGAATCTCGGCCTGGGTGGCCACGTCGAGCGCCGTGGTGGGCTCGTCGGCGATCAGCAGCCGGGGGCGGCAGGAGAGCGCCATGGCGATGGCGACCCTCTGCCGCTGTCCGCCTGAAACCTCATGCGGGAAGGCCGCGAGGATCCGCTCCGGCTCGGAGATCGCGACCCGCTCCAGAGCGGCGATCATCTCGGCCTTCAGGGCGCGGGCGTCGAGGCTCAGGCCCTCGCGGCGGGCGCGGCGGCGGATCGGCGCCGCCATCTGCGCCCCGATCCGCATCAGAGGATCCAGCGCGGCGCGCGGATCCTGAAACACCACCGCCGCCAGACTCCCGCGCAGAGGCGTCAGGTCGCGCTCGGGACGGCCGACGACCTCCCGCCCGTCGAGCTTCACGGAGCCCTCGGCGCGCAGCCCCGGCGCCAGAAGCCCCACCAGAGACATCGCGATCAGAGACTTGCCCGAACCGCTCTCGCCGACCAGCCCCAGACGCTCGCCCGCCCCTAGGCTGAATCCGACGCCATGGACCAGTCGGCGCGCTCCGGCGCGGATCTTCAGATCCCGGACCTCCAGCAGGCTCATTCCGCGCCCTCCCGTTCGGGGTCGAGCAGATCGCGCAGCCCGTCGGCGAGGAAGTTGATCCCCAGAACGAGGCTCACCAGGGCGAGTCCGGGCAGGATCACCCCGATGGGCGCCCGATGGACCGTGGATTGCGCCTGTTGCAGCAGAGTCCCCCAGGAGGCGTTGGGCGGCGGCGCCCCCAGCCCGAGATAGGACAGCGAAGCCTCGGCGATCACCGCGAGGCCGAATTGCGCCGCCAGAGCCACCGCCAGAGTCGGCAGGATGTTGGGCAGCACATGAGTCCGCGTCAGACGCGCCCAGGAGAGCCCCGAGCAGCGCGCGGCCGTGACGTAATCCTGCGCGAGAACCCGTTTGGTCAGAATCCGCGCCAGCCGCGCGATGATCGCCGACATGGCCAGACCAATGGCGAGGATCGCGGTTCCGAGGCTGGCCGTCTCGCTGGCCGCCACGACGAGCATCGCCAGAAGCAGGGTGGGGAAGGCGATGAGGATGTCCAGCGCCGCCGCGAAGGCGTCGTCCAGCCCGCGCCGGGCGTAGGCCGCCAGCACGCCGAGAGAAATCCCGACCGCGCCGCCCAGCAGCGTCGCCCCCGCGCCCACGAGCAGCGCGATCCGGGCGCCGACCATCACCTGGCTGAGGAAGTCGCGCCCGAGCCGGTCGGTTCCGGCCCAATGCGTCCATGAGGGCGGCGAGAGCCTGCCGCCGATCATGGCGCCGGGGTCATGGGGCGTCCAGAAGAAGGTCAGCAGCCCCACCGCCAGATTGAATCCCACCAGCAAAAGCCCGAGCCGGAGCGTCAGCCGCTTCATTCTCCGGGCCTCCTTCCGCGCTCGCGCAGGCGGGGGTCGATCAGGCGTTGCAGCACGTCGGCGGCGAAGCCGATCAGCAGCACCATCAGCGTCGAGACCAGAAGCACCCCCTGCACCGAAGGATAGTCGCGCTGCTGGATCGCCAGAAGCAGCATCGAGCCGAGCCCCGGCAAGGCGAAGACCCGCTCCACCACCACCGCGCCCAGAAGGGTCGTGGCGAGTTCGATCCCCAGCACCGAGATCACCGGGAGGGCTCCATTGCGGAGCGCATGGCGGCGGATGGCCTCGGGCAGGCTCGCGCCGAGGGCGCGGGCGTTGCGCAGATAATCCGAGCCGAGGACGTCCAGCGCCGCCGAGCGCACATAGCGCATGAGCGAGGCGCTCATCACGAGGGCGATGGTCAGAACCGGCAGGATCAGCGCGCGGAAGGATCCGGCGGGATCCTCCCAGCCGCGCATGGGAAAGCCGCTCGCGGGCAGAAGCCGCAGATTCACCGCCAGAACCCAGACCAGCAGGATGCCGATCCAGAAGACCGGCACCGCAAGCCCCAGTTGCGAGAATCCCGACAGCAGGGTCCCGCGCCAGTCTCCCGCCCAAAGCGCCGCGAGAATCCCCAGAGGCGTGGCGACCAGGATCGCCAGGAGAAAGGCCGCTAAGGTCAGCGGGAGCGTCACCTGAAGCCGCCTGCCGATCTCGGGCAGCACCGGCGCCTGGGTCACGAAGGATTCGCCGAGGTCGAACCGCGCGAGATCCGTCATGAAGCGCGCGAATTGCGCCGGAATCGGCAGATCGGAGCCGATCTGCGCCCGCGCGGCCGCAATCTGGGCTTCGGTCGCGCCCACGCCCAGAAGCGCCGCCGCCGGATCTCCGGGCAGCAGCCGCAGCAGCACGAAAAGCGCCAGCCCCGCCGCGATCAGCGACAGGGCCAGCACGAAGCTCCGGCGCAGGAGATAGCGCGTCATCGGGATCAGGCTTTGGCGACGCCGCGCAGGAAGAACTGCGCGTTGAGGCCGTTCACCGGATAGCCCGAGACCCCGACCTTCGAGACCACGATCTGCGGATTGAGATAGAACCAGTTGGTCGCGGCGCCCTCGGCGATGAGGATGTTGGCCTGACGGAGCTTTTCGGTCTGCTCCTCTTCGGTCGCGCTGGCCTCGGCGTCGGCGATCAGACGGATCACCTCGGGATCGTCATAGCCCCAGTAGAAATCGGGATCGCCGTAGAACACGATGTCGCGGTGGTTGACGTGCTCCTGAAGCGTCGCCTGGAAGTTCTTCTGCTGATAGATCTTCGTATACCATTCATTGGCGGTGATCAGATTGATGTCCACCGTGACGCCGACCTTGGCGTATTCGGCCTTGAGGAACTCCGCCGTGATCGGATGCGGATCGTAATTGGGCGTGTCGATGGTGAAGCGCAGGCCCTCGGCGTGGCCCGCCTCGGCGAGCAGCGCCCGCGCGCCCTCCGGATCATGGGCGTTGACTGCCGTGAGGTCGACGAACCAGGGATCGGTCGGGGGCGTGAAGGAGCCCAGCACGATCCCGCGATCTCCCCAGATCGCCTGACGCAGCCGGTCCTTGTCCACCGCCTTCGCCAGAGCGGAGCGCACCCGCACGTCGTCGAAGGGCGCGATGCGGTCGTTCCAGGCGAGAAGCTGCTTGGTGGTGGACAGGCCCTCGGCGATGGTGAAGCGCGGATCCCCCTCGAACTGCGCCAGGGCGTCGGGGCTCTGGACCGAGGAGACGAGGTCCACGGCGTCGGTCAGCAGCGCGTTGTCGAGCGCGGCGGCCTCGGTGAAGTAATGGAAGACCGCTCCGCCGTTGGCCGGGCGCTCGCCCCAGTAATCCGCGAAGAGGTCCAGCGCCAGAGCCGAGCCGCGCCGCCAGTCGGCCAGCCGGTAGGGGCCGGTGCCGTCGGCGGTCGATGTCAGGTCCTTCGCCTCATGGTTGACGATCCAGACATAGGAGAGGTTGTAGGGCAGCGAGATCGACCGGCGCGACAGCGTGATCTTCACCGTCAGCTCGTCGGGGGTCTCAATGGCGGCGATGGTCGAGAGGCTGCGCTTGCGCGAACTGCGCGAGGCCTCCGCCGTGACGCGCTCGATGGAATGCTTCACATCCGCCGAAGTCAGCGCGCCGCCCGAGTGGAAGCGCACCCCGGGCCGCAGCGTGAAGAGATGCGTCAGGCCGTCTTCGGAAACCTCGTGGCTTTCGGCGAGGACCGGCTCGACGCTTCCCGCGTCGGTCAGGCGGAAGAGCCCTTCATAGACGTTGTCGTTGAAGGCCTCGCTGACGCCCTGTCCTGCTCCGGCGGCGTTATCGAGGTTCTGGGGTTCGTAGAGCGAGCCGATGCGGATCACCGCATCGGGATCGGCGGCGGGATCGGCGCTCTGGGCCTGGGCGGAGGAAAGCCCGACGCGCAGCAGGACCGAACCGGCCATGCCGCCCAGAAGGGCGCGGCGGGAAACCGACAGGCGGCGAGGGGCGAGGGGAGACGTCATGGTCCTGGGCTCCTGATGCAGACGACGGGCGGCGCGGCGCGCGCGTCCGGCCGGACCTCCGGTTTTCACCTGAATCGCGGTTTCGTCAATCGGGATCGCCGCCCGGCGCGGCGCGGATTCCGAATAAGGATCTCCGGCCCGGAGGGCGGCGCCGTCATGAGGTCATGAGGGCCGATCCGCCTCGACGGAGCGCGCATAGTCGCGGGCATGGTTGAGGACGCCGCGGAGGAAGCTTTTCATCGTTGCGGCCGTCTCCTCCGGCGTGGCCGGATCGACGCCGATCCACCCGGAGATCTGGTCGGTCGGATGCGCGTCGACCTCGCCGTCCGCCGACCACATGATGGTCTCGTCCCGCGGCGAGACCATGGACTCGACCGGGGCCGCGATCCAGATCTGACGCACGATCTGAAGGCCGGAAGCCACATCCCGGATGCTCGAATATCGTTCGGTCTTCTCGAGATATCTTTCCAGGTTTCTGGTTTGCCGATCCTTGTTCTTGTCATGCGTGTATTTCGCGTCGATCACGACGGCGTAGCTGAGCTTGTAGTCGCGGGGGCCGGACTTCGCCTCGAAGATCTCCAGCACGACGTCCGGCGTCCAGGGCGTATGGGAGTCGCCGCGAAAGAGGGTGTCCACCCCCTGGGCCGCAGCGCGCGGCAGGATGGTCGGCTCGTAGCGCACGGAGGCCCGGCGGCCGTCCGCAGCCTCGAAGATCACGGAGGCGTTGCGGTCGAGATCGACGGAATACCGGTTGCGCGCGATCGGCTCGAACAGGGACCGGTGCGAGACGCAGACAAGGCCGATCGCCCGCAGCGCCGCGACGATCTGGAAGAACACCCATTGTTCGTACATCGTCTCGATCGGCTTGGCGCGCTCGGCGCCGCCCTGTTCGACCACGATGGCCGTCTGCTCCAGGAAGGAGCGCATCAGCAGGGCGACGCGGGAATAGACGGGATGGCTGCGGAAGAGAGGCGTGTCGAGCGCCTCCAGAAGAAGGATCTCCCGTCCTGGGCGGCGGGGCTCTCCGCCGAACTCCCGCATGATGCGCATGATTTCGCCGGAGAGGGCGTCCATCTGGTCCAGAATGGTCTGGAGCCTGTCGATCCTGGGAGATTCGCGCCTGAGGACGAAATCGTGCAGATGCAGGTCCCGGCCCGCGTAGAGCGCGACGGCGTCGCGCAGCATGTCGATCTCCGTCTTGGTGGTGGCCCGGCTTCGCATCGTCCGGCGGCGCAGCAGGTCGAGGAACCCGACGACGGCCTGATGCTCCCGGGTGTCCATGGTGGGGCTTGGGGTGGGCAGCTCCATCGGCGCCCCCGCCTGGAGCGCCTGCCGCGCCGGCCTGCCCCCGGCGCAGAGCCGCCGCAGCACGCGGGCGTCGACGCCTTCGCCCGGCCTCAGGCGCCGGACCGCGAGATCGATCCTCGTCCCTCTGACCGGCTCCGCGAGGAGCTGGGCCAGAAGAGGCGCGAACCCGCGCCAGAAGACGCGGATCCGGTTCGCCTCGACTCGCGCGGAGACGGCGCCGCGCTTTCTCTCTCCGGGGTTCTCCCTTCGGCCCGCGAGGCCCAGACGGGATTTCGAGGTCAGGTCCAGCAGAAGCTCGATGCTGATGCGCGTCATCGCGTCGAACATGCCGTCATAGGCCTGCTGCGAAAGCTTGCTCGGCTCCACAAGCGCATTGACGCGCGCGAGGACCGCCTTGTCTTCGAGGCGGCGCAGGGTGATCGGCGTGACGCCGTTCGCGCCGTCGAGCCAGGAGCTCTCCGCCCATTCTATGGAGCGCCGCAGCCTGTGAGGGCGGGCGTCTTCGCCGGGGGCGAGATCGCCCAGGCCGCGGTCTCCGATCCAGACGCCGACCTCCATCCCCGGCTCGGGATCCTGAACCGCGAAGCCGATGCGCTGGGTCTCCTTGAGGCGCAGCGAAACCAGCCTCTCCTGCCCCGGAAGATCCACCTCCAGCAGGGACTCGGGGCCCTGGAAGATGATGAACGCGCTCATTCTTCGGACAACGCGAAGCTTTCGCTCATGTCCAGCTCCTGGCGTTCGATCTCCGCCAGGGCTTCAAGCGTGCGCGGAACCTGGCACAGACGTTCGAGGGTTCCGGACAGCCGCTTCAGAGCCTCCATCGCGCCGGGCCGATAGAGGTTCCGGATCTGGGGGAGGGCGCGCTGAAGAAGCTGCATGTCGATGGCGCGCTCGAGGTCGCAGAGCTCCGGAGGGGCGTTCGCCACGGCGTCGAGGATGGCGCTCTGACGCCGCGGCGCGATCGCGCAGCCCAGACGCCGCAATTCGGGCTGGATCGCGTCCAGAACCGCCACCACGCGCGGCGGCGCGCCGCCGAGGCGCGTCCAGTGCTGGAGATCGGCGAGGCGGAGCGTCTCCCCCTTCGCCCGGACGCGCCCTGTGGCGGCCCGCACGGTCAGGGAGGGCAGGGTTCCCGAGGGGCGGAATTCGATCAGGCTGCAGCGGTCCAGAAGCCGGAGCGACAGCGGCCGCGTGGTTTCATCGAAATTGACCGTGCCGAACAGCAGGAGATTGGGCGCCAGTTCGAGGCGCGCATGGGGCTGGAAGGGATCGTCCGGGCGCACGGCCTGCGGGTCGAACAGGCTGACGGCCTGCTGGCCCGGAGAGCGCGAGACGGCCTGGATCACGTCAGCCATGTAATGCTCCGGCTGAGCGAGGTTCATTTCGTCGAAGCAGACGCCGTGCAGCGTCGCTTCGGGGCCGTTGTGGCGGTGCTCGTGGGCCGCGAGGATCGCCCGGCGAGAGAAGCCCGAGGGAGCGGGCATGAACCGCCGCTCCAGCGCGTCCACATAGCCGAAGAGGTCGGAGGGGCTGGTCCAGGAGGGATTCACATCCACGCTGAGGAAGGCGGGCTCTCTCTCCTCTCCGGCGAGCGCTTCGGCGTAGAGCAGAGGCAGCGAGGATTTGCCCGTGCCCGACATGCCGCCGAGGATGACGAGGCCGCGCTGCTTGGCGGCGAGGTGGAAGGCCAGAAGATCTTCCCTGTCGAATCGGAATCCGCAGGCGTCCACATGCGTCGAGAAGCGCTGGAAGAAGTCTTCTTCGGAGGCGGGGGGGCGCGGCGCGCGCGGCGCGACGGCGGGCAGGGCCAGACCCGGAGAGGCCGCGGGCGCGGGCGCGGCGGCCTCGACCGCCGGAGCGGCCTCGGCGCGGGTCAGCCGCCGCAACAGCGGCTCGATCGCGAGATAATCGCCCAGAAGGGCCGAGCGCTCCGTGGAGAGGCGATCCGTCGCCTCCTGCAGGCCGAGGGCGGCGATCTGCTCGAACTCCTCGAGCTCGTTGATCCGGCGCTCCGTCTCCTCCCGGGCTTCGCGCCGCTTCGCCTCCAGATCCAGCTCCAGCTCCTGCCTGCGGCGCGCCGCTTCGCGGAGGAAGCGCTCCTCCTCCTCCTGAATCCGCGTTTCGAGATCGCTCCGCTTCTGGGTGAGCTCCCGGACGCGCTCCTGAGCGCGGGCGTCGATCTGCGCCGCCAGTTCGGTCACGCGCGCTTCGACGCGGGCGTCGATGGCCGCCTCGATGCGGGGCTTGAAGGCTTCGTCCGAGAGGACGCCGTCGAAGAATTCGTTCAGGGCGTCGAGATGGTTCGTCTGGCTTGCGAGAATCTTCCGGGCCCGGTCCATGACCGCCGGAGAGACTTCGGCCTGCTCGACGAGAGGGGTGAAGCGGTTGATGAAGTCCTGACGCTGCTTGCGCGACTGATACGCGCCGGACAGCTGGCGCAGCGCCTCCTGGACGCCCACCAGGTCGACTTCCTCGGCCTCGTTGCGCAGCTCCTCGAAGAGCGCGCCGGTCATGGCCTCATAATGGACCAGATGGCCCTGGTTCTCGCCCAGCATCCGGTCCGAAGGCCAGACGTGGACCTGCGCCCGGATATGGCCCGGCCGCTCTCCGGAGGAGGGCATGTCGAAACGATGGACGCGATGCGGCGCGGCGGGTTTGCTGAAGCCGATCTCGGGCTGCAGCTCGCGGTCGTTCTCGGGCCCCGACAGGATGATCTTGAGCGGGCCGTAAAGGCTGGAGCCGAGCCGGACCAGAACGAAGCGCGTCGGCTCGTGGTCGCAGATCATGCTGAAGCCGTCGAGCAGCTCGGCGGGGTCTGAGGGCGGGTCCGGCGGAGTCAGGATTTCGATGAAGTCCGTCAGGCGGGGCAGGGTCGGCTGCAACGCCTGCCAGTGATCCTTGTCGGGATCGGCGGTGCGCATCACCGATTCCTCGACGCCCGCCAGCACGAGGCAGCCCGGCGGAGCATAGCCCACGGTGTTCGCGCCCCGGACCATCCACCAGACGCGCCCGCGATTGGGGAACTCCACGCGGGGATCGACGACGGGATCTCCGTCGCGTCTGGCGATGGGAATCAGGGTCGAGAAGAGATTGCCGTTGATCTCTTTCGTCGCCTGCCCCACGGCGAAGAGGAATTTTTCATCCATCAAGGCTCATGTCCTCCGCAAACCGCACAGGACATAACCACGCCGCCCGCCTCTGCGCAAGCCGGAGGAGGCCTGTCCTTTCGGGGCGCCGTCATCCGAGATGGATCTTCCCGGCCGGATAGCGCAGGCGTGGCGGAACCTGCGTCGCCAGGAAGAATCCGAGCGTCAGGGGGCCGACCTTGCCCAGAAACATGATCGCCATGATCACCGCCCGTCCGAAGCCCGACAACTCCCCCGTATAGCCCCGCGAGAGGCCCGCCGTCCCGAAGGCGCTCGCCACCTCGAAGCTGATGTCGAGGAAATGCCCGTCATGGGACAACGCCAGCAGGAACACCCCCAGAAACACCAGAACCAGAGAAATCGCCGTCAGGGCCATGACCTTCAGCACCTGCTCCAGCTCTATCCCTCGCCCGAAGGCGCTGAGCTGCGAGCGTCGCCGGAAGAAGGCCACCGTCGCGATGACCATCACCACCATGGTCGTCACCTTCAGGCCGCCCGCCGTCGAGGCGGGGCCGCCGCCGATCAGCATCAGCGAGATCAGCATCAGCGAGGTGCTGTCGTGCATCCCGGCGACGTCCACCGTGTTGAATCCCGCCGTGCGCGTGGCGACGCCCTGGAACCAGCTCGCGAAGAGGCGGTCCGTCAGGCCGTCCAGCGCGCCGAGCGTCAGGGGATTGGTCCATTCCAGCAGCGCGAACATCGCGACCGACCAGGGCAGCAGGATCGCCGTGCCGGCCAGCATGATCTTCGTATGCAGCGACCAGGCGCGCCAGTTCCTCTGACGCGCCACGTCCTGCAGCACGACGTAGCCCGTCCCCCCGAGGAGCACCAGCGCGGGAATGGCCAGATTCATCCCCGCATTCCCGACGTAAGGCGCGAGCCCCTGCGGCAGATTCGAGAATCCGGCGTTGTTGAAGGCCGAAACCGCATGGAAGACCGCCGCCCAGAGGCCCCGGATCAGGCCCAGATCCGGCACGAAGGTCACAGCCAGAACCGCGGCTCCCAGAGCCTCGCAGACCAGCGCCACCTTGAGGATCGTCCGGGCCAGGGTCCGCAATTGCCCGAGCGAGCTCTGGTTGAGGTCTTCGCGCAGATAGATCTGTCCCGTGATCCCGACCGGAAGCCCCAGGGAGCCGAGGATCATCACCGCGAAGACCATCAGCCCCGTGCCGCCGAGCTGCATCAGCGTCGCGAGCGCGAGCTGTCCGAAGAAGGTGAAGTCCGCGTGCACGTCCAGCACGGAAAGGCCGGTCACCGTCACGGCGGAGGTCGAGGTGAAGAAGGCGTCCGACCAGGTGATGGAGACCTTCCGCGAAAAGGGAAGCATCAGCGTCAGGGCGCCGATCAGGATCAGCGCCGCGTAGAGCGAGGCCAGAGCCATGGGCGGAGGCAGACGCGCCAGACGACGCGCCAGAAATCCGAGATGCGCGGACATGACGGCTCTCCTCACAAGGCGTCGCCGAAGCGGCGCAGATCCGGCCGCTTGCCGAGGAGAATCAGCTTGTCCGCCCTTTCGAGGGTCAGGTCCGGACGGTCGCAGCTGCGGAACTCCGCGCCGCGCATCAGCCCGAGCATCTTCAGGTCATGGGTCGAGCCGATTCCCAGAGACCCCAGGGAACGCCCCTTCAGGCCCTCCGGAACATCCACGCTGACGACGCTGTAGCCGTTGCCGAGGCTGACGTAATCCTGAACGATGGGATTGTTCAGCATCTGCGCGATGTGCCGCCCCATCTCCTGTTCGGGCAGGATCACGCGGTCGGCCCCCAGCTTGACGAGAATCCGGTGATGGGTCTTGTTCGCCGCCTTCACCCAGATGACGCCGATCCCCAGCATCCGCAGGTTCATCGTGGTGAGGATGCTGGCCTGAATGTCGCGGCCGATGGCGATCAGGGCGGCGTCGTATTGATCTATGGCGGCCTCGCGCAGGGCGACTTCGTCGGTGGAATCGAGGATCACCGCCGAATGCAGCGCCGAGGCCATCTGCGCGACGCGCCTTTCGTCCAGATCCACCCCGATCACCTGACGGCCCGATTTCGCCAGTTCTCCGGCGACCGTGCTGCCGAAGGCGCCAAGGCCGATGACCGCGAAGGTCCTGTGTTTCTTCAACATCTCATTCCCCCCAGACTCGCCCCTGCGCGCGGCGTCGGGGCTCGGGAGGAATCATAAGGCGGGCCGTCCGCCGAAGCGAGGCGATCCCGCAGGGGGAGGGGGCCTCAGGGCGTTCCGGCCGGAGCCGCCGCGCGTCGGCGCGATTTCTTCGCCGCGCTGTCGCGCATGGCCCATCTCCCGACCGGAGTCGCCCAGGCCATGGCCTGCAGGGCGCCGGGGGCCCGGGGGCGGTCCTGCTGCGGGATCAGGGCGCGCATCGGCGCGGGCATGAGCTCGAAGCCCGCCGCCATCACGAAACGCCGGAAGACGCCCAGAACCGCAGGACGCACCGGCGCCGCCGAGATCGCCGCCAGAACCTCCCGCGTGCGGTCGTCGAAGCGCAGTTCGGGCGTCATGTCGCGCAGCCAGGCCGCCACCGCCGAAGCCGTGACGGGAATGTCCTGCGCGCCCAGCTTCTCCGCGATCAGGGCCGTCTCGCGGAAATAGCGGTCCTGCTCGTCCTCGGGCAGGGTCGGGTCGACGAAGCGCAGCCAGGCCGCCAGAAAGCCCGAGGCCTCCGCCACATGCACCCAGGTCAGCAAGGCCGGATCGCTCGCGCTGTAGGCCCGGCCCGAGGCGTCGAGGCCCTTCACCGCCTCGTGACGCCGCTTCACGCGGGCGATCAGGTCTTCGGCGGTGGGCCTCGCGGCGTAGGTCGTGCCCGCGACGAACTGCGCCGTCCGGGCCAGACGCCCCATGACGTCGGCGCGGAAGTTCGAATGATCCCAGACTCCGGCGATGGCCAGCGGATGGAGCATCTGCGTCATGAGCGCCGAGACGCCGCCCGCGATCATCGGGACGAAATCGGCGTGCACCTTCCAGGCGACGGAATCCGGCCCGAGCAGCCCGGGGTCTCCCGGGGGATCGTCGAAGCTGATCGCTCCGGCGCCGGTCATCTTGTGGATGCTGCGCTCTATCGCGCTGCGGAGCGGATTGCGCAAGGCTTCCTCCTGAACGGCTCCGGGCGATCATAGCCCGGGAAGGGGTCTGCGGTCAGCGGGGAATCGTCTGGCGCGCGCGCAGGGGAAGGCCTATGCAGACGCGCCCGAAGCCCTGCGGCGTCCGCGTCGCCGGGGCTTCGCCGGAATCCTCCATGATCGCAGGTCAGGCGATGCGCTCCACTCTCGTTCCCATCGTTTCCTTGCTGCTCTCCACCTTCCTGATGATGGTGGGAGCGGGATTGTCGGGCGTCGTGCTGCCGGTGCGGGGCGCGCTCGAAGGCTGGTCGATCTACGAGATCGGCCTTCTGGGCACCGGATACGCCGTGGCCTTCACGCTCGGATGCTTCGTCGCGCCGGGGATCGTGCGCAGGGCGGGCCATGTGCGCGCCTTCACGGCGCTGGTGGCCTTTCTGGCCATCTGCGCCCTTCTGCACGGCCTGATCGTGCATCCTCTGGTCTGGATCCTGATCCGGGGCGCCAGCGGATTCGCTCTGGCGGGCGCCTTCATGATCATCGAGAGCTGGCTGAACGAGCGGGTGACCAACGAATCCCGAGGGCTCGTCTTCTCGCTCTACATGGTCGCGACCATGGGCGCCGTGATGACCGGACAATTCGTCATGCCCTTCACCGATCCGTTGCTGACGACTCCCTTCATGCTCTGCGGGATCGCCTTCGCGGCGGCGGTGATCCCGACGGCCATGTCCCGTCAGGCCCATCCGAAGCCCCTGACGGAGGTCCGGCTCGACCTGCGCGCCATCTTCGCGACGTCGCCCGCGGCGGCGGTCGGCGTGATCATGGGCGGCGTGATGGAGGGCGCATGGAACAACATGGCGCCGGTCTTCGGCAATGCGGTCGGCTATGACCGGGCCCGCATCTCGACCCTGCTGGTCGCGACCATGGCGGGGGGGATCCTCCTGCAGTTTCCGCTGGGGCGCCTCTCCGACCGCATCGACCGCCGGCTGGTCATGAGCGCCGCCGGATTCCTCTGCGCGGCGCTCGCCCTGACGGCCGCCATGATGGCCAGCCGCGATCCGGCGACCATCTTCCTGACGGCCTTCCTCATGGGGGGGCTGGTCTATCCGGTCTATTCCCTGGCCGTGGCCCACGCCAACGACATGGTGGAGAGCTCGGATTTCGTGAAGACGGCGGGCGGTCTGCTCATCCTCTACGGGATCGGGACGATGTTCGGCCCCATGCTCGCCGCCGGACTCATGCAGACCCGGGGGCCGCATGGCCTGTTCCTCGCCATCGCCGGATGCAGCTTCGTCATGGCGGTCTTCTCGCTCTTCCGGATGTCCCGCCGCCAGGGGCCGCCGCCCGCGCCGGAGAGCTTCGCGACCATGCCTCTGGCGCGCGCCCAGACTCCGGGCAGCCTCGTCCTCGATCCGCGCGCCGAGGCCTCTCCGGAAGCCGCCCCGGAGGCGGGGGACGCGCCGCCGCAGGGGTGATCTTCCATGAAGGCGGGCGGAGGCGGCTTGCGCCGGAATAGATTACGCATATGATCTATTCCGGGCGCTCCGTTTCGGGCCGCCTCCTGCGCGTCCAGGCCTCGACGAGGAGACATCCGATGGCTTCCGGAACTTCGCCCGCGCTTCTCCATCTCGACGACCTGGCGGTCGGACAGGAGTTTCTGAGCGGAGAGCATCTGATCGACGAAGAGCAGATCATCGCCTTCGCGACCCGCTTCGATCCCCAGCCCTTCCACACCGACCCCGAGGCGGCGCGCGGGAGCTTCTTTCAGGGCCTCGCCGCGAGCGGCTGGCATACGATGGCCCTGACGATGAATCTGCTCGTGAAGAGCCTTCCCTTCGCGCAAGGGGTCATCGGGGCGGGCGGCGAAATCTCCTGGCCGCGTCCGACGCGTCCGGGCGACGTCCTGCGGGTGCGGAGCCGGATCCTGGAGATCACGCCCTCGCGCTCCCGGCCGGATCGGGGAATCGTGCTGACGCGCAGCCTGACGTTCAACCAGAAGGACGAGACGCTCCAGGAGCTGACCGCGAAGCTTCTGGCCTTCAGAAGGGAGGCCTGAAGATGGGGCGCTCGTCGGCGGAGCAGGCGTCGCGGAACCGGATCCGGATCCTGGAGAGCGCCAGCCGCCTCTTTCGCGCGCGCGGCGTCGAGGCCGTGGCGGTCGCCGAGGTCATGGCGGAGGCGGGCCTGACGGTCGGCGGATTCTACAGGCATTTCGCCTCGAAGGAGGAGCTGGTCCGCGAGGCCTGCGCCCTCTCCTTCGCGCAGGCGGCCGCCTTCTGGCGGGGCGCCGCCGGAGGCGCGGAGGATCCGCAGGAAGACCGCATCCTGACGATCCTCCGCCATTACTTCCGGCCCAGGCCCGGCGACCGGGCCTGTCCCCTGCTGGCCTACGCCCCGCATCTCTCCGGCGAGGCGGAGCCTCCGGCCCGGGAGGCCTATGGCGCGGGGGCCGGGGCCCTGCTCGCGGAGTTCCTCGCCCGGACGCCGGAGGCCGATCCCGAGGCGCGGCGGGAGGCGCAGGTGATCTTCGCGGCGATGGTCGGGGCGCAGCTTCTGGCGCGGGCCTCGGGCGGCGCCGACTGGGCGAAGGAGCTTCAGGAGGCCGTGGCCGGGGCGGCCGCCCGCCGCTGAAGTCCGTGGAGGGCGGCCATGGCTCGGGGAGGCGTCAGTTGGACATCTGCACCTGGATGAGGCGTCCGCCCTCCGCGCGCGAAAGGAGGATCTGCGCCCCCTCGACCAGCTTGACGTTTCCGCCGATCGCGACGTCCCTTTTCGCGACGAGGTCCCGCATGTCCGGCATGGCCTCGTTGACGAGATGCCATTCCCCCGCATGACGCTGGAAATACCCCACCCTCCGACGCTGCGCAGGCGTGGTGTTCTCGTTCGGAATGAAGTTGCGGTTCATGTGCCAGGGAAAGAGCGATTGCCCGTCCCAGACCATCACGCGGTGATTGTCCGGGCGATAGGAATCCTTCTGACGGCTGGAGTAGAGGTTCAGGATCGGCAGCTTGCCCTGATAGGGCGTTCCGCAATGCGGACATTTCGGCTTGCTGGTGTTGTCGAAGACATACCACCCCATCTCGCAGCGGTTGGAGCAGGGCTGCACCAGATCGATGGTGCGGATGAGGGCGCGCTCCCATTCGTCGGCGGTGGGGCGGTTCTGGGGCGCGTGGAGCCCGTCGATGAAGGCCTTGCGGAAAAGGTCGCTCAGGAGAGGCCCCGAGATCGTGTAGGGCAGGCGCGCCGGATCGCACCAGGGCAGCTGCGCCTTGTTCAGCTGGGCCGCCTTGACGCGATTGCCCGCATCGGAGGGATGCTCCACGAAGAGGGCCTTCGAGCCCATCTGCATCTCTTCGTCCTTCGTGGGGTCGAGGTCATGGACCTTCCCGCCCCGCAGGGGATGCCGGTAGAACAGATACATGTAGATCAGCACCGCCAGGGCGTGCCGGTCGGTCTCCGCCGAAGGCAGCTTGCGCTTCGGGTCGTTCTTCGCCAGATGCTGCGTGGAGATCACTTCGGGCGCGATGAAGTCGGGCGTGCCGACCACGTCGGGCGGGAATTTCCCCGGCACCACCAGACCGTCGATGTCGATGATGCAGGCGCGGCCGCTGGTGGGATCGACGAGCACGTTCTTGTAGCTCAGGTCCGAATGCGCCAGACCCGCCGCATGGAGCCTCCGCACGGCGCGGCTGATGCTCAGGCACATCTGGAGATGGGTGAGCCAGCTTCCCTTCTCCTCCGGCGCCAGGAACTTGGAGCGGTTGGAGGCGCTGGCGAACCATTTGCCTTCCTTCTCCTTGCCCTTGATCCCGAGCATGTCGCCGTTGACCGAGCCATGGGCGAAGAAGAAATGCGGGCGATAGACGGGCGTCACCACGCCCATCCGCCCGTCCTTCTCGACGAGGCTGACCGGCCAGCAGAAGAGATCCTTCCAGTAGTCGCCGCCCGCCTGGTTGAAGAGCCCGTCGCGGTAGGTTCCGACGATGGAGCGCAGCCGCTCCTTGCCCTGGGGATCCAGGGCGTCGCGGAAGAAGGCCACCACATAGCTGCGGTCGGGACTGAAATAGACGTCCTTCATGCCGCCCTGGGCGATCATCTCGTCGACGTATTCGACGGACTTGCCGTCGAGGGTGGTCAGCTTCACGACGCTCGTCATGCGGAGGGCTCCCGCCTTGGAGTCAGGATCACGATGGTCCGGTCGTCGTGGTTGCCGGGCGACCAGAAGTCCAGCCAGTCCAGCAGCCGGCTTCCGGCTTCGGGGTCTTCGGGCGAAACGTTCACGGATTTCGTCAGGTCGTGCCTCCAGAAGGCCGTCCAGCGCGCCGGATCGGCGAAATCCGTCTCGGTGGGGAATTTCGGATCCGTGATTCCGTCCGTCATGAGCATCAGGGCGGTGAAATCCGGCAGGAGCGTCACGGCCACCCGCCGCGCGAGGAGTTCGGGCTCGCGGAACTCCGTCATGTGCAGGAAGCGGGTCTGTCCGGCGAAATCGCCGCTGTCGGGCCTGGTGAGGGGCGTCACGTGGCCGGTGGGCGCGTCGAGGATGACCGCGCCGCCGTCGCCGATGGCGAAGGCCGCGATCAGCCAGCCTTGCGGCGTCCGGAGCGCGGCGCTCGCCACGAGGGTGGTGGCGTAGGCGGAGACGCTGTCGCCCGCCTCCTTCGCTTCGGCGTGGATGGCCGAAACGGCGGCGTGGGCGGCGGTCGTGAAGGCGTGGGTCATGCGCTGATGCAGGTGGTCCGCCGCCTGGAGCTCCTTGGCCGCCGCTCTGGGGAGCAGATCGGAGAGATGGGGCTCCACATGCTCGCGCAGCAGGGGCGGCAGGGTCCGGGACATGGTCTCGACCGCCAGCGCCGCGCCGCGCCGCGCCATGCGGGCGCTGCCCGCCCCGTCGGCCACGACGCCGAGCGTCCAGCCTTCGGGCGAGACCGAGAGGATGTTGAAGGCGTCGTCGCGAAAGCCGCCGTCGCGGGCGTGGGAGCGGCCGCGCTTGCTCGCGCCGAGGCCGAAGAGAGGTCCCGAGTCGATCCTTTGCGCCTCCTCGTCGGGCCGCCAGTGAGGGGCGTTCCTGTCGCTGTCCCGGTAGACCCAGAGGGATTTCGGATCCGGAATCACCGCCAGGCTGGCCGTCACCTCGCAAGGGCGGTCGCGATGCCGTCCGGCGATGCGCAACGTGAAGTCGCCGCTCGCGCCCGGACGGCCGGACAGACGGCCCGTCGCGGAATCCAGCTCCAGCCCGGAGCCGCCTGCGCCGCCCGAGCCCATGAAGCGGGGATCCTTCAGAGGACCGCCCTCGTCGCGCCATTCGCCGAGGTGATCGTTCAGGAGCGCCTCGTAGGGCTCGCCCGCGCGGGCGTTGGGCAGCGAGAGGCTGATCTGCTTCGCCGGAAGGGAGCGGCGTCCGGGCTCCAGTCCGCCCGCGTCGAACGCCTGGCGCTGGAGGGAAGGAGGCTGCTGGAGAAGCGGCTTGCGCGGGGCGTGAGCGAAGGCTTCCAGCGTCGTCGGAGGCGGCGGGGCGACCATCGCGGGAGGGGGCTGCAGGTCAGGGATCTGCGCGGGTGGGGGCTCCTCCCGGGGGCTCGGAGGCTGGATCTCCGGCGCCGGAGAAGCCATGGCGCCAGACGCAGGCGGCGCCTCGGGTTCGGCGAAGGACGGGAGAGGCCCGGCCGGATCCGGCGCGCCAGCCGGAGGCGTCGGGCCGGAGGCCGCGGCCTCCGGAACTGGCGCAAGGGGGGCGGGCGCAAGGGACGTCGCCTCCCGATCCTGAGCGAGGAGCGGCGGGATGGGCTCCGGAGGAGGAGGCGGCTCGGCGGCGGGCGCAGGCGCGCAGGGAAGAGCCGCCTCCTTTCGCCGCTCCGGGGCGAGCATGAGGAGCCGCAGGATCCGCCGCTCGTCGAGGTTCAGGCCATGGAAGCTGTGCTCGCCTTCCGCGGCCGGAGGCCAGTCGAGATCGGAGAGCATGTGGGCGAGGCGGTCGAAGCTGGTCCAGACCGCTTTCTCGTTGGAGGCCTGATGGTTCATCCGCGACCCCTTCCGATCTCCATGCCGCCTTCCGAGGCGCCGTAAAACCCGAGCGCGCCGCACCAGGGACAAGTCGCCTCGCCCTCGCCGCGCAGACAGTGAAGTCCTCCGCATCCCGCTCCGTGCATCGCCATGCTGATCGGGGAGAGACAATGCGGGCAAGGCGGCTGACCGCCGACCAGATCCATGGAGTTCACCTTCACCGCAGGATGCGCGCCTTCGCCCTCGGCGCAGAGGTCGAAATAGCTCGCCTTCAGAGGCAGCGTCGTCTTGAGGAGGTAGAACTTCTTGCGCAGCGCGCGCGCGAGCACCGGATCCTGGGTGTCCGCCTCCCGATACTGGCGTTCGTATTTCACGAGATAGGGCAGCTTCGTCGAGACGCATCTCCCGACGAAGACCGCGAAACGGTCGTCCACGCCCGCCTCTTCTCCGCGCCGGGCGGAAGGGCCGGGTCTGGCCAGCAGATCGGCTTCGCCCTTGGCGAGGCTCAGCTTGCCCTCCTCGCCCGCGCTGACGCTGCGGCTCTGGCTCTGGATCGAGAGCGTGACCCAGCCGATGAAGCGCGAAAAGGCGTCGGGCGCCTGATCGTTGAACACCACGACGTCCTCGGTCAGGCGCTTGAGCAATTCGTGATCCGCTCCGCCGCCGATGGACACCGCCACCAGATGCGCCCGGCTGCGATAGGCGCGGTTCCAGCGCGCCACAGCCGCCGAAGCGTCGTCGGTGGGATGGCCGTCGGTCAGCAGGAAGACGATGGGCCGCCAGTCGCCCTTGCGGTCGGGAGTCGAGACCGTCACCGTGCGGTCGATCTCGTCCATCAGCCGGTCGAGCGCCGCCCCGAGCGCCGTCCCGCCGCCGATGGGCAGTTCGGGAGTCTGGAAGAGGGTCAGCTCGGTCAGAGGGACCGACACCCGCGTCCGGCCCGCGAAGACCATCACCGAAAGCCAGGCGGTCTCCAGGGCGTAGGGGTCCTTGCGCAGCGCCGAGACCACCGCGCCAAGGCCCTTTTCGAGCTTGTAGAGGTTCTCGCCCGCCATGGATTCCGAGACGTCGACGAGAAAGAAGATCGGCAATCTGCGCATGGGCGCCTCCTCAGAACACGACCTGGATTTCAGGCGGCGGCGGCGGAAGATCCGTCGCCCCGGCGACCCCGACGGATTGGCCGCCCTTCGCGATGGCGCTGGTGACCCAGCGGAAGAACCCGGCGAATCCCGCGCCGTCCATGGTGTCGAGCGCGACGACATGGTCGCAGAGAGGCTCCAGATCCTCCCTGCGGGCCTTGGGGCCGGCCACGCAGCCGATGACGCTGGCGAAGCCGAGCCCGCGCACGACCGGACATTGCTCGGCGAAGGCCTGGACGTCCGAGGGGCGGCCGTCGGTCATGACGAAGAGATAGGGCGCCCAGTCGCCCTTGGTCTCGGCGGTGGATCTGCGCAGCTCCCGCCCGACCCGCTCCGCCAGCACCTCCAGCGCGAGGCCCAGATGGGTCGGGCCGGACTCGGGCGTGACGATCCGGGGCAGCTGCAGCGTGTCGAGCGGCGTCAGCGGCAGGACCACGTTGGCCTCGCGGTCGAAGGTCAGGATGCTGACATGCACCGTCTCCAGCGCATGGGGATCCTGGCGCAGGGCGCCGATCATGGCGCGCACGCCGGTGTTGACGGCCTCGATGGGCTCGCCCTTCATGGAGCCGGAGGTGTCCAGAAGCAGATAGACGGGCAGACGTCTCATGGGATCTTCTCCCGCGATGGGGCCGGAGGAGGCGCGCAGGATCCGGAAGGCCCTCCGCGCCGGAGCGTCACACGAGGTTGATCTGCGGCGGCGGCGGCGGCAGTTCGTCGAGGGCGTCGGCGTCGGACTTGTTCAGGTCCACCTTCTTCGAGGAGGTCGAGACCGAGGCCGAAACCCATTTGAAGAAGGCGCCGATGGTGCTGCTGTCGGCGGTGTCGAGCGCCACCACCACCTCGGTGATCTCCTTGAGGAGCGAGGCGTCGGCGCTGGGCCCGGCGGCGCAGGCGATGACCATGCCGGTCCGCACCTTGCGGAACTCCGCGAGGCCCTTGCGCCAGTCGTCGGTGGGCTGGCCGTCGGTCATCAGGAAGACCAGCGGCTTCCAGTCGCCCTTCGAGGAGGCGGTGGTCTTCTCCACCTCCCGCTCGATGCATTCGCCGGTCAGCTTGAGCGCCGCGCCCAGCGAGGTGGTCGAGCCCGCGCCGATGTCGGGGATCTGGAAGGCGATCAGCTCGGTCAGGGGAGTCGCCTGGCGCGCCGAGCCGTCGAAGAGGATCACCGAGAGCCAGGCGGTCTCCAGGGCGTAGGGATCGCTGCGCAGGGTGCTGACGAGCATCTTCATGCCGTTGCGGACGGCCTCGATGGGCTCTCCGCTCATCGAGCCGGAGACGTCGAGGACAAGATAGACGGGCAATCTGCGCATGGGGTCTCCTGATCGTGGGGATTGCGGCTCCGGCGGCTTCCCGAGCCGGGGGCCTTGCAGGATGAGGCGGCGCGCCCGGATCGGCGCGCCGCAGGGGAAAGCTCCGGTCGGGCCGCTCCGCAGGAGGCCGCAGGGCGGCCCCCGAACGGAGACGGATCACGCGCGCAGACGGATCACTCGGCCGGAGCGGCGAGGATCTCCGCCGGTTCGCGGGAATCCTCCTCGCCGTCGGGATTGGCCTTGTTCCAGCGGATCGAGGCCAGGAGCGCCACGCCGATCAGCGCCGCGCCGCCCAGGCCGGTGACCACCTCGGGGATGTGCAGGCCCGTCGTCTGGACGTACATGATCACCGAGAGGATCAGGATCGCCCAGAAGGCGCCGTGCTCCAGATAGCGATAGGTCGAGAGCGTGCCCTTCTCGACCAGCATGATGGTCATCGAACGCACGTACATCGCGCCGATGCCGAGGCCGATGGCGATCACGAAGAGGTTGTGCGTCAGGGCGAAGGCGCCGATCACGCCGTCGAAGCTGAAGCTGGCGTCCAGCACCTCCAGATAGAGGAAGGCGCCGAGCCCGCCGCTGGCCGCGCCCTTGAGCGCCTTGTCCGAAGCGTCGAGCAGCTCGCCCGCCACCTGCACCAGCAGGAAGGTCAGCAGGCCGTAGATCGCCGACATCACGAAGCTCTGGATCTGGTCGGGCGGAACGAGCCGCGAGAAGGCCAGGATCAGGCTCAGCACGATGGCGATCTCGACGCCCTTGATCGACGAGAGCCAGGCCATGCGCCGTTCGATCCAGCCGAACCAGTGGACGTCCTTCTCCTCGTCGAAGAAGAAGCTCAGGGCGACCATCAGCAGGAAAGTGCCGCCGAAGGCCGCGATGGGCAGATGCGCCCCCTGCATGATGCGCGAATATTCGTCGGGATCGGAGGCGGCCAGCGTCACCGCCTGCCAGGGGCCGATCTTCGCCGCCAGCATCACGATCAGCAGCGGGAAGAGGATCCGCATGCCGAAGACCGCGATCAGGATGCCCCAGGTCAGGAACCGCTGACGCCAGACCGCCGACATCGTGTTCAGCTTGTTGGCGTTGACGATGGCGTTGTCGAAGGACAGCGAGATCTCCAGAACCGCCAGAACCGCGCAGATGAAGACGATGGACGCCATGCCGCTCAAGGTGCCCGTGGTCCGCCAGCCCAGAACCGCGCCCAGGACGAGCCCCAGACCCGTGACGATGAAGGCCCATTTCAGATAGGACAGCATGGATCTGTCCGCAGGGGGTGTGGTCATGATGTTTCCTGTGTTCCGATGCGCCGCACGCCCGCTTCGGGGGGGCGCGCCGATGAGGAGTCCGGGAAGGGCCGACGGCTCATTTCCGGCCGGCGGTCCAGCGCATGCCCCAGCCGTAAGCCCGGTCGAGAGGCTCATGGCCCTTGTGGAAGGTGACTTCGCGGCTCACGCGGATCTCGCCGCCGACGTTCTCCAGCAGGGCCACGGCGCAGAGCCCCAGAGGCGAACCATGTTCGTTCATCCGGACCTCGACCTCGGGCTGGTCGGGCACGATCACCCGCACCACGCCGTCGGTCTCGGACCAGTTGGGGACGCCCTCGTAGATGAAGGCGTAGATCAGGACCCGACGGAGCTGCGTCCAGCGGTCGCCGTTGATCTCCAGCCATTCGCCGTCTGTGGAGGCGCCGGTGCGGTCGTCGGCCAGCAGCCGCGCGAAGGGGAAGGAGTCGTAATCGCCGAAGGTGCGCCCCAGAGCCTGGACGACCGTCCGGTCGCCGTTCACGCTCTCCACGAGCGCGCCCAGATCGAGGTCGATCCCGCCGCCGCCGAGCCCGAAGAGGCCCTTCCGCTTCTTCTGGTTCCAGTTCAGGTTCACGCGGATCTTGCCGAAGCGGCCGTCCTGCTTCTTGAGGCTGATCTTGCTCTCGGCCTTGGTCAGGGAGATCTTCGAGAGATTCACCTGAGGCCTGGCCGCCGGAGCGGGGGCCGGAGCCGGAGCGGGGGCCGGAGCAGGCGCCGGAGCGGGGGAGGGGCGCGGCGCGGGCTTCGCCTCGGCGACCGAGACGCCGAAATGGGTCGCGAGGGCCGCAAGGCCGCCGTTGAAGCCCTGGCCGACGTTGCGGATCTTCCATTGTCCGTTGCGTCTGTAGACCTCGGCGAGGATCAGGGCCTTCTCGGCGCGCCCCGCCACGGGGATGCGCAGGACCACGTCGCCCGTCGAGAGCGCGATCTCGCCCGCGAGCTGGCCGAAATTCCCGGCGCCTTCGAGCGTCGCGGCGATCACGATCTTCTCCACCGCGGCCGGGAGGTTCGCGAGCCGCAGCGTGAAGCTCGCGCGATCCGGGGCGGCCCGTTGCAGGACCAGGGCGCCGCCCGAAATCGAGGGCTGGTTGAAGAAGCACATGTCGCCGTCGCCGCGCACCTTGCCGTCGGCGTAGGTCTGCAGGGCCGAGACGTCGATCCCGGCGCCCGAAGGCAGCCGGATCTCGACCTGCGCCGTTTCGGGGATCGGCGCGTTCCCCCCCGCCTGAAGCTCCAGTCCGATCATCTTCTGTGGCCTTGTGCTGAAAACGCGCCGGTCCGGCGCGCCCGGAAGGCCCGGGCCGCGAAGATCCGGCGGATATGCTGGAAGGGCGGATCCGGCCGCCGAAGCCCCGAAGGGCGCCGAGAGCCCGATCCGCGTCGACCTCAGCCGACGTTCACGCCATGGCTGGAGGCGAGCTGTCCGAGCCCGCCCGAGAAGCCCGCGCCCACGGCCTTGAACTTCCATTCGCCGCCATGGCGATAGAGTTCGCCGAAGATCATGGCGGTCTCGACGGAATGGTCTTCGCTCATGTCGTAGCGGGTGATCGGCTTGCCGTCGGCGTCGTTGACGACGCGGATGAAGGCGTTGCCGATCTGGCCGAAGTTCTGGCCGCGCGCGGCGGCGTCGTGGATCGTCACGGCGAAGACGAGCTTCTTGACGTCCTCGGGCACGGCCTTGAGGTCGACCCGCAGCTGTTCGTCGTCGCCGTCGCCCTGTCCGCTGCGGTTGTCGCCGAGGTGACGCACCGCGCCGCCCGCTCCGACCGCATTGTTGTAGAAGACGAAATCGGCGTCCGAACGGACCTTGCCGTTCTCGCCGCAGATGAAGACCGAGGCGTCGATGTCGAAGGCCGCGCCGTCGGTGACGCGCGCGTCCCAGCCGAGGCCGATGGTGACGGAGGAGAGGCCGGGGGCCTCCTTGGTGAGGGAGACGTTGCCGCCCTTGGAAAGCGAAACCGCCATGATGGCTCCTGAGCTTCTGGAGACAGGGGAGGGAAGAGGCCGGAGCTTCGCGTCAGATGTTGACGCCGTATTGCTGGCACATGGCGCGCAGGCCGCCCGCATAGCCCTGTCCCACGGCGCGGAACTTCCATTCGCCGCCATGGCGGTAGAGCTCGCCGAAGACCATCGCGGTCTCGGTGGAGTAGTCTTCCGACAGCTCGTAGCGGACGACTTCGGAGTCGTTCTCGTCGTTGACGATGCGGATGAAGGCGTTGCCCACCTGGCCGAAGGACTGGCGACGCTGTTCGGCGTCATGGATGGTCACCGTCACGGCGATGCGCTGCACATGGGCGGGCACCTTCGAGAGATCGACCTTCATCTGCTCGTCGTCGCCGTCGCCGGCTCCGTCGCGGTTGTCGCCGGTGTGCGAGACCGAGCCGCAGCCCGAGGTCATCTGGTTGTAGAAGATGAAGTCGGCGTCCGAACGGACCTTGCCGTTTTCTCCGAGCAGGAAGGCGGAGGCGTCGAGATCGAAGCCGGAGCCGTCCGTGACGCGCGGATCCCAGCCGAGGCCGATCAGCACCCTGGTCAGGCCCGGGGAGGTTTTCGTGAGCGAAAGATTCTGCCCTTTGGAGAGGGTGAGCGCCATGACGTCTCCTTGCGTCGGACCACGGCGAAGCGGCGAGCCGCAGGCCATGCGTTCAGGATTGAAGTTCACTGCACGTCATATATTCGTGAACCATGAAGAAACTCCTTCACTCAATCACCGGAAGCGGGAAGTTTCAGATAAAAATCCACCAATGAGGGTGTTGACGCGGAAATGCAGGGGAGAGGATTTCGGCGAATCGCGACATCCCGGGATGCGTTCGCCCGGACTCCTGGCCCGCGACGCGAATCCGGACCGGACGACCCCTCCGGGGAATCGGGAAAACCCGGGGGTCGGGCGGCGCGGACAGCCCGCCTTCGGGATGAGGCGACGCACAAGCCTTCCGCTACGTCTCCGCGTCCAGAGGTCGCGCTTCACGTCTTTTCGTTGAGACGGGCCCGGAGGGCGAAAATACAACCTCCGAGAGGCGGATCATAGGAATTTCTCAGCATTTGAGGGGTCTTCTGCTGTTGCGGTCGGGTTCAGGCCCGTCGCCCGACGCAGGATCGCGCCGGATTTCCCCCAGGAGGCCCCATGCTCGCGCCCGTTCGACCCCAGCTTCCGTCGCGCTTCGGCGCGCTCCGCGATCGGCTTGCGGCGGGAGGATTCGCCGGGGTGATTCTCTGCGGCCTTCTGGCGGCCTCTCCGGCCTCCGCGCAGCTCCGCACCGTCACGAATCCGGATTTCGAGGATCCGCTCCTCAACGGGGCGGTCCTGCCGCCCGGCTCTCCCGGCTCCTTCGTAACCCTGTATGATGAAATCGACGTGCCCGGCTGGTCGACCACCGCAACGGACCACAAGATCGAAATCTGGCACAAGACCAATACCCAGAGCACTCCCTCGTACGCCGGCTCCTATTTCGCCGAATTGAACGCCAATCTGATCGGAGCGCTCTATCAGGAGATATGCCTCCTCAACGACGAGCCTCTGCGCTGGCGCTTCGCCCATCGCAACCGCACCGGGGGCGCCAATCCTCAGATCGCCTATTATGAAATCGCCAGCCCGACGAACTCCAACGACATCGTGCAGCTTCTGGCCACGCAGACGACGAGCGCAGGCGCAGGATGGCTGGTGAACGAGAACACGACCGGCGCCGTCAGGTTCGCTGGCGCGACCGGTCTTTACAGGATTCAGTTCCGGTCTGGGAACAGCGGCTCCACCGGCAATTTTCTGGATGATGTCCATATAATCCTCTCGCCCTTCGTGGAGTTCGCCGCCGCCGGCGGCCTGCTGATCGAGGGCGGGACTCCGCCTGCGGCCTCCCTTCCCGCGCTGATCGTGGACGGGACCGTGACGGCTCCCATGAACGTCTACGCCCGCGTGACCGGCGGAACCGCCGTCCTCGGGGTGGACTACACGACGCCTTCCGGAACGGATCTCTTCTCCATCCTCGTCCCGCCCGGCGTCTACGCCGCGCAGCGCTTTCCCCTCGGCCTGACCATCCTTCAGGACGAGGTCCTCGAGGCGCTCGAAACCATCCAGCTCGAGATGCAGGCCGATCCCGCGAACGTCTACGCCATCGCCAATACGCGCGCCTGCGGCCCCGGAGCGCTCCAGACCACCGCCATCTCCATTCAGGACGACGACGTCGATCTCGTCCTGACCAAGACCGCCGATCCGCCGACGGCTCTGGTCGGCTCCGAGGTCGTCTTCACCCTCTCCGTGCGCAACGCCGGGCATATCCCCGCCACGAACGTCCGGGTGACGGATCTCTTGCCCTCGGGCTTCGAATATCTCTCGGATGACGGCGGAGGAGCCTATGATCCGGTCTCGGGCCTCTGGACGCACGGCGTTCTGGCCGCCGGGGCGACCGCCCGTCTGGAGATCACGGCGCGGATCCGGCCCTCGGGCCTCCACGAGAACATCGCCAGCGTCACGACGGATTCGCATGACGTCGACCCCGCCAACGACGTCGCCGCCGCCATGGTGGACGCCCTGCCCGTGGCCGACCTCGCCCTGACCAAGACCGTCGCCCTCGCCACGCCCAATGTCGGCGATCTGGCGCATTTCACCCTGAACCTGACCAACCTCGGCCCCTCGACCGCAGAATCCGCCGTCGTGACGGATCTCCTGCCCTCGGGCCTCCTCCATGTCTCCGACGACGGCGGAGGGGCCTATGATCCGGCCTCAGGCCTCTGGAGCCTCGGCGACCTCGCCAGAGACGGCGTCGCCTCCCTGACGATCGTCGCCCGGGTCGCTGCGAGCGGATCCTGGCTCAACGAGGCCTCCGCCGCCTCGAACGCTCATGATCCCGAGCCCGCGAACAACGCGGCTTCCGCCGAAGTCTTCCCCTTCCACCGCGCCGACGTCTCCCTGACCAAGAGCATCTCCGATCCCGCCCCCCTGATGGGCTTCCCCATCGACTTCACCCTGACGCTCCGCAATGCGCGGGATGTGGCGGCTCATGGCCTGGTCGTGCGCGATCTCCTGCCGTCGGGCTATCTGTTCATGAGCGCCTCTTCGGCGGAAGGGACCTATGATCTGGTCAGCGGCCTCTGGAGCCTGACTTCGGCCCTGCCTCTGGGCGGCGAGGCCCGTCTGTTCCTGAGCGTCCTGCCCCTCGCGACGGGGAGCTGGACCAACGTCGCCGAAGTGATCGCGATGACCGACGCTCTCGGCGCGCCTCTGGAGGACGTGGACTCCATCCCCGGCAACGGCGACCCCGACGAGGATGATCAGGATCAGGCTTCGGCCGTTCCGGTGCGCGGGACGGCTCCGCCGGTCGGAGCGGCGGTCTGCCCTCTGGGCGAGATCGGGGTGGACTGGGCCTCGACCTCCTGGGCTGCGGGAGCCTCCAGCGGCGTCCTGCGGTTCGGAGAGCTGGAGGGCTTCTTCACGGTCGTCGACCACCTTCCGCCCGCCGTCAGCCAGATCGGCGTCGGCGCCGTGGGGCCGGGCGGAGCCGCAGCCCTCGCGCTGCGCGGCGCGGGACAGAGCGTCGTGGAGATCAGCTTCTCCGCGCCCGTGGAGGGCCTGAGGATGGACCTGCGCGGCCTGGGCGGCGACGCCGGAGGTCTGGAATATGTCGGCGTCATGGGCGTATGGGCCGGAGCGACCCTTCTTCCGCGGATGTCGGGCGGCGGCTCGGTGAGCCTCTCGGGCGGCGACGCCGTCGGCGTGCTGGCGAGCTCGCCGACCGGCGAGGAGGGGCGGGTGATCGTCGGCTTCGACGGCAGGGTCCAGAACCTCCAGATCGGTCTGACGCGCTTCTCGGACGATCCGGCCGCGCCCTGGGAGATGGCGCTGAACGCCCTGACGGCTTGCCGCCCCCAGCAGGACCTGACCCTCCTGCTCAGCCCCGATCATGAGGCCGAGGTTCCGGCGGGCCAGCTGGCGATCTACGCCCATCGGCTGCAGATCGGCCAGGGTCTGGGCGGGGGCGCGGCGAGCTTCGAGGCGGCTTCGGAGCGCGGATTGACCTGGGCGCTCTATCGCGACGACGGCGACGGCGTCCATGGCCCCGGCGACGCGCTCTGGGACTGGAGCGCCTCGACCTCCATCCCCGCCGGAGATCATCTCTTCTGGCTGGTGACGAAGATCCCCGAGGAGGCCCCCGGCGGCTGGAGCGATCTGACCCGCCTGACGGCGCGGGTGGTCAGGGGCGGGGTTTCGGGCTCGGCCTCGGTCGCGGACCTGACGCGGGTGGGGGGCGACGGGTCGGGGGCGATCTTCGCGCGCAAGCTCCAGGCCGTCGACGCCGATTGCAACGGCGTCCCGGACGCAGGAGAGGCGGGCTTCACGGCCGTCGAGCTGTCCATCGGGTCCGGGCATTGCGTGGTCTACCGGATCCGCTTCGAGAATCGCGGCGTGACGCCTGTCAGGCGGGTGCGGATCCATGACCACACGCCGAGCGGAACGCTGTTCTATCCGGGCGCGCCGGGTCGGGTGATCTCGCATCCTCCGGGGCTGACGCCCTTGCCGCCTGTCCTGCCGGTGGTCTTCATGGAGCCTCTGGAAGGCGAGATCCTCTTTCCGTTCGACGGGGCCCTTGCGCCCGGCGAAAGCGGCGAGGTCGAGTTCGGCGTCTGGATCCCCTCCCTGCCTCAGCCCTCCGTCAGCTCGAGCGGCGAACCAAGGCCCAACTAGAGCCTTGTCCAGCGAAGCCGGATGGCTTCGCGTCGCGAAAAGGCGACCAGACAAGAACCTGGAGCGTTTGAACGCTCCAGAGCGGGATCCGGCGGAGCCGCGTCCGGCCTCCCTTGCGGAGACCGGACGCGTGCGGCGCAAGATCAGCTTGTTTCATCTGCGGAAATCTGGAGATTGGAGCCTTTGTCCCTGAACTCCGCCGAGCCCCGATCATGCTGACCCGCGCCTTCTTCTGCGCCCTGCTCCTGACCCTCGCGGCCCCCGCCCGGGCGACGCCCTCGCTGACGATCGACGCCCAGACCCTGGAGGTCCTCCAGGCCGAGGACGCCGGACGCCCCTGGTATCCGGCCTCCACCACCAAGCTGATGACGGCCTTCGTCGCCTTCGAGGCCCTGCGCGCCGGGATCGTGACGCTCGGCGACGAGGTCGTCTTCTCGGAGAACGCGCTGGGGGCGGAATCGGTGAAGTCCGGTCTGGCGCCGGGCAGCGTCATGTCTCTGGAGGACGCGCTTTACGCCATGCTCGGCGTTTCGGCCAACGACGCCGCCGTCGCCATCGCGGAGACCCTCGCCGGAGACGAGGCGGCCTTCGTCGAGAGGATGAACGACGCGGCCCGGCGGCTCGGCATGACCGGCACGCATTTCGTCAATCCCGAGGGCCTCTTCGACAAGGCCCAGGTCTCGACGGCCCGGGATCTGGCGATCCTCGCGGCGGCGATCGACCGGATGTTTCCCGAGCGCCTGCCTTTCTTCGGCCTCTCCGAGGTGAGCCTCAACGACCGGAGGCTGCCCTCCCTCAACCAGCTCCTGACCCGCTATCCGGGCGCCATCGGGCTGAAGACGGGCTTCGTCTGCGCTTCGGGCCGCAATCTCGTGAGCCTCGCCGTGCGGGATGGTCGGCGCGTGGTGGCGGTGGTGCTCGGCGCCACCACCGACCGCGAGCGCAACGAAAGGGCCGCCGCCCTGCTGGAGGCCGCCTTCGAAGGCGACGTCCGGGGCCTGGGGCTGCGTCTGACCGATCTGCCGAACGATCCGGCCGCCGCGCCCGAGGACATGCGCGCCCGGCTCTGCGGCCCGAAATCCGCCGCCTATGTGCGTCAGCAGGAGCGGCTTTATCCGATGGGGCTGCCGGGCCGCCCGAGCCATCTGGGCGCGGCTTCGGCGCCGCTGAGCCGGGAGATCCGCACGCGGCTCGCGCCCGCGCCCGCGCCCGCCGCCGCGGCCTCTGCGGCCTCCGCGCCCTGAGGCCTTCGGGGCTTGGCCCGGGGCTCCCGACATGCGAGTCTGCGGGTTTCGGCGGGACGGGAGGTGGAAGATGAGCCGCGCCTTCGTGAAGGAGAACGACGATGCGCCGGAGGCGCCTCAGCCGGACATTCCTGTGGGCTCCGCGCCCAATCTGGTGACCGAACGCGGCGCCGGACTCATCCTGGAGCGGATCGCCGGGCTGCGGCGCGCTCTGGAGGGCCTCGCCGAGCAGGAGGCCGAGCCCTTGCGGCGTGAATTGCGCTATTGGGAGGCGCGCCGCGCCAGCATGCGCCTTCTCCGGCAGGATCCGGGCGCCGGGGCGGTCGGCTTCGGAACCGAGGTGGTCGTCCGGCGTCCGGAGGGCCTCCAGACCCTGCGGATCGTCGGAGAGGACGAGGCCGACCCCCTGCGGGGCCTCCTCGCCTGGACCTCGCCTCTGGCGCGGGCGCTCGACGAGGCCGAGCCGGGCGAGATCGTCGACTTCGAGGCGGGCGGCCGGACCACGCCGCTCGAAATCCTCTCCGTCCGCCCGCTCTGAGCGGAGGGGATCCGGCGGCCGGAGAAGGCCGCCGGGAGGGCCGCGTCTCCGCCGGACTCAGACCGCCGCCGAAAGCTGCCGCCTGAACATGGCCTTGCCCATCTTCGAGATGGGATGGGTGGACTTGTCGAAGAAATCCTGCGGATTGTTCCGGAGGCGCTCGCGTTGCCGGTCGGAGAGGAAGGGCGCATAGGCCAGGGAATAGAGGCGGAATTTCCGGGTCGACTTGATCAGCTCGTTCGTATGGGGCGCGGGCTCCGCCTGACGCTTCGCCGGAGCGGCGGGCGCCGTCTGGGCGGGGGGCGCCGGGGGAGCGGCCGGTCTGGCGGCGGCCGCAGGCGCCGGAGCGGCGGGCTTCGGCTGGGGCTTCGGCGGCGGAGCCGGCGCCGGTTCGCGATACCTCATGCCCAGTCTGGCGGTCATGTAGCATTTCCAGGAGAAGGGGGCCGTATCCCTCTGCCGCTCCAGGGCGACGGAGACGTCGCGCCAGCGCAGGCTGGTCACCAGGATGTTCCGGTAGCCATGGGCCTTCCGGTGGCCGAAATCGCGGATCACGTCCTCGGCCGAGAAGGTGGAGTAGCGCCGGTGGAGGAACCAGGCCGCGATCCGGGTCGCGAGATCCTCCCTCGGCTGCTGGAAGTCTCCGGCGCGGAAGGCCTCCACGGCCTCGCGGGCCGAAGAGCAGTGCCGCGCCGCGCCCGCAAGCCGGTAGAAGGCGTTGCCCAGCGTGAAGGTCGGCTTCTCGTGCAGCACCGACAGAAGCCCCACGCCCGAATTGTAGCAGAGCGTGAAGGAGGCGGCGTCGAGCAGGAAGTGGATGTTGTCGCTCCGCTCGGCGACGAGCAGGTTGCTCGCGGGGAGGATCTGGTCGCCCTTCGAGAGCGGATGCGGCTTGACGATGAACATGACGTCCCGGTTCTCCGCGACGAGGGCGTTCAGGGAGGCCGCGAATCCGGCGTAGGATTCCTCGCCCCGGACGAACATCGTCACCGCCATGTCCTCTTCGAGCTGAAGCGGAATGAAGCAGACGGGGCGCGTCAGATGGGCGAGCCAGGGATGGCGGGCTTCGGTTTCGGCGTATCCGTCCATGGCCTCCAGGGTGGCGGCGCCCTGACGGAGGGTCTCGACGTAATCCCGGGCGTCGGCCAGCTCCGCGTTGGAGAAGGAGGCCCGGGCGAAGGCCTCTTCGGAGAAGTTGGGCGAGGCGTAGGCCACGTCGTCGTCGTAATAGATCGAGTTCGGCAAGGCGCCGCGCTCGATCACGACGACCGTGCGCTTCAGATCCTGCGCGAGCATGAACAGGGGACGGAAGCCCTCGTGGCTCTTCATGTAGGGGTTGAAGATGGAGATGGCGCTGGCGTCGTCGGCCACGAGTTCGCGGCTCACGCGGGCGATGGTCGCCGGATCGTCCTGATCGACGAGCACCGTCCGGTAGCCCGCCAGCCTCAGGGGCAGGTGATAGGCCCATTGATCCGGGTGTTTGCAGAGGCAGTAGACGGTCTTCTCCCGACGCAGGAAATCGATCTTCAGCAGATTGGTCGGCTGCCCGACGTAATCGGCGAAGGCGGCCTGGAGTCTGGCGCGTTTCCAGTCGTTCTTGCTCTGCCAGTCCTCGGCGGCCGGACGGGGATGCCACAGGTGATGGATCTTGAGGCCGAAGCTGTCGGCGGGATGGGACATGGCTTCGAAGAATCTCCGGAATCCGACATAGGGCTTGGCTTCGTAGAACTCCGCGCCCAGAGGCCCGTAGCGATCGAGAGTCAGATTCGCCGCGCCGGGGACGTGTTGCGCATGCAGACCCAGACGGGTGAGGAATTCGAAATCCTCGGAGCCATGTCCCCTGAATCTTTCATCATAGCCGCCGCAGAGGTCGAACATCCGGCGGTTGATCAGATAGATGTTGGAATAGGGGGCGATGAAGAAATTGTCGGCCTTCTGGAACTGCGCATATTGGGCGTAATGCCCGAAGGCGTCGAGGTAGGCGGATCTTTCGGCCGGAGTCTCGCAGGCGAGGCAACGCGCGGTGTCGGCTTCGCCCATGTGCAGCACCGGCAGGATGAGCGAGGCGTCCACCACGGATTTCATCCGCAGCGAAGTCGCGACGCGGGCCAGATCGCCGAAGAGGCTGCGCGCGCCGAAACAATCGACGTCGCAGAAGAACACGAGATCGGTGGTCGAGTGCTCGAAGCCGCGATTATGGGCGGCGGCGGGCGAATAGGTGTCTTCGTCCGGTTCCTGGCGATGATCGAAGCCGCATCCGGCGCAGATGGACCGGAGGATCTCCGCGTAGGGCTCCTGCGAGCCGAAGTCCAGCACCAGCACGCGCGGCGCAGGATCGTAATGCTCGGCGAAGAGCCGCAGCCGGTCGGCCGCCCAGGGGTTGCCTTCGTGGAGCCGGACGCAGAGAATCGCGGTGATGTCCTGCGCGGAGACCCGTTCTCCGGGCGCGATGCGGGTGGGAAGGGGGCGTCTGAAGGCGGAGGTCCTCGGAGGGACGACGAGGGCGTCAGGGTCTATGGCGTTCAAGATCAATCACCATTCATCAAGCGGGGAGGGAAAACGAAAGCAACGCCGGGACGTGTTTGAGAGGTATACGTCGTCTGATGAACGATGACTGAACGGTTGCTGAACGAGGCCCGCCTTCCGGAAAATCCTGCGCAGGGCGCCCGGAACCATCGCCCGCATGAGGGGCGACCTTCATGCAATCAATACGATAGCAATGGCCGCCCGCCGCGCAACAGGACAGGATCCGCAGAAGCATGACGCCAGATTCCAGAAATCCGGATTTCGAGATCGTCGGAGAGGCGATCCTCGCCGAAGGGCGGGCTCTGCGGCTGCGGCATCGCGCGACGGGGGCGCGGATCCTCGCGCTGGAGACGGAGGGGCCGGAATCGGAGTTCTCGATCAGCTTCCCGACCAGCCCCGGCGACGATTCCGGCGTCGCGCATGTGCTGGAGCACATGATCTTCCGGGGCTCGCGCCGCTTTCCCTGCGATCAGCAGTTCGCCGAGCTCAACGCGGCCAGCATGGCCAGCCATCTCAACGCCTCGACCTGGGCGGATCTGACCTCCTATCATTTCGCGAGCCCTCTGGCGGCGGATCTCGCCAATCTGACGGAGGTCTGCCTCGACGCCGTCCTGCATCCGCTGCTGAGGGAGGAGGCCTTCGCTCAGGAGGCCTGGAGTCTGCGGCGCTCGGAACGGGGTCCGGAGCTGACCGGCGTGGTCTTCAACGAGATGCGCGGCCATCTCGCCGATCCGGAGGCCTGGCTTGCGTTGCGTCTGCGCGCGGCCCTGTTCCCCGAGACGCCCTGTCGGTGGAGTTCCGGCGGCGATCCCGAGGCCATCCCCGATCTCACGCTCCAGGCGCTGCGGGGCTTCCACAAGGCCACGCATCATCCTTCCCGGGCGCTGGTCTTCCTTTCGGGACCGGCGCCTCTGGCTCCGAGGCTGGCGCAGATCCACGCCGCCTTCCGGAGCTTCGCGCCCTGCGCTCCGGCGCCCGGCCTTCCGCTTCAGGCTCCTTTCCCCGCGCCGCGCCGTTTCGCCGAGACCTTCTCCGCGCCGGAGCCCTTCGCGGCTCTGGGATGGGTTCCGCGCGCGATGGATCCGGCCTTGGCGCGGGTGCTGGAGACGCTGCTCTTCGATCTCCCGGATTCGCCCCTGCGCCGGATCGAGGTGCTGACTCTCGGGCGGACGAGCGGCTTCTCCGCCGAACTCGCGCAGCCCGCCTTCACGGCGATCCTGCGCGGGCGCGAGGCCCGCAAGGCGCCGGAGGCCGCGGCGGCGCGTCTGGCGGAGCTGGCCGATCATATGCCTGACGAGCTTCTGCGGGCGGCTCTCGCGCAGACGGAGCTGAAGGGACGCGATCTCGACGCCTTTCCGCGCAAGCCCGCCGGATTGACGCGGCTGGGGCGGATTCTCGGATTCTGGGCGCAGGGGGGCGATCCGCTGGAGGCGCTCGACGCCTCCTCCGGCCTGAGGCGTCTGCGCGCGCAGCCCGAAGCCTGCGCTCGGGCCCTGCGGCGGGCGATCCGGGAGGATCTCCTCGGCAATCCGCATCAGGCGACGATCCTTCTGACGCCCGATCCCGCTCAGGCCGAGAGGCTCGCGGAGCGCCTCAGGCGCCGCGCTCATGACCTGGCCGCCGTCGCGCCGCCCGCCGCTCCGCGCCCTCCGGAGCCCGCTTCTCCCTGCGCGACGCCGAGGCTTTCGCTGGCGCAGCTTCCGCGCGAGATACCGCAGGCTCAGGGTTCATGGGAAGGGCGGCTCCTGCGCGCGCCCCCGGCCGAGGACGGACTTCTGCGGATCGCGCTGGGGCTGGATCTGGGCGGCCTCGCGCCCGCGCAGCGCGATCTTGCGCCGATCCTCGGGCTTCGGCTCTCGACGCGCGCGGTGAAGGATCACCCCGCCTTCGCTCTGGTTCGAGGCTTCTCGGCGCAGCCCTGGGCCGCGAGCGACCGGAACGGCCGCTCCGCCGCGAGCCTCGTCCTGCGGCTCACGACGCGGCCCGAGGAGGCGCTTCAGGCGCTGGACCTTCTGGCCGAGGCTCTGGGCGCGCCGCTCCCGGAGGAGGGCATCGCCGATCTGGAGCAGGTCGAGCGCGGGCGTCTGAAGGAGCAGCTTCAACGCCTGCCGCATCAGCTTCTGGACCTGCGTCTGCGCGCGGGACTCTCTGACGGCGGCGCCCTTCAGGATCGGCTGAACGGCCTCGGGCGACTTCTCGCGCCGAAGGCTTCCGAGGCGCGGCTTGCGGGGCTCGACCTCCTGCGGCTGGCTCCGAGGCTGGCCGTCTCCGGGGCGGCGGAGGCGGCGCCCTTCCGGGATTTCCTCGCGCGCTTCGCTCCCGTCCAGGCGGAGCCCGCTCTCGCGGCTCCGGAGCCTCTTGCGGCGCATGAGGGGTTCGTCACGCCTTCGCCGCTCAATGTGGTGGGGCTTTGCGCGGATCTTACAGGGCTGGCGCCGCGCGGGACGCAGGCCCTCGGGCTGCGGGCGATCGAAACGGGCTGGCTCTGGCCGAAGCTCCGCGTCGAGGGCGGCGCCTACAGCCTGCGGGCGAGCCTCGGGCGGGAGGGGATCGCGAGCCTGTTCAGCGTGCGGGATCCGCATCTGAGGCGCAGCCTCGCCGTGATGCGCGAGTCCGGGCGCTGGCTGGAATCCGCCGCCGACGAGGAGATGACGGAGCGTCTGCGCATCGGGGCTCTGGGGGCCCTGTTCATGCCGAGGACTCCCGGCGATGAACTGCTGCTCCGGTTGCAGGACAGGCTGCTCGAAGCCTCCTCCGGGGAGCGCCGCCAGGAGGAGCTTGACGCCGTCCTCTCGACTCGTCCGGCGGATCTGCGCCGCTTCGCGCAGGGGCTCCATGAGGCGCTCGCAGGAGGGCGGGTGGTGGTCATGGGCGCGGAGGCGGGACTCCGGGCGGCTCTGGAGGAGGAGCCGGGGCTCTTTACTTTGAGGTCAATTCCCTGACCGCCTCGGCGAGCGCCGCGAAGACGCCCGGATGGCTCAGGGAATGCCCGGCGGCCTCGACCATGCGGAGGCGGGCCTCGGGCCAATGGGCCGCCAGAAGCGCCGTCGTGGCGGGCGGGCAGAGCAGATCATAGCGCGCCTGCACGAGGATCCCCGGAATCCCCGCCAGACGCCCCGCGCCCCGGATCAGAGCCTCGGGCGCGAGGAAGCAGTCCTCGCGGAAATAATGGGCCTCCATGAAGGCCGTCGCGGGGAAGGGCGCGGAGGCGTCATGCGCCTCCAGATCGCTCCGCGCGGGCTCAAGCTCGGAGAGGCGGCGCTCGACGTCATGCCAGAGCCAGGCCGCCGGGCCATGGACCTCCGGCGCGGGGTCGAGGATGCGTCGCCACAGGGCGTCCAGAGGCGAAGCCCGCTCCTCGGGCGGCAGATGGGCCAGAAAGGCTGCGTGAAGCTCGGGCCGGAAGATCCTCAGGCCCTCGCCGAAGGCCCAGTCGAGTTCGGCCCGCGTCCCCAGAAACACCGCCCTCAGGGCGAGGCCCGCCACGCGCTCGGGATGGGCCTGCGCATAGGCCAGACCGAGCGTCGCGCCCCAGGAGCCGCCGCAGACCAGCCAGCGCGGAATCCCCAGACGGCGCCGGACCTGTTCGAGATCGGCGATCAGATGGGCCGTGGTGTTGGCGTGGCGCGCGCGGCGCGGCAGACTGCGGCCCGCTCCGCGCTGATCCACGAAGATCACATGATGGCGCTCGAGATCGAAAAGCGCCTTCTGGCCCGGATTGCAGCCGCTCCCCGGCCCGCCATGCAGGAAGAGGATCGGCGCGCCCCGAGGATCGCCCCAGGGCTCGACGCAGATCCGGTGCCCGTCGCCCACGTCGAGGTGAAAGCCGGGTTCGACCATTCCTGTTCAGCCTCCGGTCTTCTCCGGCGTGCCGCCCGAGAAATTGCGGTAGAGGAAGCCGTCTCCGCCCGAGGCCGCTTCATGGGCTACGGCGAAGAGCCGCGCGTGATGCTCGGACTTCACGCAGGCCGGATCCGCGTTGCGCGCCGAACCCGTCAGCGCGAAGGCCTGACAGCGGCAGCCGCCGAAGTCGATCTCCTTGAAGGCGCAGCTCCGGCAGGGCTCGGGCATCCAGTCCACGCCGCGATAGAGGTTGAAGGCCTCCGAGTTGTCCCAGATCCAGCGGATGGATTTGTTGCCCCGCACGGAATCGAACTCCAGCCCGGTGATGGATTCCGCCGCATGGCAAGGCAGCACCTTGCCCGCCGGAGAGATGTTGAAGAACTGCCGCCCCCAACCGCCCATGCATTGCTTGGGGCGCTCGGCGTAGTAATCGGGGATGACGTAATCGATCTCCATGATTCCATGCAGCCGGGCGCGGGCGGCCTCGACGACGCGGGTGCATTCCTCCATCTGGGCGCGGGAGGGCATCAGGGCCTGACGGTTCTTCAGCGCCCAGCCGTAATATTGCACGTTGGCGACCTCCAGCCGCGCGGCGCGCAGGCTCACGGCCAGATCGATGATCTGGGGCAGTTGCGCCAGATTCTGCCGGTGCATCACGGCGTTGACGGTCAGCGGGAGATCGAGCTCCTTCACCCAGCGCGCGACTTCGAGCTTCTTGACGTGGCCGTTGCGGAAGCCGCCCACCCGATCCGCGACGCGGGATTCCGCGCCCTGAATCGAGATCTGGACATGGTTCAGCCCGGCGTCGGCCAGAGCCTCCAGCTTGTCGCGGGTCAGCATCACCGCCGAGGTGATGAGGTTGGAGTAAAGCCCCGCCTCCGAGGCCCGCCGCACCAGATCGACCAGATCCTTGCGCGCCGTGGGCTCTCCGCCCGAGAAATGGATCTGCAAGACGCCGATCTCGGCCAGCTCGTCGATGACCCGGAGCCATTCCGCCGTCGTCAGCTCCTTGCTCGAGGCTTCAAGCTCCACCGGATTGGAGCAATAGGGGCATTGCAGAGGGCAGCGATGGGTCAGCTCCACCAGCACCGCCAGAGGAATCCCGTAGGTCGAGCCCTCGGCCTGTTTCGAAAGAAGCTGAAACTCGTCTACGGCGACGGGGGCCATGGGCTCCGGCGTCGGGGTCTCGGGAAGGGGGGAGTCAGCCATCTCGGGCCTCCCTGGCGAGAGTCAGAAAGCCGCGGTCGGCCAGATCCTGGAACATCTCCAGGGCGTCGGCCTCGATGACCTCGGCGGGCGCCGCGTAGATCGCCGCCAGCTCCTCCGCGATCTCCCGCAGGCTGCGCTTGCCGTCCGCCAGACGCAGAAGCTCCACGGCGGTGGGCTCGGGCGCCAGCACGCGTTCCGGCGCGAGGATCAGCCAGCGGTCGCGGGTCTTGTCGTGGCGCAGCATCACATGACGCGGCAGTTTCGGGCGGCTCTCCGGCGTGACGCGCAGGCGCTCGATCCCGTCTTCGGGGCAGGGGGCTTCGGGGCGCGGATTTTCAGCCTCGCTCATGGCGCGTCCTCCCCCGGCGCGAAGGCTCCCGGCGGGATCATGCCGCCGACATAGGCGTGATGCAGCGCGTCGAGCTGGACCCAGAGCACGTTGGTCTTGAAGATCAGCGCCTCGCAGACGAGCGCGCGCTCTTCGGGCGTGCGGGCGTGGGCCTTGACGTAATCCAGAGCGAATCCGGCGTCGCGCGGAGCCTGGGTCAGGCGGCGGCGGAAATAGACCATGATCTCGGGATTGATGAAGTCGTAATGCTCCAGCATGCCGGAGATGCGTTCCTCATGCAGGTTCGGCGCGAAAAGCTCGGTGAGCGAGGAGGCGATGGCCTCCAGCGGCGAGCGGTCGCGCACGAAATGCACATAGGCCTCGACGGCGAAGCGGGTCGCGGGCAGGATTCCCCGCATGGATTCCACATAGGCCCGATCCAGCCCCAGCCCGTCGGTCAGACGCAGCCAGCGTTCGATTCCGCCTTCGTCCTCGGGGCCGCCGTCATGGTCCTCGATGCGGTGGCGCCATTCGAGACGGGTCTGACGGTCGCGGAAACGCGAGACCACCACCGCGTCCTTGATCGGAATGATCGACTGATAAGCGAAGCGGTTCAGCGCCCAGGCCTGCACCTGTCCCTTGTCCAGCTTCCCGCCATGGAGCAGCCGGTGAAAGGGATGGAGGCTGTGATAGCGCGTCGCGCCGATCCAGCGGAGGCGGCGCTCCAGGGCTTCGGGCCCGTCGAGCGGCTCCCGGGGTTCTTCGGGAATCCTGGGGTCGGCGTTCATGCGGCGAACTCCTCTCCTTGGCGGGGGATGCTCCAGCCTGCGGCCTCGACGGCGGCGCGCTCGGGCGAGGCCGGAAGCCAGACGGGATTCGAATTGTTGACGTGCAGGAAGACCTTGCGCCGGATCTCCAGATCCCCAAGCAGCGCCATGGCGCCTTCGGGGCCCGAGATCGAGAGATGCCCCATGCGCCGCCCGGTCTTCTGAGACAGCCCGCCGAGGATCATCTCGTCGTCGCGCCAGAGCGTGCCGTCGAAGAAGAGCAGATCCGCCCCGCGCAGACGCTCGGCCAGATCCGGCGTCAGGGCCGCGCAGGCGAGCAGGACATGCGCCCGCGCGCCGCTGGCGCGGTCGGTCAGCGTCAGGCCGAGCGTGTCGCCTGCGGCGGGCTTGGGCGCCTCGGCGGCGGTTTCGAGATACCAGGCGGGCTTGCCCGGCGCGTCGAAGGCCTCGACCAGCAGACCGGAGGGGCGGCCGTCCGGGAGCAGCGGCTCGAAGGGCTCGCCGGGCGAGATGGGCAGGCGCGGAACCTTCGCCGGGTCCAGCACGTTGAAGAGGCTGTTGGCGGCGAGGGTCTCCAGCACGCGCGGATGGGCGTGCAGGGCGAAGGGCTGCCCCTCGCGCATCGAGAGGAGGCCGGTCACGGCGTCGATCTCGCCATTGGTCAAGATCACCCCCGCGACGGGGCTGTGGCGCAGGCTTCCTTCCCGAGGATGCAGCTGCGGCGTCGCGAGGATCTGCGCCCGCAGATCCGGAGAGGCGTTGATCAGGAACCAGCTCCGCCCGTCCACGCTGGCCGCCAGAGAGGCTTGCGTCTCGCGCAAGGCCGGATCGCTCCAGGCCTCGGCGCAGACCGCGCAGCGGCAGTTCCATTGCGGCAGGCCTCCGCCTGCTGCGGCGCCGAGAACGACGATCTTCAACATTTCGTCGCCTCCCTGGCTCCGCAGCAGAACGAGGTCACTTCTGCTTCGCGCAGGCGTACATGTTGATCTCCATGCCGACGGCGACTTCGGCGATGACCGGTTTGCTCCAGGCCATGATTTTCCTCCATATCTGCGCGCGATGCGCGGGTGGCGTCCGGGCCGATCCCGGGCGCAAGAACAGCGTAGTTTCGGAGGGGAGATGCGCAATCTATGGCGGCCATAGAGGCGGGGCGCGCAATTTACCGACGTTGGTCCTGTTGACGCAGGGCGATGAAGGGCGGCTGCGGCGCGACGGGCGGCCAGGAGAGCCCGGCGCCCACCTCCTGAAGCCTCGCGAGCAGCGTGGCGTAGGGCTCCTGACGGGCGTAATGGGTCGGGGTGATCGCCACGATCCGGCGCGGCGCGATGGAGAGCTGATGCAGCCGCACGCCTTCGAGCGTCGCGGAGCCCTGGCCCTGCGAGGCGCTCAGCCGGGGCGCGACGCAGATCCCGAGGCCGCTGCGCACCATCTCCACCGCGAGGTCGAAGCTGCGCGTGCGGGCGAAGGTCCGGGCGCCCGGCAGCACGGCGTCGAACCAGTTCTGGATGCGCCGCGAATGCTGGTTGCCGAAGGCGAACTGGATCGTGCGGCGCAGGATCTCCCGATCCTCCGGAGAGAGCTGGCTCTCCGGATCGGAGATCTCCGAGAGGTCGAGGCGCTCCGGCGTCACGAGGACGTAGGGGTCCTCCATGAGGGGGATCTGACGAAAGCCGGTCGAGAGGTCGTCCAGCATGTTCGAGGAGAGCAGCGCGACGTTGATCCGCCGGGCGTAGAGCATTTCAAGGATCTCGTCGGGCGCGCCTTCATGCATGTCGAAATCCAGCGCGGCGCGCTCCGAGGCGAGGGAGAGCATCGCCGCCGGAGCCAGAGTCCGCATGGCCGAGGGCAATCCGGCGATGCGGATGGTCCGCTGTCGGCCCTCGCCGGATTCGGAGATCATGTCCTCAAGCTCCTGGGTCGTGCGCAGGACGCTTTCGACATGGCGCCGGAAGGAGACGCCGAACTCCGTCAGGGTGAGCGCGCCGCCCGCGCGCTCGAAGAGCCGCGCGCCCACCGAGGCCTCCAGCGCGGCGAGCTGCTGCGAGAGCGTCGGCTGCGTGACTTCGAGCGTCTTGGCGGCGCGGGTGAGGGAGCCCGCATGAGCCACCGCCCAGAAGATCTGGAGCTTGCGCATGGTGATGTCGCCGCCCACGCGTCGGGCGGCGGATTTCGGCGAGCCGGATGAAAGATCTGCGGCGGGCTCGCGCAGAAGCGCCAGAGCCTCCGCGAGCGGGTTCGGGGTCTTGCGGATCTTGTTCACTCCCTTGCCTTCCGGGTCTTCGCCCGGATCGCTCGAGAGTGACAGCAGCGCCCGCCGCCCGACAGTCGGCTTTTAGGCCTGGCGGGCCAGCCCCACCGAAAACTCGTTGGCGATGGCCTCGCGCAGGCCCTGCCGCCGCGTCTCGATTCCGAGCAGCGGAAAGAGCAGCTCCGCCACGTGATAAGCCTCCTCCAGATGCGGATATCCGGAGCCCACGATGGTCTCGATTCCAAGCGCCTGATATTCGCGCAGCCGCTCGGCGATCTGCTCGGGCGTCCCGACCAGAGCCGCCCCGACGCCCGTCCGCACCAGCCCGACGCCCGCCCAGAGATTGGGCGCGATCAGCAGCTTGTCGCGGCGTCCGCCATGGAGTTCGGCCTGTCGGCGCTGGCCGACGGAATCCATCTCCTGAGTGAAGCGCCGCCAGGCGTGTTCGATCTGCTCCTCGGTGACATGAGCGATGAGCCTTTCGGCGGCGCGCCAGGCCTCCTCCTCCGTCTCGCGGACGATGAAATGCAGGCGCATCCCGAAGCGCAGCTTGCGGCCGCGCGCGGCGGCCTTGCGCCGCACGGAGTCCAGCTTCTGAGCCACGTCGGCCAGAGGCTCGGCCCAGGTGAGATAGAGGTCCACGGCGTCGGCGGCGAGATCCTGACCCGCCTCCGAGGAGCCGCCGAAATAGAGCGGCGGACGCGGCGTCTGAGCGGGCGGAAAGTCGATCCGCGCGCCCTGGAGCTTGTAATGTTCGCCGTCGAAATCCACGGTCTCGCCCGTGACGAGGCGCGTCCAGATCTCGAGGAATTCGCGGCCCTGCCGATAGCGCTCGTCATGGGAGAGGAAGATCCCGTCTCCGGCCAGCTCCTTCGGATTGCCGCCCACCACCACGTTGAGCAGCAGCCGCCCGCCGCTGAGCCGGTCGAGCGCCACGGTCTGGCGCGCGGCGAAGGCGGGCGAGGTCACGCCCGGACGCAAGGCCACCAGAAATTTCAGCCGCTCGGTGAGCGTGGCCAGTCCGGCGGCGGTGATCCATGAATCCTCGCAGCTCTGGCCCGTCGGCAGGAGGACGCCCTCGAAGCCCAGCTCGTCGACCGCCGTGGCGATCTGCTTGAAATAGCGGAATTCCGGACGCCGGGCGCGCTTCTCCGTCCCGAGATAGGCGCCGTCTCCATGGGTCGGGATGAACCAGAAGAAGTTCAAGGGGGCGCGGGGGGCGATGCTCGTCATGACGCAGGATCCTGAAAGGCCGGACAACTCCGCAGACTATTCAGGAGGACGGCGGCCGCGTCCAAGGCCGTCATCAGATTTGCTTGTGCGTTTTCCGGATATGGATCCGGGCGAAGATCTCCGGATCCTTCAGGCGTTATCCAGAATGATCAGATGGATGGATGAAGAAAGCACTAGGGGATCGCCCTCCGGCGCGAGATGCTCCGGGCTCCGGCGAAAGCGCCGCATCGGATAAGGAAAGCTCTCAATGACCCGCAGATTCGCCGCGCTGGCCGCCGTCCTCGGCGCCTCCTTCCTGACTCCCGCCGCCGCTCAGGATCTGCGGATCGGCTGGCAGCAGATCGTCGAGCCGAGCCGCGTGGCTCAGGCGACGGGCGCCTATGAGGCCGAAACCGGCGCCAAGGTCTCCTGGAGCCTCTTCGGCGCGGGCGCCGACGTCATCGCCGCTCTGGCCTCGGGCTCGGTGGACGTGGCCTATATCGGCTCCAGCCCGATCACCGTCGCCGCGAGCCGGGAATTGCCCATCGAGGTGATCTATGTGGTGGGGAACATCTCCTCCGCCGAGGCCCTCGCCGTGCGCGACGTGGCGGAGCCCAAGGACCTCGCCGGCAAGACCGTCGCGACGCCTTTCGCCTCCACGGCGCATTATTCGTTGCTGACGGCTCTGGGCCACTGGGGCCTCAAGCCGAGCGACCTGCGGCTGGTCAATCTGCGCCCGCAGGAGATCGCCGCCGCCTGGGAGCGCGGAGACATCCAGGGCGCCTATGTCTGGGATCCGGTGCTGAGCCAGATCAAGGGCTCGGGCGGAAAGGTGCTCGCGGATTCGGCGGATGTGGCCGGATGGGGCGGCCCGACCTTCGACGGCTGGGTGGTCCGCAAGGAATACGCCGAGGCGAATCCCGAGATCGTGGCGGGCTTCGTGCGGGCGACCGGCGCGGCCACCGACGCCTATCTCGCCGATCCCGAGGCCTGGACCGCCGGATCCGAACAGGTCAAGGCCATCGCCGAACTGACCGGCGCTTCGCCGGAGGAGGTCCCCGCCTTGCTGAAGGGCTATGAATTCGTGGGGCTGAAGGATCAGGCGGGCGAAGCCTTCCTCGGCGGCGGCACGGCGAAGGCCATCGCCGATACGGCGGCCTTCCTCGTGGAGCAGGGGAGCTTCCCCTCCGCCCTCGCCGATTACGCGCCCTATGTGAACGCGGCCCATGCGCGTCAGGCCCAGCAGGCGGACCAGAATTGAGCCTTCTGCGTCTGCGCAGGGCCTCGCTGAGCTATCCGGCGGGCGGGGGCTCCGTCGAGGTCCTGCGCGACGTGGACCTGACGATCCGGCGCGGCGAATTCGTGACCGTGCTGGGGCGTTCGGGGGCGGGCAAGACCTCGCTGCTCAATCTGGCGGCGGGCTTCGTCGCCCCGAGTTCGGGCGCGGTGGAGGTCGACGGCCGCCCGGTGACCGGGCCGGGAGCGGATCGGGCGGTGGTCTTTCAGGACGACGCCCTTCTGCCCTGGCTCGACGCTTCGGAGAACGTCGCCTTTCCCTTGCGGCTCAAGGGCGCGGGGCGGGCGGAGCGGCTGGAGCGCGCGGCGGCGCTGCTCCGGCTGGTCGGGCTGGAGGGCCATGAGCGCAAGAACCTCTGGGAGTTGTCGGGCGGTCAGCGCCAGCGGCTCGGGATCGCGCGGGCCATCGCCGCCGAACCGGAGTTCCTGCTCATGGACGAACCCCTCGGCGCGCTCGACGCCATGACCCGCGACCGCATGCAGGAGCTGCTGCTGAAGGTCTGGCGGGCCAGCGGCGCCGGGGCTCTGCTGATCACCCACAGCGTCGAGGAGGCGCTCTTTCTCGGGACGCGGGTGGTCGTGATGGAGCCGCGTCCGGGACGGATCGGGCTGGACGAAGGCCTCGATTTCTCCGCCCGCTTTCTGGAGGGCGTCCCGGCCCGCGCGCTGAAGGCCGAACCGGCCTTCATCGCCGCCCGCGAGCGCCTCATCGCAGCCATTCACGCCGAGGAGGCGGCCTGATGACCGTCAGCGCGACGAATCTTCCCGAGCGCGCGGCGTCGCGCTTCCCGTCGGGCGGCAGGCCCGCGCTTCCGGCGGCCTTCCTCAGGCGCTTGCCGGTCTTCGCCGCGCTCTTCACCCTGACGGCGGTCTTCGGCCTCTGGTGGATCGCCTCGGCGCGCGGATGGGCGCCGCCGGTGTTCCTGCCCTCGCCGGATCGCGTCTGGAAGGCGGCGCAGATCGCGGCGGATACGGGCTACGCCAGCGCCACCCTCGGCCAGCACGCCGCCGCGAGCCTCGGGCGGGTGATGGCGGCCTTGCTCGTCACGCTGCTGATCGCGGTTCCGGCGGGGTTCGTGCTGGCGCTGAGTCCCGTGGGGCGAGGTCTGCTGGATCCGCTCATCGAGTTCATCCGTCCCTTGCCGCCTCTGGCCTATCTGCCGCTGGTGATCATCTGGTTCGGCATCGGCGAGGGGAGCAAGATCCTGGTGATCTCGGTGGCGATGTTCGCGCCCATCGCGATCTCGACGGCCTTCGGAGTCGGGAGCGCCTCGGAATCGCAGGTGCGGGCGGCGCGCTCCTTCGGGGCGAGCCGGTTCCAGACGCTGCGGCATGTGCTCCTGCCTGCGGCCTTGCCCTCGATCATCTCGGGGGTGCGGATCGCGCTCGGGGCCGGATGGACGACCCTCGTCGCTTCGGAGCTGGTCGCGGCCTCGCGCGGCCTGGGCTACATGATCCAGTCGGCGGCGCAATTCCTGGTGACGGACATGGTGATCGTCGGGATTCTCGCCATTTCGCTCTTCGCCTTCGGCTTCGAGATCCTCTTCCGGCTGATCGAACGCTTCTGGCTGCCCTGGTCCCGCCGCCGCTGACTCCGCAGGCCGGGCCGATTTCTTGTCGGGACCGGCCTTCGCGTCAACGAATCCCCAACCCATTCCCCGTTAATTTCCCTGTGGAGTTCCTGAGCATCATGGAACTCGCCATTCGGGAAACGTGGAATGGACGTGCTTCTGACCGGCGGCGCCGGCTACATCGGCAGCCACACGCTGCTCGAACTGCTTGCGGAAGGCCACAGGATCCTTGTGGCGGATAATTTCGCCAACAGCTCGCCCGAGGCGCTGAACCGCGTGCGGGAGCTCTCCAACCGCGATTTCCGCTTCGCCCGGCTCGACATCCGCGACCGCGCGGCGCTCTTCGGGCTCTTCGAGGCCTTCCGGCCTCAGGCGGTGATCCATTTCGCCGGACTCAAGGCGGTGGGCGAAGGCGAGGCCAGGCCCCTCGATTATTACGAAACCAACGTCTCGGGCACGATGAACGTGCTCGAAGCGATGAACGCCGTGAACTGCGCGCGGATCGTCTTCTCCTCCTCGGCCACGGTCTACGGCGAGCCGGAATATCTGCCGCTGGACGAGTCGCATCCCTGCCATCCCGCGAGCGTCTACGGACGCACCAAGCACATGGCCGAACAGATCATCCTCGACTGGAGCCGCGCGCGTCCGGGGAGCGGGGGGGCGATCCTGCGCTATTTCAATCCGGTGGGGGCTCATGAGAGCGGCCGCATCGGCGAGGATCCCCATGACGTGCCGAACAATCTGATGCCCTACATCTCGCAGGTGGCGGTGGGTCGCCGCGCGAAGCTCTCGATCTACGGCGACGACTACGACACCCGCGACGGCACCGGCCTGCGCGACTACATCCATGTGGTGGATCTGGCGCGGGCGCATGTGGCGGCGCTGGGCTACGCCGCCGCGCGTCAGGGCGTGGAGGTGTTCAACCTCGGGACGGGCTCGGGGCACACCGTCCGCGAGATGCTGCGCGCCTTTTCCGAGGCCTGCGGGCGGGATCTGCCCCATGAAGTGACGGGGCGTCGTCCGGGCGACATCGCCGCCTGCGTCGCGGATCCGGCCAAGGCGAACCGCCTGCTGAGCTGGCGCGCCGAACGCGGCCTCGCCGAGATGAGCCGCAGCGCCTGGCGCTGGCAATCGGAGAACCCCGATGGATACGCCCGCCGCGCCTGATCCGGCGCCGCCTCAGCCGGGCGTGAAGCCTCCCGGCGTGGGGGTGGTCAGGATCACGGCCTCGCCGGGTTCGAGAACCGTCTGATCGCAGGCTTGCAGGGTTTCCACCTCGCCGGAATTGCGCCGGACCTGCGTCGCGCCGATCTCGCCCGGCCCGCCCGCCCCCAGACCCCGAGGCGCGATCCTCCGGTGCGAGGAGAGGATCGCGCAATCCATGCGCTTGAGGAACCGAATCCGACGCTCGGTTCCGTCGCCGCCGGGGAATTCGCCCGCTCCTCCGGAGCCCTCGCGGATGCGGAATTCCTCCAGCAGGACCGGGAAGCGCAATTCCAGGATCTCGGGATCGGTGAGGCGCGAGTTGGTCATGTGGGTGTGGACGCCCGAGGCGCCCGCGAAGCCGCGTCCGTCGTTCATCCGCCCCGCCGGAGCCCCGGAGCAAATCGTCTCGTAATACTGGAACTCCTCATCGCCGAAGGTGAGGTTGTTCATGGTGCCCTGACTGTTCGCCATGGCCCCGAGGGCGCCGAAGAGGGCGTTGGTCACATGCTGCGAGGTCTCGACGTTTCCGGCCACCACCGCCGCCGGAGACCGCGGCCGCAACATGCAGCCTTCCGGAATGACGATCCGGATCGGCCTGAGGCATCCGGCGTTCATGGGGATGGGCGATTCCACCATCGCCCGGAAGCAATAGAGCACCGCCGCGCGGGCCACCGGCTCGGGGGCGTTGAAGTTGTCCCCGGTCTGGGGCGAGGTGCCGGTGAAATCCACCGTGGCCTCGCGTTTTTCGCGGTCGATGGAGATCTTGACGCGGATCTCGCGGCCCTGATCCGTGGGGTAGACATATTCGGCGTCCTTCAGCCGCGCGACGAGGGCGGCGACCTCTTCGGCGGCGTTGTCCTGGACATGGCCCATGTAGGCCCGCACCACGTCGAGGCCGAAATCCTCGACCATGCGGCGCATCTCGGCGACGCCTCTTGCGTTGGCCGCGATCTGCGCCTTGAGATCCGCGAGGTTGCGCGCCGGATTGCGGCAGGGCCAGGGATGATCCGTGAGAACCTTCATCACCTCGGCTTCGCGGAAGACGCCGCCTTCCACGAGCTTGAGATTGTCGATGAGGACGCCCTCCTGCTCAAGCCGGGTGGCGCGGGGCGTCATGGAGCCGGGCGCGATCCCGCCGACATCCGCATGATGCCCCCGCGAGGCCACCCAGAAGAGGATCTCCGCGCCCGCTTCATCGAAGACCGGCGTGCAGACGGTGATGTCCGGCAGATGGGTGCCGCCGTCATAAGGCGCATTGAGGGCGTAGACCTCGCCGGGGCGGATCTTTCCGGCGTTGCGGCGGATGATCGTCTCGACGGAGCGGTCCATGGAGCCCAGATGCACCGGCATGTGCGGGGCGTTGGCCACCAGAGCGCCGGAGCCGTCGAAGACCGCGCAGGAGAAATCGAGGCGCTCCTTGATGTTCACCGATTGCGCCGTGTTCTGGAGCGTCAGGCCCATCTGCTCGGCGATGGACATGAAGAGGTTGTTGAAGACCTCCAGCAGGATGGGGTCGGCCTCGGTTCCCGCCGCCTTGCGCGGCGCGAGGGGTTCGTGACGCCGGAGCAGAAGATGGTCATGGGCCGTGACGGCGGCGCTCCAGCCGGGTTCGACGACCACCGTCTGGTTGGGCTCGATGATCAGCGCCGGGCCGGGGATCTCGGCGCCGGGAGTCAGGACCTCGCGGCGGAAGATCCCCGCCTCGCGCCATGCCCCCTCCATGAAGACGCGGCGGCTCTCGGCAGGCGCAGGGCGGCCCGGTCGGAGCGGATGGACGGGCTCGGCCTTGCGGGAATCGGCGCTCTCGCGCCCTTCGGCCTCCACGGCCTCGACGATCACACGCTTCTCCGGCGAGGCGAAGCCGAACCGCGCCAGATGATCCGCCTCGAAGGCGGCGCGGGCGGCGGCGGGATCGCCTCCGAAGACCACCGGAAGCGCCGCATCCGAGCCTTCATAGCGCAGATGCAGGATCTCGCGGGCCTCCATGACCTCCGGCGCGAGTCCCTGAGCGGCGAATTCCTCCGCCACGGCGGCCCGGAGTTCGGCGAAGGCCGCCTGCATGAGGGGAAGGCTTCCAGCCTCAAGAGGCGCCTCCACGGCCTTCTGTCGGCTGGCGAAGATGCTGGAGAGCCCGATTCCATAGGCCGAGAGCAATCCTGAAAGCGGATGGATCAGCACGGCCTCCATGCCGAGGGCGTCGGCCACGAGGCAGGCGTGTTGTCCGCCCGCGCCGCCGAAGGCGTTGAGCAGATAGCGCGTGACGTCATGGCCGCGCCGCACCGAGATGGTCTTGACGGCGTTGGCCATGTTGGTCACGGCCACGCGCAGGAAGCCTTCGGCGGCGGCTTCGGGAGTCAGATCCGTCCGGGCGGCGATCCCGGCGAAGCCTTGCGCGGCGGCTTCGCGGTCGAGGGGCTGGTCCTGCTGCGGCCCGAAGATCGCGGGGAAGAGATCCGGCTGAAGCTTGCCGAGCATGACGTTGGCGTCGGTCACGGTGAGCGGTCCGCCGCGCCGATAGCTCGCCGGCCCCGGATCGGCGCCCGCCGAATCCGGCCCGACGCGGAAGCGTCCGTTCTCGGCGCGCAGGATGGAGCCTCCCCCCGCCGCCACCGTATGGACGCGCATCATGGGCGCCCGGATGCGGACTCCGGCCACCTCCGTATCGAAGGCGCGTTCGTAGTCTCCGGCGTAATGGGCGACGTCGGTCGAGGTGCCGCCCATGTCGAAGCCGATGACCTTGCGGAAGCCCGCGATGGCGGCGGTCTCGGCCATGCCGACGACGCCCCCCGCCGGGCCGGAGAGGATCGCGTCCTTGCCCTGGAAGCGCTCGGCGGCGGTCAGCCCGCCCGAGGACATCATGAATTGCAGCGTCGGGCCAGGTTCGCCCGGAGGCGTCGCGCCCAGACGCTCCGCGACCCGCGCCACATGGCGCCTCAGGATCGGCGAGAGATAGGCGTCCGCGACGGTGGTGTCGCCGCGCCCGACCAGCTTCATCAGGGGCGAGGCCTCATGGCTCAGCGAGACCTGGGCGAAGTCCGCCGCCCGCGCGAGATCTCCGGCGAGGCGTTCATGGGCTCCGTCGCGCCAGGCGTGCATGAAGGCCACGGCCACCGCGCCGATCCCCTCGGCCCGCACGCGGGCCAGCCGTTCGGGCAGATCTCCCGGCGCGAAGGGCGTTTCAATCGAGCCGTCGGCCCGAAGCCGCTCCTCGACTTCGATCACCCGCTCGTAAAGCTGTTCGGGGAGGAGGATCTCCTTGGCGAAGATCTCGGGCCGGGCCTGCCAGGCGATGCGCAGGGCGTCGCGGAATCCCTTGGTGACGAGCAGGAGCGTGCGCTCGCCCTTGCGTTCGAGCAGCGCGTTGGTGGCCACCGTCGAGCCCATCCGCACCAGTCCGATGCGCGAAGCGGGCAGGGGATCGCCGCGCGCCGCGCCGAGCAGGAGCCGGATTCCCTCCACGGCGGCGTCTTCATAGGCCTCGGGATTCTCCGAGAGCAGCTTGCGGGCCCGGCGAGTCCCGTCGGGCGCGCGGCCGATCACGTCGGTGAAGGTGCCGCCGCGGTCGATCCAGAAATCCCAGAGGCCTTCGGTCATGATCCGCTCCGCTCCCGTCCTGCAAACCTGTCGGGGTTCATCAAGACGAAAGCGGCGGGGCGGTCAATCCCCTCGGCCTCGGGAGGCCCGGGCCTTCAGGGGGGGGCCTTCAGGAGGTTCGCGCGATCAGGGCCGCGAGCGCCTCCACGATCTCGCGCACGAGTTCGGGATCCTCGTCCTCGGCCATGACCCGGATCAGCGGCTCGGTGCCGGACTTGCGGATGAGCAGCCGTCCATGGCCTTCGAGCCGGGCTTCGGCCTCGGCTATGGCGCTCCTGACCTCCGGCGCGGCGAGGGGATTGGCGCCGGGCGCGTAGCGGGCGTTCTTCAGAAGCTGCGGATAGGGCTTGAAGACCTGTCCGAGCGTGCTGGCCTTCTCGCCCCGGCGGACCATCTCGGCCAGCACCTGGAGCGCCGCGACGAGCCCGTCGCCGGTGGAGGCGAAATCGCCGAAGACGATGTGTCCCGACTGCTCGCCGCCGAGGTTGCATCCGCGCGCGCGCATCTCGGCGACGACGAAGCGGTCGCCGACGCTGGCCCGCACGAGCCCCAGCCCCTGGGCCTTGAGATGCTGCTCCAGGCCCAGATTCGACATGACCGTGGCCACCAGAGCCCCGCCCTTGAGCGCGCCGCGCGCCGCCCAGGATCCGGCGATGAGCCCCATGATCTGGTCGCCGTCGATGACGGCGCCGGTCTCGTCGATGAGATGGACGCGGTCGGCGTCGCCGTCGAGGGCGATTCCGAGATCCGCGCGGGTCTCGACGACTCTGGCGGCGCAGGCCTGGGGCGCGGTGGAGCCCACGCCGTCGTTGATGTTGAAGCCGTTGGGCGCGACGCCGAGCGGAATGACCTCGGCGCCCAGCTCCGAGAGGGCCATGGGCCCGACCTTGTAGCCTGCGCCATTGGCGCAATCGACCACGATCCGCAGCCCGTCGAGGCTCAGTTCGCGGGGGAAGGTGTTCTTGACGAACTCGATGTAGCGGGCGTGGGAATCGTCGAGATGCGTATGGCGGCCCATGGCGCGGGGCTCGACGAAGGCGGAGTCCGGCACGCCCGCGTCCATCAGGGCGGAGATCGCCGCCTCCTGGGCGTCGGAGAGCTTGAAGCCGTCGGCGCCGAAGAGCTTGATGCCGTTGTCATGGAAGGGGTTGTGCGAGGCGGAGATCATCACGCCCAGATCGGCCCGCAGCGACTTCACCAGCATGCTCACCGCCGGAGTCGGCAGAGGCCCCAGCGACCAGACGTCGAAGCCCATGGCCATGAATCCCGCCGCCACGGCGGATTCCAGCATGTAGGAGGACCGGCGCGGATCCTTGCCGATGACGACGCGTCGGCGGTCTCCTCCTTCTCCTGCGAAGATGCTGCCTGCGGCCTGGCCGAGGCGCAGGGCCATTTCGGCGGTGATGGGATGGGCGTTGGCTCGCCCGCGGACGCCGTCGGTGCCGAAATATCCTCGGCCGCCTGTCATGTCTGATCGGTGAATTTTCCGCTCCCTGGATCCTGTCCGCGCCGCGACGAGCGCGACGGAACGTGGCGATGCTGGAGCCGACTCCTCCCGGCCCCGCGGAGATCCGGAGCAGGAATCCGGAGGCGGGCAGGGGTCGGCTCTGGCGGCAATCTATTGCAAAAACCCCATCACGCAATCCCGCCATCCGGATTCGCCGGAATTCCCGGGCGGATCTCGTCCCGATCCCGTTCGTCAGATCACGTCGAGCGGCTGGAGCACGAAGCCCTGATCCGTCCGGGCGCTCCAGGCGGTGACGCCGAAGACCCGCGCCAGATTGCCGGGCGTCAGGGCCTGGTCGGGCGGCCCGTCGGCCAGGATCCGGCCTTCGCGCAGCAGGATCAGCCGCGTGCAGTGCCGCGCCGCGAGGCCGAGATCATGCAGCGAGGCCAGAACGGCGGCGCCCTCGGCGGCGCGGCCCGCGAAGACCCGCATGGCCGAGATCTGCGCCGCCGGATCCAGCCCCGCGGCGGGCTCGTCGGCGATCAGGAGGGGGGTCTCCTGAGCCAGAAGGCGCGCCATGAGGACGCGGGCCTGTTCGCCGCCGGAGAGCTCGTCGGCGCGGCGTCCGCGCAAGTCTCCGAGGTTCAGCGCGGCCAGAGCCCTCTCCACGGCGGCGCGGTCGGCTTCGGCGGCGGCCTCCGGACGGGCGAGCCGTCCGAGCGCCGCGACCCGCTCCACGGACATGGGCCAGGCGATCTCGCGCGCCTGGGGCATGAAGGCGGCGGCTCTGGCCCGGGCCGCCGGCGACAGGTCCGCCAGAGAGGAGAAGCCTTCCGCAGGCTGGAGTCCGAGCGCGGCCCGGAGCAGGGTGGTCTTGCCCGCGCCGTTGGGCCCGAGCAGCCCGACGAATTCGCCCGGCCCGATCTCCAGATCTATTCCCTTGAGCACGGGCCTTCCGTTGCGAAGGACGCTCAGGCCCCGGAGCTTGAGCAGGCTCATGAGGCTTCCCCTTCGCGCAGCGGCGGCGCGTTGCCCGCCAGCGGACTGCCCGGAGGCGCCGCCTCGGAGTAGAGCGCCGCCGCCGGAGGCCGCGCGTCGGGGATGGCGGCGGCGCGCAGCCTCATGTCGCGCTCCTTGCGCCAGCCGCCGTAGCGGTAGAGGAGGATCGCCATGACCATGGTCGCGACCATGGCCGCCGGGAAGCTCAGCCAGAGGGCGTCCGGGCCGATCAGGCCCTGAAGGCCCCAGGCGAAGCCGAGGCGGACCGGAAACATCGAGACGAAGAGGATCGCCAGCGGCCAGAGCACCTGTCCGTTGGCGCGCACCGTGGCGAAGAGCACCATGGTCACGCCGAAGGGGATGAAGCCCCATGTGGCGATCCGCACGATGTGCTGTCCGATCTCGGCGGCGGCTCCGCCCTGGCCGAGGAAGAGCTCCAGAGCGGCGCGCTCGACCAGCAGCAGAAGCAGCACCAGCCCGCCCGTCAGGGCGAGGTTGAAGCCCACCCCCACCTGAGCGATGCGCCCGACGCGGTCCCATCTTCCGGCGCCGATGTTCTGGGCGGTCATGGCGCTGACCGCCGCGCCCAGGGCCATGGCGGGCATCTGCACGTAGGTCCAGAGCTGCTGGGTGGCGCCGAAGGCGGCTGTGGTGTCCACGCCGCGCCCGTTGATGAGGGTCATCATCGCCAGCATGGAGCCCGAGACGACGATCATCTGGATTCCCATCGGCAGGCCCTTGGCCAGCATGAGCCTCAGGATGGCGCCGTCGGGGCGCAGATGCCCGAGCTCCGCCCCGCGCAGCCTCAGGGGCAGGTCGCGCGCATAGACGTAGGCGAGCATGGCCGCGAGGCTGGCGTAGCTGCCGACGGCGGTCGCCAGGGCCGAGCCGCCGACGCCCATCGCCGGAAAGGGCCCCAGCCCGAGGATGAAGACCGGATTCAGGAAGACGTCGAGAACCGCGGCCATGGCCATGAAGATCAGCGGCGTGACGGCGTCTCCTCCGCCGCGCAGGATCATCATGAGCATGGTCATGAGGAGGAAGGCGGGCAGGGCGAGGAAGGTGACCTTCAGGAAGTCCCGGGCCAGAGGCTCGATCTCGGGCGCGACGCCCAGCACGCCCAGCACATGCGGCGCCACGAACCAGCCGACCGCCGCCAGCAGCAGCGAGACCGGCAGGAAGGCGCCGACCGCCGTCCCGACCACCCTGCGGGCGGAGTCCAGATCTCCGCGCCCGACCGCCTGTCCGACGAGGATCGTCGAGGCCATGCCGAAGCCGAAGACGAAGGCCGTCAGCAGGAACATGACGAGGTTGCCGTTGGCGGTGGCCGCGACGGCGGATTCTCCGATCAGCCGCCCGACCCAGATCGTGTCTATGGAGCCGTTGGCGGATTGCAGGATCGACGAAGCGAGCGTGGGCAGGGCGAAGGCCAGCAGGGTGGGGCCTATCGGGGCCGTGACCAGATCGTTCCCGGGTTTCAACTCGGGCCTGGGTTTCAACTCGGGCAAGTTCGGGTCTCCATGCGGCCGGGAGGGCCGGTCGGGAATCTGGCATGCGGGAGGGTCGGCTTCAATCCATGCGGCTTCAATCCATGCGGCTTCACGAGAAGGACGATGGTCCGCTGCGTCATTTCGCCCCTGCGGCAGGGCCGCGCCGCGCCGGGATCCGTCGAGGGCGTCCGTCTGCGGATCCGGCGCGGGCAGGGTGCCGAGGCGAGGGGTTCCGCCGGGAGGCCCGCGCCCAGCCAGGAGAGGGCGGATTTCTCGAAAGATAGGAAATTCAGGATCTTGAGGAGAACCCGCCCTTCAGGAAGGTTTCCGGATTCCCGGAGTCTCCGCCCGCGCGACGCGTCTTGCGCTCCCTGGCCGCTCCTCCTCCGTCTCCTGGTGCGGAGGGCGCGGAAGGCTCCTGCTTATGCGGATATCGCATGAAGATAGGGCGCTTGAGCATTGGACGCCCGCCCGGCGGCGTGCGAGCCAGGGTCCAGGCTTCATCTTCAGGGGATCTCCCGGGGGCCCGACGTCCTGGCCCATGGCGCGGCGGCGCCGGGCTTGCGGACGTCGCAGACATCGCAGACATGATCACGCTCGACCAGGTTTCGAAAATCTATCACGCGGGCGGCCGCAGGATCGCCGCCGTGGACGAGGTGAGTCTGGCCATCCCCGCCGGAAGGGTCACGGGGATCATCGGCCAGAGCGGCGCGGGGAAAAGCACGCTCATCCGCATGCTGAACGGTCTGGAGAAGCCTTCCTCCGGTTCGGTTCTGGTGGCGGGGCGCGACATGGGCCGGGCCTCCGGAGCGGAGCTGCGCAAGGCGCGGCTCAAGATCGGGATGATCTTCCAGCATTTCAATCTGCTCTGGTCGCGGACGGCGCGCGCCAACGTGGCCTTCGCGCTGGAGATCGCCGGAATCCCCCGCGCCGAGCGGCGCGCCCGGGTCGAGGAGCTGCTCCGGCTGGTGGGTCTGGAGGGCCGCGAAGACGCCTATCCCGCGCAGCTCAGCGGCGGACAGAAACAGCGCGTGGGAATCGCGCGGGCTCTGGCGAACGCTCCGGACCTGCTCCTCTGCGACGAAGCCACCTCGGCGCTGGACCCCCAGACCACCGACCAGATTCTGGATCTCCTCTCCGAGATCAACCGCCGCCTCGGGCTGACCATCGTGCTGATCACCCATGAGATGCATGTGGTGCGCCGCATCTGCGATCATGTGGCGGTGATGGAGGCCGGGCGCGTCGTGGAGGAGGGCCTCGTCTCCGAGGTCTTCGCCGCGCCGAAGCAGCCGATCACCCGCCGCTTCATCCGCCAGACCGCGGAGGAGGGCGGCTTCGATCCGGCCCTTGCGCCGCCCGAGGGCGCGCTTCTGCGCCTGACCCATGCGGCCGAGGGCGGCGAGGCGCAGGCCTCCGCCTTCTCCGAGGCGGTTCTGAAGCTCGGGCTGCGGGCGAATCTGCTGCAGGCCCGCCTGATCCAGACTCCGGAGGGCCCTTCCGGCGAGATCGTGGCCCATCTGCCCGATCCGTCTCAGGCGCGTCCTCTGGCCGGATTCCTCGCGGCGCGCGGGATCGGCGTCGACATCCTGCGGGAGGCCTGAAGCCATGCTCGCCGAATGGATCTCCGCATGGCTGCCCAACGTGCGCCTCGCGCCTCTGCTCAAGGCGACGGAGGACACGCTCTACATGACCGCCATGGCGGGAGCGGCGGTCTTCGTGCTCGGGCTTCTGCTCGGGACGGCGCTCCATCTGACTTCGCCGGGGCGGCTGCTGGCCAACCGGCCCCTCTATTGGGCGCTCTCGACGCTGACGAACGTCTTCCGCGCGATTCCCTTCATCATCCTGCTGGTGCTGCTGATTCCCTTCACGCGGGCGGTGGTGGGCACGATCCTCGGGGTGAACGCGGCGCTTCCGGCGCTGATCTTCGGGGCGGCGCCCTTCTACGCGCGCCTCGTGGAGCTGGCCTTCCGCGAGGTGGACCGCGGCGTCATCGAGGCCACCCGCGCCATGGGCGGCGGCATAGGAACGGTCGTCTTCCGGGTGCTGATCCCTGAGGCGGCTCCGGCTCTGGTCTCCGGCCTGACGGTCACGCTGATCGCGCTGGTGGGCTATACGGCCATGGCGGGCGCCATCGGAGCGGGCGGCCTCGGACATCTCGCCTATCTCGAAGGATTCCAGCGCAGCCGTCGCGACGTGACCCTGGCGGCCACTCTGGCGGTGCTGCTGATCGTCTTCGTCATCCAGTTTCTCGGCGACCGCCTCGCGCGGCGCCTGGACAAACGCTGACTCTCTCTTGAGTCTCAAGGAGTTCATCATGTTGAACCGCATCTTCGCCGCGACTTTCGCTTCGGTTCTGGCGCTGGCCGGTCCCGCCTTCGCCCAGACCAAAATCACGGTGGGCGCCTCGCCGGTGCCGCACGCCGAGATCCTTGAATTCGCCAAGCCGCTGCTGGCGGAAAAGGGCGTGGATCTGAACGTCGTCGTGTTTCAGGACTACATCCTGCCCAACACCGCCCTCGTCGGCGGCGACATCGACGCCAATTATTTCCAGCACGTTCCCTATCTGAACGAGGTGCTTGCGGATAACCCCGACTACAAGCTGGTCGATGCGGGCGGCGTGCATGTCGAGCCCATCGGCATCTACTCGAAGCGCTGGAAGAGCCTCTCCGAGCTGCCGCAGGACGGCCGCGTGATCCTGCGCGATTCCGTGGCCGAGGAAGGCCGCATCCTCGCGATCTTCCAGCGCGAGGGCGTGGTGAAGCTGAAAGAGGGCGTCGAGGCGGCGGCGGTGCGGATCTCCGACATCGCGGAGAATCCGAAGAACCTGACTTTCCTGCCGGACATCGAGGCGGCGCTCCTGCCGCAGGTCTACGCCAACGACGAAGCCGACGCCGTGACCATCAACGCCAATTACGCGCTCGGCGCGGGACTGGACCCGGTCAAGGATCCCATCGCCGTCGAGAGCGCCGAGGGCAATCCCTACGCCAACATCGTGACCGTGCGCGAAGGCGACGAGACCCGTCCGGAGATCGTCACGCTGGTCGAGGTGCTGAAGTCCGAGCCGGTGCGTCAGTTCATCCTCGACACCTACAAGGGCGCGGTGGTTCCCGTCGCCGAGTGAGCTCCGGAGGCCCTTGCGCTCCTTGCGCAGGGGCTTCGCGGCTTCCGGCGGCGGCTTCCGGCGGAGGGGATTCCGCTCAGGCTTCCCCTCCGCGCGCGCCCGCCGCGGCCTCCTCGTCGAGGGCGCGCAGGGCGGCTGCGGCTCCGCCTTCGAGGATCAGGCTGAACTCGTCGGGATGCAGGCTGAATTCGAGGTCTTCCGCCTCCGCCAGCCCCGTCGCCCCCGCGAGAGCCTTGCGGATCTCCGGCTCCATCAGGTCGAAGGCCAGAGAGCCCGCCCCCACCAGAGCCACAGGCGTCGGATCGAGCAGCGTGAAGAGATTGCGCAAGCCGTATCCGATGGCGCGTCCCGCCGCCTCGAAGGCTTCGCGTTCGGGTCCCGGCCCGGCGCGGGCGAGCGCCGCCAGAGGCGCCTGAGCTTCGTGATCCTCTCCGGATTCGGGCGGCGTCTGATCGGGGAGTCCCCGCGCGCGGCGCAGGATGGCGTAGCTTCCCGCATAGGCCTCGACGCAGCCGCGTCCGCCGCAGCGGCAGAGCGCCCCCTCCGGCTGATAGACCATATGTCCGAACTCCATCGCCGAACTGCGGGCGCCGAGGAAGGGCGCGCCCTGCAGATGCAGCCCCATGCCCACGCCATGCGAGAGCAGGATGGCGGCGAAATCCCCGGCGTGACGCTTGGGCTCGCGATTGCGCAGGCCCTGCACGATGGCGGCGCAGTCGTTGGCCACGAAGACCGGCGCGGCGAATTCGGCCTCCAGACGGGCGGCGAAAGGGATGTCGCGCTCATGGGTGACCGGCGACCAGATCATGCGCGTCCCTGCGGCGTCGGTCACGCCCTGCACGCCGAGCGAGATCCGGATCGGCGCGCGCGGAGTCGGGCCCTGGGCGAGGGTCTCGCGGATCGCGTCGGCCGTGGCCTCCAGCAGGGCGCCGGGCGGCGCGGCCAGACTGTCGAAGCGCCGGGCGGCCTCCGCGACGGAGCCTCCGGCGTAATCGATCCGCCGGGCGAGGATCTGGTTCAGCGTGACCGAGAGGACGACCGCCGTCCCCGCCCGGGGATCGGGCCGCAAGGCCACCTGCGGACGCCCCCGCTTGAGGGTTGAGCCCGGCGTCTCCTCCTGCATGGCCTCTTCGAGGATTCCCTCCGCCAGCAGCGCCGCCGAGATGGTCGAGACGCTGGCCGGACTGAGCCGCGTGCGGGCGGCCAGCTCCGTGCGTGAGAGACCCCCCTCGCGCCGCAGGGCGGCGAGGATCAGGCCGCGGTTCTGACGGCGCAGATCATCCGGACGCGCGACTTTGCGGAGCGCCAAATCCTGTCCTCCATGCTGGCCCTCCTGCGTGGCCGCGGTTCATGCTGCATTGCGAATTTTCTGTTGCGGAGCAATATGTTCGCCGACCCCGATTTCGAGATTGACAGGAATTCCTTTTGCCGTCACTCTTTATTTCGAGCCTCGAAAAAAAGAGGACGAGCCAGAGCCGCCGCCGCCCGGAGGGCGCGCGAGGCTTCGGGGAACCACAAGCGCCTGACGGCGCCGGGAGGAAGATTTTCGTCATGAGAAAGACCGCCACCGCCCTCGCGGGCGCCATCCTCGCCCTTTCCTTCGCCGCTCCGGCCCTGGCCGCGGGCAAGACCATCGGCGTCTCCTGGTCGAACTTCCAGGAAGAGCGCTGGAAGACCGACGAAGCCGCCATCAAGGCCGCCGTCGAGGCCGCCGGAGACACGTACATCTCCGCCGACGCCCAGTCCCAGCCGGGCAAGCAGCTGACCGACGTCGAGGCGCTGATCGCCCAGGGCGCGAACGCGCTGATCATCCTCGCGCAGGATTCGAGCGCCATCATTCCGGCGGTCGAGAAGGCCGTCGCCGAGGGCGTTCCGGTGGTGGCCTACGACCGCCTGATCGAGCATCCGGAAGCCTTCTACATCACCTTCGACAACCGCGAAGTGGGCCGGATGCAGGCGCGCGGCGTGTTCAAGCATGTGCCGGTCGGCAATTACGTCTTCATCAAGGGCAGCTCGACCGACCCCAACGCCGACTTCCTCTTCGCGGGGGCGATGGACGTGCTCGGCGAATCCATCGCGGCCGGGCATATCAAGAGCGTCGGCGAGGCCTACACCGACGGCTGGCTGCCCGCCAACGCCCAGCGCAACATGGAGCAGTTCCTGACCGCCAACGACAACAAGGTCGACGCCGTGGTGGCCGCCAACGACGGCACCGCCGGCGGCGTGGTGGCGGCGCTTCAGGCTCAGGGTCTTGCGGGCTCGGTTCCGGTCTCCGGACAGGACGCCGACCATGCGGCCCTGAACCGCGTGGCGCTCGGAACCCAGACGGTTTCGATCTGGAAGGACTCGCGCGACCTCGGCAAGGCGGCGGCGGAGATCGCCGTGCAGCTCGCCGACGGAACCGCCCTCGACGCGGTTCCGAATGCGGTGAAGTTCAGCGGCGGCGCGGCGGGCGTCGAGCTGAATTCGATCTTCCTCAAGCCGGTGGCGATCACCCGCGAGAATCTCGGCGACATCATCGCCGCCGGATGGGTGAGCAAGGCCGTGGTCTGCCAGGGCGTGCCCGCCGGAACCGCTCCCGCCTGCGATTGAGCCTCGGTCCGGCCTTCCGGACGTGAGACGCGCGGCCGGATCCTGAACAGATCCGGCCGTTTCCCCATCAGGACGAGACGGAGCGCGCGCAAGGCGCGCAGCCTCCGCCATGGGAGGACAGGATGAACCAGACGGCGGGCGGAGCGCCCGACCGCGCGATCCTCGCGCGAGCGAACCGGGCGGCGGGAGATCTGGCGCGGTTCTCGGGGCGGGCCTTCAGGGCCATGGAGATCGACACGCGTTTTCTCGGCATGATCGCCGCCTTGCTGATCATCTGGATCGGCTTCGACCTTCTGTCCGGCGGACGCTTCCTGACGGCGCGCAATCTCTGGAATCTGTCGGTGCAGTCGGCTTCCGTGGCGATTCTGGCCACGGGCATGGTGCTGGTCATCGTCACGCGCAACATCGACCTGTCGGTGGGCTCTCTGCACGGCTTTCTGGCGATGGTCATGGGGGTGGTGCAGGCGCGCTATCTGCCGGAGATCCTCGGCTTCGGACATCCGGCGATCTGGTTCGTCACGCTGATGGCGGGGGTGCTGCTCGGGGCTGTGGTCGGAGGGCTGCAAGGCTTCCTCATCGCCTATCTGAGCATTCCGGCCTTCATCGTGACTCTGGGGGGGCTGCTCGTCTGGCGCGGGGCGGCCTGGTGGGTGACCTCGGGACAGACCGTCTCGCCGCTGGATTCGCGCTTCATCCTGATGGGCGGCGGTCCGCGGGGAGCCATCGGCGACGTCGCGACCTGGGTTCTGGCCGCTCTGGCCTGTCTGGCGCTTCTGCTGCTTCAGGCCGCCGCGCGTCGCCGCAAGCGGCGTTTCGGCTTCCCGACGCGCCCCGTCTGGGCCGAGGCCCTGATGGCGGCGCTCGGCTGCGGAGCGGTCTTGGGCGCGGCGGCGGTGGCCAACGCCTATTACTGGCCCGCCGGAACCGTGCGCCAGTGGGCTGCGGCCAATGACGTGATCATTCCTGCGGGCGGCTTGCAGATTTCGCATGGAATCGCGGTTCCGGTGCTGATCGCTCTGGCGGCGGGTGTGGTCATGACCTTCGTGGCGCGGCGGACCCGCTTCGGGCGCTACGTCTACGCCATCGGCGGCAATCCCGAGGCGGCGGAGCTGGCGGGCGTCAACACCCGCTGGGTGACGATGAAGATCTTCATGATCATGGGCGTGCTCTGCGCTCTGGCCGGAGCGGTGGCCTCGGCGCGCCTGCAATCGGCGACCAATTCGCAGGGCACCCTCGACGAGCTTCTGACCATCGCCGCGGCGGTGATCGGCGGGACGTCTCTGGCGGGCGGCGCGGGAACCATCGCGGGGGCGATGCTCGGGGCCCTGCTCATGCAGTCTCTGTCTTCGGGGATGATCCTGCTCGGGCTGGACGCGCCCTTGCAGAACGTGGTGGTTGGTCTGGTTCTGGTGGCGGCGGTCTGGCTGGACACGCTCTACAAGCGCCGTGCGGGTTGAGGGAGGAGCCGTCATGAACGCTCATGTCGAAGACCGGACTCCGCTCGTCGAGATGGAGGAGATCTCGATCTCCTTCGGCGGCGTCCACGCCGTGGAGCGCGCTTCCGTGAACCTTTATCCCGGCGAGGTGGTGGCTCTGCTCGGGCATAACGGCGCGGGGAAATCCACGCTGATCAAGATCCTCTCGGGGGCCTATCGCCGCGATTCCGGCGTGATCCGCATCCGGGGCGAAGAGGCGAGGATCGAGAATCCCCGCGACGCCAAATCCTATGGCATCGAGACGATTTATCAGACCCTCGCCCTCGCGGACAACGTGGATGCGGCGGCCAATCTCTACCTCGGGCGCGAACTGCTCACCCGCTGGCGCACTCTGGACGACGCCGCCATGGAGGCCAGGGCCCGCGAGGTGATGGGGCGTCTGAATCCGCGTTTCCAGCGCTTCAAGGATCCGGTGAAGACCCTTTCGGGCGGCCAGCGCCAGAGCGTTGCCATCGCGCGGGCGATCCTCTTCAACGCGCGGATCCTCATCATGGACGAGCCGACGGCGGCGCTCGGGCCTCAGGAGACGGCGCAGGTCGGCGAGCTCATCCAGCATCTCAAGAGCGAGGGCGTGGGGGTCTTCCTGATCAGCCACGACATCCACGACGTCTTCCACCTCGCCGACCGCGTGACCGTGATGAAGAACGGCCAGGTCGTCGGCACGGGCCGCGTGGAGGATCTGACGAAAGACGAGGTGCTGGGGATGATCATCCTCGGCAAATGCCCGCCCGGCGCCACGCCCGGCCCCGGCGCGGCCTGAAGTCCCCTGCGGATCGGGGGAGCGCGGTTCGGGGCCGCGCTCCCGGGCGAGGCCCTTCAGGCGCTCTGGCCGTAGGCGGCGCGCATCACCTTCTTGTCGAGCTTGCCGACGCTGGTCTTGGGCAATTCGGCCACGAAGACGATGCGGTCCGGCGCGGCGAAGCGCGAGATCAGGCCGCGCTCCGCGAAGCCGAGGAGATGGGCCTTCAGCTCGGCCTCCGAGACCTCGACGCCGGATTTCGCGACCACCACCGCCAGCGGACGCTCGGTCCATTTCGGATCGGGCACTCCGATGACCGCGGCCTCGGCCAGCTTGCCGGATTTCAGCAAAATATCCTCGACGTCCAGCGAGGAGATCCATTCGCCGCCGGTCTTGATGACGTCCTTCAGGCGGTCGGTGACCTTCACATAGCCATGTTCGTCGATGACGCCGATGTCTCCGGTGTGGAGCCAGCCGCCCGCCCAGAGCTTTTCGGAGTTCTCCGGATCATGCAGATAACCCTGCGTCAGCCAGGGCGCCCGCACGACGATCTCGCCTTGCGAGACTCCGTCATGGGGCAGGTCGTTCATGGCCTCGTCGACGATCCGCAGATCCGCCAGCCGCACCGGACGCCCCGTCTTGCAGCGGATCTCCGCCTGACGGTCGAGGTCCCAGTCCATCCATTCGGGCTTCAGGCGGCTGAGGGTGAGGATGGGGCAGGTCTCGGACATGCCGTAGCCGGTGAAGACGTCGATTCCGCGCTCCAGAGCCTCCTTCGCGAGGCTCTGCGGCAGGGAGGCCCCGCCGATGATCATCTTGAGCCGCGAGAGATCGACGCTCGCCGCGCGGGGATGCGAGAGCATCATGTTCAGGATGGTCGGGACGCCATGTGTGAAGGTGACCTTCTCCGTCTCGATGAGGTTCAGCAGCTTCTCCGGCAGGACGCGCCCCGGATAGACCTGCCGCGCGCCGAGCATGGTGGCGATGTAGGGGAATCCCCAGGCGTGGACATGGAACATCGGCGTGATGGGCATGTAGACGTCTTCGGCGTCGAAGCGGCCATGGGCGCCGCAGGAGATTTCTCCGCCCACGCCCAGCGTATGGGCCACAAGCTGCCGGTGGCTGAAATAGACGCCCTTGGGCAGGCCGGTGGTGCCGGTGGTGTAGAAGGTGGTGGCGCGCGCGTCCTCGTCGAGATCGGGGAAGGCGAAGTCCGGCGCGGCTCCGGCGAGGAGGCTTTCGTAATCGGTCGCGAGGGGCAGGGCGGTCTTCGGAGCCGCGGCGTCCTCGCGCAACAGGACGAGCTTCGGCTTGCGCTCGACCCGCTCCCAGATCTGTTCGAGGACGGGCAGGAATTCGGCGTTGACGAGAATCACGTCGTCCACGGCGTGATTGATCGTGTAGAGGATCTGCTCCGGCGAAAGACGGATGTTCACCGTATGCAGCACCGCGCCCATCATCGGAACCGCGAAGAAGGCTTCGAGATAGCGGTTGCTGTCCCAGTCCATGACCGCGACCGTGTCCCCGGAGTTCACGCCGAGTCCGTTCAGGCCCGAGGCCAGCCGCTTCACGCGGGCTTCGAGGTCGCGATAGGTCATGCGCCTGTCGCCATAGGCGATGGTCTGGTCCGGCGCGCGCCAGAGGCCGGTTTCGAGGATCCGCCTGATGAGCATGGGATAGGCGTAGGCTGAAGGCGAACGGACGATCGGATCTTGCGGCAAGGCGGTTCCTCCGGGCCCGTGATGCGGGCGGCCTGCTGTTGTCATGCGCGCTCCGGCGCGACGGCGGCCCTCCTGCGAGGATTCCGACGCGCGCGCCTCGGGCGCCGCCCAGAGGACGCAGAAGAATGGCCGCAGGTCAATCCGGTCGGGGGCGGGCGCCGCAGGATTCCGTCCGCCCTCCCCGAGGAGGCGAGGGCGGGCGTTCGGGAGGGGGGCGGGGCCTGCGGGCGTCAGAGGGCCCGCGAGGCCGCCCGCAGACGGAGCGCGCCTTCCTGCGCGCGCAGGTCGGCCATCAGCGTTTCGAGCTCCACGGGGCGTCCGTAGCGGAAGCCCTGCACCAGATGGACGCCATGCCGCACGACGGTCTCTTCTTCCTCCGCGGTCTCCACGCCTTCGGCGACGACCTCGGCGCCGATCACGCGGGCGAGCTGGGCGGCGACGCTCAGGATGGTGGCGACGGTGCGGTCGGTCGGGGCGCGCTTCACGAAGGAGCGGTCGATCTTGACCTTGTCGATGGGCAATTGGGTCAGATAGGCGAGGGAGCTGTATCCGGTTCCGAAATCGTCGAGGGCGACGAGGCCGCCGGTGGCGCGATATTCGCTCAGGGCCCGACAGGCGGCCTCCATGTTGACGATGAGCTGGCTTTCGGTGATCTCGATGGCGATGGAGGAGGCCGGGAGGCTCCGCCGGACGAGTTCGCGCTGGAGCGTCGTCCAGAATTCGGCCTGCACCACCTGCTGGGCGTTGACGTTCAGCGCGACGGGGATCCGCCGCCCGAACTCGGCCTGGAGCCTTTCGGCTGCGGCGCAGCATTGCGCGGCGGCCAGACGGCCATGTTCGACCGAGAGGCCCATGTCCTCGATGATCGGCAGGAAGACGCCCGGCGAGACGAGGCCTCTGTGCGGATGGCGCCAGCGCGCCAGAGCCTCCACGCCGACGACCCGCCTGGTCTTCAGGTCGAGCTGGGTCTGGAAGAACATCTCGAACTGTCCCTCGGCGAGGGCCTGCGCCACATTGCGTTCGATCTCGATGCGGGCGGTGGCGGCCTGGAGCAGCTCGGTGGTGAGCAGCGTGGTGCGTCCTCGGCCTGCGTGCTTGGCCTGCCGCAGGGCGAGGTCCGACATGGCCACGACCATGTCGAAATCCCCGAGCGGCTGGTCCGCGTGATAGACGCCCAGCGAGATGGTCACCTCATGGACCATGACTCCGATGCGGTATTCTCCGCTGACCGCCTGCCTCAGGCGTTCGGCGAGCTCATAGGCGCATCGCGAGGATCCTGTGTTGCGCTGGATGACGAGGAATTCGTCTCCGCCCAGGCGATAGGCGGCGGCGTCGGAATTCATCTCGCGGGTGAGGCGGGCGACCATGTCGCGCAGCAGGGTGTCTCCGCCCTTGTGCCCGAGCAGCTCGTTGACCGACTTGAACAGATCGACGTCGATGAAGACGATGGAGACGCCCGTCGCGCCGCGCAATCCGGCGAAATGCGCCTGAGCGGCGCGCCGGTTCAGCAGGCCCGTCAGATCGTCGCGTTCCGAGAGGTCGCGCAGACGGTCGTTTGCGGCGCTGATCGCGGCGATGGAGCGGTCGTTGGCCTCCATGAAGCTGTTGAAGGCGCCGAAGAGTTCTCCGACCTCGTCCTGGGCGCGTTCGGGCAGCCGGACGTTGCGTTCTCCCGCTTGAGAACGGGCGATGGCGCCGCGCAGCTCCCCGAGCGGCTGGGCGATCAGGCGGCTGACCGCCATCCAGACCGCCGCCACGATGGCGGCCGCCGAAGTGAGCATCAGGATGACGGCGTTGCGCCTCTGCCGTTCGAAATCGGCGTGGAGGGGCCCGAGGCTGGCGACGATCTCGACCCATCCGGCCTTGTCGCTGACGAGGCCGTTCATGTAGATCAGATCCGCCCGCACGCGGATGGTGGGGGCTTCGTCCGGAGCCTCGCGCCGGACTTCTCCGACGATGGAGCCCGCGTCGTCGCGGACCGTGATGGAGGAGACGGCCTCTTCATGCAGCATGGCTTCGAGGATCCGGTCGAGCTCGTCATGCTGGAGGCGCCAGACCAGTCCGCCGAGCAGCTCGACGCGGGCCTGGAGGAAATACTCCAGCCTGTCGTCGAACTGGGCCCTGATCCTCTCGTAATTGCCGAAGGCGATGACGAAGGCCGCGCAGGCCTGGACGACGCAGGTCAGGGCGATGACCACCGTCAGCAGCTTGACGATGACGCCGAGAGGCTTGCGGCCGCAGGCTCCGCGCGCTTCTTCGGCGAATGTGGAGGCTTCGCTCATCGGTCTCCCCGTCGAATCGCGCCGATCAGGGCGTCACGGGAGAAATCATAAGCTCCGCACGTCTTTGGGGTGCTCAGGAATTTCGTGAAGTCGATCCGCTCCAGTTCGCCGTCGCGGAGGACCTCCAGCAGTTCGGGCTGCGTGGCCCTGTCGATGGCGCTGGTCTCGAAGCTTTGGGTCCTGGGGGCTTGGGGGCTGAGGAAGCGGCAGCCCTCGACGAAGTCGCGGAGCATGACCATGACCCATCCGCCGGCGAGGAAATGTCCGCCGTCGCTGAGCAGGAGCTCGTTCCTCTTGATCAGGTCGAGGGCTTCGGCGGACCAGTTCAGCCCGACGACGAAGGCGTCTTCTCCGGGCTTGAGGCCGGCCTGTCCGAGGGCGTCGAGGGCGCCGATGGCGATGGGATCGTTGGCGGCCCAGACTCCGGCGGTCCTGAGGTTCCGGGCGCGCATGAGGTCGAGATACCGGCCGGTGAGGATGGCGGCTTCGGCGCGGTTCCAGTTGGCGTAGAGCAGGCGGTCGACGATCACGTCCGGCCGGGTGGCGACGTAATCCAGCATGCCCTGGGTCCGCTGCGTCGAGACGGGGGTGATCTCGTCTCCGGCGAGGGCGAGGAGATGGATCTGGCCGTCGTCGCCGGTCAGGCCTGCGGCCTCGGCCGCGCGGACGAGTTCTTCGGCCATGCGCCATCCTGCGGCCTTCATGTCGGGCTCGATGGCGCCGAGGAGGTGGCGGATCGGCCCGTGGTCCTGTTCGAGGCGGGCCATGTCCTCCGGCGCGAGGGAGCTGGAGATGAAGATGGTGGCGATTCCCGCCTCGTCTGCGGCGGCGAGGATGGGCGGTGCGGCGTTCTCCTCGTTGACGAGGACGAGGAAGTCGGGTTTTTCGGGCCGCGCGGCGACGCTCAGGCCGAGATCGCGCATGGTCAGCTTGTTGCGTTCGGACCAGAGGACCTCCAGCTCGAAGTCGAGCTGTCTGGCCGAAACCTCCATGGTGCGGGCGACGAGCTCCCAGAAAACTTCTCCGCGCTTGCCGGGATTGAGGAAGACGACGCTGCGCGACTCTGCCAGAGCGGGAAATCCTCCGAGCAAAAACACTGCGAAGGCGATGAACAGGCCTTTCAGATATCGATCCATGGCGAGTCCTCCCGGTCGGATTTATCTGTATCCGATAGATCCTATAGCAGATTTATCTAAATCGATTGTTCCGGATTCCGGTCATGATGAAAACATGGCGATTCTTTCATCTTGAATTTTCGACGTTCACGCCGCCCGGATTCAGATCCTGTTTTGAATTTGCTGTCGGGATCGGGGAAAATTGTATGAATTGATGAAAATCGGGATCGTGAAATCTTTCTACTTCCGAAACTCTCTGTCTTCCGGCCCCGAATAGGCGGGCGAAAAGGACGAGTACGGAGATTCCGGGCGTCCGGATCCGCCTGCGGAAAGTCGAGAGCGCCGCAGACTTCCGGAAACTGGAATGATGTAGGGAGATGAGCTTCCATGGACCTGAAGCCGCAGAGGCGCGGCGAGGGATCTGGAGACCTGTCCGGGCATCGGGGCTGGGAGCGACATGAATCTGGCGAGCGAAGAGTCCGTCCTGATGGATCTGGCCCGGACAGCGGAGCGGCAGGGTCTCTGGGCGGAGGCTCTGGAGCGGTGGCGGACGCTGCGCGGCGAGGTTCCTTCTCCAGCGCCTGCGGCGAGGCCGCGGCGCTCCTGAGGCTGAGGCGTCCTGAGGAAGGCGGACAATGCGAATTCGACGAACTCTTCAGGGAGAATGACCAAGGCGAGCCTCAAGCTCCGCGATCCGTGAGGCCCGACGACCGGCAAGAACCGAAAAATCAAGCAGAAGCGCGTCTTTCTCTTCCTGTCTCAGGTTCTGAAAATGGGGAAGCGGCATGACCTATCCACGCAGACCTCCAAGGTCGCGTCAGCCACGTGAACAATTACTCGCCATCCTCCGATCAACCGCCTCCGGGGGCGCTCCGGATCGGCGCAGAGGGTCATTCGTCCGGGGTGAAGGTCACCGTCAGCTGATCGCTGTAGGAGCCCGCCGCCAATCCCTGCGCATCCTTCAACAGGATGGTGATCTTGCCTGTCTTGTGCTGACCGAACTCCATGTTCAGCACTTTCGCGGCCGCAGGATCCAGCTCCAGCGGAACATTGTTGATCTGAACGCCATAGGCTATGGGCGTCAGATCAGGCTGGCGCTCCAGCCTCAGATATCCCCCCTTCGCCGATCTCAGGGACACTCTCGTCGGGATGTTCGCCTGATAGATGAAATCGACCGTCTTCTCCAGAATGGACTTGTCCAGTCTCGGCCTCAGGAGGCCGTCGCCGATCTCTCCGAAATCGATGCTCGTCGAAAAGGCCCCGTGCACGAAATGCGTGATCGGGATGGCGTTCACCCGCAATTCGCCCTGCACGGCGGCGGCCGGTTCTCCTGAAGGAAAGACGCGGAAATTCGCGCGATAATCGCCCGCCAGAGAAAACTGGTTCCGGATGATCTCCATGACCGGGCCGTTCCGGGCCGCCGCGTCATCCTGCAGGATCCGGAAATTGAGGAAGCCCTCCCCTCCATCGCGCAAGAGGCGTCCCCCGGTCCGCTCCGGCTCGATCGTCAGAGGAATCCGCAGGCAGGCGGCGTCCTCCGCATCGAATTGGGGCGTCATGAAGATCCGGGCGTCCGTCGCGGCGCGGGCGTCGTATTCGGAGCGCAGGGAATGCTCCGAAGTCGAGAATTCGACGCCGGTCAACCGGCAGGGCCAGGCCTCGGAAGGGAAGCCCAGTCCGATCAGGCCGCAGCAAGCCGCCGCGCTCCTCCAGGATCTCCTAGTCATGCGTCCCTCCCAGGATCACGTCGCCCAGTTCGACGAAGGCGCCTTCCGCCGGAATCCGCAGTTCGATGCGCGTGACCGAACCGTCGATCTCCATCTCGTAGGGCCCCGGCTCCAGACCGCTGGCGAAAAAGACGCCCGCCTGATTGGTGAAGACGTTCAGGGCGGGTCGCCCGCTCCCGAGCGGCGTCAGCTTGCCCAGCCGGGAGGCCACCGGCTCGCCCTCGGCGTTCAGCAGCACGCCCCTCATGGAATAGAAGGCGTCGTCGCCGACGAGCACGAAGGCGCCGCCGCGCGCGCCCAGCTCCGCCGCGTAGAGGCCCGAGCCGAAATCATAGCCGATCGGCCCGTCCTCCAGATTCAGCGCCAGCTCCGACAGGCCGTATCCCGTGGAGGCGGGCGCGACGATGGCGCCGAAGCCGTCCGTGGTCACGAGGGCCTGCTGATCGGCCGCCCGCCCGACGGACAGCCGCGCCCCCTCCAGCGTCGGATGAGGCTCGACCAGAAAGAAGCCGCCGCCGATCCGTCGCCCGACGCCCACCCGGCCATCGGCGAAGGCGAGGCCGGAGCTCAGGCGCAGAGAGCCCACCAGAGGCGCCTCCCCCTGGAACAGGGCGCCGACGTCCTGCGCCACATGATCGAGGCTCGCCGAGGCCTCGAAGCGATTGCCGATGTAATCGGCCCTTCCGTAAAGGCCGACGGAATCCTCGTCATGCTCCATGCGCAGATCATAGCCGTATTCGCCGACGTAATTGCGATGACGCTTGCGGTATTCGAGGCGCGTCGTCTCCCGCTGGCTGTTGTAGGACGCCGAAAGGGAGCGATCCGGCCCGAGCGGCATGGAGGCAGAGAGCAGGAACCGCGTCTCGTCGGCACGCTCGTCCCGCAGCGCATGCTCGACGAAAACCGAGGTCGTGAGGGAGCGGAAGCCGTGGGAAAGCCCGGCGCGCAGACGGATTTCATCCTCTCCGCCATTGCGGGCGTAGGCGGCGCCGAGGCTGGCGTTGGTCCGGTCGCTCAGGCCGAAGTGATAGGAGACGGATCCGGACAGCCTCTCCTGACCTCCGCCGCCGCCAAAGGAGGCGAAATCCGCGGAACGGTAATCAAGCCGGATTCCGATCTGGTCACGCTCCCGGATCAGGCCGCCGAACTCGGCGTCATAGGCGGCGGAGGCCGCGAATCCCTCGCCCTGCGGCGCGGTGGAGGCGGCGGCCTCCAGCCGCCCGATTCCATGCGGCAGGGCCGCCGTCGCCTGGAGGGAGGCGGAGGCGAAGCCCGCGTCGTCGACGGCCGCGCCCGCGCCGAGCGTGAGCCCGGGCGTCGCTCCGCGCCGGTAATAGCCCTGAGCCGCCCAGGTCTCGGTGCGCCATTTCAGGCCGTCTCCGAGGCTCGGCTGGATCGCGCCGCCCGCCAGGCCGAATTCGGAGACGCCCGGCGCGAGAAGATCCTCTCCCGAGGAGAAGGAGAAGGAATCCAGCTCCCGGCGTCCGAATTCGTCCTCGACGTAGATCGTCACCTCATTCCCGAGGTCGACGAAGGGAATCTCGTTGAGGTTGACCCGTCCGGGCTGCGCGCGGAATCTCGCGACGGGCGCGCCGTTGACGAAGACCTCCACCGTGGAAGGCCGCTCCAGCAGGATGGAGCGGCTGCCGAGGGCCCGCACGATGCGTCTGGAATCGATCTCGGCGTAACGGCGTTCGAGCGAGACGCCGAGCAGATCGGGCGAGCCCGCCAGAGACGGAGCGTCGAGGCGCACGTCTCCCGCGGCGTATCGGATCGCCCGCTCGCGATCATCCCGGAAGAGGGTCAGGCGTCCGCGATGGAAGCGTTCGCCGGTCGCCTCGGGGCTGAGGTCGGCGTATCCCGAGAAATCCAGATAGAGGCCGTCGGGGCCTCCGAAATTGGCGAAGCCGTCGAGGCTGAGGCCGACGAGGGGATCTCCGCCCTGGTTCAGGTTCTGCGCCAGATGCAGCGATCCGTCCAGACCGGCGGCGAAGCGCGCCGGAGCGATCAGATCCGAACGCGGCGCCTCCGCCCGTCTGGAGAGGAAGAAGTCGAAGTCCTGAAAGGCGGCGGCTTCGGCTTCGGCCTCCAGCGTCAGGGTTCCCGGATCATAGGCCACCCGCAGGCCCGCCTCCGCCAGAGCCTCGGGCGCCGCATAGCCGCGTCCCAGGCTCCGGATGCGCTCCAGAACCTCCGGCTTCAGCGAGGAGGAGAGCGCCTCCGCCAGGTCCTGCGCGTCGACGCCCGTCAGATCGGATCCGCGCAGGGCGGCCCTCGCCTCGCCATGCGGAGCGCCCAGCAGAAAGAGCGGCAAGGGAATTTCGGCGACATGCCGGTCTGGTCGGAATTCCTCCCCGTCGCCCCGGGCCGGAGGCGCGGCGGGCGTCTGGAGCGCGGCGTCTTGCGCGGAGGCTTCGGGAGTCGTCGCGAAAGCCGCCGCGACGAGGAGGACGGCGATTCCCCCGCCTGACTTCGCAGCCCGCTTCATGGGTTCTGCGCGGGCGCGCCCCCGATGACGAAGCGCCTCAGCGCATGCGGGGGCACGATGGGATTTTCAGGACGCGTCCTCGCCAGATCGCCATAGGCCGCCAGAGCCGCCTCCGCGCCCGGCACGACGCCGAAGCCTTCGATGAGCACGGCGTGGCGGGCGCCGGAATTGCGCACGCGCAGTTCGATGCGGCCGCCCGGAAGCGGAGTCGCGCCTTCGAGCGACAGCTCCGCCTTCGCTCCGGGCGGATGGAGATAGACCGCCGCGCCCATCTCGAAGACGAGCCGCACGACCATTTCGCCGCTCGCGGCGATGGGCACCTCGCTGACGTAGAGCAGATAGGAGCGCCCTTCGTTCAGCAGGGGGCCGACATACTGGAACTGGATCGTCTGCGCGCCATGGGCCGGCACGAGGGCTTGCGGGGGAAAGACGAGGAAATCGGCGTCGGCCGGCTCCAGCGTGATCCGGCCGTCCTCCGCCACATGCCGCCGCATGACGCGGGTCTGCATGGGCAATTCCGCATCGCGGGTGTTGCGCAGGACGATCCTGCCGCGGACTCCGGGGCCGGCCGCTTCAAGATGCGTGCTGATGGGCGAAAGCTCGAAGGCCCTCGCTTCCGGAAAGGGAGTCGACAAAGCCAGCAGAGCGGCGAAAATCGCGCCTGTCCCTCGTTTCGCCATGGGTCTTTCCTTCGGCATCAAGGCGTCGTCGGAGATCTCCGGCCCTGTCTGGGCGTGGAGGTTCGGCTCGCGCCCTGCTCCGCCCCGGACGCAGCGCGGCCGCCGGTCCGGGATGGGTCTCTGCGCAGGAGGCGGCGCCTCTCAGGGAGTCTGGATCAGAAGCCCTGAACCGAGACGGTGAAGGTGTCGGCGTAGAGGCCGGCGGCCTTCGTGATGAAGCCGTTGACGTCGAGGAAGTCCTTGACCTCGAACTTCACCTCGATGCTGCGGTTCGCGGCCGCGCCCATGTTCGCGGCGGAGATCGCTTCGCTGTCGCCGCTGTTCTTGTTCACGAAGCTGGCCGATCCGGCCGCCCGCACGAGCGCGTCATAGGCGATCTGGTCCGCCACGTCGCTGCCCGTGGTTCCCGTGCGCGCCAGATAGGGCTTGCGGGCGTAGGTCAGGGTCGCGCCCGCATTGGGGTTGCAGGCGACGAAGAACTTGTACTCGCTCGTGGCGGGGCTGGTGTGCTCCAGCCGGTTGGCGTCGGTCCAGGTCCGCGTGATGGTGGCGAGCTTGGTCCGGTTGCCGCCGCCGGTGCTGTTGGTGCTCTGAAGCGTGCCGAAATCGCCGTCGACCTGGAAGTCGTTGATCCGCGAGGCGCGGTCGCCGGTGGTGAGGCGGCAGACGGGATCCACCTTGGCCGTCAGGTCGAAGCTGGCGGAATGGTCCTGGGCCGAAACGTAGCTCGGAAGGGCGAGGGCGGCCAGGATCGGCAGAAGGATTGTTTTTTTCATTGGCTGGTTCTCCGCAGTGGGCTGATCGCAAGATTTTCTGGAGACGCCTGATCGCTCGGACGCCCTGCCGGTAATCATGAAAGAAGATTTAATCATTTGCAATCTGAAAGAGCGTGCGGAGTAATGATATCTGTGAGGTTGATATTTATTCTGTAAGATTATCGCGAAGTGGAGGATTGCGGGCAGTACTGACGATTTGGTCTTTCACAATCGCCGGTTTTGATCCTGATCTGATTTTATCTCCTGACGCGACCATGGCGATACTTTGCGCAGCCGGATTTCGGGTCTCGACCCGCGTCGCAGGACTTTCCACCACGTCTTTCTCCAGATTCGGGATCCTCCCCGGCGGAGACGCAATCCGGAGGCGTCTTGGCGGCGCGGATCTCGCCTCTCCGGGGCTTGCCAATCCGCCGCCATTTATGTCAATATATTTACTCAATAGGCGGAGGCGTGAAGATTTTCGAATCAGGGAATCTCCGCGCCCCTCGACCAACACAACCGCAGCCGATTGGAAAACGGCGCGAGGGAGGACATGAAACTCGATGAATCCACATGAAAAATCCGATTTCGTCAGCGCAGACCACCAGAGATCCGTTTTCTGGATCGTCGTCATCGCCACGCTGGCCCTGTTCTTCGATGGCTATGATCTGGTGGTTTATGGAACCATATTGCCGATTCTGATGGGAGATCCGGATCAGATCGGACAGGTTTCGGCTCAACAGGCGGGGGCGCTGGGCGCCTATGCGCTGGTCGGGGTGATGATCGGCGCGCTGGTCTCGGGCGCGCTGGGCGACCACCTCGGGCGACGCAAGCTGATGCTCGTCAACATCGCCTGGTTCTCGGTCGGGATGGGGATGGCCGCCATGGCGACCAGCATCGAGACCTTCGGCCTCTGGCGGCTCTTCACCGGGATCGGCATCGGCGGGCTGATCGTCACCGTGGCGACGCTCATCGCCGATTTCGCGCCTCCGGGGAAAAAGAACCTCTACAACGCCGTGGTCTACGGCGGATTCCCCGTCGGAGGCGTCTTCGCCGCCCTGCTGGCCATGGTCCTGCGCGAGGAGATCGGATGGCGCGGCATGTTCTGGATCGGCGCCCTGCCGATCGTCGTGCTGCTGCCGCTCGCCTATTTCCGGCTGCCGGAATCGCCGCGCTGGCTGGTCGCGCGCGGACGCCTCGACGAAGCCCGGGCGGTCACGGCGAAATCCGGCGTGCCCGCTCCCGCCCTGGCCGAGCTCGAAGCCGAACGCGCCGCGACGCCGCAGGTCGGCTTCTCGGCGCTGATCACCCGTCAGTATTTCCTGAGCACGCTGATCCTCGGCGTCATGAGCTTCGGCGGCCTCCTGCTGACCTACGGACTCAACACCTGGCTGCCCAAGATCATGGAGACCCTCGGCTACGACTCCCGCAACTCCCTCGCCTTCCTGCTCATGCTGAACGGCGGCGCGGTGGTCGGCGGGGTGATCGCCTCGCGCGTGGCCGACCGGATCGGCGCGCAGAAGGTCATCGCGACGACTTTCGCCCTTGCGGCGGTCTCGCTCGTCCTGCTGACCTTCGCGCTGCCTCTGCCGGTCCTGCTCTTCGCGGTGGCGGTCGCGGGCGTGGGGACCATCGGCACTCAGGTGCTGATCTACGGCTTCGTCGCCAATTACTTCTCGACGACCACGCGCAGCGCCGGAATGGCCTGGTGCGCCGGATTCGGAAGGCTCGGCGGTATCTTCGGGCCGCTGATCGGCGGAATCATCCTCGGCGCGGGGCTGGGCAACGTCACGGCCTTCTACATCTTCGCGGGCGTCGCCTTGCTCGGGGGCCTGCTGACGCTCTCCGTGCCGAGAAAACAGGCCTGAGGCGCGGCCTCCGATCTCGCAGGAAAAGACCCGCCGCAGGAGACTGCGGCGGGTTCAGGCGGTCCGGGACGGGAATTCTCCCCGGACGGGAGATCAGGACGAAGCCTCAGGGAGCGGGCTTCGGGATCTCGAAACGGCGCTCCAGCTTCTCGCGGATCCAGCCGGGGACCGGGATCTTCTCGAAGCTCTCGATGGAGATGAAGACGCAGACGAAGCGCCCGACGAAACAGCTCCGGCGCTCCTGAAAGCCTTCGATGCGGAAAGCGATGGAGCTGCTCCCGAGCGCGGCGGGCTCCACATGGAGGCTCAGCTTGCAGCGCGGCGTGACCGGCGCGCTGAACTCCATCTCCATCTTGACGAAGGGCGTGCCGAGGCCATGGTCGAGGTTGAACTCGAACCAGCTTTCGCCGTCGAGGACATCGCTCCAGAAGGCCTCGATGGCCTCCAGAGCGAAATCCGCGAGGCGGCCCGTATAGGCGATGCGCGCGGGATCGCAATCGGCGAAGGAGACGACGCGCTCCTGCACGAAGCCGCGACGTCCGGCGGGGTGGTCGGTCATGAGGCGCCTCCTCTCACATGTTCGGGTAATTCGGACCCTCGCCGCCTTGGGGCGTGGTCCAGAGGATGTTCTGAAGCGGATCCTTCACGTCGCAGGTCTTGCAATGCACGCAGTTCTGGAAATTGATCTGGAAGCGCGGACCTGAAGGCTCGTCGAGCACCTCATAGACTCCGGCGGGGCAATAGCGCTGCGCGGGCTCGGCGAATTCCGGCAGACTCCGCGAGAGGGGCAAGGCCGGATCCTTCAGCTTCAGATGCGCAGGCTGGCTTTCCTCGTGATTGGTGAAGGCGAAAGCCACATTGGTCAGGCGGTCGAAGGCGAGCTTGCCGTCCGGCCTCGGGTAGTCGATGGGCTTGTGCCCGGCGGCGGGCTCGGTGGCGGCGGCGTCGGTTCCGCCATGGCTCAGGGAGCCGAAAAGGTTGCGTCCGGTCAGGCTGGCGGCCCACATGTCCAGCCCCCCGAGCCCCAGGGCCCCCGTCAGGCCGAAGCGCGTCCAGAGCGGCTTGACGTTGCGCCCTTTCTTCAGATCCTGCGCGATGGGCCCGGAGCGCAGATCCGCTTCATAGGCGGTCAGCTCGTCGCCGGAGCGGCCTGCGCGGATCGCCGCATGGGCGGCCTCGGCCGCCGCGATCCCCGAGAGCATGGCGTTGTGATTGCCCTTGATGCGCGGCACGTTCACCAGCCCCGCCGAACAGCCCAGCAAGACCGCGCCCGGCGCCGTCAGCTTCGGAATCGACTGCCAGCCGCCTTCCGAGATCGCCCGCGCGCCATAGACCAGACGCTCGCCGCCCTCCAGCAGCTCCGCGACGAAGGGATGACGCTTGAAGTCCTGAAACTCCAGATAGGGATGCAGATAGGGATTCTTGTAATTCAGATGCACCACGAAGCCGAGGAACAGCTCTCCGCCCTCGGCGTGATAGAGAAAGCCGCCGCCTCCGGCCTTGCGCCCGAGCGGCCAGCCCATGCTGTGGGTCGCCGCGCCCTGCCGATGCTTCGCCGGGTCCAGCCGCCAGACCTCCTTCATGCCGAGGCCGAATTTCTGCGGCTCATGGCCTCGGGAGAGGTCGAAGCTCGCGATCAGCTCCTTGGAGAGCGAGCCGCGCGCGCCCTCGGCGAGGAAGACGTATTTGCCGAGGATCTCCATGCCCGGCTCGTAATGCGGACCCGGCGTCCCGTCGGCCCGCTTGCCGAATTCGCCCGCCACCACGCCCCGGACTTCGCCGCGTTCGCCCCGGACGATCTCCGAACAGGACATGCCCGGAAAGATCTCCACGCCGAGGGCCTCGGCCTGCGCCGCCATCCAGCGGCAGACCAGCCCCATCGAGACGATCCGCTTGCCGTGGTTGGACATCATCGGCGGCATGGGCCAATTCGGAATCCGCAGGCTTTTCGTGCGGGTCAGCAGGCGGAATTCATCCTGCTCCACCTCGACGCCGAGCGGAGCGCCGCGCTCGCGCCAATCGGGGAGAAGCGCCTCAAGCCCGCAGAGGTCCAGCACCGCGCCGGAGAGGATATGCGCTCCGACCTCCGAACCCTTCTCCAGCAGGACCACGGAAAGCTCCGGATCAAGCTGCTTCAGGCGGATCGCGGCGGAGAGGCCCGCCGGACCCGCGCCCACGATCACCACGTCATAGTCCATCCGTTCGCGCTGGATCTTTGCGTCCATCGGCTGTCCTCCCCCTTCGCGCGCATGAGCTGGCTGACGCGCGGCCCGCAAGCCGCGCGCTTCGGCGTTCAGAGCTTCTTCGTCAGCTCCGGCGCGAGGGCGAAGAGATCGCCGACGAGGCCGTAATCGGCCACCTGAAAGATCGGGGCCTCTTCGTCCTTGTTGATCGCGACGATGACCTTGCTGTCCTTCATGCCCGCCAGATGCTGGATCGCGCCCGAAATGCCGACCGCGATGTAAAGCTCGGGCGCCACGACCTTGCCCGTCTGGCCGACCTGAAGGTCGTTGGGGGCGTAGCCGGAATCCACCGCCGCGCGCGAGGCGCCCACCGCCGCCCCGAGCTTGTCCGCCAGAGCCTCGATGAGCCTGAAGCTCTCCTGAGAGCCGACGCCGCGTCCGCCGGAGACCACCACCCGCGCCGCCGCCAGCTCGGGCCGGTCGGAGGCCGCGACCTCCTCCTTGACCCAGGTCGAAAGCGCCGGATCCGCCGCCGCCGCGACGGCCTCGACCGGAGCCGAGGCCCCGCTCTCGCCGACGGGCTGGAAGGCCGCCGTGCGGATGGTCAGGATCTTGACCGGATCCCCGGAGCGCAGGGTCTGCAAGGCCGCGCCCGCATAGACGGGCCGCACGAAGACCTCGGCGCTCTCCACCGACACCACGTCGGGGATGATCATCACGTCAAGCAGAGCCGCCGCGCGCGGCAAGGCGCTTTTCGTCGTCGCCGTGGCCGGTGCGAGGATATGGCCGTAGCCCGGCGCCAGAGCGATCAGCAAGGCCGCCAGAGGCTCGGGCAGGCCATGGGCGTAAAGCGGATCATCGGCGAGCAGCACCCTGGCCACGCCTTCGAGCTTCGCCGCTTCGGCCGCCGCTCCGGCGACGCCCTGTCCGGCGACAAGCACCGTCGCGGGCCCGAGGGCCCTGGCCGCCGCCAGAGCCTTGGCCGTGGCGTCGCGCGCGAGTCCGGAGCCGGAAAGCTCCGCGAGAAGAAGAACGCCCATCAGATCACCCCCGCTTCCGTCTTGAGTTTGGAGATCAGCTCATCCACCGATCCGACCTTGATTCCGGCCTTGCGGCTTGGGGGTTCGGCGGTCTTGAGGATGGTCAGACGCGGCGAAGCGTCCACGCCGTAATCGGCGGGGGTCTTCTCCTCCAGAGGCTTCTTTTTCGCCTTCATGATGTTGGGAAGGCTGGCGTAACGGGGTTCGTTGAGCCGCAGATCCGCCGTGATCACGGCGGGCAGCTTCACGCGCACCGTCTGAAGGCCGCCGTCCACTTCGCGCACGACCGAAGCATGACCCTCTTCGAGCGTCAGGGAGGAGGCGAAGCTCGCCTGACTCCAGCCGAGCAGCGCGGCGAGCATCTGGCCCACGGCGTTCATGTCGTTGTCGATGGCCTGTTTGCCCGCGATGACGAGATCAGGCTTTTCAGCCTCGGCCACCGCCTTGAGGATCCTGGCCACGGCCAGAGGCTCGACGTCCTGATGGACGTCCTCGGAGGCCGTGACGAGGATCGCGCGGTCGGCGCCCATGGCGAGGGCGGTGCGCAGGGTCTCCTGCGCCTGCTTGACCCCGATGGAGACCACGAGGATCTCGGAGGCCTTTCCGGCCTCCTTCAGCCGGACGGCCTCTTCGACGGCGATTTCGTCGAAGGGATTCATCGACATCTTGACATTGGCGAGATCCACGCCGGAGCCGTCGCTCTTCACGCGCGGCTTGACGTTGAAGTCAATGACCCGCTTCACGGGCACGAGGATTTTCATGGAATCGTCCCCCGATCAGAAAAAGGCCTGAAGGCCGGTCTGCGCCCGCCCGAGGATCAGGCTGTGCACGTCATAGGCGCCTTCATAGGTGTTCACGGTCTCCAGATTGACCATGTGGCGCATGACGGGGAATTCGTCGGAGATGCCGTTTCCGCCGTGCATGTCGCGCGCCATGCGGGCGACGTCCAGCGCCTTGCCGCAGTTGTTGCGCTTGATGACGGAGATCATCTCCGGCGCCATGCGGCCCTCTTCGAAGAGCCGCCCGACGCGAAGCGCCGCCTGAAGCCCGAGCGTGATCTCGGTCAGCATGTTGGAGAGCTTGTTCTGATAAAGCTGCGTCTGGGCCAGAGGCCGCCCGAATTGCCTGCGGTCGAGGCCATATTGACGGGCCGCATGCCAGCAGGCTTCGGCGGCGCCCATCGCGCCCCAGGCGATGCCGTAGCGCGCGCGGTTGAGGCAGCCGAAAGGTCCGGACAGACCCTCCGTATTCGGGAGCAGCGCCTCTTCCCCGACCTCGACGTCCTCCAGCACGATTTCGCCGGTGATGGAGGCGCGCAGGGAAAGCTTGCCCTCGATCTTCGGCGCGGAAAGGCCTTTGGTTCCCTTCTCCAGCACGAAGCCGCGGATCTTCCCGCCATGGGCCTCGGATTTCGCCCAGACCACGAAAACATCCGCGATGGGGGAATTCGAGATCCAGGTCTTCGCGCCGTTGAGGCGATAGCCGTCGGCGGTCTTGACGGCGCGGGTCTTCATGCCGCCGGGATCGGAGCCTGCGTCCGGCTCGGTGAGCCCGAAGCAGCCGATGAACTCGCCCGAAGCCAGTTTCGGCAGGTATTTGCGCCGATGCTCTTCGGAGCCATAGGCGTAGATCGGATGCATCACGAGGCTGGACTGCACCGACATCATGGAGCGATAGCCGGAATCCACCCGCTCCACTTCGCGCGCCACGAGGCCATAGGAGACATAGCCCGCGCCGATCCCGCCATATTCCTCGGGGATGGTCACGCCGAGCAGGCCGAGCGCGCCCATCTCGCGGAAGATCTCGGGGTCGGTGTGCTCCTTGCGGAAGGCCTCGCGGACGCGGGGCGCAAGCTTGTCCTGCGCATAGGCGAAGGCGCTTTCGCGGATCATGCGTTCGTCTTCGGTCAGCTGCTCGTCGAGCAGAAAGGGGTCGTCCCATTTGAAGGGCTGGATCTCGGCCATTGCGTTTCCTCCTGATGATTCTCTTCAGACGCGCGCGAGCATCAGCGCGGCGCCTTGCCCGACGCCGACGCACATCGTCGCGACGGCGTGGCGTCCTCCTCCGCGCGCCAGCTCCAGAGCCGCCGTTCCCGCGATGCGGGCGCCGCTCATGCCGAGCGGGTGGCCCAGAGCTATGGCGCCGCCGTTGGGGTTCACGCGCGGATCGTCGTCGGCGATTCCGAGCCCCCGCAACACCGCCAGCGCCTGGCTCGCGAAGGCTTCGTTCAGCTCGATCACGTCGAGGGATTCCAGCGCGACGCCGGTCTGCGCCGAGAGCTTGCGGAGCGCCGGAACCGGGCCATAGCCCATGACGCGCGGCGCCACGCCCGCCGAGGCGCCGCCCAGCACGCGGGCGATGGGCGTCAGACCGTGGCGTTTCGCGGCCTCCGCCGTGGCGATGATCAGAGCCGCCGCCCCGTCGTTGACGCCCGAGGCGTTGCCCGCCGTGACGGTTCCGTCCGGCCGCGTGATGGGCTTGAGCCTCGCGAGGTCTTCAAGCGTGGTCTCGCGGGCATGTTCGTCCTGAAGGATCTCCGCCGTCTTGCCCCGCCCGAGCGGAACCGTCACGGGGATGATCTCCGCCGCGAAGCGCCCGTTGGCCTGAGCCGCCGCCGCCTTCGCCTGAGAGCGCAGGGCGAAGGCGTCCTGATCCGCGCGGGAGATCTTGTGATCATCGGCGAGGTTCTCGGCGGTCTCCGGCATGGAATCGACGCCGTATTGCGCCTTCAGGCGGGGATTGACGAAGCGCCAGCCGATGGTCGTATCGTGGATCTCCGTCGCGCGGGACCAGCCCGAAGCCCCCTTCGGAATGACGAAGGGCGCGCGGGTCATGCTCTCGACGCCCCCGGCTATGGCGATCTCCATCTCTCCGGCGCGGATGGCGCGGGCGGCGGCGGCGACCGCCTCCAGCCCCGAGCCGCAGAGCCGGTTCACCGTGACGCCGGGAATGGTCTCGGGCAGGCCCGCCAGCAGCAGCGCCATGCGCGCCACATTGCGGTTGTCCTCGCCCGCCTGATTGGCGCAGCCATACCAGACCTCCTCGACGGCGGCGGGGTCGAGCCCCGGATTGCGCGTCAGCAAGGCCGCCAGAGGCAGGGCCGCCAGATCATCGGTCCGCACCGCCGCCAGAGCCCCGCCGTAACGGCCGACGGGCGTGCGGATGTAGTCGCAGATATAAGCTTCAGGCATCGCGCCCTCCCTCCAGATCGTCAAGATTGCGGCCCTCCCGCGCCAGACGGCGCAGAAGCTCGGGCGGGCTCCACGACAGCGGATCTTCGGCGGCGTAGGCTTCGACGCGCCGCAGGACTTCAGGCGCCCCGAGCCGATCCGCGAGCCACATCGGGCCGCCCCGCCAGCGCGGAAAGGCGTAGCCGTGGATCATCACCAGATCGACGTCGGAGGGCCTTTCGGCGATCCCCTCTTCGAGGATGCGCAGGCTCTCTTCGATCATGGCCGTGGTCGCGCGCTCGACGATCTCCGCCGCGCCGATCTCGCGGCGCCGGATCCCCGCCCTGGCGGATTCCTCGAAGAGGATGGCCTCGATGAAGCCCGAAGGCTTCGCCGCGCCGCCTCCATGGTCATACCAGCCCGCCCCGGTCTTGCGCCCGAGCCGCCCCGTCTCCTCGACGATGCGGTCGGCGATGGGGATGTAGCGGAAGCCCGGCTTCGTCCTCCAGCCGAGCCGCTTGCGGTTGGCGTAGGCGATGTCGAGGCCGGAGAGGTCCTGAACCTCGTAAGGCCCCATGGCCATGCCGAAATCTCGCATGGCGGCGTCGACGGCCCAGGGGGTCGCGCCCTCGAGCAGGAGGATGTCCGTCGTCTGGCGATAGCGCGTCAGGATGCGGTTGCCGATGAAGCCGTCGCAGACGCCCGCCAGCACCGGGATCTTCTTCAGCCGCCGCGCCAGAGCCAGAGCCGAGGCCAGAGTCTCCGGCGAGGTCTCGCGGCCCTTGACCACCTCCAGCAGCTTCATGAGATGGGCCGGACTGAAGAAATGCAGCCCGAGGAAACGCCCCGGATTGCGCAGCCCTTCGGCGATGGCGTTCACATCGAGATAAGAGGTGTTGGTGGCGAGGATCGTCGTCTCGGGCAAGGCGGCGTCCAGCGCGGCGAAGATCGCGCGCTTGACCTCCAGATCCTCGAAGGCGGCTTCTATCGCGAGATCCGCCGCAGGAAGCGCGCCATAGCCTTCATGAAAGGAGAAGCGCGCGGCCATTTCGGCGGCGGCTTCCGCCTCGGAGGATTTGCCCCGCTTCACGGCCTCGGCGTAAAGCCGGGCGACGTTCTCGCGCGCCCGGGCCGCGCCCGCCGCGTCGGTCTCTACCAGCGCGACGTCGATCCCGAGCCCCGCCAGCGCATAGGCGATGGAGGAGCCCATGTTCCCGCCGCCGACCACCACGGCGGAACGGATCTCGCGGGCGGCCTCGCCCTTGCCGCGCGACATGGCCGCGCGCTCGGCGAAAAAGACATGACGCAAGGCGCCCGCCTGATCGGAGGTCTTGAGGCTCAGGAAGGTTGCGCGCTCCAGAGCCAGCCCCTCGGCGAGCGGCAGACGCGCGGCGGCCTCGATCAGCTCGATGGCCCTGAGCGGCGCGATCTGGCCGGGAGTCCGGCGGGCGGCCTGAGTCCGGGCGGCGGCGAGCGCCTCCGCATCGGCGACGAGGGCGAGCGGAGCCCGCTCGGGAATGGGGATCTCCCGCGCCGCCGCGAGCGGATCCTCCGCGACCGCGTCGATCAACCCGAGCTTCAGCGCCTCCTCCGGGCCGAGGCTCCGGCCTTCGGAGATCAGCAACACAGCGGGCGCGAAGCCGATCAGGCGCGGCAGAAGCTGGGTTCCGCCCGCGCCGGGGACCACGCCGAGCGTCACCTCGGGCAGACCGAGGACCGCCCCCGGCGCCGCGACCCGCGCCCGCGCCGCCAGAGCCAGTTCGAGGCCGCCGCCCAGAGCCGGGCCGCGGATCGCCGCGACCACGGGAATGGGAAAGACTGCTATCCGCGCGACGATGTCGGGCAGATGGGGCGGCTGAGGCGCTCCGGCGAATTCCTTCGCGTCGGCGCCGGCCATGAAGGCCTTGCCCGCGCCCGCCAGAACCACCCGGCTCGCCTGGCCTGAAGCCGCTGCGGCCTCGGCGCCGTCGAGCGCCGCCATGAGTCCTTCGCGGACGGCTCGCGAAGCCAGGTTCACCGGAGGCTTGTCGATGAGGATCAGCGCCGTCCCGCCCTCGACAAGGAGCGTGACAGGGGAGGTCTGGGACATGGTCGGCCTCTGGAGCCTGACGAGATGGGAGTCCGCCCGGATCTCTGGCGAGCGCCGGGCGGGGCGGCTCTCGCGGACTTCAGCCCTTGCGGGCTTCGGCCTCGGCTCGAAGCTGGTTCCTCAGCGCGAATTTCTGGATCTTGCCGGAGGCGGTGCTCGGCAGAGCCTCCACGACCTCCAGACGCTCGGGGAAATATTGCTGCGCCAGACGCTCCGCCTTGAGGAAGCGCGTCATCTCGGCGAAGTCGAAGGCCGCCCCCGGCTTGACCGCCACGAAGGCGCAGGCCCGCTCGCCGAGGCGCTCGTCCGGATAGCCCACGATGGCCGCCCGCAACACCGCCGGATGCTTGTAGAGCAGCGCCTCCACCTCGACGACCGGGATGTTCTCGGCGCCGCGGATGATGATGTCCTTGGAGCGGCCGCTGATGCGGATGTAGCCCTCTTCGTCGGCCCAGGCGAGGTCGCCCGTGTCGAACCAGCCTTCGGCGTCGGTGGCGTTCCACTGCGGGCGCTTGAGGTAGCCCGCGAAATTCGAGCAGCCGCGCACGAAGAGGCTCCCTTCGCGGCGGGGCGGCAGAGGCGCGCCGTCCACGTCGCGGATCTGGATCTCCATGCCGGGCAGGGGAAAGCCGTCGCTGTCGGCGGAGCGCCGGGGAGGATCCTCGGGGCGGCAGACGGTCACGGCGCCGTTCTCGGTCATGCCCCAGGCCGAGATCACCCGCGCGCCGAGGATCCTGTCGCCGCGCTCCACCAGAGCGCCGGGAATGGCCGCTCCGGCGCAAAGGAAGATCCGCAGCGAAGAGACGTCGGCGCCGGACTCCTCCGCCTCCTGCGTCAGATCCATGAGGAAGGGCGTCGAGGCCATGGTGAAGCTCACGCGCTCCCGAGCGATCAGCCGCGCGGCGAGCGCCTTGTCCCAGACGTCGAGCAGCACCATGCGCGCCCCGAGCATCACCGGCATGAGGAAGCCGTACATGAAGCCCGTCTGATGGGCCATGGGCGAAGCCATCAGGATCACGTCCCGCGCCCCGAGCCCCAGCCGCTCCGCATAGGGATAAAGGTTGGAATACATGGTGTTGGCGCTATGCATCACGCCTTTGGGCTCGCCGGTGGTGCCCGAGGTGTAGATCAGCTGGCAGACGTCGTCGGCGTCGCCGCGGTCGCGGGCGCTGAGCGTCCGAAGCTCCGCAAGCTCCTCCGCCGAGGGCTCGACGAGCAGCGCCTCGAAGCTGTTCGCGCCCGCTCCGCCCGCCACGACCAGATGCGCCAGATCCGGAAGCTCGGGTTTCAGAGCCTCGGCCATGGCCTCGTGATCGAAATTGCGGAAGATCTTCGGGATGACGAAGACCTTCGTCTCGCCATGCCTGAGCATGAAGCGCAATTCATGCTCGCGGAAGATCGGCATGACCGGATTGAACACCACGCCCAGACGCCGACAGGCGATGTAGAGCACGACGAACTCCCAGCCGTTGGGCAGCTGGCAGGACAGCACGTCGTCCTTGCCGAGCCCCAGCCGACGCAGACCCGCCGTCGCCTTCCAGGCGAGACGGTCGATTTCGGCCCAGGTGAAATCCCGTCGCTCGCCCGTCGCCGCGATCACGGCGGTCAGGGCGAGGGCCTCGGGCTTCTCCTTCAGGCGGGCCTCGAAATGGTCGAGCAAGGTCTCGTCGCGCCAGAATCCGGCGGCCTTCATGCGCGCCCGACGCGGCTCGATCAACACGGGATCGAAATTCATGACGTTTCCCCTCTCGCTTCGTCAGGTGGAGACGGCCGCGCGGCCGGCCCGCTCGCGAGCGATGATGTTTTTCATGATGTGCGCGGTGCCGTCGCCGATCTGGAGGCCCAGAACGTCGCGCAGACGCTGTTCGTAGGGCAGTTCGTTGGAATATCCGGCGTGGCCGTGGATCAGCAGACAGGCGTGGATCGCCTCATAGGCCAGCAGCGGAGGCCACCATTTGGCCATCGCGGCCTCGGCGACATGCGGCAGGCCCTGGTCCTTCAGCCAGAGCGCGTTGAGGCTCAGCAGCCGCGCGCCCTCGACGCGGGTGTCGAAATCGGCGAGCTGATGCGAGACGCCCTGAAAGGCCGCGAGGGGCTTGCCGAAGGCGTGGCGCTCTCCGGCGTAGGCCCAGGTCTCGTCGAGGCTCTGGCGGGCCGTCCCGAGGCATTGCAGCCCGATCAGCGAGCGCGAGAAGTCGAAGCCCTGCATCACCTGCACGAAGCCCTTGCCCTCCTCGCCGAGGAGGTTTTCGGCGGGCACCTTCACATTGTCGAAGAAGATCGAGCCGCGCCCGATGGCGTGCTGACCGACGTCCGTGAAGCGGGTGGTCGAGATTCCCGGCAGATCCATCGGCACGAAGATCGCCGAAATTCCCCTGGCCTTGTCCTCCGGACGCCCGGTGCGGGCGAAGACCACCGAACCCGCCGCCTGATCGGCCGCCGAAATCGAGGTCTTTTCGCCGTTGAGGATGTAATGGGCGCCCGAGCGCTCCATCTTCAGCCCGAGATTGGCGGCGTCCGATCCGCCGCGCGGCTCGGTGAGGGCGATGGCGACCATGAGTTCGCCCGCGATCAGACGCGGCAGCCATGCGCGCTTGATCGAGTCATGGGCGAAATTCGCGAGGATCTGGCCGTTCAGCGAGCCGAGGATGTTGACGTAGCCGAAATTGAAGTCGCCCCTGGCGATCTCCTCGATGATGACGCCGGAATAGATGCTTCCGGCGCCGAGTCCGCCGAACTCCTCGGGCAGTTCGGGCGCGATCAGCCCGAGCGAGCCCATCTCGCGGACGAGATCCGGCCCGAAGCCGCCGGATTTCTCGCGCGCCTGATAGCCCGGCGCGAGACGCTCCGTCGCGAACTTGCGGGCGAGGTCCCGCAGGGCGTTCAATTCCTCTGTGTCGAAAATGCTGGGCGCAGCCATGATTCCTCCCGGCCTCTTCGAGGCCTTGATTCTTGAAGTCTCGCGCAGGGAATTCGAAAGGCGCGGCGGGTCTCCCGGACGAAGAGGCCCGCCGCCCCCGGAGGCGAAAGCCTATTTCCCGAACTTGCGGAAATCGGGCTTGCGCTTCTCGCGGAAGGCCACGCCGCCTTCCTTGCTCTCGTCGGTGTCGTAATAGAGGCTGAGGGCGCGCATCCCGAGGGCGGAGATGCCCCGGATGTTCTCGCTGTCGGCGTTGAAGGAGACCTTCGCCAGAGCCAGAGCCGTCGGCGAGCGGTCCATCAGTTCGGCCGCCCAGCGGTCGACTTCGGCGTCGAGCTGCTCATGCGGAACCACGGCGTTGACGAGCCCCCAGGCGAGCGCCTCGGCGGCGCTGTAGCGCTTGTTGAGATACCAGATCTCTCGGGCGCGCTTCTCGCCGACCACGCGGGCCAGATAGGCCGTGCCGAAGCCCGGATCCACCGAACCCACCTTGGGGCCGACCTGGCCGAACTGCGCCTTCTCGGAGGCGATGGTCAGATCGCAGATGGTGGCGAGGACGTTGCCGCCGCCGATGGCGAAGCCGTTCACCCGCGCGATCACGGGCTTGGGCACGTCGCGGATGAGGCTCTGAAGCTCGTCGATGGGCAGGCCGATCACGCCGCGCCCGTCATACTGGCCGTCATGGGCGGACTGGTCGCCGCCGGTGCAGAAGGCCTTGTCGCCCGCGCCGGTCAGCACGATCACGCCGATCTTGCGGTCCCATCCTGCCTTCTGGAAGGCGTGGATGAGTTCGTCGACCGTCTGGCCGCGGAAGGCGTTGTATTTGTCGGGACGGTTGATGGTGATCCAGGCCGCGCCGCCGCGCTCTTCATAGAGGATGTCTTCGTAGCTCATGGCGTCGCTCCCTCAGCCGTGCATCGTCAGGCCGCCCGAGACGCTGATCGTCTGGCCGGTGATGAAGGCCGCGTCGTCGCTGGCCAGGAAGAGGATCGCGCCGGGCAGATCCTCGGGGCGCCCGAGGCGGCCCATGGGCACGGCCTTGGCGAAGGCCACCCGGAGCTTCTCCTTGTCGCCCGCCGCCTCCATGAAGTTCTCGAGCATGCCGGTTTCGGTCACGCCGGGGCAGACGGTGTTGAAGGTGATCCCGTGGCGCGAATGCTCGCGCGCGAGGGTCTTCATGAAGGCGATCACGCCCGCCTTGCAGGCCGAATAGACCGACTCGCCCGAGGAGCCGCCGCGTCCGGCGTCCGAACCGATGGAGACCACCCGTCCGCCCGCCTTGCGCGCCACCATCGAGGCCAGCACCGGCCTGGTGACGTTCAGCACCGCGCGCAGATTGATGTCGATGATCTTCGCCCAGTAGTCGGGTTCGGATTTGAGGAAGGGGACGAAGAGGTCCCAACCCGCATTGTTCACGAGGATGTCGACGGGGCCGAATCCGGCCTCGATCTTCGCCACGGCCTCGCCGGTGGCTGCGTAGTCGGTGAGGTCGGCGATCATGGCGACCGCCTCGCCGCCCGCGGCGCGGATCGCCTCGACGACCTTCTCGGCGGCCGCCGGGCTGATGTCCGCGACCACGACGCGCGCGCCTTCCTCGGCGAACCGCAGGCAGGTCGCGGAGCCGATGCCGCCGCCGCCTCCGGTTACGACAACGACTTTACCTTTCAAGCCTCGCAAAGACATTTCCATCCCTGATGTTCAGATTGCAGAAATCCGCCCGGAAAACCGCCGTTCCTGCGGATTCCCGATGTCTGGTGGGGAAGATCCCGGTTTCTTCAGCGCCGGATCATCTTTCGCCCCTCTGGATCAGGAAGGTAGGATGCTCGGATTTTTATGTCAATATATTTCCATTAATTTTCTGCGAGCCCCCGCCTCCTGCTCTCTTGACCCTGGCCGCCGCTCGGGCGAGACTGCGTAAATGGTGAAAGATATTGACAGATTTTCGGGAATGTCCGCCGGATTGAGCAACAGGCTCTTCTTCCGGCTCTACCAATGCGCCAACATGCTGCATAAAACCGGCACGCGGGCGCTGGAGGATCATGGAATCACCACACAGCAATGGGCGGTGCTCGGCGCCCTGACGCGTCCCGGATTCGAGGACGGCGCCGCCGTGGGCGACATGGCCGCCTTCCTGCTCGTCAGCCGTCAGAATCTGGCGGGGGTGCTCTCGCGGCTGGAGGCCATGGGCTATCTGGAGCGGGTCGTCGACGAGAAGGACGGCCGCTCGCGGCTGATCCGCCTGACCGCCAAGGGGCGCGGCCTCTGGGACGGCGACATGCGCCCGGTCATCGCCGATTACTACGAAGAGGCGCTGGCCGGATTCTCCACCGAAGACCGGATCCACATGATCCATTACCTCGACAAGATGCTGCGCAACTTCAAGAAGATCGATCCGGATGCGGAATCGCGGTCGAAGGAGGCGGCGGAATGACCGCCGCCCCCTGAGGCTTCATCCTCCGGCGCGGGCCTTCGCCCCGGCGGTCAGAGCCTTGGCGATGATGATCTGCTGGATCTGGGTCGTGCCCTCGTAGATCCGGAACAGCCGGGCGTCGCGGAAGAGCTGCTCGGCGCGATATTCGCGGATATAGCCGTTGCCGCCGTGAACCTGGACGTTGCGGTCGGCGATGCGGCCCACGGCCTCCGAGGCGAACATCTTCGCGCAGGAGGCCTCAAGGCTCACGTCCTGTCCGGCGTCGCGCTTGCGGGCCGCGTCGACGACCATGCAGCGCGCGGCGTAGGCCTCGGCCTTCGAATCGGCGAACATGGCCTGAATCAGCTGGAACTCCGCCAGAGGCTTGCCGAACTGCCTGCGCTCGACGGCGTAGGCGAGCATGTCGTCGAGGATGCGCTCCGAGAGCCCGACGCAGGCCGCCGCGATATGCAGACGCCCCTTGTCGAGCACTTTCATGGCGGTCTTGAAGCCCTGCCCCTCCAGACCGCCGATCAGCGCCGAGGCCGGAACGCGGCAATCCTCAAAGACCACGTCGCAGACATGGGCGCCCTGCTGACCCATCTTCTTCTCGGTCTTGCCGAGGGAGAGGCCGGGGGTTCCGCGCTCCACGGCGAAGGCCGAGACTCCGGAGGCGCCTTTCTGGTTCGGATCGGTGCGGGCCATCACCGTGAAGAGCCCCGCATGAGGCGCATTGGTGATGAAGCGCTTCACGCCGTTGAGCACGTAATGATCGCCCTCCCTGCGGGCGGAGGTCCGGACGGAACCCGCATCCGAGCCCACGTCCGGCTCGGTGAGGGCGAAGGAGCCGATGAGCTCGCCCGTGGCCAGACGCGGCAGATATTTCGCCTTCTGCTCCGGGGTGCCGTCGATGGCGATGCCCTGCATCCCGATGCCGACGTTGGTCGCGAACATCGAGCGGAAGGCGGGCGCCGCGCGGCCCAGCTCGAAGATGGTCAGGACCTCCTCCTCCATGGTCAGGCCGAGGCCGCCGAACTCCTCGGGCGCGGTGAGGCCGAAAAGCCCGAGATCGCGCATCTCCGCGACGATTCCGGCGGGGATTTCGTCGGTTTCGGCCACTTCGGCCTCGGCGGGAATAAGGCGCTCCTCCACGAAGCGGCGGACCGCCGTGGTGAACTGCGCCAGGGTCTCCGAATCCATCGTCATGTCATCCTCCCGGTTTTTACGTAAATATATTTACATATATTATCTTGAATCCGGATTGGCAACATGCTTTAAAACCACATGAAGATGATGATCCTTAGAGGATCTGCATCGGTATAAAAGAAAATATATTGACCTGAAAATTCAGGGAGGAGGACCGATGAAGGCCGTGATCCTCAAGACGCGCGGCGCGGAGGGCGTCGTGTACGGCGAGGCCCCGGATCCGGTTCGCCCGCCCGGATGGGCGCGGGTGCGGATGCTGGCGGCTTCGGTCAACCGGGTCGATCTCTACATGCGCGACAGCGGCGCCGGAATCACCCACGCCTTGCCGCAGATCATGGGCGTGGACGGCGTCGGCGAGATTCTGGAGGTCGATCCGGACTCCGGCTTCGCGCCCGGAGACCGCGTCCTGCTCTACCCTTGTGAATTCTGCGGGCGCTGCCGCTTCTGCCTCGCGGGAGATCAGCCGCTCTGCGTCGCGGTGAAGATCCTCGGCGAGCATCGCGACGGGGTTTTCGCCGAAGAAGTCGCCTTGCCTGCGGTTTCGCTGATCAGGCTCGCGCCGGAGGCCGACGTGGAGCAGGCGGCGGCTCTGGGCGTGGCCTGGCTCACCGCCTGGCGGATGGTCTTCGGCAAGGGCGAGGCCGGGCCGGGCTCTTCGGTTCTGATCCAGGGCGCGGGCGGAGGCGTGGCCTATGCGGCGCTGCAGCTGGCGCGCATGGCGGGGGCGCGCGTGATCGCCTCCACCACGGGCGCGCAGAAGCTCGCGCATGTTCGGGCGATGGGCGTTCCGGCCGTCGATTACGCCGCCGAAGACGTGGCGAAAGCCGTCCTGCGACTGACCGGGGGCGAGGGCGTGGATCTCGTCGTCGACGATGTGGGCGAAAAGACCTGGGCCGCCTCCTTGCGGTCTCTGGCGCGGGGCGGAAGGCTCGTGACCTGCGGCGCGACCACGGGCGGCCATCCCTCCGCCGAGATCCAGCGGCTTTTCGTGCGACAGATCTCCGTTCACGGCTCGACCATGGGGAGCCTCGACGAATTCCGCCGCCTGGTCCGCGCCTGGGAGGCGGGCGGATTCGCGCCGCTGATCGACGGCGTCTTTCCGCTTTCCGAAGTTCCCGCCGCCTTCGCCCGGCTGGAGCATCCGGCCCGCATGGGCAAGATCGTCATCCGCATCGCCTGAGGTCCGCCATGAGTTTCGAATGCATCCTGACCCGCGTCGAGGGCGCCGTGGGCGTCGTGACGCTGAACCGCCCCGAGGCGCTCAACGCGCTGAACAGACAGCTCACGGGCGAGCTTTCCGCAGCCGTCGCCGGTTTCGACGCCGATCCGCAGATCGGCGCGATCCTCGTGACCGGCTCGGAGAAGGCCTTCGCCGCCGGCGCCGACGTCAAGGAGATCAAGGACAAGACCTTCGCCGAAGTCTACGAGGAAGGCTTCGTCACGGCCTCCTGGGAGGCGCTGGCGCGCGCGCGGAAGCCCACTGTTGCGGCGGTCTCCGGCCATGCGGTCGGGGGCGGCTGCGAGCTGGCGATGATGTGCGACATCGTCGTGGCCTCGGAAAGCGCCCGCTTCAGCCTGCCGGAGACGCAGATCGGGATCATCCCCGGAGCCGGGGGCACCCAGCGCCTGACGCGGCTGATCGGCAAGGCGGCGGCCATGGACATGATCCTGACGGGCCGCGCGCTCGACGCCGGGGAGGCGCTGGCGATGGGCCTGGTGTCGCGGGTCTTCCCGCAGGAGAGCTATTACGAGGAGGCTCTGAAGCTGGCGACGAAGGCGGCTCGATTGTCGCGCCCCATCGCGATGCTGGCCAAGGAGGCGGTGAACAAGGCCTATGAGACCCACCTCGCGGAGGGCGTCCATCTGGAGAGACGGCTGCTCTACGCCGCCTTCGCCCTGGAGGACCGCAAGGAAGGCATGGCCGCCTTCGTCGAGAAGCGCAGGCCGGTCTTCAGGAACAGATAGCTCTTCCATGGAGCGGCTCGAGGCTTGATCGGCGGCGCTGATCGATGCCGAGATGGGATTCAGCGAGATGGCCCCTGGAGTTCGGACGTATTGTGCTGGATCTGGCGAGATCCCCGAAATGGAGATGTCATCAGGCTGACCCTAGGGCGAAGGCGGCGCTCTCGGGTCTTGGAGGGAGAGCCCCGGCTCGTTGCGTGAAGCCGAGATTTCCAGCACGGATCAGGGCGGCCAGTTCGTCGTGTGCATGATCCGTTGGTGGGCTATTGACGGACACGAGGTTTGAGAAATCCGGGATAGGCCAGGACAAGGCGGCATTAAATGGGATTCATGACGCATTTACAGGCGTCTAAGCGCCTTCGCTCTTGATCGCCGCGGCAACGCCGAGGTTTGAGAAATTTCCCCGAGATCGAGTTTTGGGACAGATGATTTGGGAATCCATTTGCCTATTTGATCGGCGTTTAAACATGCATTTAAGCGATTGATAAATATAGATGTTGTCGCAGATCCGCGACATTTCACAGGAAATTTTCGGTCAGGGTTCTTACTTGAAACACTGACCGAGGCGTCAGTGTTTCATGTTTTGGTCAGTGTTTTATTATCTATATGATATTTAATGTTTTTCTAAACTCACGCGCCTATCTGAAGCGAGCGCAAACCCTGACCGAAAGCATCTCAAGTTTTACCTATTCCCTATGCTGATTATTCATTTATTACGAGAATTGGGCCGTGCGTTTGTCGCCGCCTTCCTTGGTTTTCGCAGAGCCTATGAGATCCTTTTCGAGTTGGTCTAAGGCCATCAACAGGGCGCCGTGTCGGGCTTCCTGACCTGCTGCAAGTGTGACGATCCTATCATGCATTTCAAAAGCTAGTTCCACTTCTCCAGCAGCCTGAATCTGCCCCCCTACGCGCTTATAGGTGCGCCTAACTCCTTCAACAGCTTTGGTAAGCAGCCATTTATCCACAGGCTCTTGGTGAGTGCTTTTGGGGTTGCTGCCGATCATGCTCCCCTCACCAGTTGCAAGCCATTGCACTGATATGCCCAGTGTTTCTGCGGATTTGATCAAGTTTGATAATACTGGCTCACTGTCGCCTCTTAACCAGTCGTTTACGGTTGATCCTGCCACGCCGAGCTGACGGCCTAGCCAGCTTCCGCTGCGTTTGCCAAGGGCAATTTTAAGCCTCGCGGAAAAGCCTTCATCAGAGTTCATAAGCTTTGACCTGGCCTTCTGAGGTGGGTGCTTTAAAAAAATATAAAATATAGTAAAATACTGATATTAAATGATTAATCGCCGGGTCTCCTGTCGCGTTTTCAGCGCACGTCAAAAATGAAGTGTTTTTCCTTTGATAGTGAAGTTTTTTAACTTCAATTTCCGTACGGAACGTCACAACCTGCACCGCAATTTTTCGCCCATCGGATGGCCGTCCGCGAGGCGATGTTGAGAGGACGCAGTCTCATGAAGAGATCTGCACGGATCGCCCGCACGGCGCGCGGGTGGCATCCTGAAGAAATCAAGGCCGCGATCCGGATGAGGGGATCGACGATGGCCGAGCTTTCTCGCCGGAACGGATATGGGGAGGGCACGGTCCGTCAGGCCCTGCACCGCCCTTATCCTGCCGTGGAGCGGATCGTGGCCGATCATCTCGGCGTGGCGCCGGAGGTGATTTGGCCGGATCGCTACGGCCCGGACGGGACGCCGAACCGCGGTCGGTCTGGCGCGGCGAGCATATATCGAACCGCACAAAGTGTCAGCGGTAAAGAAAGTCCGCGCTTTACCGACAGCGCCCGCACAACACGCGCCGCCTCATCCTCATCCCCCAATTCCGCCGCGTCCTCCGGGGCTCGCGGCGAGGCCTTCGCCAAGACCGGAGCGGATCCCGCTCCGGCCTCCATCCGTCTTGTCTCCGTCAGGAATTGAACATGACCAGATTGACCAAACTCACGCTGATCGCGCAGGTCGCCGAGGCGACCGGGTTCCACAAGGATCAGGTCGACGCCGTGCTTGACGAGGCGCTGGCCGCCATCGTCGAGACCACCGGCGCCGGGCATGAGGTCTCGATCAAGGGATTCGGCGCATTCGAGCGTCGTTCGCGGGGCTCGCGCGCCGGGCGCAATCCTCAAACCGGCGAGGCCATCGAGATCCGCGCCAGCTCGACGCTGGCTTTCCGGGCCTCTCCCGCCCTGCGCGAGGAGGGCTGATGAAGTCCGCCAGCCCCCTCATCCGGAAATCCAGATCCGCCCGCGCCCTGGCGCAGGGCGCGGGGGCTGGCGTCGGCGCAACGGGAACGCAGCAGGAGGCCGCGGCCATGTCGCAGGACCAGGAATCGAGGGGGGGGGGATTTCGCTTCCCTGCCCGTGGTCCGTCGAGATGACCGAATGGGGCCTGCAATTTGTGATCCCCGGCTGCGAGCGGCGGAAGCCGCCCCAAAGGGGGCGATCATGACCGAATGGCTCTCGGCGGCGGATTGGGCCGCCCAAGGATTGCCGGGAATTCCAGCCAGCGAGAGCGGCGTCATCAGGCGCGCGAAGCGCGACGGCTGGGGAAGCCGCCAGCGGGAGGCGGGTCGCGGCGGGGGTCTGGAATATCACGTCTCCGGCCTGCCGGAGCGCGCCCGCGCGGCCTGGCTGCTGCGCCAGCGCAAGGCGGCGCCGAAGGGCGCCGTCGAGCCGCCGCTACAGGACGAGGCCTGGGGATTTTACGAGAACCAGCCCGAACATCATCGGGCGGAGGCGGAACGGCGGATGAATCTGCTCCTCGATGTCGCAACGCTGATCGAGAGCGGCGCCAGCCGCGTCCGGGCGGTGGAGCTGATCGCGGAGGAATCGGGCGCGGCTCCGGCCACGCTGCGGCGCTGGATGGCCGCGGTGAAGGGGATCGAGCGCCGGAACTGGCTGCCCGCTCTGGCTCCTCGCTACGCCGGGAAGGTCGACCGCCGCGCCGAATGCGATGCGGCGGCCTGGGATTTCTACGTCGGGCATTACCTCACCCGCCGCCAGCCGAGCCACGCCGACAGCTATCGGCGGCTGGCGGAAGTCGCGGCCAGCGAGGGCTGGACCATCCCCTCCGCCAAGACGCTGGCGCGGCGGATCGAGACGGATCTCGATCCGCTCGTCGTGATCTTCATGCGCGAGGGCATGGGCGCGATCTCCGACCGTCTGCCCAAGCAGCGCCGCGACGCCAGCGTCTTCGCGCCGGGCGAGGCGGTGAACGGCGACGGCCTCAAATTCGACAAGCTCTGGGTGCGGTTCCCGGACGGCGAGATCCTCAACACGGCGACGGCCTGGCTGTTTCAGGACGTCGCCACGCGCCGGATCCTGGCGTTCCGTCTCGGCAAGACCGAGCATGCAGACCTTTTCCGGCTAGCCACTTATGACCTGACCTCGGTCTGCGCGCCCGCGCATATGTGGGTGGACAACACCATGGTGGCGGCGAACAAGCCGATGAGCGCCGGAGCGAGGGGCCGCCGCCGCTTCAAGGACGAGCATGACGGGATCGGCATGCTGCTCGCCCTCGGGATCGAACCGCATTTCACCAATCCGGACAAAGAGATCGGCAATCCCGGCGCCAAGCCCATCGAGCGCGCCTTCGGCATCGGTGGGATCCACGACAAGGTCGCGACCCATCCCGCCCTGATCGGGCGGGGCTTCAGCAAAGCCTCGGCGGTCGCGGTCGAGGAGGTGCAGGCCGCGCTCGCCGACGAGATTCGCCGCCATAACGCCCAGCCGAACCGCAAGACCCAGCTGTGCCGGGGCGTTCTGAGCTTCGATCAGGCCTGGGCGGAGGCCTCCGAGGGAGTCGTCCCGCGCCAGCTTTCCGAGCGCCAGCGCCGTCTGCTGCTGATGTCGCGCGAGGTCGTGACCATCGGCCAAAGCGGCGTGATCAGCATCAAGGCCGGAAGCGGCGCCCATCGCAAGAACCGTTACTGGTCCGAGGTTTCGGCCCGGCTGGCAGGTCAGCGGGTGGCGGTCATGTTCGATCCCGAGAACCTGAGTGCGGGCGTCCACCTCTACGCACTGAACGGGCGCTATCTGGCGGTCGCAGATTACAAGCCGGACTCCGCCTTCAACAGCGCCGACGAGGGCCGCGAGTGGAACAAGAACAAGCGGCGTCTGGTCAAATCCGTCAAGGCGGGGGCTGCGGCTGCGGCGAACATGAAGGCGCTGGAGCGCGCCGCGCTTTACGACAAGGCCCGCCGGACCTCCGTCGCCCGCGAGGAGGCCGAAACGCCGCCGGCGGCCGCCACCGGCGCCGTGGTGGCGGGCCATTTCCTCCGCATTCCCGATCCCGCCCGCGACGCCCTTGCGCGCCTGGAGATCGAAGAAGATTCCGCCGCCGATCTCATCGACTTCTCCGCTCTGGCCGCGCGCCAGAGGCCTGCGGCCGCACCGCAGGAGGAGGATGAGGAGGGCGGAAACGAATTCGTCCGGCGGGCTTTGGCGGGCGCTCGCGTCTGGCGCGGCCTGCCGCCCGCCGAATGAAAGAGGCCGATGGGCGAAGCAACCGCCCATCGGCCGACCCCTGGAACCTACAGAAACAGGAGTTTCCTGAAGATGAACGCCAAACTCGATTCCGTCCAGATCGAAACCGATCTGGAGGCCCTCGTTCCTGATGATCGCGCCCTGTCGCATCCGCCGCTTCAGGATCGCGTGCGCGGGCTGATGGAGCGCCGCAGCCTCTCTCAGGCGCGCGCCGCCACCGAGATCGGCGCCTCCGTCACCGCCCTGAGCCAATGGCTCAACGGCAAATACCCCGGCGACGTGCAGGCTCTTGAGGTCAAGATCCGGCAATGGCTGGCGGCTCAGGACCGCCATGACGCGGCCGCGGGACTTCTGCCCAGCCGCCCGAATTTTTTCCGCTCGCCCACGGTGGAGAAGATCCTCGCGGTCTTCAGCTACGCCCAGATGATGGGGGACGTCGTCTGCGTCTACGGCCATCCGGGCGTGGGCAAGACCAAGGCCATCCAGCAATATCGCGACAGCAATCCCTCGGTCTGGACGGCGACGATCTCGCCCAACAGCGCCTCGCTCGGCGCGGCGCTGGAGGAGGTCGGCGACGCGGTCGGCGTGCGGGAGATCGGGCGGCGCAAGCTGGCCCGCGCCATTCGCCGCCGCGTCGAGAACACGCGCGGCCTGCTCATCGTCGACGAGGCGCAGCATCTCTCCGTGGCTGCTCTGGAGGAACTGCGCTCCATCCATGACGCGACCGGGGTCGGCCTCGCCTTCGTGGGCAATCCCGACGTCTACGCCCGCCTCACGGGGGGCGAGCGCTCGCTGCGATTCGCCCAGCTCTACAGCCGGATCGGCATGCGCCTCTTCCTCAAGGGCGCGACCCTCGGCGACGTGCGGGTTCTGGCCTCAGCCTGGGGCGTGAAGGGCGCGGAGGAGATCGCCCTGTTGCGCGAGGTGGCCGAAGAGCCCGGCGCCCTGCGCGGCGTGAGCAAGGTTCTCGTGCTGGCCGCCATGGCGGGCGGCGGCGAGGGGGTGACGCTGAAGGGCCTGCGGCAGGCCCGCGCCAATCTGAACGTGAAGGAATGATCGCCATGCTGAGCAGAGAGATCCGCCATGTGGCCAGCCATCTCTACGATCAGATCCACAGGGACAGCCTGACCATCGGGACGGTCCTGAAGGCCTGCGAGCTTCTGGCCGAAGCCGCAGAGCGCGTCGAGGCTCTGGAGGGCGCGGTCCTGCCGCCCGCGCTGACCCTCCCGCAGGCGCGATCCGGCGCCTGCGAGGATTTTCCGGAAGAGGGGGGCGTCGTCCGCCTCGACCATTGGCGCCAGCGCGCCCGCCCGCGCGGCGCGCCTTCTCCCGATCACGCCTGATCCTCTTCAAACCCCGTTTAAAGGAGGTTGAAATGTCGGATTTCGACCCGAAGAGCGACGTTTCGTCTGAGCCCGGATCCTCCATGGATCCGCTCGACGTCCTTCTGGACGCTGAGGAGGATGCGGCCGTCGTCGTCGGCGTGGCGGCGGCGCTGCTCGCCCACGCCTGCATCCTCCGCTTCTCCGGACTGGAGGACGCGCAAAGACTGGCCCGCGTGATCGCGCGCGCCACGGATCTGACCATCGTCGAGAACTGGCCGCGCAAGGCGGAGATCGAGGCGGGCGGCGAAGGCCGCGTGCGCCTGCCGTCCGCCGCACCCGTCAGCCGGCTGCTCTCCTGAGAGGAAACCCCATGAACCAGACGATCAACCCTGTTTCTCCGGATTTCGCCTCCTTTCCGGTCGAAAAAATCCGCACGCCCGCCCCCGACTGGGGGTGCGAGCAGCGCGCGCGCCTGCTCTGGCAGGCCTTCGACGCGGGCCTTGCGCCTGTCCATGCTCTGGATCAGGCCCGCGAGATGTGGGCTTTCCTGCGCGGGCCTGAGGTGGATTGCGCCCGCGCCTTCGCTGAAGAGACCGCCGTCTCCGACCGCCTGCGCGCGGGCGTGATCGGGATCGCCCTCGGCGAGGGCGGCCTCTGGCGGCGCGTCGATCATGACGGCGCCACGCTGCATGTGGATTACGCGACCTTCCGCGATCATCCGATCTTCAGCCGCATCGGCGAGGTGCGGCTGGAGGACGATTCCGAAATGGTGAGAATCCCGCGCTTCTGGCTGCGGAGCGAGCGGCGCGGCGACGAGCGCATCTGGTGGATCTCGCCCTGGCCGCGCGAGGGCTTCCGCCTGCATCCGGCTTTTGCGAAGGCCGAAGGCGGCTCCTCGGAGTTCATCTGGATCGGCAAATATCTGGCCAGCCGCTCCGAAGAGGGCGAAGGCCTCACGATGAAGGCGCGGCGCAGGCCCTGGACCGGCCTCACGATCCGCAAGGCGCGGGAGGGTTGCCGAACGCTCGGCGAAGGCTGGCGACTCTGGTCGGTCCATGATCTGGCCGCCGTGCAGCTGCTGGCGCTGATCGACAAGGGCGCGCCCATCGGCGGCGTGGTCGGGATCTTCGAACGGGAGGGCGTCTCGCCGACGGGCGTCCTGCCTGCGGAATGGCGCGGGATCCGTGATCTCTGGGGCGACGTCTGGCAGTTCACGGACGGGCTGCGGATCAACGCCTGGGGCGGGATCGAGATCTGGAGCGATCAGAAGCCCGGCGACGAATTCTGGACCGACACGGGCGTGCCTTATGGGCCGGGCCTGGGCGACGGCTTCCCGACGGCCTTCCATGAGGAGCGGGGCGAAGGCTTCGACCTCTCGACGATCTTCATTCCCTCCCGCGTGATCGGCGGTCCCGAGAAGGCGGCGACGAAGGATCATGTCTGGGGGCGCGGCGAAGATCGCGGGGGCGTCGCCCTGAGCGGCGGCAGCTGGATCAGCCGCCAGGACTACGGCCTCTTCTCGCTCAGTCTGGCCTGTCGGCCTGATCACGCCAATTCCAGCGTCGGGTTTCGGCCCGTCTTCGCGGTCTGATCCAGGGGCGGGCGGCCCGAAGACGGCCGCCCGCAGGATGCTTCTCAGGAGATCGTCATGCCTCTTTACACCGTGAAATTCCGCAAGACGCGGATTTACAGCATTCTTCTGGTTCCGGCTTCGAGCGCTGAAGACGCCGCCGAAAGATGTCTTGCGGCCCAAATCCGCAATCAGGATGCGGAGGATCTGGAGAACGGCCTCGTGAAGGTCGAGCTTCTCGGCGTCGCCAAAGACGGCAGGCCCATGCCCGAACCGCCGGAGGATCCCGAGAAGGCCGCCCTGCGCGCCAGGATCGTCGATCTGGAGGCGCGCGTCGCTGATCTGGAAACGCCCGACATGCTCTGGGATGAGCCGGAATGCGGCGCCTCGCTGGACGCTTCCTCCCTTCTGATCGAGGCCTGGCGCTCTGCGGCGGAACACGCCGGGGAGGTCGAATCCGGTCCAGTGCTCGTCGAGATGGAATGCGCCCGCAGTCTGCCGATCCGCTGGGGCGTCGCCTGGAGCGAGGGCGGCCTGATCGAGCATGAGACGTTCCTCTCGCAGGCGGCGGCCATGGGGAAGCTGAAGGCTCTGGAAGCGGGAGGCGCCCATGGGACGGCGTCCTGATCCGAGGGCCGAGAACCTTGGCTATTTCGTGGCCGGACTCTGGAGCGAGGGAAGTTTCAGCGTGAAGGATTTCGAGCGCCTCGCTCTGCGTCTTGGCGAAGCCGCCGATCCCAAGAGTTGGGCGCTCAAGCTGGCGCGCCTCGTCCATCAGGGAAGGCGTCTCGCTCTCGCGGATTGGTTCTGGAGCCTTGGCTGTTTTCTGGAGGGCGGCGAGGCGATCGGCATGCGGGTGCTCCAGCTGGTCAGGGAGAGCTTCGCCCGCAATGATCTCTGGCATGTCGCAACAGACGTCGGCTTCACCCTGGTGGAGCCGGTGGTTCACGTCATCGGCTTCGAGCGGACGCAAGGCGTCGTCCAGCTGTGGCGCGACGACGCGACCGCCGCCCGGTCCGCAGAGACGGAGGCGGCGTGATGGCGATCATCTACATCGGCGAGGCCTCCCGCCTGAAGTCCTTCTCCTCCACGACGAAAGGCGAGAAGGGCGTGGTCAGGATCGAGATCGAAACCGCCGACGCCCGAGATCTCTACCATCTGCTCAGAGATCTGGCGGAGATCGAGGAGCAGCGGAAAGAGGTGGAGGCGCAGAAGCGCGCCGAGGCTCGCCGCACGAAAGGGAGGGCGAAGATCGCCGCCGCGCCGCCCCTCCTCGGCTTGCCCGCCCCCGACGAGGGGGGTTGGTGATGCGCTGGCCTCAAGGAAGCGTCATCGGCCTTCTGGGGTTCGGTCTTTGCGTGGCCCTTCTGAGGGACGGCCAGCCGCGCGCGGCCTGGAGCTTCGCCGACGCCCTCATGTCGACGGCGGTTTTTGGTCTTCTTCTGCATGCGGGAGGTTTCTGGAGATGAGCGACACGATCAAAGCCGTCCATGCGACCCGCCGTCAGGTGGCTGGCCTGGAGGATGACGAGACCTGGCGGGCCTTTCTGGAGCAGACGGTCGGTCAGCGTTCGATCCGCGCCATGACGGAGGCTCAGCTTCGACGGGTTCTGCTCACCCTGCGCGCCCGCTCCGGCGGTGCGAAGAGCAAAAACTTCAAGCCTTCGCCCAAGGCCCATGTGCGCAAGGTCTTCGCGCTCTGGGGCGACATGCGCCGCCATGACCTGCTGGAGAATCCGACGCGCGAAGGGTTGCGCGGCTTCGTGGCGCGGATGACCGCGACCGACGCCCGTCCCGATGGCGTGGGCGATCCGGACTGGCTCACGCCGCAAGACGCCGAGAAGGTGATCGAGGGCCTCAAGGCCTGGCGTCGCCGCGCTCTCGCCAGACAGGGCGCTCTCTGATGACGACCTCGCGCGCCGATGTTCTCAAATCTTTCGGAGAGCCGCCGCCCAGCCTTCGCCTCATCGCCGAGGTCGCGGGCGTGGAGGCGGCCGTCCAGTTGGCGCGCGACCATGGCGGCCGCGAGATCTACATCAGCCGAAATCTGGAGATGGACAGCCTGCTGGTCCAGTCGGTCGGCATGGAGGCCGCGGCCTCTATTCTTGAGGCGCTTGGGCCAGGCGCCATCACGGTTCCGCTCTGGCTGACGGGCCGCGACCGCAAGCTCGCCCACGACATTGGGCAGAGGTTGCTCCAGGGGCAATCCGAGGCGCAGATCGCCCGCGCCCTCGGCTGCCATATCCGCACCGTGCGGCGCCACCGCGCCCGCAACCGCCCCCCCTCCGCGCAGATGGATATGTTCGCGCTCTTTGAGGGCGAGGAGAAATCTTGCCTTCCGGATGATTTGCGCGAAGACTGACCTGAAGATGGTCTTGACGGGACAGCTGTCCGGGTAAGACGGGAAGATCAGGGGTGGCAAGATGAACCGCATCGGAAACATGGCGGTTCATCATGCGGATTTTCGACATCCAGAGAAGCCTGAAGGCGCTCGGACATGATCCGGGTCCGCTGGACGGCGTCTGGGGCGGCTCCGCCAGATCCGCCCTCTTCTCCCTCTTCTATGTGCTGCGCGCGAAGATCGCTCCGGGCGCGGAGACCTGGCCGCAGGCGCGGCTGCTGATCGCGGCCGAGCAAGCCGTCATGTCCGCCCGCGGGGTCGACCTCGGGATGATCGACGGACTGGAGGGTCCGCGCACCGAAGCCGCCCGTCGCAGCTTCGCCGCTCCGCGCCCGGTTGAGCCTCAGGCCCGGCCTCATGCGGGATCCGTGATCCGCCAGGGGCGCGCAGGACATCCGGTGCGCGAGATCACCCTGCATTGCGCCGCCACCCGTCCCGACTGGATGCGCGGCCGCCCCTTGCGCGAGCAGATCGAAGAGATCCGCCGCTGGCATGTGGAGCTCAACGGCTGGCGGGACATCGGCTATCACTGGCTCGTCGGCCGCGACGGCTCCGTCCTGCCCGGCCGTCCCGAGACGCAGATCGGCGCCCATGTGCGCGGCCGCAATTCCGGAACGCTCGGGATCTGCCTGATCGGCGGCCATGGAAGCGCCGCCTCGGACCGCTTCGCAGATCATTACCTCCCGGCGCAAGGCGCGGCCCTCGACCGGCTTCTGCGGGAGATCTCCGCCCGGACGCCGATCGCCCGGGTCAGCGGCCATAACGAATACGCCGCCAAAGCCTGTCCGGGCTTCGACATCCGCCGCTGGCTTGAAAGGGCCGAATGATGAGCGTCTTCGCTTCCTTCGTGGATTTTCTGCTGCCGGTCCTGGTTCAGATCTTCGGTCTGATTCTGGGCGGGCTTCTCTTCAGTCTCTCCCGTCTGGCGCGCCAGCGTTGGGGGATCGAAATCGAGGCCGCTCATCGGGAGGCGCTGCATCTGGCCCTGATGTCCGGCGTGCGGGCGGCTCTGGCGCGCGGCTTGAACGGTCCCGCCGCCGCGGCCGTGGCTTACGCCGGGCGCAGCGTCCCGGACGCTCTCTCGGCGCTCAAGCCCGGCGAGGGCGTGCTCGCCTCCATCGCCGAGGCCAAACTGGTCGAGGCCGCGCCGCAGGGCTCCGCCGCCTCCGCGCCTGCGGCGCCCCGGCGGGAGGAGGCTGGATTTCGCCCCGATCTCCGCTGGAGCGAGATTCAGGAGGGCGGAGCCTATGGCGGCTCCGATCTTCAGGGAGAACCGCGCTGGGGCGCTCAGGCTCCCGCCGCCTCCGCGCCGGGCGAGCCGCCGCGCGGCCCCTTCACCCGTCCGGTCGAGGAGCGCTCCGCATGGAGGTGATCCTCGCCGCGATCTTCGCCTTCGCCGCGCTTCTCCTGCGCCTGCTCCTGCGCGGCTTCTCCGCGCAGCGCCGGGCGGAAGCGGCGGAGGCCGAGCGCGACGCCCTCAGGGCGCAATCCGAAACCCGCCGGAGAATGGACGATGCCGCGCGTGATTCTCTTGATCCTGACGCCTCTCGTGAATGGCTGCGCGATTTCGCCTCTGGCGGCGCCGATCGCGCCGAACGGCGAGGCGATCTGCGCCGGCCTTCAGACGTCCGCCCGGCGTCACGCCGGAGCCCTGCTGGATGACGGCGGCCCGGCCTCCGTCGGGACGGGGGCGGATCTGCTCAGGGGGCTGGACGCCGCCTGCCTTTATGATGCGACGGAATGAACCGATGGACCCTTCGACCTATCTCAAATGGCTGCCTCTGCTGAGCGTGGTCGTCCTTCCTCTCGCGGCCTGGATGATCCGGGCGGCCACCGCCTCCATGGCCACCAAGGAGGATCTTCGGGAGCAGACCAGCCACCTCGACGCGAAGGTTCAGGGCGTCTCCTCGCGCCTTGGCGGGCTGGAGCGGCGCACGGATCTCATGGAGCGCGACATCAAGCATCTGCCCACGGCGGAGGATTTCGCAGGGCTCAAGGATCAGATCGCCGCTCTGGCCGGAGCGGAGCGGGCCCAGACCCAGCAGCTCTCCAGCCTCTCGCAATCGGTGACGCGGATCGAGGACTTCCTCCTGCACAAGGGCGTGAGATGAGCTTCAGGGATTTCGTCGCGGAGCATCGCCGGTTCTATCTGCTCCAGCTTCTCCGGGAGCTTGGAGGCTCCGCCAGCGACGGCGTGCTCCATCAGGGGATCCGTCAGGGCTTCCGGCCCATCCAGGGCGTGACGCGGGACGTGACGCGCAAAGACGCCGAATGGCTGCGCGAGCGTCATCTCGTCGCCTTCGACTGGCTCGCCGACGATCTGCTGGTGGTCGAGCTGACCGAGCGCGGCGGCTATGTGGTCTCCGGAGACGTTCAGGTCGAGGGCGTCTCGCGCGCCGGGCGCGGAGGCTGAGCATGGCCCGAGTCCGTCCTTCCAGCGTCCGGCGTCTGCCGCCCGAATTGCGCGAGATGATCGCCGCCTTGCGCGATCAGGGCCGCACCATCGACGAGATCCTCGCCAAGCTTCAGGAGATGGACGCGGGAATCTCGCGCTCCGCGCTCGGCCGCCACGTCAAGCAGCTGGCCTCCATCGGGGCGGAGCTGCGCCGCTCGCGCGAGATCGCCGAAACCCTCGTGCGCAGCTATGGCGAGGCCCCCGAGAGCCGCACGGCCCGGCTCAACATCGAATTGATGCATGGGCTGATCAGCAAGATGCTGATCAGTGAAGAAGGCCAGGTGATCGCACTGGATCCCAAGGAGGCGATGTTCGCCGCCGCCGCCATGCAGAAGCTGGCCCAGGCGGCCAAGCAGGACGCCGATCGCGAGAAGCTGATCCGTCAGGAATTCGTCCGGAAGCTGGAGGAGAAGCTCGCCGAAGCTGAAGAGGAGGTCGCGGAGAAAGGCGTGAAGGATCCCGCCGAAGTCCTGCGGCGCATCCGCGAGGACGTCTATGGAATCTTCTCATGAGCTCTCCGGCGGTTCCCCTTTATCCCTATCAGCGGGCCTGGCTCGCCGACCGCTCGCGCTTCAAGGTCGGGATGTGGTCGCGCCAGATCGGCAAGACCTTCACGACCACGCTGGAGGCGGTGGATGATTGCTTCGAGGCCTTCACCCTTGGCGCGCGTCGGCGCTGGGTGATCCTCTCGCGCGGCGAGCGTCAGGCGAAGGAGGCCATGGACGAGGGCGTCAAACTCCATGCGAAGGCCTATCAAATGGCCTTTGAAGAGCTGGAATATGAAGTCGCCGGAGCCGGAGACGCCCGCTACAAGGCGCTGGAGGTGGTCCTGCCGGGCGGCTCGCGCATCACGGCGCTCCCCGCCAATCCCGATACGGCCCGCGGCTTCAGCGCCAATGTGCTGCTCGACGAATTCGCCTTTCATCACGACAGCCGGGCCATCTGGAAGGCGCTCTTCCCCGTCATCTCCGCCGGCCACAAGATCCGCGTCGTCTCCACGCCCAACGGCAAGGGGAACAAGTTCCATGAGCTGGTGACGGCGGAGGGCGACGCCTGGTCGCGCCATATCGTCGATATTCATCGGGCTGTGGCCGAAGGCCTGCCGCGCGACATCGAGGAGTTGCGGGCGGGCATCGCCGACGAGGACGCCTGGGCGCAGGAATATGAACTGAAGTGGCTCGACGAGGCGAGCGCCTGGCTGCCCCATGATCTGATCCTGGGCGCGGAGCATGAAGCCGCGGGGGACCCGGAGGGTCGTCAGGGCGGCGCCTGCTTCATCGGCAATGACATCGCCCGGCGCAACGATCTCTGGGTCGCCTGGGTCTGGGAGCAGGTCGGCGACGTCTTCTGGACGCGGGAGATCGTGGAGCTCAAGGGCGCCAGCTTCTCGGAGCAGGACGACCGGCTGCATGACCTCATGCAGCGCTACGATCCGGTGCGGCTGGTCATGGATCAGACCGGCATGGGCGAGAAGCCGGTGGAGGACGCCCAGCGGCGCTATGGGGAATTGCGGGTGGAGGGCGTGCTCATGACGCCCGCGCGCCAGCTTGATCTGGCGACCCACGCCAAGCAGATCTTCGAGGACCGCAAGGCGCGGATCCCGGCGGGGGATCCGGTCCTGCGCGCCGATCTGCACAAGATCAAGAAGATGGTCGGGCCTTCCGGCAGACCGCGCCTCGTGGCGAACCGCGACAGCGCTGGCCATGCGGACCGGACCTGGGCGGCCTTCATGGGTCTGGCCGGAGCGGCGGAGGGGGCGGTCGCTTATGGATATCGCGCCGCCCGCCGCGAGGATTCCGACGCAGAGGATCGGGCGGGCGTCGCCCGCTTCACGAAGAGGGGCGCCTGGTGACGAAGCTGCTGGATCAATTCGGCCGACCTGTGGATCTGGGGCGGCTCCCCGAGGAGCAGGCGGCGCCTGCGCTTTCGGGCGTGCGCAGCGTCATGAGCGGCCATCCGGCGCAAGGCCTGACGCCCGATCGCCTGACGCGGCTCCTCAAATCCGCCGAACAGGGCGACGCCGTCGCCTACCTGGAGCTGGCCGAGGAGATGGAGGAGAAGGATCTCCATTATCTCTCGGTGCTCGGCACCCGCAAAAGGGCGGTGGCGCAGCTGGAGATCACGGTGGAGAGCGCCTCCGATTCGGCGGAGGACGTGGCGAACGCGGATCTCGTCCGCGCCTGGCTCCGCCGCGAAGATCTGGAGGAGGAGGTCTTCGACATCCTCGATGCCATCGGCAAGGGCTATTCGGTCACGGAGATCATCTGGGATTTCTCGGCGCGCCAATGGTGGCCGGCGCGGCTCAAGCGCCGGGATCCGCGCTGGTTCGAATTCGATCGCGATGACGGCGAGACCCTGCGGCTGCGTGGGGCGGGCGGGCCGGAGGAGCTTTGGCCCTGCAAATACGTCATCCACAAGGCCTCGGCCAAATCAGGCCTGCCGATCCGCGGCGGCCTCGCCCGCGCCGCCGCCTGGGCCTGGCTCTTCAAGAATTACGACATCAAGGATTGGATCACCTTCGTCGAGGTCCATGGCCAGCCTTTGCGCGTCGGCAAATACCACACGGGCGCCACGGAGAGGGACAAGGAGATCCTCTTGCGGGCGGTGGCCAACATCGGCTCCGCCGCCGCCATCATTCCTTCCAGCATGTTCATCGAATTCGTCGAGGCGGCCAAAGGTGGAGGCGCGGGCACGGATCTTTATGAGCGTCTGGCGAATTGGCTTGATCGCCAGGTCTCCAAGGCGGTGCTCGGCCAGACCCTGACCACGGAGGTCTCCGGCGGATCTCTCGCCGCCGCGAAGGTGCATGACGACGTGCGGCGCGACATCATGCGCGCCGACGCGCGCCAGCTCGCCAGCGCCCTGAACCGCGATCTCGTGCGCCCGCTGATCGATCTGAACCGCGGCCCTCGGGAGCTTTATCCGCGCCTCAGGATCGAGCTGCCGAAAAGCACAGACCTGAAACTCTTCGCCGAGGCCCTCGGGATGATGGTGGACCGGGGTCTGAAGGTCGAGCAGAGCGTGGTGCGCGACCGCATGGGCCTGCCCGATCCTCCGGCCGGAGAGAAGGGCGATTTCCTCGCGCCCCTCGGAGCGTCGAGCCCGGCCGTCTCTCCTGCGCCGCCCGCCCTTGGGGCGCGCCAGCCGCTTGCGTCCGCCTTCCAGCCCCGCGCTTCCGGAGCGGATTGCGCCTGTCATGCGGCCGGGCCGGACGCCCTGGATGATCTGGCCGGAGAGATGCTCGGCGACTGGCGTCCGGTCATGGCGCCTCTGGTCGATCCGATCCGACGCCTGCTGGAGGAGGCGGGGAGTCTGGAGGAGGCGCGGGACCGGCTGGCGGAGCTCATCGGAGAGATGGAGTCCGCCGCCTTCGAAGAGCTTCTGACGCGGGGCGGCTTCACGGCCCGTCTGGCCGGTCGTCTGGAGGCGCCTCTTGAGCGGGATTGACCTCAAGCCCCTGCCGCCCAAAGAAGCGATCGAGGCTTTCGAGCGCAAGGGGCTGAGGGCCAGCTTCGACTGGCGGGACATGGAGCGCGAGGAGCATGGCCGCGCCTTCACCGTGGCCGGGCTGATGAAGATGGATCTCCTCCAGGAGGTCCGCGACGCCATGAGCGCGGCCATCGAGGAGGGAACGACGCTGCGCGAATTTCAGCAGCGCCTGACGCCGATCCTTCAGGCGGGCGGCTGGTGGGGGCGTCAGGACGTGGTCGATCCGCAGACCGGCGAGGTCCGGTCGGCGCAGCTCGGCTCGCCCCGACGTCTGGAGATCGTCTATGACACCAACCTGCGCATGGCCCATGCGGCCGGGCGATGGGAGCGGATCGAGGAGACGGCGGCGGCGCGCCCCTGGCTGCGCTATGTCGCGGTGCTCGACGGACGCACGCGTCCGCTGCATCGCGCCTGGCATGGCGTGGTCCTGCCCTGGGACGATCCCTGGTGGGGCGCTCATGCGCCGCCCAACGGCTGGCGCTGCCGCTGCTCCATCCAGCAGCTCTCCGATCGCGATCTGGCGCGCCGGGGGCTGACGCCCTCTGAAGCGCCCGGGGTTCAAACGCGCGATTGGGTGAACGGCCGCACGGGCGAGATCCGCAAGATCCCCCTCGGGGTGGATCCGGGCTTCGACTATAATGTCGGCCGCGCGAACATGGATCATCAGCGTCGGACGACCGTGGAGAAGATGGACAAGGTTTCCTCAGACCTTGGGCGGGCCGTGGCGCGGGGCTTTGTGCGTTCCCAGGCCTTCGCCAATTTCCTCCGTTCCCCCGGCGCGGGCGATTTCGGCCCGCCCGTGGCGATGGGCGGCGGGAAATTCGGCGCCGACTTCTCCACAGTGATCCTGTCCTCCCGTCTGGCGCGGGCGCTGGCCGCAGAGAAGGCGACGCTCCCGCCGGAGGACTGGCTGCGCGTCCAGGAGATCCTCGACGCCGCTCCGGAGGCGGCGCTCGAGGGCCGCAGGGCGACCCTGACGGGAGCGGATCATATCCTCGATCTGGAAATCGACGCCTCCGGACGGGCGGTGGTTTCGGGCTTCCGCCGCAAAGCCTGAAACGTCCCGTTCTGAAACAGTTTTAAAGGGCGTTTCAGGGGCTCATGGGAAGGCCGTAGGAGGGCCTTCCGGATTTGCCATGACGATGTATGGAGAATTTTCTTAAACGTCTGTTAAGGTCTGTTGACGTTCATCTGAGTCGGATGAGGGTTGCCGCGATGGCGATGAAAGCTGAGAAGCTTTGGTCTGTCTTGCAGCACCTCATTGCGACGCCTCTGAATTCTTTGAGTTTCGCGAAGA
>NZ_JAQTXI010000039.1 GCF_028688855.1 Neomegalonema sp. | reverse complement strand
GCTCGACGGCGCCCGCAGCGGCTCGCCCGGCTCCGGCCAGGACGCGGGGGGCTTCGACGCTCCCCTGTCCGCCGCGCCGCCCGCCGCTTCAGGCCCCGCCTTCGGCGACGACGAGATTCCTTTCTAGGAGGGGCGAGATGACCCGAGCCGAACCGACCGGACAGCCCAAGCGCCGCGGCGGGACGCTGGCCCTCCTGCCGCGCCCGACCAGGCGGATCCTCTCCGCCGCCGAGGCCGCCGAATATCTCGGCTACGCCAGCGCCAGCGGCTCCTTTTACGCCCGGATCAAGGAACTGGGCGTCGCGCCGCTCTGGACCGGGGCCTTCGACCGCGAAAGCCTGGACCGCGCCCTGGACAAGGCCTCCGGCCTGACCGCCGATCCTCATTACGGCGATGTGGATTACGCCTGATGGTCAGGACCGACTGGCCCGGCGTCGCCCGGATCGTTTCGAAGGGGCGCGGCTATTATTATTTCAGAAGGCGGATCAGTGGGAAATACCGCCTGATCCGCCTGCCGGACGATCCCCGTTCCACTGAATTCGCGGAAGCCTACAAGGCTCTGACGACGCCGGACGGCGGTCGGACCATAACGCCCTTCAGTTTCGACGAATTGATCATCAGCTACAAGAAAGGCGCCGCCTTCCTGAACCTCTCGCCGCGCTCGCGCGACGATTACCACAAGATGCTCGACCTGCTCGGCGGCTGGCTTGGCCCGAAGGACGCCAGCCGCTACCCCCGCTCCGAGGCGCTGCGCATGATGGCCAGCAACGCGCACCGGCCCAGAACGGCGAATTATCTCCTGTCGATCCTGATCGTGCTCATGAATCACGCGATCGATCTGGACTGGCGGACGGACAATCCCGCGAAGGGTGTCCGCAAGCTCAAGACCGGCCCCGGCTACAGACCCTGGACCCCCGAGGAGGTCGAGGCTTACCGAGCCGCCAACGCCGAACGACCCGAAGCGCTGCTGCTCTTCGAGTTGGCGATGGGCACAGGCCAGCGCCCCGGCGATCTGACACGCATGAAGTGGACCGATTACGACGGGCAGGGCATCCGCGTCGTGCAGGGCAAGACCGGCGCACAGCTCTATGTGCCGGTGACGACGCGGCTTCGCGGACTTCTGGACGCGGCGAGACCTGCGGTAGGCGGCGGCGCGATTCTGGGGACGGAAGCCTACACCGGAATGGAGATTCGGTTCCGGCGCGCGCGGGCGCGGGCGGAGCTGAAAGGCGTCTCGCTGCATGGCCTGCGCAAGAACGCGAGCATCGAACTGGCGGAGGCCGGATGCACCGAGGCGGAGATCAAGGCGATCACCGGGCATGAAACATCCGAGATGATCGCGCTTTACATCAAGGGCGCGAATCAGCGCAAGACGGCCCTGAAAGCGCGTCGGAAATCGGAGGCTTCAGACCGTGAACAAAAAGAGATTGGTAAAACCAGTGGTAAAACCAGACCGCAGGCTGATGAAGCCTGATCCGCTACTGATCTGATATTTCAGGAAAAACCGTGGCTGGGGGACCTGGATTCGAACCAAGACTAACGGAGTCAGAGTCCGCTGTTCTACCGTTAAACTATCCCCCAGCGGGATCACGGTGGGCGCTTAGATAGCCGCAGCCGCAAGGGGTGTCAAGCGTCGGACGCAGAAGAAAATTCGCCTTTTCACGATTTTTCCGGACGAGGCGCCGCCGCCCTCCGCAGGCGGTCGTTCAGCGCGCGCCCGAGCCCCCCCTCCGGCAGAGGCGCCACGGCGATGAAGCCCCCTGCGCCCCCCGTCAGAGCGGTCAGCTCCGAATCCATCTCGCGCAGAAGGCCGAACAGCTTCGTCGCAGCCTCCCGCAGATCTCCCGCCGGAGACAGATTCCGTCGCAAGACCGCCCCCTCCGCCGCCGCAGGATCCTCCCCGAAGCCGAGCCAGGCCTCGCCCGGCGCCGGAGCCGCCGCATCCAGCCGCAACCCCGCCCGAGGCGCGTAATGGCTCTTCAGGCGCCCCGGAGACAAAGGCTCCGCCGCATCCTCTTCGTCCTGCGCCGCGCGGATCGGGCCTCCCGCGACGGCCTCCAGCTCCTCCAGAGCCAGGCCTCCGGGACGCAAGAGCCGCGCCTCCTCGCCCTCGACCAGCAGAATCGTCGATTCCAGCCCCACCACGCAGGGTCCGGCGTCGATCACGGCGCCGATCCGGCCCGCAAGCCCTTCAAGCACATGATCCGCCTCGGTGGGACTGACGGCTCCGGAGCGATTCGCGCTCGGCGCCGCAAGAGGCCCGCCGAAGGCCTCCAGCAAGGCGAGCGCCGTCGGATGGGCCGGAACCCGCAAGCCCACCCGAGCGCCCCCCGCCGTCGTCACCTCGGAGAGCCCCGATTCCGGGCGCTTCTTCAGAACCAGCGTCAGAGGCCCCGGCCAGAAGGCTTCGGCCAGACGTCGCGCCAGAGGTGGAAACTCCGCGAAGACTTCCGCCGCCTTCAGCGAAGAGACATGCGCGATCAGGGGGTTATGCGAAGGCCGCCCCTTGGCTTCATAGATCGCGCGCGTCGCCCGGTCCGAACGCGCGTCGGCCCCGAGCCCATAGACCGTCTCGGTCGGGAAGGCGACCAGCCCGCCCGCGCGCAAAATCCCCGCCGCCGCCGAGATCCCGCGCGGGCTGGCGCTCAGACGCACCGTGTTCAGCGAGGTCATTGAAATTCCCGCCGCCTGACGCGGCGTCCCTGTTGCGCGGCGGCGCAAACCCGCCATGATCGGCGCCCAGAGATACGCGCTTCGCCGCAAGGCGTCAAAGCGCCAGGACCTGGAGTCGGGGAGACCGCCATGAGTTACCGCGCGCCGCTGGACGAGATCCGTTTCGTGCTCGACGAAGTTCTGGGGATCTGGAGCGGGCCCGAAGCCCTCAGCGCCGCCGAACGCTTCGCCGAACTCGACGCGGAGTCCTCCGCCGCCATCCTCGGCGAGGCGGGCAAGATCGCCGAGGAGACCCTCGCGCCGCTGCGTCGGGGCAGCGATCTTCAGGGCGCCGTGCTGGAGAACGGCGTGGTCCGCACCAGCCCCGGATTCAAGGAGGCCTACAAGGTTCTCGCTGAAGGCGGATGGACCTGCGTCTCGGCCCCCGCCGATCACGGCGGCATGGGGCTGCCCATCGCGCTGCAGTCGGGCGTGAACGAGATCTTCGCCGGCGCCTGCATGGCGCTGAGCCTCTGCCCGCTGCTGACGCAAGGCCAGATCGAGGCTCTGGAGGCCCATGGCTCCGAGGAGCTGAAGGCGCTCTATCTGCCCAAGCTCATCTCGGGCGAATGGACCGGCAGCATGAACCTCACCGAGCCCCAGGCGGGCACGGATCTCGCGGCGCTGCGCACCAGGGCCGAGCGCAACGGCGACGGCACCTACAGCCTCACCGGCCAGAAGATCTGGATCTCCTGGGGCGATCATGACGTGGCGGAAAACGTCTCGCATCTGGTGCTGGCGCGCCTGCCCGACGCCCCTCCGGGCGTGAAGGGGATCAGCTTGTTCCTCGCGCCGAAATTCATCCCCAATCCCGACGGATCCCTGGGCGAGCGCAACGCGCTTCAGGTGATCTCGCTGGACCACAAGATGGGCCTGCATGGCTCGCCCACCTGCGTCATGGCCTATGAGGGCGCGAAGGGCTGGCTCGTCGGCGAGGAGAACAAGGGCCTCGCGGCCATGTTCACCATGATGAACAACGCGCGTCTGGGCGTGGGTCTGGAGGGCGTCGGAATCGCCGAGGCCGCCATGCAGCACGCCGAAGCCTTCGCCCGCGAGCGCGTGCAGGGTCAGGCCGTGATCCCCGAGGGCGCCGTCCGCACGGGGACCATCGCCGATCATCCCGACGTGCGGCGCATGCTCCTGACCATGCGCGCCAAGACCGAATCCGCCCGCGCCATCGCCTATGACTGCGCCCGCGCGCTGGATCTGGCGAAGACCGCCGCCTCGCCCGAGGAGCGCGCCCGCTGGGCCGCCTGGGCCGGGCTGCTGACGCCGCTCGCCAAGGCCTATGGCACCGACGTCGGCAATGAGGTCTCCTCTCTGGGAATTCAGGTGCATGGCGGCATGGGCTTCATCGAGGAGACCGGCGCCGCCCAATACGCCCGCGACGTGCGCGTCACCGCCATCTACGAAGGCACCAACGGCGTCCAGGCGGCGGATCTCGTCGGGCGCAAGCTCTCGTCGGACGAAGGCGCCCAGGCTCTGGCTCTGACCGCCGCCGCCTTCGCCGAAGCCGACGCCCTCGCGGAAGCGGGCCTCGGCGACATGGCCCGCGGGCTGGCTCAGGCGGCCTCCGCCGCCGAAGAGGCCACGCGCTGGATGCTCGACCGTCCGGCGGTCGACCGTCTGGCGGGCTCCTCGGCCTATCTCGGGCTGATGTCTCTGGCGCATGGCGGCGCCCTGCTCGGCAAGGGGGCGCGTCTGCTCTCGGCGCCGGGATTCTCCGGAGACGCCGCCTTCAAGGCCCGCAAGATCGCCACGGCGCGCTTCTTCCTGACCGTCCTCGCGGCGGAGGCTCCCGCCAGGGCCGCCCAGGCCATGAGCGGCGCGGCTCTGCTCTATGAGGCCGGGGCGTGAGCGTGACGAAAGACCTCGTCCCGCCTCAGGCGGGCGAGATGCAGGAGATCGCGGAGGGAATCCTCTGGGGCCGGGTGAGCATGCCCTATACGCTGGGCCATGTGAACGTCTACGCCCTCGCGGATTCCGACGGATGGACTCTGGTGGACACCGGCGTTCCCGGCGAATCCTGCAAGGCGGAATGGCGCGCGCTGCTGGAGGGCCCTCTGAAGGGGCGCTCCGTGCGGCGGCTGATCGGCACCCACGCCCATCCCGACCACATGGGCCTGACGGGCTGGCTCATGCGCAAGACCGGCGCCGAGCTCTGGGCGCCGCGCGCGGTGGCCTTCGGCGCCGTCGCCATGAGCCGCGCCCGATGGACCGAGCGTCCGCCCGAGCTGGAGGTTTTCTACCGGGGCCTCGGTTATGACGCCGAGAATCTGGAGAAGACCCTTCTGGGGCTGGATTCGGGCTATGGCCATCTGATCGGGCCTCTGCCCATCGGCTTCACGGCCCTGACCGAGGGCGCGGAGATTTCGCTCGGGGGGCGGCTCTGGCGGGTGGCCTTCGCTCAGGGGCACGCCGCCGATCAGCTTCTGCTGACCAGCGCCGAAGAGGACCTCATGATCGCAGGCGACGCCATCCTGCCCGAGAATCCGGCGCCGCTCGCGATCTACCCCATGGAGCCTCTGGCCGATCCGGCGGCCGAGTTCTTCGCCTGGGCCGAGGCCGCCGCGCCGCGTCTGCCGGAGGGCGCCCTCGTGCTGCCGGGCCATGACCTGCCCTTCCGCGACCCGCGCGCCGGATTGCGCAGCATCATGGAGCGCGACCGGGGCCGCTCGGAGAAACTCCGCGCCGCGATGATCGCCAGAGGCCCCGAAGCCCCCGGCCTGCGCGCCGTGGACGCCTTCGAGCATCTCTTCCGGCGCAAGATCGGGCCGAAGCTCTATGGTCTGGCGGCGAGTCAGGCCATCGCGCATCTGCGCCATCTGGAGATCCGGGGCGAAGTCGCGCGGACGACCGATTCCGAAGGCGCATGGCGGTTCTCGCCCACGCCCGAACTGCTCGACAAAGAATCATAATCAGGGAGGAAAGTCATGAGCCTGAAGGGCAAGCGCATCTTCATCACCGGCGGCAGCCGGGGCATAGGTCTGGCCATCGCCAGACGCGCCGCCGCCGAAGGCGCGAGGATCGCCATCGCGGCCAAGACCGACAGGCCCCATCCCAAGCTCGAAGGCACCATCCACAGCGCCGCCGAGGAGATCCGCGCGGCGGGCGGCGAGGCTCTGCCGATCCTCTGCGACATCCGCGACGAAGCCGCCACCAAAGCCGCCGTGGATGAAGCCGCCGCCGCTTTCGGCGGTCTGGACATCCTCGTCAACAACGCCTCGGCGATCAGCCTGACGCCGACCCTCGCCACCGAGCCCAAACGCTTCGACCTCATGCTGGGAGTCAATGCGCGCGGCACCTTCATGACCACCCAGGCGGCGCTTCCGCATCTGCTGAAGGCCGAGAATCCGCATGTGCTGACCCTCTCGCCGCCCCTGGACCTCGACGTCTCGTGGTTCAGGAACCATGCGGCCTATTCCCTGGCGAAATACGGCATGAGCCTGCTCACCCTGGGTTGGGCGGGGGAATATCAGGGCAAGGTCGCCTTCAACTGCCTCTGGCCGCGCACCACCATCGACACGGCGGCGGTGCGCAATCTGCTCGGCGGCCTGGAGATGGCGAACCAGTCGCGCAAGCCCGAGATCCTCGCCGACGCGGCCGCCGTGGTCTTCGGGAAGCCCGCCCGGAGCTTCACCGGCTGGTTCCTGCTGGACGATCTCCTGCTCGCCGCCGAGGGCGTGACCGATTTCGAACCCTACGCCGTGACCCCCGGCGCCCCGCTCGCGCCGGATTTCTTCGTGCCCCATGACGCGCCTTCGCCCGAAGCCGCCCAGGGCATGATCGGCTGGCGGGCCCAGGGGCTGAAACCAGGGGTCTGAACGGAAGCGGATCGGCTGAAGGTCGCGGCGCAAGGGGCCGGACGCCGCATTGCGATCCGCGTCGAGACCGCCTAATTTGCCCGCGTCGAAAGCCGGAGAGGGAGCCAGATATGTCCGACCACGACCACGCCGCCCATCATGAGCATGGAACCATGCAGATCGCGGAGCAGGAGCGCACCTATGGGGGCTTCGTGAAGGCCTGCGCCATCGTCATCGGCGTTTCGGCCTTCGTGCTGCTCTATCTGGCCGCCTGCGTGGCCTGAGCCCTGCGGGCCGTCGCGCATGGCCGAGGAAAGCCCCGGACTGGTTCCCGAACTGGACGTGAGCGATCTTGACCGGTCGCTCGCGGTCTATCTGGGCGTCCTGGGCTTCTCGCTGCGCTACGCCCGGCCCGAAGAGCGCTTCGCCTATCTGACGCGCGGCGCGGTCCATCTGATGCTCGAAGAGGCGGAGGGGCCGGGACGACGCTTCCATCAGGCGCCTCTGGAGCGGCCTTTCGGGCGGGGGATGAACCTCCAGATCCGCGTCGAGGACGCGGCGGCGCTTCATGAGCGCGCCCGCGCCGCCGGTCTGGAGATCCGCCTTCCCCTGGAGGCGCGCTGGTATCGCCGGGGCGCGGAGGAGACGGGGAACCTGCAATTCCTCCTGGCCGATCCCGACGGCTATCTCCTGCGTTTCTTCAGCGATCTGGGGAGCCGTCCGCTCGCCGCATCCTCCCTTCAGGAATCCGCCATGTCTTCCCCCGAAACCACATCCGAGACCACCCCCGAAGCCACACCCGGGATCGCGCCCGAAAGCTTTCCCGAAACCTCGCCCGAAGCGCGGGTCAAGCGCCTGAAGATCCGGGCCTGGCGACGCGGCATCCGCGAGATGGACCTGATCCTCGGCCCCTTCGTCGAGAAGGAGGGCGCGGCGCTCTCGCTCCGCGAACTGGACGCGCTGGAGGCCCTGATGGAGGTGCCGGACCTCACGCTCTACGACTGGTTCAACGGGCGGACCGCGCCCCGCCCGCCTCATGACGGGCCCTTGTTCGCGCGCATCCGGGCTCATATGGCGGCGGGCGGCGCGGAGATTCCGCGCGGCTGAGGCCTCGGCGCCGGAGGGCTCCCGCTGCGGATTCCGGAATTTCGCCAAGCGGAATCCGGGATTTTGATTAAATATAATGCATACATGATTTACATGATGATTTTTTGATCCCTGATTCAGGGTCAAGCTCATGATTTGGGCGAAAAAGGCGATTTTCGCGGCGTCTCTCTCGCAAATGCGGGAGAATTCCGGTGGATTTTCTGAAGTCCACCCATCATCTCCTTGATTCCAAACATATGGCTCGGTTCTTGCCTTGCGGTTTGCAGCGCAATGATCATCGGGAGCCGAAGATGGCGGATTGGATGGGTTTGAGCGGACGCGCGCTGCTGGCGGGGGTCTTGAGCGCCTCCCTGACGGCGGGCGCCGCCTTCGCGCAGGAAGGCGAGCCGATCAAGGTCGGCATCCTGCATTCGCTCTCGGGCACGATGGCGATCTCGGAGACCACGCTCAAGGACACGATGCTCTTCCTCATCGAGAAGCAGAACGCGGCGGGCGGTCTGCTCGGGCGTCCTCTGGAGCCGGTGACGGTGGACATCGCCTCCGACTGGCCTCTGGCCGCCGAACTGGCGCGCCGCCTGATCGAGGTCGACAAGGTGGACGTGGTCTTCGGCTGCTGGACCTCGGTCTGCCGCAAGTCGGTGCTGCCGGTCTTCGAGGAGCTGAACGGGCTGCTGTTCTACCCCGTGCAGTATGAGGGCGAGGAGAGCCAGCGCAACGTCTTCTATACGGGCGCCTCGCCGAACCAGCAGGCCATTCCCGCCGTGGACTACCTCATGAACGAGGAAGGCGTGGAGCGCTGGGTCCTCGCGGGCACCGACTACGTCTATCCCCAGACCACCAACCTCATCCTGGAACGATATCTCAAGGACAAGGGCGTGGCCGCCGAAGACATCCTGATCAACTACACGCCCTTCGGCCATTCCGACTGGCAGACCATCGTCTCCGACATCGTGGCCTTCGGCTCGACGGGCCGGAAGACCGCCGTGGTCTCGACCATCAACGGCGACGCCAACGTGCCCTTCTATCGCGAACTGGCCAACCAGGGCGTGAAGGCCGAGGATATTCCGGTCGTGGCCTTCTCGGTGGGCGAGGAGGAGCTTTCGGGCTTCGACACCGCGCCTCTGGTGGGGCATCTGGCGGCCTGGAACTACTTCATGAGCGTCGACACGCCCGAGAACGCCGCGTTCATCGCCGACTGGCGCGCCTTCATCAAGGACGACAAGCGCGTGACCAACGATCCCATGGAGGCCCATTACATCGGCTTCAACCTCTGGGCGAAGGCGGTCGAGGCGGCGGGGACCACCGACGCCGACGCCGTGATCGGCGCCATCGTCGGGCTGGAGACTCCGAACCTGACGGGCGGCGTCGCGACCATGCTGCCCAACCACCACATCACCAAGCCGGTGCTGATCGGCGAGATCCAGGACGACGGCCAGTTCTTCGTCGTCTCCGAGACGCCGGACCTCGTGCCCGGCGACGCCTGGTCGGATTTCCTGCCCGGCTCGAAGGATCTGGAGGCCGACTGGACCGACCCGGTCAATTGCGGAAACTTCAACACCGTCACGAAGGTCTGCGGCGCCGCCGCGCCCTGAGGCGCGGTCAGGTCGAGGTTTGGAGCGTCGGCGAGATCTCATCCTGTCCGACGGCGCTCCGGAAGCCCGCCCAAGGGCTGTTTCGTCGGAGCGCGGCTTTTTCCTTCGGCCGCGCTCCGGCTCTTCGCTTCCGGCGAAGCTTCCCGAAGAACTCCCCCAGCGAACTCCAGAGACGAGGAACGCCCATGCGCGGCTTTGCGCGCTTTCCCGGAGCCTGCGGTTTCGCGCGCTCCCTCCGAGCCCTTGCGGCGTTTCTGCTTCTCTTCGTCCTGGCCTTCGGGCTGCGGACGGCTCAGGCCCAGGAGCCCGCCGGAGAGGCGGCGCCCGCCTTCGCCGAAGCCGCGCCGCAGGATCTGGCCGGGATCGTGGCGGGGATGCGGGACGCCGATCTCTCCGGATTGCGGGCCTCCGTGGGAGCTCTCGGGGCTCTGGGCGAGGTCGAGGCCCTTCCGGTGCTTCAGGCTCTGGCGGCGGGGACGCTCAACCAGAGCGCTTCGGGCGCGATGGCGATCCGGATCGGCCCGGACCGCTTCGTCGAGGCCGCCACGGGCGAGCCTCTGGAGGCGGCTTCTCTGGGCGCGCTGAAGGCTCTGCGCATCAACAACGCCCTGCGCCGCGACATCGCCGCCGTCATCGGCGGACTCACCTTGCGCAACGAGGATCCCGCCGTGCGCCGGAGCGCCGCCGCGCAGATGTTCGCCAGCCCCGATCCCGCCAATCTGCCCCTGCTTGAGGAGGCCCTCGCCGGAGAGGAGGATTCCCGCGTCCGCCGGCTCATGGAGCAGGCCCGCGCGGCGATCCTCCTGCGCGGAGGATCGGCCTCGGCGGAGGAGATCACGCAGGCCGCCGGAATCCTCGCGGCGCGCGGCGACCGGGCGTCGCTGGGGCTGCTGAATGGAGCCCTGGCCTCGGCGCCCGAGGCGGCGCGTCCGGCCCTTCAGGAGGCCGTCGCGAAGGTTCGGAACCGCCTCGCCTATTGGGGGATCGGCCAGAACGTCTGGTCGGGGATCTCCCTGGGCTCGGTGCTGCTGCTGGCGGCCATAGGTCTGGCGATCACCTTCGGCGTGATGGGCGTGATCAACATGGCCCATGGCGAGATGGTCATGATCGGCGCCTATGTGACCTTCGTCGTTCAGAATCTCGTCAGAACCCATCATCCCGGCCTTTTCGACGTCTCCCTCGCCATCGCGGTTCCCGCCGCCTTCCTCGTGACGGGGCTGGTGGGCGTGGCCATCGAGCGGGGAATCATCCGTTGGCTCTACGGGCGGCCGCTGGAGACGCTGCTCGCGACCTGGGGACTCTCGCTGATCATCCAGCAGGGCGTGCGCAGCATCTTCGGCGCGACCAACCAGAATGTGGGGAATCCCTCCTGGATGTCCGGCGCCTTCGAGCTGGGCGGCCTGACGATCACCTGGAACCGGCTCTGGATCCTGGTCTTCGCTCTGGCGGTCTTCGCGCTGCTGCTGGTCGTGCTGAACAGGACCTTCTTCGGACTCCAGATGCGCGCCGTGACGCAGAATCGCCGCATGGCCTCGGCGATGGGCGTGCGCACGCCCTGGGTCGACGCCCTGACCTTCGGACTCGGATCGGGCGTGGCGGGACTGGCGGGCGTCGCGCTCTCGCAGATCGACAACGTCTCGCCCAATCTGGGCCAGGGCTACATCATCGACAGCTTCATGGTGGTGGTCTTCGGCGGGGTGGGGAATCTCTGGGGCGCGCTGGTCGGAGCCATGACGCTCGGAATCGCCAACAAGTTCCTCGAACCCTATTGGGGCGCGGTGCTGGCGAAGATCGCGATCCTCGTCTTCATCATCCTCTTCATCCAGTATCGACCGCGCGGACTCTTCGCGCTCAAGGGAAGGGCGGCCGAGGCATGATCGCGGGTGGACTCTTCAACCGGCTCGGGAGCCGGGCGCTCTGGGTGGCGGGGATCCTGCTCGCCATCGCCGTTCTGGCGCCGCTCTCGAACCTCGCGCTGCCGGAGGGGCATGCTCTGCGCCTGCCCAACCACATGATGCCGCTGCTCGGGAAATATCTGACCTACGCCACGCTCGCCCTGGCGCTGGATCTGGTCTGGGGCTATTGCGGCATCCTTTCGCTGGGGCATGCGGCCTTCTTCGCGCTCGGCGGCTACGCCATGGGCATGCATCTGATGCGCCAGATCGGGCCTTACGGCGTCTACGCCAATCCCGTCCTGCCGGATTTCATGGTCTTCCTCGGCTGGAAGGAATTGCCCTGGTACTGGCTCGGCTTCGATCAGTTCTGGTTCGCGGCGCTGACGACCATGTTCGCTCCGGGGCTTCTGGCCTTCCTCTTCGGCTGGCTGGCCTTCAAGAGCCGCGTGACGGGGGTTTATCTCTCGATCATCACCCAGGCGATGACCTATGCGCTGATGCTGGCCTTCTTCCGCAACGACATGGGATTCGGCGGCAACAACGGCCTGACGGGCTTTCGCGAGATCCTCGGACGCCCCATCGCCGCGCCCGAGACGCGGGCGGCCTTGTTCTCGGCCTCGGCGATTCTGCTGGCCCTGTGCTTCCTGCTCTGCTCCCTGATCGTGCGGTCCAAGCTCGGCAAGCTGATGATCGCCGTCCGCGACGCCGAAAGCCGCGCGCGCTTCCTCGGCTATCGGGCGGATCACGTGAAACTCTTCGTCTTCACCTTGTCGGCGATGATGGCGGGTCTGGCGGGGGCTCTGCATACGCCTCAGGTGGGGATCATCAATCCCGGCGCCTTCGATCCCGGCGCCTCCATCGAGGTGGTGATCTGGGCCGCCGTCGGCGGACGCGGCACCCTGATCGGCCCGATCCTCGGGGCGGGGCTGGTGAGCGCGGGGAAATCCTGGTTCACCACCAGCTTTCCGGAGATCTGGCTCTTCCTGCTCGGCGGCCTCTTCGTCTTCGTGACGCTCTTCATGCCCAGGGGGATCCTCGGCGTCTTCGCCTCGCTCCGGGCGGGCTGGGCGGCGCGGCGCGCCTCGGCGCGCAAGCAGGCGGGGGTCGATCCCGATCCCGAGCCCTCCGAACCCGAATCCGCGCCAGTCCTGCGGGAGGCCGCCCCATGAGCAAGGTTCTGCCGGAGGACTGCCTCCTCTACCTCGACGGGGTGACCGTCTCCTTCGACGGCTTCCGGGCGCTGAATTCGCTGTCTCTGGTGCTGAAGCGGAACGAGCTTCAGGCCATCATCGGCCCCA
>NZ_JAQTXI010000021.1 GCF_028688855.1 Neomegalonema sp. | reverse complement strand
ACAATGCGGCGCTATCAACGCCCATTGAGCGTCGTTCAATGACAGACGGATCAAGGACGCCTCCTTCACACGAAGATGGGGAGGCTCAAAAGCTCAGGAAAAATCCTGAACGTCAACAGACCCTAGATCGGCGTCCACGAAATAAGCTCTTGCAAAACTCAAGAGGAAACATTACCTCTTGAATACAGCAAGAGCTTACCTCTTAATATTAGGCACCCAATGACCGATCTTCCCAAAACCACGCAGTTCAAAGCGACCACCTCGCTGGCCTGCTCTATCGCCATGACGCATCCCGATCGCTTCAATGAGGCGGTTGCGGCTGGTCATTATCCGTGTGCCCCAAAGACGATCCCCGGTCGTGCCAGAGCCTTCGGCGTCGCCGACGTCATTGCGCTCCATTCCTACCAGCGTTTCCTGAATCAGGGGCTTAGCCCCGCGAGGGCTGGTCGCAAGGCGTGCGAGATCCGCGCCTTCCTCGAAGAATATCCGGACGCCGATCAGGTCTACATCATCGGCACCGCGTTCAACGATATCGACCGGCTTCTTCCGGAATTCGACCCGAAAGAGCAGCTCGTCAGCATCAACAGCACGCAATCCATCAGCGTCATCGGCCTTGAAGTCCTGAACTTCCACTACCTGCGCGAGCGCATCGTGCATGAGATCAACGAAGCGGCCTTGATCGTGGGCGGCAAGGAATAACGCCGTTTAAGAAGTTGGGATTGCCTCAATTACGGCAATCCCAAAGCCTGCCATCACCTTCAATAGGCAATTGAAATGAATACGAAAAACGAAAACCCCGCTTCGGCGGGAACGGCGAAGCTTTGCCTGCCGCCTCACCTCCGCAAGCCGCGTCTGCGCCGCGAAGAGGCTGTCGAATATTTGGGGCTGGTCCATGGCCTCCCGATCGCCAAAGCGACGCTGGCGAAACTCGCCTCGGTTGGCGGCGGCCCCGCCTACAATGTGAGCGTCAGAACTCCGCTCTATCCGACCGGCGAACTGGATCGCTGGGCCGAAGAGCGGTTGGGCGGCTTGCGCGGCTCCACTTCGTCGGGAGGCTGACGATGGGCGATCTTCTCCCGATCACCGGCAAGCTGGAAAAGCTGATCCCTCGGCTGAGCACCGACGCAGACGGGGAGATCATCGCCACGGTTCGGGCCATCGGGCGGGCGCTGAAATCGAGTGATTGCGACTGGCATGACCTGGCCGCCGCGCTCACCCGACGCGCCGAACCGACCTATTTCGCCCTGCGACCTGACTTCAATCGCGTGAGGCCCGCCAGCGATCTGCACCGCATGGCCTTGTGGTTGATGCAGCACGCCTTCGACCGGATCAAGCCGAGCAGCCGCCCCTTCGTCGCGACCATGGTGACGCAGCTCGCGCGGCGCGGGGCCAGCACAAAGCAGGAGCGATACCTGCGCGACCTTTACGCACAACACGGAGGGCCTGCCGCATGAGCCTCCTCACCCTGCCCCGGCGACCGCGTGGCCGCCTGTCCGCTGCGAAAGCGGAGGAATACGCCGCGACTCGCGCCGCCTTCTGCAAGGCGATCCTCGAAATCCGGTCAAGGCTGGATTTCAGCATCGGTTCGCGTGGCTGGTGCTACATCCTTGAGGAGCATGGCCTCAACAAAGGCGACTTCGACGCGGCGCAGGCGCTGATCACCGATTGCCGGAAGACGGGCGAACTGCCCCTCGATATCTGCGCGGAAGACGATGCGCGCGAATTCATCAACCTTGAACATATCGACAAAACCACGCCCGAAGACGAGGCCGCCGCCGCTATCGACTACATCAGCCGCGCTCATACCACCTACCGCCCCTTTTCCTTTTGGCGGTTTCAGGAATTTTATGTCGAAGCGCTGGTCGAAAAAGCGGATTTGAAATCCCTCTTCGCGCCGGTCTGTCGTGAGTTCAACGTCCCGCTCGCCAACGGGCGCGGATCCTCCGACCTCAATAGCCGCGCCGCCATGATGCGCCGGTTCACCGAACATGAGGCTGCAGGCCGCCAGTGCGTTCTGCTCTATGCAGGCGACCACGATCCGGCAGGCCTGCGGATTTCGGACTTCCTGCTCAAGAACTTGGCCGATCTGTCTGGCGCGACAGGCTGGTCGCCTGATCGGCTCATTGTCGATCGCTTCGGATTGAATGACGACTTCATCGCAGCTCACAAGCTGACGTGGATCGAGAACCTTGAAACTGGATCTGGCGGACGACTGGACGATCCCCGACACCCCGATCACGCCAAGAGCTATGTGCAGGATTATTTGAGAAAATTTGGCGCTCGCAAAGTCGAAGCCAACGCCCTCGTGACCCGCCCCGAAGCTGGCCGAAGGCTCTGTCGCGAGGCCATCCTGAAATACGTCGATGCGGGCGCCGCGCGCGATGCGTGGATCGCCAGCACCAAAGAGGCGCAGGCCGCTGTGGCGACTGAGATCACCCGGCGACTGCCACAGTTCGGAGGGCAGGCATGACCATCCTCAATTTTCCCACGACGGTTCGGATCCACCTGCCGAGGCGGGGCGAACTTCTGATCGTCAGCCCTGACGGCGCGGGCGTTCGCGTCGAAGGCGTCAATCTGGATCGCGGTTTCGGATGGGGCGTCGGCATTTTCGGGACATGGCCTGAAGCCATGGAGGCCGCCCGCGACCATTGGGTCGAAGAAGTCGAGTTTCATCAGCATTTTCGAGGCGCGCAATGAACGCCAGCACCGACACGCTTTCCGCCAAGGGCCGCGCCGCCACGAAATACGCGGAGCGCGGCTTTCACGTCTTCCCGATCATGGCGGGCCATAAAGGCGAGAACTTCGAAGGGCGCAGCACGCATCATTTGCCCAAGGGGCATCTCGGCGCTTCCTGCAATCCTGACGCCGTGCGCGCTTGGTGGACCCGCTGGCCCGACGCCAATATCGGCCTGCACCTCGCCGCTTCCGGCCTCGTCGCGATCGATGCCGACACCTACAAGCCGGATTGCGGCTGGCTGGATTTCATCTCTGATCGCGATATGCCTGAAACGCTGGCGCAGACTTCGGCGCGGGGCGGCGAGCATTACATCTTCCGCTCGACTGAGGGGGAAGAATATCCGGGCAAGCTCTGCGCGGGCGTCGAGATCAAGCACAAGGGCTACATCCTGCTTGAGCCTTCGACCTTTGCGGATGGCGTCTATCGGTTTCAGAACGACGCCGAACCCGCGCCCTGTCCGGAGTGGATGCCGCGCAAAAAACTGTCCGAGCGGGCCGCGCCTGGAGGCGGCCGGAGGATCATTGACGAGAGCCGCAGGGAATGGGCCGAAACCGCGCTGCACGACGAATTGGGTCGTGTTCTGGCGGCGGGCGAAGGCGAGCGAAACAATGCTCTGAACCGCGCCGCTTTCAGCTTGGCCCAGATCATCGCGGAGGGGCGTCTCGGCGAAAACGTCGTGCGTGAGAGGCTCTTCGGCGCGGCGCGCAGCATCGGATTGGACGACGCCGAGACCTTGCGCACCATAAATTCCGCTTTCAAGGCGGGGCTGGAACAGCCCAGAGGACCAAAGGAGCGTGAACACAAGAAGCGGAAAGCGAAGAACGCCGCCCGCGAGGAAGAGCCATTTCAGCCTGAGGATCCCACCGCCCCCCAAGAAGAGACGGTGCCTCAGGAAGAAGATGATGAGGGAGATAAGTGGCCGTTTCGCCTCGTGAAGCACGGCGTCGAAAAACGCATTGAGAAGGTCGATAAAGAAACCGGCGTCGTCGTCGTGGAATGGCGATGGATCTGCTCGCCTCTCGAAGTCGTCGCCGAAACCCGGAGCATCAACGGCGAAGAATGGGGGCGGTTGCTGTCCATTGCGGATCGCGATGGCCGCGTCAAGACATGGTGCCTACCCATGCGGATGCTGGCGGGCGATGGCGTCGCCTATCGCGAGCAACTGCTTTCCCTTGGCCTGATCTTGGCGCCGAGCGGTTTCGCACGCGCCGCCCTTCACGAATATGTCACGACCGCCAGTCCCGGCCAGAAAGCCCGCTGCGTCTCGCGTATTGGCTGGGCGAGCAATGGCGTGTTCGTCCTTCCCAAAACCAGCATCGGAGACGATAATAATGGATGAGCGGTTTTACTTCCAAAGCGATAGCTCTTTTGACGATCCGTATACGATCAATGGATCCCTTGAGGGTTGGCGGAACGAGGTGGCGCGCTATGCGGTCGGCAACAGCCGCCTTGCTTTCGCCATCAGCGCCGGATTCGCCGGGCCTCTGCTCCTTCCTACCGATTCCGAGTCCGGCGGCTTTCACCTTCGGGGCGGAAGCTCCGTCGGGAAAAGCACCGTTTTGACAGCGGCGGGAAGCTCTTGGGGCGGGCGCGACTTCATCCGCACATGGCGCGCCACCTCGAACGGACTGGAATCCGTCGCGGCCCTTCACAATGATGGATTATTGTGTCTGGACGAACTCTCTCAGGTTGACAGCCGCGAGGCCGGGCAAATCGCCTATCTGATCGCCAATGGAGTCGGAAAAACCCGAGCCGGACGCAGCGGCGAGGCTCGCAAGGCGCTGCGCTGGCGCACGCTTTTCCTTTCAACGGGCGAAATCGATTTGGCGACCAAAATCGCTGAAGATGGCCGGGGCCGCCGTGTCGCCGCCGGACAAGAGGCGCGCCTCGTGGATCTGCCCGCAGACGCGGGCGCCGGTCTGGGCATCTTTGAGGATCTGCACGGCCTCGCATCCGCCGCCGATCTGGCGCAGCATTTGAAGGCCGCCGCCGCGCGCCACCATGGTCACGCCGCGCCCGCTTTCATCCGCTTCCTGACCCGCGATTTTGGCGGCATCGGTCCTCTGGTCGCCGAGCATCAGCGTGAATTTCTGACCGAAGCCCTGCCTGAAGGGGCTGACGGCCAAGTGCGCCGCGTCGCCGGGCGCTTCGCTCTGGTCGCCGCCGCCGGAGAAATGGTGACCTCCTTCGGCATCCTGCCTTGGCCGCAAGGTGAAGCGACGAAGGCTTGTCGCCGCTGCCTCGCCGACTGGATCGCCCAGCGCGGCGGCGTCGAACCGGCGGAGGATCGCGAAGCCGTCTCGGCGGTGCGGCGCTTCATCCAAGGGCATGGCTCCAGCCGCTTCGAGCCGATGGGCGACCTTGTTCATCACGACTCCACAGGGACGCCAATCGACGTGCGGATCCAGAACCGGGCGGGCTTCCGCCGCCGGCGGGGGAACGGAGGCACCGAATTTTTGGTTCTGCCAGAAGTCTGGAAGACCGAGATTTGCCAGGGCATGGATTCGATGCGTGTCGCCAAAGTTCTGGCGGAGCATGGCCTCTTGAAAACCGATGGTCAGGGAAAGTTCCAAACCCTTCATCGCGTGCTCGGATCATCCGGTCCGATCCGTTGCTATGCGCTGCTACCCGGCATCTTGGGCGATGAAGGCGAGGGCGATGGATCTTGACCGCTTTGGCGCTTTCGCCCGTAAGGTCGGCGCTGTAACGCCGCCCTGTAACACCTGTAACACCAGAGCCCCCACCCCGGTGTTACAGGATTTAATCAATCAAAACAGCGTCGTAACACCCGTAACACCTGTAACACCGCAAAAAAGCGAGGAAGAGAACGAAGCCGAGCTTCAGGCGCTTTACGAAGAGCGGTCGGCGATCATGGAATACGATGGAGGGCTGACCCGCCAAGATGCTGAGACCGCTGCATGGCAGGAGGTTTTCGGCGACCGCCCAAGACCTTGAGAAAGCCACGCGATTTCGCGAATTTCCACGAATTTTCAATCACTTCTAAAACCGCCGCGAAGGCGGTTTTCGCTTTGAAACTCGCCATGTCATCCCGATCTTTGATCTGCAAACAGGAATGCGGATGGTGATGTTCGAACGCTTCAAGAAAATGATCGGGCGCGAAACGAAGGCGGGTCTGGCTACGCCCTCGCCGGAACTGATCGCCTTATTCGGCGGCGCGCCCTCCGCCTCTGGCGTCGTCGTCACGCCGGAAAGCGCCATGCGCTGCCCAACCGTTTACGCCTCCGTCAAGGTCATCGCCGAGAGCGTGGCGCAGCTTCCGCTGCATCTTTATCGACGCACCCCGGACGGCGGCAAAGAGCGCGCCACGGATCACCCCCTCGCCGAGATCCTGAACGGCCAGGCTAATGATTGGACCTCCGCTTTCGAGTTCCGTCTGTTCATGCAGGCGGCGCTTTGTCTGCATGGCAACGCCTTCGCCTTCATCAACCGCAGCGGCGGCGCGATCGTCGAATTGATCCCGATCCCTTCGACCGCCGTGACGGTGGAGATCGACACTGCCAGCATGGAACCGACCTATCGGGTTTCGACGGAAGGCGGCCAGCGCGTCTATGACCGCACGGAAATCTTTCACCTGAAGACGCTGGGCGTTTCGCCCTATCTGGGCTTGTCGCCGATCATGCAGGCCAAGGAGGCCATCGGGCTTTCGCTGGCGATGGAAAGCCATGCGGCGCGGCTCTTCGGAGCGGGCGCGCGACCGGGCGGCGTCTTCAAATACGCCAAGACTCTTGGCCCGGAGGCCATGAAGCGCCTGCGCGACAGCTTCAACTCCGCCCATGCTGGCGGCGAAAACGCGGGCAAAACCCTGATCCTCGAAGATGGCATGGATTTCACGCCGCTTCAGTTCAACAGCGTCGATCTTCAGTTTCTTGAGCTGCGGCGTCATCAGGTCGCCGAGATCGCCCGCGTCTTCCGCATCCCGCTGCATCTGCTTCAGGAATTGGAGCGCGCCACCCACAACAACGCCGAAAGCATGGGACAGCAGTTCCTTGCGCTTACGCTGCTGCCCTGGCTGAAAATGTGGGAAGGGGCGATTCGCCGCGCCCTTCTGACCACCGAGGAACGCCCGCATTACTATGCCGAGTTCCTGACCGACGATCTGGCTCGCGCCGACCTCGCCGCCCGCTTCGACGCTTATGCCAAGGCGGTGACGAACGGGCTTCTGGCGCCGAACGAAGTGCGCGCCGCCGAGAACCGCTCTCCCTATCCGGGCGGCGACCAGTTCCGCCTGCCGCTCAACACCGAAGACGCCAATGCGGGGGGCGGCGATGGGGCGCGCTGACTTCGAAGTCAAGTTTTCGACCAGCGAAGCCGGGCTTCTGTCGGGCTACGCCAGCGTCTTCGGCGGCGAACCGGACAGTTATGGCGACATCATCGCCCGAGGCGCTTTCACCGCCAGCCTGCGCCAACACAAAGCCGCTGGCGGCGCGCCACTTCTCTTGTGGCAGCATGACCCTTCCGAGCCGATCGGCGCTTGGACAGAACTTCAGGAAGACCAGACCGGGCTTTTCGTCTCCGGCCGCCTGGTTCTCGACACCCGGCGCGGCAGCGAGGCTTACGCGCTTTTGAAGGCCGGGGCGCTGAATGGGCTGTCGATCGGATATCGCGCCAAAAGTCATGAGCGGAGGCCCGGCGGCGGGCGTTTGCTCAAGGAAATCGACCTCATCGAAATTTCTCTGGTGTCGATCCCTGCGGCCTCCGCCGCGCGGGTCACCAGCGTCAAAGCGGCCCCCGCCGCGATCCCCGCCATGAAGGCGGCTTTCAAAAGGACCAGCATCATGGCTGACCAGCAGAACCCCGCCCCGGAAGCGGAGCAGGACGAAGACCGCATCGGCGCGGTGGAAGAAACCGTCGCCGGGATCGACGCCCGCCTGACCGCCTTGGAGGGAAACATGGGCGATATCGCCAAATCCGCCGCCCGCATCGAACAGAAGCTGGCCCGCCCCGGCGTCATCGCCCAGAAGGCCGAAGATCCGGGCGCGACGGAGATCAAGGCGTTCGGCGCTTACGCCCGCCATGGCGACGCCGCTGGCGTGGAACTGAAGAACCTGACCCTTGCCGGAACCGGCGGCTATCTCGCGCCCCCGGATTTCGTCAAGGAGGTGGTCAAGAACCTTGTCGAATTCTCGCCAGTTCGCCAGCACGCCCGTGTCATCTCCATTGGCGCCGCCGAAGCCCGGATGCCCAAACGCACCGGAACGCTCACCGCCGCCTGGGTGTCGGAAACCGGAGACCAGACCTCCACCGAACCGGCCTATGGCGAGATCGCTCTGACGCCCCATGAGGCCGCCTGTTTCGTGGACGTGTCGAACGCCTTGCTGGAAGACAATCAGTATAACCTTCAGGGCGAACTGGCCGCCGATTTCGCCGAGGAGTTCGGACGTCTGGAAGGGCTGGCCTTCGTCTCCGGCAGCGGCGTCGGACAACCGGCGGGCATCCTCGCCGACGCCGATATCGAGGCGGTCGAATCCGGCGTCGCCAACGCCATCACCGCCGACAGCCTGATCGATCTGTTTCATGATCTGCCCGGCTTCTACGCCGCGAATGCGGTTTGGGGCATGAACCGTTCGACCATCGGCGTGGTCCGCAAACTCAAGAACACGGGCGGCGATTATCTCTGGCGCGACACGCTGTCGGACGGCAATCCGCCGACCATCCTTGGCCGCCCGGTGATCGAATTGCCTGACATGCCGGACATCGCCGCCGACGCTACGCCGATCCTGTTCGGCGATCTGAAGCAGGGCTATCGCATCGTGGATCGTCTGGCGCTGTCGGTGATGCGGGATCCCTATTCGGTGGCGACCAAAGGCCAGACCCGCTTTCACGCCCGCCGCCGCGTGGGCGGAGCGGTGATCAAGCCCGAAGCCTTTCGGCTGCTGAAGGTGGCCGTCTGATCGATCCGCCCGGTTGGCTTCGGTCAGCCGGGATTCGGTTTGTAGCACCTTGTAGCATGCCGATTTTCGGGCGGTGCTACAGGAATACACAAATAAAAACAGACATGTATCACCTGTAGCCCGTGTAGCACGGCAAAAACATCCAAGTCTGCAAGGATTCGCCATGCATCTTCTTCGCGTCGCCGCTCCTGAAAACCTCGCCGTCAGCCTTGAGCAGATGAAGCTTCATCTGCGGATCGACCACGACTTTGAAGACGCTCTGATCGTGGATTGCATCTGGGCGGCGACCGAGCGTCTGGACGGGCGAGATGGCGCGCTTGGCGGCTGTCTGATCACACAGGTCTGGAAACTGACCCTTGGCCACTTTCAGCCGGAGATCCTGATTCCGCTGCCGCCCTGTCAGTCTGTGGATGAAGTCGTCTATCTGCGCCCGGATGGCGAGCCCGCCGCTCTCGCGCCCGCTGATTATCAGGTCGCCGGGATCGGATCGCTTGACGGCGCTACCCTCCGGCCTGCCCCCGGCAAGACGTGGCCGATCGCGCTGGCCGCCCCGGAAGCCGTGGCCGTCACCTTCACCGCAGGCTTTGGCGACGACGCCGAGGCTCTGCCCGAACCGATCCGCGCCAGCATCAGGCTGCGCGCCGCTCATCTCTACGAGCATCGGGAGAGCGTGATCATGGGATCGGGCTTCATCACCGAGGCCCCGGACGGTGCCGACGACTTCGCCCGCAACTATCGTCAATGGGGCTTCTGACCATGCGCGCCGGGGATCTGGACCGCAGGGCGTCCATACAGGAACTGACCAGAACGCCGGATGGCGGCGGTGGTTACGACATCATCTGGCAAGAGCGGGCCAGCCTCTGGGCGGCGGTTCAGCAGATGAACGGAAAGGAGTTCCTGACCGGCGGCGGCGTTCAAGCTCAACGCAGGATCGTCTTTCGCGTGCGGTGGCTCGACTGGATCACGCCCAAGCATCGCGTGGCCTATGACGGTCGAATTCATGAGATCCACGAAGTTCGGGAACTTGGCCGCCGTGCCGGGCTTGAGCTTCACACGACTTCGCTGGAGTGACGCCGATGCCCTGGTCAGCCCCCAAACATTGCCCCGGCGGTCATCCGCCGTTTCAAGGCAGGCGCTGCCCGGTCTGCCTCTCGGCGGCCAAGGCCCGCGCCGAGGCTGCGCGGCCCTCAGCTCGCGCCCGAGGCTATGACGGCAAGTGGAGCAAGGAGAGCAAAGCCTTTCTCGACCGACCTGAGAATCGTCTCTGCGCCTGCGGATGCGGCCAGCCCGCCGACATGGTGGATCATCGCATCGCTCACAAAGGCGACATGCGCCTGTTCTGGGATCGGTCGAACTGGCAGCCCATGAACCGCCGCTGCAACAGCCGGAAGGCCGTGCGTGAGGAAGGAGCCTTCGGAAACCCGAGGCCCAAGGCCGGGGGGCCTTCGGAATTCAGCGCCTCCGCCTCGGGACCGACACTCCCCTCTCGCGCGCAATCTTCTGGAAATTGGGAGTTTTGGGGATGAAAGGCCGTAAGCCGACCCTTGTCGCGATTGACGGCGGAAGCGTTCGGGGAAAATGCCCCTCCGCCCCCGCATGGTTGACCGAACAAGCAAAAGCCGAATGGAAGCGATCCGCGCCGGAGCTTTTCGCCCGCAAGCTGCTCACCAGCGACACGCAAGCCATGCTCGAAAGCTATTGCGTGGCCTCTGGCATAGTGCGTGAGGCCGAAGAGATCATGGGCGCGGAAGGCCGCATCATCTCGACTGAAAAAGGGCCATCCCCTCATCCCGCCTTCAAGATGCAAAGCGCGGCGATGCGTGAAGCCCGCTTGCTGGCCGCCGAACTGGGTTTGACGCCTCACAGGCGCGGCCTGAAAGGCGACGCCGAAAGGAAAGCCGACGATGGCTGGGACGCCGATCTTCTCGCCTGATCCCCTGCTCTATGAGGATCCGACCGGACGCGCCGACAAGATCTGTCGGTTCGTGCGGCGTCTGCGGCTGTGGGAAGGCGATTTCGCCGGTCGCTCTTTTCACCTGCATCCGTTTCAGGAAGCGGTGATCCGCCGCATCTATGGCCCTTCCGACGAATCTGGCGATCGCCTGGTGCGGCTCGCCTGCATCTGGATTCCACGCGGCAACGCCAAGACGACTCTGGCCGCCGCTCTTGGTCTGGCGCATTTCCTTGGACCAGAAGCCGAAGCAGGCGGTCAGGTGGTCATGGCCGCCGCCGATCGTGAAAACGCGGGCATCGCCTTCAACAGCGCGCATCAGTTCGTTTTGCAGGATGACGCCCTCATGAGTCGGATTCGTGCGGTGGAAAGCCGCAAGACCCTCGTGCATCCCAAGACGAAAAGCACCCTGAAGGCGATTTCATCCGAAGCCTATTCAAAGCATGGCCTGAACGTCTCATTTTTCCTTGCTGATGAAATCCACGCCTGGCCGACCGGCGAGGGCCGCAAGCTTTTCAAGACCGTCACCGATTCGATGGTGAAAAGATCGCGCCCGCTCACGGTCGTCATTTCGACCGCTGGCGATGGTCAGGGCGGTCTGGCTTCGGATCTGTGGAATTATTCGCACAAGGTCGCCACCGGGGAGATCAAAGACCCGACCTTCGCCCCGATCATCTTCGCAGCGCCGCCAGGCGCCGATTGGCGGGATGAAGCGGCATGGCGCGCCGCCAATCCTGCGATCGATGCGGGCTTCTGTTCTCTTGAAGAGCTGCGCATCAAAGCCCGCCGAATCGAGCATTTCCCTGCCGAGATCGCAGATTTCCGGCGGTTTCACCTGAACCAATGGCAGGAAGGCGCGGCGGAGCCTTGGCTGTCTCTCGACATTTATGACGCCGCCGAACAGATGACCCCTATGGATCGCTTGACCGGGCGGGCCTGCTGGGTCGGCGTGGATCTGTCCAGCGTCGAAGATCTGACGGCGGTGGTCGCAGTCTTTCCTGACGGCGATGGCGAAAACCGGCGATATGACGCGCTGCCGATGTTCTTCCTTCCTGAAGCCAACATCGCCGCCAAGAGCGAGAAAGACCGCGCCGATTATCTGCGCTGGGCGGAAGCAGGGTTTCTGACCCTCACGCCCGGCAACGTGGTCGATCATTCAGCGATTGTGGATCATGTGATCCGTCTGGGCGAAACCTATGGCGTGCAGGAAGTCGCTATCGATCGGTGGAATTCGACCGCCGTGAACACCCGCCTTCAGGAAGAAGGCTTCACCATCAACCAGTTCGGCCAAGGCTTCGCGAGCATGGCCGCGCCGGTGAAGGAACTGAAGCGGGCGATTCTGGGCGGATCTTTCCGACATGGCGGCAATCCCTTGCTGCGCATGTGCTTCGGCAATGTGGTCGCCGATCGGGACGCTGCCGAAAACGAGAAGTTCACGAAAGAGCGCGCGCGAGGCCGAATCGACGGGGCTGTCGCCGCGGCTATGGCGATCGGGCGGATTCTAGCGAATGAAACAGCGCCATCTCCCTACGCTCATCGCGCAGGCGGCTTCCTGTTCATTTAGAGGATTGGAGATGCGCGAGATCGCCCGGCTTTTCTGCGCCGTGCTTCCTGTATGCTTCCTGTGCCTGCTTCTTTTGCAGATAAATTCAGTTAAGTCATTGAAAATATTGGCGCACCCAAAGGGATTCGAACCCCTGGCCTCTGCCTTCGGAGGGCAGCGCTCTATCCAGCTGAGCTATGGGTGCGCATCTGCGGGCGATCTATAGGGCATCCGGCGCGGCTTGGCAATGCGTCAGGCGGGAAGTTTTCAGCCTCTTTCGCCCTCCCGAGACCCGAAGCGGCTCCGCCAGCAGGGCTGGAGATCGCCCGGGAAAGGCCGCGCCTCATGAATCGCCCGCGCGACCGCCCGCGACAGACAGGCCGCAGCCGCATGGCCCAGAAGGAACCGGTCCCGATCCGGCTCCTTCAACGCGAGCGCCCCCGTCGCCGCCGCGAAGACGAGATCTCCGTCGAAGGGCGTATGGCTCGGGACGACCGCCCGCGCCAACCCGTCCTGAGCGGCGGTCGCCATGCGCAGGGCCTCGGCCTGCGTGAGCGCCGCGTCCGTCGCCACGACGCAGATGGTCGTCGCCTCGCCCTGACGCTTCCTCGGCGAGGGCTCCCACCCCGGATCGAAGCGCCGCGCCGGAGGGAATCCGCCGAATTCGCCCTCCATCTCCCAGGGGGCGGCCCAGAACCCTGGCCCCTCGCCGACCACGACCGAGCCGAGGCTGTTCACCGCCGCCAGAGCCCCCACCGTGAGTCCGCTCTCCAGCACGCAGGAGGCCGAGCCGAGCCCGCCCTTGAAATCGGCCGTCAGGGCGCCAAAGCCCGCGCCCGCCGAGCCGAGCGCGAAATCCTCGCCCGCCCGCTCCAGAGCCGCCCGCCCCAGAGCCCGATAGGGATTGTCGCTCCAGTCCTTGTCTCCGCCGTTGAGCAGGTCGAAGAGAATCGCCCCCGGCACGATGGGCGCCCGCACCGGACCCACCGCGAAGCCCCGCCCCATGGCGCGCAGGCCCTCCACGACGCCCGAAGCCGCATCCAGGCCGAAGACCGAGCCGCCCGAAAGGACCAGAGCGTCCACATGGGTCACCAGCTTGTCCGGCGCGAGGAGCTCCGTCTCGCGCGTTCCGGGGGCGCCGCCCATCACATGCACCGCCGCGACGAAGGGCGCCTCCGCCGTCAGGACCGTCGCGCCGCTGCGCAGGACGGCGTCCTCGGCGGAGCCCACCTTCAGACCCCTCACGTCGGTGATGAGATTGCGCGGCCCCGGACGCATGTTCGGCCCTCCCCCTCGAAGATTCCGCAGAGGCTAGGCTCCGCGCGGAGGCCTGTGAAGGGCATTCCTCCTGCGGCCTGCCCCCACGTCGGGATTGCGTCCGCCTTCGGACGCCCTATGCTGCGTCGCGATGCAAGGAGATGGACGCATGACCGAACCCAGCGATCTGCCCGGCGACCTCAAGGACTCCTTCAACGGCGCCCTCGGCCTGATCACCGCCCTGCCCCATGCGGCGGAGCTGGGCCTCGAAGTCCTGGAGGCCGGAACCGATCACGCCCTGATGCGCGCGCCCTATGATCCGCGCCTCGTCGGAGATCCCGAGACCGGCGTGATCCATGGCGGGCTCATCACCACGCTGCTCGACACCTGTTGCGGTCTGGCGGCCATGCTCTCGCATACGCGCCCGGCCTCCGCCGCGACGCTGGACCTGCGCATCGACTACATGCGCCCCGCCACTCCCGGCCGCGAGGTGATCGCCCGCGCCCGCTGTCATCGCGCCACGCGCAGCGTGGCCTTCGTGCAGGCCACGGCCTATCACCCGGAGGCCGAGGACAAGCCCATCGCCACCGCCACCGCCGCCTTCATCCTCGAAGGAGCCCCCTCATGAGCGCCGAAGAAGCCCTGATCCGGGAGACCCGCCGCGAAGCCGCCCTTCAGGCTCTGGCGCAGGAAGTGCCCTACATCGTCTTTCTGGGCGTGCGCTTCGAGCGGCGCGGCGACGAGCTGACCGCCGTCCTGCCCTATCGCCCGAGCCTGATCGGCAATCCGATCAAGCGGGCGCTGCATGGCGGCGCGGTGGGGGCCTTCCTGGAGATCGCCGCCATGACGCAGGTCGCCTGGAGCCGCCTCCTGCCCCGGCTCGACGCCGCCGAGGAGGAAGGCCGCGCGCCGCCCTCCGCCCGGCTCTTCGCGCCCAAGACCATCGACTTCTCCATCGACTACCTGCGCCCCGGACGCCCCGTGGACGCCTACGCCCGGGCGCGGATCCTGCGTCAGGGGCGTCGGGTGGCGAATTTCCGGGTCGAGGCCTGGCAGGAGGCGCGCGACAATCCCATCGCCGCGGCGCACGGGCATTTCCTGCTGACTCCGCCCGCCGAATAGCCGCGCGGAAGGCGGCGTTTTCCGCATTGACGGCGCCGGGCGAATCCCTAAGATGCGCGGGCGTTTCGAGGGGGCTTCAGGCCCGGCCTCGCCTGTGCGGGTGTGGTGGAACTGGTAGACGCGCCGGACTCAAAATCCGGTTCCGAAAGGAGTGTCGGTTCGACCCCGACCACCCGCACCAAGAGCCTCCCCGCCCGATGAAGACCAGGACCGGAGCGGATCCCCGCCTCCCCTCAGACGGTGGGCGGCGCCACCACCCAGATCACTTCGCATTCCTCGTCGCCCTCGGTGCGGAAACGCACCTTGCGGCGGGCGTCGAAGGCGAAGCTGTCTCCGGGGCCGAGGATGAATTCGCGCTCGTCCAGGGTCAGCCTCAGGGATCCGCGCAGCACCACGCCGCATTTGCCGCCGATCCCGTCGCCGTAGGGCTCGCCGGAATCCGCGCCCGCCCGCATCACGAATCGCAGCATCTGGACGTCCGCCTGAGCGTCCGGCGTGAGGATCTCCTTCTCCACGCCGTTCTCCGCGTAGTTCAGGCGGCGGCGGTCGGCCTGACGCACCACCACGTCGCCTTCGCGCGCGGCCTCGCCCCGCCCGCCCTCGAAGAGCCAGAGGACCGGCATCTCCAGAGCCGCGCAGATCGCCCGCATCGAGCGCACCGAAGGCGTGGTCAGCCCCCGCTCGACGAGGCTCAGCAAGCCGATGGACAGGCCGGATCTCTCCGCGACCGCCTTCAGGGAGAGGCGCTTGCGCTTGCGGCGCAGACGCAGCTTCTCCCCGAGGGCCGCGTCCCTGGCCGGGGCGGCGCCGTCGCGGGTCCGGTCTGCGGCGTCCCGCCCGGAGGCGGGGGCGGATGAGGAAGGCATCAGGGTCCATCCGTTCCAGAAGATCTCCCGAGAATAATCCGGAGACGCAGAATTTCATTAAATTTTCTTGCCAAGGATTTTATCTTTCGCTCAACTGGGACCGGGCGCGCAAGTCGCCCGCCCGAAGGCGCGAGCCGTCGGAGCGCTGGCTTCCGGTCCTGTCGCCGGAGGCGCAAGGGAGGAAGACATGCTGGGACATCTGAAGCTGATGGCGGTCTCCGCCATCGCCCTGACGGCGGCCGTCCAGTCGGCGAGCGCGCGGGATCTGGTCATCGCGGGTTGGGGCGGCAATTATCAGGACGTGCAGCGGGAGGTCTATTTCCGGCCCTTCGCCGCAGACAAGGGAATCGGCTTCACCGAGGCCACCTATCTGGGCGGCCTGGTCGAGGCCAAGACCATGGCCGACACCGGCAACGTCACCTGGGATCTGGTCATCGTCGAGGGCGCGGACCTTCAGGTCGGCTGCGACGAGGGCCTGTTCGAGGAGATCGACTGGAGCCAGGTTCCCCTCAAGGACGAGCTGATCCCCGAGGCGGTCCAGCCTTGCGGCGCGGGCAACGTGGTGATCGGCACCGGCCTGGCCTACAACCGCGACACCGTCGGCGAAGCGCCGACCAGCCTCGCGGATTTCTTCGACACCGTGAAATGGCCCGGCAAGCGGGGCCTGCGCGCCGGCCCGAGGTTCAACCTCGAACTCGTGCTGATGGCCGACGGCGTGGCGCCCGCCGACGTCTACAAGGTCCTGTCGACTCCCGAGGGTCTGGATCGGGCCTTCGCCAGACTCGCGCCGCTGCGCAAGGATCTCCAGTTCTGGGACGCGGGCGCCCAGCCCGTCGAGTGGCTGGCGGCGAACAACGTCGCCATGACCTTCTCCTACAACGCCCGCATCACCGCCGCCAAGAACGAAGGCAAGCCGCTGGAGTTCCTCTGGGTCAACCCGATCTACAGCATCGACGCCTGGGCCATCCCGACCGGCGCGCCCAACAGGGAGCTGGCGCTGGAGTTCATCAACTACGCCAACGACGCCGCCCGTCAGGCCGCATTCTCCACGCGGATGCCCTACGGCACGACCAACGTGAAGGCCCCGGAGCTGATGACCCCCGAGGCCGCCGCCGAGATCCCGGCGGGCGCCAACATCGAGACCGGCCTCTTCTTCTCGGACGCCTTCTGGATCGACAACGGCGACGCCATCGCCGAACGCTGGAACGCCTGGGTCACGCAGTGAGCTGATCCCGACCGGATCCGCGTCTCGCGGGGGCGACCCTCCGCGAGACGCCGCCCTCTCGCCGTGAACCGGAGGTCGCGCGCATGCCGAAGCTGAAGAACTCGCAGATCGCCGCGCTGACTCTTCTGGCGCTTCCTGTGCTCGTCTATCTTGCGCTTTATCTGGCGCCTCTGGCCTCCATCGGGCGGCTGAGCGTCGACAACGGCGCCCTGAGCCAGAGATTCCCGGCCCTCTCCGCCCGCTTCGGCGAGACCGAGGCGCCCGACGACGCAGCCGCCGCCGCCCTGCTGACGGATCTCAAGGCCATGGCCCGCACCGAGCGCGCCGAAGCCGGACGCCTGTTCAATCAGGAGCTGGGGGGCATGCGCTCGCTGATCATCGACACCGGCGGCGCGGCGACGCAGATCGAACCGACGCTCTCCGCCCTGACCGCCTTCGATCCCCGATGGGGCGAGCCCGCCATCTGGGAGGTGGTGCGCCGCAACGTCGAACCGATCACCTGGCGGCATTTCCAGCGGGCCACCGGACTCAAGCCCTCGGCGGAGGGCGGCTTCGAGATGTCGCCGGGCGACGACGTCTATCTGCGCATCCTGCTGCGGACCTTCGTGATCGGCCTCCAGGTGACGGCCCTGACGCTGCTGATCGGCTATCCGCTGGCCTACGCCGCCGCGACCGGATCGCGCAGGGTTCAGGCGGTGGTGCTGATGGCGGTGCTGCTCTCCTTCTGGACCTCGCTTCTGGTGCGGACCACGGCCTGGGTGGTGCTGCTGCAGACCAACGGCCTGCTCAACGGCCTGCTCATGTGGCTGAACCTGATCCCCGAGCCCCTCCAGCTGATCTTCAACCGCTTCGGCGCGGTGGTCGCGATGACCCATGTCCTGCTTCCCTTCGCGATCCTGCCGATGATCAACGTGATGCGGACCATTCCGGCGGCCCAGACCCAGGCCTCCCGGAGCCTCGGGGCGGGGCCCGTCGAAAGCTTCCTGCGGGTCTATTTCCCCCAGAGCCTGCGCGGCGTGGCGGTGGGAGGCGGCACGGTCTTCATCCTGGCGCTCGGCTTCTATGTGACTCCGGCCCTGACCGGCGGGCCGGGAGACCAGATGCTCTCCTATTACATCGCCGATTTCGTGCGCCGGGGCCTGAACTGGGGCATGGCGGCGGTTCTGTCGATCTTCCTGCTGGTCTGCGTGGTGGCGCTGCTGGTGTCGGGAGCGCTGCTGCGCCGCGCCTTCGGCTGGAGCAGATCCTCCGCGGCTTCGGGAGGGACAGGCTGATGTCGAAGGTCGTCTACTGGGTTTCGCTGTCCTTCGCCTTCTTCTTTCTGGCGGCGCCTCTGCTGATCGTGCTGCCTCTGGCCTTCAACGACAGCTCCTTCCTGACCTATCCCATGGAGGGCTTCACCTTCCGGTGGTTCGGCGTCTTCTTCGACACGCCGCCCTGGCTGTCTTCTCTGGCGAACAGCTTCAAGGTGGCGCTCGGGACGACGCTGGCGGCGCTGCTGATCGGCGGACTCGCGGCCATGGGCGTCATGCTGCTGGGGAGATGGGGCCGGATCGTCATGTCGGCGCTCTTCGTCTCGCCGCTGGTGATCCCCTCGGTGGTGCTGGGCGTGGCCATGGCCTACGCCTTCGGGCGGGCTGGCTGGGGAGGCGGCTATCTCTCGCTGGTCTTCGCCCATACGATCCTTGCGGCGCCTCTGGTCTTCCTCGCGGTGACGACCTCGCTGATGGGGCTCGACCCGGAGCTGGACCGCGCGGCGGCCTCCATGGGAGCCTCGCGCTGGCGACGCTTCCATACGGTGACTCTGCCTCTGGCCATGCCGGGCTTCGCGACGGGGGCGCTCTTCGCCTTCATCACCTCCTTCGACGAGGTGGTGGTGGCGCTGTTCCTCTCGACGCCCCAGACCCAGACCCTGCCCATCACGCTCTTCTCCAGCCTGCGCGACAGGCTGGAGCCGACCATCGTCGTGGTGGCGCTTCTGCTGTCCATCGTCTCCTGTCTGTTCATTCTGGCTCTGAACCGGCTCCAGAGGCGCGGGGCGGGAAGATGACGGACGACGGCCGATCTCCGGGAGGATCTCCATGACTTCGCTTGAAATCCGCAAGATCGACAAGTTCTACGGCGTGCATCAGGCGCTGTTCGACGTCTCGCTGTCCATCGGCAAGGGCGAATTCGTGACGCTGCTGGGGCCTTCGGGCTCCGGCAAGACCACGCTGCTGAAGATCCTCGCCGGCTTCGAGACGGTGTCCGGGGGAGAGATCACGCTCGACGGGCGGAACATCACCGAACTCAAGCCCGAGGCGCGGAACTTCGGCCTGGTGTTCCAGGGCTACGCGCTGTTTCCGCACATGACCGTCCGCGAGAACATCGCCTATCCGCTGAAGGTGCGGCGCATGCCCCGGGACGCCGTCGCCACGCGGGTCCGGGAGATGCTCGACCTCGTGCAGCTCGCGCGCTTCATCGACCGCAAGCCCTCGGAGCTCTCCGGCGGGCAGCAGCAGCGCGTGGCTCTGGCGCGGGCTCTGGCCTTCAGGCCGGACGTCCTGCTTCTCGACGAACCCATGTCGGCGCTGGACAAGAAGCTGCGCGTGGATCTCCAGGAGGAGCTGCGCCAGATCCACCAGACCCTCGGGACCACCTTCATCAACGTCACCCATGATCAGGAGGAGGCCATGCACATGTCCGACCGGATCGCGGTGATGAACCATGGCCGCATCGAGCAGTTCGACACGGCCTTCGCGCTCTATCGGCATCCGGGGGCGCGCTTCGTCGCCGAGTTCATCGGCAAGTCGAACATCTTCCCCGGCGAGCTGACGCGCGAGGACGGAGGCTCCGCGATCTTCCGCGCCGAGGGCATGGAGATGCGCCTCGACGCCGGAAGCCGGACTCCGGGCGCGGCGGATCTGATGGTCCGCCCCGAGGACGTCCTCCTCGGGACGGCGCCCGCCGCAGGCCGGGTGAATCTCCCCGCCGAGGTCCTCGGCTCCACCTATTCCGGCGACCGGGCGCTCTATGCGCTGAAGCTGGCTTCGGGGCGCGCGCTCTCGGCCTATGGCGCGGCGCGTTCGGGGGTGCATCCCGAGGGGGCGCAGGTCTTCGCCAGCTTCTCCCCGGAGGACGCGACCCTGATCGGCTGAGACGCCGGGTCGGGAGAGGGTGTGGGCCGGGAGAGGGGCTCATTGAAAATCCCGATTGATTTTTTCAATCCATCTGGCATGGTTTTCCTGATCCGCTCGGGAGGGCGGAAGACCGGACCGGCGGTGCGCCCGAACAGGCGCCCGCCCCGCCCTCCCGAGCCCGAATCTCCAGAGCCCGAATCCCGACGCGCCCGCCATCTTCTCCAGACAGCCAGGCCGCAGCCATGTCCGCTTCGCTTTTTCCGCATCTGTTCCAGCCCCTGAGGATCCGCGGCGCCACGATGCGCAACCGGATCCTCTCGACGGGACATGACACCTGCCTCCCGGAGAACGGCCTCGTGAACGAAGCCTACGTCGCCTATCAGGAGGCGCGGGCGAAAGGCGGCGTCGGGCTGATCGTGACCCAGGTGGCGGGCGTCCATGAAACCGCGCGCTACACCTCGCATCTGATCATGGCGACGACCGACGCCTGCATTCCCGGCTATCGGGAGCTGGCGCGGCGCTGTCATGCGCAGGGCGCGGTGGTGGTCTCGCAGCTCTTCCATCCGGGCCGCGAGATCATGGAGAGCGCCGACGGCATGCTGGCCGTGGCCTATTCCGCCTCGGCTTCTCCGAACGAGCGCTTCCGCAGGATGCCCCGCGAGATGCCCCCGCAGATGATCGCCGAGGTGGTCGCGGGCTACGCCGCCGCCGCGCGGCGCATGCGCGAGGCGGGCATGGACGGCGTGGAGCTGGTGGCTTCTCACGGCTATCTTCCGGCGCAATTCCTGAATCCGCGCCTGAACCGGCGTCAGGACGCCTATGGCGGCGGAGAAGACAACCGCCTGCGCCTCATGACCGAAGCCCTCGACGCCATGCGCGCCGCCACCGACGAGGATTTCATCATCGGGCTGCGCATCTCCGCCGACGAACGCGACGATTCCGGACTGACCCACGCCGAAACCCTCTCGGCGGCCAGAGCGCTGCAAGACCGCATCGACTATCTCTCGATCACGGTCGGGACTTCGGCGAGCCTCGGCGGCGCGATCCACATCGCCGCGCCGATGAATCTGCGCGCGGCCTATGTCGCGCCCGAGGCCAGGGCCTACAAGCAGGCGCTTGCGGTTCCGGTCTTCGTGGTGGGGCGCATCAACCAGCCTCAGGAGGCCGAACAGGTCGTCGCCCGGGGAGAAGCCGACGGATGCGGCATGACCCGCGCCCTGATCTGCGATCCGCAAATGCCGCTCAAGGCCGAGGCCGGGCGCTTCGACGACATCCGCGCCTGCATCGGGTGCAATCAGGCCTGCATCCATCATTTTCATCGCGGCTTGCCGATCTCCTGCATCCAGCATCCCGAGAGCGGGCGCGAGACGATCTTCGCGCCGCCTTCCCGCGCGGCGCGGTCGCGGCGGATCATGGTCGTGGGCGGCGGACCGGCCGGACTCAAGGCCGCCGCCGTGGCCGCCGGACGCGGCCATGAGGTCACGCTCTTCGAGGCGGAGGCGCGGCTCGGAGGTCAGGCCCTGCTCGCGCAGCTTCTGCCCCATCGCGCCGAGTTCGGCGGGATCGCGACCAATCTGGCGCGCGAATGCGAGCTGGCGGGCGTGACGATCCGCCGGAACGCGCGTGTGAACGGCGCCCTGCTGCGGGACTTCGCGCCGGAGGCGGCGATTCTCGCGACGGGCGCCCTCCCCTATCTTCCGCCTCTGGAGACCGACGGCGAGATGCGGATCGTCGACGCCTGGGCGATCCTGCGGCGCGAGGTCCGGGCGGGCGGGCGGGTTCTGGTGGCGGACTGGCGCGCGGACTGGATCGGGCCGGGCGTCGCGGAGCTTCTGGCGCGCGAGGGCAGCCGCGTCGATCTGGCGGTGAACGGGCTGCACATGGGCGAGACCCTGCCCTATTACGTCCGGGACTCCATCGCGGGGGATCTGCATCGTCTGGGCGTGAAGGTCACGCCCTATGCGCGGCTGATCGGGGCCTATGGCGACACGGTCTTCCTGCAGCATACGGCCTCGGGCGAGCCGATGGAATTCGAGGGAATCGACACTCTGGTGCTGTCGAGCGGCCATCTGCCGGAGGACTCCCTGGCGGCGGAGGTCGCGGCTCTGGGGCTCGAGCTGCATCAGATCGGCGATTGCCTGAGCCCCCGCACCGCCGAGGAGGCCGTCTACGAGGGCCTGCTCGCCGGACGCGCGGTCTGAGGTCTTTCGGGGCCTCCCCGTCTTGAGATACAAGAGGCCGCGAAGACTCCCCGCGCCGGGAGGACAGGTCAGGAGCGAGATCCATGGAGACGGCCGGATTGCAGAAGGCGAGCTTCATCGGGCTCCTCATCCTCGTGACCATCGCCTTCATCTGGCTGATCCTGCCCTTTTACGGCGCCCTGCTCTGGGCGGTGATCCTGGCGATCCTGTTCAATCCGCTGAACCGTCGGCTGGAGCGGGGGCTGAACGGACGCCGCAGCCTCGCGGCGGCTCTGAGTCTTCTGGCCTGCATCTGCATCGTGGTGATTCCGGGCTCCCTGATCCTCTCGATGCTGGCGCGGGAGGCGGTGGGGCTCTACGACCGGATCTCGACGCGCGAATTCGACCCCGCCCGGATCCTCGAACAGCTGCGCGGCGCCGCGCCGGGCTTCGTGCTGGAGTGGTTCGACGCCCTCGACCTGCAGGGCTTCGACGAGCTTCAGGCGCGCTTCACCTCCTTTCTCGGCCAGGCGGCTCAGGCGATCGCCAGCCGGATGGTGGTCATCGGCCAGAACACGGCGCAATTCGTGATCAGCCTGGCGGTGATGGTCTATGTGCTGTTCTTCCTGTTCCGCGACGGCGAAGGCGTCGTGCGGCGGATCCGCGAGGCCAGCCCGCTCTCGCGGCGCCATACGGATCATGTGCTCAGGAAATTCTCGGACGTCGTGCGCGCGACGGTCAAGGGCAATGCGGTGATCGCCATCGTCCAGGGCTCCATCGGCGGCCTCGCCTTCTGGGCTGTGGGAATCGAGGGGGCCTTGCTCTGGGGCGTGGTGATGACGCTGCTGTCGCTGCTGCCCGCCGTGGGGGCCTTTCTGGTCTGGGCGCCGGCCGTGATCTATCTGATGATCTCGGGCGCCTGGCTGAAGGCGGGGATCCTGCTGGCCATCGGCGGCTTCATCAGCATCGTGGACAATCTGCTGCGCCCCACGCTGGTCGGCAAGGGGACGCGCCTCTCGGACTACATGGTGCTGGTCTCGACGCTGGGCGGCCTGGCGCTGATCGGCATGAACGGCTTCGTCATCGGGCCGCTGATCGCCGCGCTGTTCGTTTCGGTCTGGTCGCTCTCGGCGGAGGAGCGCGCCCTGAACGAACCCCAGCCGCAGCCTCCGGAGCCGCGCCCCTGAGGCGAGGCGCAGGAAGAGGGGGATCCGGCCATGGATCACGCGACGATCAGGCGTCCGCCGGGGCTCCGCGGGATCGAGACGCTCTGCGCCCGCTATCTGCGGCGACGCTTCAAGCCCCACGCCCATGACGAATATATTCTCGGGGTGATCGAAAGCGGCGTCCACGCCGTCTGGCATGGCGGCGAGGGGCATCTCGTCCCCGGAGGCTCCGTCGTCGTCATGCGGCCCGGCGACGTCCATCACGGCGGCGCAGGCGACGCCCGGGGCTGGAGTCAGCGGATGATCTACATCCCCGAGGCGGCCATGCGGGAGATCCTCGCCGATCTCGGCGACCGGGATTCCCCGCCCTCTCCGGATTTCGGCGCCGCCTTCCACGCCCGCCCCGACCTGGCGCGCCGGTTCGCCGCCCTGCACGAGACGCTGCACGCCGCGCCGGAGGCTCTGGCGCGCGACGTCGCGCTGGACGCCCTGATGCGGGCGGTCCTGCGCGAGCTGGCGCCGGGCCTGCGCAGCCGCGCGACGCCCTCTCCCGAGGGCCGCATCGACGACGCGGTGGAGTATCTGCGCAGCCGCGTGGACGAAGACGTCGCGCTGGAGGAGCTGTGCGCCGTCTCCGGCCTGCGCCGCCGCCAGACCATCGCGGCCTTCCAGCGCAGGACAGGCCTGCCGCCGCACGCCTGGCATCTTCAGCAGAAGATCCGCAAGACGCAGGGACTCCTGCGGGCGGGGATGTCGGCGGCTCGGGCCGCCGCCGAAACCGGCTTCGCCGACCAGAGCCACATGACGCGCCATTTCACCGCCATCGTCGGCGTGACGCCCGGCGCCTACGCCCGCAGCTGAAGGACGCCGGAAGTCGCCCGAGCTTGCAGGCGTTCAAAGGCCCAGACCCCTCCTCTGGTCGCGCCTTCACGACGCGAAGTCTGGTCGGCTTCGCCGGGAAGGGCTCCGGACCGCGCTTTCGTTCTATCCCGCCTCCCGCGCCGCGCCTACCCACAGGGCGCGACGCGATCGCGGAGGCGGAGGAAGATCATGACGGTTCTGGAGGAGGCGCGGCGGCTGCGGCCGTCGCTGCGGGCGGATCTGGCGGTTCTGGGAGTGGCGGTGGTCTGGGGCGCGAGCTATCCGGCGGCCAAGGGGGCGCTGGCCTACGCTCCGGTCCTGCTGCTGGTGCTCTATCGTTTCCTGATCACGGCGGCGGTCATGTCGGCGCTGACCCGGCGCGAGCTGGCGCGGGCCTCGCGGGGGGATCTGCTGGCGGGGGCCGCGCTGGGAGGGCTCCTGTTCCTGATCTTCCTCGCCGAGACCTGGGGGGTGGCCTCCACCACGGCGACGAACGCGGCCCTGATCATCTCGCTCTGCACGATCTTCACGCCCTTTCTGGAGTTCGGTCTGAAGAGGCGCGCGCCGCCTTCCGGCGTGATCTTCGGGGCGGTTCTGGCGATTCTCGGGGTGGGCGCGCTGACGGGCGGCGCGACGGCCTTCGGCTCGGGCGATCTGCTGATCCTGGGCGCGGCGGTCCTGCGGGCGGTCATGGGAGTCTCGACCAAGCGCCTGATGAGCGGCCGCGCCTTGTCCTCGGCGGCCCTGACGGCGGTTCAGGCCCTGACGGTCTGCGTCCTGACTCTGGCCGTGGCGCTGGGGGCGCGGGGGCCCGAGGGATTGTTCGTCCGGGCGGGGCTCGAATTCTGGAGCGCCGTGGCCTTTCTGTCGTTGTTCTGCACCATCGGCGCCTTCTACGTGCAGAACGCGGCCATCCGCCGGACCAGCCCCACGCGCGTGAGCTTCCTGATGGGCACGGAGCCGCTGTTCGGCTTCGTCTTCGCCTGGCTCCTGCTGAGCGAACCGGCCTCCTGGAGGACGCTGCTCGGAGCGGGGCTGATCCTCGGCGGGAGCTTCATCGGCCTCGCGGCGGAGCGGAAGGCCTCCTCCTGACGGCGCCGGAGCGCCTTCGAACCTTCAGGATCCTTCGAAGGCTCCGGGTTTTTTTCCGGTCGCATCTTCACGACGCGAAGCCCTTCCGGCTGCGCTGGACAAGGCTCCAGGGGGGGGGTCAGATCCCGGCCTCCAGAGCGTCGAAGACCTCGTTCAGCAGGAGGGCGACCGGGCGGGCGCCGCCTTCGCGGCTCAGGGCGTCGAAGGCGAGCCGCAGCGCGCCCACCGAGGCCATCGCGGCCAACCGCAGGGAGACTTCATGCTCCGGCTGCGGCCATCTTTCGCGCATGATCTCGAAGAGGGCCTGCTCCTGCTGGATGTAGCTGGCCTGCTTGCGGGCCTGAACGGCCGCATTGGCGCGCATCAGGCGGTCCACCACGATCATGTCTGCGGCGGGATATCCTCCGCAGATCCTCAGGGCGGCGGCGCGCATGGCCTGAAGCGGGCGTTTGTCCTGAAGCTCCTCGCGCAGGGCGGCGGCGAGCTCCTCGCCCATGCCGCCCTGCATGGAGAGCAGGATTTCGTCCTTGGATCTGAAATAATGGAAGAAGGTGCGGCGCGAGATGTCCGCCGCCGCCGCGATCTCCTCGATGGTCGCGGCTTCGTAACCCCGGTCGATGAACAGGCGCATGCCCGCCTCGACGATGCGTCGCGCCGTCTCGCGCCGCTTGCGCTCGCGCAGCCCTTCCTTCGGCGGAGCCTCCCTGTCGGTGGACATGATGAAATTTTCCCTTGGTGAAATTTTGCACTTTGTGCATATATATGCTACGCCAAGCGCGATTCATTGGAAAGGCCTCATCATGGTCAAGTGGACGGAATCCGACATTCCCTCGCAGAAAGGCCGTTCGGCCGTGATCACCGGGACAGGGGGCCTCGGCTATGAAGACGCCCTGGCTCTGGCGAGGGCGGGCGGCGAAGCGATCCTCGCGGGCCGCAGCCGCCGGAAGGGCGAGGAAGCCCTCCGGAAGATCCGCGCGGAGGTCCCCGGAGCGCGGGTCAGCTTCGAGCTTCTGGATCTGGCCAGCCTCGCCTCGGTGGCGGCCTTCTGCGCGCGGCTGAAGGATCAGCGCGAGGGCCTGGACCTTCTGATCAACAACGCCGGCGTGATGGTCCCGCCGCAACGCCAGACGACCGCCGACGGCTTCGAACTGCAGTTCGGGACCAACCACCTCGGCCATTTCGCCCTGACGGCGGGGCTCATGCCTCTGCTGCGGAAGGGGGATCATCCGCGCGTGGTGTCTCTGGGGAGCATCGCGGCGCGCAACGGCGCCCTCGACTTCGACGACCTGAACGCCGAAAGAAGCTATGAGCCGATGAAGGTCTACAGTCAGTCGAAGCTCGCCTGCGTGATGTTCGCGCTCGAACTGCATCGCCGCAGCCTGGCGCAGGATTGGGGCGTGGTCAGCCTGGCCGCGCATCCCGGAGTCTCGCGCACCGATCTGCTGCACAACGCGCCCGGACGCCGGAGTCTGCTGGCTCTGGGGCGCAGTCTGGCGTGGTTCATGTTCCAGCCCGCCGCGCAGGGCGCCTTGCCGACGCTCTACGCCGCGACCTCGCCCGGGGCGAAGCCCGGCGCCTATTACGGGCCGGACCGGCTGCGCGAGACGCGAGGCTTTCCCGCCGAGGCGACGATCCCTCCGCAGGCGCAGGACGCCAAGGCTGCGGCCCGGCTCTGGGAGGTTTCGGAGAAGCTCGCCGGAGTCGCCTTCTGAAGCGGCTCAGGCGCGGGCGACAGATTTTACAACATGAGATCTGGAAATCTGGTCTGATTCACGTGTCGCCTCCCCAGATGAGGAAACACTTGGTTTGGGTTCTCCACATGTCGTCGATCTCGACAAGGATGGCTCCGGCGAGCGTCTGGACGACCTCCGAGCTTTGGAAGATCCTGATCTTGAGGGCCTTGCGCTTGATCCCTTGGTGGACGCCCCCCCGCTCCAGAGATTGAGGATGAAAGGGCTCGCCCTCATGGTTCCGCCGTCCTGGGGACATGAACCCTCAGGCTCTCTGCGGCCGTATCCAGACGCTTGGACTTGGCGCCATTGGCGTAGCCCTATTGCGACTTCCACGGATACCAGACTGGGCAGCCCTGAGCGCAAAACGCGCGCTCAGGGCTGCGGAAGAGGGCCTCCGTCAGCCCTCGCCCGAAACCGGGAGCCGGTTTCAGGCGATGTTCTTCAGCGCGCGTCGACGATGCGCCAGCTGGCGTCGCGATTGAAGAGAGGGGTGTTGTTCGTCGGATGGGCGAAGAGGATATACCCCTGATGCCGCAGATACCGGTCCGGGAAGGCGACCGAAGTGAAGGAGGCGAAATCCCGGTCCGGGCTGTCGAGGGCGGCGGCGATGGCGAACCGGGTCTCCGGCGCGTCCGACGACTCGGCGGTGAAATTCGCCTCATGGTTTCTGCTGGCGTCCACCCGCAGATAACGGCCCTGATCATTGCGGAAGGCGACGGCGGATTTCCCATCCGGCAGCTGGAGGTGTTCGACATGCAGCACCGGCCGGTCGCCGCTTCCTTCATGGAGAAGGATGGCGCCGCGAGCGCCCGCCCTCTCGGACATGAAATAGCCCCTCGTGAGATCGTTCGTGCAGGCGGCGCCGCCGACGGAGCAGGATTGCAGCGAAGCCAGGCTGGGGATCGCGGCGACCGGCTGAGTCTCGATCGTGGCTCCGTTCAGGCTGACCTCGGCCGATTCCAGGATATTGCCCGTGGGGCAAAGGTCGGCCTGCAGGATCACCACGCGGTTGCGGCCGGGCCGGACCAGGCTGGCGAGGTCCGCGGTGGTGCCGGGATTGGCGCTGCCCGGACGGGAATGCAGCACATAGCTGCCCTCGACGATCTGAGGCGCATCGCTTCCGGCCGGATAGAGGACGATCAGAGCCACGTCGTCCATCGCGCCCGTGAAGCGGATCGAAAATTCGTTGACGGCCATATTCTCCGGAACGTCGACGAAGGTCTGGAAATAGGTGAAGTCGACGCCGTTGGTGTAGCAAACCCCGTTCGGCAGCCGGGAGGACTTCAACGAACCGAATCCGATGGTGTCCACCTTGGGAGTCGCAGACCATCCTTTGTCCGCAGCGGGAATTTCGGCCAGATCGCCCGGCAGGAAAACCGACTCGAAAAAGGCCTTCTGGACTTCGCGGGGCGAGCTCGCAGTGATGCGCGGCGCGATCTTCCGGTCGCCGACCTTGATGCTCGGGCTCATCTGCATCTGCCACGGAGTCCGCGTCAGGCCTTCGGCGGATGCGGCGACGGCGGGCAGGCTCGCCAGAAAGGCGGCGCATGCGATTTTCACAAGGTTCATCACGTCTCCGATTCTCGATTCTCGCTGAAGGCTAACTTTATCGGTTCCAGGTTGTTATGTTTATCCGCATACGGTCAAGAGCGTTTTTCCAGGCTTCGGGTTTTTCTGCGGCGACGTCGCCCCTGAAGATGTCGCCTCTGAAGCGGACAGCGTCGTTTTCCGATTCGCATGCGCCCGCTCCGGCGGCGGGCTCCGGCGGTCGGCGAGAAGGCGCCCGGCCTCCCCGTACGGCGTGATGAGCGGACTTCGCGGGCGGGCTGAAAGCGGATAAAGACAAGGCGACAGCGTGAAGCGGCGCGAAAACGAGATCAGGAGAAGACGGATGAAGATCGACGTCTGGTCGGATGTGGCCTGCCCCTGGTGCTACCTCGGCAAACGGCGGCTCGAGGCGGCGCTGGCGCGCTTCGCCGAAAACCCCGGCGCGCCGAAGGTCGAGGTCGAATATCACAGCTTCCAGCTCGCGCCGGATCTGCCTCCCGACCATTCCGGGGATCATGACGCCTATCTCTCCGCACGCTACGGCTGGACGCCGGAGCAGCTCGCCGCCTCCAATGAGCGTCTGGAGAGCCTGGGAGCGCCTCTGGGGATCGTCTACGACTTCGCCCGCAACCGCATCGTCAACACGCACAAGGCGCATGAACTGCTGCATTTCGCCAAGGCGAAGGGCCTGCAGGCCGAAGTCAAGGAGGCGCTTCTCAGGCGTCATTTCAGCGAGGGCGGGCATGTCGGACGCATCGAGGAGCTGGTCGGGATCGCGGCTGAGGTCGGGCTGAATCCGGAGGAGGCCCGGGCGGCGCTGGAGGCCTCGACCTGCGCCGCGGCTGTGGAGGCCGACAAGGCGCTGGCGACCCGGTATGGGATCAGCGGCGTGCCTTTCTTCGTCTTCGAGCAGAAATACGCCTTGTCCGGGGCGCAGGAGATCGAGACCTTTCTGGAGGTTCTGGAGAAGCTCGCCGGAGAGGAGGCGAAGTCCTGACCTCAAGGCGAGGGCGCGGGGTCGTCGATTTGAAAAGGACCTGAAAGATTCTGGTGACCCCGACAGGACTCGAACCTGTAGCCTATCCCTTAGGAGGGGATCGCTCTATCCTTTGAGCTACGGGGCCCCGCGCCCGGCTGCGGACTCGAGGCCGCGCCGGACGCCTCAGGTGGTAGCCGCTTCAGGCCTCAGGCGCAAGAGGGAGGGCGCCCCGGAATCTCAAGGCTCGTGAGCGGGATCCGGCGCCGCGCTGCGCAGCCGCTTGATCACCGCGCTCGCCGGAGCCAGAGCCACAGGCGCCGAACCCGCAGCTCCCCGCTCCGCAAGCCAGAGCCGCAAGGCCTCCAGACTCTGGGGCGTCAGCTCCGCCATGGCGATGGCCGTCCCCCAGACCGTGGCCCTCCCCTCCGCCTCCTCCAGCCGCCCGACCATGGACTCGACGCCCGAGCCCTCGTCGAAGCGCAAGGCCACGTCGCCCGCCGGAGCCCCCATCCGACGCGCCGCAGCTCCCGCCAGACTCTCCGGATGCGCGCGGGAATCGATGAACAGAGCCCCCGCCTTGCGGATCTCGGACATCGCCGCCTCCATCAGCCGCAGATCGCGCGTGGCCTGCTCGCCGCCCACTCCGAGGACGCCCACCGCCGAAGGCGCCTGGCCGAGCCGCGTCCGCAGACGCCGCAGATTCTCGTCGAGCGGCAGATTGGACATCAGCGCCCCGCCCGCCAGAACGCCCGGAGGATCGCGGTCGAAGGGCAGCGCCACCAGACCCTCGTGTCCGCCGCGCCGCACGCCGGACAGGCGCAGGTCGAGATTCTCCAGATGCGCCCCCACCGCGATGTTGAGCGGCCCCGTCAGGCGCATGGCCGCCGCCGAGAGCGAGGGATCGCGCCCCTGATCCACCAGGATCACCGCCAGACTCGGGCGCGGATCGGGGCCGAAGGGCACGGCGTTGCGGATCCAGAGCGCGTCCGGCGAGACGGGCGGAGCGGGGCGCAGCGGCGTTTCGAGGGGGACCGCGACCGGCGCCGCGGGCCTCGCCGGGGCGCGGAGGGGCTCGGGCGGGCCTCCGTCGAAGACCAGAGCCCCCAGCGCCCCAGCGCCCAGCCCGAGACTGATCAGCAGGGCGCCGAGCAGCGCAGGAGCGGGCGAGCGGCCGCGCCGACGCCGTTTCTGCGGCGGAACCGCCTTGTTCCGGGGCTGGACCGCCTGGCCGGAAGGCTGGCCGGAGGCGCGCGCGCGGACCTTTCGGGAGGCCTCGCCATGAAGCTCGTCGACCGTCATCGCGCCCTCGTTTCTTCGTCTGCGCGCCCGCGCGGGCCGGAGGAGATCCGCCGCCGCGCTTGACGCCGAGCCCCCGCCCTGGCCATGTTGGGCCGCGCGCGCCGCTGCGCGCCTCTCGCCTTCGGGACGCCCGCCATGATCCTGCTGATCGACAATTACGACAGCTTTACTTACAATCTGGTTCACTATCTTGGCGAACTGGGGGCCGAAACCGACGTCCGGCGCAACGACGCCCTGAGCGTCAACGAAGCCCTGGCGCTCGGGCCCAGGGCCATCGTGATCTCCCCCGGCCCCTGCGATCCCGACGACGCGGGCATCTGCCTCGATCTGGTCAAGGCCGCCGCGCCTCACGTGCCGATCCTCGGGGTCTGCCTCGGGCATGAGGCCATCGGACAGGTCTACGGCGGCAGGATCGTGCGCGCCCCCGCGCCCATGCACGGCAAGGTCAGCCCGATCCGGCACAAGGGCGAGGGGCTCTTCGCGGGCCTGCCTCAGGATTTCCTCGCGACGCGCTATCACAGCCTGATCGTCGATCGCGCGAGCCTGCCCGAAGAGCTCGACGTCACCGCCGAGACCGCCGACGGAATCGTCATGGCCGTCTCGCACAAGACCCACAACGTGCATGGCGTGCAGTTCCATCCGGAAAGCATCGCCTCCGAGCACGGCAAGGAGATCCTGATGAACTTCCTGCGCATGGCCGAAGCCTGATGAGCGCCGAGACTCCTTCTCCCGAGAGCGTCGCGGAATTCCGCGCCCTGATCGCCAAGGCCGTCGAGGGCGAGCTTCCCCACGCCGACGCCCTGCGGGCTTTCGGCATCCTCATGTCGGGCGGCGCGACGCCCTCTCAGGTCGGGGCCTTCCTGATGGCCCTGCGCATGCGCAGCGAGTCCTTCGACGAGATCGCCGCCGCCGCCCAGTCCATGCGCGAACGCATGCTGCGCGTCCAGGCTCCGGAAGGCGCCATCGACATCGTGGGCACCGGCGGAGACGGACGCAAGACGCTCAACATCTCGACGGCGGCGGCCTTCATCGCGGCGGGCGCCGGGGTTCCGGTGGCCAAGCACGGCAACCGGGCGGTCTCCTCGCTTTCGGGCGCCGCCGACGCCCTCAGCCTGCTGGGCATCGACCTCAACGCCAGCCCCGCGACCATCGAGCGGGCTTTGCGCGAGGCGCGGATCGGCTTCATGATGGCGCCCAACCATCACAGCGCCATGCGCCACGTCATGCCCGCGCGCCGCGAGATCGGCGTGCGCACGATCTTCAACATCCTTGGGCCGCTGACCAATCCGGCGGGGGTGAAGCGTCAGCTGAGCGGCAGCTTCTCGCCGCATCTGCTGCTCGCCATGGCCGAGACCCTGCGGAGCTTCGGCTCCGAGCGCGCCTGGCTGGTCCATGGCGGCGACGGCACGGACGAGATCTCCATCTCCGCCGACACCGAGGTCGTGGCTCTGGAGGAGGACGGCGAGATCCGCCGCTTCACGGTCTCGCCCGCCGAGGCCGGGCTTGAATCGCACAGCTTCCTGTCGATCCGGGGCGGCTCTCCCGCCGAGAACGCCGCCGCTCTGGAGGCCGTGCTCAAGGGCGCGCGCAATCCCTATCGCGACGCGGCCCTGCTCAATGCGGCGGCGGGGCTTCTGGTGGCCGGGAAGGCGCAGGATCTGCGCGAGGGCGCGGCGCTCGGGGCGAAGAGCCTCGATTCCGGCGCGGCCTTCGCGGCTCTGGAGGCCCTGCGGCGGATCGCTCCGGCTCCGGTGCCCGCCGCATAAGCATATCGCGAATCCTCGGGGGCGCCGGACGCGGCGCTCTGCTAGAACGCCAGAAACGCACCCTTCGCGGAGGAACATCATGAGCGGCGTCACCAGTCGGGGACGGATCTACGACGACATCACCCAGACCATCGGCGCCACGCCTCTGGTGCGTCTCGCGCGCTTCGCCGAGGCCAAGGGCGCCAAGGGCGAGATCCTCGCCAAGCTGGAGTTCTTCAATCCTCTGGCCAGCGTCAAGGACCGCATCGGCGTGGCGCTGATCGACGCTCTGGAGGCCTCGGGCAAGCTCAAGCCGGGCGGCACGATCATCGAGCCGACTTCGGGCAACACCGGCATCGCCCTCGCCTTCGTGGCGGCGGCGCGGGGCTATCAGCTCATCCTGACCATGCCCGAGAGCATGTCCCTGGAGCGCCGCAAGATGCTGGCGCTGCTCGGGGCGCGGCTGGAGCTGACGCCCGCCAGCGCGGGCATGCGCGGCGCCATCGCGCGGGCTCAGGAGCTGGAGAAGGAGATCCCCGGCGCCGTGATCCCGCAGCAGTTCGAGAATCCGGCCAATCCGGCGATCCATCAGGCCACCACCGCCGAGGAGATCCTCGCGGACACCGGCGGCGATTTCGCGGCCTTCGTCTCGGGCGTGGGCACGGCGGGCACCATCGCGGGCGTGGGGCGTGCGCTGAAGGCGATCAACCATCCGGCGAAGGTCATCGCCGTCGAGCCCGCCGACAGCCCGGTGCTGTCGGGCGGACAACCCGGCTCGCACAAGATCCAGGGCATCGGCGCGGGCTTCCAGCCGGCGAATTACGACCCCTCCGTGGTGGACGAGGTGATCCAGGTCACCAACGACGCCGCCTTTGAAAACGCGCGGCTCGTGGCGCGTCTGGAGGGCGTTCCGGTGGGCATCTCGGCGGGCGGCGCGCTCTGGGCGGCGGCTCAGGTGGCTTCGCGGCCCGAATACGCCGGAAAGCGCGTGGTGGTGATCATCCCGAGCTTCGCCGAACGCTATCTCTCGACGGCGCTCTTCGAGGGGATCGGCTGATCCCGCATGGACTGGACCGAAGCCGATCTGGAGCGCCATGCGCGTCATCTGGTCTTGCCGGATCTCGGCGGACCGGGCGTCGGGCGCATCCGGGCGGCGAAGGTGCTGATCCTGGGCGCGGGGGGCCTCGGCTCTCCGCTGGCCTATTATCTGGCGGCGGCGGGCGTGGGGCGCATCGGGCTCTGCGACGACGACCATGTGGAGCTGAGCAATCTGCAACGCCAGATCCTGCATTCCACCGCCGACGTCGGGCGCTCCAAGCTGGAGAGCGCCGCGGAAAAGCTCTCGGCGCTGAATCCGGGCGTCGAGGTCGCCTTGCACCCCGAGCGCCTGACCGAGGAGAACGCCGCAGCGATCTTCAGCGGCTACGGCCTCGTCTGCGACGGAACCGATAATTTCGAGACCCGCGCTTTAGCGAACCGGACCGCCGCGCATATGCGGATTCCTCTGATCTCGGCGGCGATGGAGCGTTGGTCGGGTCAGATTTCGGTCTATCGGCCATGGCTGGGGGGGCCATGCCTGGCCTGCGTCTTTCCGACTCCGACGGCGCCGGGTCTGGCGCCCGATTGCGCGACGGGGGGCGTCCTCGGGCCTTTGCCGGGCGTCATGGGCTCGCTGATGGCGGTGGAGGCCCTGAAGCTGCTCTCCGGCGCGGGCGAGCCTCTCGACGGGCGGATGCTGCTCTACGACGGACTCGACGCGCGGATGCGGGTGGTGGGCCTCTCCAGACGCCCCGATTGCCCGGTCTGCGCGGGCCTGGCCTGAGCGAATCGATTCGCGCGGGAGGCGGCCTGATTCGGGATCAAGGCGCGAATCGGGGAGCCCGTTCCGGCGGATGATCCGTAGACGTCGCCGATTCTCTCAGGATTCCGCCCCCTTGGCGTCAGAGAATCCTCCCTCGCAAGGGGCGGACGCCTTGCATTTCCTCCGGCGCGGGCGTTAGCTGAGGCCGCGCGGCGCTCATCGCGCGTTTCAGATTTCGGATCTCCGCCATGCACGGCTCTTCAGGCGCTTCAGCGCCCGCCCGCGCGCATCCGCGCGCGGAGTTCACTCCGCAACTCGTCACCTCCCTGCGCGAAGGCTACGGATCCGGCGATCTGCGCGCCGACGCCCTTTCCGGGCTGACGGTGGCCATCGTGGCCCTGCCCCTGTCGATGGCGCTGGCCATCGCCTCGGGCCTGCCGCCGGAGAACGGGCTTTACGCCGCGGTGGTCGGGGGGTTCCTGATCTCGGCGCTGGGCGGCAGCCGCTATCAGATCGGCGGTCCGGCGGGCGCCTTCATTCCTCTGGTGGCGACCTGCGTCGCGGAGCATGGCGTGGACGGGCTTCTGCTGGCCACGGGCATGGCGGGGGTGTTTCTGGCGATCATGGGGGCCTTGCGCTGGGGCTCCTATGTGAAGTTCGTGCCCTATCCGGTGACGGTGGGCTTCACGGCGGGGATCGCGGTGGTGATCTTCGCCACCCAGATCAAGGAGCTGCTCGGCCTGACGCTCGAAGGCCCCGAGCCCGCCCATTTCCTGCCCAAGCTCGGCGTCTTGTACGAGGCCCTCCCCACGGTGAGCTTCGGCGCGGTGATGATCTCGGCGGCGACCATCGGGATGATCCTTGCGGTGCGGCGGTGGCGTCCGGGCTGGCCCGCCTTCCTGATCGGGGTGGTGGGCGCGACGCTTCTGGCGCAGGTCTCGCCCTTCGAGGTCGCGACCATCGGGAGCCGTTTCGGCGAATTGTCCGGCGGTCTGCCTGCGCCGCGTCTGCCGGAGATCTCCTTCGCGGCCATGCGGGACGTGTTGCCCGAGGCTCTGACCTTCACGCTGCTGGGAGCCATCGAGTCGCTGCTCTCGGCGACGGTGGCCGACGCCATGACGGGGCGTCGCCACCGCTCGAACATGGAGCTTGCGGCGCAGGGCGCGGCCAACATGGCGGCGGCGATCTTCGGGGCGATGCCCGTCACGGGGACCATCGCCCGCACGGCGGCCAACGTGCGTTCGGGCGCGCGGACTCCGGTCTCCGGGATGCTCCATGCGGCCTTTCTGCTGGCGATGCTGGTTCTGGCGGCTTCCTGGCTGGCGCATGCGCCTCTGGCGGCTCTGGGGGGCGTGCTGGCGGTGGTGGCCTGGAACATGGCCGAGAAGCATGAATTCGCGGCTCTGGCGCGCAGTTCGGGGGCGGATGCGACGGTGCTTCTGACGACCTTCTTCACGACGGTCGTCTTCGATCTGACCTGGGGGATCCTTGTGGGCTTCTCGCTGAGCGCGCTGCTCTTCCTGAACCGGATGGCGGATTCGGCGCAGGTGGAGTCGCGGCCTCTGGAGGAGGCTGCGGGCTATGACGCTGCGGCGCGGAGTCATCCGGATCTTGTGGTGCACCGGATCACGGGAGCCTTCTTCTTCGGCTCGGCGCAGAGCGTGGGGACGGTTCTGGATCGGGTGGGCGATCCACGTCGGGCGGTGATCTATGACGTTTCGGCTCTGCGCGAGGTGGATTCGAGCGCGGCGCATACGCTGGTCGAGGCGGCTCTGAAGGCGCATCGACGGGGCAAGCGGGTGCTTGTGGCGGGCGCTTCGGCGGCGACGCAGCGAGCCCTGATGCGGGGTGGGCTGTCGTCGACCGTGGCGAGCTACGCGCCGAGCGTGGAGGCTGCGGCGCATCTGGCGAGATCGGAGCGGACGGAGGAGGCTGCGCCCGCCCCGGACGAGAATCTGGGATGAGTCCGATGAGGCTCCGGTTTGGTGTTGACAGCCTGCGGGGCTTCTCTTAAGAACGCCGCACGCAGCCGAGAGCCTTGCGAAAGCGAGGTTCGGAAGCGAGCGCCGGAAGGGTGGCTGAGCGGTCAAAAGCAACGGACTGTAAATCCGTCGGGTTATCCCTACACAGGTTCGAATCCTGTCCCTTCCACCAGATCTCCATGGTTATCGTCGCGCGAGATCGCAGAGGTCGAAATCCGACGCACCATCGCGTCAAATTTCACCTAAATCCGCTCCCGGCGCGCAAATCCGCGGATTTGGATTTCGGCCTTCCGGGTTTAGATGCGCCGCTTCCGAGTTCGACGATTCTTGCTGTCGCGTCACATCGAACTTCACCCGGAGATGTGTGTAGCGCGACAGGAAGAATCGTCAAATCCGACGCTACACTGGAACATTTTCACCTAAATCCGGTTTTCTGAGCCGATTCTCCGGAAAAATCCGACGCTACATCGCGTCAAAACTCACCTAAATCCGCTCCCGGCGCGCAAATCTGCGGATTTGGATTTCGGCCTTCCGGGTTTAGATGCGTCGCTTCCGAGTTCGACGATTCTTGCTGTCGCGTCACAGCGAGGTAATCAATAATCACACGTTGTCTTTACTTTTTGGAGGGGTGCTTGTAGCGCGACAGGAAGAAACGTCAAAAACGACGCTACAACGGAACATTTTCACCTAAATCCGCTTTTTTGAGCCGATTTTCTGGCAAAATCCGACGCTACATCGCGTCAAAACTCACCTAAATCCGCTCCCGGCGCGCAAATCTGCGGATTTAGATTTCGACCTTCCGAGTTTAGATGCGCCGCTTCCGAGTTCGCAAATCGCTCAAAAACGCCTCCGGATTTCCTCCAGCCCGTTCGTCTGGCGATTCCATGGTCGATCAGGCTGAAGTTTAAAGCGCGTTTTAACAGCCTTAAAAGACCCGTTTCAGGCGCCGGAAATTCCAAAACCCGACCTCAATGCGCCAAAGGCGATTTGGTTAAGATTTGGACTCGGATTCTCGTCGGAGGCGCCTGATGCTCCCTGCGGGGAATCATCGCCTGGACGATGCAGGGAGGGGCGGCATGTCTGAGACGCTTTCGAAAATCGCCGAAACCATAGGGGGCGCGTGGATCCCTGTGTCCGTTCTCTTGGCTTTGCTTGCCATTCTCCTGTCCGTGTACATCTCCATCCTCAATGTCCGGGCTTCGCGCCGGGAACTGCGGGAACTCAAAAAGGAAACGTCAGCTCTGCGCCTGGGAGGATCGCGCTGGCTTTCTCCCTATGACGAAGACCCCCGCGACTTAAGCGGAAACCTTACCCCGGAGGACCGCGAGCGGGTCGGGGCCTGGCTGAAGGAGAGAACGCCCCTGATCGGCAAATGCCCGATCTGCGGCGATCGTCATTGGATCTTGGGCGATCACTTCATCAATGCTCCGGTTTATCACAGCGACGGACCCCGGCCCGCCGCGTCCCCGATTTATCCCGAGATCGCCTTGGTCTGCGGCAATTGCGGCTTCTCCGCCTTTCTGAACGCGACGCTGATCGGGGGGCTTTCCGCCTTGGACCCGCCAAATCCGAATCTTTCGACGGAAGGCGCGGCCGAGAAGAGGGAGCCGCTATGACGGATCCCGTTGACCATGAGGCGGAAAGCTTGCAGATTCTGCGGGAGCGCGCGCTGAACCTCCAAGGTTCGGCCGATCCGCTTTACCGCGTCATCCACCGCCAGCGCACGAGCGAGGTTTTTCGAGTGACCCGCGAAGAATTGGAAGACATCCGGGACGGCGGCAACTCAGGGAGCTTCTGGGAGCAAGTCGGCGTGGGGGTCATGATCACCGGCGTGGGGCTTCTTCTGGACGCTCTGACGAGCCCGCCCTACGGATCCGGCAGGATCGCCTTCATCTTCTGCTTCGTCTTCACAGGTGCGCTGGCCTACTTCTGGGGCCACAGCGCCCGGGGCAAAAGCAATAAGATCATCTCTCGGATCCTTGGTCCTCACGACCGCAAATCATGACCCGCACGGCGAAGTCAAAGGACGCGATAGAAGCCCACCCTTCGGGCTTCCGCGAGGATCTCGTCAAGCGCGCGATTCTCTTCGCGCCGCCGCCGCCTCGCCGCCAGGGCCAGACGGACGCCAAGACCGAGCGCGCAAACCCCGATGACGCTCCTGACGCCGATCTCAAGCGCGAAGAGGGCCTGCGCCTCCGGAGCCAGCAAGGCGAGGCCGCCCCCCAGTAAAGCCGCGCCCAGAAGCCCAAGCCCGTCTCTGCGCGGGAGATTGCTCAGAAGCTTGGGATAGCACGAGGGCGGAATGAGAAGCTGGCGGCGCGGTACGATCTTCACATGGTGCATGATTGCCTCCTCTGGCATGCGGTCATTCTTTGATTTCAAACTTGCGGACCCGCCTCCTCACTCCCAAACCTCCGCCGCCGCCCGCACCTTGTCAGGGCGAATCGGAGCATAGAAATTGCGCTCGTCGATGAAGCTGGAGACGATCAGGGTCTGCACGAAGTTGCCCCCGACCATCCGCCCGGCCGGGCTGCCGCTGTCGCCTTGGCGGATCGCGCAATTCGGCGTCGCCCGCGTCTCGACGCGGGTCCGGCGCACGTCGACCGCCTCCTGAGCGCAGGTCCGCACCCGTTCAGACAAGGCGCCCGTTTCGTCCGGCCCCATGGCGAAGACATGGATGACCTCCCCGGCCTCCATCTCGGCGCGGGGCGTCTGGGGAAGCGGGGCGCCGCCGCCGGGATCCTCAGGCAGGACAAGCAAGGCCCGGTCGTCGCGAAGGCCCGCCGCCCAATCGGCCTCATAGCTGGCGTCCACGGCGAAGCTATGGACCGCATAGCGCGCTCGGCAGGAGGAGCGGCTGAAGGGTTGAACGCAGATCTCGACGCGCCGGGGCGCCGAGCCGTCGCGAGCGAGGAGGCAATGAGCGGCGGTCTCCGCGAAGGAGAGGCCGTTCAGGCGATAGAGCTTGCCGCCGCATTGGCCCTGCTCCTCGCCGCCCGTGAAGTCGCGGTCCGGAAAGCGCGCCCGCGTCTCGCGGCTGACCGGATAGACGGCATGGACCAGAACATACCATTCCGGGGCCTCGACGACCTCGCCGCCGATCAGGGCGACAGGCTGGTCAAGGCGCCGATCCTCGCCTTGCTGCGTGGTCTCGACCAGCCTCCAGCCCGCGTCGGCGAGACGATGGCGCCGCGCGGGACGCTCGGCCGGAGTCGCCGCTTCGGAGGCTTGTTCGGTTTTTCCCTGCGGCTCCGGAGCGGGATCGTCCGGCGCGGGCGGGCGCGGCCGCGAGAGGAACAAGACGCCCGCCAGCAGCGCGAGGCCGAGGGCGGCGGGCAGGAGACGGCGGAAGCGAGGGGGCATGGTCGGGCCCTTCCTTTCATCAGAAGCGCAGAGCGCGCGCCGCCCAGGAGGCGAGGCGCGTCAGCGGATGGGCGGGAACAGGGATTTTGAATTGAAGAACCCCGTCGTATCGGGCCTCGGCCATCAGCTGGGCGCGATGGCGGGCTTCGGTTTCCGAGACGGCGGGAATCTCGACGGACCACCGCGCGCCCTGAAACTCATAAGAGAAGAGGTAAGTCTGAAACCGGGGATCGGGCGGCATGGTCACTCCTTCAAGAAGGCGTCGAGATCGAGATGCGGAACCGAGGAGCAGCCGCAATTGACGGTGTTCTCGGCCGAGCCTTGGGGGTCGCAGGGGTGCATGAGCAGCTCGCCCGCGATGCTGAAGGGCTTATCCACGTCGCGGATCTGCCCATGGGCGGCCTCGTGATTGGCGCGGCGGCGAGCCTTGCCCGAGCGCAGCCATTTCTTCTTGAGGGCCGGAACGCTCTTCGCCGATGCCTCCAGCGTCTTTTGCGCGGCGAGGCCATGGGCGCGGGCGGTCTCGGTGTTGAGGATGGTCAGGGCGCGGCGTCGGGTCTCTCCGCCGAGATCGGTCTGCAGGCGCTTGAGGGTCTCCTCGCGCGAGCGGGCGCCCATCATCCAGAGGCCGAGATCCGTCTCGATCCTGACGCGGGCTTCGGTCGAGAGATCGTTGATGCGCCAGATCGTGAAGCTGCGGGTCGAGGCGATCAGGACCGGGTCCAGCCGCGGCGCGACGCCCGAGAGCGTGAGGCGGGCGGCCTTGAGCGGCTCGGAGACCAGAGCGGCCCCGGCGTCGAGGGCCTGATCGAAGGCTCGGGCGGCCTCCAGTCCAGCCGCCTCGCCGAAGGCGGCGAGGAGGATCTCCACCTCGCGGCGCAATTGGCCGAGGCGCCAGATCTCGAACTCGCTCGGGACTCCGGCGAGCTTAAGGGAGATCTCCCGCGCGGCCTCCTCGAGGAGGCGGATCACATGCTCGGCGGCTTCGGCCTGAAGCTCGGGCAAGGCCCGCCGCCGGATCTCCACCTCCCGCGCGAAGGCCGCCAGCCGCTCCTCGGGCGTCATGGCGCCTCTTCCTCCTGAGCATTCTTGCGCAATTCCTCAGGCTCGGGCGGCGGGGGGATGTCCTCCTGAACGCGGGCCTTGCGCCGGGCCTTGGCCTCCGCATCGGCCAGAGCGAGGATCTCCGCCGGGTCGTAGCTCACGCCGAGCCGCTCGGCCGCCGCCCCGATCAGCCGCGCCGCCGTGGCGCGGTCCACAAAGCCCCTCTCCTCCGCCAGAGCGCAGGCCGCCGCCACCTGACCCAAAGCCGCCGCATAGCGCGAGTTGTCCTGCGGCGACATTTCGGGGAACTCCGCCTCGGGCGGCTCGATGGTCTCGTCGGCGGGATCGGGGATGGAGCGGCGCGAAGGATCCAACCTCGAATGGACCACCCAAGTTCCGACCTCGACCAGCATATGGCGCAAGAGGTCTTGGCGCATGGTCCAGATCTTGAGCGTCGGCTCGCCCATGCTGTCGGCGGTGGTGCGGTTGACCTCGCCCCCGCCGCCGATCCAATGCTCGGGGATGGTCGCCCCGCCGAGGACATGGTTGCGCAGGAGCCGCTGTAGCGCGACACGAAGAAACGTCAAAAACGACGCTACACTGGAACATTTTCACCTAAATCCGGTTTTCTGAGCCGATTCTCCGGAAAAATCCGACGCTACATCGCGTCAAATTTCACCTAAATCCGCTCCCGGCGCGCAAATCCGCGGATTTGGATTTCGGCCTTCCGGGTTTAGATGCGCCGCTTCCGAGTTCGACGATTCTTGCTGTCGCGTCACACCGGAAACTCTCAAACCCGGTCTCAATCCGCCTCGACCTCCGCCGCCGCACAGAAAGAAAGCAGGCGCTTGCCTTGCGTCGAAATCTGGAGAATGGATTCGGGACAGCGTCCGCACCTTTCGGACCGCGCTTCAGGAGGCCACGACGCTCATGCGCCGGATCGCTCTTTTCGCTCTCTGCTGCGGCCTGCTCGCCCCCTCCTCCAGAGCCGAGGAGGCGAAGGGCCTGAGCGAGGCGGCTTTCGATTATGTCGGCGGCGCGACCTTGTCCATGTTCTATCATGAACTCGGACACGCCCTGATCGACACGATGGATCTGCCGCTTTACGGCCCCGAAGAGGACGCCGCCGACACGCTCGCGGCCGTGATGTCTCATATGATCTGGAACGAGGACGGCGCGCGGCGCAACATGAGAGCCTTCGCGCAAAGCTGGCTGGCCTCCGCGGCCGAAAGCGAGGTCGGGCCTGAGGATTACGCGGACGCCCATGCGCTGGATCTTCAGCGCCATTATCGACAGGTCTGCCTGTTCTACGGGGCCTCGCCCGAGACGCGCGCCGATTTCGCCGAGGAGTTCGCCTTGCCGCCCGCCCGCGCCGAGACCTGCGAGGAGGAATATGATCAGGCGGACCGCTCCTGGGGAGAGCTCCTGCGCGAGCGGGGCGAGGTCGAGGGCGAACGGCTGGTCTGGAGCGGTCCGACCGAAGACCCCATCGCCGCGCTTCTGGCCCAGGAGGTCGAGGATGTGAACGAGGTCTTCAGCCAGGCCGAAGAGATCTCGGTTCAGATCGAGGCCTGCGAGGAGCCGAACGCCTTCTACAAGCCGGAGGAGAAGACCATCGTCATCTGTCGGGAGTTCGTCGAATATCTGACGGGTCAGGCCGAGGAGATGGGCTTCTAGAGCGCGGTTCGGATCCCTCTTTCGCGGGCCGGTCGAAGAGGTCCATCCGACGGGGATCGGCGGTAGAATGAGATGAGGGAATCACCGGGGGGGAGACCATGCGGCTGCGGCGCCTGGCGATCATGGCTTGGGCGGGGCTGGCTTTGGCCGCCTCAAATCACTCCGGTCTCCATGCAGCCGACGAGCGCGACGATCCCGTAGAGCGCCAGAGCGCCCAGGATGCGCAAGATTCCCCCGCACCGCAGATGGCGGCCATCGTCGATGCGGCTGACGCCCTCCGGCTTGGCCGTCGAGCCTATGCTCCTGCGAGTCCTCAGGGAACCTTGAAGACGCCGGGAGGGCCCTCCTGCTTCGATCGTCCGCCTTTTTGAACTCGGTGGCGGCGGAGCTTCATCGGCCTGTTCCGAGACTCCTCCTGATCGGGCTCCTCCGGAAGATCATGAGCGGTCGCCGCCTTCTCACAAGGCTTGGCACGGAAGCGCCCCGCTTCCCGCGCCAGGCTCAGGGAGGGGCAGCCTCGGTAACCCCAGGGCGATCAATGCGACGCCCTCGCGATCCGCTCTCGCGGCGCCCGCCGGACCGCAACCTCCGGTGATGGCGGGCGTCTCTCCGTCATCGCCCGGCGCTGACCGAATTGACAGGCGATCCCGAATTTACAGCACACACTTTTCTGGGGTAACGTCAGATGGCTGAGCAAGATCCGCCCGCTCTCGACAGGAACTCAGGACGTCGAACCCGTCCGGACGACCGTCGGCGCCCCGACCCATGACGCCTCTCCGTCAAGCCGTCGCCGGCGTCATGGTCCGCACCTCGCAACGCCCGGCGGCCTGTCAAACGAGACGTCCACAAATTGAATCACGCGATCCACCCCCCGCGCGATCTCCCCTCGGGAGAAACAGCCGTCCACCCCCCTGCGGCCGCCCGAGCCCGCAAGACCCCCGCTCCCCGAAGCCTGTCCGGCGCCCTCGCCCTCGGACTCGCGCTGATCTGCGCGCCCCTCCCCGAAGCCCGCGCACAGACCGCCCCCGCCATCGGCGGATCAGGCGCCTGCACGCCCACAGGCGGCACGGACGTCATCTTCCTGCTCGACAATTCGGGCTCCATCGACGCCGCGGAATACAGCGCCTTCGCCAATTCGGTGCGGAACATCGGCGAGACCCTGCGCGCGGCCAATCCCGCCACGCGCATCGCCGTCGCCCATTACGCGGGCGACGCCACCCCCGTCGCGAGCTTCGGCCAGAACATCTTCTTCGAGCGTGATTTCTCCACGGCGGCCATCTCCCTGCCCGGGCGCAGGTTCGGGCCCGGAGGCGCGCACGCCTCCTCCCTGATCATGGACAACCTGGCCGGAGCCGTCCAGCAGATGAGCTTCGGGCTCGACGGGATCCCGGGCACCACCTCCTCCCATATCGTCAGCACGGCCCTGAGGGAGCTGAACCGCGATCTCGGACGTCCCCTCCAGATCGTCCTCTTCACCGACGCCGCCCGGGAAGCCGTCACGCGCAATCCGTTCACCGGCGTCATCACCTCCGGCGATTCCGCCATCATCGACGGCGCGGGCTACGCCGTCGAACCCGGAGACGGCTCGAACTTCACGATCTACAACCTGCTCAAGCGGCAGGGGGTGAAGTTCTCCGTCTGGGCGGTCCAGGTCGACGCGTCCCGCGACGCGGCCGCGGCGGCCATCGCCTCCCTCGGAGGACAATGGACGGGCGCCGTGGAGGCGAACCCGCAAGACATCGAGGGCTCCACGACGCGGCCCCGCCGTCTGGTGGCCACCAACACCTTCAACCTCACCCAGGCCCAGATCCTGGAGTTCGTCACGCCCGTGGCGAACATCTGCCCCTTCTTCTTCGATTACGGCGACGCTCCGGCCAGCTACGGCTCGCCCCGACATGCGCTCATCCCCGGAGGACCCTGGCTCGGCTCCGCGACGACGGATTCCGAATCCGCCGCCCATCACAGCGCCGACGCTCTGGGCGACGACCAGAACGGCAACGACGACGAAGACGGAATCGCCTTCGGCCTTCTGGAGGCCGGACGCCGGTCCATCGCCACGGCCCATCTGTCCTATGGCGCGCAGACCGCCGCCTCGCTCCATCTGAACGGCTGGATCGACTGGAACCGCGACGGCGACTTCCTCGACTCCGGCGAGCAGATCGCCCTGAACCTCAAGGACGACGGATATGGCGTCGACCAGCTGGCCGGAGACGGCCGGATCCAGTTCGCCGTCGACGTCCCGGCCTGGGCCGCGCCGGGCCCGATCCACTTCTCGCGCTTCCGGCTGAGCACCCGGGCGAGCCTCGCGCCGGACGCCGGAGAGGCGCCCGACGGCGAGATCGAGGACCACGCCGTCACGGTGCAGGCCGCGCCGGTCGCGGCGACGCCCGTCGGCGTCTGCGCCCGCCCCAACCTGCTGCTCAACGGCGGCTTCTCCGGAGCCTCCGGCTGGACGGCGGGCTATCCGGCGAGTCCGGTCACGGGCCCCGCCTCCATCGGCGCGACGGGCCTGAACTCCACGCTGACCGGCCCTCCCTTCTACGGGCCGAACGCCGACGGCGGCTTCCTCGCCTATGTGGACAACAGCGGGAATCTGGGCGGCGTCCCCTATCTGCACCTGCGCAACGAGGCGACCCTCAGCCTCGTCAACGGCCAGACCTACGTCTTCAGCCATGACGTCCAGAGGATCGCCAACGGAGCCTCCGTCAACGCGGTGACCGACTGGGTTCTGATCAACCCGACCACCAACGCCATCGTCCAGACCATTCCCGGCGTCGCGACCAACATCGCCGCCGCCTCGACCAGCTGGACCCAGCGCGCTGCAAGCTTCGTCGCCACGGTCCCGACGGGAAGCTACAAGCTCGCCATGACCTTCAGGGTCGCCGTCGAGGGCACCGGCAACGTCCTCGACTACCAGATGGACCGGGTCTATTTCGCCCAGTCCGCCCTCTGCGACTACGGCGACGCCCCCGCGAGCTACGGCGCGCCGACCCATGTCGTCGGCGGCGCCCTGAGGCTCGGCGCCAATGCGCCGGACTCCGAAAGCGCCGCCCAGCACAGTCCCGACGCCACCGGCGACGATCTGAACGGAATCGACGACGAAGACGGGATCTCCGCCTTTCCTCCGCTGCGCATCGGGGCGACCTCCTACAGCCTCCCGGCTTCGCTGTTCTCGGCCGCGGGCACGGGAATCCTGCGCGCCTGGATCGACTTCGACCGGAACGGCGCCTTCGCGGCCGCCGAACACGCGGCGGTCACGGTGACGAACGGCGTCCTCGCCGGACCGCTGACCTGGACCGGAATCCTGGTCGGCGGGCCTGGAGGGACTCCGGGGCTCTCCTTCGCGCGGCTGCGCCTGACCTCCACGACGCTGGACGACCTCTCGGCGACTCCGGCCCTCGACGAACGCGCGACGGCCCACGCCCATGACGGCGAAGTGGAGGACTACGCCGTGACCTTCGCCCCGCCCCCCAGCCTGCCGCCCGACGCGGGCATGGCCCTCTGCCACAGCCCCGCCGGAGCGAGCGGCGCCGGAGTCTGGCCCATCGGCTGGAGCCACAACGACCCGCCCCTCACCCTGAACGCGGACAGCCGGTGGCCCGAACTGCCCACAGGCGCGCAAAGCTACGGCGCCTTCGGCCCGGGGATCGCCGGGGGCGCGCCTCTGGTTCCGGGGGCGGGCCTCGTCTACCAGTCCATGGGGCCGGGCGCGACCTCCTATGTGATCAGCGAGGCGCGGGCCTCCGGCGCGGCCTACGCCAACGCCGAACAGGACCACATCGGCTACAGCTTCACCACCGCCGCCGATCTGGCGCCCGGCGCCTATCTGCGCCGCTTCTCGATCTACCTGCCCCCCGCCCAGAGCACGCGCACGCCCTTCCGTCTGACGATCCTGCTCTCGACCGATCCGGGCTTCTCCTCGGCGACGGTCGTCCTGAGCGACCGCCTCATGACGCTGACGACGCGCCCGATCGTCGCCTTCGACGCGGCGGCCCTGCTGGAGCCTGCGACCACCTATCATCTGCGGGCGGTCTTCCATGACGTCGCCAGCTCCAGCGGCCAGATCTTCTGGGACGACTTCATGCTGGATCTGGGCTCCTGCGCCGACATGTCGGACGCTCCGGCCAGCTATGGCCTGGCCCATCACATGGAGGGCTCCGTCGCGATGCGCCTGGGCGCGACGCGCAGCCCGGACCTGATCTCCATCGTCAGCTCCGACGCCATGGGCGACGGCGCCACCGACGACGGCGTGTTCTTCGGCCCCCGCACGGACGGCGTCCCGCTCCAGGGCGCGACCCTCGCGCAGGGTCAGGCCCGGATCCTGGAGTTCGCCGTGACGGGCGCGGGCAGGCTCTCGGGCTGGATCGACTGGAACCGCGACGGAATCTTTTCTCCCGGCGCCGAGACCGTGGTCTCGGGCCTCGCCGACGACGGACCGGACGACGGGAATCCGGCCCCCGGCGTGATCCGCGTGACGGTGACGCCGCCGCCCCTCGTCGAGGGCCCCGCCTTCGCCCGCTTCCGCTGGAGCTCGGCCCCCTGGCTCGGCCCCCTCGGCGCCGCGCCGGACGGAGAGGTCGAGGATTACGCGCTCCTGCTCGTGGCGCAACCCGACGCCGCCTTCCTGCTGACGCCCGACCATGACGCGACCGTCGCGGCCGGACAGCTCGCGATCCACCCGCACCGGCTTCTGGTCGGGGCCGGGCTGGGCGGCGGCGCCCTGAGCTTCCTCGTCGAGAGCGAGCGCGATCCCGGCTGGATCCTGCTGCGCGACGACGGCGACGGCGTTCACGGCGCAGGAGACCTCCCGTGGGTTCAGGGCGCGCCCATCCCCGCCGGAGACCACGCCTTCTGGCTGGTCGCCAGGATTCCCGCCGACGCCCCCGCCGGATGGAGCGACCTGACGCGCCTGACCGCCACGATCCTGTCCGGCGCCCGGAGCGGAAGCTCCATGATCCGGGATCTGACGCGGGTCGGCGGCGGCGCGTCGGGGGGCGTCTTCGCGCGCAAGCTCCAGGCCCTCGACGCCGATTGCGACGGAGGCCCCGACGGCGGAGAACCGGGCTTCACGCCCGCCGAGCTCCCCATCGCGTCCGGAGGCTGCGCGGTCTACCGGATCGCCTTCGAGAATCGCGGCGTCGAGACGATCCGTCAGGTGCGGGTGCAGGACCACACGCCCAGCTGGATGGTCTATGTGGCGGGTTCGGCGGAAGTCCTGGAGCATCCCCCCGGCCTGACGCTCCTGCCCTTCGGACTCCCCTCCGCCGGGGCCGAAGGCGAGATCTCCTTCCCCTTCGGCGGGAGCCTCGAGCCCGGAGAAGGCGGCGTGGTGCAGTTCGTCGTCCGGCTGCCCGGGAACTGAGCCCGAAGCCCCCCGGCAGGACGCCCGGATCAGACGCCGGAGCAGGGCGGCGCAGGCTGCGCCGTCCGCTTCCGCCTCCGCCCTGCGGCGCAAGGGCGCAGCCCGCGCTCGCGGCGCGGCGAGGGCGGATTGCAACGGATTCGTCATGAAACCGACATGGCGAAGTTGCGCCCCCCGCCTAGGCTCCGCGCGTTCGATCCCAAAACAGCCTTTCCGGGGGACGTCATGAACCGCATTCTCACCCTGCTGACGCTCGGCGTTTCGTCGCTGGCGCTGGCCTCCGCCGCCGGCGCCCAGAGCGCCGTCCAGCAAACGGCCGACAGCTATTACGTCGCCGGTCAGGCTCAGCTGGCCGAAAAGATCGCCACCCAGCCGAACGTCGGCCGGGCGAAGAACGTCGTGCTCTTCGTGGTGGACGGCCTTTCGGTGCCGACCATCACCGCCTCGCGCATCCACGAAGGCCAGCTGCGCGGCGTCGACGGCGAGTCGAACGTGCTCTCCTTCGAGCGCCTGCTCCCCTGGACCGCCCTCTCCAAGACCTACACCCATGACGCCCAGGTGGCCGACTCGGCCCCCACCGCCACCGCCATGGTCTCGGGCGTGAAGTCGGTGAACGGCACCATCGGCGTGACCCAGGCCATCAAGCTGAACGACTGCGCCAGCCAGAAGGGCGCCGAAGTCACCACCCTCTTCGAGCTGGCCGAACAGGCGGGCCTCGCGACGGGGATCATCTCCACGGCGCGCATCACCCACGCCACCCCCGCCGCGACCTACGCCAAGGTGGCCGGACGCGACTGGGAGAACGACACCAACCTCACCGAGGAAGCCCTGGCCGGCGGCTGCAAGGACATCGCCGCGCAGCTGATCGACTGGCCCGCGGGCGACGGCTTCGAAGTGGTCTTCGGCGGCGGCCGCGGCAACTTCATGACCGTCGACCAGGCCGACCCCGAGGACGAAGGCCGCACCGGCTCGCGCAAGGACGGCCGCGACCTCGTCGGCGAATGGACCGCCCGTCACAACGACGGCGCCTACGTCTGGAACAAGGAAGGCTTCGACGCCATAGATCCGGCGAACGTGAACCGCGCCTTCGGCCTCTTCAACCGCAGCCACATGCAATATGAAGCCGACCGCGAAAAAGACGCCGGCGGCGAGCCCTCGCTGGCCGACATGGCCGTGAAGGCCATCGACCTCCTCGACAAGAACGAAGAGGGCTATGTGCTGATGGTCGAGGGCGGCCGCGTCGACCACGCCCATCATGCGGGCAACGCCGCCCGCGCCCTGATCGACACCATCGCCGTGGCCGAAGCCGTCGAAGCGGTCTTCGAGAAGATCGACCCCGCGGAGACCCTGGTGATCCTCACCGCCGACCACAGCCATGTGTTCAGCATCGCGGGCTATCCGCAGCGCGGCAACCCGATCCTCGGGATCGCCGGAAAGGCCGACGACGGCAAGCCCTACACCACCCTCGGCTATCAGAACGGCCCCGGCGCCAAGCTCGACGAAGTGCGCGCCGACCTCTCCGGGATCGACACCACCGACGTCGACTTCCTCCAGCAGGCCCTGATCCCGCTGGGCGAGAGCGAGACCCACGCCGGCGACGACGTGGTGATCTTCGCCCAGGGCCCCTGGGCCCACCTGTTCCACGGCGTGGTCGAGCAGAACCTCGTCTATCACGTGATGGAGCACGCCACGGGCCTCGCGACCCGCGCCGCTCTGGCCCGTCACGCCGCCGCCGAGTGAGCGCCGCCGTGAGCGCCGTCTTCTGAACGCGGCCGTCGGGAGATCCCTCCCGGCGGCCTCTCCGTTTCGACTCCCCAGGGCCTGGAGGCTTTCGCCATGCTGATGAACCGTCGTCTGTTCCTCGCCGCCGCCGCGGCGCCTCTGGTCGCGCCGCGCGCCGCCTGGGCCGCGCCCGAGGCTCTGAAATTCCGCGATCTCTACGTCCGGGGCCGCGAGCTGACCGAAAGGGCGCAGGCTCTGGCGGGCCGCGAGGTGCGGATGGTCGGCTACATGGCGCCGCCGCTCAAGCCGGAGATCGACTTCTTCGTGCTGACCAGGCTGCCGATGTCGACCTGTCCCTTCTGCGAGACCGAAGCCCAGTGGCCGGACGACATCGTGCTGGCCCTGACCGACCGCCCCGTGGAGCCCATCCGCTACACCGATCTGATCCGCGCGACCGGCGTCTTCGAGACCGGCTTCGAGACCGATCCGGACACCGGCTTCATGAGCTTCATCCGGCTGCGCGGCGCGCGCTACGAGAAATTGTGAGCCCCGCCCTGCGGAGCGCCTCGGGCGCCGCGCTTTCGGTTCAGGATCTGCGCCATGACCTGAAGCCGGGAGACCCTCTGCTGACCCTTCCGGCGCTGGATCTGGAGCCGGGCGAGATGCTCGCCCTGAGCGGGCCTTCGGGCTCGGGGAAGTCCACGCTGCTGCATCTGCTGGCGGGGCTGCTCCGGCCGACGCAAGGCCGCGTGCTCTGGGACGGGACGGATCTCGCGCCGCTCTCCGAATCCGCGCGCGACCGCTGGCGGCGCGAACGCGCGGGCTTCGTGTTCCAGGACTTCCACCTCATTCCCGAGCTCTCTCCTCTGGAGAACGTGCTCTCGACGGTGTGGTTCTCGCGGTTTTCGGCGCGGTCCGAGCGCCCGCGCGCCCGCGCGCTTCTGGAGCGGCTCGGAGTTCCCGAGCGCAGCCGCACCGCCCTGCTCTCGCGCGGCGAACAGCAGCGCGTGGCTCTGGCGCGGGCGCTTCTGCCGCAGCCTGCGGCGCTCTTCGCCGACGAGCCCACCGCCAGCCTCGACGCGGCCTCCGGCGCGGAGGTCGCGCGGCGGCTGCGCGCCCTCGCCGACGAGGAAGGCCGCACGGTGATCGTCGCCAGCCATGATCCGGCCCTGATCGCCCTGGCGGACCGTCGGCTCACCCTGATGCGCGGCGAGGAGGCGGAAGTCTCATGAATCCCTTTCCCGTCGTGCGCGCGAGTCTGGCGCGCAATCCCTTCACGGCGCTGCTCTTCACGGGGCTGATCGCTCTGGCGGTGGCGCTGGGCGTGGCGGTCGGGGCGCAGGAGCGCGCCTTGCGTCAGGGCTCGGCGCGGGCCGCCGACAAGTTCGACCTGATCGTGGCAGCGCCGGGCGGCCGGACGGATCTTCTGCTCTCGACGGTCTTCCTGCGGCCCACCGCCGTGGAGCTTCTGAGTCCCGAGGCGACGGCCAGGGCCCTGAACGATCCGGATGCGCTCTTCGCGGCGCCTCTGGCCTTCGGCGATCAGGCGGAGGGCTCTCCGGTGGTCGGGACGAGCGCCGCCTTCGTGGAGCATCTGAGCGGCGGGCTCGCGGAAGGACGCCTCTTCGCGACGCAGGAGGAGGCCGTCGTCGGGGCTCTGGTGGAGGTCGGGCCGGGCGGCCTGCTGGAGATCCGCCACGGCGACGCGGATTCGGTCGGCGGCGGGCTCGACGCCGACGCCTACGAGGATCACGACGACCACGACCACGATCATGACCACGATCATGACCACGAGGACGGGGATCACGGCCATGATCACGAGGATTTCGACTCCCATGGCTCGATCTCGGTGGTGGGCCGGATGCGCCCCACGGGCACGCCCTGGGATCGGGCGGTGGTGGTCCCGGTGGAGCATGTCTGGGCGACTCACGGGCTCGGCGACGGCCACGCCTCGGGCGAGGCGCGGATCGGTCCGCCCTGGGACGCGGCGCATCTTCCGGGCGTCCCGGCCATCGTCATGCGCCCCGAGAGCGTCCCGGCGGCCTATGGCCTGAGGGCGCGCCACCGGACGGCGGAGTCCACGGCCTTCTTTCCCGCCGAGGCCCTGCTCGACCTCTACGAGGTGATGGGCGGCGCGACGCGGATCATGGCGGCCCTGATCCTGACGGCGCAGATTCTGGTGGCGGCGGCGATCCTCGCGGGCCTGCTGGCGGTGCTGGACCTCCAGCGCCGACGCTTCGCGATGTTGCGGGCTCTGGGGGCTCCGGCGGGCTTCGTGCTGCTGACCGTCTGGCTTTACGTGGCGGCGATGGTGGTCGCGGGGGCGGTTCTGGGTCTGGCGCTGGGATGGGGGCTTTCGGCCCTCGCCTCGGAGCTGATCGGGCGGGCGACGGGAATCGCCTTCGTGGCCCGGCCCGGCTGGCGCGAGGTCGGGGGGGTGGGGATTCTCGTCGGCGCCGCGCTGCTGATGGCCCTGCCGACCGCCTGGCGCGTCTATCGGCGGGCCTCCGTCGAGGCCCTGCGCTGAGGCTCTGCGCTGAAGCGGGGGGCTCCCCTTCCCGCTTGCGCCCGTCGGGAGGCCGCGCGATGCTGACCCCGCGGCCCGGGGGCCTTCCGAAGGCCTCCGGAGCGCCGCCAAGCGACGCGCGCTCCATCGAGGGCGCGCCCTGGGGAGAAACGCCATGCTTCACGATCCGCCTTCTGCGGAGCTTCGTCGGCTCCGAGGCTCCGGCGCGGCCCTCGCCGCGCTTCTCGCCCTGTCCTTCAGTTCAGGATCCGCCTTCGCCGCATCGCCCGCGCCCGTCGAGGGCCGCAAGGGCATGGTGGTCACGGCCCATCATCTCGCATCGGACGTCGGCGTGGACGTCCTCAAGGCGGGGGGCAACGCCGTCGACGCCGCCGTGGCCGTGGGCTACGCCCTGGCGGTGGTCTATCCGACGGCGGGGAATCTCGGGGGCGGCGGCTTCATGACCATCCGCCTCGCCGACGGAACCTCCACCTTCCTCGACTTCCGCGAACGCGCGCCCTTCGCCTCCACGAAGGACATGTATCTCGACGCAACCGGAGAACCCGCGCCGGGCCGCAGCACCGAAGGCTGGCTCGCCGCCGGAACGCCCGGTTCGGTCATGGGCCTGGAGGAGGCCCGCGCGAAATACGGCTCCCTCAGCCGCGAGGCGCTGCTCGCTCCGGCGGTGCGCCTGGCCCGCGAGGGCTTCACGCTGAACGGGGCGGATCTGGCGATGATCGAGGAGGTGGATTCCTATCTCCAGCGCGATCCGGCGGCCAGGGCGATCTTCTTCCGCGCGGGCGGCGAGCCCTTCGCCCCCGGCGACAAGCTGGTGCAGACCGATCTCGCCGACACGCTGCAGGCCATCTCCGAGGGCGGCGCCGAAGCCTTCTACAAGGGCCCCATCGCCGAGAAGATCGTGGCGGGCAGCGAGGCGGGCGGCGGCATCCTCACCAAGGAGGATTTCGAACGCTACGCCGTCCGCGAGCTGGAGCCGGTGCGCTGCGATTATCGCGGCTATGAAATCCTGTCCTCTCCGCCGCCTTCCTCGGGCGGGGTGATCATCTGCGAGATCCTCAACGTTCTGGAGGGCTATCCGCTCTCCTATTTCGGCCAGGGCTCCGCCGAGACCACGCGGCTGATGGTCGAGGCCATGCGTCACGCCTTCGTGGACCGCAACGCCAGCCTCGGCGATCCGGATTTCGTCAAGAACCCCCTGGAGCGCATGCTCGACAAGGGCTACGCCGCCGAGATCCGGGGCCGCATCGACCCCTACCGCGCCGGAGTCTCCAGCGATCTGACGCCGCCCGATTTCGCGGCCGTCCCCGCCGAAAGCCCCGAGACCACCCATTACTCCATCGTCGACGAGGCCGGAAACGCTGTGGCCGTCACCTATACGCTCAACGGCTCCTTCGGGGCGGGCGTGGTGGCGCCGGGGACCGGAATCCTCATGAACAATGAAATGGACGACTTCACCGTCAAGCCGGGGGTGCCGAACCTCTACGGCCTGGTCCAGGGCGAGGCCAACGCCGTGGAGCCGGGGAAATCGCCGCTCTCCTCGATGAGCCCCACCATCGTCTCGAAGGACGGCAAGCTCTTCATGGTGATCGGCAGTCCCGGCGGCTCGCGGATCATCACCATCACGCTGCAAGCCATCCTGAACGTGGTCGAGTTCGGGATGAACATCCAGGAGGCCGTCGACGCGCCGCGCATCCATCATCAATGGCTGCCGGACCGCGTCTTCATGGAGCCCTACGCCCTTTCGCCCGACACGCGGCGCATCCTGGTCGGCATGGGCTACGACGTGCGCGAGGACGCCGATTGGCCCATCTGGGGCGAGGCGGCGGGCGTCCTCGTCGGAGGGCGGAATCTGGCGGAGATCGAAGCGGGCGACGGGACCGGATATTTCGGCGCCATCGACAGCCGCGCCTCGGCCGGAGCCGCCCGCGGCTACTGACGCCTGACGATCCGCGCGGCGGCCTCATGGTTTCCGGGGCCGCCGCCTTCGTCCCGGATCCGCCCCCATCCCGGGAGATCGCGGGCCTTGAAGCCGGATTCAGGCTTCATGAAGAAACGTCAAGAATTGATGAACATCGGTCACAAATCTCCTCTGGACAAAAGCGTCCGATTGCGGGACTCTTCGCCCGTCTCTGCGCAGCAAGAGGGCGAGCATGGCCTTTGACGCTCAAGCGATCCAGTCGGCGGCGCCGGACGCCGCCTCCTTCAAGGCCGGGCAAGGACTGGTGAAGCCCGCCAAATGGCCGCTCCGCGCCTCGAACGCCGCCACGGGGCTGATCTGGGGCGAATGTCAGGGCTCGGGCGCGAACCCCTATCGCGTCATCGCCGACACGAGCGATCTCGGCGCGAAATGCACTTGCCCTTCGCGGAAATTCCCCTGCAAGCACTCCATCGCGCTGATGCTCATGAAGGCGGCCGGAGATTCCGGCTTCGCCGAAGCCGAGCCGCCCGACTGGGTGTCCGATTGGGTCGGGCGTCGCCGCAAGGGTTCGGGCGGAGCCCCCGCCGCAGCGCCCCAACCTGCGGCGAGCCCTGCGGCGCCTGTCGCGCTTGCGGAGGCCGAAGCTCCCGAGCCTGAACTCGATCCGAACGACCCCAAGGCCCTCGCCAGAGCCGAGGCCGCCGCCAGACGCGCCGCCAGACTCGCCGAGAGCAACCGCCTCGCGCTGGAAGGCGCCTGCGCCGAGCTGGAAGGCTGGATCCACGACCAGATCCGGGGCGGACTGAACCTGTTCCTTGAAGATCCGCAAGGCCGTTGCCGCCTGATCGCGGCCCGCATGCGCGACGCCAAGGCCTCCGCCCTCTCCAGCCGCATCGACGAGGCGCCCGCCCGGCTCATGGCCCTGCCGACCGAGGAGCGCATGGAGGAGGCCGTCAAGGAGCTGGGCAAGCTCCTGCTGCTCGCGCGGGCCTGGAAGGCCGCGCCGGAAGACCCCGAACTGCGCCGCGAGATGGTCCAGGCCGAGGATCGCGACGCCCTGACGGACTCCGCCGAAACGCCCCGCTCCTCCGGGATCTGGGAGGCTCTGGCCGTGACGATCCGCACCCGCAAGGATGGCCTGATCGCGCAAACCTCGTGGTTCCTGAACCTCACCGCCGCGGATCCGGCCTTGCGCTTCGCGGCGCTCCAGGACGTGTTTCCCGCCGCCGCAGGACGCCGCAGCGCGCCCTTCTCTCCCGGAGACCGCTTCCAGGGCGAGATGCTGTTCTATCCGGCCCGTCGACCTCTGCGCGCCGCCGTGATCTCGCGGCGCGATCCGGGCGAGACGCCGCCCGCCTCATGGCCCGAGGCCCCCGCCGATCCCCTGACCCAGGCGACGGAGCGTCTGCTCGCGGCGCCCTGGACGCTGGAATCGCCGTTGCTGCTCGGGCCGGGACGCTACGTCTCCGACGCGCGCGGACGCGCCTGGTGGAAGGCCGAACAGGGCGGCGCGGCCCTGCCTCTGAACGAGCCGCCGGAGAAGCCGCTCATGGGCCTGCGCCTGGCCTCCGCCGCCGGACTCTGGACCGGGGCGCGGCTGGAGATGCTGGCCGCCGCGCCCGAATGGGCCGCGCCGCAAGGGGAGAAGGCGTCGTGAGCGGCCAACCGGATTTCGCCCTCGGCGAACTGATGAGCGCCTGGGCCTCGGGGCCTGCTCTGGGCTCGGCGCCCGCCCGTTGGGCCGAGGCCCTCGCGCCGGGCGGCGTCGAGGCCGAATTGCGGCTGCTGGCTCTGGCGGGCCATGCGCTGGAGGTCGGATATCGGCCCCTGCCCTCCGGCCCCCTGACCGAGGGCCGCCCCCTGCCCGCCCTGAGCCTGCCCTTCCTCGCGGAGACGCATCGTCTGCGCTTCCGGCGGCTGCTGAAGGGCGCCAGCTATGGCGGCGACCGCCATCAGCTCCTGCGCTTTCTGGCGACGCGCGGCCGCGTCGCCCATCCGCTCGACTGGACGCCCGGCCCCAACGACGACGAGATCCCCGCCGTCTACGCCCCCTGGCGCGACTGGGCGGCGGGCCATGCGCCTCCTCCCGAAGAGGCTCTGGGCGCCGCCAACTGGGAGGACTGGACCCGCGCGGGCCGCCGGACCGCCTTCGCCGATCTGCGTCGGGCGAAATCCGCCGCCGCCCTCGCCCTGCTGGAGGCGAAATTCTCCACGCTCAAGGCCGAAGACCGGCTGGATCTCGTGGATATCCTGCGTCAGGGGCTTTCCGAAGCGGATCGCGCCTTCCTGACCGGAATCCAGGCCAAAGACCGCGCGCCCAACGTCAAGCAGCTGGCGACGGCCCTTCTGGCGCGTCTCGACATGCGCGCCGAAGCGACGCCGGAGGCCGCCGCCGCTCAGCTCTTCGAGGAATTCATCAAGACCGAGCGCAAGGGGATCATCAAGCGCGAATTGAAGCTCTCCTTCAAGAAGAAGCGCGACGAAGCCGCCCGGGAGCGCTTCATCGCGCTGATCGACGCCGCGGGTCTGGACGCGCTGGCCGCCAGAGCGGGCGGCTCGCGGCTGGAGTTCGTCAAGGCCTGGCCCCATGACGACCATCTCTATAGCCCGTTCTTTCGCCCGCTGCTGCTGGAGCAGGGCCGCCCCGAAGAGATCCAGGCCTTTCTCGCGGAGATCTTCGGCATGGATCAGCGTCAGACCTCCACTCATCTGGTCCCCGAAATGATGGAGCGCCTCACGGAAGCCGAACAATTCGAGCTTCTGCCGATCCTGTTTCAGCGCGGACAACTCTCCTTCGACGAGCATCTGAGCAATCTGGGCCTCTGGATCGGCCGCGCGCCGATGGCTCTGGTCCGCGAAAGCAGGCTCTGGCGTCAGAGCCTGGCGATGCTCGACGCCGAACTCAAGGGTCAGGGCCCCCTGACTCAGCTCCCGCCCCACCTGCTCCCCGAGCATCTGCAGATCCTGGGCGGCCTGTTCGATCAGGCGGGCGCCCGCGAGGCGCTCGACGACTTCGCGCGGATGGGCCTTTCGCCCGCCGATCCGCGCCTCGACCTTCTCATCCTCAACGCCGATCTGAACGCCGATTTTCTGGAGGCCCACTCGTGAGCGAACCTCTTCGTCTGCCCGCCGAACAGGGCTACGCCGCCGAACTCGCGGCCCTCGCCAAAGACGACGGCCCCCGTCCCGCCGGATGGCGCCTGACGCCCAAAGCCGTCGTGACCTATCTGCTCGGCGGCAAAGCGGCGGACGGAACCGTCATCGGCGCGAAATACGTCGGCGAGCGCAAGCTGATCGAAACCGCCGTGGCCACTCTCGCCACGGATCGCGCGCTTTTGCTGATCGGCTCGCCGGGCACGGCGAAATCCTGGGTTTCGGAGCATCTGGCGGCGGCCGTCGCCGGAGACTCCACCCTCGTGATCCAGGGCACCGCAGGCACCGACGAGAACCAGATCCGCTACGGCTGGAACTACGCGCAGCTTCTGGCCCATGGCCCGAGCCGCGAGGCCCTGACTCCCACGCCGCTGCTGCGCGCCATGGAGGCGGGCAAGCTCTGCCGCATCGAGGAGCTGACCCGCATGGGGTCGGAGGTTCAGGACACCCTCATCACGGTGCTCTCGGAGAAGACCCTCCCGATTCCCGAACTCAATACGGCGGCCTACGCCGCGCGAGGCTTCAACGTCATCGCCACCGCCAACGACCGCGACAAGGGCGTCAACGAGATGTCTTCGGCGCTGAAGCGGCGCTTCAACGTGGTGGTGCTGCCGCCGCCCGACGACCTCGACCAGGAGATCGCCATCGTCGTCAAGCGCGTGGGCGAGAGCGCCGCCTCGCTGGAGCTGCCCGCGCCGAAGAACGTCGCCGAAGAAGTGGCGCGCGTGGTGGGCATCTTCCGCGAACTGCGCAACGGACGCAGCGCCGACGGCAAGACCACCCTCAAGACGCCTTCGGGCTCGCTCTCCACGGCGGAGGCCATCGGCGTGGTGGTGGGCGGTCTGGCTCAGGCGGCCTATTTCAACGACGGCAAGCTCGACGCCGAGAGCCTCGGGGCCAATCTGATCGGCGCCATCGTCAAGGATCCGCTTCAGGACAAGATCGTCCTCTCGGAATATCTGGAGACGGTCCTCCGCAAGCGCCCTGCGGATTCCGCCTATTACAAAGCCCTCTCGCGGCTGGCCTGACGCCATGGCGGAGGGGTCCAAACCATCGGGCGGCGCGCATGTCTTCGGCGTGCGCCATCACGGGCCGGGCTGCGCGCGGGATCTGCTGCGCGCGCTGGAGGAGCTTCAGCCCGTCGAGGTGCTGATCGAGGGGCCTGCGGATCTCTCGCCGCTGCTGCCCATGCTGGCGCGGCCCGAGATGGTTCCGCCGGTGGCTCTGCTCGCCTATGACGAGGCGGATCCGGCTCAGGCGGCCTTCTGGCCCTTCGCGACCTTCTCGCCGGAATATCAGGCGGCGCTCTGGGCGCTGAAGCGCGGCGTCCCGGTCCGCTTCATCGACCTGCCTTCGGCTCTGGCTCTGGCGGCGCGCTTCCCTCAGGAGCCCGCCGCGATCTCTGAAGAGAGCGAAGAATCGCCCGCCGCCCAG
>NZ_JAQTXI010000003.1 GCF_028688855.1 Neomegalonema sp. | reverse complement strand
TTCGCCGACGGCCTCGACTGGGACGCCGACGGCTTCGCCGCCACAGGCTATTACCGTCGGGGCGTGACGCCGGGTCTGACCCTCGGCGCGGGCGCGACCATCGCCGAAGACGGCTATGTCGGAGTCGCCGGAAATCTCGTGGCGGGTCTGCCCTATGGCGCGGGCCAGCTTGACGCGGCCTGGTCGCGGATCGACGATCCCGTGGGCGGCGCCCGGACAGGCTTCGCCGTCGAAGCCTCCTACGACGCGGATTTCGAAGGCTTCGGCGTCGACAGAGACGAGCTGAACCTCCGCGCCGCCTATCGCTCCGAAGACTTCACCCGCCTCGGCGAGGAAGGCGCAGGCCTCGAACGCCTCTCGGCGACCGGCTCCTACCGGATCCGGCTGGAGCAGGGCCCCGTCGTGAATCTCGGCGCCGGCTACGCCCGCAGCGGAGATCTGCAGGACGTCAGCCTGCGCGCCGGAGTCTCGCACAGCTTCGGCTCGGTGAGCGCCTCGGCCGCCGTGGAGCACGTCCTCCGCAACGGCGGACGCGGCGACGAAACGCGGGTTCTGGTCACGGCCTCCATGCCGCTGGGCGAGGATCGCCGGGTGCGCGGCGCCTATTCGAGCGCCCGCAACCGGGCCACGGTCGAATATGAAAAGCGCCATCAGGGCCGCGTCGGGCAATATGGCTACGCCCTGCGCGCGGAGCATGACGACGATTCGGTCGGCCTCTACGGCCGCGCGGACTACATCGCCAACCGCTTCGACGCCTCCGTCACGCTGGATCACGCGGCGCCGGACGTCGGCGCGCTCTTCGACGACGATTCGCCTCTTGTGGGCGCCCTGCGCGTCAGTTCGGGCGTCGCCTTCGCCGACGGGCGCGTGGGCGTCGGCCGCCGCGTCGGACATGGCTTCCTTCTCGTCGACCGGCATCCCACCCTGAGCGATTCGACGCTCTCCATCGGCGACAGCCTGGGAGGACGCCCTCCCATCGTCAGGACGGACGGCTTCGGCCCCATGGTCGCCCCGCTTTCGGGCGATTACCGCTTCTCCCAGGTCTCGTTGAATCTGGAGGACGCGCCCCTCGGCTACGACATCGGCTCCGGCGTCTACGCCGTGCAGGGCGGAGCCCGCGTCGGCGCGAGGACCATCGTCGGCAGCGACGCCTTCTATTCGGCGCGCGGCGTGCTCCAGGACGCGCAAGGCCAGCCCGTCGCCCTGCAATACGGACGCCTCGCCTCGCTGGACGGAAGCGCCGCCTTCGACGTCTTCACGAATTCGGCGGGAATCTTCTTCGCAAGCGGCCTCAAGCCCGGCGCTTACGATCTGGAGCTGGCGGGAGCGCGCGCCCGGATCGAGATCTCTCCCCCCACGCAGGGCGCCCTGATCGAACTGGGCGCGGTGACTCTCGGAGGAGGCTCATGAACAGGACCAGACGAATCCGCAGCGTCTTCGCGCTCTGCCTCCTGCCGCTTCTGGCCGCCCCCATGGAGGCGGCCCGGGCCTGCACGGCGGTCTGGGCCCGCTTCGCCTCCGTGCAGGACTACAACGCGACCCTCCGGGAGGCCGCCCCCGTCTTCCTCGAACTCGGCTTCGAGGAGGAAGCGGCCTGCGCCGGAGCCTCCATCTCCCTGACGCCGACCAACGGAGGCTCGATCAGGCTCGACGGCCCCGGCGGCGCGCTCGACCTGGAGACCAGAAGCGCAGAAGTGGGCGGCGGAAGCAGCCTGCGCAGCACCGTCGATCTGCGCGAGGCCCGAGGCGCCCAGGGCGGAAGAAGCCTCGAAGTCTTCCGGATCCGCCCCAACCAGTTCGTGGCGAGCGGCCCCTACGTCCGGGAGTTCGATCTGCTGATCAATGGCGCGCCGCAATCCGCGGCGCAGCCCGAATTGCGCGTTTTCGTCGCTCCGGTGGCGCGGTTCCTGACGCCCGAGCAGCCGCTCAGGGTCGACTTCGGGAATCTGGGCGCCGATCCCTTCTCCTCGCAGGGAGCCGCCCGGGAGAGACCGCGCGGCGACGTCCGGTTCCTCTATCAGGCGACGGCTCCGGTCACGATGCTGGTCACCTCGCGGCATGACGGAAAGCTGGTCCATGAGCAGGGCGCGGAGCTGACGCCCATCGCCTATGAAGTCGCGATCAATGGAACGAGCATGCCGCTGGGCGCCCAGAAGGAAGTCCACATGAGATCCGGCGACCGCAATCCGGGCCTCATCGAGATCACGCTCGACCAGATCGGCTATCGCTACGCCGGAAATTACGAGGATCGTCTGACCATCCAGATCACCGGAGAATGAGGAGAATGATCGGGCCCGCCCGGGTTTTCTCGGGCCGGGCCGGGCAGGCGACGCGAAGTCCTGCGACCTCTGCGCGGCCCGCCGCCGCAGGGAGGATCGCCGCCGCCCGGGGCGGACGCTCCGGAGCCGCAAGCCGCTCTCTGGGCCCTGATCGAAAAAGGCTTGATCGGATCGCCCCAGGCCATGTAGGGACGGAGCCTGAGGCCCCGTAGCTCAACCGGATAGAGCACTCGCCTTCTAAGCGAGCGGTTGCGTGTTCGAACCACGCCGGGGTCGCCATCCTTCTCCGATCATCGCCCGCCCGGCGACAGAGCGTCTCCGGAACCGCGCCTTGCGGCGAGGAGCGGCGCGGCTCACATGAACCCCCGACAGAGCACAAACGCGCAATCCAGAGCGGAGACAGGCCGGAACCGGCCCGTCCGCCGACCGGAGCATTCAAGATGAAGAAACTCGGCTTCCTTTCCTTCGGCCATTGGTCCCCTGAAGCGGGCTCGCCGCTGCGCACGGCGGGCGAGACGCTCAAGCAGTCCATCGAGCTCGCCGTGGCGGCGGAGGAGCTGGGACTCGACGGCGCCTATTTCCGCGTCCACCATTTCGCGCGGCAGCTGGCTTCGCCCTTTCCGCTGCTGGCGGCCATCGGCGCGCGGACCTCGAAGATCGAGATCGGCACCGGCGTCATCGACATGCGCTACGAGAATCCGCTCTACATGGTCGAGGACGCGGGCGCGGCGGATCTCATCTCGGACGGTCGGCTTCAGCTCGGGATCAGCCGGGGCTCGCCCGAGCAGGTGATCGACGGTTGGCGTCATTTCGGCTATCAGCCCGCCGAAGGCGAGACCGGCGCCGAGATGGCCCGCCGCCACACCGAGGTCTTCCTCCGGCATCTGGAGGGGAAAGGCTTCGCGCGGCCCAATCCGCGCCCGATGTTCCCGAATCCTCCGGGGCTGCTGCGTCTGGAGCCCCATTCCGAGGGGCTGAGGGATCGCATCTGGTGGGGTTCGGCCTCCAATGGAACCGCCGAATGGGCGGCGAAGATGGGCATGAACCTGCAAAGCTCCACGCTCAAGGAGGACGAGACCGGCGAGCCCTTCCACCTCCAGCAGGCGAAGCAGATCCGCCTTTACCGCGAGGCCTGGAAGGTGGCGGGCCACGAGCGTCAGCCGCGCGTTTCGGTCAGCCGCTCGATCTTCGCCCTGACCACCGACATGGACCGCCGCTATTTCGGGCGCGGCGGCAAGGAATCCGACCAGATCGGCGACATCGACGAGATGCGCGCCATCTTCGGACGCGGCTACGCCGACGAACCCGACAAGCTCATCGAGCAGCTCAAGGGCGACGAGGCCATCGCCGAAGCCGACACGCTCCTGCTGACCATCCCGAACATGCTCGGCGTGGAGTACAACGTCCATGTGATCGAGGACATCCTGAAGCATGTCGCTCCGGCGCTCGGCTGGCGCTGAGTTTTCCGCGACGCCCTCCTTCGCTCCGCAGGAGGGCGTTCGGCCTTTCCGAAAGCCCTCCATCGCCGAATCCCGTTGGCTTTCCCTCCGGAGGCGGCGCTAGACTGCCTCGCAAACTGCTCCAGAAACGCAGGGAGGCTCCATGTCGTTCACTCCATCCAGCTCCAACGCCGATCTTCAGGCCCGTCGCGTCGCCGCCGTGGCGCGGGGCGTCGGCACGGCCTGGCCGGTCTTCGCGGTCCGCGCCGAGGGCTCCGAGCTCTGGGACGCCGAAGGGCGCCGCTACATCGACTTCGCCGGCGGCATCGCGGTGCTGAACACCGGGCATCGCCATCCGAAGGTGATCGCGGCGGTCAAGGCGCAGCTCGACGCCTTCACCCACACCGCCTTCCAGATCATCCCCTACGAGCCCTATATCCGGCTCTGCGAGAAGCTGAACGCCATCGCGCCCGTGGGCGGTCCGGCGAAGTCGCTGCTCTTCTCCACCGGCGCCGAGGCCGTCGAGAACGCGGTGAAGATCGCCCGCGCCCATACGGGTCGTCCCGGCCTCATCGCCTTCAGCGGCGCCTTCCACGGCCGGACCTATCTCGCCACCGGCCTGACGGGCAAAGTCGCGCCCTACCGGACGAAATTCGGCATCGCGCCTCCGGGGATCTATCACGTCCCCTTCCCCGCCCCGAGCCTCGGGGTGACGGTGGAGGATTCGCTCAAGGCGCTGGAGACGCTCTTCCGCGCCGACATCGCTCCGACCGACGTCGCGGCCATCCTGCTGGAGCCCGTGCAGGGCGAAGGCGGCTTCCTCCCCGCGCCGAAAGAGCTCTGGGAGGCCCTGCGCGCGATCTGCGACAAACATGGAATCGTGCTGATCGCCGACGAGGTCCAGACCGGCTTCGCCCGCACCGGCAAGATGTTCGGCGTCGAGCATTCCGGCGTGACCCCCGATCTGATGACCCTCGCGAAGTCTCTGGCGGGCGGCTTCCCGCTCTCGGGCGTGGTGGGCAAGGCCGCGATCATGGACGCCGCCGACCCTGGCGGACTGGGCGGCACCTACGCCGGAAATCCCCTCGCCTGCGCGGCGGCCCTCGCGGTGCTGGAGGTCATCGAGGAGGAGAAGCTCGTGGAGCGCGGCGCGGCCCTCGGGGCGCGGATGAAGCGGAAGCTCGAAGAGATCTCCCTGCGCAACGACTCCGCCCCCATCGCCGGAATCCGCGGCCCCGGGGCCATGGTCGCCTTCGACGTCGTGAAGGCGCGCGGAAGCGACGAACCCGACGCCGAAGCCGCCAGGCGCGTGACGCAAGCCGCCATGGCGGATGGTCTGATCCTGCTCACCTGCGGCGTCCACGGCAACACCGTCCGGCTGCTCAATCCGCTGACCATCTCCGACGAGATCCTGGAGGAGGGGCTCGCCAAACTGGAGAAGGCGCTGATCCAGGCCGCCTCCTGATCCTTGCGCCGCGGAGGCCCTTTCGAGGGCCTCCGTCCCGCGTCGCGAGAATCGGCGCGGCCCATTCCGGGTCAGATCGGCCCCTGAGCCCCTTTCAGGAGGAATCTCCTTTCGAGACTTGTTCCGAAAAAATCACTCGCCTTCAAGGATGCGTCCTCTCCTGTCCCGGAAACCACGGTCAAGGGGAATCCGCTCCGGATTTCGCCTCTTCCGGCGTAGACGGAGGCGGCTCCTCGGGCGCGACATCTCGCCGCAAGAGGCGCGGACGCCGCCGCGCGCCCTCGGCGGGCTTCTCCGCGAAGATCTCCCAGAGCCCGATGACCAGTTGGCCCACCCCCACCAGCATCGAGAGAATCAGCGCCAGAGCCACGAAGAAGGGACTCGTCAGGGCGTAGTCGATCCAGTTGGGCCGGATGAAGCTCGGGCCTTCGCCGCCGAGATGCTCCACCTTCAGGGCGGTCACGCCGGGCTTGGCGATGCTGACGATGTGGAAGCCCGCCTCCTCCTCCGTCCCCGCCGTGACATGGCCGAAGCCCGAAGCCGGATTCCCCGCGCCGTCCACGAGGCTCACCCGCTCGCCGCGGCGCAGATCCCCGGACTTCACCGTCTCCGTCCCGCCGCCGAGCCCGAAGAGCGAGCTCTCCCGCGCCTCGTGGCGTCCGGAGATCAGGAGCGCCGTCTCGCCGCTCGCCATCTGGCCGCCGATGGAGCTCCAGCCCGTGAAGACCAGAGCCCCCGCCTCGGCCCAGCGCCGGGCGGTCAGATGCAGGCGCGCGCCCTCCGGCAGGCCCTCGGCGCCATGGGCCGTCACGACCAGCCCGCCCTCCGGATCGCGCCGCAGGAGCGCCCGCGCGCCGTCGCGCCAGACCACCGGCGCGCCCCCGCGGGCCTTCTCGGCGAAGAGCCGGGCGTCGCACAGGCCTTCTCCGCGCGGCGCCCGCGGCTGAGGCCGCGGCAGAGGCTCGCAGAGGATCGCCTCGCCGAGCGGCCAGGAATTGCCCGCGCCCTCGAAATGGACTTCGGCGCCGGTGGCCAGAGCCTCGATCACGAAGGTCCGCGAGCGCCAGAGCGCGCTGGAGAGAATCAGCGCCAGAAGCAGCCCCAGCAGGACAGGGCCCGCCAGAAGCGCCGACCATTTCAGCTGCGCCCGCGCGGCGCGGCGGGACAGCCTCATTCCAGAGGGCCGAAACGCAGGGTCAGGGGGATCTCCCGGCCGAGTTCGCCGTTCTTCACCGGCAGGACGATCAGCTCCGCCCGCCCCTCGGCGAAGACCTCCGCCGGAATGCGGCAGGCCGTGTCATAGGCCATGCGCACCTCGGCCCGCACCGGAGCGCAGAGGATCTCCGGCGCTTCGGGGCGGTCCTCGACCTCCACATGGGTCTGTTCGGCGCGGAAGGCGTTGATGAGCAGCAAGGCGCCTTCCGCGCCGCTCTCGGCGTCCGGACGCCCGGCCAGAGAGGCTTCCGCCGCCGTCGCCCCGGACTCCGCGCAGTCGCCGCGCGTGACGGAGAGCGCCAGCTCCTCCGGGGCGCGCCCCGCGAGGGCCTCGGGCTGGCGGGTGGGATAATCGAGAAGCGCCGTCCCGCCCGCCCAGTCCTCCGGCGCGCGGTAGAGATTCGCCGATTCGTAAAGCCCGTCCGCAGACATGACCCTCAGGCAGATTTCGGAGCCGCTCCAGTCGGCGGGGATCCAGGCGCGGAAGGCGTCGGTTTCGCCCCCGTCGCCGGAAGCGGCCTCTCCGGGCGCGGCCAGGAAGCCCAGGAACCGCGCGCCCGAGATCTTCGCCGCCGGACGCAGGATCTCGTTGAACGGATCGCTGACCAGTTGCAGACTCGGCGCGGCCCGAGGCGGAGCCTCCGGAGGGGCGGGCTCCTCCGCGAGGGCGCCCCTCGCCGCCAGTCCCGCCATCAGGGCGACGGTCGTCGTGAAGCCGCGCAGAGGCCCACCCATAGGAAACTCCCCCGTGAAGATTCTCCCGTCCGCCGCGATCCTAACAGTTTTCCTCGCCTGCGCCACGACCGGAGCGTCGGCTCAGACCGTCGCCCTGCGCGGCGGAGGCGGCGAAGGCCACGGCCTGATGATCCGCAGCGGCGGCGCCTGCTATCTGCTGACTCCGCGCCATGTGGTCGGCGAGGCGCCCGCCGCGAGCGCCCGCAGCGCCGCCCCCGTCGCGACGGGCCGCGCCTTCGTCGAGCGCCCCTTCTGGGAGGGGATGGACCTCGCCATCGGAGTCCTGCGCGGGGCTCTGGAGGCGCGCTGCGAGCTCGGGCTCCAGGCTCTGGCGGGCGAAACCCGGCTGGAGGCGGGCGGCGCGGGCGAACTGGTCTCGCTGCGGCCCTCGGGCGAGGTGGAGCGGAGGCCCATGCGGGTCTCGGACAGCGGCTATCTCACGCTGGAGGCCGAATTCACCCGCCCCGAAGACGAGGTCTTCGAGGGAATCAGCGGCTCCTTCCTCTTCATCGGAGCGCGCCCGGCGGGCATGGCGATCGAGGCTCTGGGCCAGCGTTCGGCGCGCTTCATCCGCGTCGAGGAGATCCACGCCGCCGCCGCGCGCTGGATCGGGCGGCGCGGGGCGGTCTTCACCCAGAGCGTCGCGCCCGAGGAGGCCGCCGGGCTGGAGGCCCGCGCTCCGGAGCTGGAGGCCAGGCCCGAGCGCGCCGCTCCGGCGCTCTCTGCGGCCTTCGCGGTCGCGAACGCCCTGAAGGACGGCCCTCAGGCCTATGTCTTCGCGCCGCAAGGCCCCAACCGCATGGCCTTCCGCCTCGAAGGCGAGGGCGCGCGCTCCCTGACGCGCGCGGCGATCATGACCGATCCCGAAGGCGGCCACGCCCTGCCGCGCGCGATCCTCGTCGAGGTCTCCTCGCGCGAGGACGGCGGCGGCGCGCCGCGCTTCTTCGCCTCGGGGAACATGGGGCCGGACGGGGTCTTCGATCAGAAGCGCTCGCCGGTGCTGGCGCGCTGGGTCTTCGTGACCATCTCCTCGGCCTGGACCGAAGGCCCCGTGCGCATCGACCGCATCCGCTTCGAGTGAAGCCTACTGGCGGATGGGGACGCTCATCCGGTGATTGCTGCTGTTCGTCCCGACGATGGAGACCGTGCCCGTCAGATTGCCTTCCTCATCCGGCGCCAGCAGCAGCCATTCTCCCCAGGGACGCAGCGAGACCCCGGAATCCGTGACCCGCACGGCGCATTCCTTGCCTTCGGAATCCAGAGCGCAATTCTGCTCGGGGTCGAACTTCCCGAGCTTCCAGGTGAAATAGCCCTTGAGCTCGGCGTCCACGGAGCCGCCGTATTGCGCGAAGGCGCGCAGGTAGTTGTCGCGATTGCCCGAGGTGTGCAGCCTGCCCGCGTTCACGAAGACCTCGACCCGCGGCTCGCTGGCGAAGAATCCCTCCAGCGCCTTGCGCTTCACGGCCGGATTGGGGCTGTAGAGTCCGTAATCCAGCGCGATCTTCTGGAGGTCGACGTCGCCCGACTCCAGCATGACCTTCATCGCGGCGGAGCTGCGCGCCGGATCGGGATCGGCCAGAAGCTCGTGATAGGCGCTCAGATCGCGCAGATTCTGATCCACCCTGGCGCGGATCTCCTCCACCGTCAGGCTCTGCGCCGCGGCGGCGGCGCTCCAGACCAGAACCAGAAGGCCGCAGCCCGTCGCAAGAGATCTCATCATCTGCTCCCGAATCATGTTTTCCGCTTCGTCTCAGCGCAGGGGGACGCGCACGGGAAAGGATCCGGCGCCCGGAATCTGCCCCATGCCGACCGCCTCGCCTTCCTCGTTCAGCGTGAGGAGCCACCATTCCGTCCATGGCCGGATCGAGAGGCCGCCGGAGGTGACCCGCGCCACGCAGTCCGAGCCGCCCGCCTCCACCATGCAGCCTTTCTCCGGATCATGACCGCCGATCCGCAGGCCGACATAGGCGCCGCCCTTCTGCGGATCTATGGAGCCTTCCCGCGCCTTGAGCGCGTCCAGATAGGCGCCCGTCATGCTGCTGCTCGAGGGCAGTTCCGCCGGGGTCTCCATGAGGACGTCGAGCACCGGCCCGCTCGCGAGGAAGCCCTCCAGGGCCCGGCGGCGCACGATGGGGCTGGGGCTGAAGAGCCCGTACTCCAGCGCGACGGCCTGGAGCTCCGGATCGCCGGATTCGAGCATCGTCTTCATCGCCGCCAGAGAGCGCGTCGGATCGGGATCGGCCAGAAGATCCCGATAGGCGCCGATCTCGGAGACCTCCTGCTCCATCCGCGCGCGCATCTCCTCCAGAGAGGGGCGCTGCGCCAGCGCGGGTCCCACCAGAAGGCAGGCCAATCCCAGACCGATCGGAATCCGTTTCATCCGCGCCCTCCATCCGCCATGTCCCAGCGCATGAAACCATCTCCTGCGCGCGGATCAAGAAGTTTCAACTCCGGGCCCGGGCGGCGGCGGACTTGCGCCGGACGGGAATCCTTCCCATGATCAGGAGGCTTTCCCCTCTCACCCAGGAGGCCCCGTCATGCGCATCGGCGAGGCGGCCGGATCCAGCGGCGTCTCCGCGAAGATGATCCGCCATTACGAATCCATCGGACTTCTGCCGCCCGGCGCCCGGCGCGAAAACGGCTATCGCGATTATGACGAGCGCGATCTCCACGAATTGCGCTTCATCCGGGCCGGACGCGATCTCGGCTTCTCGCTGGAGGATCTGCGGGCGCTGCTCGATCTCTGGCGCGATTCCGGCCGCCGCAGCGGCGAGGTCAAGGCTCTGGCGGCGCGGCGTCTGGCCGAGGTGGAGCGGCGGATTCACGATCTGGAGGCCATGGCGCGCAGTCTGCGCGAGCTGGTTTCGGCCTGTCAGGGCGGCTCGCGGCCCGATTGCCCCATCCTCGACCGGCTCGGCGCCGAGCCCGGACAGACCCCGTGAGCTTCCGCGAGCGCGAGGCCCTCTTCGCGGCGCCCGACGGAATCCGGCTGGCCGGGACGCTGCTCGAACCCGAAGGCGAAGGCCCCTTCCCCGCCCTGCTCTTCGCCTCGGGCTCGGGGCCGCAGAACCGCGACGAGGAGATTCTCGGACATCCCTTCTTCGGCGACCTGGCGCGCTGGTTCGGCGCGCGCGGCGTCGCCTCGCTGCGCTTCGACGACCGGGGCGTCGGAGCTTCGGAGGGCGATCACGCGCAATCCTCCGTCGCGCAGGATGTGGAGGATCTCGGGGCGGCTCTGGCTTTTCTGAAGGCTCAGGAGGGCGTGGACCCGCGCCGCATCCGGCTGGTCGGCCATAGCCAGGGAGCCCTGACCTGCGCCCTGCTGGCGGGCCGCGCGGAGGTCGAGGCCGTGGCGGCTCTGGCCGGCCCCGCCGAGCCCATGCCGGGACTGATCCACCGTCAGGCGCGCACCGCCGGGCGCGAGCTGGGATATGCGCCCGAAGTCCTGCGCCATCAGCAGGCGACCAATCAGGCCGCCTTCGACGTCATCCTGCGCGGGGGCTCCCGGGCGGAGGCCGAAGCCCTGCTGCTGGATCATCTCTTGCGCTGGCCGGGTCCGCCGCTCGGAACGCGGGAGGATCTGGCCAGGACCGCCGCCCGGATGGCCGGAGTCCTGATCTCGGCGCCTTTCGCCAGCCTCCTGCGGATCGACATGGCCGAGGTCTGGAGCGGAATGAAGACGCCGCTCGTCGCCTTCTTCGGCGGACGCGACCAGCAGGTTCCGGGCTTCGTCAACCTCAAGGCCCTGCGGGGGCTCCTGCCGCCGCAGACGCCGTTCCGGGGGCGGGTCTTCCCCCGCCTGAACCACCTGTTCCAGGAGGCGAAGACTGGCTCCGTCCGGGAATACGCAGGACTGGGCGCGGCCCCCGCTCCGGAGGTCATGGAGACTCTGGAAAGGGCCTTCGCCGAGGTCACCAGGCCGCCGCCAGCTCCTCCGCCAGCCTGAGCGTCAGGGCGCGCGCGCCCATCTCGCGGGCCAGAGGCGCGCCCTGCCCCGCCCAATGCGGGCCATATCCCGCCTCGCCTCCGGCCTTTGCGGCGGCGTTCAGAGCCTTGCCCGCGTCATAGGCGAAGGGATAGGCGGCGATCTCATGGGCGGGGATCTCCGCGCCGAAGGCCGTGAAGCGATTGGCCAGGCAACGCGCCGGACGCCCCGAAATGGCGGCGGTCAGCGTGGTCGGACGGCGGGCGGCCTCGCGCAGGGCCTGACGATGCCCCGCATCCGCCAGAGACTCCGGACAGCCGACATAGGCCGTGCCCAGTTGCGCCGCTCCCGCTCCGAGCTTCAGCGCCGCCGCTATGCCTGCGCCGTCCATGATTCCGCCCGCCGCGATCACCGGAATCGGCGAGGTCTTCGTCAGAAGCCGCACCAGCGCGAAAACCCCGAGCCGCGAATCCGGGCCCTCGGGGTCGAAGATCCCGCGATGGCCGCCCGCCTCCCAGCCCTGGGCGATCACCGCGTCGAGCCCCGCCGCCGCGACGGCCTCAGCTTCCTGCGGCTGGGTCGCGCTGGCCATGAGCCGGATCCCCGCGCCCTTCAGCGCCTTGATCCGCTCCGCCGAGGGAAGGCCGAAATGGAAGCTGACCACGGCGGGCCGCGTCTCCAGCAGCATGGAGAGCATGGAATCGTCGGTCTTGAAGCTCTGGTAGATCTCGTTCAGCCGCGCCGGAGGCTCCGCCCCGAAGCGCGCGAAGAGCGGCGCGAGAAGCTCCAGCCATTCGGCGTCGCGCCGAGGATCGGGCGCGGCGGGCTCATGGCAGAAGAGGTTGACGTGGAAATCCCGCGCGGTGCGGGCGCGGGTCTCGGCGATGGCGCGGGCGGCGGCCTCGGCGGTCATCGCCCCCAGCCCCAGAGCCCCGAGGCCGCCCGCCGCGCAGACCTCCGCCGCCAGGGCGGGAGAGGACGTCCCCGCCATGGGCGCCTGAAGGATGGGCTTCTCGCAGCCCAGAAGCCGCAAGGTCGCGACGACGGCCGCGCCGTCATTCTCCGGAGATCCCATGATCCGCCTCCTCAGAGCGACGCGGCCCCTCCGGCCGCCAGGCCCAGGCTAGAGCCTTTCCGGAGCGGAGGAAAAGGCCCCCTCGCCCCGATCAGGCGGATTTTTCCGACCTCCGGCGCCCCGGACCCCTGAAGTCAGGGGCGCTCATGGGGCGAGGAGCTTTCGGGGCTCTTGAGCGTGGAGGTGAAGCCGTCCACCACCGGAGGCCGCCCCTCCTCGCCCCAGCCGCGCAGAGCCGCCTGTCGTTCGCCGCCTTCCGCCGGGCCGCGCCAGGAGCGCTCGCGCGCGGCGGCTTCAGGTCCGGGGGCCTCGCGCCTGGAAGCCTCTCGTCCGGCGCGCCCGAAGGCGCGCTCCAGATCCCGGTCGCGACGAACTTCCCCCACGCCGGACAGGCCGCCTCCGATCTCACGCACGGATGTCGACGCCATGGCTTGATCCTTCCCGATCTGATTTCCGAAGATTCCCGATCTTCTTCCGACCGTCAGTTTACCATGACCCGGAGGGTATTCTTCAAATAAACCATGAAAATGCGGAATCCTCGCCGGAATCCTTCATGGGGCGTCCGCGATGGTTCACCATGGAACGGATCGGGAGAAAAACAGGATCCTCGCCCCCCGGAAGGAAGGCCCGGAGACCCCGGACCGGACGAAAACCGCGATTCGCCGGAAGCGCTCAGGTCGTCCCGCGACCTCGCGCCAGCTCGGGCCGGAACCCCTGCATCGGCGCACCCTGTGACAAGTCACAGAATCCAGCCGGAAAAAGCTCATTGCGAAGGGGCTAACTCGTTGGGATCATGGTGGAGTTAAGGGGATTCGAACCCCTGACCTCTGCCATGCGAGGGCAACGCTCTACCAGCTGAGCTATAACCCCATGATCACGACGTGCGGCTTGATAGGCTCCCGGCTTTCGGCTGTCAAGCGGCTTGTCGCGGGGAGGAGGCCGCTCTACTTAATGCTGCGAGCTTGGCCGTCGGGGTCGGGCCCTGCATTGGAGATTCCATGATCCCCGCCCTGATCTACCTCGTCCAGGCGGTCGCGAACCTGATTTTCTGGGCTCTGCTGATCTACATCGTCCTGACGCTGCTGATTCAGTTCAACATCGTCAATTACCGCAGCAACCAGCTCGTCCGCACGGTGGTCGACGGCCTGGAGCGCCTCGTCGAGCCCATGCTCCGACCGATTCGCCGCCTCCTGCCCGATCTGGGCGGAATCGACCTCTCGCCCATCGTGCTGATGATCGGCGTGAACTTCGTGGAGATCCTGCTCGTCAAGACCCTCGGCGCCCTCGCCTGACCGCCATGACGACGAAGCTCTGGCGCGATCTGGTCCGTCCGGCGCCCGAAGGCGGGCGCTTCGCCGTGCGCCTGACCCCCAGGGGCGGCGCAGACGCCCTCGAAGGGCTGGACCGCGACGACGCCGGGCGCCTCCATCTCAAGGCCCGCGTCAGGGCTGCGCCCGAAAAGGGCGCGGCCAACGCCGCCCTCCTGAGCCTGCTGGCCAGGAGCCTCGATCTGCCGAAACGCGATCTCGACATCGCCGCCGGGGCTCAGGCGCGGCTGAAGACCGTGGCCGCCCGCCGCCCGCCGGAGGCTCTGGCGGAGGCCCTCGCCGCCGCGCATGAAAAGGGCGCCTGATCAGGCGCCCCCTCCGGAAATCCTGCGTCCCGTCGCCGCCCCTGCGGGGCGCGCGGCCTCAGTAGCAGATGCTGTTGAAGGCGCTCTGGGCGGCGCGGAAATTCCACATGTCGAAGGCCTGGACGGCGGTGGGGGCTCCCCATCCGCTGCTGCGCCGCTCGACGACCACGGCGTCCCGCGCGATCATCATGCGGATGGTGTCGCCGTTCGCGCAATTCTTGCTGGCCAGCATCTGTTGCGCGGAGGCGCTCCCGGAGGCGAAAAGGGTCGCGCCGAGGACCAAGACGGCCGAAGCGTTCAGAATCGCCTTCATGCTGCACTCCCGTATCCTGATGTGACGCGGCGGGCCTGGGATCCGGAGCCCGTCGCCGCTCCCCATACATTGAACAGCTTTTTGACCAAACAAAAGCGAAAACGCCCAGAATCGAACATATTTGCGGGAATAAACGAATCCCCAGTCCCGAGATTAACATGACCGTAAAAAAAGAACCATGGATCACGCTGGTAGGGGGAGGATCGGCCTCCAGGGGGGCCTATCGGGCCGCCAGGCGCCTGGCGCCCCGGGTTTTCGCCGTGGACGGAGGAGCGAATCACCTGAAAGCCTGGGGCGAGCGTCCCGAAGCGATCCTCGGCGACCTCGATTCCGTGAGGGATCTCGACTGGTGGTCGTCCCAGAAAGACGTCTACGTCCTGAAGACCCCCGATCAGGAGACGACCGATTTCGAGAAGGCCCTCGACCGCCTCCAGGCGGAGGTCGTCCTCGCGGTGGGCTTCCTCGGCGGGCGGCTGGACCACGCCCTGGCGGCGCTCCACGCCCTCGCGGCCCGGCCCGGACGCAGGATCCTGCTCATCGGGGCGCAGGAGGTCGTCTTTCTCGCGCCGCCGCTCTGGCGGGCGCGGCTGAAGCCGGGAGACCGGCTCTCCATCTGGCCGATCCGCCCGGTGACGGTCTCGCGCTCGCGGGGGCTGCGCTGGCCGCTCGATCCGCTGCGGCTGGAGGCGGGGCTGAAGATCGGCTCCTCGAACGAGGTCTCGGAGCCGGAGGTCTCGGCGGCGTTCGACGCCTCCGGCGCCCTCATCCTGCTGCCCCGCGCCCGACTTGAGGCGGCGGTCGCCTCGCTGCTCGCGGCGCCCGTTCCGCCGGAGGCCTCTCCCGGACGCGCATGAACCGGAAATGGCTCTAGGCGCGCGGCGGGGGTTTGGTTTATGCGTGAGGCTCCGCCTCCGCCCGCCCTGAAGGATCCCCAGAGGACGACCATGACGCCGCGCAAGCCCTTCGTCTTCATCCGCCATGGCCAGACGGACTGGAACCTCCAGCGCAAGGCGCAGGGCTCCACGGACATTCCCCTCAACGCGACGGGACGCGCCCAGGCCCGCGCCGCCGTGGAGATCCTGCGCCCCTTCGCGCTGACGCGCGTCGTCGCCAGCCCGCTGGGGCGGGCGCGCGAAACCGCCGAGATCCTCGCCGAGGGGCTCGGGATCGAGGCCTTCGCGCTCGAGCCCGATCTGCGCGAGGCCGGATTCGGCGTGCTGGAGGGAACGCCCTGGAGCGACTCCTTCGCGGCCTTCTACGCCGGAACCCTGATCCCCGAAGGCGGAGAGGCCTTCGTCGACTTCCGGGCGCGGGCTCTGCTCGGTCTGGGGCGGGCGCTCCAGGGCGAGGGCGCGCCGCTGATCGTGGCGCATGGCGGCGTCTGGAAGGCGCTGCGCGGGGCGCTGGACATCCGTCCGCGCGGCGTCGCGCCCAATTGCGTCCCTCTGAGCGTGCGGCCTCATGGCGAGGGCTGGCTCGCCGAGGGCGACCTCGAACCGGAGAATTCCTGATGCGCCGTCTGCTGCTGATGCGCCACGCCAAATCCGCCTGGCCGCCGGGAGTCGAGGATTCGGAGCGCGGGCTCGAACCGCGCGGACGCGCCGCCGCCGCGGCCGTCGGCGCCTGGCTGAGGGCGCGCGGCGAGATCCCCGACGCGGCTCTGGTCTCGACGGCCCGCCGCACCCGCGAGACCTGGGATCTGGCGGCGCGCAGCCTCTTTCCGGAGCAGGAGCCGCCGCAGGCGCGGTTTCTGGACCGGCTCTATCTGGCCTCGCCGGAGGAGATCCTCGCGGCCCTGCGCGAGGAGGCGCCGCCCGAATCCCGGACGCTGCTGGCGCTCGGGCACAACGACGGGCTCCAGAGCTTCGCCGAGGCGCTCTGCGGCGGTCGAGCCGAGCGTCCCGCCGACGCCAGAGCCTTCGAGAAATTCCCCACCGGCGCCGTGGCGCTCTACGAGATCCGCGGAGACTGGGCGGATCTGACGCCGGGCGAGGCGCGGCTCGCGGCCTATCTCCAGCCGCGCGACCTCGCGTGAGGCGGGGCCCGGCCCGAGAGGCGCCTCAGGGGGCGCGCTCGCCGGGGAGCAGAAGCCTCACCAGAAGCCCGCCCGCCTCGGCGCGGCCGAGGGTGAGTTCGCCGTCATAGGCCTCGACGAGATCGGCCACCATCGCCAGGCCGATCCCCGAACCCGGACGCCGCGAATCCAGGCGTCCGCCCGCCGAGAGCATCCGGGCGTGCTGTTCGGGCGCGGCGCCGGGGCCGTCGTCCTCGATGGTCAGGCGCAGGCGCTCGCCCTGGAGCGTCTCGACGGCCTCGGCCGAAATCCGCAGCTCGCCGCGCGCCCAGACGCAGGCGTTGTTCATCAATTCGCCGAGCAGCTCCTGAAGATCCTCCTCGTCGCCGCGGAAGACCAGCTCCTGCGGCAGATCCAGCCGGATCGTCAGAGGCCGCTGATGCAGCCGCAGCATGGTCCGGCGCAGGCGCTCGGCGGCGGGCAGGAGCCGCGTCCGCGAGCCCTGGAGCGCCCCCACCCGCGCCCGCGCCAGTTGTCGGCGGGTCTGGCGCTCGATCTGGGCGAGGGCGTCGAAGGCCATGTCCAGACTCTCCGAGCCGGGCGGCGCGGCCCCCTCGCCGGAGACCTGGCGGGCGGCCAGGGCGTCGAGCTCGTTGCGCAGCACGGCCACCGGAGTCTTCATCTCGTGGGCGAGGTCGGCGGCGCGGCGGCGTCCCTGGGCGATCCAGCGTTCGTTGCGGTCGAGCAGTCCGTTGAGATCCTCCACCAGGGGCGCGACCTCGGCGGGATAGGCGCCTTCGATGCGCGGCGCGCGGCCCGCCCGATATTCCGCCAGAGCCGCGCGCAGAGACCGCAGGGGACTCAGCACGAAGCGGCTCTGCAAGGCGGTGGCCGCCAGCAGCGTCAGCCCGAGGGCCGTCAGGGAGAGGATCAGCGCCCGCCGGAAGCTCCCGCGCTCGGCCGCCAGAGAGGCTTCGTCCGCCGCGACGGTCAGCAGCCATTCGTCGCCGGTGCGCTCGACGCGGACCCGCCGCTGCAGGGCTCGCAGCGAGGAGCCGCCCGGACCCGGAACGCCGCTGTAGAGCCGCTGCCTTTCGCCCATCTGCGCCGAAGGCTCCGGCGTGCGGAACTGGAAGTCCCAGAGCGACACCGAGCGGAAGGCGAGGTCGCGTTCGTCGTCGGAATCTCCGCGCATCACCCGCCGCGCCACCCAGTAGATCCCGCCATAGGCCCGCCCCAGACGCGGATCCAGCGGCGCGGCGTCCGAAGGACGCGGCGCGGCGCCGCTCGGCCCCGCCAGAACGCCCAGACGCGAGGCGAAGGCGGATTCGTAATCCGCGCCCACGTTCACGGCCGCCGCCATGGCGTTGATGTAGTCGCGGAAGCGCTCGTCGAACTGACGCTCCACCGCCTCCGAGAAGAGCCGCCAGATGATCGCCCCGCTCAGGGCCATGGCCAGAGTCATCCCCAGAGCCGCCACCAGCAGGCTGCGCGCCTGGAGCGAGGGGCGTCGGGAGGGAGACCCGATCATGCGCTCTTGCGGATGATGTAGCCCCGGCCGCGCTCGGTCTGGATCAGATCCGCCGAGAGCTTGCGCCTCAGGCGCCCCACGAAGACCTCGATGGTGTTGGAGTCGGGGTCGGAATCATAGCCGTAGACATGTTCGCCGATCTCGACCCGCGAGATCACCCGCCCCGCGTTCAGCAGCAGATAGCCCAGGACGCGGCTCTCCTGAGCGGTCAGCGTCACGGCGAGGCCGTTCAGGCTGGCTTCTCCGGTGCGGGTGTCGAACTCCACCGCGCCCGCGCGCAGGATGGGGTCGGCCCAGCCGCTGGACCGCCGGATCAACGCCCGCAGACGCGCCACCAGCTCGGCGGTGTGGAAGGGCTTGGCCAGATAGTCGTCGGCGCCGGCGTCGAGGGCCTCGACCTTCTCGCGCCAGGAATCGCGGGCCGTGAGGATGAGCACCGGAGTCTTGACTCCCTTGCGCCGCCAGTCGCGCAGGACGACGCCGCCCTCGCGCTTGGGCAGCCCGAGGTCCAGCACGACCGCGTCGTAAGGCTCGGTCTCGCCGAGGAAGCCGCCCTGTTCGCCGTCGGCGGCGCCGTCCACCGCGAAGCCCGCCGCCTCGAGCGCGGCGCAGATCTGCGTCGAGAGCCGCGAATCATCCTCGACCACCAGCACCCGCATCAGGAGCCGCTCGCGGACTCGCCGCCTTCCCGAGACCCGGATTCGCCCGATCCGCCCGATCCGCCGGACTCCGAGGAGGAGCCGGAGGACTCGCCGCCCGAAGAGCTTGACGCAGAAGAGCCTGAGGCCTCCGAAGACCCCGAGGAGGAGGAGCCCGAGGATTCCGAGGCGCCCGAGGAGGAGGGGCTCGAAGCCTCTCCCGAACCCGCAGAGGCCGAGCCCGAAGACGCCGAGCCCGCAGAGGCGGAGGAGGAGCCTGCAGACTCGGCCGGGCCCGAGGGGTTCGAAGCGGAGGAGGCGCCCGTCGAGGAGGAGCCCGAGGCGCTCGGGGAGGCGGAGCCTGCGGCGCCCGCCGGGGAATCCGGAGAGCCCGCAGCCGCAGAGCTCGAGACGGAAGGGCCGGCGCTCGGGGCTGCGGCCTCCGGCGCGGCCGAAGAGACGCCCGGAGCGCTCCCTCCCCAGCTCGATTCTCCGAAGATCGCGGCGCCGAGGCTTCGTCTGGGGCGGGCGCTGCGCGCGGGACGCCCCGTCGCGGCGGCGGCCGAGTCGCCCCCCGCCCCTGAGTCGTCGGGAGAAGAGCCGGAATCGCCCGGAGAAGCGGAGGCCTCGGAAAATCCCGCAGAGGAGGCCGCCGCCGAGAAGGAGGGGCTGGACCCGGCCTCGGAGACGCCGACGCTCCAGGCGTCCTCGCGGCCCGATCCCCAGGACTCCTTGCGCCTTTCGCCCGCCGTCTCGAAGAGGGGGCGCGGAGGCGGCGAAGCGGCGTAGCCCGTCGGCGGCGGCAGAGGCAGGGTCTCGATCTCGGGCATGCGCTGCAGCGAGGCCGCGTCGTACCGGACGCCGCGCACCACGCCGCGTCCGTCCAGGACGGTCACGTCATAGACGTATCCGCTGTCGCCATACTTGAATTCGACATCCACCAGAGAACCGTCGATCTGGCCGTGGACCACGTCCAGAAGCTCGCCCAGAGGCCTCGCGGCGCCGTTCTCGACGGCGCGCAGAGCGGTCTCCGCGCTCTTGCTCCAGAATCCCTGGGCCTGGGCGGCGGAGGCGCCCAGGACGCCCAGCGTCCCCCAGAACAGCAGCCTCGCTTTCGCATACGCATACATGTCAGATTCCGCACAACGCAGCAGAGGGAATGAATCCGGTCACACAGACTCGATGCGCCGGGCCCTCGCAAAGGCTCGGCGCGCAAAACGCCGATGAAAACCTTAACAAGACCGGCGTCCCCCGTCCAGAGATCAGGGCCCCGGAGGCGAGTGCGCCCCCGGCGCGGCACACGCGACGGGGGCGAAGAACGCAACGCCGGACACAACGCTCGACAATACACGCCACGCCTTGAAGACAGACAGCAAACAGAAGACCCACACCCCGGACGAAGGCCACGAACTCGGCCCGGACGCTCGGGAGGACTGCGGGAGATCACGAAACGACAAGGACATGCATAGACCGATTCGCCTGAACCCAGCCTGAACGGCGCGTTCGGACGCCGTTCAGGAAATCATCCCTGCGAGAGAAGGCGCGCTAGCCGGGCTTGCGGTTGGGCGAGCGGCGCACGCGGGCCAGGGCGTCCACCACGCCGAAGAGCAGCTGGGCTTCTCCGGCGGTGAAGGGCGCGCGGTAAAGGGCGTTGCGCAGGCTGGATTCGACCGAGGCGCGGCGAGCCTCCGGCCAGAAGAATCCCGAATCGTCGAGCTCCTCGACCATACGGCTCAGGAGCGCGTCGATCTGGGCGCGCGGCGCGGGCGGCGGGGCCTCGGGCGGCGGCGCGGCGAGCTCCTCGCCCTCCGCCATGGCGGCGCGGCGCCATTCGTAGGAGGTCAGCAGCACGCATTGCGCCAGATTCAGCGACTTGAAGGCCGGATTGACCGGAACCGAACAGATCGCCGCGGCGCGCTCCACGTCGTCGTTTTCGAGGCCCGTGCGCTCGGGGCCGAAGAGGAAGCCGATCCTCCAGCCCTCCTTCGCGCGGGCGAGCCCGTAGCGGGAGGCCTCTTCGGGCGTGGCGGAGGCCTTGTGCAGATCGCGGTCGCGGGCGGTGGTCGCGTAGACGTGGGTCAGATCCGCGACGGCCTCGGCGGTGGTCTCGAAGACGCGGGCGCGCTCCAGAGGCCCCTCCGCGCCCGAGCAGGCCGCCCAGGCGCGTCCCTGAGGCCAGCCGTCGCGCGGGGCGACGAGCCGCAGGTCCCAGAGGCCGAAATTCCACATGGCCCGCGCCGCCGCGCCGATGTTCTCGGCGAGCTGCGGACGCACCAGAATCATCGCCGGAGCATGGGGGAGCGCCCCTTCGGGCGCCTCGGCGGCGCGGTTCTCGAGGCCGCTCATCAGGCGTCGCCGCGCATGTAGGCCGGGAGCCAGCCTTCGCGGATCTCGCGCAGCTCCTCCAGAGGCGCGGCTTCGCCCGCCAGAACCAGAGCCTCGCCCCCCGTGCGCCCGATGATCCGCGCCGTCACGCCCGCCCGGTCGGCGGCCTGAAGCAGGGCCTCGGGAGCCTCGGTCTCGACGAGATAGCGGCCCTGATCCTCGCCGAAGAACCAGCGATGCGCTTCAGAGCCCTGAGGCGGCGCGTCGAGATCCGCCCCGATCCCCCCCGCAAGGGCCATCTCCGCCGCCGCGACCGCCAGGCCGCCGTCGGACAGATCATGGCAGGCCGCCACGAGGCCGCCCTGAATCGAGCGGCGCACGAAATCGCCCGCGCGCTTCTCGGCGAGGAGGTCCACCGGCGGGGCGTCGCCCGCCTCGCGGCCGAGGATCTCGCGCAGATAGAGCGTCTGTCCGAGCCAGCAGCCGTTCGGCCCCACCAGCACCAGAGCCCGGCCCTCCTGCTTCAGCGCGAGGGTGGTCATCTGCGCCAGATCCTCGATCACCCCCACTCCGCCGATGGCCGGAGTCGGCAGGATGGCCGCGCCGTCGGTCTCGTTGTAGAGCGAGACGTTGCCCGAGACGACCGGATAATCCAGAGCCTCGCAGGCCTGGCCGATGCCCTGCACGCAGGCCACGAACTGTCCCATGACCTCGGGCTTCTCGGGATTGCCGAAATTGAGGTTGTCGGTGATCGCCAGAGGCTTCGCCCCCACGGCGGTCAGATTGCGCCAGGTCTCGGCCACGGCCTGGGCCCCGCCCCGACGCGGATTGGCCTTGCAATAGCGCGGAGTCACGTCGACCGTCATGGCGAGGCCGCGGTTGGTCCCGTGGACGCGCACCACGGCGGAGTCTCCGCCGGGGATCTGCACGGTGTCGGCCATGACCTGGTGGTCGTATTGCTCCCAGATCCAGCGGCGCGAGCAGAGGTCCGGAGAGCCCAGAAGCTTGCGCAGCGCCTCCATGGAGCCCATGGGCGCCTCCACCGGCCCGAGGGATTCGGCGGGAGGCGTCTCGGTCCAGGGCCGGTCGTATTCCGGCGCCGAGCCCGACAGCGCCTTGAGCGGCAGATCCGCCTTGACCTCGTTGCCGTGCAGGATGAGGAAGCGGTCTTCGGCGATGGTCTCGCCGACGATGGCGAAGTCCAGATCCCATTTCTCGAAGATCGCGCGGGCGACGTCCTCGAGCTCGGGATGCAGGGCCATCAGCATGCGCTCCTGGGATTCGGAGAGCATCATTTCATAGGCGGTCATGTTCTCTTCGCGGGTCGGCACCTTGTCGAGGTTCAGCCGCACGCCGAGGTCGCCCTTGTCGCCCATCTCCACGGCGGAGCAGGTGAGGCCGGCGGCGCCCATGTCCTGGATCGCCACCACGGCGCCCGTCGCCATGAGCTCAAGGCAGGCTTCGAGCAGCCGCTTCTCCGTGAAGGGATCGCCGACCTGAACCGTCGGGCGCTTCTCCTCGACGTCCTCGCCGAATTCGGCCGAGGCCATGGTGGCGCCGCCCACGCCGTCGCGGCCGGTCTTGGCCCCGAGATAGACGATGGGGCGCCCCACGCCCGAGGCCTTCGCGTAGAAGATGCCGTCGGTGCGGGCCAGGCCCACCGCCATGGCGTTGACCAGCGGATTGCCGTTGTAGGCCGGATGGAAGTTCACCTCGCCGCCGACGGTCGGCACGCCGAAGGCGTTGCCGTAGCCGCCGATGCCCGAGACCACGCCCCGCACGATGCGGCGGGTCTTCGGATGGCTCGGATCGCCGAAGCGCAGCGCGTTGAGCGCCGCCACCGGACGCGCGCCCATGGTGAAGACGTCGCGCAGGATGCCGCCGACGCCCGTCGCCGCGCCCTGATGGGGCTCGATGAAGCTGGGGTGGTTGTGGCTCTCCATCTTGAAGACCGCCGCCAGACCCTCGCCGATGTCGATGACGCCCGCGTTCTCGCCGGGGCCCTGGATCACCCAGGGGGCCCTGGTCGGCAGGGTGCGCAGCCATTTCTTCGAGGATTTGTAGGAGCAATGCTCGTTCCACATCGCCGAGAAGATCCCGAGCTCCGTGAAGCTCGGCTCCCGGCCGAGCAGATCCAGAATCCGCTGATATTCGTCAGGCTTCAGGCCGTGGTCGGCGACGAGCGCGGGCGTGATCGCAGGCTCGGCCCCGGACTTCAGGGCGGGCTTGGACTCGGGCTTCGGGGCGAGGGAGGTCATGAGGCGACTCTTTCGTCTGCGGCCGGAAGGGGGCCCGGAAGGCCCTGCATCTAACCCAAGGCGGCGCCCGTGAAAAGCTCCTGCGGCGCGAAGCCGCCCTTTCGCTTTTCCCCCGCCCTCATGATATCAGACGGCCATGGAGTTCCGGAGGATGCGTCCCATGCCGCTCGATCCCGCCTTTCTGGCCCGCCCCGTCGCCCATCGCGCCCTGCACGACCGCGCGGCGGGGCGCATCGAGAATTCCCGCGCCGCGCTGCGCGCCGCCGTCGAGGCCGGATATCCCGTCGAGATCGACGTCCAGCCCTCCGCCGACGGAATCGCCATGGTCTTCCATGACGAAGACCTCAAGCGCCTCACGGGGCGCGAGGGACGCGTCTCCGATCTGACCGCCGCCGAACTCGGGCGGATTCCCCTGCTCGACGCCCCGCCGGAGGAAACCATTCCCACCCTCTCCGAAGCTCTGGAGATCCTCGGCGGGAAGGTTCCTCTGCTCGTCGAGATCAAGGACCAGTCCGGCCATATGGGGCCGGAGGGGATCGGCGTTCTGGAGGCCGCCGTGGTCGCGGCGCTGAAGGGCCATGAGGGGCCTGTCGCGGCCATGTCCTTCAATCCGCACAGCGTCGCCTGGCTGCGCGACCATGCGCCGGATCTGGCGCGCGGCCTCGTCTCCTATGACTACAAGCACCCCGACGAAGCCGCCATCCCCCCCGAGCGCCGCGCCCGACTCGCCGCCCTGGAGGATTTCGACGAGATCGGCGCGGAATTCGTCTCCTACGGGGCGAAGTCCTTCCCGAGCGCCGCCCTTTCGGCCCTGAGGCGCCGGGGAGTCCCGGTCCTCTGCTGGACGATCCGCAGCTACACCGACATTCCCTTCGCCTCGCTCCACGCCGACCAGATCACCTTCGAGGGGTTCCGGCCCTGATGGCCTCCGCATTGACTCTCCGGCTGGTCCATGCGGCGCGGGAGATCGCGCCCGAGGCCTGGGACGCCTGCGCCGCGCCGGAAGCCGCAGAGGGAGGCCGTCCCGAAAACCCCTTCCTGACCCATCGTTTTGTTCTGGCGATGGAGGAGAGCGGTTCGGCGGCGCCTCGGGCGGGCTGGGCGGCGCATCACCTGATCGCCGAGGCGCAAGGACGGATCGTCGGAATCCTGCCGATCTATCTCAAGAGCGATTCGCAGGGCGAATACGTCTTCGACCATGGATGGGCCCAGGCCTATGAGCGGGCGGGCGGAAGCTATTATCCGAAGCTCGTTTCGGCCACGCCCTTCACGCCGGTTCCGGGGCGGCGTCTGCTGATCGCGCCCGGCGCTCCCGAGGAGACGGCCCAGGCTCTGGCGCGGGCGGGCCGGGATCTGGCGACCAACAACGGACTTTCCTCTCTGCATGTGAACTTCTGCCTTGAGGAAGAACAGAAGCTCTTCGAGGCGGAGGGATTCCTCCCGCGTCTGGATCTGCAATATCACTGGCGCGACGAAGGCTACGGCGATTACGCGGGCTTTCTCGGAGCTCTGGCCTCGCGCAAGCGCAAGGCGCTCAGGAAGGAGCGCGAAGCGGCCCAGGCGGGTCTGGAGATCCTGCGGCTCACGGGGGCGGCTCTGGAGCCAGGGCACTGGGACGCCATGTGGGTCTTCTATCAGGATACGGGGGCGCGCAAATGGGGCCGTCCCTATCTCACGCGCGAGGCCTTCCGGCGGCTCGCCGCGACCATGGCGGAGGATTGCCTGATCGTCCTCGCCCGGGAGCCGGGGGGGCCCTGGCTGGCGGGAGCGCTGAACCTCATCGGGCGCGACACGCTCTACGGGCGCTACTGGGGCGCGCTGGAGGAGCGGCCCTTCCTGCATTTCGAGGTCTGTTATCATCAGGCCATGGAGGCCGCTCTGGAGATGGGGCTGACGCGCGTCGAGGCGGGGGCTCAGGGCGAACACAAGCTCGCGCGGGGCTATCGTCCGACCCTGACGCGCTCGGCGCACTGGATCACGGATCCGGCCTTGCGCAAGCCCGTCGCGGATCATCTGCGGCGCGAACGCGCCTCGATTCTGGAGGCTCAGGCCGAACTCGACGCCGCGACGCCCTTTCGCCGCATGGACGAAGGCCCGGCTTCGGGCGAAGCTTGAGGCCCTGTCCCTGGAGCGTTTTCCGATCCTGTCGGATCGCTCCGACGCTCCAGGTTTTTCTGTGGCCGCATTTTCGCGACGCGAAGCCTGGCCGGCTGCGCTGGGAAATGCTCCAATCCAGCCGAAGGCCATGATTCCATTGCGCTTCCTTCTCGTCGCCGCGCTGCTGTGCGCGACAGCCCTGACCGCTCCTCCCGCCCGCGCCGAAGATCTGGGCGAAAGGGCGTTCCGCAAATGCCAGTCCTGCCACATGGTCGGCGAAGGGGCGAAGCTCCGCGCCGGGCCGACGCTCAATGGAATCTTCGAGGCGCCCAAGGGCGGCCTCGAGAAATACCGCTATTCGCGCGTCATGGCCGAGGCCCGCAAGGCGGGCGAGATCTGGAGCCTCGAAGCCCTCGACGCCTTCCTGACCGATCCGCGCAAGACCATGCCCGGCACGCGGATGGTCTTCGCGGGGATCCGCGATCCCGAGGAGCGGGCGGCCCTCATCCTCTGGCTCGCCCGCTTCGACAAGGAGGGGAAGGTGGAGGAATGACCCTCACCCCTCCCTGACCACGCCTTCGGCGAGCAGCGCCTCCACCTCCTTGATCGAATAGCCCGCCTCCGCGAGGATCTCGCGGGCCTGCTCGCCCAAGAGCGGCGGACGACGCCGCGTCTCCGAGGGCGTGCGGCTCAACTTCACCGGAGTCGCCACCCCCCGATAGCCCTCGCGTTCGGCCAGCATCCCCCGATGCGCCGTATGCGGATGCTCCAGAGCCTCGTCGAGGTTCCGCGCCACGCCAGCCGGGACGCCCTCATCCAGAAGCCGGGGCTCCAGCTCGTCGGCGTCGAGATCCTTCAGACGGGCGCGCAGGATCTCCGTCAGGGCCTCGCGGTTGCGGATGCGCTCGGCGTTGGAGGCGAAGCGCGGATCCTTCGCGGCCTCCTCAAGGCCCACCATCGCGCAGAACTTCGCGAATTGCCCGTTGTTGCCGATGGCCAGATAGAGCGGCCGCGTGCGGGTCGGGAAGAGGTCGTAAGGCACGATGTTCGGGTGGCCGTTGCCCGTCGAGACCGGCGTGACCCCCGACATCAGCGTGTTCGCCGCCTGAGGATGCGCCAGAGTCAAGGCGCAGTCGTAGAGCGTCGTCTCCAGCTTCTGGCCCAGGCCCGAACGCTGGCGCTCGATCACGGCCATCAGGATCGAGATCGCCGCGTAAAGCCCCGTGCCGAGGTCGGTCATGGGCGAGCCGAGCCGCATCGGGCCGCCGCCCGGCGCGCCGTTGACGCTCATCAACCCGGTCATGGCCTGGACCGCCGCGTCATAGCCCGGAAAGCCGCCCAAAGGCCCATCCGCCCCGAAGCCGCTGATGTGGCTGAAGATCAGCCTCGGGAAGCGGTCCTTCAGAGCCTCGTAGCCGAGGCCCCATTTCTCCATGCCGCCGGGCTTGAAGTTGTGGATCAGCACGTCGGCGCCCTCCAGCAGCCGCAGAAGGACTTCGCGTCCCTCCGGGCGGCCGAGGTCGAGCGCCAGAGACCGCTTGTTGCGGTTGGCGCCCGAGAAATAGGCGCTGAAGCCCTCCTTGAAGGGCGGCCCCCAGCTGCGCGTCTCGTCGCCCTGGGGCGGCTCGATCTTGACGACCTCCGCGCCGTGATCCGCGAGGATCTGCGTGCAGTAGGGACCCGCCAGAACGCGGGTCAGGTCGATCACGCGCAGGCCAGCCAGCGCGCCGAAGGGGGGTCCGCTCATCTCGTCGCCGCCTTTCTCAGAAGAAGGCCTGAAGCCCGGTGATCGCGCGCCCGAGGATCAGGGCGTGCACGTCATGAGCGCCTTCGTAGGTGTTCACGGTCTCCAGATTCTGCGCATGGCGCATCACCTGATATTCCTCCGAGATGCCGTTTCCGCCGTGCATGTCGCGCGCCATGCGGGCGATGTCCAGCGCCTTGCCGCAGTTGTTGCGCTTGACGATGGAGATCATCTCCGGCGCGGCCTGGGCCTCGTCCAGCAGACGCCCGACGCGCAGGGAGGCCTGAAGCCCCAGCGTGATCTCGGTCATCATGTTGGCGAGCTTCAATTGATAGAGCTGGTTGTTCGCGAGGGGGCGTCCGAACTGCTTGCGGTCGAGCCCATACTGGCGCGCGGCGTGATAGCAGAATTCGGCGGCGCCCATCGCGCCCCAGGAGATTCCGTAACGCGCCCGGTTGAGGCAGCCGAAAGGCCCCTTGAGCCCCTCGACGTTCGGGAGGAGCGCCTCCTCGCCGACCTCGACGCCCTCCAGCACGATCTCGCCGGTGATCGAGGCGCGCAAGCTGAGCTTGCCGCCGATCTTCGGCGCCGAGAGGCCCTTCGTCCCCTTCTCCAGCACGAAGCCGCGGATCTTGCCGCCATGGGCCTCGGATTTCGCCCAGACCACGAAGACGTCGGCGATGGGAGCGTTGCTGATCCAGGTCTTCGCGCCGTTGAGCACATAGCCCGAGGCGGTCTTCTTCGCGGTGGTCTTCATGCCCGCCGGATCGGAGCCCGCGTCCGGCTCGGTGAGTCCGAAGCAGCCGATCCACTCGCCCGCCGCCAGCTTCGGCAGATATCTGCGCCGCTGCTCTTCGGAGCCATAGGCGTAGATCGGATAGATCACGAGGCTCGCCTGAACCGAGGCCATGCTCCGATAGCCCGAATCCACGCGCTCGATCTCGCGGGCGACCAGCCCGTAAGCCACATAGGAGGCGCCGAGCCCGCCGTATTCCTCCGGCAGCGTCACCCCGAGCAGGCCCATGTCGCCCATCTCGCGGAAGATGGCCGGATCGGTCTTCTCCTCGCGATAGGCCGCGATCACGCGGGTCTGGAGCTTCTCCTGAGCATAGGCCTGCGCCGAATCACGGATCATCCGCTCTTCTTGCGTCAGTTGATCGTCCAGACGGAAGGGGTCCTCCCATGTGAAACGGCCGAGATCGGGCGCATCCTTTGCGCGCAGACGGGTGGTGTCCATTCGCCTGTCTCCTCCCTTCCCCGCCGATTTTTTCAGTCCTGACGGGGAGTTCCATGGTGAATGCGGCGGTTTCCCGAGACGCGGACCCTCCTTTCGGATAGGATGTCCGAAGGGAGGAGCGAACTCGGGAGAACGCCATGAGAAGCGGCTATACGCCCAGTTTGCCGGAACTTGAAGCCTTCGTGCGTTGCGCCCGGCTTGGTTCAGCGACTCAGGCCGCGCAGGAGCTGCATCTCACGCAAAGCGCCGTGAGCCGTTCGCTCGCGTCTCTGGAGATGCGGCTGGGCGCGCGGCTGTTCCACCGCGTCCGCCAGAGGCTGACCCTCTCGGACGCCGGACGCGCCCTGCTCCAGGACGCCGAACGCATCCTGCGCGATCTCGACGCCTCGACGCTGCGGGTCATGGCCTTCGGCGGCAGGCGCGATCTGCTGCGGGTGGCGGTCGCGCCCTGCCTCGGCCAGACCTGGCTCATGCCGCGTCTGGCGCGCTTCTCGGCGGCGACGCCTCAGGCGGCCTTCGAGCTGGCGGAGCGCGCGGGGCCCGTCGACTTCCTCGCCGAGCCCTTCGACTGCGCGCTGCAGCGCGGCGCGGCCAGGCCGGCCGCCGGAACGCGCTGGCGCCTTCTGTTCGAGGAGCGCCTGACGGCGGTGGCGGCGCCGGATCTGGCGCGCCGCTCCGGCCTCGGCGGCCGTTCCGGAGGGGCGCGGCTCTCCGACGCGGATCTGGCGCGGCTGCCGCTGATCCAGCAGGCCGAGCGCCCCAATCTCTGGCTCGACTGGTTCCAGGCCGCGGACGCGCAGGCGGATCCGACCGAAATCGCCCGGGGCCCCCGCTTTCAGGATCTGGGCCTGACGCTGGCGGCGGCGCGGGCGGGGCTCGGAGCAGCCCTGCTGCCCGAAGCCTTCGTTCTGGACGATCTCGAAAGCGGCGCGCTGACGCGCCTCTCGCCGCGCCGCCTTGAGGGCGACCAGCCTTGCCTTCTGGTCTGGCCGCAGGCCGCCGAGGCGCTGGAAGGCTTCCGGCTCTTCCATGACTGGCTCTGCGCCGAGACGGGAGCCGAGACGGGCGCCCAGCCTCCGGAGGAGACGGCGGGAGAAGCGAAGGGAGCTTCCGGCCTGGCGCCGGGACTCGCGGATCATGAGGCGGATCCCTTCACAGCCGCCGCAGGCGGTCGTTGAGCGCATTGGCGGCCAGTCTTCCGAAGGCGGCGGCGGGCGAGGCCCTCAGGGGCGGATCCTCGCCGGTCCCGACCCGCCAGCGCGAGGCGCCCTCGGCGAAGGAGGTCACGCGATAGAGGTCGGGCCGGGCCGCCAGATAGGCGCAGAGCCGTCGGAACCGCGCCTTGTTCAGCCGGTTGGGCCGCACGCCGGGAAAGCCCGGCGGCGCATGCTTCACGAATTCGAAGGGATGGGTCAGGATCGTCACCGGAGAGATCCCCCGCGCCGCCGCCTGCTCCAGAACGCCGCGCATCTCGGCGAAGGAGGTTCCGGTGACGGTCAGCAGCCGACGCGCCGTCCCGCCCGAGGGGCTCGGCGCCAGATAGCTCGTGACCGGCGTCTCGCGCACGCCCTCGACCGGCTCGCGCACGCCGGAGGCCAGGCTCAGGATCTCCGGATCGCGCGGCGGCGCATAGCCCAGCCCCACGCTGGAGCCCAGCCCGATCCCCGCCAGCTTCATCGCCCGATGGACGTTCAGCCCCGCCTTGAGCCCTCCGGCGCGGAAGGCCGCAGGACGCGGCGCGCCCCAGCGCTCCAGAGCCGCGGCGCCCTCGGTCATGAGCTCCGCCAGCTCGGCCGGAGGAAGGGCCGCGCAATCGTCGAGCGGCGCGGCGCGGCGCAGACGCTCGCGCCAGTCGGGATGGCGGAACCAGGTCCAGCAGGGATGCAGATGCAGCTGCACGTCCTGCCCGGCCTCCAGAAGCCGCGCCACCACCGATTTCATGGGCTCCTCGCCGAACCACGCGGCCTGGACCGTCTCGACGAAGAAGACGCCCCGGAAGCCGTGACGCCCGAGAATCCGCAGCAGGAAGGGAAGACCGTGATCCTCGCCCTCGGCGGGGCAATCGACATGCGCCAGCCCCACCGGCGCAAAGGCGTCGGGATCGGCGAAGGCGCCGCCGATGTTGAATTCGACATCCACGGTCAAACTGACGTCTATCGCCGGCATCCCGCCTCCCTGCAGCGCAGCCTGACGCCGAGCATGCAGAGGAATGGTCACGAAAGAATGAGCCCTCCGGCGCGAAAACGGGCCGGAAGCGGGAAAGACGGGGAGATCATGGTGAAAAGGAGACGTTCCGCGTCCTGACCCGCCTGCGGGCTCCATCACGCTTGCGCGCGAGGCCGCATCCGGGAATTCCCGTCAGGGAAAGAAGGACAAGAAAAAGCCTCCCGTTTCGGGAGGCGTTGGAGCGGGCGATGAGATTCGAACTCACGACCCCAACCTTGGCAAGGTTGTGCTCTACCCCTGAGCTACGCCCGCATTCCGCGTCCGCCGACCGCTCCAACGTCCGGCGTGGCGCGATTTATAGACGTTTCTGAAAAGCGCGCAAGAGGAAAAATCAGCCCTACGACGGATATTTTTCCCAAAACGACCCCAAACCTGAAGAATTGGTTAATTTTCCTCCGCAGACCCCGAGGCCAGGGCGGATTCCCCCAGCGGATATTCCCGCATGGCCTCGTAGACCGAGCCCCCCGTCCCCATCTCGGAGCGGTAGAGGGCGAACTCCTCCACGGCGAAGGCGGGGCTCCGGTGGAGCGCGAAGCCCTCCAGCCAGGAGATCAGCCGGTGGCGCGGCGCCTTGCGCCCGAGCCAGGCGACGGTGACATGCGGCGTGAAGTTGCGCGATTCGAACTTCACCCCCGCCTGACGCAAGGCCCGCTCGACCTTGGCCTGAAGCCGCCGCAGATCCGGATTCTCCGCCAGGGCCGCATAAAGGGCGGTGGGCTTGTCGCCTCCGAAGAGCCCCACCCCCTCCAGACGCAGCTCCAGAACCGGCGCCCGGATCGCCGAGAGCGCCAGATCGGCGTCCTCCAGCGCATGAGGATGCTGCTCGCCGAGAAAGGCGAGGGTCAGATGCAGGTTCTGCGGCGCGACCCAGCGCGCCTCGGGAACCGGAGCCCGCAGGGCCTCCAGATCGGCGGCGATCCGGACCGGCAGCGGCAAGGCGATGAAGCTGCGGATCATGCCCCTTCCCTCTCCTTTTCGCGCAGGGCTTCGGCCAGAGCCTTCAGACGCGGCCCGATTCCCTCCACCACCACCTCGACGCCCTGCGCGTTGGGATGCAGGCCGTCGGCCTGGTTCAGGGCCGGATCGGTCGCCACGCCCTCCAGCAGGAAGGGATGCAGCGTCACGTCGAATTCTCCGGCGAGGCGCGGATAGATCGGATCGAAGGAGGCGACGTAATCGGGGCCCATGTTGCGCGGCGCCATCATCCCCGCCAGCAGCGCGGCGACGTCGCGGGTCTTGAGGATCTCCAGCATGGCGCGCAGATTCGCTTCGGTCTCCTCGGGCGGCAGACCCCTCAGGGCGTCGTTGGCGCCCAGCTGCAGGATCACAAGATCGGGAGGATCATCTCCCAGAAGCCAGTCCAGACGGGCCAGTCCGCCCGCCGTGGTGTCGCCCGCGACGCCCGCGTCCTCGATGGAGGCCAGCCCCGGCGCAGCGGCGTCCATCCAGGCCTGAAGCCGCGCCACGAAGCCGTCTTCCGGGGAAAGCCCGTATCCGGCGGTCAGGCTGTCGCCGAAGGCCAGAACCCGCAAGGGCCCGGGCGCCGCCTCCTCCGCGAGGGCGCGCGGCGAGGCTCCCCCGCCCGCCAGAGCCAGCCCCCCCAGCAGAAGAGCGAGGTTGAACGCGCGGCGGCTCGGAACATATCTCCTCGGCGAAGACGGAGCGGATTCGGATCGGGAAGGGCGCGGCATGGACGGTTCCTCACAAACGGCGCGGGCGGCGCGGACGACGCGGGCGGAGCAGGCGGAAGGCGCGGAGACCCCGCCCGCCTTCGAGATCAGGGATCTGCGCCTGACCTTCTCGGGCCGGGCGGGCGCGGTGGAGATCCTCAAGGGCGTGGACGCGACGATCCGGCCCGGCGAGGCGGTGGGGATCGTGGGGGCTTCGGGCTCGGGCAAATCCTCGCTCCTCATGCTGATGGGCGGGCTCGAACAAGCCACCGGCGGAGAGATCCGCGCCTTCGGCGAAGACCTGACCCGCAAGGACGAAGACGCCCTCGCGCGGTTCCGCAGGAAGAATATGGGAATCGTGTTTCAGTCTTTCCACCTGATTCCCACCATGACCGCCCTGGAGAACGTCGCCACCCCTCTGGAGATCGCCGGAGCCCCCGACGCCTTCGAGCGCGCGGCGGCGGCTCTGGAGGGGGTGGGGCTCGGGGCGCGGCTGGATCATTATCCGGCGCAGCTCTCGGGCGGAGAACAGCAGCGCGTGGCGCTCGCCCGCGCGACGGCGCCCCGTCCCCGCATCCTGCTCGCCGACGAGCCGACGGGCAATCTCGACGGCGCCAACGGCGCGGCGATCATGAATCTGCTCTTCGGGCTGCGGCGCGACCATGGGGCGGCCCTCGTGCTGGTGACCCATGATCCGACCCTCGCGGCGCGCTGCGACCGCGTGCTCAGGATGCGCGACGGCCTGTTGCTCCCGCCGGAGGACGTCTGATGAACGGGTGGGCTCTGGCGCTGCGTCTGGCGCGGCGCGATTTCCGGGGCGGGCTCAAGGGCTTCGCCGTGGTGCTGCTCTGCCTCGCGCTGGGCGTGGGCGCCATCGCGGGCATCGGCCAGGTCTCGGAGGCGATCCAGCAGGGATTGCGCGCCGATTCGCGGGCGATTCTCGGCGGCGACCTCTCGGCTTCGGTGCGTCACCGGGCCTTCACGCCCGAAGAGATCGCGGCCCTGGAGCGCGGCTCCGTCGCGTCGAGCCGCTTCGTCGAGCTGCGGGCCATGATCGTCTTCGGCGAGGAACGGAGCCTCGCGGCGGTGAAGGGCGTGGACAAGGCCTATCCGCTCGCGGGAGACTTCGTCTCCGAGCCTCCGGAGCAATTGCCGCGCCTCTTCCTCGAAGCCCTGGACGGAGCCCCCGGCCTGCTGCTGGAGCGCTCTCTGGCGGAGCGGCTCGGCATGAAGCCGGGCGATTTCGCGCGGCTGGGAACCCAGCGGGTCCGGCTGACGGGCTATGTCGCGGATGAGCCGGATAAAGACCTCGGCGGCTTCGACGCGGCGCCGCGGGCTCTGGTTTCTCTGCCGACTCTGGAGGCCTCGGGGCTGCTGCAGCCGGGGGGCCTCTACGTCTCGACGCTGAATCTGACCCTCCCGCCCGGCGCCGACGCCCGCGCCGCCCGCGCGGCTCTGGAGCGGGGGCTGGAGGATTCGGGCCTGAGGCTGCGCGATCCCTCCCAGGCGGCCAGTTCGGTGCGCCGCTTCGTGGAGAATCTCGGCTCCTTCCTCGCTCTGGCGGGTCTGGCGGCTCTGGGCGTGGGGGGCGTGGGCGTGGCGGCGGCCACGCGGGCCCATCTGGAGCGCAAGACCGCCTCCATCGCCACGCTCAAGACGGTCGGGGCCTCCTCGGGGCTGGTGGCGCGGATCTATCTGATCCAGATCGCCTTCGTGGCGCTGATCGGCGTGGGGGCGGGGCTGGCCCTCGGCGCCCTGACGCCCTGGGCGCTTGGGGGGATCCTCCGCGAGAGCCTGCCCATCCCCGCCGATTTCCGCATCTATCTGCGCCCCCTCTTCGAGGCGGCGGTCTACGGCCTGCTGACGGCGGCGCTCTTCGCGCTCTGGCCGCTCGGACAGGCCGAGGCCACGCCGCCCGCCCGGCTCTATCGCGCCGCCGTGGAGGAGAAGCCCGTGCGGCCCGGCTGGCGCTGGATCCTCGCGACCTTCGGGGCTCTGGCGCTGATCGTGGGTTGCGCGGCGGCCTTCTCGGCCTCGCCCCGGACGGCCCTGGGCTTCCTCTCGGGAATCGCCATGGCCTTCCTGGCGCTGCGTCTGGCGGCTTCGGCTCTGGCCTGGGGAGCGCGGCGGCTCGGGCGCTCGCGGATCACGCGCGGACGCCCGGCGCTGCGTCTGGCTCTGGCGGCGGCGGGCGGCCCCGGCGGAGAAACGACCGGAGTCGCCCTGTCGCTCGGGATCGGCCTGACCCTCATGGCGACGCTCGGCCTGGTGGAGGCCAATCTCCGCCATGTCGTCGAGCAGGAGATCCCGAAGGAGGCCCCGGCCTTCTTCTTCCTCGACATCCCCGCCCCCGACGGCGAACGTTTCGAGCGCGAGGCCTCCGCCCTGCCCGGCGTGACGCGGGTGGATCGCGCGCCCATGCTGCGCGGACGCCTCGTGGCGCTGAACGGCGAGCGGCTCACCGCCGCCAACACCCCCGAGTCCGCCCGCTGGCTGATCCGGGGCGACCGGGGCCTGACCTACGCCGATTCGGCGCCGGAGGGCGTGAAGCTCACGCAGGGCGCATGGTGGCCCGCCGATTACACGGGAGAGCCTCTGGTCTCCTTCGCGGCGCGCGAGGGGGCGGAGCTTGGCCTGAAGATCGGGGATCACATTGAAGTGAACGTTCTGGGTCGGCCTCTGCGGGCGCGGGTGGCGAATTTCCGCGAAGTGGACTGGCGCGGCTTCGGCATGAACTTCGTGATGGTGTTCAACGGCGCGGCCCTGCGCTCGGCGCCGCATTCGCATCTCGCGACGCTCTACGCGCCGCCGGAAGCCGAGGCGGGCGTCCTGCGGGCGCTCGGGGCGAGCCATCCCAACGCCGCCGCCGTGGGCGTGCGCGAGGCCGTGGGACGCGCCGTCTCCGCCCTCGACCGCCTGACGCTCGGGCTGAGGGCGGCGGCGGCGGCGGTGCTGCTGGCGGGTCTGGCGGTGCTGGCCGGAGCGGTCTCGGCGGGCCAGCGCCAGAGGCTCTACGAGGCGGCGGCGCTCAAGGCGGCGGGCGCCGAGCGGAGGCTTCTGCTGGCGGCCTTCGCGCTGCGCTTCCTGCTGACGGGGGCGGCGGCGGGTCTGGTGGCCTTCGGGGCGGCCTGGGCCGGAGCCTGGGCGGTGATGCGTTTCGTGATGGAGCAACCCTTTCAGAACGCTCCGGGAGTCGCCTTCGGCGTGATCCTCGGAGGGGCGCTGCTGACCCTCGCGGCGGGCTCGGTCTTCGTCTGGCGAGCCCTGGCCGTGCGCCCCGCCCGCGTTTTGAGGACGCAGGACGGTTAAGGGGATTTCATGAAAGCTTGACCGATGCGCGCTTGAATCCGCGGCGCCCGCAACGATATCCTCCTCAAAGTCTTCAACCTCGAAAGGACCTCCGCCTATGGCGCAATATGAACGGCCCTCATTTGGCCGAACCGCCACGACCGGGACGGCCGCGAGCATCGACCAGGGGCTGCGCGCCTACATGAACCGTGTCTACGGTCTCATGGCCGGCGGCGTGGCGCTCTCGGGCGTCGTGGCCTACGCCATCGCCAACACCCCCGCGCTGGCTCAGGCCATCTACGGCACGCCGCTGCGCTGGGTCGTGATGCTGGCCCCTCTGGCCTTCATCTTCCTGATCGGCTTCCGCGCGCACAAGATGAGCGAATCCGGAGCCCTGGCGACCTTCTGGGCCTTCGCGGGCGTGATGGGCGCCTCGCTGGGCATGATCTTCCTCGTCTTCACCGGCGCGCAGATCACCCAGGCCTTCCTGATCACCGCCATCGCCTTCATGGCCATGGCCGGATACGGCTACGTCACCCAGAAGTCTCTCTCCGGGTGGGGCAGCTTCCTGTTCATGGGCGTGATCGGCCTGATCCTCGCCAGCCTGCTGAACCTGTTCATGCAGTCTTCGGCGCTTCAGTTCGCGATCTCGGCTCTGGGCGTGCTGATCTTCGCCGGTCTGACCGCCTATGACAGCCAGCGCCTGAAGAACGAATACCTCTACCTCGCCGACGCCGACGGCGGCGCCGCCTACATGGGCAAGAGCGCCATCTTCGGCGCCCTGAGCATGTATCTGAACTTCATCAACATGTTCCAGTCGGTCCTGAGCCTCATGGGCATCATGGGCGGCGACGAGTGATCCAGCCTCCTCCCGCTCCGGCGGGAGGCTGCGGAGAGACGAAGACCCCCGCGTCCGGACAGGGCGCGGGGGTTTTTCATGCCCGGAGTTCAACCCCTATCCGTCGCGGCGCCTTGCCTGAGGGGGAGGGCTCCGCGATCATGCGGCCCTCCTCCGCCCTCGCCGCCCCCTGTCCGGAGTCCTGCGCCTCATGCCTCTCCTCTCCAAGCCGCGCCTGGTTTCGCCCGCCCTGCTCGCCGCCGCGCTCGCGCTGAGCGGCTGCGCCGCCACGCCCGGCCCCGCCTCCAGCGGCTATACGCCGCTGCGCGCGATGGGCTCCGCCGCCGACGATACGGGAATCCGCATCGGCGTGGAGTCGCGGCTGGTGTCGCTCGGGACCTTCTCCTCGGTGACGGTGCGGGTCTTCCGGGGGCGGGTGCTGCTGGTGGGGCGCGTGCCCGACGCCGAGACCAGGGCTCTGGCGATGCGGGCGGCGCTCTCGGCGACGGGCGTGCGCGAGGTGCTCAACGAACTGATCGTCGGGCCGCCGGTGGGGACGCTGGCCAACATCGAGGATCTGCGCATCAGCACCCAGGTGCGCGCCGGACTCCTCGCCAACGCGAACATCAATCAGGGCAATTACGACGTGACCACCTCCGACGGCGTGGTCCATCTGCTCGGCGTGACCCCGAGCGAAGTCGAATTGCGGCTGGCCGCGGAATCCGCCTCGCGGGTGCTGGGGGTGCGCAACGTCCAGATCCACGTGCTGTCGGCGACGGATCCGCGCGCCGGATTCTGAAGCGCCCCGACCGCCTCAGGGCGCCGAAGCCGCGAGGGCCTCGGCGCAGGAGGGCGTGAGCAGGACTCCCGCCGCCGACAGCCGGGGCGCCAGCTCCGCCCAGAGCTTGCGCTCCGCCGGACGGGCGCTCGCCACGCAGGCGAGGCGCGTCCCGGAGAGGTCGGACTTCTCCAGAACGGCGGCCAGATCCGCCGGATCCGTATAGCCGGGCAAGGCGAAATCCAGCGTCGCGCCGGAGAACTCCGCGCCCGTCAGGTCATATCCCTTCTTGAGCCCGGCCACATGGGCGCCGGTGAAGTCGGCTCCGCTCAGGTCGGCGCCGGGGAGGTTCAGCACGAGCTCGGCCTCGCGGAAAACCGCCCCCGCGAGCTTCGCCCTCCCCCGGGGCTTCGCGCCCCAGAAGAGATAGACCCGCGCCTGGGAGAAATCCGCCCCGCCGAGATCCGCCCCCGCGATCCGCGCCTCGATGCGCCCGACCAGCCCCGCGCCCGAGAAATTCGCGCCCCTCAGGTCGAGATCCTCCAGCAGCAGCAGGGATTCGGGGGAATCGTCGAGTGTCTCCAGTCCCGAGAGATCGGCGATCCGCTCCTCGGCGCCGCAGAGCCGCTCCAGAGGGATCAACCCCCGCCCGAGCCCCTCGGGCAGCAGGGTCGCGCAATCGGAGAAGGCGCCCGCCAGCTCGATCATCGGATTCTCCGGATCGCGCAGATCCAGACGCGCCCCCGCCAGACGCGCTCCGAAGAACTGCGCTCCCGGCGCGAAGGCGCCGGTCAGATCCGCGCCCTTCAGATCGGCGCCCCGCAGATCCGCGAAGACCAGCGAAGCCCCCCGCAGATCCGCGCCGGAGAGATCCGCGCCGGTCAGCCGGGCGTAAGCGAGATCGGCGCCCCGCAGATCCGCGCCCCGGAAGGAGACGCTCAGCGCCTGGGTCTGGGCCAGAACCGCCCCCCGCAGGATCGCGCCGGAGAAATCTCCGCCCTCCAGATCGGCTTCCCGGAGATTGGCGCCGGTCAGATCCGCCTCCACGGCGTCGAAGGGCAGGCGGCTGCGCGAGGCGTCGAAGCCCGGAGGCGCGCCCCTCAGGGGCACCGGGCCCGCCGTCCCCAGAGCCGTCGAGGCGCCCCGCAGATCCGTCCGCGCGAGGTCCAGCGGCGCCCCCAGAGCCATCGCGAGGTCGTCGCGCAGCCGCCTCAGGCGCGGATGCTCGCCATGGAGGGCGGCATATTCGTCCAGCGCCGCAAGGCCCGCCTCCAGATCCTCCGGCGCGGCGGGAATCCGGTGGACTCCGCTCCCGCCCTCCAGACGATGGCGCGCCAGACGCAGCCAGGCTTCGGGACGGGCGGAATCCAGAGAAATCGCCAGACGGAAGGCGGCGTCGGTGGCGGGATGGTCGCCATATTCCGCCAGAGCCTCGGCGGAGGCCATGGCGGCGGCGTAGCCTTCCGGCCCTTGCGCCGCCTGTCCGGCCGCTGCGCGCAGGGTCGCGACCCGCGTCTGCGCCTCCTCCGCCAGCTTGCGGAGGGCCTGCGCCTTCTCCGCATCCTCTGCGGTCAGGCATTCGAGGCTTTCGCCCTTCCCCTCCGGGCCGGGCGCGCCGAGGATCAGAAGCCTGTCGCCGGTCTTCGCCTCGGGGCAGAAGGCCGGCTCATAGCGCATGCAGATCCAGTAATTGGGGAATTCCTCGTCCCATTGCCGGATCGTCAGGCGCTCGGGAGGCGCCCCCCAGAGCGCGCGGTCGATCTTCACGGCGGCCCGACGCATCGGAGTCCCCGCCGCGTCGCCATGGAGGAAGCCGCTCGGGCGCTTCTCGAATCCGAGGACTTCGGCCTCCGCCAGCCATGCGCCTTCCGCGAAGCGCTCGGCCAGGGTGAGCGGCGGGGTGAAGAAGCTCGGGGCGCAGGCCCATGCCGGAGAAACGGCCAGGGCGGCCAGACTCGCGCTCACGCAGATCGCCGCAGTCCGGAAGCCCATCCGCCGCTCTCCCCATATGTTCAGTGGTCAGACGGATTTCAACGCCGTCAGGAAATCCTCCACCAGATCCTCCGGATCCTCAAGCCCCGCCGAAAGACGTAGAAGTCCCGGCGAGATCCCCAGCTCGGCGCGTTTTCCGGGCGTCAGGCGCTGATGGGTCGTGGTGGCCGGATGGGTCACGATGGATTTCGCGTCGCCCAGATTGTTCGAGATGGTGAAGATCCTCAGGGCGTTCATCACCCGGAAGGCCGCCGCCTGATCCGCGACCTCGACCGAGAGCATGGTCCCGCCGCCCTCCATCTGGGCTCTGGCCACCGCGCGGTGCGGATGGTCGTCGCGGCCCGGATAGACCAGCCGCGTCAGCTTCGGGCTCTCCGCCAGAGCCTCCGCCAGACGCGCCGCGCTCGCGGCCTGAGCCCGCACGCGCAGATCCAGGGTCTCCATGCTCTTGAGCAGCAGCCAGGCCGAGAAGGGGCTCAAGGCGCCGCCCGTATGCTTGATGAAGGGCTCCAGGGTCTCGCGGATGAACTTCGTCGTCCCCAGCACCGCCCCGCCGAGCACGCGGCCCTGGCCGTCGATGTGCTTGGTGGCCGAATAGACCACGACGTCCGCCCCGAGCTGCAGCGGATGCTGGAAGATCGGCGAGGCGAAGGCGTTGTCCACGATGAGCGTCGCGCCCGCCTCATGGGCGAGGGCCGAGACCGCGCGGATGTCCACGAGGTCGAGGGTCGGGTTGGCGGGAGTCTCGATGAAGGCCGTGCGGGCGCCGCCCTTGAAGGCCGCGCGCCAGGCGTCGAGGTCGGCGCCCTCCACGAAGACCGTCTCCACGCCGTAGCGCGGGAGCAGGTTCTCCAGGATATAGAGACAGGAGCCGAAGAGCGCCTTCGAGGCCACCACCCGGTCTCCGGCCTGAACCTGGCTCAACAGCGCCGCGCTGACCGCCGCCATGCCCGAAGCCGTGGCGAAACAGGCCTCGGCGCCTTCGAGCGCCGCCAGACGATCCTCGAACATGGCCACGGTCGGATTGCCGTAACGGGCGTAGATGAAGCCGGGATCCTCGCCGGTGAAGCGCGCCTCGGCGGCCTCGGCGGAGGGATAGGCGAAAGCCTGGGTCAGGAAGATCGCTTCGGACAGCTCGCCGAACTGGCTGCGGCGGATCCCTTCATGCGTCAGAAGGGTGCGGGTCCGCCAGCCGGAGCGGCCGGATGCGGAATCGGCGGGATCTTGAGTCATGACGGCGGGACTCCATGCGAAGGCCAGAGACCGGCGGGACAGGAGACGCGCTCCAACCTTTTAGCGGGTTTGGTCAGGCGGCCCGCAATCCGGTCGATCAAATCGCCGCCGCGCGAGGAGTCGCGCGCCCGGCAAGCTAAGACTCCGCCCCTGCGGCGTCAAGCGGGCCGACGGGACCGCAAGGACGGAAAAGGCCCGCTCCGGTCGGGAGCGGGCCTTCAGGTCAGGCTCTCTGCGTCAGGGGCGGCCGGATCAGCCGCGCGACCACCAGCCGCTGCGCTTGGGCCGGGCGGGTCCGTCGGGCTCGGGCGCAGGCTCGGACTCCGCCGCAGGGGCGGACTCCGCGACAGAAGCGGGCTTGGCGGCGGGCTCGGGCGCAGGAGCGGGCTCCGGCACGGCCTCCGCGAGAGGCGCAGGGGCGGGCGCGGCGGCCTTGGGGGCCTTCGCGGCGCGCGGCGCGCGCCTGGGCCTGGCCGGCTTGGGGGCTTCGGCCGCCTCCACGGGCGCGGCCGCTTCGGCGGGCGCCTCGATGCGGGGAGCTTCAGCCTCGGCGGCGGCCTCGGCGAAGAGCTTCCCGGCGGCCAGGTCCAGCGCGTCGGGACGGCTCAGCAGGGCCGTGGCGGCGTCGCGGCTGAAGTCCTCCGAGGGCCCGGGCTCGGGCGCGGCTTCGGGCGCGACGGCCTCCGCCTCGCCCGGAGCAGCCTCCTCGGCCTGCGGCCTGCGCTCTTCGCCCCGACGTCCGCCCTTGCCGCGCGCGCGACGTCCCCGGCCTTCGCCGGATTCGGGCGCGGAAGGCGCCGGGAACTCCGGCGCGAGGATCGAACCGGACTCCTCGCCGCCGCCCAGGTCGATCACCGGCAGAGGATCCGCCTGGCGCGCCTCGGGGGCGCGGTCGCCGCGCGGCCTGCGCTCGTTGCGGCCCCGACGGCCGCCGCGCTCCTCGCGCGGCTCGAAGCGGGCTTCGGCCTCCGGGGCGGGCGCCTCGCCGAGCTCCTCGTCGGAGCGGGGCTCCTCGGTCGGGACGGGCTTGCGCGGCGTCTCGATCTCGATGCGGCGGGGCTCGGCGCGGGCTTCGATCTCCTCCTCTTCGGCGTCGGCGAAGCTGGAGTCGATCCCGACCGGACCGGCTTCCGTGCGGATCGCGGCGGTCAGGAGGAAGCGCTCGAGCCGATGCTCGGCGGGCGGCAGGCTCGGGTCGCCCTCGACATGGGCGGCCAGGGCGTAGCGCTTCTCCAGGCTGAGCAGGCGCTCGCGCTTGTGGTTGATCAGGTAGTTCGCGATGGAGACCGGCGCGACGATCTTCATGCCGACGCCCGGCTCGCGCACGCCCGCCTCTTCGGCCTCGCGCAGGATGGAGAGCGCCAGGGATTCGTCCGAGCGCACATGCCCCACGCCCTGACAATGCGGACAGGGCTTGGTCGAGGCCTCCAGCATGCCGGGGCGCAGCCGCTGACGCGACATCTCCAGCAGGCCGAAGTTCGAGATGCGCCCGATCTGCATCCGCGCGCGGTCGTTCTTGAGGCAGTCCTTGAGCTTGCGCTCCACGGCGCGGTCGTTGCGCGGATCGTCCATGTCGATGAAGTCGATGACGATCAGCCCCGCGAGGTCGCGCAGGCGCATCTGGCGCGCCAGCTCCTCGGCGGCTTCGAGGTTCGTCTTGAGCGCGGTGTCCTCGATGGAGTACTCGCGCGTCGAGCGGCCCGAGTTCACGTCCACGGCGACCAGCGCCTCGGTGATGTTGATGACGATGTAGCCCCCCGAGCGCAATTGCACGATGGGGTTGAACATGGCCGTCAGCTGGCTCTCGACCTGATGGCGGATGAACAGCGGCACGTCGTCGCGATAGGGCTTCACGTTCTTCGCATGCGAAGGCGTGAGCATCTTCATGAAGTCCTTGGCCTCGCGATAGCCGTCGTCGCCCTCGACGACGATCTCCTCGATGTCGCGGGAATAGAGGTCGCGCAGGCTGCGCTTGATGAGGTCGCCTTCCTCGTAGACCAGCTTGGGCGCCATGGAGGCGAGCGTCAGATCCCGCACGGCGGTCCACTGGCGGATCAGGTAATCATAGTCGCGCTTGATCTCGGCCTTGGTGCGGTCGGCGCCGGCGGTGCGCACGATCAGACCCATGCCCTTGGGCACGTCGAGCTCGTCGGCGGCCTCCTTGAGGCGCTTGCGGTCGGCGGCCTCGGTGATCTTGCGGCTGATGCCGCCGCCGCGCGCCGTGTTGGGCATGAGCACGCAATAGCGCCCCGCCAGCGAAACATAGGTCGTGAGCGCCGCGCCCTTGGTGCCGCGCTCCTCCTTCACCACCTGCACCAGCAGGATCTGGCGCTTCTTGATGACTTCCTGAATCTTGTAGCGGCCGCGCGGGAAACGGCGCGGCGAAGAGGCTTCGGCCTCCTCGCGGGAATCCTCCTCGCCGACGCTCTCGACCTCGAAGGCCTCGGCGTTCTCGGCCTCGCCCTGGTCCTCGCGCGCGGAGTCGAGGCCGACGAACTCGATCTCCTCGACCTCCGGCGCCTCCTCCGCGGCCTGGCGGGGCTCGGCGCCGTTCTCGTCGCGCGGCTTGCCCCGGCCCTTGCCTCCGCCCGGACGGCGGCGGCGCAGATAGCGCGCCCGACGTCCGCCCGTTCCCTCGCCGCTGGTCGAATCGTCCGGCGAGGCGGCCATGGCCTGGGCCGGTCCCTTGCGCTCGTCCGGCTCGCTCAGGCGGGCGACGGTCCCGTCTTCGAGGGTCACCTCCCGGACGGCGCCCTCCTCCTGGAGGGGGGCCTCCCCGGGTCCGGTCTCCTGAAGGACCTGCGCGGCGGGCGCCTCTGCGGGCTCCCGGGCTTCGGACTCCTGCGCCTCGGCGGCGCGGCGCTCCAGACGGAGCAGACGCGCCGAACCGCCGTCCTCGAGCGTCACCTCGCGCTCCAGGACCTCGACCCAGCCGCCCCGGGAATCGTTGCGGCGACGGTCGCGCCCCCGGCCCCGACCCCTTCCGCGACGTCCGCCGTCGTTCCGCGATTCCTCGCGTCCGCCCTGGGCGCCCGAATCGGCGTCTCCGGAGACGGCGTCCTCCGCCCCGGAGTCGAAGGCCTCGGCCTCGCGCCGCGACGACCCGTCGCGGCTTCCGGCGCGCTCGACCTCGCGTCCGCCGTTGCGTCCGCGGCCGCCGTTGCGGTCGTCGCGTCCGCGGCCGCCGTTGCGGCTTTCGCGGGCGGGGCGCTCCTCGGCCTCTTCCTGATAGGCGCGGGCGGCGTCGGCCAGCAGGGCGGCGCGGTCGGCGTGGGGGATCTGGTAGTAGTCCGGATGGATCTCGCTGAAGGGCAGGAAGCCGTGCCGGTTCCCGCCATACTCCACGAAGGCCGCCTGGAGCGACGGCTCGACGCGCGTCACGCGCGCGAGATAGACGTTTCCGGCGATCTGTTTCTTGGTGATGGTCTCGAAGTCGAACTGGTCGACCCGCTGGCCGTCCACGACGACGACCCGGGTCTCCTCCGGGTGGCTCGCGTCGATGAGCATTTTTCTGGGCATGGATGCGTCGATCGGAGCGCGCGCAAGGGCTGACGGCCCGGTCGGATCACGCCGCCGGGTCCGCAGGCGCCGCCTGCGCGCGCCGCCGCCTTTCTGATCTGTTGATGCGGTCGGGGGCCGCAGGCTCGGAGGCGGCCTTTGGGCCCGCCGTTCCTCCGCCTTGAGCGCCCCGCCTGAAGAACATGAAGCAAAACCTGACTCGTAGGGCTTGGTATGGTTGAATCTTCCGCCTCTCGGCGTCAGGTCGCGCGGAGCGGCCGCCGCAAGGGACGGCCGTATGGGGAGAGCGCCCAAATCATCCCGACGGACCTTTTTGAGCGCGCGCGCCTTTACGATAAACTCGGGCTTAATCGTAACGGCGCAAAAATCATACGGATCCCGCCGGAGATGGATTCTCTTGGGGGGAAGCCTCGGCGCTGAAGCATTCGAAGGCGGAGTCCCTCCGCCGGATCCCGCTCCGGAGCCGCGCACCGTCATACTAGACGCGCCCCGCCCCTCGCGCCAAATGTTTTTTAGGTTGGCGCGGAGATATGATACAAGGACCGAAAAAAGCCTTTCCGCCCAGACGAAGACCTTTGCGGCGAGCAGGCTGAAGTTCAGGATCGAGCAGAATGTCGAGAACCCGCCCCCCTTCCTGGCGGAGCCGGATCATCAGGGCCTTTCCCCGCGTCGGCTCCGGCGCGGCGCAGGCTCTGCCGGTTCTTCGTCGCGCCCTCTGCGTCCTCGCCCTCCTGTTGGCGACGCCCGTCTGGGCCGCGCCTTCGGTCAAGGCCGTGCGCATCGACAGCTTCGCCGCCGGAGCGCACGTCGTCATGGAGCTCGACCAGCCCCTGACGCCGCGCGTCTTCACCACGGCCAATCCGGACCGGCTGATCATCGACATGCCCGAAGTGATCTGGGGCCTGCCCCAGACCTCCGGGCCGGTGGACAGCCCCGTGATCCGCAACTTCGGCTACGCCCCCCATGTGCCGGGCGTCTCGCGCCTGGTGCTGGATCTCGCCGAGCCCGCCCAGCTTCTGGGCTATGATCTGCGCCCCGCGCCCGACGGCAGGGCCCATTATCTCGACATCGCGCTGGCCACCCGCAACGGACAGCCCCTGACCGCAGGGCCGCCCTCCGCGCCGCCCGCCCGCGTCGGGACGCAGCGCCCGCCCGCCGAGGAGCCCGAAGCCCGCAAGCCCGAGGAGACGGAGGCCGCCGCCTCGGCTGCGGCCGCGGCCGCCGCGGCGGCCGAATCGGCTCTGGCCGCCCAGCGGCTGGTCGAGGAGGAGATGCGCCGCCTCACCGAGGAGAACCGCCGCCTCGCCGAGGAAGGCCGCCGTCTGGCCGAAGACACCCAGCGCCGCCTGATCGAGGAGCGCGTCCGCATGGCCGCCCTCCAGGCCGCCGAGGAGGCGCGCCTCGCCCGGCTGCGCGAGGCCGCAGGGCCCAATCTGCTCCGCCCGACCATCGCGCCGGTGGTCGCCGCGCCGACTCCTCCGGCCCAGTCCGCCCCCGTTCCCGCGCCCGCTCCGGTCGTGGCGGCGCCGGCCCGTCCCGCGCCTCCGGCCGGGCCGCTCAAGACCGAGCGCCGCGCCGAAAGCGCCGTGCGCAAGGCCAACGCCGAAGCGCCCTCGCCGCGCGGCAAGTCGCGGACGGGCCTCGCCGGAACGCCCTACGCGCCTTCGGTGGGCGACGTCTCGGCGCTGAACACGCTCTTCTCGCGCCCCGAGGGCCAGCAGGTCGCCATGGCGGCCCCGACGCCCCGTCCCGCTCCGCCTCCGCCGCCCGCGCCTGCGGTCAAGAAGATGCTCGTGATGCTCGATCCGGGCCATGGCGGCAAGGATCCGGGCGCGGTGCGCAGCGGCGTGCGCGAAAAGGACGTGGTGCTCGACTTCGCCAAGCTGCTGCGCGACAAGCTCGTCGCGAGCGGACGCTTCGAGGTCCACATGACCCGCAACAGCGACCGCTTCGTCGAGCTCGAGGACCGCGTGGAGGCCGCCCGCGTGGTCAACGCCGACATCCTGATCTCCATCCACGCCGATTCGCTGGACGACGCGGGAGTCTCGGGCGCCACGGCCTATCTGATCTCCGAACAGGGCTCCAACGAGCGGCTCGAGCAGATCATCCAGAACAAGGATTCGGTGGGCCAGGTCGGCGGCGTGATCCTCGCCCGCGAGGACATCGACATCGCCCGCACCCTGATCGACCTCGCCCGGCGCACCACGCGGAACCTCTCCAAGGAGTTCGCCGACGAGATCATGAAGGAGTTCGCCGTGATCGCTCCGGTGGTGACCCGCGCGGTGCGTCCGGCGAACTACGTCGTGCTGCGCGCCCCCGACACCCCCGCCGTGCTGGTGGAGCTCGGATTCATGTCCAACGACGCGGATCTGAAGCGCCTCCAGTCGGAGGAATGGCGCGTCAAGGCCGCCGACGCCGTGCTGAAGGCGCTGGATTCCTGGCGTCGCCTGCACTGAAGCCCATATGCGGATGAGCCCGGGCGCGACTTTCCGCGCCGGGGAGGGGCGCTGGACAAATCCGGCGCCCTGCGCGCATAACGGAAGCTGGCGGCGTCCTCCCCCGGCGCGCCGCGCCTGAAGGCGGAATCATGCGGTTTTTCGGTCATCTCTTCAGCCTCATCGCGATCCTGAGCGTGCTCGGGGTGGCGGCGGCCGCCGGAGTCTTCTGGTGGTACGGCCGCGATCTGCCCGACCATCATCAGCTCGCCGACTACAAGCCGCCCGAACTCTCCAAGGTCTACGCCGCCGACGGCGCGCCCATCGCCGAATTCGCCCGCGAACGCAGGATCTTCGCGCCCATCGCCGAGATTCCGCCTCTGGTGCGCCAATCCTTCATCAGCGCCGAGGACAAGCGCTTCCTCAGCCATCCGGGCGTCGATCCCCTGGCGCTGGGCAACGCGGTGCGGGGCGTGCTCCAGGGCGGACGCATGCGCGGCGCCTCGACGATCACGCAGCAGGTGGTCAAGGTCATGCTCGTCGGCGACGAGCGCGAGATCGAACGCAAGATCAAGGAGGCCATCCTCGCCTTCCGCCTGGAGCGGGCCCTGAGCAAGGACCAGATCCTCGAGATCTATCTGAACCAGATCTACCTCGGCGCGGGCGCCAGCGGCGTGGCCACCGCCGCCCAGACCTATTTCGGCAAGAGCCTCGCCGAGCTGGAGCCCGAGGAGGCCGCCTATCTGGCCGCCCTGCCCCAGCGCCCCTCGCAGCTGCATCCGGTGCGCAACAAGGAGATCGCCACGAGCCGCCGCAACTACGTGCTGCGCGAGATGCGCAACAACGGCTACCTCACGCCCGAAGAGGCCGAGGCCGCCATGGCCAGGCCGCTCGAGACCCGGCTCGACGATCCCACCGCCCGCCGCGCGCCGGAGGCCTACGACTGGGCCATGGCCTATCCCATCGAGGAGATCCGCAGCGAGCTGATCGCGCGCTTCGGCGAGGAGGCCGCCTATGGCGGCGGACTCGTGGTGCGCTCCAGCATCGACCCCGCCCTGCAGGCTCTGGCGGGACGGGCCCTGCGCGAGGGGCTCAGCGAATACGACCGGCGCGACGGCTGGCGCGGCCCCGTGGGCCGCATCGAGGGCGTCGCGGCCATGGACGAGGAGGCCCGCCGCAAGGCCCTCGGCGAGATCCGCGCCCCCCGCGACCTCGGAGACTGGCGGCTCGGCGTGATCACGGCGGTCGACGCCAAGACCGCCGCCTTCGCCCCCGAACCCCGCGAGGGGCTCGATTCCGCGCCGCTGGAGCTGACGCTCGAATCCGTGCGCTGGGCGCGTCCGCGCCGCGAGGGCGGCGGGCTCGGGGCCACGCCCAAGGCCGTGGGCGAGGCGCTGAAGGTCGGCGACGTGGTCTATGTCGCGCCCGTGGATCCCAAGGCCAACGGCGGCGCCTCCTGGCAGCTGCGTCAGGCGCCGAACGTCAACGGCGCGCTCATGGCGATGGATCCCCATACGGGGCGCATCCTCGCGATGCAGGGCGGCTTCAGCGCCCAGGCCAGCGTGTTCAACCGCGCCACCCAGGCGAAGCGTCAGCCGGGCTCGGCCTTCAAGCCGATCCTCTACGCGGCCGCTCTGGACCATGGCTACACCCCCGCCACCGTGGTGCTGGACGCTCCGGTCAGCGTGGACCAGGGCGCCGGACAGGGCGTCTGGCGCCCCGAGAACTTCAGCCGCCGCTTCAACGGCCCCACCCCCGTGCGCGTGGGTCTGGAGCGCAGCTACAACGCCATCACCGTGCGCATGGCGCAGGACGTCGGGATGGACGTGATCGGCGACTACGCCGTCCGTCTGGGCGTCTACGACGGCATGCCCAATCTTCTGGCCTATGCGCTGGGCTCGGGCGAGACCACGCTCCAGCGGCTCTCGACCTCCTACGCCATGATCGCCAACGGCGGCGAGCGCGTCGCGCCGAGCCTCATCGACCGCGTGCAGGACCGCAACGGCGTCACCATCCTGCGGGCCGATTCGCGGCTCTGCGAGGGCTGCGCGACCGCCGAGCCGGGCGTCTCTCCGCCGATCCCCCAGGCCCGCGAGCGCGTGCTCGACCCGGTGACCGCCTATCAGACCACCTCCATGATGGAAGGCGTGATCCAGCGCGGCACCGCCACCCGCCTCAAGCGCCTCGGACGCCCCATCGCGGGCAAGACCGGCACCACCAACGACGCCAAGGACGCCTGGTTCATCGGCTATACGCCCGACCTGCTGCTCGGCTGCTTCATGGGATTCGACACCCCCCAGGAGCTCGGCCGCGAGGCCTCGGGCGGCGGACTCTGCGGCCCGGTCTTCGAGATCTTCATGGGCGATGCGCTCAAGGACCAGCCGCCCAAGGCCTTCGCGGTTCCGGAAGGAGTCTCCTTCGTGCGGATCGACCGGCGCACCGGCCAGCGCATGCCCGAGGGCGTCGCCAGCGACGACATGATCATGGAGGCCTTCCGCGCCGGAACCGAGCCCGAAGACGACGACAGCTACGCCCCGAGCGCCGACATCTTCGCGCCGCCGGTGGGCGAGATGGGCTACGGCTACGGACATGACGACGGCGGCGGATGGGGCGCGGGCGTCTTCGGCGCTCCGGCGGCGCCTGCGCCGGGCGGCTACGACCCCTGGCGGAGCGGCGTCCCGGCGGCGGCCCAGCCTTCCGGCCCGCTGCTCGACGTCTACGGCAATCCGGTCGGCTATCAGCCGCCTGCGCCTCCCGCGCCCTCCTGGCCCCAGGCGCAGCAGCCCCAGGCCGCGCCCTTCTACGTCGATCAATACGGACGCCCCGTGCAGACCGCCGCCCCGCAGCAGCCTCTTCCGGGCGTCTCGGAATACCACATGGACCCCCTGACCGGTCGGCTGATCCCCGTGGCGCCGCGCGGAGGCTTCCCGCAGCCCCAGCCGCAGTTTCCGGCCCAGCCGCAGCAGGCGCCTCAGGCCCAGCCGAACGCGCCGCTGTTCTACGGCGCGCCGCCGCCCGCTCCCGGCCAGGCGCCCGCGCCCGGCGCGGCGGCTCAGGCGGGCGAAGGCTTCCGGCTCGACGGAGTCTACTGACTCCCGGGCCTTGCGGATCGCGTCGGGGGAGGCGGTCTTTACCCCATCTCCCGGCGCGGCTATATAACCTCCGACATCGCCAAGATCCGAATTTGAAAGTCCCCGCCCATGCGCGCCGAAACGCAAAGCGTCGTCGAAGAGATTCGCCAGTCCCTGGCCCTGCTGCGTCGCCGGCTGGACTGGGAGACCGCGCCCCTGCGTCTGGAGGAGCTCAACGCCCGCGCGGAGGCTCCGGATCTCTGGAACGATCCGGCGAAGGCGCAGCAGGTCATGCGCGACCGGCGGATCCTGGAGGAATCCATCGACGGCTACCGGGCGCTCGAAGGCGGGCTGGAGGACAATCTCGGCTTCATCGAGCTCGGCGAGGCCGAGGGCGATTCCGAAATCGTCTCCGAAGCCGAGGCCGCCCTCGGCGAATTGCGCGAAAAGGCCCATCGCGCCGAAATGGAGGCCCTGCTCTCCGGAGAGGCCGACGGCAACGACGCCTTCCTCGAAGTCCACGCCGGAGCGGGCGGAACCGAATCCTGCGACTGGGCGCTGATGCTCTCGCGCATGTATCTGCGCTGGGCCGAAAAGCGCGGCTACAAGGTCGAGCTGATGGAGGAGACCCTCGGCGAAGAGGCCGGGCTCAAGTCGGCCACCTATCAGATCAAGGGCGAAAACGCCTATGGCTGGCTCAAGAACGAGACGGGGGTGCATCGTCTGGTGCGCATCTCGCCCTTCGACAGCCAGGCGCGGCGGCACACCTCCTTCTCCTCGGTGCTGTGCTATCCGGTGGTCGACGACACCATCGTGATCGAGGTCCAGGACAAGGACATCCGCATCGACACCATGCGCGCCTCGGGCGCGGGCGGCCAGCACGTCAACAAGACCGATTCGGCGGTGCGCATCACCCATCTGCCGACCGGAATCGTCGTCACCAGCTCGGAGAAGTCGCAGCATCAGAACCGCGACATCGCCATGAAGGCGCTGAAGTCGCGGCTCTACGAGATGGAGCTCCAGAAGCGCGCCGACGCCGACGCCGCCATGCGCGACTCCCAGGGCGAAAACGGCTGGGGACACCAGATCCGCAGCTACGTCCTCCAGCCCTACCAGATGGTGAAGGACCTGCGCACCGGGCATGAGACCTCGGATTCGCAGGGCGTGCTCGACGGCGATCTCGACGACTTCATGGGCGCCTCGCTGGCCGCCGACGCCGCCGGCAAGAGCCGCGCCGACGCCCAGGGCGCGTAAGGGCCTTCAGGATCCCTCAGGCGGGACCCTCGGGCGGGAGATCTCGGGGCGGGGGGGCCCGTCCGCCCTCCCCCTCCTCCGGACGCAGGGCGCCGCGCAGCTCCGCGACGCCCGGATCTTCTCCGCGAGTCCCGGTTCAGCCCTGGTGATGGGGCCCGGGAATCTGACGCACCTCCTGATCGCCCAGAGGATTTTCGGCGCGCTGCACCGAGCCCTCGAAATGGGCGCCCGCCTCGATGGCGATGCTCTTGTGCAGGATGTCGCCCTGAACATGGGCCGAATTGGAGAGCCGCACCTTGTTGCCCCGGATGCGGCCGATCACGCGTCCGTTGACCACCACGTCGTCGGCGACGATCTCGCCGCGGATCACGGCGGTCTCGCCGACGGTCACCATGCCCGAACGGATGTCGCCCTCGATGACGCCCTCGATCTGGACGTCTCCCTCGGCGACGAGATCGCCCCGGATGGTCAGATCCGCCGAAATCAGCGAGGTCACCGACCGCCGCGCCACGGCGGAGCTGGCGGGAGCGGGAGCGGAGGCGTTCATGGGCGGACTCACAGGGCTGGAGGTTCCGAAGACGGAGCCGGGAGAGACCGGACGCTGCGTCTCCGGCTCCTGCGTGTCGATGGGCGCGTTGAGCTTGGATTTGGAGAACATCTGGACGGCCTCGAACTGGTGGGGACGGGGACCCGAAGGAGAGTCCTGAACATGACGGATCGCCCCGAGATTTTCCGATCCATCCGGTAAAATCAAGTAAACAGCCCGCCCTCGACGGACAGGAGATCGACTTTCAGGCGAGATCCCCGGATTTCCGTCAACCGGCTTCCCCCTCCGGCGACGGGCTCTTTCAGAGGATCTGCGCGCGCAGGACCGCCAGAGTCTCGGCGGCGTGGCCCTCGGGCCTGACCTTGCGCCAGACCCGCCGCGCCACGCCCTGAGGATCGATCAGCCAGGTGGCCCGCTCGATCCCCATGTACTTCTTGCCGTACATGCTCTTCTCGACCCAGACGCCATAGGCCTGGCAGACCTCGCCTTCGGGATCGGAGACGAGGGCGTCGAGCTCCAGACCATGCTTCAGGCGGAATTTCTCGTGGGCCTTCAGCGGATCGCGCGAGACCCCGACCACCAGAGCCCCCAGAGCCGCGAACTCGGCCTTGAGGGCGGTGAACTCCTGGGCCTCCAGGGTGCAGCCGGAGGTGTCGTCCTTCGGGTAGAAATAGAGCGCGACCCAGCGTCCCCGCGTCTTCGAGAGATCGAAGACCCCCTCCTCGGCGGCTTCGCCCAGAGCGGGCGCGACGAAGGGCGGCGCGGTTTCGCCCGCCCGGGGGCCCTCGGAAGGCGCGGCGGCCTTCGCCGGAGTTTTTCCCGGAGTCTTTCCATCGGTCATGCGTGGGTCTCCTCTTCGGCGGCCTGGGCGCGGGCGTCGGCGAAGGTCTCCAGCCATTCGGCGGAGCGCATTTCGTTCAGGCGGCTGACGGTGCGCCCGAACTCGAAGGCGCCGTCTCCCGAGACGTAGAGGTCTTCGGGCTCGCCCGTCGCGGAGATGATCAGGCGACGTCCGGAATCATAGAGCACGTCGACCAGGGTGATGAAGCGCCGGGCCTCGTTGCGGCGGGCCGGGCCGAGCAGCGGCACGCGCTCCAGAATCAGGGTGTGGTAGCGGTCGGCGATGGCGAGGTAATCCGCAGGCCCCAGAGGCCGCGCGCAGAGATCGCCGAAGGTCGCCCGCGCCACGCCGTCCCAGGCGCGGGGGATCACCACGTCGCGCCCCTGCACCCGCAGCGCCTCGGAGGCGCCCGTGGCCCCGTCGGTCAGGCGGCGCCAGATCTCATCCACGTGGATCGTGGCCTCGGCGACGGGGCCGCCGAACCAGGCCTCGTTGGAGGCCAGGCCCGCCATGCGGTGATCCCGCGCCCCGACCAGCTCCACCACCTCCATGCGCTCCTGGATCAGGGCGATGAAGGGCTTGAAGCTGTCGCGGTTGAGCCCGTCCTTGTAGAGATCCGCCGGATGGCGGTTGGAGGTGGTCACCACCACCACGCCCAGAGCGAACAAGGCCTCGAAGAGCCGCCCGAGAATCATGGCGTCGGCGATGTCCGAGACCTCCATCTCGTCGAAGCAGAGCAGCCGCGCGCTCTCGGCCACGCCCCGCGCCACCGGAGGCACCGGATCGGCCACGCCGCTCTGACGCGCCTCGGCGAGGCGCTGGTGGATCTCGCGCATGAAGGCGTGGAAATGCACCCGGCGCCGGGGCTCGACGGGGGCCTCCTCGAAGAAGAGGTCCATGAGCATGGTCTTGCCCCGCCCCACCCCGCCCCAGATGTAAAGTCCGCGCGGAGTCTGCGGCGAGGAGGCGGGCTTCTTCAGGAAGGCGAAGCGCCAGGGCTTGCCGCCGCCGCCCTCGCCGGGCAGAGGCGGCGGAGTCCATGCCTCGAGCCGCTCGTGGAGATCCTGAATCTTCTGCGCGACCGCGCGCTGAGGCGCGTCTTCGGCCAGCAGGCCCTCGGCGCGGAGCGCCTCGTAACGCGCGAAGGGGCCGGAGGTCATGAGTCGGTCTCCTCGGAAGAGGCTTCAGGAAAGCCTGACCAGCCGGAGGTATCGCGCCGCCCCTTGAGGGTCAAGAGCTTGGGGGGCGCGAAGAGGCGGCCTGCGGCGTCAGAGCGGCTCCGGCTCGGCGTCGGGAAGGGCGGAGTCGGCGCGGAATCCGGCGCCCGCCTCCGCGACGCGCTCCAGTCTGCGGCCCGGCGATATGGCCTCCGGATCGAGGATCAGATGCAGCACGGCGGGCCGCCCCGCGGCGGTCGCGGCGCGGGCGGCGGCGAGGGCCTCGGGGAGGTCCTCGTTGCGCTCGACCCTCTGGCCGAAGACGCCATAGGCCTGGGCGACGGCGGCGAAATCGGGGTTCTTCAGGGCGGTGCCGCTCTGGCGGCCCGGATGGGCGCGCTCCTGATGCATGCGGATCGTGCCGTACTGGCCGTTGTCGCAGATCAGGGCCAGAAGCGCCGCCCCCTCCTGAGCGGCCGTCCCCAGCTCCTGCATGGTCATCTGCCAGCAGCCGTCTCCGGCGAAGCAGAGGACCTCCCGCTTCGGATGGCGCAGCTTCGCCGCGACGGCGGCGGGCAGGCCGTAGCCCATGCTGCCCGAAGTCGGGGCGAGCTGGGTTCCGTAGCGCCGCCAGCGCCAGTGGCGATGCAGCCAGGCGGCGTAATTCCCGGCGCCGTTGGTGGTGATCGCGTCATTGGGAGTCGTCTCGCGCAGATGGGCCATGACCGCCTCCATGGCCAGAGGCCCCGGCGTCGTCTCGGGGAGGGCGCTCCAGATCTCGAAGGCGGCGTGAGGCCGGGCGGCCTCGGGCGCCCAGAGCGGCGTCGAGGGCGGGCCCTCGGCCTCGTGCAGCGCCCCGAGGAAGCCCCCCGGCGTCGCGCAGACGGAGAGATTCGGCGCATAGACCCGGCCCAGTTCGTCGGGATCGGGATGGATGTGGATCAGCCGCTGATCGGGGCTCGGAACCTTCAGCAGCTCGTAGCCCTGGCTCGGGATCTCGCTGAAGCGCCCGCCGAGCAGGATCACCAGATCCGAAGCCTCGACGCGCTTGCGCAAGGCGCCGTCCAGCCCGAGCCCCAGATGCCCCGCATAGAGCGGATGCTCGTTGTCGAAGAGGCTCTGGCGACGGAAGGAGCAGGCCACGGGCAGCATCCAGCGCTCGGCGACCGCCCGCAGCGCCCGCACGGCCTCGGGCGTCCAGCGCGAGCCCCCGGCGATCAGCGTCGGGCGGCGCGAGATCGAGAGCAACCGCCGCACCCATTCGATCTGCGCGGCGCTCGGAGTCTGCTCCGCGGCCTCGACGCGGCGCGGGACGGCGGCCTCCGTCCGGTCGACGAGCATGTCCTCGGGCAGGGCGAGGACCACCGGACCCGGACGCCCGCTCATCGCCACATGGAAGGCCCGCGAGACGTATTCCGGAATGCGGTCGGCGTCGGGGATGGTCGCGGCCCATTTCGCCAGAGGCCCGAAGAAGGCGGCCATGTCCACCTCCTGAAAGGCCTCGCGGCCGAGATGCGCCCGCTCCACCTGGCCCACGAAGAGGATCATCGGCGTGGAGTCCTGACGCGCCACATGCACCCCCGCCGAAGCGTTGGTCGCGCCGGGGCCGCGCGTCACGAAGCAGATGCCGGGGCGTCCGCTCATCTTGCCCTCGGCTTCGGCCATCAGGGCGGCGCCGCCCTCCTGGCGGGCGACGATCAGGCGGATCTTCGAATCCCTCAGCGCGTCCAGAGCCTCCAGATAGCTTTCGCCGGGCACGCAGAAGACGCGCTCCGTCCCCTGCTCCTCCAGGGCCTCGACCAGAAGCCTTCCGCCGCTGCGCGCCATGTTCCTCTCCCTTTCGCCGGTCCTCTCCGGAATGGCGCGAGGCTTGCGCGCCTTCGGAGGTTTCCGTTACATTTTGTGAAACCGGCCTGCGGGCCGCACAGGTCCGCGCGCTCTGACGCGCTTCGGGAGGTCTCGCATGATCCGTCGTCCTTTCCTTATTGGCTCAGTTCTGCTGGCGGCTTCAAGCCTCGTCTCGCTTCCCTTCGGCGGCGCCATGGCTCAGGAGCGACCCCTGATCGCCGTCTCGCAGATCGTCGAGCATCCCGCGCTGGACGCCGCCCGACGGGGCCTCATCGACGGGCTGGACGCCGCCGGATACCGCGCCGGCGACACCATCCGCTTCTCCTATCAGACCGCCCAGGGCAATCCGGCGGTGGCCGCGCAGATCGCGCGCCAGTTCGTCGGCGAGAATCCGGCGGTTCTGGTCGGCATCGCCACCCCGACGGCTCAGGCTCTGGCCGCCGCCACCCAGGACATCCCCATCGTCTTCACCGCCGTCACCGATCCGGTGGCCGCCAAGCTGGTGGCGAGCCTCGCGAAGCCCGGCGGCAACGTCACGGGCCTCTCCGACCTGTCGCCGGTGGCCGATCACGTGAAGCTCATCCGCGAGATCCTGCCCCAGGCCAAGACCATCGGCGTCGTCTACAATCCCGGCGAGGCCAACGCCGTGGTTCTGGTCGCGGCGCTGAAGGCCGCCGCGCCGGGCCAGGGCTTCACGGTGGTCGAGGCCACCGCCTCGCGCACCTCCGAGGTCCAGAGCGCCGCCCAGGGCCTCGGCCCGCGCGTGGACGTCATCTACGCCCCTACCGACAACACCGTGGCTTCGGCCATCGACGCGCTGGTCAACGGCGCCGGGGCCTCGAAGACTCCGGTGATCGGCGGCGAGACCAGCTTCGTCGCCAGCGGCGCCGTGGCGGCGCTCGGCTTCGATTATTATCAGGTCGGCGTGCAGACCGCCGATTACGTCGTGCAGATCCTGAAGGGCAAGAAGCCCGCCGATCTGCCCGCCCGCGTGGCGGTCGGCACGGATCTGAAGGTGAACCTCGAAGCCGCCGAAGCGCTCGGGATCACGCTGCCGGAGGCGCTGCTCGCCCGCGTCACTCCCGCCGCCGAGGAAGCCGCCGCCGAAGAGCCCGCTGCGGAGGAGGCCGCCGAAGAGGCGCCCGCCGAGGCCGTCCCCGCCGAGTGATCCCGGCGATCCGGGAGCCGGCTTCCGGCTCCCGGGCGTCAGGACGGCGAGCCGGGGCCTCCCGCATGATCCGCCCTGCGGAGCGGAGGTTCCGGACGGGGATCGGGAGCCCTCGGCCGAGGGCTGCGCGCGCGCCGGTCGCCCCCTTCCCCGCCGCGCCCGCCCTTCCGGCGCGGCGTCTTCACGCGCAACCGACGACGTGCGAAAGATCCCATGACTTTCTTCAACCTCATCAACGCCTACGCCTTCTGGGGCGCCATCGAGCTGGGTCTGATCTTCGGCCTTGTGGGCCTTGGCGTCTTCCTCACCTTCCGGGCGCTCGACTTCCCCGACCTGACCGTGGACGGCGGCTTTCCGCTCGGGGCGGGCGTGGCGGCGGTGCTGATCCTCGGGGGATGGAATCCCTGGCTGGCCTGTCTGGCGGCTCTGGGGGCGGGAGCTCTGGCGGGTCTGGCGACGGGCGTTCTGGCGATCCGCTTCGGGGTGCTGCACATCCTCGCCTCGATCCTGACGATGATCGCGCTGTTCTCGATCAACATCCGGGTGATGGGCGCGCCGAACCTCTCGCTGCTGGGTCAGGAGACCATCGTCACCCCCTTCGCGCAGATGGGGCTTTCGGGGCTTTACGCGCGGCCTCTGGCGGTGGGGCTGGTGGTTCTGCTCGTGACGGGGCTGCTGACGCTGCTGTTCGTCAGCGATTTCGGACTCGCGCTGCGGGCGACGGGCGTCAACGCCCGGATGCTGCGCGCCCAGGGCGCCGATTCCCGCGCCTACACCTATTTCGGACTCGCCTTGTCGAACGGCCTCGTGGCTCTGGCGGGGGCGCTCTTCGCGCAGACCAGCGGCTTCGCCGACGTGACTTCGGGGGCGGGCACCATCGTCTTCGGCCTGGCGGCGGTGGTGCTCGGCGAGACCTTCTTCCGCAGCGGACGCATCTGGGTGGTGCTGACGGCCTGCGTGCTGGGCTCGATCATCTATCGGCTGGCTCTGGCGGTGGCGATGCAGAATCTGGGCTCGGTGGGGCTTCAGGCCTCGGATCTCAACCTGATCACGGCGCTGATCGTGGCGGCGGCGCTGATCGCCCCGAAGATCCGCGCCGAGATGCGTCAGCGCGCCGCCCGCAAGGGAGCCGCCTCATGATCAGCGTCGAGAATCTGCATGTGGTGTTCAATCCGGGCACGGCCATCGAGAACCATGCGCTGCGGGGCGTCTCGCTGACCATTCCGACGGGCGCCTTCGTCACGGTGATCGGCTCGAACGGCGCGGGGAAATCGACGCTGCTCGGGGCGCTCTCGGGCGAGGCGGCCCCCACGCAGGGCCGCATCCGGATCGAGGATCAGGAGGTGACCTTCCAGCCGGTGCACAAACGGGCGAAGCTGGCGGCGCGGGTGTTTCAGGATCCGCTCGCGGGCACCTGCGCCACGCTGAGCATCGAGGAGAACATGGCGCTGGCGCTCAAGCGCGGCGGGCGGCGCGGCTTCGGCAAGGCCGTGCGCGAGGAGCGCCGGGCGCTCTTCCGCGAGCGGCTGAAGCCTCTGGGTCTGGGGCTGGAGAACCGACTCGGCGACCGGATCGGACTGTTGTCGGGGGGTCAGCGTCAGGCGGTGAGCCTCGTGATGGCGACCCTCGCGCCGAGCCGGATCCTGCTGCTCGACGAGCATACGGCGGCTCTGGACCCGCGGATGGCGAAATTCGTGCTGGAGCTGACCCGCGACGTGGTGGCGCAATACGGCCTGACCACGCTGATGGTGACGCATTCCATGGCCGACGCCCTCGCGCATGGCTCGCGGACGATCATGCTGCATCAGGGCCGGATCGCGCTGGACGTCGCCGATCCGGAGCGCCAGAGCATGACCATCGGCGATCTGCTGGAGATGTTCTCCAAAGTCCGCGGCGAAGAGATCCGCGACGACAAGCTGCTCCTGTCGTAAGAGCCCGGCGGATCAGGCGTCTTTCCGGCGAACCGGAGGCCTGAGCCTCGGGAAGCGGACTCCGCCGCCCTCTCCCCCTTCTCCCGCCCGGAACGGCCCGTTCCGGCGGCCTCCGCCCTTCTGGGACGGGACAAGGAAAGCGCCGTCTCCTCGACGAGGAAGGCGCAGGCTCGCCCTGATCCCGCGCGCGGCTCCGACCGCAACCCTGAGCTCGATAAAATCCGGAATCTCCATTCGATATGGAGAATTCGATGACGACAATATCGTGAATGATTTTTTACAAAATGAAACTCCACCATTGAGGGCATTGATGGGGCGCCCTATGTTTTTCATGTCCAGATTGATTCCATGAAATTCCGGAGCGCCCGAATGAAAAAGACACTCACCGGCTTCATCGCTCTGTTCGCCGCCCTGCTGATCTCGAATATTGCGCATGTGGGTCCCGCGCATGCGAAAGACCCCGCAAGCAACGTCGAATACAAGACGGTCGCCATTTACGTCATCAAGAACGGCGCGGCCTGGTACCGGATCATCGACAACGGAACGCTGATCGTTCTGTCCGTCAAGGAAGCCCATGATCTGGGCCTGTCCAAGGTGGAGACCGTCGGCCATGTCGTGATGGTCATGGCCAGGGAATTCTGGGGCGACGTGACGGGAGCCGCCGCCGCCGTCAGATATGTGGCGGTCGACCATGCCTATCCGGCGGTCCTGGATGCGGTCGACTTCACGAGATACACCGTGGTCCCCGCCGCATCTGCGGCGATCGGAACTTCATACGTCTATACAAGGGACAAGATCGTCCCCGCCGCATCCTCGGCGATCGGGACTTCATATGAATATGCAAAGGACAGGATCGTCCCCGCCGCCAGAGATGCCGCCGGATCCGCCTATGACTACACGAAGGACCAGATCCTGCCCGAAGCCAGAGAGAAGGTCGAAGGCGTCAAGTCCTGGGGATCCGGGGTCATCGACAGGTGGAAGAAATAGGCGGAGCGGCTTTTCCGCCTCTTCTGATCCCAGGCCCGCCGGAGTTCTCCGACGCGCCTCTCCGCCCGGAGGCGGACGAAACGACCGTCCGGGATCGCCGCGCCGACACGCCGGATGAAGGACGGCGGGAGGCTCGGGCCCGCCGCGCCGTCCTTCCCCGGCCTCAGCCTTCCTCTTCTTCGGCGGCGAGACGCGCCACCGAAACCACGCGCTCGCCCTCGCCGACGCGGAAGAGCGTCACCCCCGAGCCGCTGCGCGACTGCACCGAGATCTGATCCGCGAAGGAGCGGATGGCCTGTCCGCCGTCGGTGGCGAGCATCAGCTGATCGCCCGCCTCCACGCGCAGAGTCGCCACCACCTGCTGACCGCCGCGTCGGCCCGTGAAGGAGAAAGCCTTCACGCCCTGAGCCCCGCGTCCCTTGATCGGATAATAATAGGCCGAAGTCCGGCGTCCGAAGCCCTCGCTGGTGACGGTCAGGACCGTCTCCTCGGCTTCGGACATCTCGGCGTAACGCTCGTCGGAGAGCGCGGCCTCCTCTTCGGCGCCGTTCTCCTCCTCGGCCTCCAGAGCCTCGACGGCGTCCTCTTCGGCCATGCTCTCCTGACGCTTGCGCTTGAGATAAGCCGAGATCTCGGCGGTGGAGGCCTCCACATGGCGCAGCACCGTCATGGAGACCACTTCGTCCCCCTCGACAAGCCGGATGCCCCGCACGCCCGTCGAGCTGCGGCTCTGGAAGACGCGCAGATCCTCCACCGCGAAGCGCGTGGCGCGGCCTCCGGCGGCGCTGAGCAGCAGGCTGTCGTTCTCGTCGCAGAGCGAAGCCCCGACCAGACGCACGCCCTCGGGCAGCACCATCGCCCGCTTGCCGTTGGACATCACCTTGGAGAAATCCGACAGCTGATTGCGCCGCACGTCGCCGTCCGAGGTGGCGAAGACGATGTTCAGCTTGTCCCAATCCTCTTCGGGGGCGTCGATGGGCATGACCGCGGCGATGGTCTCGCCCTGCTCCAGAGGCAGAAGATTCACGAAAGCCTTGCCGCGCGTGGCGCGTCCGCCCTGAGGCAGCCGCCAGACCTTCAGCTTGTAGGCCGTGCCCAGCGTCGAGAAGAACAGCACCGCCGTATGGGTGTTCGCGACGAAGAGCTGAGAAACCGCGTCCTCGTCCTTCATGCTCATGCCCGCAAGGCCCTTGCCGCCGCGCTTCTGCGAGCGGAACTCCTCGATCGGCGTGCGCTTCACATAGCCCGAAGCCGTGATGGTGACCGCCATGTCTTCGGGCGCGATGAGGTCTTCGTCTTCGAACTCCTCGGATTCCTCGAGGATCTCGGTGCGGCGCGGCCCCGCGAAGGCGGATCTCACCGTCTGAAGCTCTTCCGAGATGATCGCCAGAATCCGGGGACGCGAGCGCAGGATGTCGAGCCAGTCGACGATCTTCGCCGCCAGCTCCTTCAGCTCCGCTCCGACCTCCTCGCGGCCCAGAGCCGTCAGGCGCTGAAGGCGCAGGTCGAGGATCGCGCGGGCCTGGATCTCGGAGAGGCGATAGGTCCCGTCGGCGTTGATCTTGTGCGAGGGGTCGTCCACGAGCAGGATGTATTCCGCGATCTCCTGCGCGGGCCAGTCGCGGCCCATGAGCGCCTCGCGGGCGGCGGCCGGATCGGGCGCGGCGCGGATCAGCGCCACCACCCGGTCGACGTTCTCCACCGCCACCGCCAGACCGCAGAGCAGATGCGCCCGCTCGCGGGCTTTGGAGAGGTCGAAGGCGGTGCGCCGCGCGACGGCCTCCTCGCGGAAGGCGAGGAAGGCCCCGAGGAAGCCCTTGAGATCCAGCACCTCCGGCCGCCCGCCCGAGAGCGCCAGCATGTTGGCCGGAAAGCTCGTCTGCATGGCGGTGAACTTGAAGAGCTGGTTCAGCGTGATTTCCGGCGTGGCGTCGCGCTTGAGCTCGATCACCACCCGCACGCCGCGCCGGTCGGATTCGTCCTGCACCGAGGCGACGCCCTCGACCTTCTTCTCGCGGGCGAGGTCGGCGATCTTCTCGACGAGGGTCGACTTGTTCACCTGATAGGGGATTTCGTCGAGGATGATGGCGATGCGGTCCTTGCGGATCTCCTCGAAGCGGGTCTTCGCCCGCAGGATGATCGAGCCGCGTCCGCGATGATAGGCCGCCCGAGCGCCCGCCCTTCCGAGGATCACGCCGCCGGTGGGGAAATCCGGCGCGGGGATCCGCTCCATGAGGTCGGCGACCGTGGCCTCGGGATTCCCGATGAGGTGCAGCGTGGCGTCGATCACCTCGCCGAGGTTGTGCGGCGGGATGTTGGTGGCCATGCCCACCGCGATGCCGTTGGCGCCGTTGACCAGCAGATTCGGGAAACGCGCCGGGAGAACGCTCGGTTCGCGGTCCTGATTGTCGTAATTGGGCTGGAAATCGACGGTGTTCTTGTCGATGTCGGCGAGCAGCGCCTCTGCGACGCGCGCCATGCGGACTTCGGTGTAGCGCTGGGCGGCGGCGGGATCGCCGTCCATCGAGCCGAAATTCCCCTGGCCGTCGAGCAGCGGCAGGCTCATGGAGAAGTCCTGAGCCATGCGCACGAGGGCGTCGTAGATCGCCATGTCGCCGTGAGGGTGGTATTTGCCCATCACGTCGCCGACCACGCGGGCCGACTTGCGGTAGGGCTTCGAATGGTCGAAGCCGGATTCGTTCATGCTGTGCAGGATGCGCCGGTGAACCGGCTTGAGCCCGTCGCGCACGTCGGGGATGGCGCGGCTGACGATCACGCTCATGGCGTATTCGAGATAGCTGCGGCGCATCTCGTCTTCGATGGCCACGACGGGGGTCTCGCCGGGGTTCTGGGGGGCGCCGGGCGCGCCTGACGGGAGGTTCGGATCCACGAGGTCGGTCAAGCGGGGCTCCGGGGAGAAATTCTGGAAAAAACCCTTGAAATTCCAAGCTTTCAGGGCGCTTGCGCCCTTATATCCCTCCCCGGTCGGAAGGGCAAGCGAACCACCCTCGGAAAAGGCGGAAAACAGGCGTTTCCGGATGAAAAACCGGAGATTCTCCGCCCCGGAAGGGGCTCGGGAGATGAAAAAGGCGCCTCCTCCCTCACGGAGGAGACGCCTGTTCCGCAATCCGGCCGGAGGGGCCGCGAAGACCTATTCCGGCTCGCCCTGAGGGGGTGTCCCGGCGGCGGCCTCCACATCGACCTTGCGCGGACGTCCCCGACGCTTGGGCGCGGGCGCCTCGCCTTCGGGAGCCGGCGTCGGCTCGGCCCGCACGATGCGCGCGCGGCGCCTGGGCGCGGGCGCCTCTTCGGCGGCCGGAGCCGGGGCGGGCTCGAAGGCCTGGGGCTCGGGAGCCCGGAATTCGGGGGCCTGCTGAGGCTCGGGGGCCCGGAATTCGGGCTGAACCGTCGGAGCCGGAGCCGGAGCGGGCGTCTCGACGCGGGGCGCGGAGGCCTCTCCGGCGGCGGGGGCCGGAGCCGGAGCGAGCGTCTCGGGCGCCGGAGCAGGCCGCTCCACGCGGGGCGGCGGGGGCGGGACGGGCGCGTTCAGAAAGGCCGGAGCCGCCTCCGGATGGCCGAAGCCGGTGGGCTCGGCGGGGGCGTCGTAGGATTCGCCGTAGCCCGGACGCGGATCGCGGCTCTGGGCGGGACGATCGTAATTGCGGTCGCCGCCGCGATCTCCGGCGCGGTCGCGCTCCGCGTTGCGGTCGCGGTCGCCGTTGCGGGGCGCGAAGTCGGCGTTCTGCGGACGGTCGCCGCCGCGGTCGCGCTGGCCGTATTCGCCGCGCGGGGGCCGGTCGCGGTCGAAGCGACGGTCGTTGTTGCGGTCGCGGCCGCGGTTGTTCTCGAAGCGGCGCGGCTCGCCGGAGCCGGCGCCGTTTCCGTTTCCATTGCCGTTGTGCTGGCGGGGGCGGTCCTGCTGCTGCTGGGGCTCGAAGCGGGGGGGCCGGGAGTCGCGGGGATCGCTGTCCTCGTAGGCGCCTTCCTCGAGGCCTTCGGCTTCGGCGGCCTCCTCGCCGGCTTCGCCGAACTCCGGCGGGCGGCGGGGCTGATCCTCGTAGGCGCCGGTCGCGGCGAGGAGGATGCGGGCGTAATGCTCGGCGTGCTGATGGTAGTTCTCGGCGGCCACCCGATCCCCCGAGGTCGCGGCGTCGCGCGCGAGGGACTCGTATTTCTCGATGATCTGCTGGGCGGTGCCGCGCACCTTGCCGTCAGGCCCGGAGCTTTCGTAAACCCGATTGAGCGAAGGCCCCATGGGTTTGCGGCCGATCTTGCCCCGGGGGCCGCGGAGATTCTGGGGTTTTATGGATTGTCTCATCAAACCATCGCTTGCGTGACGACCGATCGGGCGCTTGCGGCGCCGATCTCGTCAAAACTCTAGGCGAAATACGGTTAAGCGGAAAAGAACGTGCGCTTCTTGCGTCACGTCCGCGACCCGCTTGTCGCAAGGAGGCCCCTCGCCGGCGGCTCCTCTTGACGCGCAGTCTATAGCGATTTCCGCGCCCCTGACAAGCGTTCCTCTCCGGAGATGGGTCAAAAAGACGCTTTTTCCGTCCTTTCGGGCGATTCCTCCGCCCGGCGCCGGAAAACCAGGACGCGCGGACGTCCGGCGGCGTCGTCGCGGGCCTCCTCGAGGGCGAAGCCATGGGCTCCGGCGAGGGCGGTCAGGGCCGCGCGCTGCTCGTGGCCATGCTCGAAGGCCGCGACGCCTCCCGGCGCCAGAATCTGCGCCAGATCCGCCAGAATCCGCCGGTAGGCCTCCAGACCATCCGCGCCGCCGAAGAGCGCGAGGGCGGGCTCGTGATCGGCGACCTCGGGCGCCAGATCGGGACGCTCCTCCTCGCGGATGTAAGGCGGATTGGAGACCACCAGATCGAAAGGCCCCTCGATCCCCGCCAGCCAGTCGCCGGAGCGCAGATCCGCCCGCCCCTCCAGCCCCAGAGCCGCGGCGTTGCTCCGCGCCACCGCCAGAGCGGCGGGCGAAGCCTCGACGCCGAGGCCCCGCGCCTCGGGCAGCTCGGCCAGCAGGGTCAGGATGAGACAGCCCGTTCCCAGACCGAGATCGAGAATCCGGGGAGAGGACAGGCTCCGGCGGCGCAGGGCGTCGAGGGCGGCCTCGATCAGGGCCTCGGAATCGGGGCGAGGGTCCAGCGTGTCGGGCGTGACGCGGAAGACGCGGCCGTAGAACTCGCGCCGCCCGAGGATCTGCGCCATGGGTTTGCGCGCCTCGCGGGCCGAGAGCCAGACCTCGAAGCGCGCGGCCTCGGCGGGCGCGGGCGGCTCTTCGAGCCGGAGCGTCAGGGTCGCGCGGTCGAGGCCCCCCGCCTCGGCGAGGAGCATCCGGGCCTCGCGCATGGGCTCCTCGATTCCCGCCGCCTTCAGACGCGCCGCAGCGGCGCGCAGCATTCCGGCCCGGGTCATGCGTCCAGAGCCGCGAGCCGCTCGGCCTGATCGGCGGAGGTCAGGGGATCTATGAGCAGATCCAGCGCGCCGTCGATCACCTCCTGAAGGCGATAGAGCGTCAGTTCGATGCGGTGGTCCGTCACGCGGCCCTGAGGGAAATTATAGGTCCGGATCCGCTCCGAGCGGTCGCCCGAACCGACCTGGCCCTTGCGCTCGGCGGCGCGGGCGGCGTCGGCTTCGCGGCGCTTGAGATCGAAGAGCCGGGCGCGCAGGACCTCCATGGCGCGGGCGCGGTTCTGATGCTGCGACTTCTCCGAGGAGACCACCACGATTCCCGTCGGCTTGTGGGTCAGGCGCACGGCGGAATCGGTCTTGTTCACATGCTGGCCGCCCGCCCCGGAGGCCCGCATGGTGTCGAGGATCAGATCCTCTTCGCGGATCTCGACGTCCACCTCTTCGGCCTCGGGCAGCACGGCGACGGTGGCCGCCGAAGTATGGATGCGCCCGCCCGCTTCGGTGCTCGGCACGCGCTGCACGCGGTGAGTCCCCGACTCGTATTTCAGCCGCGCGAAGACCCCCTCGCCCTTCACCCGCCAGACGCCTTCCTTGAGCCCGCCCAGATCCGTGGCGGATTCCTCCATGGCCTCGACGCTCCAGCCCCTCAGCGCCGCGTAGCGCAGATACATCCGCGCCAGGTCCTGGCCGAAGAGCGCGGCCTCCTCGCCGCCGGTTCCGGCGCGGATCTCCAGGATGGCGGAACGTTCGTCCGCGACGTCTTTGGGCAGAAGGGCCAGCTTCAGCGCGCGTTCGGCCTCGGGCAGGGCCTCGAGGATGCGGCGGCGCTCCTCTTCGGCGAGGGCGCGCATCTCGGGATCCGCCGCGAGGGCCTCGGCTTCGGCCAGCTCGCGATTCAGGCTGCGGAAGCGCCCGGCGGCCTCGGCGACGGGCCGGGCTTCGGCGTAATCCTTCATCACGCCCGCGAAATCCTCGGGCGAGAGCGAGCCGGACAGACGCGCTTCGAGATATTCGAAACGCTCGATGAGCCGTCGGAGAAGGTCGTCTGCGATCATGGGCGCATCTGCCTGCGCCCGAGGAGGCGCGTCAAGTCCGATTCGCGCTTGCGCGCCGGGCCTGATTCGCGGCCCCCTCCGGAGAGGGAGCCGTCTTCTCGCGCTTCAGAGCCGCCGCGCCCAGAGGGCGACGGCCGCCAGCAGAAGCAGCGCGCCCGCCAGCGCGCCGCCCAGAGCTCTTCACGGCAGGAGCAGGGTCTCCGTCGAGGGGAAGGAGACGTCGTAGCCGAATTTCAGCAGACGGGTTTCGCGGGGCTTCAGCTCGATCTCCCAGGCGACCACGCCGCGCCGTCCGTCGACCTCGCGGGCGGTCGGGGCCGGATCCGAGACGAGGTTGATCTTGATCCGCGCGTCCTCGGTGAAGGGCGCCGCGTCCATGACCGTGACCTTCTGCGGCTGATCGGTCAGATTCTCCAGCTTGTGCTCGAAACGGCGGCTGGTGATCTTCTCGGCGCGGAAGATGCGCTCCTCCTCGGCCTTGACCTCGACGATGCGGAACTCGACCCGCACGGCGTCGCTCTGGCCGAAGGAGACCCTGGCCTTGTCGCCGGGAGCGGTGCGGCCCAGCGTCGAGCGGCCCACGAAGACGCCGTCGCGATAGAGGCTCGCCTCGCCCGGAAGGATCGGCGCCGACGAGCCGTTGACGAAGCTCGCCTGAAGATAGGCGGATTTGTCGAGGCGCGGCGAAGTCCGCAGGACCACTTCGGCGGGGCTCTCCTCAGAGCCGATCAGCAGCTGCTTGGAGGCGCCGTCGCCGCCCAGATCCGCCGGATCGGGAATGCGGAAGCTCACCGTCTCGCCCATCATCTCGCTGGCCGCGCCGACCACCACGGCCGCCTTGCGCTGACGCAGATCGGCGGAATCCGCCATGGAGATGGGCGCCGGAGGCGGAGGGGGCGGAGGCGCAAAGGCCGCCATAGACTCCATCTGCACATTGCGCATCGCCATGCCGCCGCCGCCCATGCCGATCGAGGGACGCGGAGGCTGGAGCCCGGCCTCGAAGGAATAGGGCTCCGGCGCGGCGGAGCGACCCGAAGGCCGCGCGGTGGAGAGGGTCAGGGCCACCTTCTCCCAGGGCTCGCCGGTGGTCTGGAGGACCATGGCGCGGCGGGTCAGTTCGACGGCCGGCTTCTCGCCCATGGTCAGGCGCGCGTCGTAGACGGGGCGCCACAGCGCGTCCTCGGTCTGATAGCGCAGGACGAGCGTGATCTCGCCCGCCTCTTCGGCGGTCACGTCCACGGCCAGCACCGAGGCGTCCGACGCGCCGGAGGAGGTTTCGTTGAGCTGGGCGTGGAGCATCTCGATGCGGCGGTCGATGTTGCGGATCTCGACTTCGGTCTGCACGCGCGAGTCCTGCGCGGATTTGATCCCCTCGCCGGTGAGGCGCCAGAACTCCGCCCAATCCTCGACCGGAACCGTGGCGGCGCCTTTTTCGCGGCTGCGGGCGTCGGTCTGGCTCTGGATCATGGCCTCGATCATGCGCTTTTGCGCCTCGGCGGCGTCGAGGGCGTTCCGCGCATAGGATTTCTGGTCCTCAAGCCCCTGAATCGCGTCGAAGATGCGCTGACGCTCGCTCTCCATCCGGGCCTGAAGCGCCGCGACGTCGGCGGCGCGCTCGTCGATGGCCAGGATGCTGAAGGCCGCCTCCCCCTCGCCCTCGACGCGCAGGGTGGCGCGGTCGAAATTCTGCGGCAGCCCCGGCACGATCAGCGTATGGCGCCCCGCCGCGGTCAGCGTGAACTCCGCCTGACGCTCCACCAGGGCGCCCCTCGGATAGAGCGTGGCCGCGACCACCTTCGATTCGGCTTCGAATTCATCGGCCATGGCCGCGCTCCCCATTCCGCAAAGCGCAAGCGCCGCGGCGCTGCCGAGCAGACTCAGATGACGACGCATTCACAAGGCTCCTTCTCACATGCCGGCTCCGCGCCCGGTCAGGGGGCGGAGCTGCGGACTTCATACGCCGTTTATAACATGAACGTCACTCAAAAAACAAAGCCTCCCGAAGGCCCCGTCGTTCATCCGCATAAGGGCGCCCCCCTCCGCCGCTTGCGCCGGGGAGCCTGCGGCGCCACAAGCGGAGCCAAGCGCAAATTCAAGGCGGGATCATGACGATCAACCCTCCCCCTCTCTCCCGGGCTCCTCTGTGGCGGCCTGTCGCGCGTTTCGGCGCCGGGCTCTCGGAGGGCTCCGCCGCCGATGCGCCGAGTCTGGGCGGCAAGGGATCGCAGCTCTGCGAACTGGCGCGGCTGGGCCTGCCGACCAAACCGGGCTTCGTCATCTCGCTGGAGGCGGGGCGGGAGGCCCGGGGCGAGATCGGCCCCGATCTCTGGGCCGAGATCGAGGCGGCGCTCGGCTGGCTGGAGGAGGCCGCCGGCCTGAGCTTCTCGGATCCGGGGCGGCCTCTGCTGGTTTCGGTGCGCTCCTCGCCGCCGGTCTCGATGCCGGGGATGATGGACACGCTGCTCAACGTCGGGCTGACGCGCGAGGCCACCGCAGGACTGGCCATGCGGGCGGGGGGGAATCTCGGCTTCGCGCTGGATTGCCGGCGGCGTCTGCTGCCCGCCCTCGCGGAGATCGCCTTCGACATCGAGCCCGACCTCTTCGAGGAGGCCCTCGACGAGCTCAAGGAGGAACGCGACCTGCGCGAGGACTCCGACCTCTCCGCCGCCGACTGGGCCGAGGCGCTGGAGCGCTTCGAGCGCATCCTCGAAGAGGAGGAGGCCGCCAGCCTGCCCGATTCGCCCCGCGAACAGCTCGCGCTCGCGATCAAGGCCGTCTGGGCCAGCGCCGAGGGCGCCCGCGCCCGCGCCTGGCGGAGCCTCAACAAGCTGCCGCAGGACATGGGCTCGGCGGTGGTGGTGCAGGCCATGGCCTTCGGGAACCTCGGGCCGGATTCCGCCACCGGAGTCGTCTTCACCCGCGACCCCTCGACCGGCGCGCCGGGACTCTTCGGGGAATATCTGCCGCAGGCTCAGGGCGAGGAGGTGGTTTCGGGGCTGCGCACGCCGCGTCCCCTGTCGAGGGCCGCCCGCGAGGCCCTCGGCGGACGCGCCCTCTCGCTGGAGGAGACCGTCCCCGGCGCCTACGCCGACCTGACCGAAGCCTGCCGCAGGCTGGAGGCCGCGCGGCTCGACGTGCAGGACGTCGAATTCACCGTGGAGGCCGGAAGGCTCTTCCTCCTCCAGACCCGCCCGGCCCAGCGCACGCCCCGGGCGGCCTTGCGCATCGCGGCGGATCTGGCCTCCGAGGGGCTGATCTCGCGCGACGACGCCCTGATGCGCGTGGCCCCCGCCCTGCTGGAGCGGCTGCTCCATCCGGGCGTCGATCCCGCCGCGCGGCGCGAGACGGCGGCGCGAGGGCTGGCGGCTTCTCCGGGGGCGGCGGTGGGCGAGGCGGTCTTCAGCGCCGCCGAGGCCGAGGCTCTGGCGCGTTCGGGGCGTCCGTCGATCCTCATCCGCGCCGAGACCAGCCCCGAGGACATCCGCGGCATCTACGCCGCCGACGGCGTGCTGACCGCCCGCGGCGGCATGACCAGCCATGCGGCGGTCATCGCGCGGGGGCTCGGGAAGCCCTGCGTCTGCGGCGCCGGAGAATTGCGGATCTTCGAAGGCGAGGGGCTGGCGCGTCTGCCGGGCGGACGGATCATCCGGCGCGGCGATCCGCTGACCCTCGACGGCACGGCGGGCGAGGCGCTCTTCGGCGCCATGCCGCTGATTCCTCCGCCCCAGGAGGAGGCCTTCGAGCGGCTCATGGGCTGGGCCGACGCCCGGCGGCGTCTGGGGGTGCGGGCCAACGTCGACGCCCCCGCCGAAGCCGAACAGGCGCTGAAGTTCGGCGCCGAGGGAATCGGGCTCTGCCGCAGCGAGCAGGCGCTCTTCTCGACGGGCCGCCTGACGCCCCTGCGCGAGACGATCCTCGCCAGCGATCCCCATGAACGCCGCGCGGCTCTGGAGAAGCTCGGGGCGGCGCAGAGGGCCGATCTCGAAGCCCTGTTCCGGCCCATGGCGGGGCGGCCGGTGGCGCTGCGTCTGATGGACCCGCCGCTGCATGAGTTCCTGCCGAGGACTCCCGAGGAGATGGCCGAGACGGCGGCCTCTCTGGGCGTCTCGGCGGAGGCGGTGGCGGCGCGGGCGGCGGATCTCGCCGAGTTCAATCCGATGCTCGGGCGGCGCGGCTGCCGGATCGGCGTGCTCTATCCCGAGATCTACGAGGCCCAGGCCCGCGCGGCCTTCGAGGCGGCGCTCGACCTCGGGCCTCTGGCGCCCAAGCCTCTGGAGATCATCCTCCCCTTCCTCTCGACCCGCAGCGAGATGAGCCTCCTGCGCCGCCAGATCGAGGAGACCGCCCGCCGCGTGCTCACGGAGCGCGACGCGCCCGCCGGGGCTCTGGACTGGCGGCTCGGGGCGATGATCGAGACTCCGCGCGCGGCGCTGCGGGCGGAGGACCTCGCGGAGGATTGCGACTTCTTCACCTTCGGCACCAACGACCTGACCCAGATGACCTTCGGCCTCTCGCGCGACGACGCGGGGCGCTTCATGCGCGACTACATCGCGGCGGGAGCGCTGTCGGCGGATCCCTTCCACGTCTTCGACGAGGTGGGGGTGGGCGAGCTGATGCGGCTGGCCGTGGAGCGGGGACGCAGCCGCAAGCCGGGCCTGCTGCTCGGCGTCTGCGGCGAGCACGGCGCCGATCCCGAGGCCGTGGCCCATTTCCACGAGATGGGCGTGGATTACGTCTCCTGTTCGCCCTATCGGGCGCCTCTGGCGCGTCTGGCGGCGGCTCAGGCGGCGATCCGGGCCGAGAGGGCGGCGGTCAAGCCGCCCCCCGCCCAGGTCTGAAGCCTTCAGCCCTCCTTCAGGCCCAGCACGTCGAGCATGTCGTATTCGCCGGGCTTCTGCGTCTGGCCCCAGAAGGCGGCCTTCACGGCGCCCCGCGCGAAGAGGCTGCGGTCGGTGGCGACGTGCTTCAGCACGATCCGCTCGCCGGGCGCGGCGAAGATCACTTCATGCTCGCCCACCACGTCGCCCGCCCTCAGGCTCGCGAAGCCGATGTCGCCCCGCCGACGCGCGCCAGGCTCGCCGTCGCGGCCCCGGTCCGAGACCTCCGCGAGGTTCACGCCCCGCCCCGCCGCCGCCGCCTCGCCGAGCATCAGGGCGGTGCCCGAAGGCGCGTCCACCTTCCTGTTGTGGTGGGTTTCGAGAATCTCGACGTCGAAATCCGCGTCCAGAGCCTGCGCCACGCGCTTCGTCAGCAGGGTCAGCAGATTCACGCCGAGCGACATGTTGCCCGCCCGGATCAGCACCGCGTGACGCGCCGCAGCCTCGAGCCGCGGGAGCTGCTCCGGAACGAATCCGGTGGTGCCGATCACATGGACCAATCGCGCCTGAGCCGCCAGATCCGCATGCTCCAGCGTGGCGGCGGGCGCGGTGAAGTCGAGCGCGGCGTGGCTGTTCGCAAAGACAGGCAGAGGGTCGTCCGTCACCAGGATCCCGAGCTTGCGGCCGAATCCCAGCACCTCGCCGCCGTCCTGACCGATCCAGGGATGGCCGGGGCGCTCCGTGAGCCCGGAGAGCTCGGCGCCTTCGGTCCCCAGAACCTGGGCGGCCAGAACCCGCCCCATGCGGCCCGAGGCCCCAAGGACGGCGATGCGGATCGGCGATGACATGATGCGGGCTCTCCTCTGAACGGGAGAACCGGGCTAACGCGGCGCGGCCCGACGCGCAAGAGCCCTCGCGCAAGGGCTTTTCTTCCGCAGCGCGCTCAGAGCCGCTCCAGCCCCTCGTTGAAGCGCGCGACCGTCGCCGCGAACAGCGCGAAGGCGAGAAGCCCCGCCAGCCAGGGGAAGACTCCCGGCAGAAGACACAGAAGCCCGAGCGCCGCGTAGACCGACCATCTCTCCAGCCGCCGGACGGGCCAAGGATCGGCCTCGCCGCGGAATCCCGCGCGGTCGGCGGCGCGGCGCGCGGCGTGCAGGTCATAGGCGAGAGTCGCCGCCGACCAGACGCCCCAAGCGGTCAGCAGGGCCGCCGCCGCCAGTCCATGCGCCGCCGGAGCCTGGATCCCGAAGCCGAGAACCGCCAGGGCGGGCCCCGCGACGTTCAGCGAATCGTTGAGGAAGGCGCCCCGGTCGGTGCCGATGGTGGCCCGCGCCACGGCCCCGTCGAGGCCCCCGAGGAACCCCGCCGCCGCCAGAGGCAGCAGCCCGAGCCAGGACCAGCCGAAGGCGATCAGCGCGGCGGCCGCGACCATGCAGCCGAAAGCCGCCCAGCTGACCGAATCGGCGCGGGCTCCGAGCAGGGCGGCGCGTCGGCCCATGCGGTTCATGAAAGGATCGACGAGCGTCCTCAGACGCTGTTCAAGCACCCCGGCCTCAGCGCGGCGGCTGACGGCGGCGGTCCTCGACGCGGACCTCGGCGTAGCGCACGCCCTCGATCACGCCGTCCGGACGGGTGAAGGGGCCGGGCTCCTCGCGGGCTTCGGTCGACTTCGCCGCGCCCCCCCGGAGCTTCGCCCAGAGGCCCAGCGCCAGAGCCGCGCCGCCGCCGATCACCAGCAGGGCCGCCGAAGCGACCACCGCCGCCGCGATCAGCACGCCGCCCAGAGCCAGCGCCCCCATGGTCGCCAGAATCCCCCGCGGCGCGCGCGGCGTCGAGAAGATGAAAACCCGGTTCGGCATGAGATCGCTCCCTGGAAATCTCGTGGGCCTCGCGGCCCGGTCGGGCGCGCCCAGGCGCGCCGCTCTCCGGAAGATAAGCGTTCCTCGGCCTCCTGAAAAGACCCCCGGACGCAGGGCCTCGCCCCCGGCTCCTCACGTTCGCGCAAGCCCCCTCCGGGAGAGGCTCCCGAGGGCCCGGCCCGCGCGGAACCCCCTTGCGCCTTCTTCTTCAGGATGTTCAAACCCATGGTCAAGAACCTGGGCGGCCCTTACCATGCCGCCCGTCTTCGCGCGGGCGCTCCGCAGAGGCGATGCGCCCGCCCCGGCCGCAACAGGAGTCTTTCATGACCTTCACCCTGCCCGACCTGCCTTACGCTCATGACGCGCTCGCGTCCGCCGGCATGTCCGAAGAAACGCTGAAGCTGCATCACGACCTCCATCACAAGGCCTACGTGGACAACGCCAACAAGCTGATCGTCGGCACGGGCCTCGAGGACAAGACCCTGGAGGAGGTCGTCCGCGCCAGCCATGGCGACGCCAGACTCAAGGGCCTGTTCAACAACGCCGCCCAGCACTGGAACCACGTCCAGTTCTGGAGCTGGATGAAGCCCGCCGGCGGCGGCGAGCCTCCTGCGGCTCTGGCCGAGGCCCTCACGAAGGCCTTCGGCTCGGTCGAGGGCTTCAAGGCCGAGTTCGTGAAGGTCGGTCTGGCGCAGTTCGGTTCGGGCTGGGTCTGGCTGGTCTCGGAGAACGGCGCGCTGAAGGTGGTCTCCACGCCCAACGGCGAGAATCCGCTCCACGCCGCCGGACAGACCGCCCTGCTCGGCTCCGACGTCTGGGAGCATTCCTACTACGTCGACTTCCGCAACAAGCGTCAGGGCTACCTCGAGAACTTCCTGAACAAGCTCGTGAACTGGGACGACGTCGCGGCGCGCCTCGCCGCGATCTGAGGCCCCTCCTCCGCGCATCCCGACGCCGGGCCGGGCCTCTCGCGAGGTCCGGCCCTCTTCCATCCCGCTCCGCCGAGGCCGACATGTCCAAGTCCGGACCCTTCCTCTACGCCATCGTCGCGGTGGCCTGCTGGGGTCTTTCGCCTTTGCTCTATCATGCTCTGGAGCATGTCCCGGCGGGCGAGATCGTCGCCCATCGGGGGCTCTGGGGCGGCCTGATTCTCTTTGGAATCGGGATCTTCACCGGCCGCATCCCGCAGATCCGCGAGACCATGCGTCAGCCGAAGATCATGGGGCTGATCGCTCTGGCGGCCTTTCTCGTCTCGATCAACTGGATCGGCTTCGTCTGGGCGGTGCAGGTGGGACGCACCGCCGAATCGAGCTTCGGCTATTACATCTATCCCCTGATCGCGGCGGGCGCGGGCTACGTGCTGCTCGGGGAGCGGTTCTCGCGGCTTCAGGCGGTGGCTCTGGCTCTGGCGGGCGCGGCGGTGCTGGCTCTGGCGGCGGCGGGCGACGGCGTGCCCTGGCTGGCGCTCTATCTGGCGATCACCTTCGTCGCCTATGGATTCCTGCGCAAGCTCACGCCGGTCGGGCCCATGGCGGGCACGATTCTCGAAATGGCCATCGTCGCGCCTTTCGCGATCTTCTGGCTGGCGAAGGTTTCGGGCGGCGTCTTCGTCACGGGCGATTGGAGCGACCGCGCCTTGCTGATCTTCGCGGGGCTGGTCACGGGGGCGCCTCTGGCGCTCTTCGCCACGGCGACCAAGCGCCTGCCCTACTCCACGATCGGGATCCTGTTCTATCTGAACCCGACGCTGCAGTTTCTCTGTTCGCTCCATTTCGGCGAACCCGCCGACGCCGGAAGGCTGGCGGCCTTCGCGGTGATCTGGACGGCGGTGGGGCTCTATTGCTTCGACCTCTGGCGGCAGGGCCGACGCCCCGCGCCCGATCAGGTGAATCTCTGAAGGCTTGAGCCGGAACGGCCGCGACGACGCGCAGCCCCTGTTCAGGGCCGCGCGCCGCTGCGTCGCGTGGAGAGACGACGCTCTCGGGCGGCTCCGCCCAGCAAGAACCATGCTGGACGAAGCGGAGAACGTCGCGGCGCCTCAGCAGTAGAGCGAGGCGAGGTTCTTCGAGGAGCCCAGCGCGCTGGAGCCCATGCCGAGCACGCCGTTCACGCCCGCCTGGAAGCTGGTGAAGGCGCCGGTGCCGCTGGCGTAGCCGCTCACGCCCTTGCCGTTGATCCCGACCTGGAAGCCCGAGCCGTTGCCCGCGGCCATGATCGAGCCCTTGCCGTTCTCGAAGCCGAATTCGTAGGCGCCCTGGCCCTGGCCCGAGAGGAAGTTCTTCCCGTCGCCGACCTGGAAGCCGTAGTTCGAGGTGTTGCCCGAACCCCAGCCGCCGCCGATCCCGCCCCAGCCGCCGCCGATGCCGCCCCAGCCGCCGATGTTGATGTCGACGCCGATGTTCACGCCCGGAGCGCTGGGCTTCGTGGGGGTGGTCGGCTTGGTGGGGGTGGTCGGCTTGGTGGGGGTGGTCGGCTTGGTCGAGACCGGCGGGCAGTAGGGGGCGGCCGGCTTGGTCGGCTTGGAGGGCGTCGTGGGCTTGGAGGGCTTCGACGGGGTGGTCGGCGGGCAGTAGAAGGAGGATTTCGCGCCGTAGAAGGAGGAGCCGAAGGATTTCGAGAGGCTCGAGGAGATTCCCATTTATTTAAGTCCCCTATGGAAGTTCCGATATGAGTAACATAAGCCGGATTTTCCGAAATGGGAAGCTTGTTTCGTGTCAGAATAATCCATTTTTACGCATAGAGAGAAAAACATCCCTGGCGGAGCCCCCTCCAGACGGATCATTCCGACCCGGGCTTCCCGAAATCGCGCCGCGCCTTCTCCGCCCGGATCCCCCGTGAGGATCCGCGAATCAAGCCCGTGAAGAGAAGCCGGAGAGGCGGGCGGGCGAATCGGCAAGACCGCCAGGGCGCGCCCGAGGAAGGCCGCCCGGACGCCCCGAATCGGGACAGGCGGCCGCCGCGCCGGAGATCCGGGCGCGCGGAGCAGCCCGAAAAGCACGACGCGGCCCCCTTGCGGGAGCCGCGCCATGATCGGAACGCCTTCGAGGGGGACTCGAAGGGTTCGGGGGAGATCAGCAGAAGGCGTTCTTCCAGCTGTCCTGTCTGGCCCAGGCGCCGAAGCCCCCGAAGGGATTCGAGCCGCCGGAGAAATTCTGATTGTAGCTGTAGTTCTGGCTGTAGCCGTAGCTGCGTCCGCCCGAGCTCCAGGAGCCGCTGAAGGAGGCGGAGCCGCTCGATCCGCCGAAGCCCGGACGGCAGGCTCCGAAGCCGCCCGACCGATTCGCTCCGCCGAAGCCGCCCAGAGAGCCGAAGCCGCTTCCGAAACGGTTCGCGCCGCCGAAGCCGCCCATGGAGCCGAAACGGTTGGCTCCGCCGAATCCGCCGAAACGGTTCATGCCGCCGAAGCCCCCCATGGAGCCGAAACGGTTCGCGCCGCCGAAGCCGCCGAAGCCGCCGGAGCGGTTGGCGCCGCCGACGCTCACGCCCACCTGGACGCCGCCGCTGCGGACTCCGACGCGCAGGCCGTCGCCGTTCGAGGCGACGCGCACCTGGGCGCCCGAAGCGCCGCGCCCGCCCTGATTGAAGCTCTTGCGGAAACCGGACCCGCCGCCGGAGGACTCACGCGCATGAGCGCCTGAAGAACCGATCTTGCCCAAGGAACACATCCCGATCACTCCCGATGCAGGGTTTTCAACGACATGTTCCATGATAATCCCGGTTTTTTACTTATCCAAGATATAATGTCCCAAAATATTACTTATACAGGAAACATGTCTGAGCGCCGCCCCTCTTCGTCCCGAAACAGGTCAGAAGGCGAAATCCCCGACCCCCGCCGCCGCCCGCCAGACTCCCCCCGACGAGCGCGCGGCGCAGCCGCCATGAAAAGACGCGGCCCCCTTCCGGAGGCCGCGCCCTGCGTCGCGGCTCAAGCCGCGACGCGCGTCCGGATCACCGGATCAGCAGTCGACGCCGGGCTTGCCGGGCTTGCCGCCGCCATGGTTGTGGCCGCCGTGGCTGCCGTGGCCGCCCTGCGCGCCGCCCTTGCCGCCGCCAAAGCCGAAGCCCGGGAAGCCGCCGAAGCCGCCGCCGAAACCACCGCCGAAGCCGGGGCGATTGCCGCCGCCGAAGCCGAAGCCGCCGTGGTTGCCGTAGCCGCCGACATTCACGCCGACGCCGACGCCGGGGCGACCGCCGCCGATGTTGATGCCGATGTTGATGCCGTTGCCGCCGCGGTTGCCGCCGAAGCCGCCGTGGTTGCCATAGCCGCCGAAGCCGCCGCCGAAGCTGGGGCGATTGCCGCCGCCGAAGCCGAAGCCGCCGTGGTTGCCGTAGCCGCCGAAGCCGCCCTTGCCGCCGAAGCCGCCGTGACCACCAATACCGCCCAAGGACGAACCCATAGGAATATCTCCCATTTCGAAGTATTAACGACGAGTTGAGGATAGTCCAAAAAAAGCACAATGCAAGCGGTTATTGTTTCAGAATGGCGCATAAATGGTGGAAGTCCGCTTGACCTGCCCCGAAAAAGGACTTGCCTCCCGACCCGCCGCGAAGGATGCTCCGCAGGCCTTGCGCCTCCTTCCGATTCCCGCGCGAAGCCTCGATCCTGGAGCGCAATGACGGCTTTCTCTTCGCCCCGCATCGTCTCCGCGATCCTCGGGCCCACCAACACCGGCAAGACCCATCTCGCCATAGACCGCATGCTCGGACGCAAGTCCGGCGTGATCGGCTTCCCCCTGCGCCTGCTCGCGCGCGAAGTCTACGACCGGCTCGTGCGCGCGCGCGGGCCCTCCCAGATCGCGCTCGTGACCGGAGAGGAGAAGATCGTCCCGGCCACGGCGAAATATTACATCTGCACCGTGGAGGCCATGGCCCTCGACTGGGGCGCCGACTTCCTCGCGGTGGACGAGGTCCAGCTCTGCGCCGATCCCGAGCGCGGCCATGTCTTCACCGACCGCCTGCTCAACGCGCGCGGACTTCAGGAGACGATGTTCCTCGGCTCCGACTCCATGCGCGAGCGCATCCGCGCGCTGGTCCCCGAAGCCGAGATCCATCAGCGCGAGCGGCTCTCGACCCTCTCCTGGGTGGGCTCCAAGAAGCTGTCGCGTCTGCCGCCGCGTTCGGCGGTGGTGGCCTTCTCGGCGGAGAACGTCTACGCCATCGCCGAGCTGCTGCGCCGTCAGAAGGGCGGAGCGGCGGTGGTCATGGGCGCCATGAGCCCCCGCACCCGCAACGCCCAGGTGGAGATGTTCCAGTCCGGCGAGGTGGATTACCTCGTGGCCACCGACGCCATCGGCATGGGGCTGAATCTCGACATTCATCAGATCTTCTTCGCGGGGCTGGAGAAGTTCGACGGCCGCCGCCACCGGCCCCTGACGGTCGCGGAGCTCTCGCAGATCGCGGGCCGCGCGGGCCGCCACACCAACGACGGCGGATTCGGCGTCGCCGGCGAGGCCCGCCCCATCGACCCCGACATGATTCGCGAGATCGAGGAGCACCGCGTCGAGCCGGTCCGTCAGCTCTGGTGGCGCAACTCCAGGCTGGAGTTCGGATCGCCGGAGGCCCTGCGCAAGTCTCTGGAGGCGCCGCCGCCCGCGCCGGGCCTGATGCGGGTGCGGGAGGCCGACGACGAGGGCGTCCTCAGGATCCTGATGCGCGATTCGGAGATTCGCGATTCCGTCCGGGGCCGCCCCGCCACGAAGCTGCTCTGGGAGGTCTGCCAGACGCCGGACTTCCGCAAAAGCGGTTTGAACGAGCATGCGGCCCTCCTCGAACGCATTTACGCGTTCCTTAGCGGCGGCGGCGGCGTTATACCCACGGAGTGGATGGCCGACCAGATGGCCCGTCTCGACCGGACGGACGGCGACATCGACGCGATTTCGAAACGTCTGGCCTATATCCGGACCTGGACCTACGCGGCCCATCGTCCGGACTGGCTCGCCGACCCCGCCCATTGGCGCGAGGCGACCCGGGCGCTTGAAGACCGTCTGTCGGACGCGCTGCACGCGCGGTTGACGCAACGCTTTGTCGATCGGCGCGCGAGCCTGCTGATGCGCCGCTTGAAGCAGAAGGAGGAGCTCGTGGCGAGCGTGGATAAAGATGGATCCGTCGCCGTCGAGGGCGAGTTCGTGGGCCGCATCGAGGGCCTGCGCTTCCAGCCGGACAAGGAGGCCGAGGGCGCGCAGCTCAAGGCCCTTCTGGCCGCCAGCGCCGCCCCCGTCGCCGCCGAGCTGACCCAGCGCGTGGAGAAGCTCTACGCAGCCTCCGACGCGGAGATCGACTTCACGGAGCAAGGCGGACTCGTCTGGGACAACGTGGTCGTCGGGCGCATCGTGAAGGGCGCCGAGCCCCTCGCGCCCAGGGTCAGGGTCTTCGCCGACGACCTGCTGGAGGCCGTCAGCCGCGAGCGCGCCGAAAGGCGCCTCCAGCAATGGCTCGACCGGCGCGTGGCCACCCTCTTCGAGCCCCTGAACACTCTCAGGGGCGACGAGGCCATGACCGGCCTCGCGCGCGGCGTGGCCTTCCAGCTCTCCGAATCGCTCGGCGTGCTGCCCCGCACGGGCGACGCCGCCGCCAGCGTCAAGAGCCTCGACCAGGAAGGCCGCGGACAATTGCGCAAGCATGGCGTCCGGTTCGGCCAGCACACGATCTTCATCCCGGCGCTGCTCAAGCCTGCGGCCTCGCGGCTGAGGCTGACGCTCTGGGGCGTCTTCGGCGAGCTTGAGGAGATCCCGGCGCCGCCTCCGGCGGGCGTGGTCACCTTCCTCGCGCCCGAGGGCGTTCCGGCGCCCTATTACCCGATGTCGGGCTATCGGCGCAGCGGCGCGCGCGCCATCCGCATCGACATGCTGGAGCGCCTCGCCGATCTGATCCGCAATCTCGACGGCAGAGGCGGATTCGAGCCCTCGCTCGAAATGCTCTCCATCACCGGCCTGACGATGGACCAGTTCGTCGACCTCATGGCCGGGCTGAACTACGCCGCCGAAAAGGGCGAGCGCCCCAGGCGCAAGCCCGAATCGGCGAAGACCGCCGGAGCCGCTCCCGAAGCCGCTCCCCCCGTCGAGGCTCAGGCCCCCGAGGCCCCCGCCTCCGAGGCTCAGGCCCCCGCGCCGGAAGCCGACGCCGGGACGCCCGCTCCGGCTGAAGCCGAGGCCGCCGAGCCCCTCGCCGCCGAAGCTCCGGCCGAGGCTCCCGAGGCGCAGGCTCCCTCCGGGGCTCCTGCGCAAGCCGCCGCCGAGGCCGCGCCCAAGGCCAGAGAGCCCGCCCGCGAAGAGCTCGAAGTCTTCTATCTCCTGCGCTACAACCCCCGCCCCCGCGCCGAACGCGGCCCCCGCCGCGAAGGAAATCGCGAAGGCGGACGGGAAGGCGGCCGCGAGGGCGGTCCGCGTCGCGCGCCCCGTCCGGCGGGCGCCGGCGCCCCCGCCCCCGCGGAAGGCGCGCCGCGCGAAGCCCGCGAGCCGCGCGCGGATCGTCCGCCCCGTCGCGAAGGCGAGGGACGTCCCGACCGTCCGCGCGGAGAAGGCCGCCCCCAGGGCGAGCCCCGGCCCCAGGGCGAACAGCGCCCCCGCAGCGAAGGCGCCGACCGGCCGCCGCGCGAAGCCCGCGAAGGCGGGCGTCCGCCCCGCCGCGAAGGCGAGGGAGGCCGTCCCCAGGGCGGCTTCGAGCGTCGGGGAGGCGGCGCGCGCCGTCCGCCCGAGGATCGCGGCCCGCGCGCCTATGTGGCCGCGCCGCCGCCCGCCGCCGGCGAGAAGAAGGGCGCAGCCTCCGATTCGCCCTTCGCCGTGCTCCAGCGGCTGAAGGACCAGACTTGAGGCTCCGGCCTTGAGCAGGAACGGACGCGGCGGCGCCCGAGGCGCCCCGCAGGAGCCGGCGCCCGGATCCGCCGAGGAGCCGGGCGGCGCGCGCCGCCTCGACAAATGGCTCTTCGCGGCGCGCTGGTTCCGCACCCGGAGCGCCGCCGCCGAAGCCGTGGCCTCGGGCGCGGTGCGGCGCAACGGCGTCCGCTGCGAGAAGCCCGGCCAGACGCTCCAGCCCGGCGACGTCCTGACCATCCGCAGGGCGCGCGACGTGGCGCTGATCCGCGTGCTCGCCTTCGCCGAGCGGCGCGGCGGCGCCGGAGAGGCGCAGGCGCTCTATCAGGAAATCGGATCGGATCATGCCGAACCAGACCTTGCGTCGAAAGACGCGCGCGCCTAAGCACAGCGCCGGAGCTGCGTCTTCCGGGGCGCCGCGAGCTTGAGGGACTCCCGATGACTTACGTCGTCACCGACAATTGCATTCACTGCAAGTACACCGACTGCGTCGAGGTCTGTCCTGTGGACTGCTTCTACGAAGGCGAGAACATGCTCGTCATCCATCCCGACGAATGCATCGATTGCGGCGTCTGCGAACCGGAATGCCCCGCCGACGCGATCCGGCCCGACACCGAGCCCGATCTCGAATCCTGGATCGACCTGAACCGCAAATACGCCGGGCTCTGGCCGAACCTCACCACCGCCAAGCCCGCCCTGGCCAGCGCCGAAGCCCATGACGGCGAATCAGGCAAGCTGGAGAAGTATTTCTCCGAAGCGCCGGGCGAAGGCGACTGACCCCCTCCGGCGCGATCCTGACCGAAAGGTCAGGGCGCTTGCCGGGATGGGAATCCCTCCCGGGAAACTTGCGGCCTTCCGTCGCATTTGAGTGAAATTCATTTCAAAATTCATTTTGAGACAGCGTTCACGCCTTGAGAAAATCGCGTCTCAATGCTATAATCATGCCATAATCTGGTGAGAACACGTCGATCTTCACGCCCTGATTCCGGGACACGTGCGAGATTCGCCCGACATAACGGAGACGCTCCGGCTTTCCGCCGTGCGTCTTGCGTTATCGTGTCGAGTCGGGCGACCCGGTCGGAGGAGCGCGTCCATCGACTTGTCCGCCCGAAGGCGACCGCCGGACCAAGGCGCGTCCGCGCAAGCGGAAGGTCTCGTAAAGGCGCACCAACACGAAACAATTATGGGCGATCATGATGACGAAGACAACAAGCAAGACGCAGAAAAAGTCTCATTTTCGGGCGAATGAATATGTCGTCTACCCGACGCACGGCGTCGGGCGCATCGTTTTGATCGAGGAACGTGAAATCGCCGGCGCGAAACTTGAACTCTTCGTCATCTCCTTCGAAAAGGACAAGATGACGCTCCGCGTGCCCACCGCCAAGGCGGAAAGCATCGGCATGCGCCCGCTGGCCGACGTCGACACCCTGGGCAAGGCCCTCGACACCCTGCGCGGACGCGCCCGCGTGAAGCGGGTGATGTGGTCGCGCCGCGCGCAGGAATACGAGCAGAAGATCAACTCCGGCGATCTGATCTCCATCGCCGAGGTGGTCCGCGACCTGCATCGCGCCGACGACCAGCAGGAACAGAGCTACTCCGAGCGTCAGCTCTACGAGGCCGCCCTCCAGCGCCTCACCCGCGAGCTGGCCGTGGTCGAGAAGATCGACGAAACCGACGCCGTCAAGCGCGTCGAGAGCGCCCTCGTGCGCCGCGCCGCCTGAGCCGTCGCCTGAAATCCTTCCGCGATCCTTCGGGATCGCGCCCTCTGCTTCAACGCCCGCGCGCTTCATTTCCGAAGCGATCCTTCGCCCCGCCCGAGATCTCTCGGCGCGGGGCGTTTTCATCGCCGCAGAGTCATCGCCGCAGGGCGCGCGACCGCCCGGAGGGTCGGGATTCCCGGGGCGGCGTCACTCGCCGGAGGCCCCCAGCTCCTCAAGGCGCGCCTGATAGGCCGCGCGGTCGGTCAGGCCGTTGAACCAGCCCATGCAGGCCTCGAAGCGGAGCCATCCGGTCGCCCCGGCCTCGGCGGGGGGCTCGACGCAGGTGGCCTGTTCGCCGCGATCCGGCCCCGCATGCCAGGTGCCATAGGCTCCGCGCCCGCCCGACTCCAGCGCGAGGCTCTCGCCGCGGTCGAGGCTGGCGAAATTCGGCGCAGGCGCAGGCGGCTCCCGCCCGCAGGCCGACAGGATCAGGAGGGAGATCCCTCCCAACACGAGAATGCGCATCGTCGACTCCCCTTTTTCGAGAGGGCGAGCCTGCCAGAGACGCTCCTCCGCGTCATGCGCTTTTCAGACAGGATACGGAGGATCGCGCGCCCCGGAGAGGCCTTTCCGCAAGGAATCCGCGCGGCGCCTCAGTCGGGCGTCAGGCGATAGCCCACCCCGCGCACGGTGCGCAGGAAGCGCGGATTGGCGGCGTCGTCCTCCAGCTTGCGCCGCAGACGCGCCACCAGGACGTCCACCGCCCGCTCGTCTCCGGCGTCGAGCGCTCCCAGAAGCTCCCCCCGCTCCAGAGGCTCGTGCGGCCGCTCCGCCAGGACGGAGAGCATGGATTCCTCGGCGCCGGTCAGATGGACCGGCTCCTCGCCCCGCCGCAGCTCCCCGCGCGGGCGATCATAGGTCAGGGCGCCGAAGCGCAGCTCCGGCGGCGCCTCCGGAGCGGGCGTCAGCGGCGCCGGAGGCGGCGGACGGAAAGCCCGCCTCAGGATGGCCTCGATGCGCAAGGCCAGTTCGCGCGGCTCGAAGGGCTTGGCGAGGTAGTCGTCGGCCCCGGCCTCCAGCCCCTTGATGCGGTCGGCGGATTCGCCCCGCGCGGTCAGGAGCAGACTCGGCGGGCCGCCGGTCTCGCGCAGCCAGCGCGCCAGCGAGAACCCGTCCTCGCCGGGCATCATCACGTCCAGCACCACGAGGTCGAAGAGAATCGCCCCGATCAGACGTCGCGCGGCGGCGGCGTCGGCGGCGCCGCTGGCCCGCCAGCCCTGACGCGCCAGATAACGCTCCAGCAGCTGACGGATCCGCGCGTCGTCGTCCACCACGAGGATATGCGGCGGATCCTCCTTCATGAACGGGCGATCATGCTGAGGGCGCGGCCGCGCTCGGATTCGTCGATCATCAATTCGAGCACCCGACGGAATCCGGCGACGGCCTCGGGCCCGGCGGCCTGGAAGGCGGCGCGCATCCGGCGGCGCTGGGCCTCCTGGAGGCGCTTCTCCAGAGCCGCCCCCGCCTCGGTCAGATGCAGCCGCCGCTGACGGCGGTCCTTCTCCCCGACGCGCTGGGCGATCAGCCCCTGATCCTGCAGAGGGCGCAGCACCCGCGCCAGAGACTGCTTGGCGATGCGCAGCGTGGCCAGAAGCTCGGCGACCGTCAGCCCCGGATTCCCCCCCACGAAATGCAGCACCCGATGATGCGCCCGCCCGAGCCCCATCTCCAGCAGGATGGCGTCCGGATCGCTGGTGAAGTCGCGATAGGCGAAGAACAGGAGCTCGATCCCCTGACGCAGGTTCTGGTCGGTCAGATAGAGCAGATGATCCACCGAAAGCGGCGTGGCGGCGCGGTCGGAGGGCGGAGCGTGAGAGGAGACGGGCATGAGCGTCCTTGCCGAATCGCTTTCCGGGTGAAACGCTGGGCCGCCCGCAGCGGAAGGGCGTCGGACGGCGGCCCCCGAAATAGGGCATAAATGTTGACATAAATCTAGCCGACTGCTACCGCTCGCGCAAGGCCCCAGACAAAAGCGGCCGGAGGAGACGCCCCGTCAATCATATCGGATCTCATGAGATGTCCCAGCCCCAGCCTTTCCACGACCGTGACGGATTCATCTGGCAGGACGGCGTCCTGCGTCCGTGGCGCGAAGCCAACGTCCACATCCTGACCCATGCGCTGCATTACGCCGGGGCCGTCTTCGAGGGCGAGCGCGCTTACGGCGGCGTCATCTTCAAGTCGCGCCTGCATTCCGAGCGTCTGCACAATTCGGCGCGGATCCTCGGCTACAAGGTGCCCTTCTCCGTCGAGGAGATCGACGCCGCCAAGCAGGAGGTGCTCAAGGCCAACGGCCTCGTGGACGGATACATCCGCGCCCTGGCCTGGCGCGGCTCGGAGATGATGGGCGTCGCGGCCCAGAACAACAAGATCCACCTCGCCATCGCGGCCTGGGCCTGGGGCGCCTATTTCGCGGGCGAGCTCAAGGGCATCCGCCTGACCATGGCCGACTGGCGCCGTCCGGCGCCCGACACCGCGCCCTCCCAGGCGAAGGCCTCGGGGCTCTACATGATCGCCACGATGTCCAAGCACGCCGCCGAAGCCAAGGGCTACGCCGACGCCATGATGCTCGACTATCGCGGCCAGATCGCCGAGGCCACCGGCGCCAACGCCTTCTTCGTGAAGGACGGCAAGGTCCACACTCCGACGCCGGACTGCTTCCTCAACGGCCTGACGCGTCAGACGGTGATCGACATCCTGCGCCATCGTCAGATCGAGGTGGTCGAGCGGGCGATCCTGCCCAACGAGCTGGAGAGCTTCGAGCAATGCTTCCTCACCGGCTCCGCCGCCGAGGTCACGCCGGTCGCCGAGATCGGGCCCTATAATTACGAGGTCGGCGCGCTGACCCGGCAGGTCGTGCAGGATTACGCCGACCTCGTGCGCGGCAAGATCTCCATCTGAGCCGCAAGGCCGGATCGGGACAGGGGCGGAGCCGCGAGGCCCCGCCCCTTTTCACGTTCAGGCCAGCGCCGCGCATGCGGCGTGACGCGGACAATCCACCATGTGGTCGTTGACCAGCCCCATGGCCTGCATGGCGGCGTAGACGATCACCGGGCCGCAGAAGACGAAGCCCTCGGCCTTCAGAGCCTTGGCCAGCGCCGTGGATTCCGCCGTGGCGGTCGGGACTTCGCTCATGCTGCGGAATTCGTTCCGGATCGGGCGCCCCTCCACGAATTTCCAGAGGAAGTGCGAGAATCCTTCACGCGCCTCGATCTTCTCCCAGGCGCGGGCGCCCTTGATCGCGCCCTCTATCTTGCCGCGATGGCGCACGATCCCCGGATTCTGGAGCAGGCGCGCCACCTCCGGCTCGCCCCATTGCGCGATTCGCGCGGGCTCGAATCCCTCGAAGGCCGCGCGGAAGGCCGCGCGCTTGCGCAGGATCGTGATCCAGGAGAGGCCCGCCTGAAAGCCGTCGAGAATCAGCTTTTCATAAAGGGCCCGCCCGTCATGCTCCGGCACGCCCCATTCCTGATCGTGATAGGCGACATAAAGCGGATCCTGACCGCACCAGGGGCAACGGTCCACGGTTGAAGCTGCGGTCATGCGGCGATCTCCGGAAGAGAAAAGAGACAAAGGGCGGGGTTTTCGCAAGGCGCGTCGTGTTATCGCGAATCCGGTAGGGGTTTGGAAAGATCGCCCCGCCCATACCATGACTCCGACGCGATCACGCAGGGGCGCGGGGCCCTCGCGCGCGGGAGGCTTTGCGGGCGGGAGTTCGTCTTTTGACAGGCACGCGAATCGACGCCGAAGATCTCGCGCTCGCCTTGAAGGGCCTGGGCGACGCGGCCTTCGTCTGGCGGCTCGCCGACGACCGCCTGATCTGGTCGGAGAACGCCGAAGAAGCCCTCGACGCCCCCGGACTCGCGCGGATCGACACGGGCGCCGCCCTGCGCGCCCTTCTCGACGACGAGGATTGCCGCAATCGCGACGCCTGGCTCTCCGACCCTCATCTGCGCGGCTCCCTCGTCAGCGAATTCCGGTGGAAGGACTGCCCGGCGGGCGTCCCTCCCCGCTGGACCGAAGAGCGTCTGACCCTCGTCGAGGATTCCAGAGGCCCCCGTCTGGTCGGCGTGCTCCGCGACGCCAGCGCCCGCCGCGCGCGGGAGAACCGCCTCTCCTATCTGGCCTTCTTCGACCAGACCACCGGACATCTCAACCGCCCGCGCCTGCGCGAGCATCTGGCTCAGGTCATCGCCCGGACTCTGGCGACCCATGGCTCGGCGGCCTATCTGATCGTCGGCCTCGACAACATGGCCGGGGTGAACGACGCCTACGGCTACGACGTGGCCGACGCCGTCATCGTGCAGCTCGGCGCGCGGCTGGAGAAGCTGCTCCGCGTCGGCGATTCGCTCGGGCGGGTGGCGGGCGCCAAGTTCGGCGTGGCCCTGCCCGACCGCAGCCGCGCCGAAGTCGAGGAGCTGGTGGCCCAGATGCAGGCCGCCGCCCGCGATCCGGTGGTGCGCACCCAGGCCGGACAGGTGGCCATCACGGTTTCGGTGGGGGCGGCGCTGCTGCCCGACCACGGCCGCGCCACCCACGACGCCATGGCCGCCGCCGAAGAGGCCCTCTTCCGCGCCCGCGCCCAGGGGCCCAACAGCTTCATGATCTACGAGAGCCGGGGCGGCGGCGCCGAGCTGCGGCGGCGCAACATCACCATGGCCGGACAGATCGTGACCGCGCTGCAAGAGAACCGCATCACGCTGGCCTATCAGCCGGTGGTGCGCTCGGACGATCCCAAGGTGATGGCCTTCCACGAATGCCTGATCCGGATGCGCGATCCTTCCGGACGCATCTCCGCCGCCGCCGACTTCATGCCGGTGGCCGAACAGCTCGGCCTCGTGCGCATGCTGGACCGCCGCGTGCTGGAGCTGGCCTTCGCCACCCTGCGCGACGTTCCCAACCTGCGCCTGAGCATCAACGTCTCGCCGCAATCGGCGCTGGACCGCGACTGGATGCGGTCCCTGCGCGAGCTTTCGGAGGAACGCCGCGACCTCACCGAGCGGCTCATCGTCGAGATCACCGAGGCCACCGCCATCCACGACGGCGGCCAGACGGCCGACTTCATCACCAATCTGCGGAATCTCGGCTGCGCCATGGCCGTCGACGACTTCGGCGCGGGCTACACCTCCTTCCGGCATTTCAAGCGGCTCAAGATCGACATCGTGAAGATCGACGGCGTCTTCGTGAAGGGCGTGGAGAACAATCCCGACAACCGCACCCTCGTGCGCACGCTGGTCGAGATCGCCCGGAACTTCGAGATCATGACCGTCGCCGAGATGGTCGGCGAGGCGGAGGCCAAGACCTTGCGCGAACTGGGCGTCGATTGCCTCCAGGGCTATCATTTCGGGCGTCCGGAGCTGCATCCCGCATGGCTGCGCGACCTCGACCGCTCGCGGAGCGCGCTCGGCAAGGCGGAAGGCGCTTGACCCTCCGCGCCGGGGCGGCCTAACTCTCGGCCCATGAGCCAGAGACTTTCCCCCGAAGAGATCGACCGCTTCGGCGCCGATCCCCAGGAGACCTTCGCCCGCAATCTCGCGGGCCTGCGCGAACGCATCGCGGCGGCCGCCCTGCGCGCCGGACGCGATCCGGCGGAGATCCGGCTTCTGGCCGTCAGCAAGACCGTGCCCGCGTCCGCGCTGCGGGCGGCTCTGGCGGCGGGGATCTCCGATTTCGGCGAGAACAAGGTCCAGGAAGGCCTGGAGAAATCCGCGGAGCTGGCCGGAACCTCCGCCCGCTGGAGCGTCATCGGCCATCTCCAGAGCAACAAGATCAACCAGATGCTCCGCTTCGCCCATGAATTCCACGCGCTGGATTCGCTGAAGCTCGCCGAGGCGCTGGACAGGCGCCTCGAAGCCGAGGGCCGCGCGCTTGAAGTTCTGGTGCAGGTCAACACCTCCGGCGAGGAGAGCAAGTCCGGCCTGCCCCCCGAGGCCCTGCCCGAATTCCTCGACGCCCTGCCCCGCTTCGCTCGGCTCAGACCCAGGGGCCTGATGACCCTCGCCGCCCTGACCGAAGATCAGGCCCGCATCCGGGAATGCTTCCGCCTGCTGCGGCGTCTGCGCGACGAAGCCGTCGGGGCGCATCCCGAGATCCGCGCGCTCTCCATGGGCATGTCCGGAGATTTCGAGGCCGCCGTCGAGGAAGGCGCGACCATCCTGCGGCTGGGGTCGGCGCTCTTCGGGGCGCGGAATCCGGGGCCCTCGATCACGCCCGCCTGAGGGCTCCGCCGCCGCGCTTGACCTCGGCGCCGCGCCGCGCCTACCCATGGGCCTTCGGCGCGCGGGAGGGCCGCGCCTTCCCGAAAGCTGAAAGGCCTCGTCATGTCCGCTGTTCTCGACGCGCTCCACGCGCGCCGCTCGGTTTCGCCCCGCCGCATGGAGACGGGCGCGCCCGGCCCCTCCCTCGACCAGATCCGCGCCATCGTGGACGCAGGCTGCGCCGCGCCCGACCATGGGCTCCTGCGGCCCTGGCGCTTCGTCTACATCCCCACCGGCCTGCGCGAGACCCTCGGCGAGCGCTTCGCCGTCGCCGAGAAGGAGATCCGCCCGGAAGCCTCGGCGGAGCACCTCGCCACGACCCGCATGAAGGGAATCTGGGGATCGGAGACCATCGCGCTCATCGCCCGGATCGAACCGGAGCGCGATCACATCTCCGAAACGGATCAATGGCTGAGCGTCGGGGCGGCCATGCAGAACATGCACCTCGCCGCCGAGGCCTTCGGCTGGCGCGCCATGGTGATCTCGGGCCCGCGCCTCGAGTCGCAGACGCTGCGGACGGCCTTCAAGCTCGCGCCGGAAGAGCGTCTGGTGGGATTCCTGGTGATGGGGACGCCCTCCGTCCCCTTCCCCCAGCCGCCGCGCCCCACCTCCGCCGAGAAGCTGACCCTCTGGGAGGGCTGAAGCCTCCGGGGCCCGAGGGAATCCGCGCCTTCAGGGCGCCGAAGATCCTCCGCCCGCGCTCATGAAAAGACCCCCGCCCTTCCCGGGCGGGGGTCTTCTTGTGGTCGTTCCGGGCCCGCCGGGCGGCGGCGCGCCCGGAGGCCTCGTCTCAATTCGCCTGACGACGCAGGAAGGTGGGGATGTCGCGCGGGGAATCCCCGCCGCCGTCCTTGGATTCGCCGCGACGATCCGCCTGGGGCTCCTCGCGGCCGACGCCGCCGAGGCTCTGCGTCATGCGGCGCAGCAGATCCAGACCGCCGCCGCTGAGCAGCGAGCTGCGGGCCTGCTGGTTCGGCGCGGGCTGGGCCGGAGCCTCCGCCGGCAGAGCCGAACCGCGCGCCGGAGCCGGAGCCGCGGAGCCCGTCTCCACCGAAGGATCCACGATGCGCTCGACGTTGGGGCGCAGGATGGAGCCGGTTTCGGCGGGCGCAGGCGCGGCGGCGGCCGGAGCCGGAGCCTCGGCGCGAGCCTGGATCGGCTCGGCGCGGGGCGTGGGCTCCTGATGATGGACCGGCGCGGGAGCGCGGGCCTCGACGGGGGCCGCCGGAGCGGGCGCGGCGGGCGGCTCGACGCGGGGCGCGGCGGAAGCCGTCTCGGAGGGGCCGCGCGAACCGGGCGTCGAGGGACGGGGCGGCGGGGCGTAGGGCGTGGTGGCCGCGCGGCGGACCGCATTGCGCACCGAGGTGTTGACTCCGCCGCCCGGCTGCGGCGGCGAGGGCAAGGCCCGACGCGGCGGCAGCGGCTCGCGGGCGGGCGGATCTCCGCCGCCGGCGACCGGGGAATTCTTGAGGTCGACGTCGATGCCCGTCGCGACCACCGAGACGCGCATGCGTCCCTGCATGGTCTCGTCGAAGCAGCTGCCGACGATGATGTTGGCCTCGGGATCCACTTCCTGACGGATGCGGTTGGCGGCCTCGTCCACCTCGAACAGCTTGATGTCGTAGCCGCCGGTGATGTTGATGAGCACGCCGCGCGCGCCCTGCAGCGACACGTCGTCGAGCAGCGGATTGGCGATGGCGCGTTCGGCGGCGTCGACGGCGCGGGTGTCGCCGTCGGCTTCGCCGGTGCCCATCATGGCCTTGCCCATCTCGTTCATGACGGTGCGGACGTCGGCGAAGTCGAGGTTGATCAGGCCGGGCATGACCATGAGGTCAGTGACGCCCTTGACGCCCTGATAGAGCACGTCGTCGGCCAGCCGGAAGGCGTCGAGCACGGTGGTCTGCTCGTTGGCGACGCGGAAGAGATTCTGGTTGGGGATGATGATCAGCGTGTCGACGTAGTTCTGGAGCTCCTCGATCCCCGAATCGGCGAGCTTCATGCGCTTGCCGCCCTCGAAGAGGAAGGGCTTGGAGACCACGCCGACGGTCAGCACGCCCATTTCACGCGCCGCCCGGGCGATGACCGGAGCCGCGCCGGTGCCGGTGCCTCCGCCCATGCCGGCGGTGATGAAGCACATGTTCGCGCCTGCGAGATGATCGATGATCTCGTCGATGGTGTCTTCGGCGGCCTCGCGGCCGACCTCGGGGCGCATGCCGGCGCCCAGACCCCGGGTGACGCCGTTGCCCATCTGTATGCGGCGCGCCGAGCGCGAATGGGCCAGCGCCTGGGCGTCGGTGTTGGCGACGACGAATTCGACGCCCTCCAGCCCCTTGTCGATCATGTTGTTGACGGCGTTGCCGCCGGCTCCGCCCACGCCGAAGACGGTGATCCTCGGACGCAGTTCGCTCTCTTCGGTGATTTTCAAATTCAAGGCCATGCTCCGGCTCCGCCCGCTCAATCGATTTTTAACGCCTGCCTCGTTTCTTGTGATTCCGGAGAATAACGTAAAGATTCAAGCGCGTCACGGCCAAAACGGACCCTTTTGGGCGAAATTATGGTGATGTCTCCGTCACTTGCGCCTGCAGAGCGAAGGAAAAGCTGAGAAACCGGATGCGCGAATCGACGTAAGCCACGCTGGGGTCTGAGCTTCGCGGAGCGCGATTTCGCCCCCGCGCCTTGCGGCGCAGGCTGAAGGTCTGCGGATTCCGGAATCCTCACCAGTTGCGGCGCCACCAGTCGAAGGCGGCCGCCGCCCCCGTGCGGGGCGCGAGCGAGTCCAGAAGAGGGCCGATCCAGGCGTCTTCGCGGGCGCGAAGGGCGTGAGCCGCCAGGCCCGCCGCCGCCGCGTATTCCGGCGCCGAGGCGCCTTCCGCCGCCGAGGCCGGGCGGATGGGGCGTCCGAGGCGCACCCGCGGCCCGAAGACCGCCCGCGCCGCCTCCAGGGCGCCCATGGTCTGCGAGGCGCCGCCCGTCAGGGCGATGGGCCGTCCGCCGGAATCCTTGCCGAACTCCGCCGCCAGGCGTCCGCCCGCGTTCAGCCGGATCTGGAGCAGCTCGAACATCTCGTCGAGCCGGGGACGGATCACCCGCTCCAGCGTCGAGCGCACCATGGGCGCCGCGCCCTCGCCGCCGGTCTTCTTGAGCCGCTCGGCCTCCTGGAACCCCACGCCCAGAGCCGCCGCCACGTCGTAGGTCACATGCGAGCCGCCCATGGGCTCCACCTCGGCGTGCAGCAGCCGCCCGCCCCGGAAGGCCGCCGCCTGGATCGAGCCGCCGCCCATGTCGAAGCAGAGCGCCCCGAGGTCCAGCTCGTCGTCGCTGAGGCAGGAGAGCCCCGAGGCGTAGCCCGAAGCCGCCGCCCCCACCGGCTCGACCCCGCAGAGCCGCGCCGCCTGGGCCAGAGCTCCCAGAGCCGCCCGGTCCACCGAGACCACCCGGATCTCCGCCGAAAGCCGACGGCCCGTCCGGCCGCGCGGATCCTTCACCGCCACGCCGTCCACCGCGAAGCCGACCGGATAGGCGTCGATGGGCTCGCGGGTGCGGGGCGTGGGCTCGGGGCGGCAGGCTTCGAGCGCCCGCGCCAGATCCCGGTCTCCGACGGGCCCCCGCCCGAGCCTGAGGGTCGCGGCGGCGGGCGCCAGACGCGCCAGCCCTCCGACCGACAGAAGCCCCTGCCTGATCCGCGCCCCCGCCGAGGCCTCCGCTTCGGAGATCGCCCGCGACAGGGCTTCGGCGGCGCCCTCCGCGTCGAAGACGGCGCCGTCCGCGCCCACGCCCAGAGACCGCGCCGAGCCCGCGCCGATCACCCGCAGGCCCGAATAGAGATCGGCCTCGCGGCCTTCGCCGCTGCGGGCCAGAGCCGCCGGGTCGGCCTGGACGATCAGGACCGCCGCCCGCGAGGCCCCCATGTCCAGAGCTCCGAAAGGCCCGCCGCGCATGGCGGAGGCCAGCCTTTCCCGAAGATGTTTCTGGGCGAGGATCGGCGCGAGGCTCATCTTGGGATCATCTTCGGGTCTGAGGGGGCTCCGCCCGAAGCCGCTCGCGGTAGGCCTGCGCCTCTTCGGGCAGACTCGCCACGAGCCCTTCGGCCGCGTTGGTGTAGTTCAGTTCGAGGAAGCTGCGCTGCAGCAGCGCCGCGCCGCGCGTCATCTCGCCGAGGGCGCGCATCGCCGCGAAGGGATCGGTCTCCGGCAGCAGGATGCGGCGGCCGTCCACCAGTTCGAGGTCCCAGCGGCGCTGGCCCACCCGCGTCAGGGCGCCGATCTGCGCGCGCAGTTCGGGCCCCGCCGCCTCCAGCAGCCTCCAGGCTTCGCCGGCGGCGCGGTCGGCGCCCGCTCCGACGATCCACGGGAGGTCGAGGCGTTCGGTGGCGTCCATCACCCGGGCGATCCGCGCGCCCTCGGAGTCGATCAGCCAGAATTCGCCCCGGATCTGCCAGACCGCCGCCGGAACGCGCTCGTCCAGAGTGACGAAGACCTCGCCGGAATCGGCGAGCTCCACCGAGGCCGCCCGCACCCAGGGCGAGGCCTCCAGCCGCAGACGGGCGGCGGCGGCGTCGAAGCCCACCGCCGAGACGCGGCCGTCCGGCTCGATGCCGAGCGCCGTCCGGATCTCGTCGACGGAGAGGTTTTCGCGCCCCGTCACATGCAGCGTATGGATGGCCAGTTCGGGGCGTTGCGCCATGCGGGCGCGGATCTCGCCGGTCTGCAACGTGAAATCCGCCGGATCGCGGTCCTTGAGCAGCGCCGCCGCTCCCAGAGCGACCAGGCCCACGCCCAGAATCGCCCCGCCGATCATCCGCCAGCGGCGCGGCGGACGCGCCTCCGCGGCGCGCAGCAGGCCGCCCTTCACCTTCTCCAGCACCTGGGCCGAGGCGGCGCGGGCCCGCGATTCGGTCGGCGGCGTCACCAGGGAGGGCACGCCCTTGTCCTCCAGCGCCGGACCCTCCCAGGGATAGGGCGCGCTCATGCGGGCCACGGGCGGCGCCGCCGGAGAAGACGAAGGAGCCGCCGGAGCCTGACCGGACCCCAGACCCTGAGCGGGCTTGGGGGCGGGGCTCGGCGCGGCGGGAGCGGCCTTCAGCAGGGCCTCCGGCGCGAGGGCGGAGGCCGGAGAGGGGGCGGCGTCCTTCGCGACCGCGCCCAGCGCCTCGCCCGCCTCGGCGAGCTTGCGCGCCAGACGCTCCGCCGCCTCTGCGGCGCGCGCCTCGCGGGCGGCCTGAGCGGCGGGCGTCGGCCCCGCAGGCGGCGTGGAGGCGGAGGCGGGAGGCGGGGGCGCTTCGGTCATGGACATGGCGGAATCTTTCCTGTCGCCGGATTCGGGCGAAAGCGGGCGACGTCCAGAAAATCGCGTCCGCTTTGCCATAAGATTAACGCAGGGCCTCTCCTGACCGCCCGCCCTTCGCGCGAGGCCCGGCGCGCGCCCTGGCGCGGGCTCAGCGCCGACATGAGGCGTCCTCGACCATCCAGGAGACGAAGTCCGGGAAGGAGATCCCCAGATGCGCCGCCTGCTCGGGCGCCAGAGAGGTGGGCGTCATGCCGGGCTGGGTGTTCATCTCCAGCAGGACGAAGCCCTCGACGCCCTTCGAGTCGTCCCAGCGGATGTCGGCCCGCGCCACGCCCCGACAGCCCAGCGCCTGATAGGCGGCGGCGGCGATCCCCATGGCGGCGTCGAAGGCCGCCTCGGGCATCTCCGCCGGGACCACGTGCCGCGAGCCGCCGAGCTTGTACTTGGCGTCGTAGTCGTACCATCCGGCGGCGACGATCTCGGTGACGGTCATGGGCTCTCCGGCCCGCACCGCCACGGTGAGCTCGCGGCCCGGCGCGTAACGCTCGACCATCAGGCGCTCCTGAGCGGCGCCCTGCACCTGGGGCGGCGCATTGGCGCCCTCGCGCACGACATGCACCCCCACCGAAGAGCCCTCGTCATGAGGCTTGACCACATAGGGCGGCGCCATGAGATGCCGCGCGGCGATCTCGGCGGGCGCCGCGAGCAGGCTTTCCGCCACCGGCAGACCCGCCGCCCGGAAGATCGCCTTGGAGAGCACCTTGTCCATCGCCAGAGCCGAAGCCCGCACGCCGGAATGCGTATAGGGGATCTCCAGAAGCTCCAGCAGGCCCTGGACGCAGCCGTCTTCTCCCCATTTCCCGTGCAGCGCGTTGAAGACCGCGTCCGGCCTGGAGGCCGTCAGGCGCGCCGCCAGATCGCGGCCCGCGTCGATCTCCTCCACCTCGTAGCCCGCCGCGCGCAGACCCGCCGCGCAGGCCGCGCCCGAAGCCAGCGAGACTTCGCGTTCGGCGGAGCGTCCGCCCAGCAGCAGGGCGATGCGGCGATGACGTTTCTGGGTCATGGGCGGTCCTCAGGCTCCGGATCGGGGGTCGGGATGAAGGTTAACAGCCTCGCCCGCAACCTCGGGAGAGGCGATTCCGTATGCTCGCCTTTCCCGCGCGACCTCGACTCCGTCCGGGATGGGCGCGGCGCCCGGCGCAGGCGATCCGAGGCGCTTGATCTCCCAATGCAGATCATGGCCGCTGGTCTCGAAGACGCGGCGGCGGACCTCCTCGCCGAGCGCCTCGACCTCGGCGGCGGTCGCGCCTTCATGGGCGATGAGGAAGTTGCAATGCTGCGGACTGACCTCGGCGCCGCCGATCCTCAGGCCCCGGGCGCCCGCCTCGTCGATGAGCCGCCAGGCCGCGAGGGGCATGTGGCTTCCGTCCACCGTGGAGCGGCCCGCCGGATTGCGGAAGGTCGAGCCCCCCGTGCGGGCCTTCACCGGCTGCGAGGCCTCGCGCCGGGCGACCAGCTCCGCCATGCGGGCGCGGACGGCCTCGGGCTGGTCGGGCTCGCCCTGGAAGAGCGCCGAGACCGCCGCGGCGCCTTCCGGCCAGCCCCGGGCGCTGCGATAGCCGAAGCCCAGATCCTCGGCGGAGATCTCGCGGCGGGTTCCGTCGCGGAGCAGGAATCCGGCGGAGATCAGGCGGTCCTTGGTTTCGGTCCCGTAGCATCCGGCGTTCATGCGCAGGGCGCCGCCGATGGTCCCCGGCACGCCGCGCAGATATTCCAGTCCGCCGATTCCCGCCTCTGCGGCGGCCTCGGCGGCGCGGGAGTCCAGAGCCGCCGCGCCCGCCCGCAGCCGCGCCCCCTCCAGAGGCTCGACGGCGTTGAAGCCCCGCCCCAGACGGATCGCGACTCCGGAGATCCCCCCGTCGCGGACGAGCAGGTTGCTGCCCACCCCGAGGAAGGTCAGCGGGATCTCCTCGGGCGTCCCGGCGAGGAAGGCCGCCAGATCCTCGGGATCGGCGGGCGTGAAGAAGACCTCCGCCGGGCCGCCGACCCGGAACCAGGTGTAGGGCGCAAGCTGCGCCATGGGCGTCAGCCGCCCCCGGACCTCGGGCAGAAGCGCCAGAAGCTCGCGGGCCGAATCAGGAGTGGGCGGCGAAGTCATGCGGAGGGGGCCTTCCTGCGCGGGGGGCGAAGCAGGGCGGAGAAGCCGGAGGACTCAGGCGGCGCCTTTGGCCTTGCGCGCCTCCAGGGCGGCGAGGTCGGCGGCGAGCCCGTTGGCCCATTGCGTGATCGAGCCCGCGCCCAGACAGACCACCAGATCCCCTTCGCGGGCCTCGGCGGCGATGAGCTCGGGCAGGGCCTCGGGCGTCTCCAGAGCCAGAGCCCGCCGATGGCCGCGCAGCCGCAGGCCCTCGACGAGATGATCCCGCGTCGCGCCCTCGATGGGCGATTCGCCCGCCGCATAGACCTCGGAGATCACCGCGACGTCCGCCTCGTTGAAGCAGCCGCAGAACTGGTCGAAGAGATCATGCAGCCGCGTGAAGCGATGGGGCTGATGCACCGCGATCACCCGGCCCTCGCCCGCCGCCGAGCGGGCGGCCTTGAGCGTGGCGGCGATCTCGGCGGGATGGTGGCCGTAATCGTCGATGATCCGGATTCCCTTCCACTCGCCCGCCGGAGTGAACCGCCGCTTGACGCCCCGGAAGCCCTCCAGAGCCGCCCGGATCCCGGCGTCGCCGATCCTGAGCTGAAGCGCCACCGCGACCGCCGCAAGGGCGTTCTGCACGTTGTGCTCGCCCGGCATGGGCAGACGCAGCCCCTCCAGACGGCGCTCCGGCTCGCCCGGCCAGCGGATCACGGCGTCGAACAGCGAGGCGCCGCCCTCGGCCCGGAGATTCTCCGCCCGCACGTCGGCCTGAGGATTGAAGCCGTAGGTCACGACGCGCCGGTCGCGCATCCGCCCGACCATGGCCTGGACCTCGGGATGATCGAGGCAGCAGATCGCCGCGCCGTAAAAGGGAATGTTGGACACGAAGGTCAGGAAGGCCGCCTTGGCGGCGTCGAAGCTGCCGTAATGGTCCAGATGCTCGGGGTCGATGTTGGTGACCACCGCCACCGTCGCCGGGAGCTTGAGGAAGGTGCCGTCCGATTCGTCGGCCTCGACGACCATCCAGTCGCCCGCGCCCTTGCGCGCGTTGGAGCCGTAGGCGTGGATCACGCCGCCGTTGACCACCGTGGGATCCATGCCGCCCGCGTCGAGCATGGCCGCGCAGAGCGAGGTGGTGGTGGTCTTGCCGTGGGTTCCGGCGACGGCCACGTTCCACTTGAGGCGCATGAGTTCGGCGAGCATCTCGGCCCGGCGCACCACCGGCAGACGCCGCGCGCGGGCTTCGGCCAGCTCCGGATTCTCCGGCCTGATGGCCGAGGAGATCACCACCACCCGCGCCTCGCCGAGATTCTCCGCCGCATGTCCGGTGAAGACCCGGGCGCCGAGCCGCTCCAGCCGCTCGGAGATGGGGCTGGATTTCGCGTCCGAGCCCTGCACCTGATGTCCGAGATTCAGCAGCACTTCGGCTATGCCGCTCATGCCGATGCCGCCGATCCCGATGAAATGGATCGCGCCGATGTCGAGAGGAAGCGCCGCAGTCATGGGATTCGCCTCAAACCGTTATTTTATCGCTTTATTTTGCTCGCTCTCCGGCGTTTTACGCCCCCGGCGCCGGATTGGAAAGGCTTTCCGGGAGGAAAAGGCGGACCTCAAAAGATCAGGAGGCGGCGCAGGACGCCTCCGCCCGGAAAGCGCGGCGCGATGACGCGGCTTCCGACGGATCGCCGGAGCCGGGCCGTAGCAGGAGGGTCCATGTCTCAGGAGCACCCCCCGGAATGACCCTTCTCCCAGCCAGCCCCGACCGGCGGACCCTTCTCCGTCTTCTGGCGGCCAGCGCGGCCCTGACGGCGGGCGGCGCCGTCGCGCCTCCCTGGGCGCGTCGCGCGGCGGCTCAGGCGGGGCTGATCGCCCCCAACGTCTGCGCCCTGACGCCCGAAGTCACGGAAGGCCCCTATTACATCGATCCGAAGCTCCTGCGCGCCGATATCCGCGAGGATCGCCCCGGAATCCCGCTCAAGCTGGCCATGCAGATCGTCGACGCCTCCTGTCGGCCCCTGCCGGGCGCGCGCGTCGACATCTGGCATTGCGACGCCTCGGGCGATTATTCGGGCTATGCGAAGCAGGGCTCCGACGGCGTGACCGACACCAGCGGACAGACCTTCCTGCGCGGAACCCTCATCGCCGACGCGCGCGGCGTGGCGGATTTCGTCACGATCTATCCGGGCTGGTATCGCGGCCGCACGACCCATATCCACTTCAAGGTCTTCGTCGAGGAGCGGACGGTCCTCACCGGACAGCTCTTCTTCCCCGACGCCCTCAGCGAATACGTCTACCTCAACGACCCCCGCTACAGGCGCGACGCGACCCGCGACACCATCAACGCCCGCGACGGCATCGCCCGACAGGCGGGCGAAGGCTCCTACGCCGCCGTCCGCGAGCAGGAGGACGGCTATGAGGCCGAACTCGTGGTGGGGATCGACCCGAACGCCGTCTCGCGCGACGTCGGCATGCCCGGAGGCCCCCGAGGGCCCGGAGGCGGACCCGGCGGACGCCCGCCCGGACCTCCGCCCGAGGGATTCAGGGGAGGACCCGGCGGACGTCCCCCCGGCCCCCCGCCCGAAGGCTTCCCGGGCGGCTTCCCCGGAGGCCCGGGCGGCCCCGGCGGCTCCAGAACGCCGATCTCGCCCGCGGATCTGATCCCCGGCGCGAAAGGCTGAGGCCCGAGACGGGCTTCGCGCCGGACGCCGAAGCCCTCTCCCCGATCTCTCCGAAGCCGGAGGGGCGGCGCCTCCCGGCTCCGTTTGCGGCGTGCGGAAGGAGCTCTGGACGAATCTTCACCTCTCTCCCCATATGTGTTCCCCGGAGCCTGCCGCTCTTCAGGAGACCTGCGCCATGAAACGCCTGCTTCCCCTTCTTCTCGTCGCGGCCTTCGCCGCGCCGCATCCCGCGCTGGCGGAGAGCGGCGGCGGCAACCGGAAAGGCGCCGCGGCCTCGACCGCCCCCGCCGCCCCCGCCTCCGGAATCGATTTCGGCGACGATTCGAGCACATGGGCCCATGACGGCGAATGCGACGACCCCCGCTTCCGCGGCGAGGGCATGAGCGCCCCGCCCCTGCTCGCCGAGAACGAGGGCGCCGACGCCGCCGACTGCGGCGCGGCCTTCAAGGCCGGGAGCATCCAGCTGCGCCCCGCGAAGATCACGAGCCCCGCGATTCACGAGGGGATCGATTTCGGGACCGACTCCAGCGAATGGGCCCAGGACGGCGAATGCGACGACTCGCGCTTCCGCGGCGAGGGCATGACCGCCACCCCCCTGCTCGATCAGGACATCCGCGCCGACGCCTCGGACTGCCTCGAAGCCTTCAAGGCCGGGCGGCTCGAACTCGTCCGCTGAGCCGCCGCGCGAGACCCGAAGGAGCCCGAAGACGAAAACGGCCGCCCCGCAGACAGGACGGCCGTTCCCTCGTCAGGACGCGTTTTCAGGGCGCGGCGCGGATCAGTCGAGCTTCACGCCCGCCTCCTCGACCACCGGAGTCCATTTCGCGGTCTCGGCGGCGACATGGGCGCGCAGTTCGTCCGGCGTCCCGGCGACGATCTCGGCGCTGAACTCGGCCATGCGCGCGATCACGACGGGATCCTTCATCGCCGCGACCGCCGCCGCATGCAGGCGCTCGACGGCCTCGGGCGGCGTCCCCCTGGGCGCGAAGAGCGCGTTCCAGGTGTAGGTCTCGTAGCCGGGCAGGCTCTCGTCGATGGTGGGGATGTCCGGGAAGGAGGGCGCGCGGGTCTTGGTGGTCACGCCCAGAGCCCGCAGGGTGCCCGCCTTGATGTGCGCCGAAGCCGAAGGCAGGTTGTCGAAGATGATCGGCACCTGACCGCCGATCACGTCGTTCAGCGCCGGGCCCGAGCCCTGATAGGGGATATGCTGGATGTCCACGTCGGCCAGGCTGTTGAACAGCGCCCCCGACAGATGCAGCGGCGTGCCGTTGCCCGAAGAGGCGAAGTCGTAATGGCCGGGCTCCTCGGCGCGCACCACCTCCAGCAGCTCGTTCACGGTGGTCGGCGGGAAGTCCGGATTCACCAGAAGCACGTTCGGCACCACCACCAGAAGCGAAATGGGCTCGAAATCGGTCTGCGGGTCATAGGGCTTCTGGCGCAGCATGAGCGGATTGAGCGCATGGGTCGCCACGGTGGCCATCAGGATGGTGTAGCCGTCGGCGGCGGCGCGGGCCACGCGCGTGGCGCCGACGCTGCCGCCCGCGCCCGCCACGTTCTCGACGACCACCGACTGTCCGAGGTTCTCGCTCATCTTCTGGGCCACGATGCGCCCGACCACGTCCGTCGATCCGCCCGCGGCGAAGGGAATCACCAGCGTGACGGGACGATCCGGAAAGCCCTGCGCCCGGGCGGAGGTCGGGAAGGATGCGGCGGCGAGGCTCGCGCCGAAGGCCAGGCCCAGAGCCAGAACCGGACGGCGGGCGAAATGCGGCGACTTCATGAGGAGTTTCTCCCTGAGATCATGGATGTCGGTTCGCCCCGCGTTCCCGCGCGACGGATCTTTTTCCCCATGATAGGCGCGTTCACGGTTCAGACAAGCGCGGCGAGGCCTGCGCCTGCGCCCTCCGGCCTGCGAGAACGCGCCGCCCGCCTGCGAGAACGCGCTTGACGTCGCTCCGGACGCGGGTTAGACACCCCTCCGTCGCGCGGACCTCCGGTTCGGGCGCGTCGAAACGGGCGGTTGTAGCTCAGTTGGTTAGAGTACCGGCCTGTCACGCCGGGGGTCGCGGGTTCGAGCCCCGTCAACCGCGCCATTTCGACGCCAGACGCGACTGACCTGTGCGGTTGTAGCTCAGTTGGTTAGAGTACCGGCCTGTCACGCCGGGGGTCGCGGGTTCGAGCCCCGTCAACCGCGCCAGTTCCCCAGTCCGAAAATCCGGAGAACGACGAGATCCGAGGCGGAAGCCTGCGGATTTTTTCGTCTTTCCCTGCGCCTTTCCGGGGCGGCTTCTGGATTCCCTGGCGAATTCATGACGTATGCAGATTGATTTGTTCTTGGAAGATTCCTTCAAACATAGTAAGAACATTTCAGGCTTGAAGGATGAATATACGCTTGCAGGCCCTTGACCCGACCCGGTTTCGCGCCGCTTTCACGGCCCTTCCGCAGGAGGCTCCTCATGGCTTCGTCGCAACGCTCTCCCCTGCTTCTTCCCGTCGACTGGACCGCGCGCATGGCGGAGGCCCAGGCTCTGGCCGCCGCAGGCGGCGAACTCAGCCGCCGGATCGGCGTGGCGGCTCTGGCGGGCTTCGCGCGGGCGGCGGCGGCTTCGCCGGCGGTGGCGCCCATGGCGCGTTTCGCCCCGCGTCCGGCTCAGGAGCCCGAAGCCCCGCGCTTCTTCTCGCGGCGCATGGCGGAGCTGGCCCGCAAGCGCGTCCAGGCGGCCTGAGGCGCGGCCCCTCCGGGCTCAGAGATCGGCGCCGCGCCGCAGGGTCAGGGTGGTCCAGTCGCCGAGGACGAGCTTGAAGTCGCGGCGGAAGCCGTGGCGCTTGTAGACCGCCTCCACCCCGTCGGCCTGACGGTTCAGGATGCCCGAGAGGATCGCCCGCCCGCCCGGCGCGACATGCGCCCGCATGTCCGGCGCGAGCCTCTTCAGCGGATTGGCCAGGATGTTCGCCAGAGCCAGGTCGAAAGGCCGGCGCCGGCGCGCCTGGGGATGGTCGAAGCCCACCGCCGCCCCGGTGAAGATCCAGGGCTGGAGGCCGTTGGCCACGGCGTTCTCGCGGGCGGTGCGGGCGGCGATGGGGTCGATGTCCGTGGCGAGGGCCTTCTTGCGCCAGAGCTTCGACGCGCCCATGGCCAGAACGCCCGTGCCCGCGCCCACGTCCACGACGTTGCGCGGCGTGAAGCCCCGCTTCGCCAGACGGCTCATCGCCAGCAGACAGCCGCGCGTCGTCTCGTGATGCCCCGTGCCGAAGGCCATGGCCGCCTCGATGAGCAGGCCGTAGGCGTTGCGCGGCACCTTCTCGACGTCATGGGCGCCGTGCAGGAAGAAGCGGTCGGCCACCACCGGCGTCAGCTCGCGGCGCACCTGAGCCACCCAGTCGCGGTCGTCCATGCGCGAGACCACGAAGGGACGCGCCCCATAGGCCGCCGCCAGAAGATCCAGAGCAACCCCGTCCGGCGCCGAGGTGAAATAGACCGAAAGCTCCCAGAACTCCGTCGCCTCGTCGACCTCGAAGGTGCCGACGCCCTCCGGCGCGGGATCCAGCTCCTCCAGCGCCAGAGCCAGGGATTCCGCGGCGGCGTTCCCCGTCAGGGTCGTGAAGGCGACGTGGTTGGTCGGGACGGGCTTGAGCATGGCGAGCTTCTCCGGAGGCGGCGCGAGGCCGCCCTTGTGGCGCCGCCCCCGCCCCGGCGCAAGAGCCCGCGCGCAAAGGGCGCCTCCTCCCCCTCGCCGTGAAACCTGTTGACAGCCCCGCCCTGATTCGCGGAGCCTTCACAAAACCGTCACAAAAGCCCGGCGCGCGAACGTCGGGCCCCGGGAGGAACTCATGGTCTTCGGAATGCGGTCCGCGCTCTGCGGCCTTTTCGGCGCGACGACCTTCGTCGCGATGGCTCCGGCGCAGGCCGCCGGGACTCTCAACCTCATCTGCTCGGCGGACGTGGTCGTCTGCGAATTGCTGGAGAACGCCTTCGAACAGGAGACCGGAGTCTCCGTCAACATGGTGCGGCTCTCCTCGGGCGAGACCTACGCCAAGCTGCGCGCCGAATCCCGCAATCCGCGCACCGACGTCTGGTGGGGCGGCACGGGGGACCCTCATCTGCAAGCCGCCGCCGACAATCTGACCCAGCGTTATGAATCGCCCCGTCAGGGCGAATTGCGCGACTGGGCGATCCGCCAGTATGAGGCCTCGGGCGGCAAGACGGTCGGCGTCTACGCCGGAGCCCTCGGCTGGGGCTACAACCGCGACCTCCTCGCCGCCAAAGGCCTGGAGCCGCCGCTCTGCTGGGCGGATCTGCTCAAGCCGGGCTTCAAGGGCGAGATCCAGATCGCCAATCCGAATTCCTCGGGCACCGCCTACACCGCCCTCGCCTCGCTCGTGCAGATCATGGGCGAGGACGAGGCCTTCGCCTATCAGAAGGCGCTGAACGACAACGTCTCGCAATACACCAAATCGGGTTCGGCGCCGGTGAAGGCGGCGGGACGCGGCGAGACCATGATCGGCGTGGTCTTCATGCATGACGCCGTGGCCGTGGCCGCCGAGGGCTTCCCCGTCGAGGCGGTCGCGCCCTGCGAGGGCACGGGCTATGAAGTGGGCTCGATGTCCATCGTGCGGGGGGCGCGCAATCTGGAGAACGCCAAGCTCTGGTATGATTGGGCTTTGCGTCCCGACGTGCAGTCGCGGCTGAAGGAGGCGAAATCCTTTCAGCTCCCCTCGAACAAGCTGGCCGAGCCCCCGCCCGAGGCCCCCGACTTCGACAAGATCAAGCTGATCGACTACGACTTCGAGACCTACGGCGCCACCGAGACCCGCCGCGCCCTTCTGGAGCGCTGGGACAAGGAGATCGGCGCCAGCGCGCAATAAGCGGCCTGTCCGCGCGCCCGGAGCCTCGCCCCGCGCGGAGGCTCCGGCGATTCCCTCGTTCTTCTTCGCCGCAGGCTTCCGGCGCGGTCTTTCGCGCTCCGCCTCTTGAGCCGTCGCGGCCCTCCCTCGCTCCGAGGAGGCCCAGTCATGACCCCCGCCCCTGTTTCGGGCTCCGCCGCTTCCGCGCATCTTCCGCCGCCCCGACGCCTCGACGCCGCCCTGCTCCTCGGGCTGCTGGCCTTTCTGGTCCTGCCCTGGCACCGGATCGAGGGCGGATTCTTCGGATTCCGCTGGCTCTCGGGCTTTCCCTCCGATCCCGACACGGCGCCCGGCCTGCTCCAGATCCTAGTCCATGGGCGCGTCTGGCTTCTGGGGCCCTTGCTGGCTCTGGGGGCGGCGGCCTGGGCGCGCTTCGCGCTCAAGGACCCCGACGCGCGGGGTCGGGCCTGGGTCCGGCTCGGGGCGCTCGGGCTGGCGCTGCTGACCATCCAGGGCTTCCTGATCGGCTTCATGGGCTGGAGCTGGCTCTGGCTGGACGGGCTCTTCGGCGAGCTCGCGCAGGGACAGCCCGCCATGGGCGCGGGCGCCGTGACGACGGGCGTCGCCTTCCTGCTGATCTTCTCCTTCGGCCTGGCGGATCGCGGCGTGCTGCGCGGCGACGCCTTCGTGATCTCCTCCATCGTGTTTCTGGCGGCTCTGGTGGCGATCTTCGTCTTCTACCCCGTGACGCGGATGCTGGTCGGGGCCTTTCAGGATTTCGACGGCGCCTTCACCACGGCGGGCTTCACGCGCAACATCTCCTCGCCTTCGATCTGGAGCCTCGGCTGCGTGATCGGAGAGACGCGCTGCGGCGTGGCCTGGCGCACGCTCTGGCTGGCTCTGATGACCGCCACGGGCGCCACGACCCTCGGACTCTGCTTCGCCCTCCTCGCGACCCGCACGCGCTTTCCCTGGAAGAAGGGGCTGCGGCTGCTGACCATCCTGCCGATCATCACGCCGCCTTTCGTGGTGGGTCTGGCGCTGGTGCTGCTCTTCGGGCGCTCCGGCGTGATCACGCAGGGGCTCTCCGGCCTCTTCGGGGTGGAGCCGGGGCGCTGGCTCTACGGCCTGACGGGGGTGTGGATCGCGCAGGTGCTGTCCTTCACGCCGGTGGCCTTCCTGATCCTCATCGGGGTGGTGGAGGGCGTCAGCCCCTCCATGGAGGAGGCTTCCCAGACCCTCCGCGCCGACCGCTGGCGCACCTTCACCGAAGTCTCTCTGCCGCTGATGAAGCCGGGCCTCGCCAACGCCTTCCTCATCAGCTTCATCGAGAGCATGGCCGATTTCGGCAATCCTCTGGTGCTGGGCGGCAGCCACGGCGTGCTTTCGACGGAGATCTTCTTCGCGGTGGTCGGCGCCTCCACGGATCCTTCGCGAGCGGCGGTTCTGGCGATCATCCTGCTCGGCTTCACCCTCGCCGCCTTCATGGCCCAGAGGCTCTGGCTGGGGAAAAAGAACTTCGCGACCGTCTCGGGCAAGGGCGATTCCGGCCAGCACGCCGCCTTGCCCGACGGCGTGCGGCGGCTGGTCTACGCCGTGACGATTCCCTGGCTGCTCTTCACCGTGACCGTCTATGCGATGATCTTCGCGGGCGGCTTCGTGAAGACCTGGGGCCTCGACCACAGCCTGACCTTCGGCCATTACCTGCGGGCTTTCGGAATCTCCCGGGGCGATCAGGGGATCCTCTGGACCGGCGTGGCCTGGAACAGCTTCTGGACCACGATGAAGATCGCGCTGATCTCCGCGCCCCTGACCGCCGCCGTGGGGATGCTCACCGCCTGGCTGATCGTGCGTCAGAACTTCGTCGGGCGGGGCCTCTTCGAATTCGCCCTGATGATGAGCTTCGCCATTCCCGGCACCGTCATCGGCGTGAGCTACGTCATGGCCTTCAACATGCCGCCGCTGGAGATGACCGGTTCGGCGCTGATTCTGGTCCTGTGCTTCGTCTTCCGCAACATGCCGGTGGGCGTGCGCGGCGGCGTGGCGGCCATGAGCCAGATCGACAGGAGTCTGGACGAAGCCTCGCTGACCCTGCGGGCGAACAGCGCCCGGACCCTGCGTCGGGTGGCTCTGCCGCTCCTGCGCCCGGCGATCACGGCGGCTCTGGTCTACGCCTTCGTGCGGGCGATCACCTCGATCAGCGCGGTGATCTTCCTGGTCAGCGCGCAATACAACATGGCCACCGCCTATATCGTCGGGCTGGTCGAGAACGGCGAATATGGCGTGGCCATCGCCTATTCCTCGGCGCTCATCGTGGTGATGGCGGCCATCATCTCCGGATTTCAGCTTGTGGTGGGCGAGCGGCGTCTGCGGCGCGAGAACCGCGTCGCGGCGACCCCCGCCGATGGGAAAGGAGCCGCGGCATGAGCCTCGCCCCCGATGAGACGCGCGCAGGAAAACGCGGATCGGTCAGCTTCGAGCAGGTGAGCAAGAGCTTCGGCGCCTTCACCGCCATTCCCGGCCTCTCGCTGGAGATCGCGCCGGGGACGCTGGTCACGCTGCTCGGGCCTTCGGGCTGCGGCAAGACCACCACCCTGCGCATGCTCGCGGGGCTGGAGCATCCGACGGGCGGACGCATCCGCATCGGCGGCAAGGACGTCACCGCCCTGCCCGCCAACGCCCGCGACGTCTCGATGGTGTTCCAGTCCTACGCGCTGTTTCCGCACATGACCTCTCTGGAGAACGTGGCCTACGGGCTGCGCTCCTCGGGCGTCCGGACCAGAGAAGCGCGCGAGCGGGCCGAAGAAGGCCTGAAGCTGGTGGGGCTGGGCGGCATGGGCGCGCGGCTCCCGGCGGAGCTCTCCGGCGGCCAGCAACAGCGCGTGGCGGTGGCGCGGGCTCTGGCGCTGGAGCCGCAGGTCCTGCTGCTCGACGAACCCCTCTCGAATCTCGACGCGCGGCTGAGGCGCAGGGTGCGCACGGAGATTCGCGAGATCCAGCAAAGGCTCGGCTTCACCGCCGTCTACGTGACCCACGACCAGGACGAAGCCCTCGCGGTCTCGGATCAAATCATCGTGATGAAGGAGGGCCGGATCGCCCAGCAGGGAACGCCCCGCGAGCTCTACGACTCCCCCGCCTCGGCCTTCATCGCCGATTTCATGGGCGAGGCCAACGTCCTCCCTTGCACCGTCGAGGAGATCGCGGAGGGCGCCGCCCGGATGCGCCTCGGCGGACTCCTGCGCCGCCTGCCCGCGCCCGCCGGACTCAAACCCGGCGCCGCTCTGCTGGCGATCCGCCCCAACGCCGTCGCCCTGAGCCCCTCGGCCCCTGAAAACGCGGCCTTTCCGGGCCGCGTCGAGAGCGCCGCCTATCTCGGCGACCATGTGGAGTATGAGGTCGCCACCGCGGCCGGACGGCTCTTCGCCGTGGATTCCCGGACCGATTCGCCCATCTCCCCCGGAACCGCCGTGGCGGTGGATCTGAAGCCCCGGGGGGTGGCGCTCCTCCCCGGCTGAGGGCCGGACGGCCTGCGGAAAAAACCCGCGCCGCGCGACAGGCGGGCTGCGGTCTTATCTGATTCGAAACTCTGGCGTCTCCGAGACACGATTCGCCGGAAAGGTCGATCCGTCTTTGGTCGAAGGCTTGGGTTTTGCTCCCAAAGCGCTTATATCCCGCACTGCAACATAACGGGATCGAGGATCATGCTGGCCCATCATGCGCTCTCCGGAGCGGTGCGCCGCCTGCGCCCCTGGGAGGGGCGGCTATACGCAGAGCATCTGGAGCGCCTGCCTCCGGACGCCCGCCGCCGCCGCTTCCACGGCGAGGTCAAATCCGAAGCCCTGCGCGCGCACGCCTCGCGCGTGGTGAAAGACCCTGACAGACGCGTCTTCGGCTGGTTCGACGAAGGAATCCTGCGCGGCGCCGCCGAGATCTCCCTGCCTCAGGGCGGATCGACGGCGGAATGCGCCTTCGCCGTGGAGCCCGAAACCCAGAGGCGCGGCGTGGGCTCCGCCCTGATGGAGCGCGCCATCCTCTACGCCCGCAACCACGGCGCCACGCGCTTCATCGTGCTGACCTCCCGCGAGAATCAGCCGATGCTCAAGCTCGGGCGGAAATTCGGCTTCCACTTCGAATCCGACGGCGGAGAGATGGAAGGCGAGATCACGCCGGATCCCTTCAGCGCCTATTCGCTCTTCCTCGAAGCCGCCGAAGAGGAGACGGGCATGCTCGCCTGGCGCGGCGCCCGCAACGCCGCCTGGTGGCGCGAAGCCGGAGGCCGCTTCTGGAAAGCCTGGTCGCAGCAGCGTCAGGACAGGCTCAAGCGCGGAGCCTGAACCGGCCGCGCGGAAATCCGCCCCCTCCCCCCAAGGCTCCGGCGAGCGGCGGGGGGCCGCAGAGGATCGCGCCCCGAGATCCGGCCTCCTCATATCCGACTGAAAGAATCGGAGTTCTCCCCGCCCCGCCTTTGGGCTAGGAGGAGCCAGGCCCGCGCGACTCGCCCGTGAGTCTCCCGCGCCCCTTGGTCCGCGCTTTCAGGGAGTCTCCTCATGCTCGTCGCCATTCCCGATCTGCTCACGCGCGAGGAGACCGCCTATGTCCGTCAGACCCTGGAGGCCACGCCCTGGATCGACGGACGCGCCACCGCAGGAGATCAGGCGGCGGGGGTGAAGAAGAATCTCCAGGTTCCGCTCGAGTCCCCCGTGGGCCAGGAATTGGGACAGATCGTCCTGCGGGCTCTGGCGCGCAGCCCCGAATTCACCACGGCCGCCCTGCCCGCGCGCATCCTGCCGCCGATGTTCAACCGCTATGACGAGGGCATGGCCTTCGGCGCCCATGTCGACGGCTCGATCCGCGCCCTGCCCGGCACCGGCCAGCGCCTGCGCACCGACGTCTCCTCGACGCTCTTCCTCAGCGATCCCGAGGACTACGACGGCGGCGAACTGGTCGTGCACGACACCTACGGCGCGCATCGGGTGAAGCTTCCGGCGGGGCATCTGGTGGTCTATCCGGCCACGAGCCTGCATTCCGTCACGCCCGTGACGCGGGGCAGCCGCTGGGCCTCCTTCTTCTGGACCCAATCCATGATCCGCGACGACTGGCGCCGGAACATGCTCTACGATCTGGACCGCGCCATCATGCGGGTGCGCAGCCACATGCCCGATCAGGATCCCGCCGTCAGCGGGCTGACCTCGCATTATCACAACCTCCTGCGCCAATGGGCCGAAGTGTGAGCGGCCCCCTCATCCCTCCGGACGCCGTTTCGGCGGAGGACTACCGGCGCCATGCCCAGACGCGGCTCTCGCCCGAGGTCTGGGCCTGGCTGGAGGGCGCCGGCGCCGATGGACTCACCCGCCGCTGGAACCGCGAGGCCTTCGACGCCCAGGCCCTCGCGCCGAGGATTCTGGCGGAGATGGAGGGCGCGCAGACCTGGCTCGACTTCTTCGGGCGCAGCCTGCCGCATCCCTTCCTGGTCGCGCCCATGGCGCATCAAAGGCTCGCGCATCCCGAAGGCGAGGCGGCCATGGCGCTGGGCGCGACGGCGGCGGGCGCGGCCATGGTGGTGAGCTGTCAGGCCAGCCGCAGCTTCGCCGGAATCGCCAGAGCGGCGCCGGGGGCGGATCTCTGGCTTCAGCTGTATCTCCAGCCGGACCGGCTCGCCTCTCTGGATCTGGCGCAGCGCGCGGCGGAGGCGGGATTCCGCGGCGTCCTGCTCACGGCGGACGCCCCCGTCAACGGCCTGCGCAACGAAGAGGCCCGGGCGGGCTTCCGCCTGCCCCCCGAAGCGGCTTCGGCCAATCTCGCGGGGCCCCTGCATGCGCCCTCGCGGGCGGGTCCGGGCGAAAGCCCGGTCTTCAAGGGCATGCTCGACGCCGCCCCGACCTGGCGCGACCTCGAAGCTCTCAGATCCAGGATCGGCCTGCCGCTGCTGGTGAAGGGGATCCTCCATCCCGCCGACGCCCGGCGCGCTCTGGACTGCGGAGCGGACGGGCTCGTGGTCTCGAACCATGGCGGGCGGGTTCTCGACACGGCTCCGGCCAGCCTCGCGGCCCTGCCCTACGTGGCGGCGGAGGTGAAAGGCGCGGTCCCGATCCTGCTCGACGGCGGAGTCCGGCGCGGAACCGACGCGCTCAAGGCTCTGGCTCTGGGCGCGACGGCGGTGATGGTCGGGCGCCCCATGCTCCACGCCCTGACGGTGGGCGGAGCCTCCGGCGTGGCCCATCTGCTGACGATCCTGCGCGCCGAACTGGAGACCGCCATGACGCTCACCGGACGCCGCAGCCTCGCGGAGATCGACGCCGGAGTCCTCTGGCCGCCGAAGGCCTAGGCCCCGGCCGTTTCGGCCTCGGGCCGGGCCGGGCAGCGCGCGCAGAGCCCGCGCAATTCGAGCACCGTCCTGGCGGGACGGAAGCCCCGTCCCGAAGCCCAGGCCTTCAGCCCCTGCTCCACCGCCGCGTCGCAGAACTCCTCGACGCCGCCGCAGGACTCGCAGATCGCGAAGGCCATCAGCCTATGCGCCCCGTCATGCGGGCAGGCGTGGCCGCCATGGCCGTGATCTCCGCGATGGGCGCAGGCCACGAAGGCGTTGAGGCTCTCCAGACGATGCGCCAGCCCGAAGGCCGTCAGCTTCTCCAGAGCCCGGTAGATCTGCAAGGGCGCCCTGAGGCCCTGATCGCGCAGCTGATCCAGCAGCGCATAGGCGCTGAGCGGCCCCTCCGCCTTCTCCAGAGCGGCGAGGACCAGAGCCTGATTCTTCGTCAGATCGGGCGCGGCGTGGATATGGGCGGGCGCATGCGCATGGGCGGCCAAGGCGTGATCTCCTCCTGAACTCGTCCGAAAGGCGGATTTCGGACTTGCGGATGCGTATGTAATAACATACCAGACTCCTGCAAGCCGATCCAGCCGGGCGCTCCGCATGACCCAGAACGCACAGACCCCCCTCAGCTTCGATGATCTGACGCTCGGCTACAAGAGCCATCCGGCGGTGCATCATCTGTCGGGCGCCCTCCGCGCGGGCTCGCTGACCGCCGTGGTCGGGGCCAACGGCTCGGGGAAATCCACGCTGCTCAAGGGGATCGTGGGGCTGCTCAAGCCGATCTCGGGGCGGACGCGGATCGCGCCGGGACTGAAGATCGCCTATCTGCCGCAGCAATCGGGCATCGACGTCAGCTTTCCGGCCCAGCTGCGCGATCTGGTGGGCCTCGGGCTCTGGCCGAAGCGCGGATTGCTGGGGCGTCGGCGCCCCGAGGATGAAGCCGCCGTCTCCGGCGCCCTGCGGGCGGTGGGGCTGGCGGGCTTCGAGCGCCGCTCCCTCGACACGCTGTCCGGCGGACAGCTCCAGCGCGCGCTTTTCGCGCGGGTGATCCTCCAGGAGGCGGACCTGATCCTCCTGGACGAGCCCTTCAACGCCGTGGACGCCCGCACCATCGCCGATCTCATGAGCCTGATCCTGCGGTGGAAGGACGAAGGCCGCACGGTCCTGGCGGTGGTCCATGACCTCGACCTCGTGCGCGAACGCTTCCCCGAGGCCCTGCTTCTGGCGCGTCGGCTGGTGGCCTGGGGCCCCGCCCGCGAGACCCTGAAGCCCGAGAACCTGCTCAAGGCCCGCCGCTTCCACGAAGCCTGGGACGACGCCGCGCCCTGGTGCGCTCCGGAGCCCGAGGAGGCTTCTCCCGGCGCCCATGTCCACGGCCACGGCCATTCCCACGACCATGCGCATGACCATCGGGGGGCGGCGTGATCGCCCTGCTGCACGAGATCCTGATCCAGCCTTTCGCCGAATTCGCCTTCATGCGGCGGGCTCTGCTGGGAGCGCTGCTTCTGGCGCTGAGCGCCTGTCCGGTGGGGGTCTTCCTCATGCTGCGCGGGATGAGTCTGGCGGGCGACGCCATGGCTCACGCGATTCTCCCCGGCGCCGCGGCGGGCTTCCTGCTCTACGGGCTGGAGATCCTGCCGATGACCGTCGGCGGGCTGATCGCGGGGGCTCTGGTGGCTCTGGGGGCGGGGGCGGTCTCGCGGCTGACGATCCAGAAGGAGGACGCCTCCATGGCGGCCTTCTATCTGATGTCTCTGGCGCTGGGCGTCTGCCTGATCTCGCTGCGGGGCTCCAGCGTGGATCTCAGCAACGTGCTCTTCGGGGCGGTCCTCGCGCTGAACGACGAGGCCTTGCGGCTGATCGCGGGGGTCTGCGCCGTGACGCTGACCGCTCTGGCGATCTTCTGGCGGGCTCTGGCGGCGGATTCCCTCGACCCCCTGTTCCTGCGCTCCGTGTCGAAGATCGGGGCGCCGGCGCATTTCCTCTTTCTGGGGCTGGCGGTGCTGAACATGGTCGGCGGATTCCAGGCCCTCGGGACGCTGCTCTCCGTCGGGCTGATGATGCTGCCCGCGGCCGCCGCCCGATTCTGGGCCTCGCGGCTCTTTCCCATGGCCGTTCTGGCGGTGGGAATCGGCATGGTTTCATCCTGGGCGGGGCTTCTGCTCTCCTATCATCTGGAATTGCCTTCCGGCCCGGCCATCGTGCTGTCGGCCGGAGCGATCTACCTGGTTTCGCTGATCGCGGCGCCGCGCGGGCTGATCGCCACGCATCTGCGCGCCCGCGGCCATCGTTCGGCCTGATCTTTCCCCCTGTTCAAGGACTTCCTCCGATGCGCCTGACTCTCGCCTGCGGATTTTATGTTATAACATCCATGATCGCCGCGCCTCTGGCCGCTCAGGAGGTCAAGGCCGTGGCGAGCTTCTCGATCCTCGCCGATTTCGTGAAGCAGGTCGGGGGCGAGCGGGTGCGCGTTCAGGCTCTGGTGGGGCCGGACGGAGACGCCCACAACTACGAGCCCCGTCCTTCCGATGCGGCGGCTCTGGCGCGGGCGGACGTGGTCTTCGTCAACGGCCTGGGCTTCGAGGGCTTCCTCGACCGGCTGGTGGCGGCCAGCGAGACCAGGGCGCCGGTGATCGTCGCCTCGGAGGGCGTCGCGGCCCGCGAGGCCGAGGAGAACCACGACCACGACCATGATCATGACCACGAAAGCCACGCGGAGGACCACGACCACGATCATCACGATCATGGCCCGCTGGACCCCCACGCCTGGCAATCGGTGGCGGATGCGCGGATCTACGTCGGGAACATCCGCAAGGGGCTCTGCGCGGCCGATCCCGAGGGCTGCCCCGACTACGAGGCCCGCGCCGCCGCCTACGACGAAAAACTCGCGGCTCTGGACGCCGAGCTGCGCGCGGCCTTCTCCGCCCTGCCCGAGGCGCGCCGCCGGGTGATCGTCTCCCACGACGCCTTCGCCTATTTCGGCCAGGCTTACGGCCTGACCTTCCTCGCGGCTCAGGGGCGCTCCGCCGAGGCGGCGCCCTCCGCCGCCCGGATCGCGGCGCTGATCCGTCAGGCCCGCGAGGAGAAGGCCGCCGCCATCTTCGTCGAGAACATCGCCGATCCCCGCCTCGCCGAGCGCGTCGCCGCCGAGACCGGGCTGAAGATGGGCGGGCGGCTTTACTCCGACGCGCTTTCCGGACCTGGAGGCGTCGCGCCGGACTACCTCTCGATGATGCGCGCCAACGCCGAGGCCCTGCTCGAGGCCCTGCGATAAGCTTTTGCGGTTTTCCCGGCTGACAGACTCCGATTTCCGGCGCAGGATCCCTCCAAACTCATGATTGGGGAGGTTCTGCGCCATGTGCCACGCCTGCGTGATGGAGTCCGTTCAGCGTCAGATGCTCGACCGCCGCCGCCTGCTCAAGACCGCCGCAGGCTTCGGCCTCGGCGGTGCGGCCCTGGCCGCCGGGATCCCGACGCCCGCCCGCGCCCAGACCGCGGCGACGGGTCGGGTCGTGGACCTGACCCATACGCTCTTCCCTGACTTCCCCGCCTTCGAGGAGGGCCCGCAATTCGCTCTGGAGAAGAAATTCGACATTGCGAAGGACGGCTACAATCTGCATGTGATCCGCGTGAGCGAGCATGTGGGCACGCATCTGGACGCGCCGCTGCATTTCTCCGCCGACGGGATTTCGGTCGCGGAGATCCCCGTGGAGCGCCTCGTGGCGCCTCTGGCGGTTCTGGATCTGCGCGCCCGCGCCGCCGAAGACCCTGACGCGCAGGCCACTCCGGACGACGTGAAGGCCTGGATCGCCGAACATGGCGAGCTTCCGGCGGGGGCCTGCGTGGCGCTGCTCTCGGGCTGGGACTCCCGCGTGGCGGAGGGGACCTTCAAGAATCTCGACGCGGAAGGCCGCATGCGCTTCCCCGGCTTCCATCCCGAGACCGTCGCCTGGCTGCTGGAGGAGACCGAGGCGGGCGGAATCGCGGTGGACACCCTCTCGCTGGACCACGGGATTTCGCCGGATTTCGCCGCGCATCGCGACTGGCTCGGCGCGGGACGCTGGGGACTCGAATGCGTCGCCAGTCTGGCGGAGCTTCCGGCCTCGGGCGCGACCATCGTCGTGGGAGCGCCGAAATTCCAGGGCGGCACCGGCGGACCCACCCGCGTCGTCGCCCTGGTCTGAGCTCTTGTCCGGCCGCGCGGTTCATCCGGAGAGCCTTGCGGCTTTCCGGACCGCGCTCTGAGGAATCCGCCCATGTCCACCGTCTCGCCCCCGGCGAATCCGGAAGCCGATCCGCGCGTGAAGGCCGTCTTCGACGACATCCGCGCCACGCGCGGCAACGACTTCATCAACAACGTCTGGCGCTATCTGGCCTTCGATCCGCAGCTTCTCGAAGAGATGTGGCGCGATGTGAAGGGCGTCATGGCGACGCCCACGCTGCTGGATCCGAAGACCAAGGAATTCATCTATGCGGCGGTCTCCATCGCCAACAACTGCGAATATTGCGTGCATTCCCATCTGGCGGCGGCTCGGGCCAAGGGCGCCAGCGAGGCCGAAATCGCCGAGCTGATCCGCATCGTCTCGACGGCCGGACGCACGAATCACATCCTCAACGCCATCCGTCCCCCGGTGGACGCGGCCTTTCTCGCACAGGAGCCCCCTCATGGCTGAGGCCTACCGCATCGTCGCGCGCCATCCCGGCGGACCCGAAGTCTTCGCCCGCGAGGCGATCTCGCCGCCTCAGCCCGGCCCCGGCGAAGTCGCCTTGCGTCAGACGGCGGTGGGGGTGAACTTCATCGACATCTACCTGCGCGACGGACTCTATCCCTGGCCGCCCGGCCAGGAGACGAATCATGTCCTCGGCTCCGAGGGCGCGGGCGTGGTCGAGGCCGTCGGCGCGGGCGTGACGGAGTTCAGGCCCGGCGACCGCGTCGCCTACGGAACGGCGCGCGGCGCCTTCGCGAGCCATCGGGTCGTTCCGGCCTCGGCGCTGGTCCCCCTGCCCGCCTCCATTTCTGACGAAGTCGCGGCGGCGATCATGCTGAAGGGCCTGACGGCCTATTACCTCATCCACCAGAGCCATCCGGTTCAGGCGGGCGAGACGGTGCTCGTGCATGCGGCGGCGGGCGGCGTGGGGCAGATCCTCGGGCCCTGGCTGAAGCTCAAGGGCGTCAGGGCCATCGGCACGGCGGGCGGCCCGGAGAAGGCCGCGCTCCTCGGCGGCCTCGGCTACGCCGAGGCCATCGACTACCGCAACGAGGATTTCGTCGCCCGCGTGAAGGAGATCACCAGAGGCGAAGGCGTGGCGGCGGTCTATGACGGCGTGGGCAAGGACACCATCCTCGGCTCGGCGGCGGTGCTGAAGACCTTCGGAACCCTGGTCAGCTTCGGCCAATCCTCCGGCATGCCCGACAATTTCCGCATCGCGCATCTGGCGACCACGGGCGGCTCGGTCACGCGCCCGACGCTGTTCCATTTCGCCGCCTCGCGCGACTGGCTGCTCAAGGCTTCGGCGGCGCTCTTCGAGGCGGTGGGCTCGGGCGCGATTCCGGTGCGCATCGACTCCCTGCGGCCGCTGGAGGAGATCGGCGCGGTCCAGACCGACCTCGCCGAACGGCGCACCGTCGGCGCGACCGTGCTGAAGCCCTAAGGCTCTGAAACGCATACGCGCGCGGCGCCTCCGCCCTTCCGGACGGAGACGCCGCGCTGACGCCCCCCGGCGTCCGCCGCTCCCCCGAGGAGGAGAGAGCGGCGATCTCTTCCCGATCCGCTCCGGCGGGTCGGGGACATGTCTTGCGCGCCTGCGAGAGCCCCGGACGACGCCGGAGGCCTTGCAGGTTTCAGGCCAGAAGCCTCAGATGGAGGCGTTGGCCTCGGGACGGCGACGGGCGGCCTTGGGGCCCGCCGCCTCCTTCTCCTTGGGCGTGACGTTGGTCATGGTCAGTTCGCCGCGCAGGCCCAGACCCTCGATGTCGGGACGCTGCGTGGCGGGCCAGTATCCGGCCATGGCCAGCATCGCGTAGCCGTGCCAGGCGGACCACACCGCCATATGGATCTCGGCGGCGTCGCCCTTGAGCTTCCTGGCCGCGACCAGGGCCGCCACCGCCTCGCGGGAAGGCGCCATGGCGCGGGCGATCTGGTCGCGCAGGGCCTCGGGCGCCTCGCCGCCGAAGCCGCCCTCGCCGCCGCCGAAGGCGAGGCGGAAGTCGTCGGGGCGGGTCTCGGCGTATTGCTGGTAGGCCAGCCCCAGAGCCGCCAGACGCTTCGCCGCGTCGGGAGTCTCGGAGGCGATGGTCTCCTGGATGTCGGCCAGTTCGCCCACCGCCATGGCGCGCATGTAGTCGAGCAGAGCCGCCTTGTTCTCGAAATACGTGTAGAGGCTCATGGCGCTCATGCCGATCTCGGCGGCCACGGCGCGGATGGTCAGCCCGGCGGAGCCCTCGGCGTGCAGCAGCTTGCGCGCGGCGCGGCAGGCCTTCCGACGCACAAGAGCCTTCTCCTCTTCGGTCAGCGGCTTTCTCGGCATTGCAGTCCCCCAAATTCCCGGCGGCGACCTCTGGAGGCGCCGCGCTTTCTTGGAGCCGAGATTGTCCTGAAGTTCCTATGACAGAGTAAAAATCAGAAATTCACCGCACGGCGTTTGTCTCGAATTTTATCTATACGTCCTGAATTTCATGTTAACCTTGGTTGACATGGGTTTGATCGGGAAAGATCCGCGCCGGATTCCTCATGAAACCTTACGCGCCTTCGCGCGCTCCAGAAGAGGCGCGAGATAACGCCCCGTATGCGAGGCCGCGCTCTTGACGATCTCCTCCGGGGTTCCGGTCGCGACGATCTCGCCGCCGCCGTCTCCGCCTTCGGGGCCGAGGTCCACCACCCAGTCGGCGGTCTTCACCACGTCGAGGTTATGCTCGATGACAAGGATGGTGTTGCCCTGCTCGACCAGCTCCTGGAGCACGCCCAGAAGGGTGCGGACGTCCTCGAAATGCAGGCCCGTGGTGGGCTCGTCGAGGATGTAGAGCGTGCGGCCCGTGGCGCGGCGGGAGAGCTCCTTCGAGAGCTTCACGCGCTGGGCCTCGCCGCCGGAGAGCGTGGTGGCGGGCTGGCCGATCTTGATGTAGCCGAGGCCCACGCGCTCCAGAGTCTCCAGCTTGTCGCGGATCACCGGCACCGCCGAGAAGAATTGCGCGCCGTCCTCGACGGTCATCTCCAGCACGTCGGAGACGCTCTTGCCCTTGTAGAGCACTTCAAGGGTTTCGCGATTGTAGCGCTTCCCCTTGCAGACGTCGCATTGCACATAGACGTCCGGCAGGAAGTGCATCTCGATCTTGATCACGCCGTCGCCCTGGCAGGCCTCGCAGCGCCCGCCCTTGACGTTGAAGCTGAAGCGCCCCGGCTTGTAGCCCCGCGCCAGAGATTCCGGCAGACCCGCGAACCAGTCGCGGATCGGGCCGAAGGCGCCGGTGTAGGTCGCCGGATTGCTGCGCGGCGTGCGGCCGATGGGCGCCTGATCGATGTCGATGACCTTGTCCAGATGCTCCAGCCCCTCGATGCGCTCATGGGGCGCGGGCGCGGCGCGGGCGCCGTTCAGAGCGGCGGCGGCGGCCTTGTGCAGGGTCTCGATGATCAGCGTGGATTTCCCGCCGCCCGAAACGCCCGTCACCGCCACGAAGCAGCCGAGGGGGATTTCGAGATCCACCTTCTTGAGATTGTTCCCCGAAGCCCCGATCACCTTCAGCCGCTCGCCCGAGCCCTTGCGGCGGGTCGCGGGGATCTCGATGCGCCGCGCGCCGGAGAGATATTGGCCCGTCAGCGATTGCGGCGCAGCCTCGATCTCGGCGGGAGTCCCGGCGGCGACGATCTCGCCGCCCCGCACGCCCGCGCCGGGGCCCATGTCGAGCACGTAATCGGCGCTGCGGATGGCGTCCTCGTCATGCTCGACGACGAGCACGGTGTTGCCCTGGTCGCGCAGATTGCGCAGCGTGACCAGCAGACGGTCGTTGTCGCGCTGATGCAGCCCGATGGAGGGCTCGTCCAGCACGTAGAGCACGCCCGTCAGGCCGGAGCCGATCTGCGACGCGAGCCGGATCCGCTGGCTTTCGCCGCCCGAGAGCGTGCCCGAGCCCCGCCCGAGCGTCAGGTAATCGAGCCCCACGTTGACGAGGAAGCCCAGCCGCTCGCGGATCTCCTTGACGATCTTCTCGGCGATCTGCGCGCGCTTGGGGTCGAGTCCGGCGGCGGCGGCCTCGATCCAGCGCAGGGCCTCGCGGATGGAGCGCGCCGCCACCTGGGAGATGTTCTCGCCGGCGATCTTCACCGCCAGAGCCTCCGGCTTGAGCCGCGCCCCCTGGCAGACCGCGCAGGGCTTGGAGCCCTGGAAGCGCTCCAGATCCTCGCGCGACCAGTTGGATTCGGTCTCCTTGTAGCGCCGTTCGAGATTGGGCAGCACGCCTTCGAAAGGCCGCCGGGCCTCGTAATTCTTCTTGCCGTCCTCGAAGCGGAAGAGGATGGCCTCGCCCTTCGAGCCGGTGAGGATGAAGTCCTTCGCCTCCTCGGGCAGATCCTTCCAGGGCGTCCGGGGGTCGATCTTCAGATGGTTCGCCACGCTGTCGATGGTCTGGCGATAGAAGGAGGAGGGTTCGCCCGCCCGCGACCAAGGCGCCAGAGCGCCCTCCATCAGCGAAAGCTCCGTATTCGGAACCACGAGGCGCGGATCGAAGAACAGCTCCACCCCAAGCCCGTCGCAGGCCGGACAAGCCCCCATCGGCGCGTTGAAGGAGAAAAGCCGCGGCTCGATCTCCGGAATGCTGAAGCCCGAAACCGGACAGGCGAACTTCTCGGAGAAGACGATCTTCTCCGGCTCGCCCTCGCCCTCCGCCGGGACGGTCTCCAGAATCGCCAGACCATCCGCGAGGCGCAAGGCCGTCTCGAAGCTTTCCGCGAGGCGGCGCTCCAGATCGGGCCGGATCACCAGGCGATCCACCAGAATCTCGATGTCGTGGCGGAATTTCTTGTCGAGGGCGGGGGCCTCCTCGATGTCGTGGATGGTCCCGTCGATGCGCAGGCGCTGGAAGCCCTGCTTGCGCCACTCGGCGATCTCCTTGCGGTATTCGCCCTTGCGCTCGCGGACCACCGGCGCCAGCAGATAGACCCGCGTCCCCTCCGGCAGGGCCAGGGCCCGGTCGACCATCTGGCTGACCTGCTGAGCCTCGATGGGCAGGCCCGTCGCGGGGGAATAGGGAATCCCGGCGCGGGCGAAGAGCAGGCGCAGATAATCGTAGATCTCGGTGACCGTCCCCACCGTCGAGCGCGGATTGCGGCTGGTGGTCTTCTGCTCGATGGAGATCGCCGGAGACAGACCCTCGATGTGGTCCACGTCGGGTTTGGACATCATCTCCAGGAACTGCCGGGCGTAGGCCGAGAGCGATTCGACGTAGCGGCGCTGCCCCTCGGCGTAGATCGTGTCGAAGGCCAGCGAGGATTTCCCCGAGCCCGACAACCCCGTCAACACGACGAGTTGATCCCTTGGCAAGTCAACGTCCACGTTTTTCAGATTATGCTCGCGGGCGCCGCGGATGGAGATGGTCTTGCGCTCGGCCATGGGGCGCTCCTGATTCGGATGAGGGGGAAGGATTAACCTATAGAGAACGAAAAGAGAAGCTGTCAGAGCTCCTTCCCTCATCCGCCTGCTTGTGGCCTGGAGGTCGCGCTTTCGCCCCAACTTCGCCATAAGGAGAGTTCATGAACACCTTGCACGAAAGCCGCGAAATCGCGCTTCCGCGGAGGCTCAGATGACCGCCCGACCCTCGACCCCCAGCCCCACGCGCCGCCGTCTGCTGGCCCTGCTGGCCGCCTCCGGCGCGGCTGCGCCCGCCTGGAGCGCCCGGGCTCAGCAGCAGGCGCCCGTCTGCCTCGCCGAGCAGCGCATGGGGCCCTGGATCCTCACCACCAACGGCCGCATCTGGGGGCTGGAGGCGCCCGCCGGACTGAATCTGGGGCCCGGCCTCAGAGCCGCCTCCGGAGCGCCCGGCGCGGCGCGTATCGCCTTTCGCGGCGGACCCGAGGGCGTCAACGGATTGCTCGCGCGCTTCCCCGACATCGCCGGAGCCCCCGGACTCAGCATGGAGGGCATGCGCGCCGAAATCCGCGTGGACGGCCGCGAGGCCGCCGCAGGACCGGGCTCGGCGCCTGCGCGCTTCCGCCCCCCCTTCTGGGACTACGCCTTCGACGGCGAACTGGCGCAGAACCTCCTCGGCGGAGGCGCCCGGAGGGTCGAGGCGCGGCTGGTGCGCAGCGTCGGCGGGCGGCTGGAGATGCTCGCCAGCGCGGCGTCCGAACTGGAGGGAATCGGGCTGGCTCTGGTGCAGGTGCGCGAACTGGCCTCGGGCGAGCGCGCCCGCATGGAGGCCGGACAATGCCGGGGCTGCTTCCTGACCACGGCCTGCGTCCAGGCCGTCGGGCTGGCCGACGACTGCTGGGAGCTGCGCCAGCTGCGCCGCTTCCGCGACGAATGGCTGGCGAAACGCCCCGAAGGCCCCGCCGAAATCGCGCGCTATTATCGCGAGGCCCCGGCGGTCGCGGCGGCCCTGAGCCGCCCGGAGGCTCTGGCGCTCTATCGGCGGGTGATCCTGCCTTGCGCGCTGCTGATCCGGGCGGGCTTCATGGAGGCCGCGCATCGCCGCTATCGGGCGATGATGCGCGACCTGCTCGGGAGCTGAGCCTTCTCAGAGACCCGTGCCGACCACCGTCACCCGCGTGACGCCGCCCTGATTCAGCGCGGCGGGGGCGTCGGTGCCGTAGAGCGGCAGGCCCGCAGGCCCCTTCACCAGAGCGCCCAGAGCCAGCTGACGGCTGCCGTCGAAGAGTTCGCCGGGCGCCTCGATGCGCGCGGCGATGGGGAAGGCTCCGGCGGGGACTTCCTGCTGATGCAGCGCGATGGCCGGATTGGCCGCGTCGAAGAGGCTGAGCGTCGCCCGGGCGCCCGGCGGGACGGTCCCGACGCCCTCGACCGTCGCGTCGAGCGCCACGGCGGGCAGGGTCGAGACGGGGGCGGGGGCCTGGTCGGCGGGGCGGCCGCCGAGGTTGAAGGAGGCGCAGCCCGCCAGAAGCAGGCCGAGCGCCGCCATCGGCGCAAGGGAACGAAGCGACATGGGGTCTCCCGTCGTCGGAGGGGGGCGAAAAGCGCGACGCCCCGAAGGACGATGGCGCGGCGGCTCCGGAGCTTGCGCCCCGATCCGCCCGGATCTCCTTCAAGCTCCGATGTTTCGCGCGGGCGCGCAATCCCCCCGATGGGCGTCTTCGGCCGATTTCCGGGCGCACGCGGTCATGTGAGGCCTGGCGCTTGCGCCCTTCATGGGATCTGGCCGCTTGCGCCCGCAGGGGGGCCGCCGCGAATCGCTGTCCCGCGCAGGGGCTGACGCTCCCTGCGGGCCGGTTCGCGCGATCATGAAAAGGAGATCTGGAGGCGACGACCGGAATTGAACCGGTGTACACGGTTTTGCAGACCGTTGCGTAACCACTCCGCCACGTCGCCCCGAGGCCCTGCCTTTACCAGACCCTGCGCCTCGCCGCAAGCGCGACTCGGCCTGGCTTCGGACCCGCCTACAGGGCCTCCGGGCTTCGCCCGGCGCAGCCGAAGGGCTTCGCATCGCGAAGAGGCGGCCATGAAGGCGATTCGCGCCTTCGGGCGCTCAAGGAATCCGGGCGACGCCCTCCGCGAGATTCAACCGCAGGGCGCCCCAGGCCGCCAGCGCCAGAGCCGCCCCCGAAGCGAGAGTCCGCGCCTGATTCCAGACCTGCCAGCGCTCCGAATAGGCGCGCCAGATCTCGCGGGCCTCGTCGAGGCTCTCGGGAACCGCCGTCGCGGCGAGGGCCTCGTTCATCGGCACGTTGACCGCCATGGTCAGGATCAGCCCCCCGACGAGATAGACCGCCGCGCCCGCTCCGAACCAGAAGCCCGCCGCGCCGAAGCCCTTCGCCCGCAGGACCAGGGCCGTCGCGCCCAGAATCACGGGCGTCAGGAAGAAGGCGGGGAAGAAGACCGCGTTCCGCACCGAAGCGTTCATGGCCTGCATGGCCTGGATCGCCACGCGCGGATCCGCCTGATCGAGGCCCCACATGGTCGAGCAGACCCAGGCGTAGAAGAAGCCGAAGATCGCGCCGCACGACAGGATGGAGAGGAGGGAAAGTCCCGTGACGAAGCCGGACATGACGAATCTCCCGAAACCGTATCTTCATATACGTCTTTACAGAGGCGTATCTGAAGATACGGTGACGGACAAGACCCTTGAGGAGCCGTCAGATGCGTCAGGACGCCCGAGCCGAACGTCAGGCCGAAATCGAGGAGACCGCCTTCCGGCTGCTGCTGGAGAAAGGCTACGGCCCCACCTCGATGCTGGCGGTGGCCAGAGCGGCCAGAGCCTCCAATGAAACGCTCTACCGCTGGTACGGCGACAAGACGGGACTCTTCCGGGCCATGGTCGAGCGCAACGCCGCCGACGTCCGCAAGGCTCTGGAGGAGGCGCTCCACGCAGACGCCGATCCTCTGGCGGCTCTGGATTCCGCCGCGCCGATCCTGCTCGGGATGCTCACGGGCGAGCGCTCGGTGGCGCTGAACCGGGCCGCCGCCGCCGATTCCACGGGAGAACTGGGCGCGGCCCTCGCCGCCGGAGGACGCGGGGCGATCAAGCCGCTGATCGAGGCGGCTCTGGGGCGGGCCATGGCGGAGGGTCGGCTTGCGGCGCCCTCACCCGCCGAGGCGGCGGACTGGTTCTTCGGATTGCTGATCGGAGATCGCCAGATCCGGCGGGCGATCCGGGTCGCGCCGCCCCCCGACGAAGCCGAGACGCGGGCTCAGGCGGCGGCGGCCATGGCGGCCTTCCGGCGACTCTGCGCGCCGGAGCGAGACCACGAGGTTCAGAGATAGGCCTGGGTCACCACGTCGAGCACCTCGACGTCCCTTTCGGCCAGCCCGACCAGAACCCGCGCTCCGGAGGCGAGATGAAGCTCCACGGCGTTGCGGTGGAACACCTTGACGAGGATCTGCTCGCCCGGAAGCGTCAACCAGGCCGCGCCCTCGTCGGAGAAGAGCCGCAAGCCCTGGTCGCTGGCCTCGATCCGCCCCTTCAGGGCGCCCTTGAGTTCGGAAGGCTCGGCGTAGAGCGGCGCGACGCCGCGTCGGCGCAGGGTGCGATGTCGGGGACCCGGACCAGGGCCGCCGTCCGGCGCGCCCTGCGGATTCCAGATCCAGCGGGCGGGCATGGCGCACAGCACGTCTCCGCCCGTCAGGGTCGGCGCCCGGATCTGCGTCGTCTCGGGCGTCGTTCCGGGCGTCTGGGGCGCGACGCGTTCTCTCGGGGAGGCCTGGAGCATCGGTCCCTTCTCCTCAACCTCGCGTGCGAGCCTCATCCCGCCCGACCTGCGCTGTTGTCGGGATTGTGAAGAGCACGTCTTAAGGATAGGAGAAAAAACGCGGTTAAGCGCCCTTCACCCCTCGACGGGGAGTCCCGGGGCGGCGCGCCTCTCCTGCTCCGTTCAGAATTCGGTGGCGGCCTGCTGGCGCTCCAGATCTTCGAGCAGGCGCCGGGCGTGGAGGTCGCCGAAGGCCGAGGCCTCGCGGAAATAGGCCGCCGCGGCCTGGAGATCCTGCGCCACGCCGCGTCCGTCGCGGGCGGCCACGCCCATCCGGCGGGCGGCCTCGGGCAGATTCCGCACCCGCCAGAGCGCGTCGTAGACCGCCACCGCCACATCCGGCGATTCGCTCTCGAAGCTCCCGGCGAGGGTCAGGGCGGCGGGCGCGGTGGCCTCCACGGCGAGGGTCTCGGCGGCGGCGCGCAGATCGTCGCCCGAGCGGGCGTTGTGCAGGGCTTCGAGGAAATCCTGAAAGGGATCGCGCCGCGAGGCGCCGAAGGCCGCCACCCCGCCCGAAGAAGCCGCCCCCGTCGCGCCGCCCGGATCCATGGAGATCCCCGGACCTCCGGGCGTCCCGAGAGCGGCGGTCTGGAAGGGCGCGGGCTCGCTGCGGATGAAGCCCCCGCCCGCCTCGCCGACGGAGATCCCCGGCTCGGGCGCGGAAGGCGCGCCGACACCGGATCCGGATCCTGAGCCGGAGGGCGCGAACAGCCGCGTCGCGGCCACGCCGCCGGGCGGAGTCGGCAGGCTTTGCGGCGCGAAGCTCCCCTCGCGCAGAGCAGGCGGCGGCCAGTCGGCGGCCTGCTCGCCCGGAACTGGATCAGCTTCCGGAGAGGCCTCCGTCGATCCGCCTGCGGCGCGGCGCGCGTAGTAGCCCGCCACCTGCGTCGCCGGAGACTCGCGCCGACTCGCCGAAGCCAGAGCCTCGGCGGCGCCCAGACGCGCCAGCACCTCCGCAGGCTCGACGAGCCGCGCCCGAACCTCGGCGGCGGACGTCGTCGCGCCTCCGTCGCAGCCCGCCAGAAGCGTCGCCGCGAGCACAAGGATCAGGCCGCGCGAAACCGCCCGTCCGGACCCGGCCCCAAAGTGAAGATCATCCTGCCGCATGGAGCGCATTGAACCATAAAGAGACGGATTTTCCCATGAAAAAGAAATGCGCGTGCGGATCAGGGAAAAATTCGCCTCTTGAGGTTCGCAAGACGAAGGCCCGCCCTGAGTTCAGGACGGGCCTTCCCGGAAAGAAACGGAGTCCCCGGCAGCCCGGGGCGAGGAATCAGGGCGCGGCGACGCTGGAGCGCAGGCTCGCGCCGAGCCCGCCCATCCAGAGCTTCAACGCCTCGGCCTCGGCCTTCGCGGAGAGCACGCTCCAGGCTTCGGCCTGCTCGTCCGCGCCGAAGCGGCGGCGCAGACCCTCGCGCAGGGAGGCCGCGCCGTAATCTCCGGCGGCGGAGGCCACGCCCGCCCAGGTCAGCGCCTCGGCGTAGTCGCGCGGACGGCCCAGACCCTCGGCGGCGGCCCGCGCCAGGCGTCCGACGGCGTCGAGATCGCCCGCCTGGGCCTGCTCCGCCAGAGCGTCCCCGGCGGCCTCGGGCGCCTCGCCCTGAAGCCGCAGGATCTCGGCGAGATCGAGCCTGGCCTCGGCCCGGTCGAGCAGGGCCCGGGCTCCGGCGAGCCCTCCCGCGCCCGCCCGCAGAGCCTGGGCGTAGGCGGCGGAGGCGTCGCCCTGCGCGAGGCTCAGCCCCGCCAGAGCCAGAGCCGCTTCGGCGTCTCCGCCTTCGGCCAGAGGCGCGAGCAGACGCCGCGCGGCCTCCGGCGCATGCGGCACGCCCTCGCCCGCGATCAGCGCCCGCGCCAGAGCCAGACGACGCGCGGCCGGAAGCGACTCCGGCGCGGAGAGCGCCGTCTCGAACTCCGCCGGGTCGACCAGGGCCGCCAGACGCGGCGGCGCGGCGGCGAAGACCGGACGCAGCGCCTCCACGGCGGCTTGCGGATCGGTCAGATCGGCCAGAGCGCTCAGGCTCGGCGGAGCGGCGGGCGCGAGCGAAACCACCAGACCTCCGCCCTGAGCCGCCACGCGCGACAACTCGCGCGCCGCCGAATCGACCAGGCTGCGCCCGGCGGGCGAGAGCTCGCCGCCCTGCGTCAGCTGGCTCTCCAGCCCCTGACGCGCCGCGCCCTCGATTCCGGCGGGGCCGCCCGCCATGCCCGAGAGCGTCCGGGCGAGGCCGGGCGAGAGATTCGCCCGCAGCTCGGCCCGCAGAAGACGGCCTTCGAGGCGCGTCTCGGGGCTGCGGAACTCCGCGTCGAAGCTCCACTCCGGATCCTCAGCAGGCGCGCGAGGAATCTTGACCGAAGGCCGGTCGGCGCCGGTCGCGGGCGGCTCGACGGGCTCGGGCTCCGGAGCGGGGATCAGGACGGGATCCGGGCGCGGCGGCGTCCACTGGACCACATGCAGCCGGTCGGCGAGCAGCTCCAGCCCGACCCGGCCATAGGAAGCCTCCAGCTCGGCGGAGATCCGCCCCAGCGAAGGCCCGACCTCATAGGTCAGCGTCGCCTCGACGCGGTCGAGCTTCAGCGCCTCGGGCCCGAGCGTCGCGAGCGCGACCATCTCCTGAGGCTTGAGGCAGGCGGGCGCGATCTCGATCCCCGAGAGGGTCGCGCGCAGGGAGACCTGGCCGCGTCCCGCCGCAGCCTCGCCGATCTCGACGCGCGCGGCCTTCGCCTCGCAGCCCGGACGCCCCAGAACGGACGGAGCGCCCAGCGTCGCCCCGAGATAGGCGAGGCCGCCTTCGCCGGTCGCGATCTCCTCGTAACGGAAATCCGTCGCGGCGCGCAGGCTGACGGCGAAGCTCTGGGCGCCCAGACGCATGACGGCGTCGCGCTCGGGGCCCTCGCCCATCAGCCCGGCCACCAGCGCCAGAGGCGCCGCCGAACTGAGAAAGGCGCTGGCCATCGACATCAGCATGAAGCTCTCCACGGCTCGGATCTCCCTGAAAACGCGGCGTGGCGCCGGACGCCCCCTCGGGGGCCTCGGCGGCGACCGCGGATGATCGCCCTCCCCCACGCCGGAAGGATGCCTCGCGTCCCGTCCTGACGCAAGGCGCCCTTGCGGATCGGGTTCAGCGGGATCCCGGCCCGGGCGCGGGAGGGCGGCCTCTGCGTCCGGCGCAAGGGGGCTTTCGCTCCAGCGGCGCCGCGCAAGAAAGTTTCCTGTTCCTTGGTCGCAGGAAAGATTGCTATAGCACTTCCGACTGAGACGCGGATCAGGGCGACGCCATGGTCCGACTCCCAAAGGACAGCGAGGGGGAGAACTTATGTCCGGATCAGAACATGGCGCCGCCGTAGGCCGCGGCGCGCGGCCCTTGTCGCCGCATCTTCAGGTCTACCGACTGCCCTTGACGGCGGTGATGTCCATCCTGCACCGCGTCACGGGCTGCGCGCTCATGGGCGGAGGCGTGGCGCTCGTCTGGTGGCTGGTCGCCGCCGCGACGGGCGCGGGCGCCTTCGGCTTCGTCAACTGGCTTCTGACCAGCTGGATCGGGGGCCTGGGGATGATCGTCTTCGGCGCGGCGCTGATGTATCATCTGTGCAATGGAATCCGCCATCTCGTCTGGGATGCGGGCTTCGGCTACGAAAAGCCCGAGGTCGCCGCCTCGAACAAGGTGGTGCTCGGCGCGGCGGCCGCTCTGACCGTCGTCCTCTGTCTCTACGCCTGGCTGACCTGAGGAGGCTTTCATGGGCATGATCACGCCGCGCGCCCGGGTCGAAGGGCTCGGCTCCGCGAAATCCGGCACCGACCACTGGTGGGGCCAGCGCGTCACGGCGGTGGCGCTCGCCATCCTGACGCCGCTCTTTCTGGTGGGCTTCGTCAGGATGCTGGGCCGTCCTCACGAAGAGGTCCTGGCCTTCTACGGCCGTCCGCTCAACGCGCTCTTCGCGGCGCTGTTCATCGCGGCGGCCTTCGTCCATCTGAAGCAGGGGCTTCAGGTGGTCATCGAGGACTACGTCCATTCGCCCGCGTTGAAGACCACGGCCTTCCTCGCCAACACCCTGCTGACCACCGCTTTCGCGGCGGCCGGAATCTTCTCGCTGGCGATCATCGCCCTGCGCTGACCCGGAAGGCGGCGCGGGGGGCGTCGTCTCAGGCAATCTGATCGAGGATGTTCATGTCTTCTTACACCTATGTCGATCACGCCTATGACGTGGTGGTGGTGGGCGCCGGCGGAGCCGGTCTGCGCGCCACGCTCGGCATGGCCGAACAGGGCCTGCGCACGGCCTGCGTGACCAAGGTGTTCCCGACCCGCTCGCATACGGTGGCGGCGCAAGGGGGCATCGCCGCCTCGCTGCGCAACATGGGTCCGGACAGCTGGCAATGGCACATGTACGACACCATCAAGGGGTCGGACTGGCTCGGCGACAACGACGCCATCGAATACATGGTCCGCGAGGCGCCGAAAGCCGTCTACGAGCTGGAGCATTACGGCGTGCCCTTCAGCCGCACCGAAGAGGGCAAGATCTATCAGCGCCCCTTCGGCGGCCACATGCAGAATTACGGCGCCGGTCCTCCGGTGCAGCGCACCTGCGCCGCCGCCGACCGCACCGGACACGCCATCCTCCATACGCTTTACGGGCAATCCGTGAAGCACAACGCCGAGTTCTTCATCGAGTATTTCGCCACCGACCTCCTCATGACCGAGGACGGACGCTGCGTCGGGGTGATGGCCTGGCGGCTCGACGACGGCACCATCCACCGCTTCCGCGCGAAGCTCGTGGTTCTGGCGACGGGCGGCTACGGCCGCGCCTATTTCTCGGCCACCTCGGCGCACACCTGCACCGGAGACGGCGGCGGCATGGTCGCCCGCGCGGGCCTGCCGCTTCAGGACATGGAGTTCGTGCAGTTCCATCCGACCGGCATCTACGGCGCGGGCTGCCTCATCACCGAGGGCGCGCGCGGCGAAGGCGGATATCTCGTGAACTCCGAGGGCGAGCGCTTCATGGAGCGCTATGCGCCCTCCGCGAAGGATCTGGCCTCGCGCGACGTGGTGTCGCGCTGCATGACCATCGAGATCCGCGAGGGACGCGGCGTCGGGCCCAAGAAGGACCATATCTTCCTTCACCTCGACCATCTGCCGCCCGACGTGCTGCATGAGCGCCTCCCCGGCATTTCGGAGAGCGCCAAGATCTTCGCGGGCGTGGACCTCACCAAGGAGCCGATCCCGGTTCTGCCCACCGTGCATTACAACATGGGCGGCGTGCCGACGAACTACTGGGGCGAGGCTCTGAACCCCACCGCCGACGATCCCGACGCCGTCGTTCCGGGCCTCATGGCCGTGGGCGAGGCCGGTTGCGCCAGCGTGCATGGCGGCAATCGTCTGGGCTCCAATTCGCTGATCGACCTCGTGGTCTTCGGCCGCGCCGCCTCGATCCGCGCCAGGGAGCTGGTGGACGCCGCCGCCCCCGTGCCCTCGCTGCCCGAGGCCAGCGCCGAAAAGGCCATGGAGCGCTTCGACCGCATGCGCTACGCTAAGGGCCATGCGCCCACGGCCGAGCTGCGGCTCAAGATGCAGAAGGCCATGCAGGAGGACGCCGCCGTCTTCCGCCTGGAGGAATCGCTCCAGTCGGGTTGCCGCCGGATCTCCGAGATCTGGAGCGAGAAGGCCGACATCGGCGTCACGGACCGTTCGCTGATCTGGAATTCGGACCTCATGGAGAGCCTCGAATTCGAGAACCTGATGGCCAACGCCATCACCACCGTCTATGGCGCCGAGGCGCGCAAGGAATCCCGCGGCGCCCACGCCCGCGAGGACTACACCGAGCGCGACGACGCCAACTGGCGCAAGCACACCATCGCCCGTCTCGGCGAAGACGGCCATGTGGATCTGAGCTATCGCCCGGTCCACGCCGATCCGCTCAGCGATGAGATCGACCTCGCCAAAATCGCGCCCAAGCCGCGCGTGTATTGATCGGGAGAGCCGAAAGCCATGGTCGCCTTCACCCTGCCCAAAAATTCGCGCCTCGTCTCGGGCAAGACCTGGCCCAAGCCAGCCGACGCGAAGAACCTGCGCGCCTTCAAGGTCTATCGCTACGACCCCGAGTCGGGCGAGAATCCGCGCGTGGACACCTATTACCTCGACCTCGCCGATTGCGGGCCGATGGTCCTCGACGCGATCATCAAGATCAAGAACGAGGTCGATCCCACGCTGACCTTCCGGCGCAGCTGCCGCGAGGGAATCTGCGGCTCCTGCGCGATGAACATCGACGGGCGCAACACCCTCGCCTGCACCAAGGGTCTCGACGAGATCAAGGGCGACGTGAAGATCTATCCGCTGCCGCACATGCCGGTGGTCAAGGATCTCGTGCCGGACCTGACGCATTTCTACGCGCAGCACGCCAGCATCAAGCCCTGGCTGGAGACCAAGTCTCCGCCGCCCGCCGCCGAGTGGAAGCAGTCCATCGAGGACCGCCGCAAGCTCGACGGGCTTTACGAGTGCATCCTCTGCTCCTGCTGCTCGACCTCCTGCCCGAGCTACTGGTGGAACGGCGACCGCTATCTGGGTCCGGCGGCTCTGCTCCAGGCCTATCGCTGGATCGCCGACAGCCGCGACGAAGCCCGCGGCGAGCGGCTCGACAATCTCGAAGACCCCTTCCGGCTCTATCGCTGCCACACCATCATGAATTGCGCCAACGCCTGCCCCAAGGGCCTCAACCCGGCCAAGGCCATCGGCGAGATCAAGAAGATGATGGTCGAGCGCCGGGTCTGATCCGGAGCGCGATCCCTGAGGACAGGACGCCGCCGGGCCTCCCGGCGGCGTTTTTCATGGGGCGGGCCGCGTCAGTTCGGCGGGGGGGCGTCGCTGCTGGCGATCTCGGAGGTGGCGGTGAGGCCGAAGACGCGTTCTCCGGCCAGCCAGCGTTCGAAGGCGCGCTCCTGGGTCCAGATGGTCGCGAGGGCCGCGTTCATCTCCAGAGGCGCCATCTCCAGCCCGAGGTCTTCGAGCGTATAGCCTATGGCGTTGTAACAGACCTGCGTATGTTCGAAGAAGCTCCGGTGCGAGGGCGCGGGGATATAGGCGTTCCGCTCGTCCCAAGCCTTGCGGCAGGCGGTCAGGCTGCCGCTGTGCATGGCCCGGCAGGTCAGGGGACGCGCCGCATGGACGCGGCAGAACTTCGTCTCCGGATCGAGCATCGGACAGGCGGCGCGCTCGACGAAGCGCTGGCCGCCGCTCTTGCCGCGATGGCGCGAGTCGTGATCCAGAATCCGCGCGATGAGCGCCCGGGAGTCCTCGGGCGCAAAGGCGGTCTCGACATGGGCGGCGAGGTAGAAGGCCTCGGGCGGCAACAGACTCACCATGGTGTTGCAGCAATAGGCGCAGCCCGCGCCGCAAGCCGCCCTGAAGCGCCCCGTCTCCTGCAAGGCCCCGAGAAGATCATGGAAATAGACGTTGGAGCGCTGATGCGTCAGCCCCACGGCGCGCATCACCGTCTCGCGCGAGAGGCCGTTGCGCCGGAAGAAATCGGCGTAGCGCCGATGTTCGGTCGCGGTTTCGGGCGCTTGAATCCCTAAAGGCGCGAGAGCCATGGACCACGTCTCCTCCTATCCCGAAGGCGTAGGAACCTGCGTCCTCTTCGGCGCGGCGGCAAGAGCGCGGCGCCTCAAACGCGGATTTGTGAAGAGGCCCGGCGGCTTCAGATCCGCCTTCCCGCCGCGTCGAACCAGTGGAGCTTTTCCGCAGGGGCCCGGATTTCAAGCGCCGTTCCCGGCTCCATCCGCGCCCGGCCCGCCGTCCGGACGATCATCCGCGCGCCCCCCGCAGGCGCATGGGCGTGCAGATAGCTTTCCGCGCCCACCGGCTCCACGCCGTCGAGAATCGCCCGGATCTTCAGCCCGCCTTCGGAGGCGAAGCCGTCGAGGATCGCGTCTTCGGGGCGGAAGCCGAGAGTCGCCGCTCCGGCGGGGATGGGGCCGACCAGTTCCGCCGAAGCCGGATCGACGAGATTCATCGGCGGCGCCCCGATGAACCCCGCCACGAAGAGCGAAGCGGGCTTCTCGTAGATCTCCAGAGGATCGCCCGCCTGCTCGACTTCTCCGGCGTTCATCACCACCAGCAGATCCGCGAGGGTCATGGCTTCGAGCTGGTCATGGGTCACGTAAAGCGAGGTCACGCCGAGTTCGCGTTGCAGCCGCTTGATCTCGACGCGCATCTGGCCGCGCAGTTTGGCGTCGAGGTTGGACAGGGGCTCGTCGAAGAGGAAGACCTTGGGCTGGCGCACGATGGCCCGCCCCATCGCCACGCGCTGACGCTGGCCGCCCGACAATTCGCGCGGACGGCGGTCGAGCAGATGGCCGAGCTCCAGAGTCGCGGCGGCCTCGCGCACGCGGCGGTCGATCTCGGCCCTGGGCGTCCCGCGATTGCGCAGGCCGTAGGCCATGTTGTCATAGACCTTCATGTGCGGATAGAGCGCGTAATTCTGGAAGACCATGGCGATGTCCCGATCCGTGGGACTCACCTGATTGACCATCCGATCCCCGATGGAGATCTCGCCTTCGGAAATGGTCTCCAGCCCCGCGACCATGCGCAGGAGCGTCGATTTTCCGCAGCCCGAAGGCCCCACCAGCACGCAGAGCGCCTTGTCGGGAATGGCGATGGAGACGCCCTTCACGGCCTCCAGCCCGTTGGGATAACGCTTGCGGACCGCCTTCAGATCGACCTCGGCCATGGGATCACTTCTCCGTCTCGACGAGGCCGCGCACGAAGGCGCGCTGCATCAGGACCACCACCAGGACCGGCGGCAGGATCGCCAGAACGCAAGTCGCCATGACGATGTGCCAGGGCGTGCCATGGTCCACGAAGGAGACCATCTTGCGCAGCGCGATGACGATGGTGTTCATCTCCGCCCGGTTGGTCATCAGCAAGGGCCAGAGATATTGCGTCCAGCCATAGATGAAGAGGATCACGAACAAAGCCGCGATGTTGGATCTGGACAGGGGCAGCAGGATGTCCTTGAAGAACCTGAAGGGCCCCGCGCCGTCGATGCGCGCCGCCTCGACCAGCTCGCCGGGGATCGTCAGGAAGAACTGACGGAACAGCAGGGTCGCGGTGGCCGAGGCGATCAGAGGCAGGATCAGGCCGGTGTAGGTGTCGATCAGGTTCAGATCGACCATCACCTTGTAGGTCGGCAGGATGCGCACCTCGACCGGCAGCATCAGCGTGACGAAGATGATCCAGAAGAAGACCATCCGCCCCGGAAACCGGAAGAACACGATGGCGTAGGCCGAAGTGATCGAGATCACGATCTTCCCCACCGCGATCCCCAGAGCCATGACCGCCGTGTTGAACAACAGCCGCCAGACGGGGACTCCCCCGAGATTGGCCGCGCCCTCGAAGAAGGCGGCGCGGTAGTTCTCGACGAGATGGCCGCCCGGCGTCAGGGGCATGGGCGGACGCACGATGTCCGGCCCCGCATGGGTCGAGGCGATGAAGACGTAATAGAGCGGAAAGGCCACGACCACGATCCCGAGAATGAGGATCGCATGGGCCAGCCGGATTCCCCAGCGCGAGTCTCCGATCATGGGACGCCCTCACCCATAATGCACCCTGCGCTCGACATAGCGGAACTGGATCGCCGTCAGCAGGATCACCACCCCCATCAGGATCACCGATTGCGCCGCCGAAGACCCCAGCTGCAGATTCACGAAGCCGTCGTTGTAGACTTTATAGACGAGCGTCTCGGTGGCCTTGCCCGGCCCGCCCTGAGTCACCGCATGGATCACGCCGAAGGTGTCGAAGAAGGCGTAGACCGTGTTCACGACCAGGAGAAAGAAGGTCGTCGGGGCCAGAAGCGGAAAGACGATGGTCCGGAAGCGTTTGGGCCCGCTCGCGCCGTCGATGGCCGCCGCCTCGATCAGCGAGCGCGGAATGGCCTGAAGCCCCGCCACGAAGAACAGGAAATTATAGCTGATCTGCTTCCAGGCCGCCGCCGCGACCACCAGACCCATCGCCTGCCCGTCCTTGAGCAGAGGATCCCAGGCCACGCCGTTGGCGCGCAGCAGATAGGAGAAAGTCCCCATGGCCGGATTGAACAGGAACAGCCAGAGCATCCCCGCGATGGCCGGCGCCACGGCGTAAGGCCAGATGAGCAGCGTCCGGTAGAGCCCCTTTCCCCGGACCACCTTCTCGGCCATCACCGCCAGAGGCAGCGCCAGAGCCAGAGCCAGAAAAGCCGTGGCGAGCGAAAACACCGCCGTGACCTGCACCGAATTCAGGTAATTCGGATCGGCCAGCACGCGGCGGAAATTGGCGAATCCCACGAAGGTCGTCCGCAGGCCGAAGGGGTCTTCGCGCTGCATGGACTGCTTCAAGGCCTGGCTCGCGGGCCAGTAGAAGAACACCGCCGTGATCGCCAGTTGCGGCGCCAGCAGCAGATAGGGCAGGAGCTTGTTCGGAAAGACGACCCGACCGGACAATGGCGGCCTCCGTTTCAGGCTCCGGACCAGGAGCGTCCGGAAGAAGGCGGAGGCCTCCGCCCCCGAAAGGGCGAAGGCCGCTTGCGCGCAGGCCCGGGCTTACTTGCCGAGCGCTTCCTGAAGGGCGGCGTTGCCGCGGGTCGCGGCGTTGTCGAGGGCCTGCTGCGCGGTCTGCTGACCGGCGAGCATCCGCTCGAACTCCTCGTTCTGGATGTCGCGCAGCTGCGGCAGATTCACCGCCCGCACGCCCTTGGAGTTCGGCGTGGGCGCCTTGCCCATCATCTGGAGGATCGGAGTCTCGCGGCCGGGGTTCTTCTCGTAGAAGCCGGAGGCCCTGGTGGCTTCATAGGCTTCGAGCGTCACCGGCAGATAGCCCGAGACCTGATGCAGGCGCGACTGGATCTCGACCGAGGAGAGGAACTTGAAGAACTCCGCGACGCCCTTGTACTCCGCGTCGGAATGGCCCGCGAAGACCCAGAGGCTCGCGCCGCCGGGGATGGTGTTCTGAGGCGCGCCCTCGGCTTCGGGGTAATAGGGCAGCGAACCCAACCCGTAATTCATGCCCGAGTTCACCACGTCGCCGAGCCCGCCCGAAGATTCGGTCAGGATCGAGCATTCGCCCGAGATCAGCAGCGCCTTGGCCTCGGAGGTGCGGCCGCCGTAGCGGAAGACCTCCTCCTTCGCCAGATCCGCCAGATTCTGGAAATGCTGCACATGAAGCGGCGAATTGAAGGTCAGCTGGAAATCGGTCGAGGCGAGGCCGTTCTCCTCGGTGCCGTATTGCAGGTTGTTCCAGGCCGAAAAATTCTCCAGACCGATCCAGGTCAGCCAGGTCGAGGTCAGGCCGCAATTGGCGGCGCCGCTCGCCTTGATCTGACGGGCGGCCTCGAAGACCTCCGGCCAGGTCTGGGGCGGCTGCTCGGGGTCGAGGCCCGCCTTCGCGAAGTGATCCTTGTTGTAATAGAGGATCGGCGAGGAGGAGTTGTAGGGGAAGGAGAGCATCACGCCTTCGGGCGTCGAGTAATAGGCCGTGATCCCGGACAGATACTTGCTCTTGTCGAAGGTCTCGCCGCCCAGGGTCAGCACTTCGGCCACCGGCTTGACGGCGCCCGTCGCGCCCATCATCACGCCCGTGCCGACGTCGAAGACCTGCATGACATGGGGCGGCTGCTTCGCGCGGAAGGCCGCGATCCCGGCGTTCAGGGTCTCGGGATAGGTTCCCTTGTAGCTCGGGAGGACGCGATATTCGCTCTGGCTGGCGTTGAACTCCCTGGCGAGGGTCTCCACCACGTCGTTGTTGGCGCCCGCCATGGCGTGCCACCAGGAGATCTCCGTGACCGCGAAGGCCGGCGAGGCGGCCGAAAGCGCAGCGACAGCCGAAATCACGGCTGGAATTCCGCGAAACTTCATGGGTTCTCTCCCTGAGGGCCTGGCGGGACATCGCCGCTCGGCGTTTTATGGGCCGATCATGACAAGCGGATTACAAATCTGTCAAGAAAGACAAGGCGCTTTTCCGGGAAAGGGAAAAGCGCCCCGCCCGCCCGATCAGGAGGCCGCAGGTTCGGGCGCGGTCTCCATGCTCCAGGCGAGGGCCGCGCCGATCAGGGTTTTCGTATAGGGCTCCCGGGGGGCGTCGAAGATCCGGTCGGTCGGGCCCTCCTCGACGATCTCGCCCGACTTCATCACCATGACGTGATCCGCGATGGCGCGGATCACCGCCAGATCATGGCTGATGAAGATGTAGGAGAGCCCGTATTTCGTCTGGAGATCCCGCAGCAGCGCCAGCACCTGCCCCTGAACCGAGCGGTCCAGCGCCGAGGTCGGTTCGTCCAGCACCACCACCTTCGGCTTGAGGATCATGGCCCGCGCGATGGCGATGCGCTGACGCTGGCCGCCGGAGAACTCATGCGGGTAGCGGTTGCGCATCGAGGGCGCCAGGCCGACTTCGCGCAGGGCCTCCGAGGCGCGACGGTCGCGTTCGGCCTTCGAGAGCGCGGGCTCATGGATCAGCAGCCCCTCGGAGATGGCTTCGCCGACCGTCAGGCGGGGCGAGAGCGAGCCATAGGGATCCTGGAACACCAGCTGAAGCTGACGGCGCAAGGGCCTCATCTGCGCCCTGCCCCGGCCCGAGAGATCCTGTCCCTCGAACTCGATCCGCCCCGTCGAGGGCAGAAGCCGCAGCAGGGCCCGACCCAGGGTCGATTTCCCCGAGCCCGATTCCCCCACGACCCCGATGGTCTGGCCCTGCCTCAGCCGGAGCGAGACCCGATCCACCGCCCGGAAGACCGCGCCCTTGCCGAAGAGCCCGCCTTTCGAGCCGAACTCCACCGTGACGTTCTCGCCCTCCAGCTGCATGGGGGCCCCGGGCGCCGGAGGCTCCTTGCGGCCGCGCGGCGTCGAATCGAGGAGCATCTTGGTGTAATCCTCGCGGGGGCGGGTGAAGATCTCTTCGGCGCTCCCCTGCTCCACCACCTCGCCGCGCCGCATGACCATCACGCGCTCGGCGAAATGGCGCACCACGCCGAGGTCATGGGTGATCAGCAGGATCGCCATGCCGAAGCGCTTCTGGAGATCCCGCAGAAGATCGAGGATCTGCGCCTGGATCGTCACGTCGAGCGCCGTGGTGGGCTCGTCGGCGATGAGGATCTCGGGCTCGTTGGCCAGAGCCATGGCGATCATCACGCGCTGGCGCTGCCCGCCCGACATCTCGTGCGGATAGCTGTCGATGCGGCGCTCGGGCTCGGGGATGCCCACCAGCTTCAGAAGCTCCAGCACCCGCGCGCGGGCTCTGGCCTTGCTCAGGCCCTTGTGGTGGCGCAGAGGCTCGGCGATCTGCTCGCCCACCCGATAGAGCGGGTCGAGCGAGGTCATGGGCTCCTGGAAGATCATCGAGATCTTCGAGCCCCGGATCCTGTTCAGCGCCTTGAGTCCGGCGCCGAGCATCTCCGTTCCGCGATATTTCGCCGAGCCCGTCACGCGGCCGTTCTTCGCCAGAAGGCCCATGACGGCCATCATGGTCTGGCTCTTGCCCGAGCCCGATTCCCCCACCACCGCGAGGGTCTCGCCGGGGCGGATCTCCAGATCGATTCCCTTCACCGCCTCGACGGCGCCGTCCGGAGTGTCGAAGCTCACGCGCAGATCGCGGATCGTCAGCAGAGGTTCTTCAGCCATGTCAGCGGTCCTTCGGGTCGAAGGCGTCGCGCAGCCCGTCGCCGATGAAGTTCAGCGCGAAGAGCGTCACGACGAAGAAGAGGGAAGGCCAGATCAGCAGCCAGGGCGCCGAACGCATGTTGGCCGCGCCGTCGGAGATCAGGGCGCCCCAGCTCGTCAGGGGGGCCTGGACGCCGAGCCCCAGGAAGGAGAGGAAGCTCTCCAGCAGGATCACCTTGGGCACCACCAGCGTCACGAAGACGATCACCGGCCCGATGACGTTCGGAATGATGTGGCGGCGGATGATCTGCCAGTCCGTCAGGCCGAGGGCCTCAGCCGCGCCGACGAACTCGCGGCGCTTGAGCGCGAGGGTCTGGCCGCGCACGATGCGCGCCATGTCCAGCCATTCGATGGCCCCGATGGCCAGGAAGATCAGGATGAAGCTGCGCCCGAAGAAGACCACCAGCACCACCACCAGAAAGACGAAGGGCAGCGAATAGAGGATCTCCACGAGGCGCATCATCACGTTGTCGATGCGCCCGCCCATGTAGCCCGAGACCGCGCCGTAGAGCACCCCCACCACCAGAGAGACCAGACTCGCCAGCAGCCCCACCGCCAGAGAGATCTGGCCGCCGAGCATGATCCTCGACATGAGGTCGCGCCCGTTGGAGTCGGTGCCCATGAGGAAGGTCTCCTGGGTCACGCCGCCGGTCAGGACGAGGCGTCGGCCTTCGTCCTCATGGGCCTGCACCTGGGCCTCCTTGAAGACGTCCGAGCGGTCGAAGACGCGGGCCACCCGGGGATCCATCGCCTGGGGAGAGATCAGGACCGCCGTGAAGCGCCCGTCCTCCACCTCGAAGCTCTCCAGGGTCACGCGTCCGCGCACCGCAAGCGTGTTCGCGGCGGCGCGCAGGGTGTCTTCGTCGGGGCGCGGATGGATCGAGGGCGGAGTCTCCACATAGCTGCGATAGACGCCGTCATAGCTGTGGCTGACCAGATGCGGCCCGAGGAAGGAGAAGAGAGCCACCAGAATCAGCGTCGCGCAGCCGAACATCGCGGCCTTGTTGCGCCGGAAACGCAGCCAGGCCAGCTGTCCGAGGCTGCGGCTCGCCGCCTCCGGCTCCGGGAGCGGCAGGCCCGCGCCGGGTCCGGGATTGGGTCCGGGATCGGGCGCAGGCGTCGCGTTGGTCGAAAAGACGTCAGTCATGGCGCACCCTCGGATCCAGCAGGCCGTAGATCACATCCACGATCAGGTTGAAGACGATCACGAAGACCGCGACGAGGACCACCGTCCCCATCACCACCGTGTAGTCGCGCGCGAGGGCCCCATGCACGAAATAGCGCCCCACGCCCGGAATGGCGAAGATGGTCTCCACCACCGCCGAGCCCGTCAGAAGGCCCGCCGCGCAGGGCGCCAGATAGGAGACGATGGGCAGCATCGCGCCCCGCATGGCGTGAGTCCCCACCACGCTGCGCGCCGGAAGGCCGTAGGCGCGGGCGGTGCGGATGTGGTCGGCGCTCATGGCCTCGATCATGGCGCCGCGCGTCAGACGCGCGAAGACCGCCAGCTGCGGCAGCGCCAGGGCGATCACCGGCAGCACGAGATCCCGGAAGGAGCCCGTCCCCCAGCCGCCCGCGCGCGTCCAGGACAGCGTGATCGAGAAGATCAGCACCAGAACCGGGCCGATGACGAAATTGGGAATCGTCACGCCCGCCGTGGCCCCCGACATGATCAGGAAATCCAGAGGCCTGTTCTGGCGCAGGGCCGCCAGAAGACCCGCCAGGACGCCCCCAACCAGAGCCACCAGCAAGGCCAGTCCGCCCAGCTTGATCGAATAGCCCAGGCCCTCGCCGAGGAGGTTGGCCACGCTGCGGTCGCGGTAGATGTAGCTCGGGCCGAGATCCCCCTGAACCACATTCCCCATGTAGATCAGATATTGCCTCCACATCGGCTGATCGAAGCCGTAGGTGCGGTTGAGGTTCTCCATGATCTGCGGCGGCAGGGGGCGTTCGAGGTTGAACGGCCCCCCCGGCGCAAGCCGCATCAGGAAGAACGACAAGGTGACGATGATGAACAGCGTCGGGATGGCGCTGCCGAGGCGCCGGAGCACGAATGTCAGCATGGACTCCCCCTTGCGCGCCTCCGGGAGCCGCGGCGCCCTGCTCCGGGCGGGAGTCCGGACGCGGCGGAGCGGAAAGCGCCGTCAGGCCGGAAGACGCCGCGCGTCTCCGGCCTCGCGCGAGGCCTTCCGGAAGGCTCGGGGCCGCCGGAGCCTCGCTGGAAAGCGGGAGACGGGAACGACGGAGGCTCCCGCCCCGCTCAGGGCGACGCGCGGCGCGCCCTCCCCGCGAGAGGAGGAGCGCCGCGCGGGAGCCTCACTCCACGCTCATGAAGCGGCTGGGATGCTCGTTGTTCACGTTGTCCTCGAAGCCCTTCACGCGGGCCGAAAGACCCCAGAGCTCCGCCTTGTGCAGCAGCGGCGCGATGGGCTGATCCTTCATGAGGATGGCTTCGGCGTCATGCAGGATCTGGAAGCGCTTCTCATGATCGGTTTCGTCATAAGAGGCGGCGATCAGGGCGTCATAATCCGGATTGCTGTACTTGCCGTAGTTGAAGCCCGGATTGCCGGTGATGTTCAGGGTGAGGAAGTTCTCGGGATCGCCGTAATCGGCCACCCAGCCCGCGCGGGCCACCTGGAAGGCGCCGCCCTCCTGGAGATAGGCGTAATGCGAGGTCACGTCCTGGTTGGACATGGTCACGTTGAAGCCGAAGACCGTCTTCCACATGTCGGCGATGGCCGTCGCCACGCGCTCGTGATTGGGGTTGGTGTTGTAGCGGATGGTGATGTCGAGGGGTTTGGCGCCCGAGCCGTATCCGGCCTCCTTCATCAGCTCGACGGCCTGGTCCTCGCGGTCGAACTGCGAGAGCGCGGCGAAATCGGCCTGGGCCGGCGTGTAGCCCGCCATCGGAGGGCTGAGCGCGTAGGTGGGCAGCGAAGCCCCGAGGAAGATCTCCTGCGCGAGGAAGTCGCGGTCGATGGCCATGGAGAGCGCCCGACGCACGCGGGCGTCGCTGAAGGGCTCGGCGCGATTGTCGAAGACGTAATATTCGGTGTTGAGCGCGGGCGTGGCGCGGATGCGGTCGCCATGAGCCGCGCGCAGGCGCTCCAGATCGCTGGCCGAGAAGTTGTAGATCATGTCCAGTTCGCCCGCCTCGAAGCGGCGGACGGCGGCGGCCTGATCCTCGACCGGATAGAAGACCACCTTGTCGAGCTTCACCGCTTCGGCGTCCCAGTAATGGGGGTTCTTCGCGGCGGTCAGGCTGTCGTTGGGGATGTGGGCCTCCAGCATGAAGGGGCCGTTGGTCACCAGCTTGCCCGGACGGTTCCACTCGGCGCCGTCCTTCTCGATGTTGCCGCGATGGACCGGAAGGCCCGTCGAATGGGTCAGCAGTTCGAGGAAATAGGGCGTCGGGCGTTCGAGGACGATCTCCAGCGTCCTGTCGTCGACGGCGCGGACGCCCAGCTCCTCAGGCTTCATCTCGCCGGCGTTCACCGCCTTGGCGTTCCTGATCGGATGCAGGATGTTCGCGTATTTCGAGGCGACGGCCGGATCCTGCACGCGGCGGAGGCTGTAGACGAAGTCCTCGGCGGTCACGGGATCGCCGTTGGACCATTTCCCGGCCTCGCGGAGCTTGAAGGTGTAGACGGTTCCGTCTTCGGAGATCTCCCAGCTTTCGGCGGCGCCGGGAATGGCCTCGCCCGCCGCGTTGAAGGTGGTCAGGCCTTCGAGGAGATCCTTGAGGATGAAGCTCTCGACGTTGATCGAGATCTGCGCCGGATCCAGCGAATTGGGCTCGCCCGGATTGCCGCGATGAAGCACCGCCTCGGCCAGAGCAGGCGAGGCGCCCGCCATCAGCGCGCCGAGGATCAGCGCGGCGCGAAGGCCGCCCCTGCGAAATCCGGTCATCATTTCTTCCTTCTCCCCAAAGCTTTAGGGCGCCCTTCCGCCCTTTCATCCCTTCAGAGAGACGCAAAACGCGCGAGGGCGCAAGCCCTTTGACGGATCCGGCGAGACGGCCGCCCCTTCAGCCCGTCGTCGCCACGCCGCCGTCGATCACGAGGGCCTGTCCGGTCATCATCCGGCTGAGGCCGGAGGCGAGGAACAGCGTCGGCCCGGCGACGTCGGCGGGGGCGAGGGTCTCCTTGAGGCATTGGCGCGCGACATGGGCGGCCAGGCCCTCGGGCGTGACCCAGAGGCGCTTCTGCTTCTCGGTCAGCACCCAGCCGGGGACCAGGGCGTTGACGCGGATCCCCTCCGGCCCGAACTCCCGCGCGAGGCTGCGCGTCAGGGCCACGATGGCCGCCTTGGACGCCGTATAGGAGGGGAAGCCCTCCAGACCCATCAGATAGCTCAGCGAGGAGAAGTTGACGATCACGCCGCCGCCCGCCGCGCGCATCCCCGGCAGGACCGCCTGAGCCGCGAAGAAGCAGGACTTCAGATTGATCGCCTGATTGGCGTCCCAATAGGCCTCGGTCACGTCGAGGGTCTTGTGGCGGTCGTCGTCGGCGGCGTTGTTGACCAGGATCCCGATGGGGCCATGCGCCTCGGCGGCTCTGGCGAAGGCGGCGCGCAGGGCCTCCACGTCGGTCAGGTCGCAAGGGATGTGCAGGGGACGCGCGCCCGTGCGGCGCTCCATCTCCTCGCAGAAGGCGGAGGCGTCGGAGCGCTGGACGAAGGCCGTCTTCGCGCCCTGACGCAGGAAGGCTTCGGTCAGCGCCGCCCCGATCCCCGAGCCGCCGCCGGTGACCATCACCGAAGCGCCCGCCAATCCGGGGAATTCCGGAAAATCCGCGATCTCCATCCTGAAGCTCTCCCTGAGCGGCCCCGATCCGGGCAACCCGGACCGGCGGGCCTTCGCCCGCTTGCGTCGCGGGATCCGGAGGAGGATCGGACGCCCCTCCCGGCCCTGTCAATCGTGAAGGGCCCCGACTTCCGTTCGGACCGGGCGCGCGCTATCTTCACCAGGAAGTTGAAATCAGGAGGAATCCCCATGTCCGACGGCGTCCGCTCCCGCGCCTCCCTCGCAGGCGAGGGCTCCCTGCGCGAGAAATTCGGCGCCCTGACGCCGGTGATCGTGCTGCTCTGCGCGATCTGGGCGCTGCAGGTCCTCAACTGGATGCTCGGCTACCGGCTGAACGACTGGTTCGGCCTGGAGCCCCGCGACTTCGGCGGATTGCTCGGGATCTTCGGATCGCCCTTCCTGCACGCCAACTTCACCCACGCCATCAGCAACAGCGTGCCGCTGGCGGTTCTGGGCGGATTGGCCGTCCTCTCCGCGCGGCGCGAATTCCCCATCGCCACCTTCATCATCGTGGTGCTGGGCGGGCTGCTCACCTGGATCTTCGGGCGCGGCGGAAGCGGCCTGACCACGGTGATCCACGTCGGCGCGAGCGGGCTGATCTTCGGCTATTTCGGCTTCCTGATCGCCTATGGCTGGATCGAGCGCCGGGCTCTGCCGGTGGTGGGGGCTCTGGCCGCCATCGTGTTCTACGGCGGCCTGATCTGGGGCGTGCTGCCGACGGATCAGCGCATCTCCTGGGAGGGGCATCTCTTCGGCTTCCTCGCGGGAGTCGCCGCCGCCTACGCCGTGCGCACGAAGCGCCTCCCGGCCTAGCCGGGCGGCTCGCCGCGGCGCCTGTAGGCGGGCAGAGCCAGATTGCGCCGGATCGCGACTCCGCGCAGCAGGAAGGTGATCGCCGCCCCCAGCGGCGCCGCCAGCCAGACCGGACTCCCCGCCGCCCAGAGCCCCGCCTGAACCGCAGAGCCCGCAGCCGCCGCCGTGGCGTAGATCTCGCCGCGGAAGATGAAGGGCGTCTCCTGACAGAGCACGTCGCGGATGAGCCCCCCGAAGCTGCCGGTCATCACGCCGAGCGCCACCACGCTCACGAAGGGCAGACCCGCCGTCGCGCCGACGTGAGTCCCCACCGCCGCCGCCGTGGCCAGACCCAGAGCGTCGGCCCAGCGCAGGGCGCCCGCCCGCGCCGCGATCCGGTCGCCGAGCAGGAACATCAGGACCGCCGCCGCACCGATGGTCCCCGCCACGACGGGATCCGTCAGCCAGAAGACCGGCGTCCGCCCGAGCAGCATGTCCCGCAGGGAGCCCCCGCCCACCGCCGCCACGGCGGAGAGCACCAGAAATCCCACCGGATCGAAGCCCTTGCGCGCCGCCGCGACGCCGCCCGAAACCGCGAAGACGAAAACCGCGCCGTAATCCAGAAGCCGGATGGTCAGCGCAAGATGCTCCTCCATGGCCTCGCCTCCCTCGGAACGTCGTCGCGCGAAGCCGGACGGATTCGCGTCGGGACGACACCACCACACAAGAACGTCGGCGCGCTCGGGCGATCCGACAGGATCCGGAGGCGCTCTAGCGCCAGAGCGCCCGCAGACGCTCGCGGCGCCGCGCCAGGGTCGAGAGGAGCAGGATCCCCGTGACCGTCCGCAGACGCCCCGACTCCACCGCCTCCATGGCCTCCGCGAAGGAGAGCGTGAAGGCGCGGATGTTTTCATGCTCCTCGGGCAGGCCGTGCAGACCACCCGCCGCGCTCAGATCGGCGCGGGCGATGAAGCCGTGCATCCGCTCGACCAGAGCCCCCGGAGACGGATAGCAGGGCGGCAGCGGATCGAGATCCTCCGCGAGCAGCTTCAGCCCCGCCTCCTCCTGCGCCTCGCGCAGGGCGGCCTGAAGGGGCGTCTCGCCGGGATCGACGAGCCCCGCCACCGGCTCCCAGAGCCAGGGATGCGGATCCTCCAGAACCCAGGGCGCGGTCCGGAACTGCTCGATCAGCAGCACCCGGTCGGAAACCGGATCATAGGGCAGCAGGATGATCACCTCGCCGACGCGCAGGGCCTCGCGCGGGAAGCGGTCGCGGCCGCCGTCGAAGCGGGGGATCTCCATCTCGACCTTCTCGAAGGAGAAGAAGCCCCGGTGCAGGATCTCGCGGCGGATCTCGCGCGCGTCGGCGCGGGAGAAGCGTTCGGCGAAGGCGGAGGAATCGGCGGGCGGTCGGGCCATGATGACAAGCGGTCCTGGGGAGGGGAGATCAGAAGAGGCGTCCGCCGAGCGGCGCGTCCTCGCCGGGCCGGATCAGGATCACTTCGCCCGTCTCGTCGGGAACGCCGAGGGTCAGCACCTCGGACTTGAAGCCCGCGATGCGGCGGGGGGGGAAGTTCACCACCGCCAGGATCTGGCGGCCGATCAGCTCTCCGGGCGTGTAGCGGGCGGTGATCTGGGCGGAGCTTTGCTTGACGCCGATCTCGGGCCCGAAGTCGAGGGTCAGCTTGTAGGCGGGCTTGCGGGCGCCGGGCAGAGGCTCGACCGCCGTGATCCGGCCGACGCGGATGTCGGTCCTGAGGAAATCCTCGAAGGTGGTCTCGGGCGTGGCCCTGGGGGCGGTCCCGGGCGGGGGGGCTTCCGCGCTCATCTCGATCCTCCTGTCTGAATCCGTCTTCAGGCAGAGAGCTTCCGGCGGCGGCGGAAGTCAAGGGCGGCCTCCCCCGACAGGAGGCCCCTAACGCGGAACGCCGCCCCGGAGGGGGCGGCGTCCTGAGAATCCGGAAAGGTCTGGAAGACTTCGGGCCGAAGATCAGGCGGCGGAGCCGGTGGCCTTCTTGACGTTGTCCTTGACGGCCGCGACGGCCTTCTCGGTCTGGGCCTGGGCGGCGTTGGCGAAGCCGGCGCCGAAGCTCTTGATCTCCTCGACGCCTTCCTGGAAACGCTCCTGGACGACGGCGATGGCGTCTTCGTTGGCCTTGCGGAGAACTTCGGTCAGCTCGTTGATCTGACGCAGGTTCTTGTCGAAGGCGGCCTTGACGGCCTCGGTGTTCAGGGCCGGGTTCACGCCCACGCCGCCGTCACGGACCGACTCGGTCAGCGATTCGAAATGCGAGCGGACGATCTCGAGCTGCTTCTTGAAGACCTGCTGGTAGCCCTCGGCGGCGATGCGGTTCGCCTCGACGACGGCCTTCAGGTTCTTGCTGTGGGCCTCGGCGAGGGCCTTGGCGTCCACGCCCGGGATCTTCAGCGCTTCGAAGATCTTGCTGATGTCCTGGGGCTTGAACAGGTCGGCGTAGGCGCTGGCGTCGAACCAATTCTTCTCGGTGGTCATGGCGAATTCCTCCTGAAGCCTGCCCCGGCGGTCCATGTTGACCCTAGGGCGTCATTCATCCTGCTGGGGTATTTGTGCGATGCAGCATCCCTTGTCAAGAGGAGCTTTGCTGCACTGCAACAAAGGTTTTGCGACAAGCTTATGACGAGAGCTCCCGGCTGCGGGCCGCCGCCGCCGAGACCGCCTGCGTCATCAGGGAGGAAAGTCCTGATTCCGCTCGCATAAGATGCTCGAGGGCGGCGGCGGTGGTTCCGCCCTTGCTGGTCACGGCGGCGCGCAGCTCTGCGGCGGTTTGTCCGGACTCGGCGTCGAGCAGGGCCCCCGCTCCGCTCACGGTGGCGCGGGCCAGGCGAAGGGAGAGCTCCGCGGGCAATCCGGCTGATTCGCCCGCCGCCGCCAGAGCCTCCGCCATGTGGAAGACATAGGCCGGGCCCGAGCCCGAAACCGCCGTCACGGCGTCCATGAGGTCTTCGGAGGGCAGCCAGAGCGTTTCGCCCGCCGCCGCCATCAGCGCCTCGGCGAGGCCGCGCTCGGCGTCGTCCGCCGCCGCGTTGGCGATCAGCGCCGAGATCCCGCGTCCGATGGCGGCGGGGGTGTTGGGCATGGCCCGCACGAGGGGCGTCCCGGCGGGCAGGCGCGCCGCCAGCCAGTCCAGGGTCTTGCCCGCCGCGATGGAGAGCGCCAGACGACCCGGACCCAGCAGAGGCGCCACGCCCGGCAGGGCCTCGTCGAGGCTCTGGGGCTTGACCGCCAGAAGCACGGCGGCGGAGTCCTGCGGCGGCTGCGCCGGATTCACCTGCGCGCCCAGGGCCGCGAAGCGCTCCACGGCGGGCGAGACATGGGCCTCGTAGATCACGGCCCGCGCCGGGTCCAGGCCCGCCCGGATCCAGCCTTCCAGCAGGGCGCCGCCCATCTTGCCGCAGCCGAGCAGCGCCACGGAGCGTCCCGCCAGGCGCCCGTCGAGAGTCTTCTTCGCCGTCATCCCGGATTCTCCTCGGAATCGTGAAAAAAAAACGCGCCCGGCCCTCCAGGACCGGACGCGCGGCGTTTTCGCTCCGGGAGGCGGCTCCCTCAGGAAGCCGTCTTCCGGATCGGGGTCAATGGGCGTTTCCGGAGGCGGCGCCCTGCGCGGAGCGATGCTGCGCGTCGAGCTGGTCGTGCTTGCGCCGGCGGAGCAGGTTCAGCACCTCCACCGCCACCGAGAAGACCATCGCCACATACATGATCTTGCGGTCGAAGTGGAACTCCAGACCCTCCAGGATCAGCACCACGCCCACCATCACGAGGAAGGCCAGAGCCAGCATCTTCATGGTCGGGTTGCGGTCGATGAAGTCGGCGATGGGGCCCGCCGAGATCATCATCACCGCGATGGCCAGAGTCACGGCGGCGATCATGATCGGAAGGCTCATCTCGCGGCCCAGATGCGAGGTCAGGCCCACGGCGGTGATGATCGAATCCAGAGAGAACACGAGGTCGATCATCATGATCTGCGCGATCACCGCGCCGAAGGCCATGGCCGCCGCGCCGCCGGCGGCGGCGTCATGCCCCTCGCCGCTCAGCTCGGCCATGATCTCCTTGACCGCCTTGTAGATCAGGAAGGCGCCGCCCAGGATCAGGATCACGCCCTTCCAGGTCAGCTTGAAGTCGCCCGAGGTCCAGAGCGGAGTCGTCAGGCCCATGATCCAGGTGATCGAGAACAGCAGGAGGATGCGCATCACCAGCGCGCCGCTCAGACCGATGTAGCGCGCCCGCGGCCGCAGATGCGGAGGCAGCTTGTTGGCGATGATCGAGATGAAGATGACGTTGTCGACGCCGAGCACCACTTCCAGCGCGGCGAGGGCGGCGAAGGTCGCCCAGGCTTCGGGGCTGGTGAGCAAAGCGAGGATGGAGTCCATGTGGATGGCCTCAAGGGGTGTTGGGGGGGATGGTCGAAGGATCGGCCGCCCCCACCCCCAAGCCGGGAACCGAGGCGGTGAAGGCTCAGGGCTCGGACTCGGCCTCCGACTCGTCTCCGGCCGCCGGAGTCTTCGGCAGACGGAAGAGGTCGTCGGGATTGAGCGGCATCTCCTCTTCGGCGGGAGCTTCCTCTTCTTCGACGGCGGGAGCCTCGGGGAAGGGCGCGAGCGTCTCGGAGAGATTGCGCAGCGCGCCGTCTCCCGGCAGAGCCGCAGGACGACGGCTCGCGGCTCTGGCCACGGCCTCGTCGAGGTCGATCTGGCTGCAGAGCCCCAGCGCCACGGGGTCCACAGGGCGGATGTTCGCCATGTTCCAGTGAGTCTTGGCCCGCACCTGCTCGATGGTCGGCTTGGTCGTGCCGACGAGCTTCATGATCTGGGCGTCGGAGAGCTCGGGGTGGTTGCGCAGCAGCCAGGCGATGGCCGAAGGCCGGTCCTGACGCTTCGACAAGGGCGTGTAGCGCGGGCCCTTGCGCCGGGCGTCGGCGAGCACGGCGCTGACCGGCTTCTTGAGCCGCAGGCGGATGCGGGCGTCCTTCTCGGCGCGGCGGATCTCGTCCGCGTCGAGCTGGCCCTTGGCCACGGGATCCATGCCCTTGATGCCCTGCGCCACCTCGCCGTCGGCGATGCCGGCGATCTCCAGAGCATGCATCCCGACGAAGTCGCCGATCTGCTCGAAGGTGAGCGCGGTGTTCTCGACCAGCCAGACGGCGGTGGCCTTGGGCATCAGCACTTGGGACATGGCGAAGCTCCTTCGGACGGCGCGGCCATCGCATTCGCCGCGGAGGGGGAAGGAGAAGCGGGCGGCCCGGCGCCGTCATGATTGTCGTTAAAACGCCCTGCGGGCTATATAAGCGCGTTCGCGACGGCTGCAAAGAGGAGAAATGCGGATGCGGGAGAGCGGATCGACGCGCAGGAGAGCAGGACTCGCGCTCGCGGGCGCGCTTCTGGCGATGGGCGGAGCGGGCGGAGAAGCCCGGGCCTTCGACTCCCGGCAGAGCGTCGCGGAGCCGCCTGCGGCCTCGGCGCCCGCCGCAGAGCGCATGGCTCAGGGACGCGCCGCCGATCGCCCCGCGAGCCGTCGGGAGGGGGCCAACGCGCCCTTCGACTATTATGTGCTCGCGCTCTCCTGGTCCCCGACCTATTGCGCCGACGAGGCCCGCAATCCGGATTCGGAGCCGCAATGCGCCCCGCGCCGCCGCTATGGATTCGTGGTCCACGGGCTCTGGCCGCAGCACGAGAAGGGATGGCCCGAATTCTGCGGAGATCCGGGCTGGGTCAAGGCGGAGACCCTCGCTTCGGTGGATGGAATCGTGCCTTCGCGGCGTCTGGCGACGCATCAGTGGCGCAAGCACGGCACCTGTTCGGGGCTCGACGCCGAGGCCTATTTCGCCACCCTGCGCGAGGCCTGGGGCAAGGTGCGCATCAACGAGATCTTCGGGCGGCTCGACCGCGAATTGCGCGTGGCGCCCAAGGTGGTCGAGGAGGCCTTCCTCGAAGCGAATCCCGGATTCGTCGCCGACGGCGTGACCGTCGAGTGCCGCGGCGGCATGCTGCGCGAGGTGCGCGTCTGCTTCGACCGCAACCTCGAGCCGCGCGCCTGCGCGCCCGACGCCCGACGCGACTGCTCCGCGCAGAGCATCCGGCTGCCGCCGCTGCGCTGAAGCGTTTTCCAGCAAGGCCGCAGGCCTTGCGTCGTGAAAACGCGGCCAGAGAGGAAGCCGAAGCGTTTTCCAGCAAGGCCGCAGGCCTTGCGTCGTGAAAACGCGGCCAGAGAGGAAGTCAGGGCGTCCGGACCGATCCCGCAGGATCGGACAAAGCCCGGGCCTGTCCTCCGGAGCCTTGTGGGCGCCTGCGAAAGAACTTTCCGGAAGGCATGGACGAAGGCTCCGTTCGATTCTATCCCTAAGGCGCGGACCGAACCCCGCAAGCCGGGTTTCGCGCCCGGACAGACCAGGGCCGAAGCCCCTCGGACTCCGCAGAGGCCGGGGGCGCCAGGCCGCCGCATCCGTCCATCCCTCGACCGCCCGACGGGGCCTCAAGCCCTCCGGCGCCATGGAGAGTCCCTGATGACCAACCTCGCCCCCGCCTACAGCCCGCTGCGCCTGGAGAGCCGTCCGCTGCTCTGGAAGGTCGGCGCCGTGCTTTTCGGTTCGCTCGTCCTCGCCGGCGCCTCTCAGGTCTCCGTGCCCCTCTATCCCGTGCCCATCACCCTCCAGACCTTCGCGGTCGCCATGGTCGGCGCGCTCTACGGCTGGCGTCTCGGGGCGCTGACGGTCGTCGTCTGGCTGCTGCAGGCGGCGGCGGGGCTGCCCTTCCTCGCCGAGGCCAAGGGCGGACTCGCCCCCTTCTTCGGCCCGACGGCCGGTTATCTCTTCGCCTTCCCGCTGCTGGCCGGACTCGCCGGATGGATGGCGGCGCGCGGATGGAACGGAAGCCGCCCCCTGCTCGCCTTCGTCGGACTGGTCGGCGCGCATCTGGTCCATCTCGCCATCGGCACGGCCTGGCTGGCCTCCTGGCTCGGCGGCGACCTCCCGAAGGCCTTCGCGCTGGGCTTCGCGCCCTTCCTGATCGGCCTGGCGGTCAAGTCGGCTCTGGGCGCCGCGACGCTCAAGGGCGCGGACAGCCTCGGCGCCCGGCTCTGACGGCCGCGCGATGACGGTCCGGCTGAGGGGACATCATCTTCTCTGCCTGCTGACCTATGTGGGCGAGGGCTACAGCCCCGCCTTCGTCGCCAACGCCGACGCCCTCGCCGCCCGGATCGGATCCGGCGAGGGCGTCAGGATCGTGGCGGGGCCGGATGATCTCTGCGCGCCCCGTCTGAAGACCGAGCCCGGAACGCATCACTGCTTCACGGAGGACGTCGCCCGGCGCGACGTCGAGGCCCTGCGCGAGGCAGGAAAGCTGCTCGGGCGGGATCTCAAGCCCGGCGCGCGTCTCGCGCTGTCTCCCGAGACCCTCGGCAGGATGCGCCGCGCCTTCGCCGAAGGCCGCATCCGGAGCGCCTGCGCGGATTGCTCCTGGCGCGGACTCTGCGACGGAGTCGCGCGCAGGGGATTCGCGGGCGGAAAGCTGTCGCCTCGCCCTACTGAAGGGGGTCGCGCGTTTTCCGATCCTGTCGGATCGGTCGAAGGCTCCTGATTCCTTCGGGGCCGCCTTCTCCAGCGAAGCCGGAGAAGGCTCCCGGATCAGGAGCCGCTCTTGAAATCCAGCCCCATGGCGCGATAGCGCTCGGGATCGTCGAGCCAGTTCTCCTTCAGCTTCACGTGAAGGAAGAGATGGATCGTGCGCCCCGCCAGTTCGCCGATCTCCTTGCGGGCGGCCTGGCCCACCTGCTTGAGCGTCTGGCCGCCCTTGCCCAGCACGATGGGCCGGTGGCCCTCGCGGGCGACGTAGATCGTCTGCTCGACGCGGGCGGAGCCGTCGGGCTTCTCCTCCCAGCGGTCGGTCTCGACGGTCATCTGATAGGGCAGCTCCTCATGGAGCCGCAGCATGAGCTTCTCGCGGGTGATCTCCGCCGCCAGATGGCGCAGGGGGGCGTCGGCGATCTGGTCCTCGGGATAGAGCCAGGGGCCGGGCGGCATCTCGCCCGCGAGCCAGGTCTTGAAATCCTCCACCCCGTCGCCCTTGAGGGCCGAGATGAAGAAGGTCCGGGCGAAGTCGAGCCGCGCGTTCGCCGCCGCCGCCAGAGCCAGAAGCTCCTCGCGCTTCACGCGGTCGATCTTGTTGATCACCAGCGCGAGGGTCTGTTTCGGACGGGCGGTGGCCTTGAGCCGGTCGATGATCTCCAGCACGCCCTCGTGGAGGCTGCGCTGGGCCTCGATCAGCAGGGCCACGGCGTCGGCTTCGGCGGCGCCGCTCCAGGCGGCGGCCCCCATGGCGCGGTCGAGGCGGCGCCTCGGCGCGAAGAGTCCGGGCGTGTCCACGAAGACGATCTGCGAGCCGCCCGAGATCGCCACGCCCCGGATCAGGCCGCGCGTCGTCTGGACCTTGTGGGTCACGATGGAGACCTTGGCCCCCACCAGAGCGTTGAGCAGGGTGGATTTGCCCGCGTTGGGCTCGCCGATGAGCGCGGCGAATCCGGCGCGCGTCGGGGTTTCGTTCTGGGTCATGACGGCGCGTCTCCCGCGCGCAAGAGGTTCAGGAGGGCGGCGGCGGCGGATTGTTCGGCGGCGCGCTTGCTCGCGCCGCGTCCGCTGGCCGAACGTCCGTCGGAGAGCCGCGCCGAAATGGTGAAATGCGGCGCATGGTCGGGGCCGTCGCGCTCGCTGAGGTCGTAGAAGGGCGGCGGCAGGGCCCGGGCCTGAGCCCATTCCTGAAGCCGGGTCTTGGAATCCTGGGGCGGAGAGCCCTGGGCGTCGAAGAGCGGCGCCCAGAGGTCCAGCACGAAGTCGCGCGCCGCATCCAGCCCCCGGGCCAGATAGACCGCCGCGATCACCGCCTCCATGGCGTCGGCCAGCAGCGTAAGCTTGCGCTTGCCGCCGGTCATCACCTCGGAGCGGGCCATGCGCAGATGCTCGCCAAGATCGAGGCGCGCCGCGCTTTCGGCGCAGGCCTCGCGGCGCACGAGCTGGTTCAGACGCGGCGCCAGAAGGCTTTCGGATTCCTCCGGATGGAGCCGGGACAGCTCCTCGGCGACCACCAGGCCGAGCACCCGGTCGCCGAGGAATTCGAGGCGCTGGTTGGAGTCGCCCGGCCGCGAGGCCGCGCTCTGATGGGTCAGGGCCTCGGCGAGGAGGTCGCGCCCCTCCCCCTCCTCCATCCCGAGCCGGACCGCCAGAGCCGCGAAGCCCGCTCCCCGCCCTTCCGAAGGGCGTCGCCGCGCGGCCCGTCCCGAGACGGGTTCAGACCCCTGAGCGGCCATGGCTCCGCGCCCCTCAGTCAACGACGGTGAAGAAGCGCTGCAGACGCCACGTCCAGAAGGCCAGAGGATTGGAGGTCAGGCCGCCGCGTCCGTCGGGTTCGTCCTGGGCCGAGAGGAAGATGATCTCGGCGCGGCCGATGAGGTTCTCGGCGGGCACGTAGCCGACATGGGTCGTGCGGCTGTCCATGGAATCGTCGCGGTTGTCGCCCATCATGAAGTAATGGCCCGCCGGAACCACGAATTCCGGCGTGTTGTCGGTGGGCGAATGGTCGCTGTAGTTCAGCACCTCGTATTCGCGGCCGTTGGGCATGGTCTCGATGAAGCGCGCGTGGTTGATCTTGCGCCCGTCGGGCAGCAGATCGGAGAAATCCGCGATCCGGCGCTGAGGCAGCAGCTCGCCGTTGATGTAGAGGCGGCTGCGCTGCACCTGGATCCGGTCGCCCGGCAGGCCCACCAGACGCTTGACGTAGTCGGTGGCGTTGTCGGTGGGCAGCTTGAAGACGATCACGTCGCCGCGCTCGGGCTCCCGCGCGAGGATCCGGCCCGAAAAGAGGTCCGGGCTGAAGGGCAGAGAGTACCGGCTGTAGCCATAGGCGTATTTCGAGACGAAGAGGTAATCGCCCACCAGCAGCGTCGACTTCATCGAGCCCGAAGGAATGCTGAAGGGCTGGAACAGCACCACCCGGAAGGCCAGGGCGATCAGCAGCGCATAGACGATCGTGCGCACGAATTCGCCCAGAGTCTCGCGACGACCCTGCTCGCGCGGCGTCGCGGCGAGCGAGGAGATCGGCGAAGACTCGGACGGACGTCCCTCCGAAGGGTTCTGGTCGTTCGGATCGGGCGATGCGGGCATGAACGGGGCTTTCGCGCGGCGGGCGTTGGGCGGTATCCTTGGCGCATAAACGCCTCAGGAGGGCGGTTTGTCAAGCGCAGGGGCCCCCGGAGCAGGAGCGGCGCAGGGCCGCGCCTCGATCACCACGAAGGCCAGGGCGTAAGGCGGATCATCCGTGAGGCTCACATGGATCACGGCTTCATGGCCCTCCGGCGTCAGGGCCCGCAGCCGCTCCAGAGCCCCGCCCGTCAGACGCAGGGTCGGCTGGCCGGAAGGAAGATTGGCGACCTCCATCTCGCGCCAGGCGACGCCCATCCGCAGACCGGTGCCCAGAGCCTTGGAGCAGGCTTCCTTCGCGGCCCAGCGCCGGGCGTAGGGCTCTTCGGGCTTCGCCGAGCGCCGGGCGCGGGCCCTTTCGCCCTCGGTGAAGACGCGCTCCTCGAAGCGGAGGCCGAAGCGCTCCAGAGTCCTCTGGATGCGGCGGATGTCCGCCAGATCCGACCCGATCCCGAGAATCACGACGCCGAAGGCGCAAGCGCGCGCCCCTCCGCCATGGCCGCCTTCATGCGCCGGATGGCCGCCTCAAGCCCGACGAAGACCGCATCCGAAACCAGGAAATGCCCGATGTTCAATTCGCGGATCTCCGGCGCGCGGGCGATCTCGCGGGCGAGCTCACAGGTCAGGCCGTGGCCCGCATGGACCTCCAGCCCGAGGCCATGCGCCAGACGCGCGCCCTCGCGCAATTCGCGCAGCAGACGGGCGGCCTCTCCGGCCTCGCCCGCGTGATGGGCGTCGCACCAGGCGCCGGTGTGCAGCTCGACCACCGCCGCTCCGATCTGCGCCGAGGCTTCGATCTGGCGCGGATCCGCCCCGATGAAGAGAGAGACCCGCGACCCCGCCGCGCGCAAAGGCGCGATGAACTCCGAGAGCCGCGCCTTGTCCCCCGCGACCTCCAGGCCGCCTTCGGTGGTGCGCTCCTCGCGGCGCTCGGGCACGAGGCAGACCGCATGCGGCTTCAGCCTCAGCGCCAGAGCCTGCATTTCGGCGGTGGCGGCCATCTCGAAATTCAGGGGCTTCGTCAGCTCGACCGCCAGACGCTCCATGTCGGCGTCGGTGATGTGGCGGCGGTCCTCGCGCAGATGGGCGGTGATTCCGTCGGCGCCCGCGGCCTCGGCGCGCTGCGCCGCCTCCACGGGATCCGGATGGCGGCCGCCCCGCGCATTGCGCAGCGTGGCCACATGATCGACGTTGACCCCCAGACGCAACGGCGCGCTCATGACGGATTCCCCTTCCCTGCGGCCCGGCCCTCCCGTCAGGAGGCCGGATCCTCCGGCTTCTTCAGCTCGCCGCCCGGAGGCGTCCCCTTCTCGCGGTCCTTGCCCCTCTCGCGGCCCTTGAGCTCCTCGCGGACGCTCTGGAGCGCCCGCAGCCCCACCAGAGCCGCGCCCGACTCGCGCGGCTCGGCGACCGGCGGCGCCCTCTGGGCCGCGATCTCGGCCAGACGCGCGGCGCGCTTCTCGGCGCGGCGCTTCTGGAAGGCGTCCGTGCCCTTGTAGACCAGATAATAGCACAGCAGCGCGCAGAGAATCCCCGGGATCAGCCCGCCCACCAGATAAGGCCAGAAGACTTCGTCGAAGAGCCGCCAGGCCTGACGCATCACCCGTCCGAAGGTGACGATGTGCCCGCCCTCGCCCTCGTCGATCTCGCTGGCGACCCAGCGCAGGAAGGTCGCCCAGAGATCCGCGAAGGACTGGAGGATCGTCTCGCCCTGCGCCTCGCCGTGATGCGAGCGCCCGAGCATCCAGCGTCCGAGCGAAACCGACATCACCGCGATGGGCCCGATGGTGAAGGCGTTGCCCACGAACTGCCCCACCGCCGCCGCCAGCAGATTGCCCCGGAAGATCCAGGCCAGCGCCAGACAGCCGATCATGTGGAAGCCGAAGAGCGGCGTGAAGGAGATCAGCGCCCCGAAGGCGAACCCCAGAGCGATGCTGTGCGGCGTGTCCTTGAGGCGCTGGACCTTGCGTCCGAAATACTGGAAGCCCCGACGCCAGCCCTTGCGCGGCCAGATCATGCTCCGCGTCCAGGCCAGCCAGCTTTGCGGAGTGCGCCGCTTGAACACCGCCGCGCCCTCCCGCGCTCAGACCAGCCCGCGGCTGCCCGGCTTCACCGCCGGGATCGCCGCAAGCTCGGGAGGAAGGGCGTCGGGAGCCCAGGCGGGCGCGCCGATCCCCGTCAGCGCGACCAGAGGGACGCCGATGTCGGCCGCCCCGCCCGAGCGGTTCACCAGACAGGCGCCGCCCACCGGATCTCCGCCCGCCGCGCGGATCGCGTCGAGGCATTCGCGCGAGGAGAGCCCGGTCGTCACCACGTCCTCGACCATGAGGATCCGCGCGCCCGCCGGAATCGCGAAGCCGCGGCGGAACTGGAACTTCCCTTCGACGCGCTCGGCGAAGATCGAGGGAACCCCGAGCTGACGCGCCAGCTCGTAGCCCACCACCACTCCGCCCATCGCCGGAGAGACGCAGAGGTCGACGGGCCCGATCCCGGAGGCGCGGACCTTCTCCGCCAGCGCCCCGCAGAGCCGCGCGGCGCGCGCCGGATCCATCATCACCCGGGCGCATTGCAGATAGACGGAGCTGCGCAGCCCCGAGCTGAGGATGAAATGCCCCTCCAGCAGAGCCCCGGCGGCGCGGAATTCGTCCAGAACGGCGTCGGGGGGAAGGGCGGAAGGGGCGGCCATGGTCTTCAACTCCTCTGGGTCCCGGGGCCGGAGGCGGCGGGGGGCTGCGCGAGCGCCTCCCCCTCCATCACGCGCTCGACCGAATCGACCGGATCGGCGTTCTTCAGGCCGCCTATGATCGCCGCGAGATGGCGAAAGCTGCGGACCTCTATGTTGACGCGGAATTCGTAAAAGGCGGCTTTCCGGTCGATCAGATGCAGATCGTCGATGTTGGCGCCCTGGTCCGCGAGGATCTGGCAGAGCTGCGCCAGAGCCCCCGGCGTGTTGATCAGCCGCACCCGCAGAGCCGCCACATGATCGTCGAAACGCTCTTCGTCCGGCGACCATTCGGCTTCGCGCCACTGGTCGGCGTTCTCCTCGTCGGCGGCCACCACGGGGCATTCGCGCCGATGGGCGAGGAAGCCGCCTTCGGGATGGGGAATCGCCAGGATCTTGTCGCCGGGCACCGGCCGGCAGCAGCTCGCCAGCTTGAGGCCCCGCCGCAGCGTCTCCTGAGGCGCGTCGAGGAAGCGCGCGGGCTGGCTGGCGCGCTCGCCCGTCGCTCCCACGGTCTTGGGCGCATGGCCCGGATGCATCAGCGCGATCACCCGCGCCGCGCTCACGAACTGCGGCGCCGCCCTGGCGTCCCAGCGGGCGACGTCGGCGAGGACCTCCTGACGGCTCATCGCCCAGCGGGCCGCCGCGACGTCCACGTCGCGGGCGTCGTATTCGAGCCCCGCCGTGCGGTAGGCGAAGCGCAGGATCCGTTCGCCGCTGATGGCGGCTTCGGCGATCTCCTGCTCCTCCAGCGCGCGGCGGATCGCCGAGCGGGCGCGGCCGGTCTTGACGATCTGCTCCCACCAGCCTTCGGGGCGCTGGTTCTCGGAGCGGCGGATCTCGACCACGTCGCCGTTGCGCAGCTTCGCCGTGAGCGCCGCCCGCAGGCCGTTGATCTCGCCGCCGACGCAGGTGTCGCCGACCCGGGTGTGGATGGCGTAGGCGAAGTCCAGCAGCGTCGCGCCCTGAGGCAGGCGCTTCACCTCGCCCTTGGGCGTGAAGCAGAAGACGCGGTCGTGATAGAACTCCATCCGCGCGGTGGCGAGGGCGTCGCGGGGATTCTCGGAATCCAGCTCCTCGGCGACCTCGGCCAGCCAGGCCTGAGGGTCCATCTTGAAGCGCTGGGCGTTGGAGACGCCGTCCTTGTAGCTCCAGTGCGCCGCCACGCCGGTTTCGGCGAGTTCGTGCATGTCCTCGGTGCGGATCTGCACCTCGACGCGCTGGGTGCCCTCCAGCGCGTCGGCGCCGGTCATCATGACGGTGGTGTGCAGCGAGCGGTAGCCGTTGGCCTTGGGCAGCGAGACGTAATCCTTGAAGCGGCCCGGCACCACATGCCAGCGCTGATGGATCGCCCCGAGCGCCCGATAGCAGTCGTCGGCGGTGCGCAGGATCACCCGGAAGGCGATCACGTCGGAGAGCTGCTGGAAGCCGTCGTCGTCGTCGGGATTGAGGTGCTTCTCCTGCAGCTTGCGCCAGATGGAGAAGGGGCGCTTCATCCGCCCCCCGACCCGCGCGCCGACCACGTGATTGCGTCCGAGCTCCATCTCCAGGGCCTCGGAGACCGAACGGATCACCGCTTCGCTGGTCTCGCGCCCGCCGCCGCGCTCGCGGCGCATCTGGGCGATGCGCCGGATGATCGACTGATAGCCCGCGGGATTGAGCGTCCGGAAGCAGGCGTCCTCCAGATCCTCGCGCATCTCCTGCATGCCCATGCGGCCGGCGAGGGGCGCGTAGATCTCCAGGGTCTCGCGGGCGATGCGCTGCTGCTTGTCGGGGCGCAGGTTCTCCAGAGTGCTCATGTTGTGCTGGCGGTCGGCCAGCTTCACCAGAAGCACGCGGGCGTCCTCGGCCACCGCGAGGATGAGCTTGCGCAGATTCTCGGCCTGCTCGGACTGCTTGACGCGCTGGCGCTCGAATTCGTCGGGCGCGACGGATTCCCCGCCCCGGGCGGCGCTCTCGCGGATGGCCTTCTTGCGGATGTCGGCCATCTTGCCGACCTTGGTGACGCCCAGCACGATGCGCAGCACGTCCGGCCCGCAGGCGTCGAGGATCTCGCTTTCGGGGGTGGGGGTGTCCTCGATCACGTCATGGAGCATGGCCGCCGCGATGGTCGCGTCGTCCAGCTTGTAGCCCATGAGGATCGAGACCGCCGCCAGAGGATGGCTGAAATAGGGCGTGACGCCGTCGGCGCGGGTCTGATGGGCGTGCGAGGCCGCGCCGATGGCGTAGGCGCGGCGCAGCATCTCCGAATCCGACTTCGGATTATAGGCCCGGACGCGGGCGACCAGTTCATCGGCCGACATCATCAGCGGAGTCTCCTCCCGGCGTCGGGGTCGGCGCCGGAAGCGGGACGCCGACGCGGGACGATCAGGACTTGCCCATCTCGTTGAGGGCCTGGATCAGGTCGGCCTCGGTGAGCGGCTGCTCGTCGGGACGATCCTCGCTCTCGTTCATGCGCTCGGCCATGCCGTCGTCGTCGGGCTCGTCGACCTCGACGTGCTTCTGGAGGCTTTCGATGGCCGATTCGCGCAGGCCCTCGGGCGAGAGCTTCACTTCGGCGATCTCGCGCAACGCGACGACGGGATTCTTGTCCCCGTCCTGCTCGACGAGCAGCGACGCGCCCGAAGCGATGGCGCGCGCGCGATGGGCGGCCAGAAGAACGATCTCGAAACGATTCGGGATCTTGTCGATGCAATCCTCGACGGTCACGCGGGCCATGGGGGCGTCATCCTCAAGACTGGACGGAATGCGGGTGCGAAGGGGCGATATAGACCCCGGACCGCTCAGGGTCAAGGCGCCCTCCCGCTCAGCCCGCGCGCCCAGACCCCCGCAAGACCCCCCGCCAGCCCCGCAAACGCCTGAGGAGGCCCGGAATCCGCGCGCGATCTCCGCCGGACCGGGGCCTGACCGGGGCGCCCCGCCCCGCGCGGCGCGCGGCGCCGCAGGAGGCCGCCGAAGGCCCGGAAAGCCCCGACGCGGCGCCGAATCGTCCGTCTGCGCCGTCGCGTTCCGGAGGCTTGTCCGGAGAACGTTAAGGCGTCAAGATGGGAAGGCGCTTAAAAAACGTCTTGGAAGCCTCGGAAAAGACTTCTATTTCTTTTTCCTTGCAGGTATAAAAAACCCGCCGTATTCGTTAACGTGAACACACGCTCCGGAATGGGTTTGAATCGAAATTCAACCGTCGTGCGAAATCCGATTCGTCAAGGCTCGACCTTGCGTCAGGGCTCCGCGCGACCTTCGGCTTCGACCTGCGGAAATCCCGGAGACCGCACCCCTAGTCTAGCGAGGGAATCATGAGTCGTTTCTGGTCCAGTTTCGCCGCCGCCGCCGTCGGCGCGACGCTTTGGGCGGGCTCGGCCGCCGCTGGCGGCTACGGCGCGCCGTCCGCTCCCTGCGGCCCGGCCCCGGCCCCCTGCGGCGGCTTCGCCGCCCCCGCCACGACCTTCCTGCCGCCGCCGCCGGCCGTCGGCCCCAACTGCGGCCCCGGCTACGCCCAGCCTTTCGGCTATCAGGGCGGCTTCCATGGCTATCGCCCGGCTCCGCCGCCGCCGATCTGCACCACCGAAATCCAGTGGCAGACCACCTACCGCACCGAGCAGCGCTGCCATGAGACCTGGCGCGAAGTCTCGATCCCGGTCAGCCGCGCGGCTTCGGTCCCCGGAACCTGCGGCCCCAATCAGGTCTGCCAGCAGGACGTCTTCCGGATCAAGGTGCCCCATTGCGAGCCCCGCACCGTGACCGTCCCGGTCTCCAACCCGGTCCGCGTCACCACCTGCCGCCAGCCTGACGTCAACTCCTGCGGCGTGGTCGGCCAGCCGCTCGAAGACCGCCGCTGGAGCGACCGCTGGGACCGCAACGATCGTTGGGACCGCTGGGACGGTCGCGACGGCCGTTGGGACGGCAAGGGCCATGGCGGCTTCGGCCGCGACGACTGGCGCCGTCCGGCTCCGCCGATCCACAACCCCGGCCCGTCCTTCCACACGGGTTCGGTCTTCGGGCCCTCCTACGGCGGCCCGGTGACCAACTACCGCGCGGCCCGCACCTCGCTGAGCGTCGACCTCGGCGACGCGGCCCCGGCCTCCGCCACGGTCGTCGCCTCCGCTCCGGCGGTCGAGGTCGCCCCGGCGGCGCCCGTCGCCAGCGGCTCGACCCAGTGGCTGCCCTACTGAGTCGCGGATCGGCTCCGGCGCGCGGGACCTCCCGCGCCGGAGCCCTCGCGGTTCGAACGCGCGCGCGGCTTTCGGGAGACAGCCGCGCGCGAAGCGTTTCCGGGGTCTTGCGGCGCGGCGCTTTCTTGCGGCACCCTTGCCGCCGCGACGTCTCCGCCTGCGCCTTGCGGCCCCGGCCCGAGGCGCCGAAGCCGGAGACGCAAGGGGAGGCGCGCGATGGTCGAGTATCAGGTTGAATCGCTCATCGCCGAGGGCGCCATCGCCCGACGCACGCAGGATCTCGCGGCGGACATCTCCGCCGCCTTCGCCGACACCGATCAGCTGCTTCTGGTCGGGCTTCTGCGGGGCTCCTTCATCTTCATCGCCGATCTCGCCCGACAGCTGGACCTGTCCTGCGAAGTCGACTTCATGGTCGTCTCCTCCTATGGCCAGGGTCTGGAATCCTCGGGCAACGTGCGCATCCTCAAGGATCTGGACACCGAGATCGCCGGGCGCGACGTGCTCATCGTCGAGGACATCGTGGACACCGGCCGCACCCTCTCCAAGGTTCTGGAGATGCTGAAGCTGCGCAATCCGCGCCGGATCGAGATCTGCACGCTGCTCAACAAGCCCTCGCGGCGGACGGTGGATCTGGACGTGCGCTGGATCGGCTTCGACGTGGGCGACGAATTCGTCGTGGGCTACGGCATCGACTACGCCCAGCGCAACCGCACCCTGCCCTATATCGGCGTGGTCAAGCCCCTCGCGGCGCCTCCCGCCGAGGGCTGATCCTCAGCCCGGGAGCCAGTCCGACCTTCGTCGGATGACCCGTCCATGCATGCCCGCTATGCGCAATCCGGGCGCCTCAAGGCTCCCAAAGCGGTTTATAAAGGGGGCATCGGAGATTTGACGCGGGCGTGGCCCGTGTGAAGGCTCTGTCCTCCCTATGATCTGGCCCGGCCGCGCGACGACGCGCAGCCGGGCTTTTTTTTCAGGCCCGCGCCCAGAAGCCGAGGAGATCGGCGCCGCAGGGCTCCAGGGATTCGAGCCGCCAGCGCGGCGCCTGCGCGAGGCGCTCCAGACCGAGCGGCCCCATCGCCGGACGCGATTCGCTCCCCAGCGCCGCCCCCGCCGAGAACCAGGCCAGGGAATCGACCAGATCCGCCCCGATCAGCCCCGCCGCCAGACGCCCCCCGCCCTCGCAGAAGACCCGCGTCAGGCCGCGCGTCCCCAGCTCCGCGAAGACCGCCCGCAGGTTCAGTCCGCCCTCGGGCGCCATGGGGACGGCGATCAGCTCGGCGCCCGCCGCGCGCAGAGCCTCGGCGCGCTCCGGCGGCGCCTCGGGGCCGTGGAGGATCCAGAGCGGGCGCTTCTGCGCCGTGGCGACCAGCCGCGACTCCGGAGGCGCCTCCAGCCGCGAATCGAGCAGGAGCCGCAAGGGAGACCGCCCCTCCAGCCCTTCGATCCGCACGTCCAGAGCGGGGTCGTCGGCGCGCAGGGTGGCCAGTCCGACGAGAATCGCGTCATGCTCGGCGCGCATCAGATGGACCCGACGCCGCGCCTCGGGTCCGGTGATCCAGCGCGATTCGCCGCTCGCCAGAGCGATCCGCCCATCCAGAGAAGCCGCCAGCTTCAGCGTGAGGAAAGGCCGTCCTTCGCGCAGGCGGGTCAGGAATCCGGCGTTGAGCCGCGCCGCGGCCTCGGCCTCGACGCCCTCCGTCACGGCGATTCCCGCCGCCCGCAGAATCGCGAAGCCGCGCCCCGCCACGCGCGGATCCGGATCGCCCAGAGCCGCCACCACCCGCGCCGGAGCCGCCGCCACGAGGGCCTCCGCGCAAGGGGGCGTGCGGCCGTGATGGGCGCAGGGCTCCAGAGTCACATAGACCGTCGCGCCCTTCGCGTCGCCGCCCGCCGCCGCCAGAGCCGCGAGCGCCGCCCGCTCGGCGTGGGGACGCCCGCCCGCCGCCGTGCGTCCGCGCGCCAGAAGGGCCCCGTCCCGCAGGATCAGGCAGCCCACCGAAGGATTCGGCCAGGTCTCGCCCAGGCCCCGACGCGCCAGAGCCAGAGCCGCCCGCATCCGGCGGGCGTCCTCCTCGCGGTTCATGAGGGTTTCTTCGCCGCCTTGGATTCCTCGGCCGCATGACGGATCGCGGCGGCGAAATCCTCGAAATCGGCGGCTTCGTTGAAATCCTTGTAGACCGAGGCGAAGCGCACGTAGGCCACCGCGTCGAGATCGGACAGCGCCTCCATGGCCATCTCGCCGATCTTGCCGCTGGCGATCTCCGATTCGCCCAGCGTCTCGACCCGCCGCGCCAGACCGCTCACCAGCTGGTCGATCCGCTCCTCGGCGAGAGGCCGCTTGCGCATGGCGATCCGCAGCGAACGCGCGAGCTTCTCGCGGTCGAAGGGCTCGCGTCCGCCGTCCTTCTTGCGCACCATGACCTCGCGCAGCTGCGCGCGCTCATAGGTGGTGAAGCGCGCCCCGCAGGAAGGACAGACCCGCCGACGCCGGATCGCGGATTGATCCTCGGCGGGGCGGGAATCCTTCACCTGGGTGTCGGGCTCGGCGCAGAAGGGACAGCGCATGGCTCGGGCTCCTCAAAACAGGGGCGGATCCCCGCCCTCGCGCCAGAATTTCTGCTTGCGGTAGATCGTCGCCGGAGAAACCCCCAGAAACACCGCAGCCTTGCGCACGTCGCCCTGACAGAGCTCCACCGCCCGCTCGATGGCCTCGCGTTCGAGGTCGGAAAGCGGCCGGATCGCCCGGGAGAGCGCCACCAGATCGTCGGGATTGGGCGCGGAGCCCTCGCCCAGAGAGATCGCCGGCGCCGCCTCGCGCCCTCGCTGCGGCGCATGCCCTCCGAAGACCGCCCCCGCCGCAGGTCGGGCCGGAAGCCCCCCTCCCCGCACCAGAGCGGGCAGCATGGCCGCGGTCAGCATGGCCCCGTCGTTGAGCACCACGGCGTTGCGCAGGGCGTTCTGCAGCTGGCGCACGTTGCCCGGCCAGCCGAAGCCCAGCAGCGCCGCCCTGGCGTCCTCGGCGAGCCCCTTGAAGCTGCGGCCCTCCTCGGCGGCGTAGAGCTGCACGAAGCGGTCGGCGATCATCAGCACGTCGTCGCCGCGCTCGCGCAGCGGCGGAAGCCCGATGGGAATCACATGCAGGCGATAATAGAGGTCTTCCCGGAAACGCCCCGCGCTCACCTCCTCCAGAGGATCGCGGTTGGTCGCGCAGACGAAGCGCACGTCCACATGCTGCGCCGCCGCCCGCCCCACCGGATTGAAGGCCCCCGTCTGCACGAAGCGCAGAAGCTTCGTCTGCAGATGCGGCGACATCTCGCAGATCTCGTCCAGAAAGAGCGTGCCCCCGTCCGCCAGACGCGCCGCGCCCGGCTTGTCGGCCACGGCGCCCGTGAAGGCGCCCTTCACATGGCCGAACATCTCGCTTTCCATGAGCTCGCCGGGGATCGCCGCGCAGTTGATCGCCACGAAGGGCCGCTCCCGACGCGGGCTCTGCTGATGGATCGCCTGGGCGCAGACCTCCTTGCCCACGCCGCTCTCGCCGGTCACGAAGACCGTGGCGCTGGAGCGCGCCGCGCTCTCGATGGCCCGATAGACGCCCTGCATGGCGTCGCTGGCCCCCACGAAGCCTTCGAACTGGGCGCGGCGCGCGGGCGCGGACGTCCCCGGAACGGGCGGCGCCGCCAGAGCCTGCGCGAAACGGCGGCGGTCGGCGTGATTGGCGATGGCCGTGATCAGCCGGTCCGGACCGAAAGGCTTGACGAGGAAATCGGCGGCGCCCGAGCGCATCGCCTCCACCGCCACGCCGATGGAGCCATGCGCCGTGATCACCACCGCCGGAAGGCCCGGATGGCTCTCGCCGAGCTGACGCAGAACCTCCATGCCGTCGCAGTCGGGCAGCTTCAGATCGAGCAGCACCAGGTCGGGTTCTTCGGCGCGCACGGCCTCCAGAGCCCCCGCGCCCGTCTCGACATGCGAAACCTTGTAAGGCTCGTCGCGCAGATAGCCCATGTAGGTGCGCGCCAGAGCCGCCGCATCCTCCACGAGGAGAATGCGCAGGGGCCTGTCGGCGACGGAGGGCGGTGCGGTCGGAGGAGCCATGGGCGCGCTGAAGCCTCTGTTATCATTTTGAGACGCAGAATTAGGCGGACGGAGGGGAGGCGTCAAGCCGAATCGCGGGGCGAGAAGCGCGCCCCCGGCAGACGCACCCGCGCCCGCAGACCCCGCCCCGGCGCCGTGACGATCTCCAGATCTCCCCCATGGAAGCGCGCCAGAGATTTCACGATGGGCAGGCCCAGCCCCGTGCCCTTGTGGCGCTTGCCGCTTTCGAGCTGGCCGAAGGGCTCCAGAGCCACCGCGACCTCGTCGGCTTCGAGCCCCGGCCCCTCGTCGGCCACTTCGAGCAGCAGGCCGCCCTGGGGCTCGCGCTCGACCCGCAGCACCACCGTTCCGCCCGAAGGCGAGAACTTCGCCGCGTTGGAGAGCAGATTCAGCAGGATCTGCTTGAGCCGCCGCTCGTCGCCCCAGAAGGGCGGCAGATGCGGGTCCGCCGCCTCGACGAAACGCTTGTCGCGCCCGTCGTCCAGCCGCGCGGCGTAGCGGAGGCTCTGATGGGCGATGAAGCCCAGATCGCACCAGCTTTCCGCAAGATGCAGATCGCCCGTCTCGGCCCGCGAGAGGTCGATCAGATCATTGATCAGATCCAGCAGGAGCTCGCCGCTGGAGAGGATGTCGCCCGCGTAATCGGCCGCCTCCGCCGAGGTCAGCGCCGAGGCCCTCGGACGGCGCAGGATCTCGGCGTTGCCGATCACCACGTTCAGCGGCGTGCGCAGCTCATGGCTGATGTTCGCGAGGAAGGCGCTTTTCGCCCGACTCGCCGCCAGGGCCTCGTCGCGGGCGGTCTCCAGAGCCTGACGCGCCAGAGCCAGTTCGTTGCGCTGCTGCACGAGGTTGCGCTGGAGACGGGCCGTCTCGGCCGCGTCCTGGAGCACGAGCGCCAGCTGGCCGGAATGCGGATCGAGATAGGCCCGCAGATTGACGTATTGCGGCGATTCGCCGTCGCCGCCGCAGTGGATGGAGACGTTCTCGAAGCTCAGCCCCCGCAGCTCCTCGCCCGAGCGGATCCGCCGGAGCGTCTCCTCGCAGCCGATCAGGGCGGGAAAGGCCTCCAGGGCGTCGTCTCCGACGGAGGCGGCGAACTTCTCGCCCCCGAGCACATGCGTGACCCGCAGATCCGGGTCGAGCAGGGCGATGGCCATGTCCCCGCGCGAAAACAGACTCCGCGCCGCCCAGAGCAGCGCCTCCTCCTCGGTCGAAGCCCCCATGGCGCCTCTGGTCGCATCCTGCATGCCGCCCGCCGTCATTGATGGCTCCGACCCGAAGCCCGAAGTCCGGAAGACCAGACGCCGGAAGCCTGCGCGAAGATCAAGGCCCCTGCAAGGCGTCCGGGGCGCCGGGGTCGGGGAATCTCACAGGCCATAGGCCAGAACCTGCGTTCCGAGCTTGCGGAAGGCTTCGCGCACGCCCGCGCCGGTCAGGGCGCTGGTGAGCAGGGGCTCCACGCCGAAGCGGTCCTCCAGATCCGGCAGCCCGAGCCTCTCGCGGGCGTCGGGCGCCGCGACGAGGTCCGCCTTGTTGAAGGCCAGGGCGAAGGGGCGTCCGGGCGCCTGCTCCTCGAACATCTCGGCGTAGGCGGAGACCGTCCGCAGCGCGGTGGCCCGCGTGGCGTCGCCCACGATCAGCGCCCCCGAGGCCCCGATCACGTAGCGCTCGGCGTGAGGGCCGGGCTCGGCGGCGCCCTCCACGTCCCAGATCATGAAGCGCAGACGCAGGGGCTCCTCCTCGAAGAGGATCTCGTCCTCGTATTTGTAGAGATTCACCCCGAGCGTCGCGTGATAATCCTGCGCGAAGGCGTTGAACACGTAACGGCGGATGAGCGAGGTCTTGCCGACCCCGAAATCTCCCAATACGCAAATCTTGTGGGTCTTCATCCGACGCCCTCCTGGCCGAGACGTGCCGCGCCTCCGCGCCGGAGAAAAATCCCCCGCCTTCATCCGGCGGCATGATGCGAAGCCCGCCGCGCCCTGTCCAGCTTCTTCGCGCCTGCGGGAGGTTTTGCGGGCCCGGTGCGGCTTTCAGCGCGCAATCGGCGGCCTCCGGAGCCCTTCGCCCCAACCGGAATCTTCCGTATCCGGATCCATGGCGCGAAACGGAGCGGATCGCGCTCGCCAGGCGCGAGGCCGCGCGGAGACGGACGGCCTCGGGCGGCGAATCTCCCCGCCCCGCAGGAGGCCTCCGGGCTCAGGGCGCGAACTGCTCGCGCAGGATCCTTTCGTCGAGGCCGTGGCCGTCGTCGAAGAGCAGCCGCAGCGTGACCTCCTGGGCGGAACGGATCTCGACCCGCGCCACGTCGCGGATCTCGGTCATGTCGGCCACGGCGCTGACCGGGCGCTTCTCGACCTCCAGCACCTCGAAGACCACCTCGGCCCGTTCGGGCAGCACCGCGCCGCGCCAGCGGCGGGGGCGGAAGGCCGAGATGGGCGTCAGGGCCAGAAGCGCCGCCCCGATGGGCAGGATCGGTCCATGCGCCGAGAAGTTGTAGGCGGTGCTCCCCGCCGGCGTGGAGACCAGGGCGCCGTCGCAGATCAGCTCCGGCAGACGCTCGGCGCCGTCCACGAAGATGCGCAGCTTCGCCGCCTGGCGGCTCTCGCGCAGCAGCGAGACCTCGTTGACCGCCAGCGCCGTCAGGGGCGAGGCGGCGCCGCGTCCCCAGGCCCGCATCCGCAGGGGATGCAGAAGGGATTCCTGCGCCCGCTCCAGACGGCCCGGCAGATCCTCTTCCTGATATTCGTTCATCAGGAAGCCGACCGAGCCGCAATTCATGCCGTAGATGGGTTTTTCGAGATCCATGTGCCGGTGCAGCGTGTCGAGCATGGCCCCGTCGCCGCCGAGCGCCACGATGACGTCGGCCTGGTCGAGCGGCGTCTCGCCATAGCGCGCGGCGAGACGATCCCGCGCCTGCCGCGCCTGTCCGGTCGCGCTCGCGACGAAAGCCGCCTTCATGCCGTCCCTCCCCAAAGCTGGCCGCTCCGTCTCCGGAAGCCTGCGGAGGCTCCGCTGTTTCGCCGCGAAGCGCAAGCCGCTCCGCATGAAAAAACGACGCCCCGCCGGTGAGGGCGGGGCGTCGCGGAAGATTCGGAGATCAGATCGCAGACCGGATCAGAGGCGCAGGCCCAGAGCCGACAGCGTGTCGATGGTCAGACCGCCGGTGCCCTCGCCAGCGGACTGCTGGAAGCGGGTGACCGCCGAGGTGGTGGCCGGACCATAGACGCCGTCCAGCGGGCCCTGGTAGAAGCCGCGCTCCTGGAGAGCCTGCTGCAGGCGGCGGATGATCTCGGGCGAGGCGTTGGTCTCGCAGAGAACTTCCTTCCACTGCAGCGACTCTTCCGCGACCAGCACGTTGCGCGTGATGGTGCGGACGTCGGCCGCGACCGGCACGCGACGGATGTCGGCGGGACGATCGACGACGCGGACCGGCACGGACTGGCTCTGGCCCTGGACCGCCACGCGGCGAACCTCGGCCGGACGGTCCACGACGCGACGGGTGATGGTCGCGGTCTTGGCCGGGATCGCCACGCGGCGAACCTGAGCCGGGGTGTCCACGACGCGACGGGTGATCGTCGCGGTGCGGGCGCCGCCGCCGGCGCCGGTGGAGCGGACCTGACCACGGACCGGGTTGCCGGCGCTGTCACGGAAGACCTGACCGTCGGCCGCGAGAGCGAAGCCCTCGGGGCTGACGCCCACGGCGCCCGGGATCACGTTGCCGTTGACGTCCACGACGACGTTGCCGCCGCCGTAGCCGCCGCCGACGCCGAGACGCTCGACGCTCGCCGGGGCCGCGAGCTCGCGGGTGGCGACGGTCTGGGTCTTGGCGGGAACCGTGACGGCGCGGGCGCCGGCCGGGGTCGCGACCTGACGGACCTGGATGGTCTGGGTCTTGGCCGGGACGGCGATGCGCTGCACCTGAGCCGGGGTCTCGACGACGCGGCGGGTGATGGTGGCGGTCTTGGCCGGAACCACGACGACCTGCTGCGAGGACGGACGGTCCACGACGCGGATCTGCACGGTCTGCGACTTGGCCGGGACCGTCACGCGACGGACTTCAGCCGGACGGTCGACCACGCGGATCTGGATCGTCTGGGTCTTGGCCGGGATGGCCACGCGCTGCACGGAGGCCGGGGTGTCCACCACGCGACGGGTGTAGCCCTGGCTGGCCGCGCCGCCGCCGGCGGAGCGGAGCTGACCGCGGACCGGGTTGCCGGCGCTGTCACGGAAGACCTGGCCGTCGGCCGCGAGAGCGAAGCCCTCGGGGCTGACGCCCACGGCGCCCGGGATCACGTTGCCGTTGACGTCCACGACGACGTTGCCGCCGGTGGTGTAGCCGCCGACGCGCTGCACGGAGGCCGGGGTGTCCACCACGCGACGGGTGATCGTCGTGTACTGGGCCGGGGTGCGCACGACCTGCACGGAGGCCGGGGTGCGGACGATGCGGCGGGTGACGGTCTCATACTGGGCCGGAACTTCGACCAGGCAGAGGATCTCGCCGGTGGAGAGCGACTTCGTCTCCTTGATGGAGGCGCCGGTGATCTCGCCGCCCATGGCGTCGATGATCGCGATCGGGTTCTCGCCGCGCTTCCAGGTGGTGTAGGCCTCGCGGACCAGCACGCGGTCGGACACGGTCTCGTACTGAGCCGGGACGACCTGGTGCTGCTCGCCCTCGGCCTGGACCAGGACCTGCTCGGTCACGGTGCGGTAGGTGGCCGGGACGACCTGAAGCTGCTCGGCCGCTTCGTCAGGGGCGCCGGCGACGGCGACGCTGCGGTAGGTGGCCGGAACGACCTGCAGGGTCTCGGAGGCCTCTTCGACCACGACCTGCTGCTCGACGGTGCGGTAGGAGGCCGGGATCACCTCGAGGGTCTCGTAGGCGGGCTCGACGACCAGCTCCTGGGCGGCGGTGCGGAAGGTCGGCGGGACGATCTGGACCTGCTCGTAGGCGGGCTCGACGACCACGGTCTCCTGCACGGTGCGGAAGGTCGGGGGAACGACCTGGAGGGTCTCGTAACCGTCCTCGACGACCACTTCCTGCTGGAGGGTCTGGAAGGTGGCGGGAACGGCCTCAAGCACCTCGTAGGCGGGCTCGACGACGATCTGCTGCTGGCCGGCGCGGAACTGGGCCGGGACGACGCGCAGCTGCTCGGCGGCTTCCTCGACCACGACGGTCTCGGAGACGGAGCGGTAGGTCGCCGGGATCACTTCCAGCGTCTCGCCCTCGTCCTCGACCACGACGGTCTCGGAGACGGTGCGGTAGGTCGCCGGAACGACCTCGAGGGACTCGGCGGCTTCCTGCACGACCACGGTCTCGGTGACCGTCTTGTAGGTCGCCGGAACGACTTCGATCGTCTCGGAGGCTTCGGAGGCCACGACGTTCTCGGTGACCGTGCGGTACTGGGCCGGGATCACGACGCGGGCGTAGCAACGGCCGGGGGCCGCGTTCGGCGGATAGGCGCCGCCGAAGGCCGCGGCGGCGGCCGAGGCGCTGAGCGCGCCCTGAACCGGGGCGGAGGCGTAGCCGGCCGCCGAGGTGGTGGTCGCGCCGTAGACGGGCTGGGCGGCGTAGCCGGCCTGGCCGGACTGGACCGCGTAGGCCGCGCCGGCCTGAGCCGCGTAGGCGGCCTGGGCCGCAGCGTCCGCCGCGTAGATCTGAGCGCCGTAGCCGTCGGCCGAAGCCGCCGACACCAGCGCGCTGGTCGCCGCGCCAGCGACCACCAAGCAGCTGCTCGTCAAAAGCAGGCTCTTACGCTTCATTGCATCTCTCCACTTTTATCGCCTTCGCGCTCATCCCGTGTCGAGGGCCCGCCGGTCTGCGCCGACGCGTCCTCATCGGACCGAACCTTAGCAAACCTTGTTCCAGTCGACGTCCTTCTTGCCCGAGGACTGACGTCCTGAGAACAAGCGCCCTACCCGCTCCCCAGCGTCCTGAAACGCCTATGCGGAAGCGCAGGAGATTGGTTAGCATAGCCGCTTCTCGAATTCATTCAAAAAAGGCACAATCGTCGTTAACGAACCAAAACTGTGGCGCCCGATCAACGATCCGCCCGAATCCTTCCGGAAGCCTCCCTGTTTTCGGCGCGCGCAGGTCCTGCGTCAAGCCTCTCTGGACGGGCGGACCCCTCCCCTTATAGAGAAGAGCCTCGTTGAGGGGGGCGCCTTCGGGCGGAAGCCGCCCCCCGATGTTCCTAGATGCGGAATCCGGGAGGATTTTCATGACGCTAGATCCCATTCGCCCTCAGGGCTTCTTTTCGGATTCCCTCGCGGAGGCCGATCCCGAGATCGCGGGCGCCGTCTCCGGCGAATTGCGCCGTCAGCGCGAGGAGATCGAACTGATCGCTTCCGAGAACATCGTCTCCAGGGCGGTGATGGAGGCGCAAGGCTCTGTACTTACGAATAAATACGCCGAAGGATACCCCGGACGCCGCTATTACGGCGGATGCGGATTCGTGGACGTCGCGGAGACTCTCGCCATCGAGCGGGCCAAGGCCCTCTTCGGGGCTCGATTCGCCAACGTCCAGCCCCATTCGGGCGCCCAGGCGAATCAAGCGGTCTTCATGGCGCTGCTCAAGCCCGATGACCCGTTCCTGGGCATGGAGCTGCCGTCGGGCGGCCATCTCACCCATGGAGCGCGTGCGAACCAATCGGGAAAGTGGTTCAAAGCGATACAGTACGGCGTGCGAAAACAGGATTCCCTGATCGATTACGATCAGGTCGCCGCTCTGGCCTCAGAACACAAGCCGAAGCTGATTCTCGCAGGCGGCTCGGCGATCCCCAGGGAGATCGACTTTAAGAAGTTCCGCGAAATCGCTGATTCGGTTGGCGCGGTCCTTCATGTGGACATGGCCCATTTCGCCGGGCTCGTCGCGGGCGGCGTCCATCCCAATCCGGTGGACTACGCCGACGTGGTCACCACCACCACCCACAAGACCCTCCGCGGGCCGCGCGGCGGCATGGTGCTGACCAATTCCGAAGAGATCCACAAGAAGATCAACAGCGCCGTCTTCCCCGGACTCCAGGGCGGCCCGCTGATGCACGTCATCGCCGCCAAGGCGGTCGCCTTCAGGGAGGCGCTGGATCCGAGCTTCAAGGCCTACGCCCGGCAGGTGGTCGCCAACGCGCAGGCGCTGGCCGACGAACTGCTCAAGGGCGGACTGGCCATCGTCACCGGCGGCACCGACACGCATCTGATGCTCGTCGACCTGAGGCCCAAGGGCGTCACGGGCGTCGACGCCGAGAAGGCGCTCGGCCGCGCGCACATCACCTGCAACAAGAACGGCGTGCCCTTCGACCCCGCGCCGCCCACCGTCACCTCGGGCGTTCGGCTCGGGTCTCCGGCGGGCACCACGCGCGGATTCCGCGAAGAGGAGTTCCGCGAGATCGGACGCCTCATCGTCGAGGTGGTGGACGGGCTCGCGGCCAACGGCGCCGAGGCCAACGGAGAGGTCGAGGCCGAGGTGAAGGAGAAGGTCCTCGCCCTCTGCGCGCGCTTCCCGCTCTACTGATCCCGCGAGCGCGCGCCGCCCTCTGCGCGGGGCGGCGCGCCGCACGACCAAAGACGGGTTCGACCTCGCCCCTCTTCCTCGGTTATCCTCCCTCCTTATGACTTCGGCGCATATGAAGGCGACGACCGCCCGGCGCGCCTGCTTCCGGGAGGAAAGCCATGCTCCGCATCCGCCCCCCCGCGCTCGGCGCGGTTCTCGCGTTCGCCGCGCTCTCGGCCGCGCCGGCCTCGGCGCAGGAGATCCCGCCCGATCCGCTGAAATCCGGGATGTGGGAGCTGGTCGCCGAGGAGAATTTCCCCGGAGAGATCGTCTTCGATCCGCGCGTGAAGCTGAGTCTGCCCGCCGCCGCCGAAGACCAGTTCCACGTCCCCGTCACCATCGACGCCCGCGCGCTGGCCGCCGAGATCGGCCCCATCGAGGAGATGGTGGTCGCGGCGGATCTCAATCCGATCATCCATGCGGTCACCTTCCGGCCCGGCGAGAAGGCCGAGCCCTTCCTCGGGCTGCGGATCAAGGTCGAGCAGACGACGCCGGTGCGGGTGGGCGTGCGGGGCGCGGATGGAATCTGGAGGGTCGCCGCCGCCGTGATCGACGCCGCGGGCGGAGGCTGTTCGGCGCCCGCCGCGGCTCATGGCCAGAAGGACTGGATGTCCACGCTCGGCGAGGCGCGGGCTCTGGCCAGCCGCAGCGACGCCGGAGAGACCCGCCTCTCCTTCCGGATGCGTCATCCGATGGATACGGGCTTCGCCGCCGGCGTGCCCATCTTCCATCTGGGCGAGCTGAGCCTCACGCTCGAGTCCGGCGAGGAGCTGGCCGGGCTGGAGATCTCCGCCCCGATCAGCGAGGATCCGACCTTCAATCTGCTGACCCGGCCTTCGGTCGGCGGAGCGGCGGTCTCCGTGGCGGCGCGCGACAGCGAGGGCAACCGCTTCGCCTTCTCGATCCCCCTGCCCGGGGAGGCCGTGAATTGAGCCCCGCCCCGGAGGCCACGGAGGACACGCAGGAGAGCGGCGTGAATCGCCGCGCCCTGCTCGGCGGAGCGGCGGCCCTGGCGGCCTTCGCGGGGATCGGGCCGCTCCGGGCGCAGTCCCACGCCGCGCCCCGGAGCTACCGGCTGGAGGCCGTGGAGATCGCCGCCCGCACCTGGTGCGTCTACGGCGCTCAGGAGGATCTGACCCGCGCCAACGGCGGCGCCATCGCCAACGCGGCCTTCATCCAGACTCCCGACGGGGTGGTGGTGATCGACACCGGCCCCTCGAAGCGTTACGGCGAGGCGCTCGCCCAGCTCGTCGCCGACAGGCTGCCCGGCAAGCGGATCCTGCGCGTCTACAACACGCATCATCATCCGGACCACGTCTTCGGCAACCAGGCCTTTCCGCGCGAGGCCCTTGCGGCCCCTCAGGCGGTGATCGAGGCCATGACGGCCCAGGGCGAGGCTCTGGCGGCCAACATGTACCGGATCCTCGGCGACTGGATGCGCGGCACGGTCCCCACGCCGCCGGGACGGGCCCTCAACGCCTCCCGCGAGGAGATCGGCGGGCGGGTCTTCACGCTGACCGAACTGAAGGGGCACACCGCCTGCGACCTCGTCGTCCGCGACGAGGAGACGGGCCTCGTCTTCGCGGGAGACCTCGCCTTCCTCGACCGGGCGCCCACCACGCCCAACGCCGACCTGCCCGCCTGGCGCGCTTCTCTGGCGGCGCTGCGGCGGATGGAGCGGGAGTCCCTGCTGCCCGGACATGGCCCCGTCGATCCGGCGGGCGCCTCTCTGGAGCAGACCCTCGACTGGCTGGACTGGCTCGAAGGGACGCTGCGCGAGAGCGTCGCGCGGGGCCTCACCATGAACGAGGCCATGGCGACTCCAATTCCCGCGCGCTTCGCGGCGCTCGGCGTGGCCCGGACGGAGTTCGAACGCTCCGTCGTGCATCTGCGGACGCGGCTCGAGGAGGAGATCCTCGCGGAGGCTCCGTCAGGCGGCTGATCAGGGAACGCCGCCCGAAGACGACGAACCGGCGCCGTTGACCTTGTCCAGAATACCATGCTGATACATGTCGTGCATGGCGCCGCTGAGCGCCGCGCCCGCCACGATCGCCACGATGGTCATCATGGAGGCGATCAGGCCGTATTCGATGGAGGTGGCGCCTCTGGCGCTTCGCATGAACTCCCGGATATTCCCCATATTTCCACCCTCATGACCCGACTCGCACAAGTCCGCCCCGCGAATTTCCCCCAATTCCGTTGAGGGTCTTTTAAGAAACATTATGAACGATTTGTCATCGAGCCGGATCCTTCGCGCCCCCCCCTTGCGCGATTGACCGGACTTCGGCCTGAAGGTAGCTTTCCGCGCGCCCGGAGGCCCCCGTTCAGGTCTTCCGGAGCCGCTTTGGAGAGACGGACCATGCCGAACGCCCCCGTGAACGCGCCGCCGCGCTGCTTCCAGGATCTCATCCTCACGCTGTCGCGCTACTGGGCGAGCCGGGGATGCGCCATCCTCCAGCCCTACGACATGGAGGTCGGGGCGGGCACCTTCCATCCGGCGACCACGCTGCGTTCGCTCGGCGCGCGCCCCTGGGCGGCGGCCTACGTCCAGCCCTCGCGGCGGCCCAAGGACGGCCGCTACGGCGAGAACCCCAACCGTCTGCAGCATTACTACCAGTATCAGGTGATCCTCAAGCCGAGCCCTCCCGACCTGCAGGAGCAGTATCTCGGCTCTCTGCGGGCCATCGGGCTCGACCCCTCCGTGCATGACGTGCGCTTCGTCGAGGACGACTGGGAGAGCCCCACGCTCGGCGCCTGGGGCCTCGGCTGGGAGGTCTGGTGCGACGGCATGGAGGTCTCGCAATACACCTATTTTCAACAGGTGGGAGGCCATGACTGCCGGCCCGTCTCGGGAGAGCTGACCTATGGTCTGGAGCGTCTCGCCATGTATGTCTTCGGCGTCGAGAACGTCTACGACCTGCCGTTCAATTCGCCCGATTCGCCCGTTCCGCTGAAATACGGCGACGTCTTCCACCAGACCGAGCGCGAATACTCCCGCTGGAACTTCGAGATCGCCGACACCGACATGCTCTTCCAGCATTTCCTCGACGCCGAGGCCGAATGCGGACGCATCCTCGCCGCCTCGCAGGAGGAGGGCTCCATCGTCATGGCCCATCCGGCCTACGACCAGTGCATCAAGGCCAGCCATGTGTTCAATCTGCTCGACGCGCGCGGGGTGATCTCGGTCACCGAGCGCCAAGCCTACATCGCGAGGGTTCGCGCGCTGGCCAAGGCCTGCGCCGACGCCTATCTGCGCACGCCCCAAGGCGCGGACGAAGCCGTCTGACCGCCCTTCCCCCTTAGGCCGGCTTCCCGAGGACGCCCCCCATGCCCGACCTTCTGCTCGAACTGCTCTCCGAAGAGATCCCGGCCCGCATGCAAAAGCGCGCCCGCGAGGATCTGCATCGCCTGATGGAGGCCGAGCTGAAAGCCGCCGGCCTCGAATGGCGCGTGGCGCGGGCCTTCTCGACGCCGCGCCGCCTGGCTCTGGCGGCCTTCGGCCTGCCCGCCGAGACCGCCGCCCAGGTCGAGGAGCGCAAGGGACCCCGCGTGGACGCCCCGGACGCCGCCATCGAAGGCTTCCTGCGCAGCACCGGCCTGACCCTCGACGAGCTGGAGGTCCGGCCCGACGAGCGCGGCGCGGTCTATTTCGCCGTGCGGCGCAAGCCGGGCCGCGCGACCGCCGAGGCGCTCCGGGAGATCGTGCCGCGGGTGATCCAGGGCTTTCCCTGGCCCAAATCCATGCGCTGGGGCTCGGGGACGCTGCGCTGGGTGCGGCCCTTGCGCTCGATCATCTGCCTCTTCGGCGAGAAGGGCGCGGCGCAGGTCGTGCCGGTCGAGGTCGAGAACGTCCCCTGCGGAAGGACGACCTGGGGCCATCGCGTCCACGCCCCCGCCCCCATCGAGGTGACCGGCCCCGAGGATTACGTCGAGAAGCTGGCGCGCGCCTTCGTGGTGCTCGACCAGGACGCCCGGCGCAAGTATCTGACCGACCAGATCGCCGCCCGGCTCGCGAGCTCCGGGCTGGAGATGCTCCCCGACGAGGCCCTGATGGAGGAGGTCACCGGCCTCGTCGAATGGCCCAATCCGCTGGTGGGGGCCGTCGATCCGGAGTTCCAGGAGCTGCCCGCCGAAGTGCTCCAGACCTCCATGCGCGAGCATCAGAAATATTTCTCGCTGCGCAAGCCGGGCGAAGAGAAGATCTCGGGCTTCGTGGCGGCGGCCAACCTGCGGCCTCAGGACGGCGGCGCCAGGATGCTCGCGGGCTATGAGCGCGTGCTGCGCGCCCGGCTCTCGGACGCCCGCTTCTTCTGGGAGAACGACCTCGCCACGCCGCTCGACGCCCGTCTGGAGCGGCTGAACCACATCGTCTTCCACGCGCGCCTCGGCGCCCAGGGCGACCGGGTGGCGCGTCTGCGGGCGCTCTCGGCCGAGGTGGGCGAGGCCTTCGGCGCCGATCCCGAGATCGTCGACCGCGCCGCGCTGCTGGCCAAGGCCGATCTCGTGACGGACATGGTCGGCGAATTTCCCGAGCTTCAGGGCCGCATGGGCCGCCGCTACGCCGAGGCCGCCGGAGAGGATCCCCAGGTCGCCGAGGCCATCGAGGAGCATTACCGCCCGGTCGGGGCTCAGGACGGCACGCCCCGCAGCGCCGCCGCCGCCGCCGTGGCCGTGGCGGATCGTCTGGATCTGCTCGTCTGCTTCTGGACCATCGACGAGAAGCCGACCGGCTCGAAGGACCCCTTCGGACTGCGGCGCGCGGCGGTGGGCATCCTGCGCATCATGATGGAGAACGCCCGCCGCGCCGACCTCGAGGAGCTGGCCGAACGCCATTACTTCCTCGCCGAGCGCGCCCGTCAGCATGTCGAGCAGAGCGAGCGCGGCGCCGAGGGCGCGGTGCGGCGCAATCTCTCGGTGCGCGTGCTGGACCGGCTCTACGAAGGCGACGAGAACGCCGCCATGGCCGCCGCCGACCTCGACCGCGACAAGTCGCTGGGGGTGCTGGCCCGGGGCTGGAAGGAGAAGTCCCTCGCGCTCTCCCATGACCTCATGAGCTTCTTCACCGACCGGCTCACCGCGCTGATGCGCGACGAGATGGGCTTCCGTCACGACGTGGTCTCGGCGGTGCTGAACCAGGGCTCGGCGCGAGACCCGGCTCTGGCGATGATCCAGGCCCGCATGCTGACCGAATTCCTCGCGCAGTCGGATTCGCAGAATCTGCTGGCGGCCTACAAGCGGGCGGCCAACATCCTGCGCGCCGAAGAGCGCAAGGAGAGCGTCGACTTCTCGCGGCATCCGGATCCGGCGCTCTTCCAGCTCGTGGCCGAGAAGGCGCTCCACGAAGCCGCCAACGTGGTCGAGGCTCAGGCGCAGCTCGCGCTCAAGCGCGAGGACTTCCAGGGGGCGCTCATGGCCATGACCCGCCTGCGCGAGCCGCTCGACGACTTCTTCCGCGACGTGACCGTCAACGCCGAGGACCCGGCCCTGCGGCGCAACCGCCTGCGGCTGCTGAGCCGTCTGCGGGCGCTCATGCTGGAGGCCGCCGACTTCGACGCTCTGGAGGGGTGATCTCCCGAGCGGGCTGAAACGCCGAAGGGGAGGGCTCGCGCCCTCCCCTTCTTCATTCCTCGCCGGAGGCCCGCCCTCAGGCGAAGCGGAAATGCATGACGTCGCCGTCCTGCACGACGTATTCCTTGCCTTCGAGCCGCATCTTTCCGGCTTCCTTGGCGCCCGCCTCGCCCTTGCTGGCGATGAAGTCGGCGTAGGCGATGGTTTCGGCCCGGATGAAGCCCTTCTCGAAATCCGTATGGATCACGCCCGCCGCCTGAGGCCCCTTCCAGCCTTTATGGATGGTCCAGGCGCGGGTCTCCTTCGGCCCCACAGTGAAATAGGTGATCAGCCCGAGCAGGCCGTAGCCCGCGCGGATCAGACGGTCGAGGCCGGGCTCCTCCAGCTTCATCTCGTCGAGGAACATGGCGCGCTCCTCGTCTTCAAGCTGGGAGATCTCCGCCTCGATGGCCGCCGAGATCACCACGCAGGCGGCGCCTTCGGCCCTGGCGCGCTCGAAGACTTTGGCGGAATGGGCGTTGCCGTCGCGGGCGTTGGCCTCCTCGACGTTGCAGACGTAGACCACCGGCTTCGAGGTCAGCAGCTGCAGCATCTCGAAGGCCTTGCGCTCCTCGTTGGAGACTTCGAGCTTGCGGGCGGGCTCGCCGTCGGCCAGCAGCACGCGCACGCGCTCCAGCAGATCCGCCGCGAGCGCGGCTTCCTTGTCGCCGCCCGCCCTGGCCTTCTTCTGGAGCGGCGCGAGGCGCTTCTCGACGCTCTCCAGATCGGCGAGCATCAGCTCCGTCTCGATGATCTCGATGTCGGCGATGGGATCGACGCGGCCCTCGACATGGGTGACGTCGCCGTCCTCGAAGCAGCGGACCACATGGGCGACCGCGTCCACCTCGCGGATGTTGGCGAGGAACTGGTTGCCGAGGCCCTCGCCGCGCGAGGCGCCCTTGACCAGACCCGCGATGTCCACGAAGCCGAGCCGCGCGGGCAGGATCTGCGCCGAGCCCGCGATCTGCGCCAGAGGCGCGAGCCGGGCGTCGGGCACCGAGACTTCGCCCACATTGGGTTCGATGGTGCAGAAGGGGTAATTCGCCGCCTGAGCCGCGGCGGTGCGGGTCAAGGCGTTGAACAGCGTGGACTTGCCCACGTTGGGCAGGCCCACGATGCCGGTCTGAAAGCCCACGGGCGGCTCCTCTGGCTGAAAAGATGGGGTTCTCTCGCAAGGGGCGGCGCGAAAGTCAATGAGTCGGGCTAATGGGTGCGGCCGCTGGAATCGACGGCTCCGGCGCGGGCTCTGGCGTTGAGCGCCCCCGCGCTCGCCGCCGCCGCCACGATGACCGCCGCTCCGGACAGCTTCATCCAGCCGGGAACCTGGCCGAAGATGAAGACGTCGAAGCCCAGAGCCCAGACCATCGCGACATATTCGAAGGCCGCCAGAGCCGAGACCGGCGCCCGCGCCAGAGCCTCCGTCATGGAGATCTGGGCCATGCCGCCGAGGATTCCCGCCGCCATCAGCCACCAGAGCGTCGCGCCCTGAAAGCTCGGCCAGTCGCCCCGCAGAAAGGTCGCCGCCCCCGCCAGAGCGCAGAAGACCGAGAAATAGAAGGCGATGGTCGAGGGGCTTTCGGTGCGGGTCAGATCGCGCACCTGGATCATGGCCAGCACGGTGAATCCCGCGCCCGCCAGGCCCGCCAGCACGCCGATCAGCAGGCCCTGCGGCGTCTCGACCGGCGAGAACCCCGCCTCCGGCGCGGGCGCGAGCAGGATCAGCGCCACGCCGCCGAAGCCCAGAGCCGTCAGCGCCACCACCGAGGCCCTCGGCTTCTCGCCGAGCAGGACCATCGCCGCCGGAACCGACATCAGCGGCGCAAGGAAGCTCATGGCCGTGGCGAGCGTCAGCGGCAGATGCGCCAGAGCCGTGAAGCCCAGGAACATCGAGACGCAGCCGAATCCGCTGCGCAGGGCGTGGCCGTAGGCGTTGCTCGTCTTGAGCGCGCGCGGCAGGCTGCGCCGCCAGGCCATGTAGAGCAGGATCGGCGGAATCGCCATGAAGCTGCGCCAGAAGACCGTCTGGCCGACCGCCGCCCCATCCAGAGCCGCCTTGCGGATGCAAAGCGCCATCAGGGCGAACAGGACCGTCGCCAGAAGGCGCAGCCAGACGGCGCGGGCGTAATTCATGGCGTGAGGAATCCGGAAAATGAAGAGGGGCGCGAAGCCGCGAAACGGACGGCGCGCCCCCTCATGGACCGGAAAGCCGGAGCGGGAAAGAGGTCAGTCGCGGAAGACGACGGTCTTGCGTCCGTTGAGCAACACGCGGCGCTCCAGATGCAGCTTCACCGCCCGCGCCAGCACCCGGGATTCGATGTCGCGCCCGGTGGCCACGAGGTCTTCGGGGCTCTGGGCGTGGCCGACGCGCTCGGTCTCCTGCTCGATGATCGGGCCTTCGTCGAGTTCGGCGGTGACGTAATGGGCCGTGGCGCCGATCAGCTTCACGCCGCGCTCATGAGCCTGGTGATAGGGCCTGGCCCCCTTGAAGCTCGGCAGGAAGCTGTGATGGATGTTGATGGCCTTGCCGAAATGCCGGGCCGAAAACTCGTTGGACATCACCTGCATGTAGCGCGCCAGCACGATGAGATCGGGATTCTCGGCCTCGATCAGGCCCTCGATCAGGCCTTCCTGACGCGCCTTCGTGGCCTTGTTCACCGGCCAGTGATGGAAGGGCAGACCCGCCCGCACGGCGATGATCGCGGCGTCCTCGTGGTTCGAGACGATGCCCGCCACCTCGGCCTTCAGCCAGCCCACCCGGATCTGATAGAGCAGATGCTCGAGGCAGTGGTCGAATTTCGAGACGAGGATGAGAATCCGCGGCGGGCGCGCCAGATCCGTCACCTGAAGATCCAGACCGAACTCCTCGGCGGCGGGCGCGAGCCGCGCCAGGATCGCGTCGCGGTCCACGCCCTTGGGCGAGATGAAGGCGATGCGCATGAAGAAGCGGTTCGGCCCCCGGTCCCAGAACTGCGCGCTCTCGGCGATGTTGCCGCCGAAAGCCGCGATCTCGCCCGCCACGCGCGCCACGATGCCGGGGCGGTCGGCGCAGGAGAGGGTCAGGATATGCGTGGGCTCCGAAGAGACGGTCTCAGACATGATGCGGCGAGCTTTCCCGGCAGGACTCAGGAGCGTCTCCCGATCCTTCTGGATCGGTCGAACGCTCCAACTTCTTTGTGGTCGCGTTTTCGCGACGCGAAGCCGAGGCGGCTTCGCTGGAAAACGCTCAAGGTTCCGCGCGGGTTTACCACCTGTATCTTGTCGAAACATCCCGAAATTCGGGCGGCCGCGTCCGGATCCCGGTTTTTCTCCGGATTCCGGGGGTTTGCGCCTCAGTCGCGATATTCGGGCGGATCGGGCTCCAGCCCCTCGGCGCCCCAGGGCTGGACGGCCACCGCCGAAATCGCGTTCTTGGGCGAGCCCTCGATCACCTTGTCCGAATAGACCAGATAGACCAGCGTCCTGCGCTTGGGGTCATAGAAGCGCACCACCTGGATCGTCTTGAAGAGGATCGAGCTGCGCGCCTGGAACACTTCCTCGCCCGCGTTCAGCCGCTCCTTGTAGCTGATCGGCCCCACCTGACGGCAGGCCACGGAGGCGTCCGAGGTGTCTTCGGCCAGCCCGAGCGAGCCCTTGATGCCGCCTGTCCGGGCGCGGGAGAGGAAACAGGCCACGCCCTCCACCTTGGGATCGTCGAAGGCCTCGACCACGATGCGGTGATTGGCCCCGAGCAGCTTGAAAACCGTGGTCACCTCGCCGATCTGCTCGGCGGAGGCGGGCGCGGCGGAAAACCCGAGGCTCAGGCCCAGGGCCCCGAGCAGGGCGGCGGAGCGGCGGCGAAGGGGAGACGTCATCGACGGAGCCTCTCGAAGGATCTGGCCGCAGGATCCGGCCGCCTCAGAGATAGGGCGTCCTTCCGCTCCGCGAAAGGCCCCTGCGCGACCCCGAAAAGCGCGCCTCCTGCGCAAGCGCGCCTTGACGCGGCCGAGATCGGACGCGAGAACCGCATGCGGCCCTCAGGCCGCATCCCCGAGGAGAAGGACTCCCCATGGCCGAAGACGAGAAGAAATCCGAAGAGCCCGCCGCCGCGAAAGCCGCCGCCGAGCTTCTGTTCAAGAGCCGCAACGTGCTGATCACCGGCCAGATCGACGACAAGCTCGCGCGCGGCGTTGTGGCCCAGCTTCTGGCTCTGGCCGAGGATAACGACAAGCCGATCAACCTCTTCGTCAGCTCGCCCGGCGGGCACGTCGAATCCGGCGACATGATCCACGACGTGATCAAGTTCATCAAACCGGAAGTGCGGGCCATCGGCTCGGGCTGGGTGGCGAGCGCGGGCGCGCTGATCTTCGTCGCCGCCGAGAAGAAGAACCGCTTCTGCCTGCCCAACACCCGCTTCCTGCTCCATCAACCGAGCGGCGGCGTGGGCGGTCAGGTCTCGGACATCTACATCCAGGCCCAGCAGATGCTCTACATGCAGGAGCGTCTGGAGAAGGTCTTCGCCGAAGCCACCGGCCAGACCGTCGAGCGCATCCGCAAGGACACCCAGCGCGACTTCTGGCTGACCACCCAGGAGGCCCTCGATTACGGCCTCGTGGGCTCGGTGATCCGCAGCTCGGACGAGCTGCCCAAGAAGAGCTGAGGCTTCCGGCTTCGAGCCCGAGGCGGGGGGCGCGGCCGAAGCCGCGCCCTTTTCTCGTTCAGATTCTCAGGATCCGGGGCGTCTTGAATTCGACGTCCTCGCGGGCGGTCTCGACCATCTCCACCTCGACCTCGTAGCGGGCGCGGAAGGCGTCGATGACCTCGTTGACCAGCTCCTCGGGGGCGCTGGCGCCGGCGGTCACGCCCACGGAGGTCACGCCCTCCAGAGCGCGCCAGTCGATGTCCGAGGCGCGCGGCGCCAGCTGGGCGTAGGCGCAGCCCGCCCGACGCCCCACCTCCACCAGACGCAGCGAATTCGAGGAGTTCGGCGCCCCGATCACGATCAGGGCCTGGATCTTCGGCGCCACGGCCTTCACCGCCGCCTGACGATTGGTCGTGGCGTAACAGACGTCCTCGCGATGAGGCCCGGCGATCTCGGGGAAGCGGGCGCGCAGGGCGTCGATGGTGGCGGCGGCGTCGTCCACGGAAAGGGTCGTCTGGGTGGCGAAGGCCAGCTTCGCGCGGTCGGCGGGCTCGGGCAGAGCCGCCACGTCGGCGGGGGTGTCCACCAGAGTCACGGCGCCGGGCGGAAGCTGACCCATCGAGCCCACCACCTCGATATGTCCCGCATGGCCGATCAGATAGATGTGGCGGCCCTCGGCGTGATGGCGCGTCATCTCGATATGGACCTTGGACACCAGAGGACAGGTGGCGTCCACGGCGATCATCTCGCGGCGGGCGGCCTCGGCGGGCACGGATTTCGGCACCCCATGCGCCGAGAACACCACCGGACGGTCGTCGGGGCATTCCTCCAGCTCCTCGACGAAGATGGCGCCCTTGGCGCGCAGGCCGTCCACCACGAACTTGTTGTGGACGATCTCGTGACGCACATAGACCGGCGCGCCCCATTTCTCGATGGCCATCTCGACGATGCGCACGGCGCGGTCGACGCCTGCGCAGAATCCGCGCGGCGCGGCGAGATAGAGTTTGAGGGGGGGCTTGGTCATGAGGTTCATGGCGGCGGCTCTCCGACTTGATCGCGCCTTGCCTATCAGAGGCCGAGGCCGAGGCCAAGACAAGCCGGATTCTTGCTAAAGAAGCCTTGCCGCCGGAGGATGCGACGCGCCGCCTCAGCCGGACATGGCCCGGTCCAGCAGGATCAGGGCGATTCCCGCCACCACGCAGAACCAGCCCAGACGCCGCAGCAAGGCCCGGACTCCGGCGTCCGCGAGGGCGCGCAGGCCGCCTCCGGTCTCCGCGACGCCATGGAGGTCCCGACGGTCGATCTCCCGCCGCAGCAGGAGAACCAGAATCCCCGCGCCCATCGCCAGAACCAGGCCGCCCAGAATCGTCATCTTCGCCGCCCTCCGCAGACCATGGACGCCCGAAGCTTGCGGAGAAGCGCCGCCGGACGCAATCTGATTCCTCAAGCTCGAATCAGCCCGCAACGCGAGGAACCCATGGCCCTGACGAAAGACGACTTCCGGCGCGAAAGAGACCGCAGGCTGGCCGAAGCGACCGCGCGGCGCGCGCCCTATGTGGATCTGAACGCGGGCGAGCTGCATCGGGCGCTCGGCGATTATCCCGGCCCGGACCACCGCATGCCCGTCTGCTGCGACGTGCTCCAGCAGGAGCAGCGCCTCGGAGACGTGATCCTCTCGCAGCCTCTCAAGGGCAAGGGCGCCTCCCTGACCATCCGCTTCAAGCTGCCGCGCTGAATCGAAAACGGCCCCTCGCGGGGCCGTTCGTCGCTCCGTCGCCGCCGAAAGGACTCAGGCGGCCTTGTCGTGACGCGCGCGCAGGAGCCGCAGCACCTCGCGGGCGGCGTCGGGAATCGAGGTGCCGGGGCCGAAGATCCCCGCCACGCCCGCCGAGCGCAGATAATCGTAGTCCTGCTGCGGAATCACGCCGCCGCAGACCACCAGAACCTCTTCGGCGCCCTGATCCTTCAGCGCCTTGATCAGCGCCGGAGCCAGGGTCTTGTGTCCCGCCGCCAGCGAAGAGACGCCCACCACATGCACGTCGTTGTCGATGGCGTCCTGAGCGGCCTCTTCGGGCGTCTGGAAGAGCGGCCCCACGTCGACGTCGAATCCGATGTCGGCGAAGGCGGTGGCGATCACCTTGGCGCCGCGGTCATGGCCGTCCTGGCCCATCTTGACCACCATCATGCGCGGACGACGGCCCTCGACCTCGGCGAAATCGGCGATCTCCTTCTGGATGGCGGCGTAATCGGCGTCGCCCTCGTAGGCCGCTCCGTAGACTCCCGACAAGGTGCGCACCTCCGCCCGATGACGTCCGAAGACCTTCTCCAGATAATAGCTGATCTCGCCGACGCTGGCGCGGGCGCGGGCGGCCTCGACGGCGGCCGCGAGCAGATTGCCCTTCCCCGAACGCGCCACCTCTTCGAGATCGTCCAGCGCCTTCTGGCAGACGGCCTCGTCGCGGGTGGAGCGGATCTTCTCCAGGCGGGCGATCTGGGCCACGCGCACCTTGGCGTTGTCCACCTCGAGGATCTCGATGGGGTCTTCCTTCGGCGGACGGAACTTGTTCACGCCGACGATGACTTCCTCGCCGCGGTCCACGCGGGCCTGACGCCGGGCGGCGGCCTCCTCGATGCGCAGCTTGGGCAGGCCCGAGGCCACGGCCTTGGTCATGCCGCCCATGGCCTCGACCTCGTCGATGAGCTTGCGCGCCTCCTTGATGAGCTCGTTCGTCAGGCTCTCGACGTAATAGCTGCCCGCCAGCGGATCCACGACGTCGCAGACGCCGGTCTCGTTCTGCAGGATGAGCTGCGTGTTGCGGGCGATGCGCGCCGAGAAGTCGGTGGGCAGCGCGATGGCCTCGTCAAGCGCGTTGGTGTGCAGCGACTGCGTGCCGCCGAGCGCCGCCGACATGGCCTCGTAGGCGGTGCGGACGACGTTGTTGTAGGGATCCTGCTCCTGAAGGCTGACGCCCGAGGTCTGGCAATGGGTGCGCAGCATCAGGCTGCTCTGCTTCTTGGCGCCGAAGCCCTTCATGATGTCGGCCCAGATGGTCCGGGCGGCGCGCAGCTTGGCGGCCTCCATGAAGAAATTCATGCCGATGGCGAAGAAGAAGGACAGACGCCCCGCGAATTCATCCACGTCGAGGCCCTTGGCCTGAGCGGCGCGCACATATTCCATGCCGTCGGCGAGGGTGTAGCCCAGCTCCTGGGCGAGGGTCGAACCCGCCTCCTGCATGTGGTAGCCGGAGATCGAGATGGAGTTGAACTTCGGCATCTCGGACGCGGTGTAGGCGATGATGTCCGCGATGATCCGCATCGAGGGCTCGGGCGGATAGATGTAGGTGTTGCGGACCATGAACTCCTTGAGGATGTCGTTCTGGATGGTGCCGCTGAGATCCGCCGTGGAGGCGCCCTGCTCCTGGCCCGCGACGATGAAGTTCGCGAGGATCGGAATCACCGCGCCGTTCATGGTCATCGAGACCGACATCTCCTTGAGCGGAATCCCGTCGAAGAGGATCTTCATGTCCTCGACCGAATCGATGGCCACGCCCGCCTTGCCGACGTCGCCCACCACGCGCGGATGATCCGAATCATAGCCGCGATGGGTCGCGAGGTCGAAGGCGACCGAAAGGCCCTTCTGCCCGCCCGCGAGGTTGCGCCGGTAGAAGGCGTTGGATTCCTCGGCCGTCGAGAAGCCCGCATATTGCCGGATCGTCCAGGGCCGCCCGGCGTACATCGTCGCGCGGACGCCGCGCGTGAAGGGGAAAAAGCCCGGCAAGCCGTCCAGATGGGCGATTCCCTCGAGATCCTCCGCCGTGTAGAGCGGCTTGACGGCGATCCCTTCCGGAGTCTCCACCGTGAGGTCGGAGAGGGGACGATCCCGGAGCTCCTTCTGAGCGAGACGCTCCCAATCCCCGAGTTTCGGGGCCGCGGAATCAGGCGTTTTGGAGGTCATGGCGCGGCGCTCTCCATCGAACGAAGATTACGGATGCAAAAATGTTGCGTCGCACGATAGCTTGACGAAAGGAACGAAGGCAAGCGCCGCCAGGCTCCCCGGGCCCCAAACCCGCCAGGCGCCAAACCTGCAAGACCGGACCCGCAAGATCGTGTTAAGCTCGCCCGGAGGCGTCCAGCGCCGGAAAGGCGTCCCAGAAACGGATGAACAAGATGCAGATCGTCGCGTTCTTCAACAACAAGGGAGGCGTGGGCAAGACCACGCTCCTCTGCAACATCGCGGCGGCCTGCGCGCAGGATCTGGGCAAGCGCGTGCTGATCGTCGACGCCGATCCGCAGCGCAACGCCAGCTTCTACACGCTGGAGGCCCCCGCCTTCGCCGCCGTGGCCCGGACGGGCGGCCTGCACCGGATGCTCAGCAATCCGAAGGCGCCTCCGGCCACGCTGCTGGGCAGCGCGCATTTCGGCTGCCACGTGCTGCCCGGCGAGCCCGCCATGGCCGACCTCGCCCCGCAGTTCGACGTCGCCTGGGGCGGCGGAGACGCCCCCTACATCCTGAACCTCAAGAGCGTGCTCGACGCCCAGCGCCCCGATTACGACCTGATCCTGCTGGACCTGCCGCCGACCCTCAACGGCCTGACCCGCGCCGGGCTGATCGCCGCCGACGCCTTCGTCGCGCCCTTCGACATGGACATGTTCAGCCTCGAAGGGCTCAAGCTCATCAAGGACTGGATCCGCCGCTGGGAGCCCGCATGGCGCGGTCTGACCGAAGCCTCGCCCGAATCCTCGGCGCGGGCCCGGTTCATCGGCGGCGTCGCCAACCGCATGACCCGGGATTCGGGCGAAAGCTCCGAGCAATACGGCGTCATCACGCGGCAGATCGATTCGCTGACCACCGCCATGGCCCGCGACCTCGCCGACCGGGTGCGCGGCGCGGATTACGTCATCGCCGAGGTGCCCAACTTCGGAGAGGCCGCCGCTCTGGCCAACCGCCTGCGCCGGCCGATCTTCGACGCCCGGGTGCATCCTGCGGCGCGTCCGGTCTTCGTGCGGGCGGCCGAGCAGATGCTCGCCAATCTGGAGCGCTTCGCCACCCAGGCCAGAGCCGCCTGAAGCGCCCTTGCGGGACGCCCCGTCTTCGGGGCGTCTTCATCCTGTCGCGCCTCCTCACCAGTTCTTCACGCCCCGTCGGCAGAATCGCGACGGGCGATCCGGCGATTCGGCTCCCGCGCGACGCGCGGCGGGCCGGAGCCCAGGCCGGGTCTCGGACGTGATTCCTGCGGCGGAGCGGCGACTCCGCCCGCCCGGATCGCGCCCCGAACGGCGGAGAAGATGCGGCGGACGGAGACGCGGACGGATGCGAATCGTGGCTTTCCTGACCAGCAAGGGGGGCGTGGGCAAAACCACCTTTCTTCTGCATCTGGCGGCTCTCTGCGCGCAGGGAGGGCTGCGCGTGCTGGTGGCCGACGCCGATCCCCAGCGCAACGCCAGCTTCCACAGTCTGGAGACGGGCGCCTTGCGCGGTCTGCGCGAAAGCGCCCTGCGGCGGGCCCTGCGCGACGACGAGGAGCTGGATCCCGCGCCCTTCGTGATGCGCAGCCCGCATTTCGGCTTCGACATCCTGCCGGGCGACACCAGCCTGCTGGAGGTCCTGCCCCGGCTCGAAGCCGCCTGGAGCCGCGGCGACGCTCAGGCGATGCTGCGGATGCGGCGTCTGCTGCTGCGGCTGCATCGGGGCTACGACATCGCCTTTCTGGACCTCGCGCCCGGCCCGAGCGCTCTGGCCAAGGCGGGGCTGATCGCCGCCGACGGCTTCGTGACCGCCTTCGGCATGTCGGCGCAGAGCCTCGACGGGCTGCGCGCCTCCCGGGACTGGATCCTCCATTGGGAGCCCCATTGGCGGACGGCTCTGGGGGCGCGTCCGCGCGGGGGCGTGCGGGCGCGGTTCCTCGGCGGGCTGGCGAATCGCGTCTCCATCGAGTCCCCGGCGCACCGGACCCTGATCGAGGGCGCGGGGCGTCTGACGCGCAGCATGGCCCGCGATCTGGACGACCATGTCCCCGGCGCGAGCTACATTCTCGGAGCGGCGCCGGATTTCGGCCCCCGCACTCTGGCCGCCCAGCTCGCCAAGCGGCCGATCTTCGCCGAGGCGGCTCCGGAATCCCGCGAGATCTTCGCGCGGGCCGCGCGCCGCCTGCTCGACGGCCTCGGCGAGGCGCGCAGCTTCGCGGTGGCGTGACCTCGCCCCGCGATCACTCCGGAATCCCGGCGTAGGCGTAGCTGAAGGCCTCCCGAAACCCGAGCCGCGCGTAGAGCCGCCGCGCCGGAGCGTTGGCCGCCTCCACCTGCACCGTCGCGCGCGCGGCGCCCAGAGCCGCCGCCCGCTCCAGAGCCGCCCCCATCAGCGCCCCTCCGAGTCCCCGGCCCCGCGCCTCGGGCCGCACCGAAACCGCCGAGATCAGCGCCAGATCCTCCGCCGCCGCGACATGGGCCGTCCCCAGAGCCTCCGCCCCCTCGAAGAGCGTGACGAAGCTCCGCCGCTCCGGACGCAGCATCACCGCCAGACGGGCCGGGAAATCCTCGGGGCCATGGGATTCGACCTCCGCCCAGACCGCCGGAGGCTCCGGGGCGGATTCGACGCGCAGGCCCTCCCGGGCGGCCGCGACGGGCGGCCGGACCACCATCACGCAGGTCGCGCCGAAGGGCGTCGAGCCCCGCGCCGCCAGCCAGTCCCGCGCCGCCCGGTCCTCGAGGCGGATCTGCGCCAGAGGCCGACGCCCGCGCGCCGCATACCAGGCCCGGGCCCCCGCCATGGCCCGATCCATGGATTCCTCCGGCGGGCCGAAGACGCCCAGGGCGTTGGCCCTCCTGGTCGTCGAGGGATCGGCCCGCAGCAGCCAAGGCCCGAGCGGCGCCGTCTCGGCGGCGGGCCAGAGCCGGGCGCTCAGGGCGAACAGACGCATCGCCTCCTGTCGGTCCATCTTCCGCCTCCTGCGGCGAACGCCCATATGCGGCGGGGCCATGTGAGGCCGGGATGTTAAGCCCTGCGCGCTCGCGCCGCATCCCCCGAAAAGCGGGCCTGCGCTTCAAGAAAAGCGGTTTCCGTTTCCGGCGGCGCCCCTTAGCCTGCGTCGCAGATGTTCAGAGGAGTCCCTTCATGTCCGCGCGTCAGCTTCGTCTCGCCCCCTCGATCCTCTCGGCCGATTTCGCGAAGATCGGCGAGGAGATCCAGGCCATGGAGGCCGCCGGGGCCGACTGGATCCACGTGGACGTCATGGACAATCATTTCGTGCCGAACCTGACCTTCGGCCCGCCGGTCTGCTCGGCGATGCGCCCGCACATCCGGACCTTCATGGACGTCCATCTGATGATCTCGCCGGTGGACGCCTCGCTGGAGGCCTACGCCAGGGCCGGCGCCGACCTCATCACCGTCCACGCCGAGGCCGGGCCGCATCTCGACCGCACGCTGCAGGCCATCAAGAATCTCGGCAAGCAGGCGGGCGTGGCGCTGAATCCCTCGACGCCGGAAAGCGCCGTCGCCTACGTCCTCGACCGCATCGACCTGATCTGCGTCATGACCGTGAATCCGGGCTTCGGCGGACAGAGCTTCATCCGCAGCCAGATCGAGAAGGTGAAGAACCTCCGCAAGATGATCGGCGACCGGGACATCCGCATCGAGATCGACGGCGGCGTGACTCCCGAGACCGCGCCTCTGGTGGTCGCGGCGGGGGCCGACGTGCTGGTCGCGGGTTCGGCGGCCTTCAAGGGCGGCCCGACCTTCTATCGCTCCAATCTGGCGGAGATCCGCCGCGCCGGGGAGGCTGTCTGACATGCGCAAGGCCGTGATCTTCGACCTCGACGGAACGCTGATCGACAGCGCCCCCGACATCGCCCACGCCCTGAACCGGCTGCTGGAGGAGCGCGGGCTCGAAGCCTACGACCTCCCGACGGTCACCAGCTTCGTGGGCCATGGCGCGCCGCGTCTGCTGGAGCAGGCCTGGGCCGGACGCGGACAGCGCGCGCGCGAGGCTCACGAGGCGAAAACCGATCTCCAGCGTTTCGAAGCCCTCTACGCCGAGGAGCCCACCCAGCGCACGCGGCTTTATCCCGGCGCCCGCGAGGCTCTGACCGCCTTGCGCGCGGCGGGCTATGATCTGGGGATCTGCACCAACAAGCCCGAGGCGCTCACCCATCAGGCGCTCAAACGACTAGGGATAGACGGTCTGTTCAAGGCGGTGGTCGGCGGCGACACCCTGCCCGAGCGCAAGCCCTCTCCGGAGCCTCTGGCGCTTTGCGCGCGCCATCTCGGAGCCGAACCGGCCTCCACGGCCTATGTCGGCGACAGCGAAGTGGACGCCGCCACCGCCGAGGCCGCAGGCGCGCCCTTCCTTCTCCATACGGAAGGCTACCGCAAGGGCCCGATCAGATCCCGGACGCTGCGCGCGGAGTTCTCCGATTTCGCCCGCCTGCCCGAACTCGTCGACCGGCTCACCCGCGAAGGCGAGGCCCGCCACAAGGCGTAAGGCGCGCCTGCGGACGAGGCCTCCGATAAGGCTTCCGATTCGCGCGCGAAGCGCCTATAAGGCGCGCTTCCCGCCCTTTCCCCCCTGGAGGGGGGCGGGTCGCATCGTCATATGGAGAATTCAGATGTCCGACGTCGTCGTCATGGTCGCCGAAGCGCGTCCGGGAGTGGGCAAGGGGGCCGCTCGCCAGACCCGCCGCGAGGGCTATGTTCCCGCCGTGATCTACGGCTCCAAGAAGGAGCCCGTCACCATCCGCCTGCAGGGCAACCAGCTGCTGAAGACGCTGCACAAGGGCGGCTTCTTCACCACGATCTTCGAGATCCAGGTCGGCGGCGACTCGCATCACGCGATCCCGAAGGCGATCCAGAAGGACAAGCTCAACGGCCTGCCGACTCATGTGGACTTCCTGCGCATCGAGCGCGGCGCCCTCATCGAGATCGAAGTCCCGGTGCATTTCGTGAATCACGAAGCCTCGCCGGGTCTGAAGGCGGGCGGCTCGCTGAACGTGGCGCGCCATGTGGTCGAGCTGCGCGTCCCGAACAACGCCATTCCGGATTCGCTCACGGTCGACCTGACCGGGCTCGAGATCGGCGACACGGTGCACATCAGCAAGGTGACCCTGCCCAAGGGCGCCGCGCCGGTCATCGACCGCGACTTCACCGTGGCCTCCATCGCTCCGCCGGCCGAGGCCGAAGCCGAGGGCGCAGCCGAAGCCTGAGACCCTGCGTCTCCGGCCTCGTGAGGTTTCAGCGCCCTCTCCGCCCCCGGAGAGGGCGTCTTCATGTTCGGGAGTCCTTCTTCATGCTGCTGCTCGTGGGCCTTGGCAATCCGGGGCCGGACTATGAACGCACGCGCCACAACGTCGGCTTTCTGGCCGTCGAGGAGATCGCGCGGGAGGCGGGCTTCGGCCCCTTCGGCAAACGCTTCCAGGGGCTGCTCGCGGAAGGCAGGCTCGGGGGGGAGAAGGCGCTGATCCTCAAGCCGCTGACCTACATGAACCTCTCGGGGCAATCGGTCGCCGAGGCGGCGCGCTTCTTCAAGATCCGTCCCGGACAGGTCGTGGTCTTCCATGACGAGATCGACCTCGCGCCGGGCAGGTTGCGCGTGAAGACCGGCGGCGGCCATGCGGGCCATAACGGCCTGCGCTCCATCGGCCAGCATCTCGGGCTGGACTTCCACCGGATCCGGATCGGCGTCGGACATCCCGGCGTGAAGGAGGAGGTGGCGAATTACGTCCTCCACGCCTTCGCCAAGGCCGACGAGGCCTGGCTCGGGCCGATGCTCTCGGCGCTCGGCGCAGAGGCCCCCGCGCTGGTCGAGGAGGATCCCGGCAAGGCCCTCGACAGATATCAGCAAAGGGTCATGGCGCGGCTCCAGCCGCCCAAACCTCCGAAGCCGCCGAGGCCTCCCGAGGCTCCGGCGGGCGAGGGCGGGTCCGGGGCCAGACCTGCGGCCGAAACGCCGCCCGCCGCCCCTCTCGACCCTCTGGAGGCCCTGCGCGCCCGCTTCTCCAAGGATGCTCCCTGATGACCTATCCCGCTCCCGCCCGCCGCTCCGAGGTGGCCCCCTTCATCGTCATGGATGTGATGCGCGCCGCCGCCGCCGAAGAGGCCAAGGGCCGCCAGATCATCCATATGGAGGTCGGGCAGCCCGCCGCGCCCGCCCCCCGCAGGGCCCGCGAGGCCGTGCTGAAGGCGCTCTCTTCGGGCGATCCCATGGGCTACACCCTGGCCACCGGGCGCGAGGATCTGCGCGAGGCCCTCGCGGCGCGCTACAGGCGGCTTTACGGCGTCGCGCCGGATCCGGAGCAGATCGTGGTGACGACGGGCTCCTCCGGCGCCTTCCTGCTGGCCTTCCTCTCGCTCTTCGACCAGGGGGCGCGGGTGGCCATGGCCGACCCCTCCTATCCGAGCTACCGCAACATCTTCAGATCGCTGAACGTCGAGCCCGTGAGCCTGCCTGCGGAGGCCTCGACGCGCTTCCAGCCGACTCCGGCGATGATCGAGGCCGCCCACGCTCAGGCGCCGCTCGCGGGAGTCCTCGCGGCGAGTCCGGCCAATCCCACCGGCACGACTCTCGGCCGCCCCGAGATGACCGCCCTCATCCAGACCTGCGAGAGGCTCGGAATCCCCTATATCTCCGACGAGATCTACAACGGCATCCTCTTCGAGGGCCGGGCGCCGGTCTCGGCGGTCCAGATTTCGGATCGCGCGCTGATCATCGACAGCTTCTCGAAATATCACTGCATGACCGGCTGGCGCGTGGGCTGGATGGTGGTTCCGAAGCATCTGCTGCGCACGGTGGAGCGTCTGGCGCAGAATCACCACATCTGCGCGCCGCATGTCAGCCAGATCGCGGCGCTCGGGGCTCTGGAGGCCGACGAGGAGCTTTCGGCTCATGTCGCGACCTACGCCCGCAACCGCGAGATCCTGCTCGACGCCCTGCCCGGCCTCGGCTTCGCGGACATCGCTCCGGCGGACGGCGCCTTCTACATCTGGACCGACGTCAGCAGATTCACGGCGGATTCCCCCGAGTTCTGCGCGCGGATGCTGCGCGAGGCGGGCGTGGCGGCGACTCCGGGCGTGGATTTCGACCCCGCCCGCGGCCTGAGCCGGATGCGCTTCTCCTACGCCCGCTCCACCACGGACATGATCGAGGGCGCGCGCCGCCTGAAGGACTGGATTCGGGGCGGCGTTTGAGCTCAAACTCCCGGAGAAGCCGAAAACTCTCCGGGGAGACCTTCCATGTCCTACGCTCTGCGCGACCCCTCCTTGCTGAAACAGGCCGCCTGGGTGGCGGGCGAATGGATCGAGGCGAAGGGCCAGGGGATCGCCGTGCGCAATCCCTCGACGGGCGAGATCCTGGGCCATGTCCCCAAGCTCGGCGCCGCCGAGACCGAACGCGCGATCAAGGCGGCGCAGCAGGCCCAGAAGGCCTGGGCCGCCCGCACCGCCAAGGACCGCGCAGGCGTCCTGCGCCGCTGGTACGAGCTGACCATGGAGAATCAGGAGGATCTCGGCGCGATCCTCACCATGGAGCAGGGCAAGCCCTTCGCCGAGGCCAAAGGCGAAATCGCCTATGGCGCCAGCTTCCTCGAATGGTTCGCCGAAGAGGGCCGCCGCGCCTATGGCGACCTCATCCCCGGCCATCAGCCCGACAAGCGGATCCTCGTGCTCAAGCAGCCCATCGGAGTCGTGGGCGCGATCACGCCGTGGAACTTCCCCAACGCCATGATCACCCGCAAGGCCGGGCCCGCCTTCGCCGCCGGATGCGCCATGGTGCTGAAACCCGCCTCCCAGACGCCCTTTTCGGCCATGGCCCTCGCGCTTCTGGGCGACAAGGCGGGCTTGCCCAAGGGGCTCTTCTCGGTGCTGACGGGCGGCGCCGCGGAGATCGGCGCGGCGCTGACCTCCAGCCCCATCGTGCGCAAGATCACCTTCACCGGCTCCACCGAGATCGGCGCGCAGCTCATGGCCCAGAGCGCCCCGACCATCAAGAAGCTCGGGCTCGAGCTCGGCGGCAACGCGCCCTTCCTCGTCTTCGACGACGCGGATCTGGACGCCGCCGTCGAGGGCGCCCTGATCGCCAAGTTCCGCAACAACGGCCAGACCTGCGTCTGCGCGAACCGGATCTACGTGCAGAAGGGCGTCTACGAGGCCTTCGCCGCGAAGCTGGCGGCGGCGGTCGGCCGCATGAAGACCGGCGACGGCTTCGACGAGGGCGTGAACTTCGGCCCCCTCATCGACGCGAAGGCCGTCGAGAAGGTCGAGGCCCATATCTCCGACGCGGTGTCGAAGGGCGCGAAGGTGACGCTCGGCGGGCGGCGCCACGAGAAGGGCGGATTCTTCTTCCAGCCCACCCTGCTGACCGGCGTGACGCCCGACATGGCCGTCTCGCGCGAGGAGACCTTCGGCCCGGTGGCCCCCCTCTTCGCCTTCGAGACCGAAGCCGAAGCCGTCGAGCTGGCCAACGACACGGAGTTCGGACTCGCCTCCTATTTCTACGCGCGGGATCTGGCGCGGGTCTGGCGCGTCTCGGAGGCGCTGGAATACGGCATGGTCGGCGTGAACACCGGCCTGATCTCCACCGCCGAAGCCCCCTTCGGCGGCGTCAAGTCCTCGGGCCTCGGCCGGGAGGGCTCGCGATACGGTCTGGAGGATTTCCTGGAAATCAAGTATGTTTGCCTCGGTGGAATCTCCTGATCGCGTAAAATCTTCACTGCGGCTGCGCCGCGCTCTCCTTTCAGGCGAAACCGCCGCTTCGACGCCTCACCGCCCCGAAGATCCGGGGCGGGAAGACTGTGTTCGGGTAATCTTTCGTTGACGGGTTCCGAGGCGCTTCCTAGGTTTTTTTCACCGATGCCGGGGGGCTTCGTTTCAGAAGGGCGTGCGCGTGTTGAACAAGCCTGGGCATTTCGTGTTTCTGCAGGGGCCTCACGGGCCCTTCTTCGGCGAGCTCGCCGCCGCCCTTCAGGCCGAAGGCGCGCAGGTCTCCCGCATCGGCTTCAACCAGGGCGACCGCTACGAATGGCCGGAGGCCTTCCCCTACGAGGCCTTCAACCGGCCCCTCGCCGAGCTGCAGGACTTCCTGCAGTTCTTCTTCCAGCGCCGCAAGGTCACCGATCTGGCGCTCTACGGAGACACGCGCCCGGCCCACCGGCTGGCTCTGGAGGCGGCGCGTCAGGCGGGGGTCCGCACGCATATCCTTGAGGAAGGCTATCTGCGCCCCCACTGGATCACCTACGAGCGCCAGGGAGCGAACGGCTATTCGCGGCTGATGAGCCTCGGACTCGAGGACATGGGCGCCGCCCCCGCCCGCGACGAGACGGAGATCGAGACTCCGCCGCCCGCGCGCTGGGGCTCGACGCGCCAGCACATCTTCCAGAGCCTGCGCTATCATTTCCGGGTCTGGACCCGCAACGGCGCCTATGCGAATTACGAACGCCACCGCGAACTGACCCTCACGCAGGAGCTGGGCGTCTGGCTCCGGCGCACCCTCCGCAAGCCGCTGGACTGGCCGCGGCGGCGCGTGACCGAACATCTGCTGATGAGGGATCCGCGGCCGAACTTCATGATCCTGCTCCAGCTCGGCTTCGACCCCTCGATGAGCGCCCACAGCGACTTCCGCAACCTCGCGGAGATGGTGGAGTTCTGCCTCGAAGCCTTCGCGGCGGCCCTCCCCGACATGGACCCCGCAACCCGGCTGGTCTTCAAGGCCCATCCCCTGGAGGACGGCCGCGAGAAACTCCACCGGCTGATTCCCGCCGCGGCCCGCCGCCACGGACTCGAAGGCCGCGTGGATTTCGTGGACGGCGGCAAGCTCGGCGAACTGCTCAACCGCAAGACGGTCCGGGGCGTGGTCACGATCAATTCGACCGCCGCGCATCAGGCCATCTGGCGCAATCTGCCGACCATGGCCCTCGGACGCGCGGTCTACGACAAGCCCGGCCTGACTTCGCGCCGACCGGATCTCAAAAGCTTCTTCTCCGATCCTGACGCGCCGGATAAACAGGCCTATCAGGTCTTCCGGAGATTCCTCGAAGCCACCTCTCAGATTCGCGGCGGATTCTACGCCGACAACGAGCGGGGGCCCGGCGTGAAGCGTCTGGTCGGCATGATGCTTGCCAGCGAAGACCCCTATGAGGCCAATCTGCGCCCTTTGGCCGGTGAAGGCTGGCCGGAGGCGGCGGAATAGGCGGGCGAGACGCAGCGAACCTTGAGGGACGGCACATGATTTTCGGTCGATTCATGGCGGCGGCGGTTTTCGCCGCCATGGCGCTTGCTGGATGCGAAAAGACGCCGCGCGGCGGACCGCTCGCCTGGGAGATCTCCGACGCCGCCGTGGAGGGGCAGGTCGCCTACGACCTCATCCCCGTCGACGCGGATGTGGCCCGGCTGGCGCGCATCGATCGCGTCTACGCCATGCCCCCCGACTACATCCGCACCGCGCCGGAGGACTACGCCAAGATCGCGCCGGGCGAAGAGCTCTCGATCCGCATCTGGGAGAACATCGACGAAGGCGTCTTCACCTCGGTGGGCGCGCGCAACTCCGAGATCGGCGCGGTGACGGTGGACGAGGTCGGCCAGATCTTCGTGCCCTACGTGGGCTTCGTGGACGCCGCCGGACGCAGCGTCTCGGACCTGCGCCGCGAGATCCGCGCCAGCCTCGCCGAGAAGACCCTCGATCCCCAGATCGAGATCCGCCGCGCCAAGGAGACGCCCCGCAGCGTCTCGATCCAGGGCGTGGTCTCGAGCCCCGGCGTCTATCCGCTCTCGCCGGGCGAAGACACCATGATGCGCCTTCTGGCGCGGGCGGGCGGCTCGACGCTCCAGCCCGAGGTCACCTTCGTGACGCTCCGCCGCCGGGGCCAGAGCATCCGCCTGCCGCTTTCGGTGATCTACGCCACGCCCCGCTACGACGTGACGCTGGTCAGCGGCGACACCCTGATCCTGGAGCGCGATCCGCGCTTCTACACCGCCATGGGCGCCGTGCGCGGCCCCGGACGCCGCGAATTCAGCGGCCCCGACATGACCCTGATGGACGCCCTCGGCGCGAGCGGCGGACTCAACGACGATCAGGCCAATCCGACGGGCGTCTTCGTCTACCGCTTCGAGGAGGCCGACCGTCTGGCGCGCTACCGCTTCAAGCGCATCATGGCTCCCGACGATCCGACTCCGGTGGACGCCACGGGAATCGAGACCCTCGCCCTGCCGAGCGCCGCCATCGCTCCGGGCCTGCATCGGGTGATCTATCAGCTCGACATGCGCCGTCCGGACGCGCTCTTCTACGCCAAGGCCTTCCAGCTGCGCGAAGACGACCTGATCTTCGTCACCAACGCCCCGATCGTCGAGTGGAGGAAGATCATGAGCCTGATCTCCATGGGCACGGGCGCGGTCAGCACGGCGGGCGGCACCGCCACCACGCTTGGCGTCCAGTGATCTGAGCGCCGCCGCCCTCCCGGCGCGGCGGCTCGGAACCCTCTCGACCTATCTGCTGCGAAACCGGCGCCTGCGCCGGTTTCTGGCCTTGTCGGGGTGGCGTCTGGTCCCGGCCCGGGGCTTCGGCGAGGTCGAGGCTCTGGCGGGCTGGGGCTACAACCGGCGCGCCGAAGCGGCCCGCAGCCTGGCCGCCCGACGCGGCCTTCCCTATCTGGCGCTGGAGGACGGCTTCCTGCGCTCTCCGGGGCTCGGGGTGGAGGGCGCGCCGCCCTTCAGCCTGCTGCCCGACCTGACGGGCGTCTATTACGACTGCTCCGGCCCTTCCGATCTGGAGGCGGCCATCGGCGCGGGGCTCGCGCCGGGAGAGGAGGCCCGCGCCCTGGAGGGAATCGCCCGGCTGAGGCGGCTCAGGCTTTCGAAATTCAACCTCGCGCCGCCGGATCTGGCCGATCCCCCCGAGCCGGGCTTCGTGCTCGTCGTGGACCAGACCTTCGGCGACGCCTCCATCCGCCACGGCGGCGCGGAGCCCCGCAGCTTCGCCCGCATGCTGGAGGCCGCCCGCGACGAGAATCCCGGCGCGCGGATCCTGCTCAAGACCCATCCCGACGTGCTCGCCGGAAAGAAACGCGGCCATTTCGAGGATCCCGCCGCGCTGAAGGGCGTCGGGATCGCGACCGGCGAGGCCTCGCCCTGGGCCCTGATCGAGCGGGCGGCTTCGGTCTATGTGGTCTCCAGCCAGATGGGCGCCGAGGCGCTCTTCGCGCAGAAACCGGTGCGCTGCTTCGGCCTGCCCTTCTACGCGGGCTGGGGCGCGACGCAGGACGATCTCCCCGCCCCCGCCCGCCGCCTCGCCCATGGTCCGCGCGGCGCCCCGGAGATCTTCGCCGCCGGATGGCTGCGCCGACCGCTCTATTACGACCCGCGCCTCGACGCCCTGTCGGATTTCGAGACCATCGCCGATCTGCTCGCCGCGACGCGCGACCGCGACCTCGCCAACCGCCGCCCGACCTTCTGCCTCGGCATGGCCTTCTGGAAGCCGCCGGTGATGCGGGCCTATTTCGGCTCCAGCCGGACGCGGCCGCAGATCCTCCGCAGCCCGGAGACGGCGCTCGCCCGGGCGCGCGCGGCGCCGGAATCGCGGATTCTCGTCTGGGCGGGCAAGGAGCCCCCGGGCCTCGCCGAGGCCGCCGCCGCCCAGAACACGCCGCTGCTGCGCGTCGAGGACGGATTCCTGCGCTCCATCGGCCTCGGCGCGGATCTGCTGCCGCCCGCCTCGCTCGTGACCGACGCGCAGGGGATCTATTACGACCCCACCCGCCCCAGCGACCTCGAATCCCTGATCCAGGAAGGCGGCTTCTCTCCGGAGCTTCTGGAGCGGGCGGCGGCCCTGCGGGGCCTGCTCGCGGCGGGCGACGTGAGCAAATACAATCTCGGCGGCCCGGCGAGGATCGCGATCCCGGAAGGACGGCGCGTGGTCCTCGTGGTGGGGCAGGTCGAGGACGACGCCTCGATCCTGAAGGGCGGCGGCGAGGTGCGGACGAATCTCGGGCTGCTCCAGGCGGCGCGGGCGGCTCATCCGGAGGCCTTCCTGATCTACAAGCCCCATCCCGACGTCGAGGCCCTGCGCCGCAAGGGCGCGGTTCCGCAGGCGGCTCTGACGGGTCTCGCGGAGGCCGTCGCCCGCGACTCGGCGCCGCACGCCCTCATCCTTTCGTCGCATGAGGTCTGGACCATGACCTCCCTTCTGGGCTTCGAGGCGCTGTTGCGGGGCCGCTCCGTGACCTGTCTTGGCGCGCCCTTCTACGCGGGCTGGGGCCTGACGCGCGATCTCGGGCCGATCCCCTCCCGACGGACCCGCCGCGCCACGCTCGACGAGCTGACGGCGGCGGCCCTGATCCTCCACCCCATCTATCTGGACCCCTTGACGGGCCTGCCTTCTTCGCCCGAGCTGACCGCGCGGCGCCTGCTCCGGCGGGACCCCCGGCTGGCGCGCCACGCGACTCCGGCGCGACGCCTGGGAGCGCGGATCCGGGGGGTTCTGCTCGCATTGCGCGCGCGCCTGCGGGGCGAGATCTGAGCCTCGCCGCAGCATCGGGATTTCCGCCGCCGCAGTCCGGATGCGGATGTGATGGACATGCTCGGGCTTTTGGAAGAAAATTGCGCCTTACCGAAAATTCAGTAAAGATGCGGTCGCGGATCGCGTGGGGAATCGGCCCCTGCGCGAATCAAGGTCCGAACCAAAGGGCCGCCCGCGCCGAGCGAAGCATCAGGGAGAGGGAACGCGTTATGACGACACCCAACATCGATTGGGCGCGCGCGGGGCAGGACCCGCGATTTCTGGAGCTGGTCGCGAAGAAGCGGAAATTCCTCTTCTCTCTGATGGCCTTCTCCGTGGTCTTTTATTTCTTGCTGCCGCTCGGGGCCGCCTACGCCCCCGGCCTCTGGGCGACGAAGATCTTCGGCGTGGTGAATTTCGGCCTGCTCTTCGCGATCTCGCAGTTCGTCGTGGCCTGGAGCATCGCCTTCATCTACACGCGCCGCGCCAACCGCGAATTCGACGCCGCCTCCGAAGCCCTCAAGCGCGACCTGCTCGCGCAAGCCGCTCAGCGCGCCTAAGGAGCCCCTCCATGAAGAAACTTCAAGGCGGCGCCTTCGCGCTCGCGGTTTCGACCGCCCTGCTCGCCTCTCCCGCCCTGGCGCAAAGCTCCGGCGTGGTCGCCCCGCAGTATCGCTGGCTGACCTTCCTCGTCTTCGCGGCGATCATCGGCCTGACGATGTTCGTGACCTATCGCGCGGCGAGCAAGGTGAAGTCGGCCTCCGACTTCTACACCGCCGGCGGCGGCATCAGCGGCGTCCAGAACGGCTGGGCGATCGCGGGCGACTATCTCTCCGCGGCCTCGTTCCTGGGCATCGCGGGCCTGATCTCGATCTACGGCTATGACGGCTTCATGTATTCGGTGGGCTGGCTCGTCGCCTACATCACCGTGCTGCTGGTCATCGCCGAGCCCTGCCGCAACATCGGCAAGTACACGCTCGCCGACATCCTGGCCTATCGCAACAATCCGAAGGCCACGCGCATCGTGGGCGCGATCTCGGTCATCGTCGTCTCGACCTTCTACCTCACGGCGCAGATGGTCGGCGGCGGCGTTCTGGTCAAGACGCTGATCGGCATCGACTACAAGATCTCGGTCATCACGGTGGGCATGCTCATGCTCGCCTACGTGATCTTCGGCGGCATGGTCGCGACGACCTACGTGCAGATCATCAAGGCGATCCTGCTGGTCATCGCCTCGATCGTGCTGGTCCTGCTGGTCTGGAGCCAGTACGGCTTCTTCGGCGGCTTCCTGCAGAACGCCGTCAACGACGGCGGCATCCAGGAGCGCGTCCGCCAGCTGCTGGAGGCCAAGCAGGCCGGATCCACGGCGGGGATGTCTCCGACCGAACTCGGCCAGCGCTTCCTCGAGCCCGGCCTCTACTTCACCAGCCCGCTCGACCAGATCTCGCTGGGCCTCGCGCTGGTCTTCGGCACCGCCGGTCTGCCCCACATCCTGATGCGCTTCTTCACCGTGCCTTCGGCGAAGGAAGCCCGCGTCTCGGTGATCTGGGCCATGGCCATCATCGGCGGCTTCTACGTGCTGACCCTCTTCCTCGGCCTCGGCGCCGCGATGAAGGTGGGCGCGCCCAACATCCTCCTCGCCGACCGCGGCGGCAACATGGCGGCGCCGATCCTCGCCCAATATCTGGGCGGCGGCGCGGATTCCATGCTCGGCAACTTCATGCTGGCCTTCGTGGCGGCGGTGGCCTTCGCGACCATCGTGGCGGTGGTGGCCGGTCTGGTGCTGGCTTCGGCCTCGGCCATCGCGCATGACCTCTACGTCGGCGTGATCCGCGGCGGCTCGGCCACGGCCGGAGAGCAGGTCAAGGCGGCGCGCATCGCCAGCCTCGTGGTGGGCGCCATGGCGATCGTCATCGGCATCGCCGCCGAGGGCCAGAACGTGGCCCATCTGGTGGCGCTGGCCTTCGCGGTGGCGGCTTCGGCCAACTTCCCCTGCATCCTGCTGACGCTGTTCTGGAAGCGCTGCAACACGGGCGGCATCGTGCTCGGCATGATCGTCGGCACCCTGTCCGCGATCCTGCTGGTGCTGGCCTCGCCCAACACCCAGTATCCGAACCAGATCCGCGCGGCGGCCAACGGGATCATCGCGACCCAGCAGGCCAACGTCGCGACCCTCAACGCCGAACTGGCGACCAGCACGGACGCCGCCCGTCAGGAGGCGATCCGTCAGGCCGTCGCCGGCGCCGAGGCGACCATCGCCACGCAGCAGGCCCGCATCGCGGCTCTGGGCGACCGCACGACCAACCTCATCGGCCTCACCGAGCCGCTGCTTCCGCTGCGCAACCCGGGCATCATCTCGATCCCGCTGGGCTTCCTCTCGGTGATCCTGGGCTCGCTGCTCTGGCGCGACCGCCGCTCGGAAGAGCTGTGGGACGAGGTCTATGTCCGTCAGAACACGGGCCTCGGCGCCGCAGCCGCCAGCCAGCACTAAACCTGCGCAGGTCCGGAGGCCGGAAGGCCTCCGGGATCCGCAGCCTGAAAACCGGACCGCCCCGCGTCGCAGGACGCGGGGCGGTTTCATTCTGGAGACCCGTTCCCTGCAAGCCGCAGGCGCGGAGCGCATCCCCGAGACGCAGGGCGTCCGGAGATCGGGACTCCGCGCGGCGAAGACAGGTCGGCTTCGCTTGAGGAGGCTTCAGGAGGAGGATGGGGAGATCAGAGGCTCGCGCGCAGGAGCGGAGGCTCTCACGCCCCGGAGGCTTTTCCGGGCTTCGCAGGCTCCGGCTGCTCTCATGGCCGCCTCGTCGCGCGTTCCGGCCCGGCCGGGAGACAGGCGCCGGGACTCAGACCCTGGAGGCCCTTTCGCCGGAGGCGCGTTCGTCCTCGCCGCAGCAGCGGCGCCAGTCGCAGAGCGCCTCCATGGCGCCTTCGCATTCGCAGGGGGGAGCGTCGGGCAGGGATTCGACCAGCTCCGAAGCCTGAAGGGCGGCGGAATCCACGAAGCCCGGCGGAGGCGCGGCGCGGCGCCCGAAGACCATCCCGATCAGACGAAACATCGAAGCCTCCCTTCGAGTCGTCCGGGCCTCCCGCCGTCAAGGGCGCGGCGGCCCGGCTTGCGGTCCGGAGCCTCCGGCTGGAGGGCTCCTTCTCCTGATCCTAGCACCATCCGGCGCGATCTTCGAGAAACGAAGCCCGCCGCCTCTTCGCCTGAGCAGGCGCTCAGGCGGCGCCCCGGATGCGGGCGAAATCCGGCGTGACGCGCAGCCGCCCGCCCTCGCCCTCGGCCACATGGATGGGCGCGCCGTAAGCCTGGCTCAGCAGCGCCTCGGTGAAGACCTCGCGCGGCGGCCCCTCGGCCAGCAGGCGGCCCTGCGCCAGAAGCACCACATGATCCGCGAAGGCCGCCGCGAGATTGAGGTCGTGCAGCGCCGCCACCACCCCCACGCCCTCCGCCGCGAGATCGCGCAGCGCGGCCATGAGGTCGATCTGACGCCCCAGATCCAGAGGCGCCGTCGGCTCGTCGAGCAGCAGCCAGCGCCCGCCCGCCTCCGGCCCGAGCCGCTCGCGGCCCGCCCGGATCTGCGCGAAGACCCGCGCCAGATGCGCCCGCGCCCGCTCGCCGCCCGACAGCTGATTCGCCGGACGTCCCGCAAGCTCCGTCGCGCCCGCCGCGCCCAGAGCCCAGGCCAGGATCCGCCGCGCCTCGACGGGCGGCGGCGCCGCCGCCCAGAGCCCGAGCTCCGCCAGTTCGCGGCCCGTCAGCGCCGAGGCCAGACGCGGCGATTGCTCCAGAACCGCCCGCCGCAAGGCCAGCTGCAAGGCGTCGGCGCGGCAAAGGTCGGCGCCGTCGAGGAAGGCGCCGCCCGAATCAGGCCGCAGCCCGCCGCAGAGCGCCTCCAGCAAGGTGGATTTCCCCGCGCCGTTGGCTCCGCAGAGCGCAACCGCCCGACCGGGCTTCAGACGCAGCGTCACGCCCGAGAGCGTCAGCCGCCCCCCGCGCCGCACGGAAAGTTCGCGCGCTTCAAGCAAGGCCGCCTCCCGCATTGCGGCGGCGAATCAGCAGCCAGAGGAAGAAGGGTCCGCCCATCAGGCCCATGGCCAGGCCCACCGGAGGCTCCGAAGGCGGCGCGACCAGACGCACCGCCAGATCCGCCGCGAGCAGCAGCGTCGCCCCGAGCAGCGCCGAGGCGGGCGCCGCCAGACGATGCCCCGGCCCGACGATCATCCGCGCCAGATGCGGCCCCACCAGCCCGATGAAGCCGATGGGCCCCGCGACCGAAACCGCCGCCCCCACCGCCAGAGCCGCCCAGAGCGCGGCGGCGCGCTTGGCGCGCTCCACGTCGAGCCCCGCATGGAAGGCGGCGCCCTCGCCGAGCTGCAGAAGATCCAGAGGCCGCGCCAGCCGCAGCAGCGCCAGCCCGGAGATCAGCGTCACCACCGCGACCACCGTCGCGGCGCGCATGTCCGCGCCTCCGAGGCCGCCCATGCTCCAGAGGGTGAAGTCGCGCAATTGATTGTCGTTGCTGAGATAGACCGCCACGCCCACCAGAGCGCCCGCGATGGCGTTGACCGCCACGCCCGCCAGAATCAGCGTCGCGGCGGAGGTCATGCCCTCCCGCCGCGCCAGTTTCAGGATGAAGCCCACCGTCAGGGCGGCGCCGATGAAGGCCGCGAAGGCCAGGACCCAGGGGCGAAGAGCCGCCGGAGCCGCCGAAACCATGGTCTCGCCGAAGACTATGGTCGCGACGGCCCCGACGCTCGCGCCGCCCGTCACGCCGATCAAGCCGGGATCGGCGAGCGGGTTTCTCAACACGCCCTGCAAAGCGAGGCCGGCGAGGCCCAGTCCGGCCCCCGCCGCCAGAGCCAGCAGCGCCCGAGGCGCCCGGATCTGGGTGAATATGGTCTGCGCCGCCGCATCGGCCTCGCCGCGCAGCGCGGCGAAGATGCGGTCCAGCGACAAGGGCGTCGGGCCGAGGCCCAGCTCCGCCAGAAGAGCGATCCCGCAGAGCGTCGCCAACAGGATCAGTCCCAGAGGTCCGCGCAATCCGGCCCCCCTGCGGATGAAGGGCGCCGGGTCGCGCGTCATTTCGGTCACGGCGCGGCCGCCGCCAGCGCCCTGGCGAGCTCGGGGGCGAGCTCGGGATGCAGCGCCGTCGCCAGCTCTTCGACCGCCTCGGGCGTGCGCGGGCCGAAGCCGAGCAGCTTCATGGCGTCCATGGCGAGGATCCGGTCCTCGCGCGCCGCCGGAGACGCCGCGAATTCGGGCCGCGCCTTCACCCCCTCGATCCCGCCCATGGAGGCGAGGACGTGATTGGGCACCAGCACGACGTCCGGCGCGATGGCCGCCGCCGATTCGCGCGACAGGGGCTTGTAGCCCTCGTATTCCGTGATGACGTTGCGTCCGCCCGCAAGGGCGATCACCGCGTCGGCCGCCGTGCCGCGTCCCGCCGCCATGGGCGAGCCGCGCTGATCCGACATGATGAAGATCACGCCGGGACGCTCGTCGGTCTTCTCGAGCACCGCCTGAACGGCGGCCATGTGGGTCGTGGTTTCTTCGATCAGCGCCTCGGCTTCGGCGGGACGCTTCAGCGCCTCGCCCACGAAGGCGATCTTGGGCGCGACCGAGTCCCAGCCTTCGCCGTCCGGCGCGACCTTCACCTCAAGCCCCGCCGACCGCAGGCGCTCCAGAGCCAGCTCCGGCCCGGCGTCATGGGCCGCGATGACCAGATCCGGCGTCAGGCCGAGCACGCCCTCGGGGGAGAAGCGGCGCACATAGCCGACCTTCGGCAATTCCGCAGCGGCTTCGGGCCAGGTGGCCGTGTCGTCCGCCGCGACGATGGATCCGCCCGCGCCGAGGGCGAAGGCGATCTCCGTCAGGTCTCCGCCCAGCGAGACGACGCGCGCAGCGGCCGCCTCTTCGGCCCCGGCGGGCGCGGATCCCGCGCCCAGAGCCAGAGCCGCGACCCCCGCGAGGAGGCCCAGGAGCTTGCGCCGCATCACGCGAGTTCTCCCACGGCGGGCGCAAGGCCCGTCGCCAGAGCGCGCCAGTCGGCGCGTTCGGCCTCGTCGCCGTGACGCTCGCCGAAGACGCGCGCGAAGCAGAAGCCGGTCTCGTCGTAAAGCTCGAGCGCATGGACATGGTCCGCGCCCGCAGGCTTGCGCGTCACCCAGGCGGAGGCCACGCGGTCCTCGCGCAGATGCAGGTTGAAGCCCGGATCCAGGATGTTCAGCCAGGGCCCCATGACCTTCACGGTCCTGGGCGCGCCGGTGTGGATCTGGATGCAGCCGCGGTTGCCCACGAAGACCATCAGCGGAACCTCGCCCGCCGCCGCGCCTTCGAGAACGGTCCGGATGGACTCCCGGGCGACAGGCCGGGCGAACTCCTCGCCGACCAGCGCCAGGGCCTGGATCCGGGTGACGTCGTGCTTCTTCAGCAGGGTCTCGAAGTCATGGGGGTCGCGCATGGCGGCCCATCCGGCCCGGAGGGCCTCCAGATCGACCTCGGCGTCCGGGCGTCCGGCGCGGCGCGGGGGGGGGGCGACGTATTCGGGCGCGGCGGGGGCCGGATCGGTCCAGCGGGAGACGAGGGCCTCCCAGGCCTCCAGGTCGGTTTCGGCGGTGGCGTAGATCTTGTGGACGGCCTCGCCCGAGGCGTCGAAGAAATGCAGGCTGCGGCGCGGGCCGCGCTCGGTCTGCTCGGTCAGGGCGTAGCCGAAACGCCAGTTGCTCAGGAAGAGCCGCAGGTCGATGGCGCCGAGCGTCATGCCCATGGCCCCGAAGAGCTGGGGCGCGGCGTAGGCGCCGTAGACCTCGTGGACGCAATGTTCGTTGCGGGTCAGGGCCATCAGGCGGCCGAGAGGGGGCAGCTCCTTGAGGAGCTCGCCGAAACCCTCCGGACTCGTCGGGCGGCGGAGGGACAGCGCTCCGCCCTCGGAGATCCGGAGGGCCTCGACCAGGGCCGCTTCACACACGCCCAGCGCCTCGGCCGCATCGCGCCGACGCAACCCTGGACGGGCGCCGCGCAACTCGACCTCGCGTCGGGCGAGTCCGGTGAAATCGATGACGGTGGTGGACATCCCAGCAATTCCTTCGCGTGATGAACGCCGCCGCATTTCCCCGGGCCGCGTCTTGCTCCGCCAGATCATGGCGCAACCCGACGAGGCGCGAAACGGAAAACGGGAGCCGCCGGAAGGCGGACAAATCCTGATTTCCCGGCTCAAGCCGTTCGCCGCGCTCCTCTCGGAAGCGACCGCCGACCTTGGCTGACCCCGATTTCTAGATATCCGACCAGGGAAGTCAAGATAATTTCCGAGCGTTTTATTCAGGAATTGATTTTCGCGGAACGACGCGTCAATAAGAGGGCGTCGGGTCCGGCCTCCAAGCGAGTCGCGGCCCCTAACCCAACCGGAGAGGTTCCCATGCGCACCCAGTCGCTCGCCAATCCGTCGCCCGTCGCCCCGCCCTCGGTGAGCGCGGTCGTCGCGGCCGCGGTTTCGCCCACCCTGGAGAGCGCGGAGCTTTTCCAGGGCTCCAGCCTGCTGCGCATCGCGCATCGCGGGGAGACCTATCTTCTGCGCGTCACGCGTCAGGGCAAGCTGCTCCTGACGAAGTGAAGCGACCGGCGCCACAAGCCGAATCATCGATTCGCAGCCTCTCGCGCGCGGATCGAGCCAGGGGCGTTTGACGAAAAGGAACTGAATCCATGCGGGTGGGCGCTGTCTTCTCGGGGGCCTTGCATCTGGGCTTGTTGTTTTCGGTCATGCCCGGCGCTGCGCCTCTGGAGGAGCCGCCCCCCGAGCTCCCGCTGGAGATCGAGACGATCACCGTCGAGGAGTTCGAGGCGCTGACCTCGAAACCGCCCGAGCCCGAGACCATCGAGCAGCTGCGCCAGGAGATCGAGCCGCCGCCTCCGCCGGAGATGACGGACGACCTGCCGGAGATCGACCTCGCCGAGGACGAGCCTCCTCCCCCTGCGCCCGAACCCGCTCCCGAGCCGCCTGCGGCTCTGGAGATGGCCGAGCTGGCCGACGAGGAGCCCCTGTTCGAGGACGAACCGGACCTGCCTCCCGCGCCGGAGCCCGAGCCTGCGCCCCCCGCGCCCGAACCCGAGCCCCCCAGCATGGCGCCGGCTTCGGCGCCTCCGCCGCCTGCGCGGCCCATGCCGCCCCCTGCGCCGGAGCCCGTGCAGGTGGCCGAAGCGCCGCCGCCGCCTCCCGCGCCGGAGCCCCCTCCGCCTCCGCCTCCGCCGCCTCCCCCCCCGGAGCCGCCGCCGCCGGAGCCTCCTCCGCCTCCCCCTCCTCCGCCGCCGGTCTATGATCCGCCGCCGCCGCCTCCCGTCTATGATCCTCCTCCGCCGCCGCCCGCGCCCCTGCCGGTCTACGAGCCGCCGCCGGTCTATCAGCCGCCGACGCCCGAGCCCGTGATTCTCGCGGCTCCGCCGGAGGCGACTCCGATTCCCCTGGAGCAGGTCTGGACTCCGCCTCCCGTCTATCAGGCGCCCGCGCCCGTGGTCGCGCCCTCGGAGCCCTTCACCCTGGTGGCCGCGGCGCGCGTGCCCGAGCCCGCCCCCATGCCGACCTACGTCGCGCCGACCCCCTATGTCGCGCCGACGCCTGCGCCTTATGTTCCGGCCGCGGCGCCCGTCTCGGCGCCGCCCGCGCCGACGCCTTACGTCCCTCCGGCGCCCGCCCCTTCGACCATGGCCATGGCGGCGCCTTCGCCCTATCCGGCGCCTTCTGCGGCGCCGGTCGGGGCCTACGCCGCGCCGACGGCGCCGCGTCCCGCCGCGCCGCTTCCGTCTTCGGGCGGAGCGCCGGGCGGCGGATCGGCCTTCGGTTCGCCCACGGGCTCCGCTGCGAGCGCGCCCTCGGCTTCGGGCGGCGGAGTCGCCTGGGGCTCGGCGGGCGGCCAGGCCGGCGGAGTCGCGGGCGGCGTGGCCGGAGGAACCGGCTCGGTGGATCTGAGCAATTACGGATCTCTGGTGCGCAACGTCATCGACCAGGCGCTGAACCGCTCGCCGGACATCCGCACCGCGCGTTCGCGACGCTTCCAGGGCACCATCGTGCTGACGCTCAGCATCCGGCGCGACGGAAGCCTCGTCAGCGCCGAGATCTCGCAATCCTCGGGCAACGGCGCGCTCGACCAGATGGTCCTGCGGGCGGCCCGCACGGCGCCGCGCTATCCGCCGGTTCCGGCGGGGGCCCCTCCGGGCGAGACCTACACCTTCCAGTCGCCGATCCGGATCGACTTCCGCTGACCCCCGGCGCAGGCCCGGAGACGGCCCCCGGACATGACGACGCCGCCGAAGACCCCTTCGGCGGCGCGGTTTCCTTCTCGGGAGCCCCGGGCCTCACTCGGCGGGCGCGGCTTCCTTCTCCTCGGCGGCTCCTTCGGCCTTCTCCGGCGCGACGCTCTCGAGATAGGCGAGGAGGTTGGCGATGTCCTCGGGCTTGCGGAGCCCCGCGAAGGACATGGTGTTTCCCGGGATCATGTCCTTGGGCTTGACCATGTATTCGGAGAATTTCTCCTCGGTCCAGATGAGGCCTTCCTCGCCGGCCTTGGCCATGGCGGCGGAATACTTGAAGCCCTCGACGGCGCCGGCGTGACGCCCGATGACTCCATGCAGACTCGGCCCCGCCTTGTTGGCGTCCTTCTCGGCCTCATGGCAGGCCTTGCAGCGGTTGAAGACCTTCTTGCCGGCTGCGACGTCGCCCGCCGCGACCGCCGGAGCCGCAAAGCCCGCCACGGCGCACAGCGCGAGCGCGATCCCACGAAACATGCCGTTCCTCCCTAAGCGCGTTTCTCATCTCGCTCCGGCGATGAAGCCGGCGCATTGAACCTGCATCATGCCACCATTGGCTTCATGAACGAATTAAGACCTTCGGCGGAAGGCGGATCGCCCTGCGCGCAAGCTCCGCGCGCATCCTCCGGAGGCGCCGCTCGGGGCCGGGCCGGGACGGCCCTGCGCTCCGGAGGCCTCAGGGATCGAGGAAGTTCAGGGGCTCTCCCGCGACGAGCTCGCCGCCCGCCTCCAGCCAGCCGTCCGTCCCGAGCGGATACCAGGCGACCTTCTCATAACCCCAGAGAATCGCCCGACGGGCGGCGTTCCAGCTCTGCCAGCAATCGGACATGCAATAGAACATCAGTCCGCGCGCCTTGTCGCCTTGGGTGATTCGCTCCAGAGCGCGGCGGAAATAGGCTTCGGTCGCCTCGTCCAGAGCCCCGCCGCCCACGCCCGGCAGCCAGATCGAGCCCGGCAGATGCAGGCGGTCGTTGAAGATCGCCCATTCTCCGCTGTCCGGCACGGGCTTCATGCCCTCGGCGTAGACGTCCACGAGCTGATAGACGCCCCTTTCGGAGGCCGCTTCGGCCATCTCCAGATGGGCCACCACCCCGCCGGGCAGGGAATCGGGAGTCGGGGCGCGGAAGTTCTCCATGCGGAATCCCGTGACCGGATCGACGCCATGGAGGGATTTGGGCGCTTCGGCGCGGGCCGGAGCGGCGCAGAGCGCCAGAATCGTCAGGGCGAGAGCGGCGAATCGCATGGCGGAGACTCCTTCGCGGTCATCCTGCGCGCTCCGCGCCGATGCGCCAACGCGCCTTTCGGCCAGACGAAAACCGCCCCCTCCTTGCGGAAGGGGCGGCGCGGTCTGCGGCCTGAAGGCGGATCGCCCGGCGCCGAATCACTCGGCGGCGGGGGCCTTGGGCTTGTAGTTGGTCTTCTCGATGATGCGGGCCGACTTGCCGCGACGCTCGCGCAGGTAATAGAGCTTCGCGCGACGCACGCGGCCGCGACGCACCACCTCGATGGAGGCGATCACCGGGCCGTAGAGCGGGAAGACGCGCTCGACGCCCTCGCCGTAGGAGATCTTGCGGACGGTGAAGTTCGCATTGAGCGTCACGCCGCCGGAGCGGGCGATGCAGACGCCCTCATAGGCCTGGACGCGGCTGCGGTCGCCTTCGCGGATGTTGACGTTCACCTTGATGGTGTCGCCGGGGGCGAAGTCCGGGATCGGGCGGGCGGCCTTGAGCTTCGCGAGCTCTTCGGCTTCGATCTGCTGAAGAACGTTCATGGGGTCTCTCCTGTGTTCTTGGCGCGCCCGGCTTTCGTCCGCGAGGCGCCTGTCCGATTGCTCTGGTCTCCCTCGGCGTCCTGATAGGCCCGCCAGAGATCGGGACGTCTTTCTTGGGTCGCGGCTTCGGCCTGGGCGCGTCGCCATCCGGCGACTCTGGCGTGATGCCCCGAGAGGAGAATCTCGGGAATCGGACGCCCTTCCCAGTCCACGGGCCGCGTATATTGCGGGTGCTCCAGCAGACCGGCGGAGAAGCTTTCCTCCGCCGTCGATTCGATCTTGCCGAGCACCCCGGGCAAGAGCCGAACCGTCGCGTCGATCAGCGCCATGGCGGGGATGTCTCCCCCGGTCAGCACGGCGTCGCCGACGCAGATCTCCTCGACGTTCCGCGCCTCGAGGACGCGTTCGTCGATCCCTTCGAATCTTCCGCAGAGCAGCAAGGCGCCGCCTTGCTCCGCCAGCCTGCGCACCCGCGCCTGAGAGATCGGGCGTCCCCGGGGCGTCAGCGCGATGACGGGCAGCTCCGGCGCATCCTCGCGGGCCGCGTCGATGGCGGCGGCGACGACGTCCGCGCGCAACACCATGCCGGGGCCGCCGCCCGCCGGGGCGTCGTCCACGCTGCGGTGCTTATCGCGTGCGGAGGCGCGAATGTCCAGCGCCTCGCAGGACCAGAGCCCCAGCTCCAGCGCCTTGCCGATCAGGCTGTAGCCCAGAGGCCCCGGCCACATGGCGGGAAACAGCGTCAGGATCTTCGCCCGCCAGAGCGGTTCGGGGCGCAGCTCCTCCAGCGGCTCGGGACGGCGGGTCGTCCGCACGGCCAGACGGCCCGCGGCGCGCGCAGGCGTCGCTTCGTCGGTCATGAGGATTCGGCGTCCTCTCCGGCGGGTTTCGGCGGTTTTTCATCTTCGCCGAAGACGCCTTCCGGCGGATCGGCGACGAGGCGTCCGCCCTTGAGGTCGATCTTCGGGGTGGTCTCGCGGGTGAAGGGCATCAGCGCCGGAGCCTTGCGGCCCGGAGTCACGATCTCGAGGAAATCCCCGGCGCCGTAATTCTGCACCGAACGCACCACCCCGAGGGGCTCGCCCTTCAGATCCTCGACCTTCAGGCCGATCAGATCGGCGTGGTAGAATTCGTCTTCCTCGGGCTCCGGCAGGGCCTCGCGGGAGACGTAGAGCCGCGTTCCCTTCAGGGCCTCGGCTTCCTCGCGGGTCTTCACGCCCGACAGCCAGACCGCCAGGCCGTCGCCGATGGGCCGCGAGATCTTCAGCGTGAAGCTGCGGGCGCCGTCCTCGGTCTCGACCGGGCCGTAGGAGGCCACGGCCTGGGGATCCTCGGTGAAGGGCTTGAGCCGCGCCTCTCCGCGCACGCCGAAGGCGCCGGCGATGGCGCCGACGCAGACGCGGTCTTCTCTGGCCTTGCCTTCGGGCTCGCTCATGTCAGGGACTCCCGGATTTCGGCCAGGCTCCGTCTGCGGCGCCCCTCCGCGTCGAAATTCTCCGGCGCGAGCCAGAGTCCGAAGGCGGCTCTGGCGCGGGGCCATTCGCCGTCCAGCATGGAGAACCATGCGGTGTCGCGGTTGCGGCCCTTGACGATCATGTGCTGACGGAAGAGCCCCTCCTCGACGAATCCCAGCCGCAGGGCGGCCTGACGCGAAGGAAGATTCCGCGAATCGCATTTCCATTCGAGGCGGCGCAAGCCGAGATCCTCGAAGGCGTGGCGCATCATGGCCGCGAAGGCCGCCGTGGCGAGCGCGCCGCCCGCCAGAGACCGGGACAACCAGATGGAGCCGATTTCGCCCACCCGATGGGGAGGGTCGAAGCGCATGTAGCTCATGACGCCCGCAGCGGAGCCGCCTTCGGGGCGGATCGCGTAGAAGGCGGCCGCCGAGGAGGCGGCGCAGGCCGCGAGCCACTCCTGAAAGGCGGCGGCTTCGGCCCAGGGGCCGACCGCCATCCAGGCCCAGCGCTCCGGAGAATCCGCCAGAGCGGCGGCGGTCAGATCCGCGCCATGCTCCGCCGGATCGAGGCGCTCCAGGACCACCCCCGCGCCCTGAAGCCGCAGGGCCTCGCCCGGCGCTTGCGCGCCGGGGAAGCTCGGGACTTCGGGAATCGGCGCGGATGCGGCCATGGAGCTTGTCCTCGACGCAGGATCAGGAAGCGGCTTCTTCCTTGGCGGCTTCGAGGGCCGCGGTCTTCTCGGCGCGGGCCTTGGCGCGCTCGACGGACTTCTTGCCGGGCTCGCCCTTCTTGAGGTTGGAGCGGTCGGCCTTGGCGATGACGCCGGCGTTCTCCAGGAAGCGGGTCACGCGGTCGGTGGGCTGGGCGCCCTTGGCGATCCACTCCTTCGACTGCTCGACGTCGAGGCGGACGCGGATCCCGGAGTCCTTGGCGAGCTGCGGCGTATAGGTGCCGAGGCGCGCGATGAAGCTGCCGTCGCGGGGCGAGCGGGCGTCGGCCACGACGATGTGGTAATGGGGACGCTTCTTGGCGCCCGCGCGGGCCAGACGGATCTTCAGAGCCATGGTTCTTCTTCCTTAGCGAGGTGATTCAGGGTTTGCGACGGCCGAGGCCGGTCAGGTTGGGCGGCAGCCGCAGCCCGGAGAGCGCGCCGCCGGGCAGACCCGCAGGAGCGCCGGACGCCGAAGGATCGGCGCCCTGAGGCATCCCGGCCTTGCCCATCAGCGAGGAGAGTCCCCCGCGCAGCAGGCCGGATTTGCCCATCTTTCCCATCTTCTTCATCATGTCGGCCATCTGCCGGTGCATCTTCAGAAGCTTGTTGATCTCGGAGACCTCGACGCCCGCGCCTGCGGCCACGCGCTTCTTGCGGCTGGCCTGGAGCAGGTCGGGGTTCTTGCGCTCCTTTTTGGTCATCGACTGGATCATGGCGATCTGGCGGCGGATCGCCTTGTCGTCCATCTTCGATTCGTCGATCTTCCCGGCCATCTTGCCCATGCCGGGGAGCATCTCCATCATGCCCTTGACGCCGCCGAGCTTGCGCATCTGTTCGAGCTGGGCGTGCAGGTCGTTGAGGTCGAAGAGGCCCTTGGCCATACGCCTGGCCATACGCTCGGCTTCGCGCTGCTCGATGTTCTCCTGAGCCTTCTCGACGAGGGCGACGATGTCGCCCATGCCGAGGATGCGGCCCGCGACGCGCTCGGGATGGAACTCCTCGAGGGCGTCCATCTTCTCGCCGACGCCGATCAGCTTGATCGGCTTGCCGGTGACGGCGCGCATCGAGAGCGCGGCGCCGCCGCGTCCGTCGCCGTCCATGCGGGTGAGCACCACGCCCGAGACGCCCACCTGGCCGTCGAATTCGCGCGCGACGTTCACCGCGTCCTGGCCGGTGAGGCTGTCCACCACGAGAAGGGTCTCATGGGGCTTCACGGCGGCCTTGACCGCCTGGACCTCGGCCATCAGCTCGGCGTCGACGTGCAGGCGGCCCGCCGTGTCGAGCATCACCACGTCATAGCCGCCGAGATGGGCCTGGGTCATGGCGCGCCGGGCGATGGCGACGGGATCCTGTCCGACGATGATCGGCAGGACGTCCACGCCGACCTGAGCGCCGAGAATGGCCAGCTGCTCCATGGCGGCGGGGCGGCGGGTGTCGAGCGAGGCCATGAGCACGCGCTTGCGGCTGCGCTCGGTCAGGCGTCTGGCGATCTTGGCGGTGCTGGTGGTCTTGCCCGAGCCCTGGAGGCCGACCATGAGGATCGGCGCGGGGGGCGAACCGATGTCGATCTCGCCCGCCTTGTCCCCTTCGCCGCCGAGCGTCGCGACGAGTTCGTCATGGACGATCTTCACGACCTGCTGGCCGGGGGTGATGGATTTCAGCACCGCCTGCCCCACCGCCCTTTCGCGGGCGCGGGCGATGAAATCGCGGGCGACGGGCAGAGCCACGTCCGCGTCGAGCAGGGCGAGGCGCACTTCGCGCATGGCGGCGTCGACGTCGGCCTCGGTCAGCGCGCCCTGACGGGTGAGCTTGTCGAAGACGCCTGAAAGGCGTTCGGAGAGGTTTTCGAACATCGCGCGCTCCTGTGAGATTCGCGGCGGGATCTCCGGAACGCCCCAAGACCGAACGCGCCCGTGAGCGCATCGCGCCGACGGACGTCGATCCCCGGAACGCCCCGAGGACCGGGAAACGCAAAGCCTCCCGGAAACGGGCGTTTTTTACGCGCGCGGAGGCGGCGCGTCAAGCCTCCCGGTCAGGCTTCTCGCGCCAGAGGATCGCCGAGACCTCGCCGTTCAGCTTCGTCGCGCCCGAAGAGCGGTAGCCGAGCCGCTCGGCGACCCGCAGCGAGGCCAGATTCGCCGGAGCGATGAGGCAGAAGCTCCGGCGATGCGCTGTCTCGGCGTCGAGCCAGCCCAGAGCCGCCGTCATGGCCTCGGTGGCGTAGCCGCGCCCATGGGACCAGGGCGCCAGCACCCAGCCCGCTTCGGGCGCAGGCTCCAGAGGCGGGTCGAGGGGCCTCCTGGCGTCCTGAAACCCGATGTCGCCGACGTAGCGCCCCGTCGCCTTCTCGCGCAGCGCCCAGAAGCCGTAGCCGAGCACCTGCCAGAGCCCCGCATGGCGCAGGATCCGGAACCAGCTCGTCTGAAGGTCCGAAACCGAGCCCAGCACATGGCGCATGGCCTCCGGATCGGCCCAGATGGCGGCGTGGTCCGCCAGATCCCCGGCCTGGTGGGCGTCGAGGATCAGGCGCTCGGTCTCGATCTTCGGGATGGGGCGCGGCGCGCGGGCGGGAAAGCTCATGAGGGGAGTCCTGTGCGGGAGATCGGGCGTTTCCTGCGGGCCTCGCGCAGGGCGGTGGCGACGCTCGCGCCCACGATGAGCGTCGCGCCGAAGAGGGTCCGGGCGTCGGGAGTCTCGTCGAAGAGAAGCCAGGCGCCGACCGCCACGAAGATCAGGCGCAGAAAGGAGAAGGGCGCAAGGAACCCCGCCTCGCCCAGATCATAGGCCTTGATGTCGGCGAAGGAGCGGATCGAGCCCGCCAGAATCGCCGCCGCCAGCACGCCCCAGAGCCAGGGCGCCGAAGGCGTCCCCCAGGCGCTCAGAGCCCAGGGCAGGCCCGCCAGAGCCCCCACCACGTTGGACGAGACCATCACGCTGAGGGCGCCGTCCTCGCGCGAGAGCGGCCGCCCCACCAGAAGCGCCGCCGCGAAGAGCGCCGAACTCCCCACGGCGTAGAAGGCGCCGAGCGACAACCCCTCCCCGCTCGCCGGACGCAGGATGATCAGCGCCCCGAGAAAACCCGCCGCCGAGGCTCCCCATCGCCAGATTCCCACCTTCTCCAGCCGCAGCAGCGCCGCGAAGGCGGTCACGAAGATCGGCGCGAGGAAGAACAGCGCGGTCGCGGTGGCCAGAGGCATGCGCGTCAGGGCCTCGAAGCCCCAGACCGTCGAGACCCCCACCAGAGCCCCGCGCAGGACATGCCGCCAGGGCCGCGAGAAGCTCAAGGGCGCCTGTCCGGGCCTCAGCAGCAGCGGCAGGAAGAGCAGACTCCCGAAGGCCATGCGCAGAAAGGCCACGGAAGCGCCCGAAAGCTCGACGCTCAGCCCCCGCACCGCGAAGTTCATGAAGGAGGCGCCCAGCGCCGAAAGCGTCATCCAGAGCGCCGCCTGAAGCGGAAGTGACATGGCCCGCTCCCTGGGTCGGGGGATTCTCGCGCAGAAGAGATTCGCGCCCTCGGCGCGGCGCCTCGATTTCGCCTCAGGCCAATCCCAGATACAAGAGCCTCAAGTCTGAAGATTCGCCATCGAATTCCGGGCCGAAATCAGGAGTCCCCTCAATGCCGCATCAGCCGCGCCCGCCGTTCCGACTGCGCCCCGCCCTTCTGGCCGGCGCCGTCCTGGCCTTCTCCGCCCCGACGGCCCCCGCCTTCGCCCAGGTCGAGACCTACGCCGAGGCCTGCGGCGTGGCGAAGACTCCGCTTCAGGTGATCACCACCTGCACCCTGGCCGTCAAGAGCGGGAGGCTCTCGCCGCGCGGCGAGGCTCAGGCCTACGTCAACCGCGCCTGGGCCTTCGCCGAACGCGGACAGGACTCCCTCGCCGCCCGCGACGCGAGCCTCGCCATCCGGGCCTCGCCCGACCTCATGGAGGCCTGGCTGAACCGCGGCAACGCCCTGACCCGCATGGGCCGCTACGGCGAAGCCGCTTCGGATCTCCAGCGCGCGGCCTCCCTGGCGCAGCCGAACGACCCCGAGCCGCTGATCGCCCTGGGGGCGGCTCTGGTTCTGGCCGGAGACGGAAACGGCGCGGCTCAGGCTCTGGACCGGGCGGCGGGGATCAATCCGAATCGCCGCGATCCGCGGATCTTCTTCAACCGCGGCCGGGCCTTCGTGCTGCTGGGGCGGCCTCAGGAGGCGATCCGCGATTTCGACGCCGCCGTGGCGCTCAACGCCTCCGACGCCCAGGCCTACGCCTTCCGGGGCGACGCCCGTCTGCTCGCGGGCGACCGTCAGGGCGCCTACGCCGATTACGGACAGGCCATCCAGGCCGATCCGGCCTACGCCGACGCCTTCCTGCGGCGCGGAAAGATCGCCTGGGAGGCCGGACAGCAGGCTCAGGCGGCGCCGGATCTGCGTCGGGCCTACGAACTGGGGGCTCAGGACGCCTGGCTGGCCCAGACCATCGTCGAGCTGGGCGGCCGCTGAGCTCCTCGGCGGAGGCGCGCGCCGGGCTTCTCCGTCCGGGCGGAGGGGGAGTCCTGGTGCCCGCCGCCGGGCTCGAACCGGCATGACCGAAGTCGAGGGATTTTAAGTCCCTTGCGTCTACCATTCCGCCAGGCGGGCGCCGGAAGCGTCGTGAGGCGGCATCATAGGCGCCGCGCCGCCGCGCGCAAGATTCGAAACTCCGCGGAGTCCGCCCGACGCGGGCTCCGCGCCCGAAGACCCGACGCCCATGCAGGACCTGACCCCATGACCGACCTTCTATGGAAAATCGACGGCGCGCCCCTGTCCGCTTCGCGCCGCAGGCTCTGGGCGGAGTTTCTGGCGCTGTATGTGGCGGCGCCTGCGGCTCTGGCGGCCCTGATCGCGCAGGTTCCGCTTTTCGCGGCGATCATCGGCACCTCGCTGCTGGGGCTGGCGCTTCTGGCGATCACGCCGGGATTCCGCTGGCGCGAGCTGGTCGACTTCAGCGGGCTGAAGGGACAGGGGCGTCTGATTCTCGGCTTCTCGCTGATCGCGGCGGCCTTCCTGTCGCTGATGGTCCTGTGGCTGGCGCCGGACCAGCTCCTGGCGATGCCGCGCCAGAATCCGCGGCTCTGGATCGCGATCCTGATGCTCTATCCGTGGTTTTCGGTGCTGGGTCAGGAGATCCTCTACCGGACGCTGTTCTTCCGCCGCTACGGCGCCCTGCTGCCCAACGACGCCACGCGGATCCTGATCAATGCGGCGGTCTTCGCCTTCGCCCACATCCTGTTTCAAAGCTGGGTTCCGGTGGCGATCACCTTCGCGGCGGGGCTGATCTTCGGATGGGCCTATCTGCGGGCCTGGTCCTTTCCGCTGGTCTTCGTGCTGCACTGGATCGGGGGCGGGCTGGTCTTCACGCTGGGACTGGGGCGGTTCTTCTATCACGGCGCGGTGGGGGGCTGAGCCTTCCGCGCTCTTGACGCTCCGGAGGATCCGGAGCTTTTCAGGCCTGCACAACGGAGGAGACCGGCATGGATGCGATTCTCAGGGGCGTTCCGGCCTATGTCTGGGCGGGATTGATCTATGTGGCGGCGCTGTTCGGAGCGGGCCACCTGTTCAACACGGCGCCGGACGCCGGGCCTGCGCTGGACCGCTTCTTCCAGAGCACCATCATCCAGATCCCGCTGATCAACGGAACCTTCGCGCTGAGCTGGCTGACCTTCTTCATCGTGGCGGGCTTCATCTCGGTGGGGGTGGAGACCATGCGCGCCACGCGCGGCGTCGAGGATCGTTCGGGCAACGACTGGATGTCGCTGGTCTTCACGCTGGCGGCGACGGTGCTGTTCGCCGCCGTCCCGAAATTCCAGACCACGGCCTTCCTGACCGTGGTCCTGGCGGGGATCTGCGATCTGCTGCTCGACCGCTACGTCGGCCAGAAGACCGCGCGCCGCGAGATCGGACTCGGCGGACGCTAGAGCGTTCTCCAGCGCAGCCGGAAAGGCTCCCGGCCTTTCAGAATCTGTCCCGGCGGCGGCGGAGTTCGGCGAAGACCTCGACCTCCGGCGCGCCGCTCAGGCCGAGCGCCGCCGCGAGCTCCGGCCGATCCGCGCGCAGGAAGGGATTCACCGCCAGCTCCCGCGCCAGCGTGCTCGGCGTCGAGCGCCCGGAGGCCTTCACTTCGGCCAGATAGGCGCGGGCGGCTTCGTTCTCCGGCTCGACCGTGGCGGCGAAGGCCAGGTTGGTCGCGGTGTATTCATGGCCGAAGCCGATCCGCGTCTCGGGCGGCAGGGCCTTGAGCCTCCGGAGCCCCGCGAAGGCCATGGCGGCGTCGCCCTCGAAGAGCCTGCCGCAGCCCGCCGAGAACAGGGCGTCTCCGGTGAAGACCATCCCCCCCTTCGGCCAGTGAAAGGCCAGATGCCCGAGCGTATGGCCGCCCGTGGCGATGGTCCAGAGAAAGCCGCCCGCGAAGGGAATCTCCGCGTCGGGTTCGAGCGCCCGGTCCAGAGGCGGCAGCTTGTCTACTTCGGCGGCGGGGCCGAAGACCGCGCTGCCGTAGGCCGCCCGCAGAGGCTCGGCCGCCGCCTTGTGGTCGTCATGGTGGTGGGTCAGGATCACCTTGTCGAGCCGCCCGCCCAGCTCCTCGACCGCCGCGCGGATGGGCCCTTCCTCGGGGGCGTCGATCAGCAGCGTCTCGCCGGAGGCCGGATCGCGCAGCAGATAGGCGTAGTTGTCCTTCAGGCAGGGAATGATCCGGAGCGTCGCGGCGGAGCTTGCGAGGGCCATGGGGGGGCGTCCTTTCGGCGGGAGGAGATCGGCGGCGCAGTCTAGGCGGTTTCGGAAGAGGCGGAAACGCCTTCCTCCCGCGCCCGGAGGCCTCCGCCCGCCCCGCGCCTCACGCGGAGGTGAAGGCTCCCGGGGGATTGTCCGCCCGGGATGAACGCAGAGTCTCGCGCGCGCCTCTGGTTTTCCGCGCTGGCGCAGCCTATTTCCTTTCGCGCTGCGGAAGAGCCCCCTCCCGAGAGGAGCGCATGGGTCTCCCCCTTCGCGGCGACGAATTCGCAGATCCGTTTCGCACCCGCAAGGAAGGATTCCCCACTCATGCGCCGCATCCTGACCGCTCTCCCGGCCGCCGCCCTTTTCGCCGCCCTCTCCGTTTCGGGCGCCTCGGCGGCCCCCTGGGCGCTCGACAAGAGCCACAGCCTCGTGAGCTTCACGGTCAACCACTTCGGCTTCTCCGACACGCTGGGCGTCTTCCGCACCCTCGACGCCCAAGTCGATTACGATCCCGAGGCCCCGGCCGAAGCCAAGGTGAGCTTCGAGATCGACGCCGCCTCCGTGGACACCTTCTTCGCGGCCCGCGACGATCATCTGCGCACCGCCGATTTCTTCAACGTCGAGAAATTCCCGAAGATCACCTTCATCTCGAAGTCGGTCGAGACGACCGGCGACGACACCGCGAAGGTCACCGGCGACCTGACCCTGCTCGGCCAGACCCACGAGGAGACCTTCGAGGTCCGCATCCTCCAGCTCGGCCCGAACCCGGCCTCCCAGACCGAGACCCTCGGCGTCGAGGCCACCGGCGTGATCGACCGCACGAAATACGGCATGAGCACCTACGCCCCGGCCATCGGCGCCGAGATCCCGGTCCGCGTCAGCCTCGAACTGACCCCCGGCTCCTGAGCCTCTTCCGGGCGCGCAGGGGGCTTCCTCCGCGCGCCCGACGCCTTCGCAGCACCTCAGCCATCGCCGGAGCGAGAGCCATGCCCATCCGCAACACGCCCGAGCGCTGGGGCGCTCCGGCCAAGTTCCTCCACTGGACCCTCGCGATCCTGATCATCGGCCTGTTCTTCTTCGGGCTCTACATCGCGGACGTGCTGAAGGGCTTCGACAAGATCGAACCGACCAATCTGCACAAATCCCTCGGGCTGATCGTGCTGGGCCTCGCGCTGGCGCGGATCTTCTGGCGCTTCGCCGGAGGCGCGGCGCCCAGGCTGCCGCGCGGCATGCCGGTCTGGGAGAAGGGCGTGGCCCATCTCGGACATCTGGCGCTTTACACGCTGATGATCCTCATGCCGCTTTCGGGCTGGTGGTCGGTTTCGGCCTCGCCCCTGACCACGCCGGTCAAGATCTTCGACTGGCTGACCCTGCCCCACCTCACCACGCCGCAGGCGGCCGCCCAGCTCGCCCAGAGCCTCGGGCTGATCGGGGCCGAGCTGACCGGATCGCGGCTGATGAACGCCTCGTGGAATCTCTGGAAGGAGGTCCATAGCCTGATCGCCTGGGGCCTCGTGCTGGTGGTCGCCGGACACGCCCTCGCCGCGCTGAAGCATCAGTTCGTCAACCGCGACGGAGTCCTGCGCCGGATGCTGCCTTTCGGCGGCGCGGTTCCGCAGAAGGACTGACCTCCGCCTGCGGAAGGCCGTCTCTTCCCACCCCGCGCCCGGGCTTTCAGCCTTGGGCGCGGAGCCGTTTTCAGGCTAGACCCTTGCGCGAATCCACGAAGGGAGAAAACGTCATGACCCGGCTGCGCGTCGCCACCTGGAACGTCAATTCGGCGCGGCTCCGTCAGGACCAGATCCTCCGCTATCTTCGGGAGGCCGCTCCGGATGCGCTCTGCCTCCAGGAGATCAAGTGCAGGACCGAGCTTTTCCCCGGCGAGGCCTTCGCGGCGCTCGGCTACGCGCATCAGGCGGTGAGGGGGCAACCGGGCTACAACGGCGTGGCGATTCTCTCGAAACATCCGCTGCATGACGTCGAATCGCAGGATTTCGGCCGCGCCGGAGACGCCCGCCACATCGCCGCCACCATGGCCCAGGGCCTGAGGCTCCACAACTTCTACATCCCCGCCGGGGGCGATCTCGCCGACCCGCAGGCCAATCCGAAATTCGCGCACAAGCTCCGCTTTCTGGAGGACCTCGGCGAATGGTCCGCGAAGGGCGCGGCCTCCAGCATGGCCATGGGCGATTTCAACATCGCCCCTCAGGAGCATGACGTCTGGTCGCACAAGGCGCTCCTCGACGTGGTGAGCCATACGCCCCTCGAAACCTCCACCCTCGACGCGATTCAGGCGGCGGGCGGCTGGATCGATTCGGCGCGCCGGTTCACGCCCGCTCACGAGAAGCTCTATTCCTGGTGGTCCTATCGCGCGCCGGACTGGGCCGCCGCCGACAAGGGCCGCCGTCTCGACCACCTCTGGCTGACGCCGGATCTGGAGGGCGCGCTGAACTCCGTCGAGATCCATCGTCCCGCCCGCGGCTGGGAGCGTCCTTCGGATCATGTCCCGGTGCTGGTCGAGATCGAGATCTAGAACATCTTGCGGTTCGCCCGATTGCGCTCCAGGCTGGCCCGCGAAACCTCCGGGAGGACTCCATGCGCTTCGTCGCCTTCATCCGGGAATATTCCCTGCTGCTGCTGGGCGGCGCGCTCACCGGACTGATCTGGGCCAATCTCTCTCCTCTCAACTACCATCATTTCATCGAGAGCGTGCTGGCGGACGACTCCATCGTCGGCCAGCTCCATGACGGCCGGCGGACCCTGACGCTCCATTACCTGATCAACGACCTGCTGATGGCCCTGTTCTTCGCCATGGCGGGCAAGGAGGTCTGGGAGGCGGTGGCGCTCAAGGGCGGCGCCCTGCGCGGACGCAAGGCCCTCACGCCGCTCATCGCCACGGCGGGCGGCGTGATCGGCCCGATCTGCGTCTATCTGCTCGGCGCGATGCTGATCGGCCAGATGAGCGACCTCGGGCGCGGCTGGGCGATCCCCACGGCGACGGACATCGCCTTCTCCTATCTGGTGGGGCGGCTGGTCTTCGGCGCGCGACATCCGGCGGTGGCCTTCCTGCTGCTGCTCGCCATCGCCGACGACGCGGTCGGGCTGATCATCCTCGCGATCTTCTATCCCACGGGCGAGCTCCAGCCGCTCTGGCTGGTCTTCTCCTTCGCCATGGCGGGGGCGGCCTGGCTCCTGTTCAACAGGCTGCCGCGCCTTCTGGACGGAGCGGACCCGCTGAAGCCGCGCGCCACATGGATCCGCGACCGCCTGAGCTTCTGGCCCTACCTCGTCTTCGGGGCGCTCTGCTGGTGGGGATTCCAGCAGGCGGGGATTCATCCGGCGCTCGGACTTCTGCCGATGATTCCGGCCATTCCTCACGCCGATGCGCGGTTCGGGCGTCCCGAAGGCGGGCCGGACCTGCTCAACCGCATGGAGCATGCGCTCAAGCCCTTCGTGGACGTGATCCTCTTCTTCTTCGGGCTCGCCAACGCCGGAGTCCAGCTTTCGGCCATGGGCGCCGCGACCTGGCTTGTGCTGGCGGGTCTGCTGATCGGCAAGCCTCTGGGGATCGCGCTGATGGGCTGGATCGCGGCGCGGCCTCTGGGTCTGGGCCTGCCCGAGGGCATGCGCATGACGGATCTGGCGGTGCTGGGCTGCGTGGCGGCGGTCGGCTTCACGGTGGCGCTCTTCGTGGCCGGAGTCGCCTTCCCCTCCGGGCATGAGCATCAGGATTCCGCCAAGATGGGCGCCCTGCTCTCCTTCGCGGCGGCGATTCTCGCCCTTGCGGCGGGGCGGCTCTTCAGGGTCGAGAAGCGGGCCTGAACCGCGCCGGATCCTCCCGGCCGACCCACCCATTGCGACCCTCAGGACACATGGTCGGGCGGATTTCCGTGTTCCGGGAATTTTCCGGTTGCGGAGCGTCCTTTCCTGAACCAGATTCGAGGAATTACTTCGAATCCACCCTCGACTCGTCCATAGCGTCCACAATTCGCACAGGAGGCTCCCATGACTGCATCGCTTTCTGTCTGCGCGCCTCCGTACGGGATCCTGCTCCGACAGAATCCCTGGACCGGGGCTCTTCGCTCCTGATTTCAGGGCGAAGCCGGACGGAGCGCAATCTCCGCGCCGTTTCCCTGGCGATCCTCTGACCCCGCTCCCGCTCCGCAGGACGCTGCGCGTCCCGCCGCCCGGGCCCGCCAGACCCTCTCCCCTTCCGGGGCGAGCCCGCATCCGGGCGCGGTTCCGCCCGGACGCCCCACAGCCCGTTTCCGGATCCTTCGCGCCGCTCCGGCGCGATCCGCTCCCGGATTCCTTCGCCTCAGACCCGAGACCACACCTTGATCGAGGAGGATGACCCATGCGCGCCATCGTCCTGGCGTTCAGAACGGCGTTAGCCGTCTCCACCGCCTTCGCTCCGCAAGCCGCGAAAGCCGCCGTCTGCGTGCGCGTGACCCTGCCCGGCGGAAAGGAGCATCTGGAATGCTCGCCCCTGTGGGCGCTCCCCTACGCCGCGGCTCCGTCGACCGCCGCGCCTCACGCCTGAACTCAGGCGGGGGGCGTCCGCGCCCCCCGCCCCGATCCTGCCGATGCGGCCGCCTGATTCGACCGCCTGATTCGGGCGCCCGATTCGCGTGCGGAGCGAGCCCTCCGGACCATCCTCGCGCGGCGAGGCGCCTACACTTCGTGGATGCGGAAATCTTTCGGATATCACAGGGGACGCATTGACTTTCCGTCCCCGGACGACGATTTTTCCTTACATCGTAAGGATAGAAATTCCGACAAATAACGAGATAGACGAATGACGCATCCGCCTTTTCTCGCGCTCTGCCTTTGCGCGGCCCTGGTCCCCTTCTCCGCGCAGGCTCTCTGCCGCCCTCAGTTCCGTCCCGTCGAGGGCGACATGCGGATGCAATGCGCGCCGGATTTCTGGGAACGCGGCTTCGGTCACGGGAGCATGCTGCGCTCCGGCCTGCATTTTCACGCCCCGGCGAATCCGGACCGGCGGGAGCGGGCGCAGCTGACGCCCGCCCTGCCCGTCTGCCGTCAGACCGCCTTGCGGGCGTAGCTCTGGAGCGGCGCCACGTCGAGTCCGCCCTTGCGCAGGTTCTCGATGGCGAGGGCGGCCGATTTTCCGCCCTCTCCGGTGGTGAAATAGGGGATCTTCAGCGCAAGGGCCGTGGCGCGGATGTCGTAGGAATCCTTGATCGCCTGGGCGCCCTCGGTGGTGTTGATGACCAGCTGGACCTGCTTGTCCTTCATCCGGTCGACGATGTTGGGCCGCCCCTCGTAGACCTTGTTCACCCGCTCGACCTTCACGCCGCCCGCCTTGAGATGAACCGCCGTCCCCTCGGTGGCGAGGATCGAGAAGCCGAGATGGTCGAGGATGCGCGCCGCCGCGAGGGCGTCCTCGCGGTCGCCCTCCTTCACCGAGATGAAGGCGGCGCCCGTGCGCGGCAGATCCACCCCGGCGCCGATCTGGCTTTTCAGGAAGGCCCGCGCGAACTGCCGGTCGAGGCCCATGACCTCGCCGGTCGAGCGCATCTCCGGCCCGAGGATGGTGTCCACGCCCGCGAAGCGCGCGAAGGGAAAGACCGCCTCCTTCACCGCCACGTGGTTCAGCGGCTGGTCCTTCAGCTCGAAGACCGACAGCGGCTCGCCCGCCATGAGCCGCGCCGCGATCTTGGCGATGGGCGCGCCGATGGTCTTGGCCACGAAGGGCACCGTGCGCGAGGCCCGCGGATTGACTTCGAGGATGTAGATCTCGCCGTTCTTGACCGCGAACTGCACGTTCATCAGTCCGACCACATGCAGCGCCCTGGCGAGGGCCTCGGTCTGGCGCTTGATCTCGGCGATGGTCTCCGGCGAGAGGGAATAGGGCGGCAGGACGCAGGCGGAATCGCCCGAATGGACGCCCGCCTCCTCGATATGCTCCATGACGCCCGCCACGAAGACTTCATGCCCGTCGCAAAGGGCGTCCACGTCGACTTCGGTCGCCTGGGAAAGATAGGAATCGAGCAGCACCGGGCTGTCGCCCGAGACCACCACGGCCTCGGTGATGTAGCGCTCCAGCTGGGCCGGATCGCGCACGATCTCCATCGCCCGGCCGCCGAGCACGTAGGAGGGGCGCACCACCAGCGGATACCCCACCGTCGCGGCCACGTTCCGGGCCTCCTCGCGGGTGCGGGCCACGCCGTTCTTCGGCTGGAGCAGCCCCAGCCGCTCGATGAGCTTCTGGAAGCGCTCGCGGTCCTCGGCGAGGTCGATGGCGTCCGGCGAGGTGCCGAGGATCGGAATCCCGGCGCTCTCCAGAGCCTGGGCCAGCTTCAGCGGCGTCTGTCCGCCGAACTGCACGATCACGCCATGGAGCGTCCCGTTGGTCTGCTCGACGCGCAGCACCTCCAGCACGTCCTCGACGGTCAGGGGCTCGAAATAGAGGCGGTCCGAGGTGTCGTAATCGGTGGAGACGGTCTCCGGATTGCAGTTGATCATCACGGTTTCGTAGACGATCGGCTTGGACGGCAGCGGGAAGCTTTCGCGGTCCTTGTCCTTGGCCTTCTCCTCGCCGAGCGCATAGCAGGCGTGGCAGCAGCAATAGTCGAATTCGATGCCCTGGCCGATGCGGTTCGGGCCGCCGCCGAGAATCACCACCTTCTTGCGGTCGCTCGGACGGGCCTCGCATTCGGCCTCGCCCATGTGGTCGACCTCGTAGGTCGAATACATGTAGGGCGTCTGGGCCTCGAATTCGGCGGCGCAGGTGTCGATGCGCTTGAAGACCGGCGTCACGCCGAGCGAGCGCCTCAGGCTGCGGACCATGCTCTCCTTCGAGCCCGCCAGCTTCGCCAGGCGCGCGTCGGAGAAGCCCATGGCCTTGAGCCGCCGCAGCGCCGATTTCTCGCGGGGCACGCCATGGGCGGCCACCTCGCGCTCGGCCTCGACGATCTCGCGCATCCGGGCGAGGAACCAGGGATCGAACTTCGTGACGGCGTGGATCTCGGCGTCGCTCATGCCCTCGCGGATGGCCTGGGCCGCCATGCGCAGACGATCCGGCGTGGCGCGCGCGAGGGCGCCCCGAAGGACCGCCGCCCGGGCGTCGGGCGAATCCCCCGCCTCGGCGAGCCCGGGGACGAGGATCTCGTCAAGGCCGGAAAGCCCGGTCTCCAGCGAGCGCATGGCCTTCTGGAGGGCCTCGTTGAAGCTGCGGCCGATGGCCATGGCCTCGCCCACCGACTTCATGGCGGTGCTCAGCTCCGGCGAGGAGCCGGGGAACTTCTCGAAGGCGAAGCGCGGGATCTTGACCACCACGTAGTCGATGGCGGGCTCGAAGCTGGCGGGCGTCGCCATGGTGATGTCGTTGTCCAGCTCGTCCAGCGTGAAGCCCACGGCCAGCTTGGCCGCGATGCGCGCGATGGGGAAGCCCGTCGCCTTGCTCGCCAGAGCCGAAGAGCGCGAGACGCGCGGATTCATCTCGATGACGATCATGCGGCCGTCGGCGGGGTTCAGCGCGAACTGCACGTTCGAGCCGCCGGTCTCGACGCCGATCTCGCGCAGCACCGCGATGCTGGCGTCGCGCATGCGCTGATATTCCTTGTCGGTGAGCGTCAGCGCGGGGGCCACGGTGATGGAGTCGCCGGTGTGGACGCCCATCGGGTCGATGTTCTCGATGGAGCAGACGATGATGGCGTTGTCCATCTTGTCGCGGACCACCTCCATCTCGTACTCCTTCCAGCCGAGAAGGGATTCGTCGACGAGGATCTGGCCCACCGGAGAGGCCTCCAGCCCGGTGCGGCAGATGCGCTCGTAGTCCTGGCGATTGTAGGCCACGCCGCCGCCCGTGCCGCCCAGCGTGTAGGCGGGGCGGATGATCGCGGGCAGACCCACCTTGTCGAGCGCCCGCAGGGCCTCGGCCATGCCCTCGGCGTAGTCGAAGCCGAGGGTGCGTCCGGCGGAATCCCGGATGCGCGGCGCCGCGACGATCTCGGCCCTGGGGTTCTCGAGACCGATGCGGTCCATGGCCTCGCGGAAGAGCTTGCGGTCTTCGGCCATCTCGATGGCGCGGGCGTTGGCGCCGATCAGCTTGACGCCGTATTTCTCCAGCACGCCGTTCTCGACGAGGGCCATGGCCGTGTTGAGGCCCGTCTGTCCGCCCATGGTGGGCAGGATGGCGTCGGGACGCTCCTTCGCGATGATCTTTTCAAGGATCTCGGGCGTGATGGGCTCGATGTAGGTGGCGTCGGCCAGCTCGGGATCGGTCATGATCGTGGCCGGATTCGAATTCACCAGCACCACCCGGTAGCCCTCCTCCATGAGGGCCTTGACCGCCTGGGCGCCGGAATAGTCGAATTCGCAGGCCTGTCCGATGACGATCGGGCCCGCGCCGATGATGAGGATGGTGTGGAGATCGGCGCGTCTGGGCATGTGCGGGGTTTCCGTCAGGGCGCGCCCGGCGCCAGGGCGACGGGGCGTCGATTCGCGGGAAGGGGCGGTTTGCGCGCGGTTATAATCTCTTTGCGCCTCATGGCAAGGCGGAGGGGGCGGACGCCGGGCCGCAGGAGACCCCCGCGCAGGCCCGATCTTCTCCGGATACGGATCTCCTGCGCCCCCCCGTCTTGCGCGCGGGACCCGAAGCGCCTATAAGCCCGCCTTTGAGGATAACGCCGCGCCTGACCTGGGCGACGGCTGGTTCACGCCCGCTCCGGAGCGACGTCATGAAGAAGAACATCCACCCCGCCTACAACGTCATCGACGTGAAGATGACCAACGGCGAGACCATCCAGATCCGTTCGACCCTGAACCGCCCCGAGGGCATGCAGCTCGACATCGATCCGCTGACCCATCCGGCCTGGACCGGCGGCAACCAGCGCCTGCTCGACACCGGCGGCCGCGTCTCGCGCTTCAAGGAAAAGTTCAAGGGCTTCGGCTTCTGATCCCTGCGCCGGCCAAGGCCTTCCCGCCGGTCGGCGGCGGAGCGACTCAAACGCAAGGGGCCGCGCTATGCGTCAACGCGCGCATGTCATCGTCTTCGGCAATGAAAAGGGCGGATCGGGCAAATCCACCACCGCGATGCATGTGTTCGTGGCGCTGGCCCGCAAGGGAAGGCGCGTCGGGGCCATAGACCTCGACGTGCGTCAGCGCAGCCTCTACCGCTATCTCGAGAACCGGCGGAACTGGTCCTCGCGCAAGGGCGTCAACCTGCTCACGCCGCTGCTGGCCGAGATCCGCCCGAGCCTCGATCCCGACCGCGCCAAGGCCTGGCGCGAGGAAGCCGCCATCTTCGACGAGGCGCTGGAGCGTCTCGCCGAGCAATGCGACGTCATCATCATCGATTGTCCCGGCGCGCATTCGAATCTCTCGCGGCTCGGCCATAGCGCCGCGGACACGCTCATCACCCCGATGAACGACAGCTTCGTCGACTTCGACCTGCTCGCCCGCATCGACCCCTACAGCTACCAGATCTCCGGCCCCTCGGTTTACGCCGAGATGGTCTGGGAGAGCCGCAAGCTGAGGGCTCAGGCGGGGCTCGGGCCCATCGACTGGGTGGTGGTGCGCAACCGCATGCCGCTCGACGACGCCAACAACAAGCGCCGCGTCGGGGCCATGCTGGAGCAGCTCTCCAGCCGCATCGGCTTCCGCATCGCGCCGGGGCTCTCGGAGCGGACGATCTTCCGCGAGCTCTTCCTCTCGGGGCTGACGCTGCTCGATCTGCGCGAGCCCAACGCCGGACCCGCCGCCGACATGTCGCATGTGGCGGCCCGTCAGGAGGTGCGCGAGCTGCTGGCCCATCTGAACATCCCCGGCTCGGGCTACGGCCGCGCCGGCCTGGAGCCGCCGCGCCCCATCGGACCGCCCGCCCGGATCCAGGGCGCCGGATCCTACCGGCCGCCCATGCCCGCCGCGCCGCTGCTCTCGCCGACGCCCCAGCCCAGGCCCCCCGCCGAGGCCGCCCCCGCGAGCGCCGCCCCCGCTCCGGAGCCCGTCGGCCCGACCCCCGCCCTCCCGGAGGCCGCCGCCTCCGGATCGAAGGCCGCGCCCCTTCCGGAGTGAGCCCGCCGCCTTCGGGGCGGCGTTTTCTTTCGTCGCGCGCGTCTTTCCGGGAATCATGAGCCGCGTTCGTCTTGTAAAGGCGCCCTTGGGGATGCTAGGGCTTCGCGAAGTCCCTTTCCTTCAGGATCGCGCATGACCGCCCGCCCTTCGAGCCTCTCTTACGACGATCTTCTCGCCTGCGCGCGGGGAGAGATGTTCGGCCCCGGCAATCCGCAGTTGCCCGCTCCGCCGATGCTCATGTTCGACCGCATCGTCGAGATCTCCGAAAGCGGGGGCGCGCATGGCAAGGGCAAGGTCGTCGCCGAACTCGACGTGAAGCCGGAGCTCTGGTTCTTCCAATGCCATTTCATCGGGGATCCGGTGATGCCCGGATGCCTCGGGCTGGACGCGCTCTGGCAGCTGACCGGCTTCCACCTCGGCTGGCTGGGGCTCAAGGGCCGCGGCCGGGCGCTCGGCGCGGGCGAGGTGAAGTTCACCGGCATGGTGACTCCCGCCACGAAGCTCGTGCGCTATGAAGTGGACGTGAAGCGCGTGATCAACCGCAAGCTCGTGCTCGGCGTGGCCGACGGAACCATGTTCGCCGACGGCGAACCCGTCTATGCGGTCGGCGACATGCGCGTGGGGCTCTTCGGCGCGCCCGAGGGCTGATCCTCCGCCATCTTCCTCACTTGACGGCCTCTCCGGCGCATCCGGCCTTCCAGATCCGGGCCCCGGGGGGGTATCATGCCGTCCCATCGGCCTCAGGGCGCGATCCGCAGATCGGGAGCCGGTTTCCGGAGCCATCGCGCGACCCAACAAGGAATGAGAGCGTCCGGAAGATCCAGCCGGATCGGAGGACGCTCCGGAACATCAGGAGTATGCGCCATGCGCCGCGTCGTCGTCACGGGCCTCGGAATCGTCTCCTCCATCGGCGCGGACGCCGGAGAAGTGACGCAATCCCTTCGCGAGGGGCGTTCGGGGATCGTCGCCGCGCCGGATTACGCGCGGCTCGGCTTCCGCTCCCAGGTGCATGGCGCGCCCGGCGTCGACATCGAGGCTCTGGTGGACAAGCGCATGCGCCGCTTCATGGGCGACGGAGCCGCCTGGAACGCCATCGCCATGCAGCAGGCCATCGCGGACGCCGGACTCGCCCCCGACGAGGTCAGCCATGAACGCACCGGCCTGATCATGGGATCGGGCGGCCCCTCGACGAAGAACCTCTTCGAGGCGGGCAGGATCACCCTGGAGAAGGGCCCCAAGCGCATCGGCCCCTTCATGGTGCCGCGCTGCATGTCCTCGACCAATTCGGCCACTCTGGCGACGCCCTTCAGGATCAAGGGCCTGAACTATTCGATCAGCTCCGCCTGCTCGACCTCGGCCCATTGCATCGGCGCGGGCGCCGAACAGATCCAGTGGGGCAAGCAGGACATCGTCTTCGCCGGCGGCGGCGAGGAGCTGGACTGGACCCTCTCCTGCCTCTTCGACGCCATGGGCGCCATGTCCTCGAACTTCAACGAGACGCCCGCCCTCGCCTCGCGCGCCTATGACGCCGATCGCGACGGCTTCGTCATCGCGGGCGGCGCGGGCGTGGTCGTGCTGGAGGAATACGAGCGGGCCAGAGCCCGCGGCGCGAAGATCTACGGCGAGCTCATCGGCTATGGCGCCAATTCCGACGGACATGACATGGTCCAGCCCTCGGGCGAAGGCGCCGTGCGCTGCATGCGTCAGGCTCTGGCGACGGTGGGCGGACGCAAGGTCGGCTATCTGAATGCGCATGGCACCTCGACGCCCATCGGCGACGTCCGGGAGATGGAGGCCGTCCGCGAGGTCTTCGGCAAGGAGGCGCCGCCCGTCTCCTCGACCAAGTCGTTGACCGGCCATTCGCTCGGCGCGACGGGCGTTCAGGAAGCGATCTACTGCCTGCTCATGATGCAGGAGAACTTCCTCGCCGCTTCGGCGAACATCCGCAATCTGGATCCGGTCTTCGCCAACGACTCCATTCTCCTCGCCCGCGAGGACAACGCCAACATCGACGCCGCCATGTCCAACAGCTTCGGCTTCGGCGGCACCAACGCCACCCTGATCTTCGGGCGCGCGGACTGACTTTCGGCGGCCCGGAGGGCGGTTCGTCGCCCTCCCCCGCCGGAAGAACCTGCGGATCGCGCGCCATGGACGGCGCTCGCATTCGGACGGGTGGATTGATCCCCGGAAGATCGGCTATAGGCTCTCCCGATGGACGGCGTATGTTTCAAGGAGAGAGCCATGGCGCTCATGCAGGGCAAGCGGGGATTGATCATGGGCGTGGCCAATGATCATTCGATCGCCTGGGGGATCTCGCGGCGTCTGGCGGCGGAGGGCGCGGAGCTGGCCTTCACCTACCAGGGCGAAGCCTTCGGCAAGCGGGTGAAGCCTCTGGCGGAGAGCGTGGGCTCGAAGCTGGTCCTGCCCGCCGACGTCTCGGACCCCGCCTCCCTCGACGCCCTGTTCGCAGAGCTTCAGGCGCGCTGGGGCAAGCTCGACTTCCTGCTGCACGCCATCGCGCATTCCGACAAGAACGAGCTCAAGGGACGCTACGTCGAGACCAGCAGGACGAACTTCCTGCATTCGCTGGACGTCTCCTGCTTCTCCTTCGTGGATCTGGCGCGGCGGGCTCTGCCGCTGATGACCGGGGGCGGCGCGCTGCTCACGCTGAGCTATCTGGGCTCCGAGCGGGTGCTCCCCAATTACAACGTGATGGGCGTGGCCAAGGCCGCGCTGGAAGCCAGCGTGCGCTATCTGGCGGCGGACCTCGGGCCTCAGGGGGTGCGGGTGAACGCGCTCTCGCCGGGCCCCATGCGGACTCTGGCGGGCTCGGCGGTGGGATCGGCGCGCAAGGTGTTCAGGTTCAACGCCGAGAACGCTCCCCTGCGCCGCAACGCCTCGCTGGACGAAGTGGCCGGAGCGGCTCTCTTCGCCCTCTCGGACCTCGGCGGCGGCGTGACGGGCGAAATCGTCCATGTGGACAGCGGCTATCACGCCATGGGCATGCCCATCGAGGAGAGCCTCCCGGAGTGACGCCTTGCGCCGCCTCTACCCTGCGCAGGGGCGGCGACAGGGTCCGGCCCGCGGCCGAGGCGCTCCTCCGCCCCCGCTCAGGGCTCGCGGCGGAGCCTCAGGATGACGTCCACCCTTGCGAGCCGCGCGCCTTTGGGCGGATCCGGCAGTCGGGCGATGGTCACGGATTCGGGCGGTGCGTCCTCGATTTCACCGGTTTCCTCCCAGAAGAAATGGGGATGGTCGTTGAGTCGGGTGTCGTAATAG
>NZ_JAQTXI010000020.1 GCF_028688855.1 Neomegalonema sp. | reverse complement strand
TTCAGCTTGACCCATTTGGAATCCTTTGAAAAGTCATAAAGCGTCCTTGCGGTCATTTCGCATTCAGCGTTAAGAACAAGGAACCTTTTTTCTGCTGAATATTTGTCCGCTTCGTTCATCATTAACCTATCAAAGCCTTCATTTTTAAGAACTAAATCAAATGCATCCTGGACTGATTTCATCCATATCTTAACATGGAGCGGGTTAATGACTCCATCTGAAACCTGTCTAAGTATTTCCCTTGAAAAGTCCTGTTGTTCCTGCTTTGTTGCTGGAAATGATTTGATCTTGTCAATGGCTCCCATTGGGCATCCCTTCAAATAAAGCTATTTCGGTCTTGTAATCTTCAAAAACCTTGAGCAGTTCATCATGAGTTAGGTCTTTCATTTTCTTCTTGCCTGTCATGGATTCGAATTTCTTCGCCATGCAAACAGTGTCATTGCTGCATTCAGCCTTTATGTATTCGGAAAGTCTGGACTCCATCCTGGCCCGTTGTTCAAGTTCGGCAACCTTGAGACCGTCCGGCAAGGGTTCCACCTTGGGTTCCGGTAAAGACTTGGTTTCCTCAACATCCGCTTGCATCATTTCCTCGTGAGTATAAAGCCCTGAAAGTTCCGCAGGAAACGCCCTTCTCAAAGCGAGGGCTTCGGCACACTTGGAAAGCATGGCATGGGGCATTCGTTTCCACATTCTTGTGAGTGTTCCGTCCTTTTTGAATTGGGCGTACTCTTCCCAATAAGCCGTTGCGGTGACATCGAACCAGTCCATTCCCACCCGCTTCTTAATATGCGCTGTGGCTGAAACGATCTTGCCGTTTTCTGATACAAAAGTCGTATCCGGCCCCGGTGCGTAGTTTCCGGTTCTTTCGGCTATTAATCTGTAGCCGTCTATGCCTGTCTGAATAGTCATCACATAAGACTTGGCTTCGTCCGACCATCTTCTTATAGCGTATATCTGCTTGGCTAACGGATCAAGCCCTGTCCTTTGAGCAGTATAAAGAAACAGTTTTAATTCGTTGTCCGTTGTTCCGTTGGCGACCGTCTTTTTAATCAATTCAATCCGGTCATCGCCCGTTTTTGTTAGGCTCTCTTGTTTCTCTGTCATTAGTTTCTCCCTTTATTTGCTGTCCATTCCCAATCCATGACTTCATGAACTCCGTCAACAAAGCCGTCAAGGTATTTCTTCGGGGTTACTCTTGCCCTGCAACTTCTACGGAGTTCCCTGATTCTTTCCGCGATCCGCTTCCGTGTGTTCGGGTCTAATTCTTTCCGCATATATGCCTCCGCATTTCTGAAATTCTTTCAGTTTCAGTCTCAACCCATCCGTCCCAAATCTGACCGCACGGGCAAATATAGCATCTAAAATCTTCATCCCATTCATGAACCGTATCTTGTCCACAGTTGACACAATCCAGAATCTTTTGGTCATCGTTTTTTATTCGAAGATGAACGTTTTTTGCAGCCCCAGGATCGGGGCTTTGGGAGGGAGTGGGAGGAGAAAAAGCATTGGACGAGAGCGGGAAATAGAGGGGACACGGAACCCGCCCCCGTCCTTTAGTTGTATGGATAATCTTTTTGTTCATGTCCGGCCCCCTTGAATGGTTTAAACTTACGAAATTAATCTGATAAAATCAAGACATTTCTTTATATTCCCAAATAATGATACAGCGAAATCAAAATAACATCCCTAACAGGTATGCCCTCTTTCACTCCGAGATGTTGCGCTTTTTGCAATAACTCATAGGGTATATCTCTCAATATATACGTCCTGGACTTAACCCGCTTTTTGAATACTGATTTTGCAGCGTGCCGGTGATTCTTTTGTTTCATCCCCGGGAGTTCATCTTGGACAAAGGGCAGGCATTCGTCACAAAGGGAAGCCCCACCGATTTTGATATGAGCCTTTGGAAGCCCGCAAGCATCACAGATCCTCATGTTATACCTCCACATATTTGGTTGTGGTGGCCTTTTTTATTGCCATGCGCACCTTAGCGAAATGCCAAGCAATACTAATGCCCTTAGCTGCAGCATTTTTGCTTCCAAGTATGGCGAAATGCTCAATGTTTAAAATTGAATACAATGCATCCAACATTTCAGGCGCGGCAATTATCATTTCAGGCGTGTATTTGTTTTCGTCCATTTTAGTTCTCCTTATCATTAAATCCGAAAAAGGTATCTTCGCATCCATCAGAACAAAATCGTTTCTTGTTTCTGGAAAGAAATTCAATCCCGCACCATCGGCAGCGGTAGACTTTTCTTTCGACTTTCGGAAACATCAGGGTTTCCACTTGTGCTAATTTGGCAAGGGTTTTCATGGCTTACTCCGATTTGGGTTTACAGATGAACCGCTTTTCACCCGCAAAAGTAAAACCGTAACAATTCCTTATTGTAAGTTCCGCGTTTACGATACGTTCAAACATTGTCCCGTGTAGCTTGACTTCACGGAGAGACATTTCCTTTGCTCCGTCTTTCAGGAAATCTTGCCTTGTCCATTTAAGGTTTTTGGGTTTCATGTGTTGCTCCCAGAAATAGTTGTTTTAATAAAAAAACGTTTACGCCTATTGGCACGTTTGGTTTTTCTGCGTTGCATGCAAACAGGGCAACCATTCTGTTTATGTTCCCATACCGCAAATTCCCAAGACCGAGAATCATGACTAATGGACGGTCTGGTTATTTGTTCCGTCTCCTCGATATGCTGAATCCATTTTTCTTTGGTCATTTCATCCCCCATTAGATAAGTTCAACATCAAATCCTTCATTGTAAATATCGAATGATGCAATATAAAGACATTCGGAACAGTAATCCGCATTGATTTCCTCGAAATCATTTAATACTTTTACGGAAACAACGGTTTCGAAAAAGTCGTCGCATCCGTCACAATGATAAGGCTGTTTTTCTGTTTTCATCTCATTCTCCTTTGTTTTGTCCCGACCGCCCGAAGGCGGTTTCGCTTGACTTTCACAAGCTCGTCAGGGGGTTAACATTCCACATGAAATGAATCGACCTTTATTTCGACGAAATCAATTGAATCTCGATCTTCTTTCGGGATACCCAAACATTGCAACACATAATCAAACGCATTTTCAAACGGAGGCTCGGTCTTGAAATCGTCACGATAAAGCGATACTGTTTTCATTTCATTCTCCCTTCTTTGGGTTTGATTTGTCTCTTTTGACACTTGTAATATACATCATTAATATAATGATGTCAAGCATTATTTTGAAAAACAAGCCCGAAATCAGAAAAATCTTGATTTTCTTAAACGATTAAATATATTGAATTTAGCTTTTTATTGATAAAAAATTATATAGAAAACGGCCTTATCTGAACAGACAAAGCCGTCAAAACAAGGAAGAAGAAGTCAAATATTATTTATTAACGTTTTTCTTTAGCCATTCCAAATCAGTTAGAACTTGCCTTTGGTTGCTCTCTACTCTTTGAAGTTGTTCGGGGATTTTTTCAAGCGGTTTCAGATCGTGTTCAATACCCGTAACCCGCACGTCAAGGTTTACAACCTTTTCCTCCAAGACCGGAACTTTACCTGCCGTGTCATCGTATGCTTGGCTATTCCTCCCCCATGCCACCAGCCAGCCCGCAAACATTATCAGAAAAGAAATTACAGACGCAATCGGAATACCCAATTTTACATAGGGATGTTTACCCTCAACGATCCATTGACCGTTTCCGTTTTTCTTTACCGCTTCCATTGTACCGCCTTCGTTAAGTGATAAGATTATTTTTCAATTTGTGGTTGATCGCAATCATATTCAAAATCAATACTTGTGACGTTAAATCCAGTCGTGGCTTTTGCCGCTGTTACGTTATCAAGTCTGAATCTTATGGAAACAATGTCCTCGGCCTCTAAAACGTTATCCACTAAATCATAATTCAACGTAAACGGAACCGTTACCGTATAATATTGTGTCGCAGCGGGCAAGAGATAATCAACTGACACGGTTTGCGTTTTATATGCATTCGCAGCGTCCCCAGCTGTTCCATAGTCAAACCTGACCTCTCCGTGAATAGAATCGCCTGCTGTTTCTGCGTTGGTCAAATATCCGGTTACGTAACAAGTCGGGTCTGAGTTTCCTATCCAGTCGTTATGTATATCGCTTGTGCAGTAAAGATACTCGTTTGTGGCATCGCACAAATAAGAAAGTATCGCATTTAAAACCGTCAATGTTGCACCAGAACCACCGGGATTTATTTTATTAGCTGAAGCATGATATTCCCTAATCCATTTTGCCGTACTGGTTCTTATTGGCGCATCAAAAACATATTGTAATGCTCCCGCAAAAAGTGCTTGATCGGAAGTATTCCCCGAGATAGTATATTGATCGCCGTCACTGCCAGAAAAGGTTACGGTTGGGAATGCCGTTGAAGCGTCGACCTTAAAAGAAGCCGTATCTGAGGCTTGCGCGGCGGTAGTTCTGTTAATATTGACATTTGAATCGACAATGTTTAAATCCGGCGTTGCGTCAACAATAGAAACTGAATGCTGCGGGGTTATTGTGCCCACGCCTATCCCGCCGGAAATTATACTGAAAACTTCTGTTGCGGATGCACCTGCCGTACGTGTCCAAAAACCCAATCTCGAAGTCTCCGAACCGGATGCGGCATTGGTCATTACATTTGTAATTTTCCCGGTAAGTTCTACTGTCCCACCATTATCCTCATTATACATATCAACTGATAACCCGATATTATTTGCCGCCGTTGCAGATGTATACCTTTTTAATTCGACTGTAGACGTTGTTGTATTGGTTGTCGCGGGATTGACCCATCCATACAAAGCAATCCCTGTTGTGCTGGTGAATTGCCCCCCGTAACTGCTCGAACTCACGCCATACGAACCAATCCCGCTTGTGCTTGTACCGCTTATGGAAGTTCCGGTTCCACCTGTTGCTGTAACCGTTGAAAACGTTCCCGGTTGCGTGCTGGCCCCGATAGTTCCATTGTCGAAATCCATGATCTTATATCCTGCGTCATCATCGGCAGGTTGAGACGTAGCCCCGGAGAGGATATTCCCTGAGTCAGTCCAGAGATGATTTGCTCCCCCGCCGTCATCGTAAAGGACTAAAAAGCCAGGTTCGTTATCGGCCCCGCCGTCAAAGACAGAAAATATATGCGGTTCCGTGGATGCGGCTGCCCCCAAGTTAAGGTTCCCCGATGAATCCATATAAAAGGCCACCTTACCGACTTTATCATAGCCTAATATTTCCCATTCACCGGAAACATTTAATTTAAACTTAACGCTTGCAGAATCATAAGCCGCAAAAGTAGCATGAGTATATTCTAATGTATCGTTGTAAAGAACATACTGCCAGCCTTTATAGTTAGTCGTCCATTTATTAACAGCAAAAAGATTTGTTGCCATTAAACTCAAAAATATTAACAGGTATTTTTTCATTCCTTAACCTCCAATATTAGCCACGGCATTATATGCCTGATAGCGTTCATGTCTTGTGTCATCAACATAAAGATCGTAAGTCGTGTCTTCGTCAAGCGTTGCGTACCAGATAGACAATTCCCCGCTTCCCTGTGTCGCAGTTAACGCTCCCGTTGGATAAGTCGCCTCTATCGGCTGAAACTTTACCGTATGGCTTGTTTCATCCGCTTCGCAGGTAGTCGCTGTTACTATTTGAATATATCTCATTATACTCATATTTTCCTCTTAACTTATGACTTTACTATTCCTTTAGAGAGTACGCCAATTCCAGTATATTCGGTTTCGATAAAATCCAACTTAATCGGTTGAGCTTTTATTTTTCCATTATGATAAATCCATTGCATATCGTCGCGTTTCATTTGTACGCGCATTTGGTTTTTATTAGTCAAACCCGCCAGCGTGTCCATTCTATACTGATAATAACATATCATCGTTTTCGGTTGAAAGTAAGCGTCTATATTATCAAACAAAGATTCTATTTTTGTCATTGTGTTTAAAAATACCGGCTTTATGGTCAACGACAAACTCTTATACGATTTCCCCATATAATTCATGCCATAATAAATACCTATCTCTGCCCCTCCGTAATAAGCCGGAAATTCTTTAAATAAATCTATCTTTTGATTTCTCATTATCGCAAGATCAGTGATTTCTTCTTCGTAAAAGTCTATATTCCCGTCATCACAATTAAATCTAATGGCTATGTTTAATCCCATGCGCCCGCCCTGTCACCTATAATTTCATGGCCTGAAAGTTTATATCTTAACTTGTCTATCATTGAAAGTTCGATATTTGTAACCCTGAAATACCCCAAAGGCGATCTCGTGTCCTGACTTGAATATCCGGTTTGTTCTATCGAAATCGGATTTAATCCATACCCATAAAATGTATGATATTTCTTGGCTAATATTTCCGCTTCTGTTTCAGAATAAATACCCGGAGCCTTAATTGTCATGACTCTTTTTTCTCCGAATATCTGATAACTTATGTTTCCGTTGTCTGTCTTTGGATAGACTAATGTTTTTTGATGTACCTCATTTATATAATCATAAGCATAATCAACTATTATCACATTGTAATAATCAAAATATCCCATTTCAAACGATCCCTGTATTAATCCTATAGACGCAGCAGAGATATACGTTGTGGGGATTACTTCGTAAAATTCCAGTTGCGGGATTGAACTATATCTGTATCTATAGGTTAATTGGCTAAAGTCCATCGGGCCTATAGATACTATCGCTTCACCTATCGTACCAGGATAATCAAGACTGATTGTGAATGTTTTTGTTGAAGTCGATCCTGTAAAACTTGCTTCATAAACCAAAGAACTGTCTACCCCGCCATAGTCTTCCAAAAGTTCAAGCATTATTTCTCCGAGTAGTTTCCCGGAAAAATTAGCGCAAACATAAAACTCCAAAACATCCCCGGAAGTGGGGGTTCCACCCCAACTCGCAGAAGCTATTTTAATCTGTGAGTCTGTCGCGTCTGTCTGGTCGTAAAAATCCGCAGCCGTTGAGCCTGCCTTATTATCGCAGTTTGGCCCCAAAACCGTAAAGTCTGTAGCACTTGAAAAGGTTACAACCCACTTTCCGAGATTAGCCCCCGTGTAAGTGGTTACTCCTGAAAGCGTACCCGATCCAGTTTGAGTTGTCCAAGTTAAGGTCGATTCCAAACTACCGGAAGAGTTGCATCTATATGTAGGGGTTGTACTACCCGAATGTAGTTTAATTTCCTGCTGTAAAATTAACCTAATAAGATTATCAACTTTCAATATAGCTTTCCCGCTTTTCCATGAAAACGGCTGTCTAATTACTCCCTGAAAAACAGTCGTATTAGTAACCGTTGAACCGTCTTCAATTCTCAAGTTAATGTCTATTCGTTTCCCAAACATACTGTTTTTATATACTATTGTATTTTTCGGATAGTCTGCAAAGTCTGCGATTGAATCATAATTTAATTGCGTATACGAATCAGGATCAGGGCCTGGCGGGTACGAATAACTGCTTACAGAAGTTAATTTCAGGCTTCTTGTCGCGGCTGAATTTATAAGCGTTACATAATCATCGGCATTAAATGTTGCCGCATCGCCGTAAGGATTTCCCATAGTGTCATTTAATCTTGCGTAAGTAGCCGCTGCATCCCACTCTAAAGACCATAATTGGAAATCAAATATATTATATCTCCCTGCTATCGCCCCATTATGAAGAAAAAATCTATCGGGGTCATTAAATTCAATATATATGTCATTAAGTGATAATTGCCCCCATTCTCCCGGATTTAAATTAATCCCGAAGCTAATCGGACTTATAGATACTGCATTGTGTGTCCCGGAAATTTTATAATTCAAGCCATCCGGATCGAAAATAATTTCAGTAGAAACTACCTTTCCGTACGACCCATAAGACGCACTCGGATAATCCGCATCCAATGTTTCCGCTTCATAAAACGTCAACTCGACAATGTTATATTCATACCCACCGTGTTTATAAATTGTAATATAATTGGGATCAACTATAGCGGTCTTATATGTTGTCGTGCTTTCGAGATATTTATAATATATGTTCATTCTTCGTTTATAAGTCATCAAAGAATCTATCTTGGCCTGAGTCGAAAATTTATTCCTCTTCAATTTGATTTTTATAATTTTTGGATCATTGTTAGTTCTCGAATAAGCCCCCCTATCAACATCCGATTTCGTTATGTCATGGATAATGGGTTTTCTGTCTTGAGAAGTTTGAACTACACACTCTCCGGCGTACTTAATTACACACTCCATATATTCATCTTGGTCGAATAATATGGCAGTGTCAAAAGTTCCCTTTGTGGTCATGCTTTCAGGGATTATTTGTAAGGCTGTTGCCATTAAAAGTATTTTCCTGTTACAGTATAGTTCTTTTCGGTTTCCTTGATTCTTTTGTGTACAACCGAATCAACATATCGAACGTTAGTCAACGGCCCCGGTTCTTCGACTACGATATTAACTATCGGCTGGCTTCCACCGCCCAATGCTCCGGGACTTCCAGTATCTTGAAAGGCGTTCCATTGCGCTTTTGAGTACATAGAAGAAACGGAAGGATTAATAACCTGTTCACCCTCAAGACCTATGAACGGAACTTCTTTTCTTCCTCCCACCATTCCAAGACTTAGACCCTCATGGGCCTCAAGCATCCCGCCCTCATGGAAACGAATTGCACCGGAAAGAAAATCGGTTTTCCATTTATTAAAAGCCGTATATGTTTGATAATACATTGCTTCATCAAATGTCATGTTAGGCTTCCATAACTTTGCCAACCATACGGCTTGCAAGTCTCTCAAGTCTGCGTCTGAAAGTGTAACCAAAATTTGAGCAGTTGTAGTTACTGTCTTATTTAATGAGTTTACGGTCGCAAGGGCTTCATCAACCTTTGTCTTAAATACCCCAATGTTGCTTGTTGCCGTTGCCGTACTGGTATTGATTAAATAAGTTTTCGCATTTGTGACGGCATTCAAATTAGTAAAATTAGTCATCAATGCATTTATTTTACTAACGGCTTGAGCATCGTCAATGGTTATCGTTCTGGGCGTTCCGGTTATGGTATCTATGGCTTGGGCGTTTTCGTTTACGGCTTGAGTATTTGCATCAACCTTGCTTGTTAGTGATGGAAACAATCCAAGGGAAACAAGTATTTCATAATCCGCCGCGCTCAATTCAGTTTTAAATAAATCCAACGTCCCATTCAAAAGATTTGACGCATAGTTTAATTTAAGCCATGCTTCATATTGTTTATTATATTCCTCGCTTCCAACCTTCATCGTTTCCAGTACGCCATAGGATTTAGTGATCTGATCGGACAATGCGAGATTATACGAAGCCAATGCAGCCGCGTCTAAATTAAATCCAGTTGCCAGTCTTATAGTTGAATCGGATAAATAGTTCATCATTTCGATTGACGTGTCTGCTCCTTCGAGATATTTAAATGCGGCATTCAAATTCATTACTTCAATTTCAAGTAGTTTTATTTCCGAAACAGAATCAGCCCATGCCTGTCGGTATTTTCTTTGAATTTCAAGAGGTGCTTCGTTTGCAAGGGCAACCAAATAATTGTTATACAGAACTGTCGTTTGCGCTATTGCCGCGTCAAGTTCGGTTTTCAATGTACTCGACAAGCTCAGCGACATTTCATTTAATTTGTCTTTTGTTGCAGTTATCTGAATCCCCATACCCTCAAGTTTTCTTGTGGTATCTTCAATAGACCATTTCGAACTTTCGAGCGATCCCGCAAAAACATCCAAAACAAAACCTAATGCTTCTGTCGCCATTACAACAGGATTGAATCCAGACGTAGCAATGTTAATCATTGACGCAGCCAAATTACCAAATGTCGTATCGGTTTCCCTTAATTTTGAAATGGCCCCCTGTAAAGCAAAAGTTGAAAAGTCGTTCCAAGTTTTTCCGAGTTCTTCTGTCTTGACTCCCATGTCCTTTTCGTCAAAAGTAATTTTTTCTATTAATGGGATTGTTTCATCGTATCTTAATTTCAAGTTATCCATTATCCCCACACGCTTTAATTCTTCGGGGGATAATACTTTTATTGTGTCATAAAGTTCGTTGAGTTTTTTCTTTATCTGTTCGGATTCATAGGAATTTGCAGCCGTCACGGACTGGAGAAAAGTCAAGGCTGAAATCTGTTCCTTGATCTTTGCGGTTGTATCTATGCTTGCGTCTTTATAAAGTTTTGTTTTATCGACAAGCTCACCCGTTGAGGTCTTTACCGCATTGAACACAAGAGTCGTTTCCGATGCGAATATCTTTCCTGTTTCTGTAGTTTTTTCAAGATTCCCCCGTATGGAAGCCAGTGCCTCGCCAACTGTCATACTAACGCCGTTCATTACAACTTTTTCGTTTTCTTGATGTCTTTGTAATTCCTGGTAAGATAATGCCATAGACTCAAGATTGGCTTTTGCCGTTTTTTGCACTTGATTGTTTCTATCGATTGCGTCATTCCATAAATCCATTGATTTCGAGGCCGCATCTGCTGCAAGATTTATCGCAGTTATGACAAGAGAAACAGCCGTTAAAATAACCATCATAGGGCCAGTTGCCAAACCTGCTGCTGTTATGGCGTTTCTCAAAGAGTCGATATGCTTTGCCATCTGCAGACCCTTCCAGGCCGCACTTATGGCGTTATAGCTTTTCCAAGTAGCCACAAGCCCCGCCATTGACATTAATAGAGGGCCGACAGAATAAGAAATCGCCTGTATTATTCCGGGGTGTTTTATTAGATAATCAGTTATGTCTTTAAGAACAGGGATAATATCTTGACCCATCGAAATGAAAACATCCTGAAATTGATTTCCGACAAGTTTTAACTGTGATTCAGTGGTCGCAAGTCGTTTGTTGAATTCATCGTTTAATGCGTTATTATTTTTATATGCTGACGTGCCTTTATTTAACGCCTTTGCGAAAAGTTCGCTTGCGTTTCCTGCAAGCAAAAGCGCATTTCTCATTCTCTGTTCTTCGACACCTAGGTCTTTCATGACCTGAAAGAGATTCCCGCCCTCTTTTTGGGTCTGGTTTAAACCTGCAAGAAAAACAAGAATCGCACCGGATGCGTCTTGTTCAAATTTGGTTTTAAATTCGGTTGCGGTAATTCCGGCAATATCTGCAAACTGTTCGAGTTTTGCACCGCCATTGGCAACAGCCATTCCAAGATTCATAAATAACTTTGAAAATGCCGTACCGCCAGCCTCGGCCTCTACACCGACAGATGAAAGAGCAGTACCAAATGCCAATATTTCGGCTTGAGATAAACCAATTTGAGTACCCGACCCCGCAAGTCTTAACGCAAACGCAGATATTTCTTGTTCTGTTGTAGCGAAGTTATTTCCGAGATCAACTATTGCGGAACCAATTCGTTCAACCTGTTCTTGTACTCCCATTCCAGCAGGAACGACCGCTTGAGTAATATTCATAAAACGGGCTATTTCTGTTGCTCCCTGCTCATAAGACAGATTTGTAGTAGCTCCAAGTTTCGCAATGACTTCGGTAAATTTTATCAAGTCCTCTTTAGCAATACCCAACTGACCGCCGAGTTCGCCGATCCTGTTTAATTCGTTAACCGAAAGCGGGATCTCAAGCGCAAGCTGCCTAAACTGTTTAGACATTTCTTCGCCGGATTTGTTTAACCGTCCCTGTGCATCCGTTAATCCATCGGTAGTTTTAGTGACTCCCGCAAAAGAGGATTCAAACTTAATCGCCGCAGCCGTAGCTGTAGCAAACGCAGCCGCGCCCGCTATTAAAGTCGCATTCATGGCCTTATTCATCATTTGACCATGCTTATCTATTGCGCCGTTAAGTTTGTCAAGATCACGAATAAAGGCTTCTGTTCCGTTTAACTTAACGAAAGCTACTATGTCACCGACTCCGAGAGAAGATAACCCGCCGAATATTGCCATATTACCGCCTAATAAACTTCAACCGCTGATCCATCGGGTAGCCTTATCACTTTATTCTTGTCCTTTTTCTTTTTTCTGTTTCTTTTCCAAATACCCTTAATGGCTTTATTGCGGGGCCGCTGACTGTTAATTAAAGCTGTCCCGTGAGTGTTAAATATTTCAATTAACGTATCAATGAAAAACTCCGGGAATTCTTGATATAAGTATTTAGTAATGCTTGTTTCGAAATTATCAAACTCTAATCCTTTGAATAAAAGCAATCTTCTGAAAGGATTCCCCAAATCTTTAATGAGTCTTTCATCGAACGGCCCCGCAAAGCCATATCTTTTTGCTACTTCAACTTGAACCCTGAAGTCGTCTATTTGGGTTCGGTATTCTTCCCCTCCAAGTTTTTTGATTCACGGTTCACCTCATTGATCTTGGAGAGAATATTAGTATATTTCTCTGTAAGTGCCGCCATCAAAGACGGATTGAGGGCGATCATTCGAGATAGTTCCGCTTGATCTGTTGGGGTTTCTGCGATAGATTTATTATCCTGATCTCTCAAGATTTTAGGGAGGAGAGTCATGATTGTGTCAAACCTTGCATTTTTTTCTGCTACCTGTTGGGCAAGGTCAACGGGTTTGTTTTTCTCTTGTGCCTCCCTTACGTCTTCATCGGTGATCCGGTCGAGGTCTTTCCTCCAGTCCGATTCATTAATCGGCATCTCTTGAAGTCCGTCCTTGACACAAACGGCATATTCCCTTTGATAACATCTTTCCTGGTCTTTTAGGATTGTAAAGATGTCCGGCGCGGCCAGTCTAAACTTGAAAGTCTGAAGACCTACCTTGACTTCAAAATCTTCAATAATTTCTGCGCCTTCATTTGCTTTTCTGAGAAGATCAAGCGTTCGGGGTTTCATTTCTAGCGTCTTTCCCATTGTTTTCCTCTTTTAGTTTGTCGATTTCTTTAAAGGCGAAGTCGTGCTTGTACTTGTTATAAAGTGCCACAACTTCTTTTTTCGGCATCAATTCAACGATCTTGTCCCTCGGTGGAAGGTCTTTAAAGTCGTAAATCATAACGACCATTTGGCCCACCACCACACAAGTTTCAAGATTAGGCGAAGGGCCGCCAGCTAACTTAATGGCGGCCCATTCGTATATGTCCTTTGTACAATATTTTTCTTCCATGTTCTTTCCTCTTATATTATCTTTAAGTGGTTATTTTCGCGTAAAGAATCTGCACCGTGTCACCCGCCGTCGGTGTAGCCAAAGCTACTGTAGTCGTGGCTACGGTGACATCTTCAACCCATCTTGTACCCGTAGAAGCACTGGAAGACTTCGTTTTGGCGTAGACCAGTTTAGACCAGTACCAATCGTTATCAATCGAGGGAGAGGCCAGTCTGATCGGTGTCGCCGAAAGGGTGTATGTCGTCAAAGTAGCACCCGATCCTGTGGCTGTCCACTGGTCATAAACCAACTCCGCGCCGCCGGTGAGAAGGAACGGTTCGTGGTAGGTATGAAACGGGATAGTCGCATCTTCATAATCCATCGGATTTGAAAAACTCAAATCGTCAATGATCATGTCCTGAACACAAGCACTGAAAAGATGCGTCTTGTTGTCATCATCCCTACAGACCGCTTCCCAAATAACCTGCGGGTAGTCGTTGTCCATTCTCATGGAAATTGCGCCGTACTGAGTCGCCGAAGTCGTTCCCCAAGTAATACCTTGAATCTTGGCAACGACCTCTCCAAAAGAACCGGAAAGAACTGTAATTGTTCCGTCCCATCTCGGCCCGTGTTTAATGTGGGTCTTGAGATCACCGGCTCCCTGTTGGAGAATATCGGTTTCCTCGTCCCATGAAGGCTCGCCCCACTCAACCGCGACAACATTGGTCATGTTAGTCCACGATACCGGAGCGGTTGCGGTTGCCTCACACCTGACGATTCTGTTAAGAGTAAATCTGCCCTTTTTGTGTACCGTACTCGGAGGAGCAGACAACTGCGTAGAAACACTCATAAGTAACTCCTTATTATGCTATAATCCTCAAATCGAACTCCCTTCTGAATTCTTTTGTGTCCTCTGTTGAGACTATCCTCGGCCCATTTATCCCTTCGATAACAACCCCTTGAGCATATAGGGTCGTATCGGAATTAGTCGCGGCCAGGGTTACGTCAAATGTGGCGTTCATGCAAGAGTATGGATCATTAAAATAATCCATCAAGTAAGAGGTCATCATTTGAATCTCTTCTTGCCCGCCCGTTTTTCGGTCGTCCCAAACTCCGACAATCATTGAATACTCTTTGGTTCTCTTGCTTGCGCCCTGCTGTAAAACGCGATCCCCCGCAAGTACGGGGTCTTCCAAATAAATGAGCGGCTTTGAGAAATCCGTAAATACGTCACTTTCAGGAAATCCTTTTAAGGCCGTCCATGATGTCCACGGGGAAGTCGTGGAACATAACTTATTCACTAATGCGTGAACGCATTTTAGAATATCATGCGTAATGTAATTTTGTCTAATAGCCATCTCAGTAACCGTAATTATTTATCTTTGAAAGTTCCTGGAATATTTTAGACTTTATCATATTAATATATCTCTTTTCGTTTGTTCTAACTACGTCACCCAAAAACCTCCGGGGTGGTACGCCTTTGGCCCCATCGTGAACGTACTTTGCATAATTAGAAATGTGCGGATCACAAAATATAGCCGCCTGTAAAGTCGAGATCGGAACCATTTTTAACGATCTTCTTAATTGACCCGTCCTGACTGGTACGGGCATCTTACCGATTCTTGAGTCCTTACTTCCCGGTATTCCCGGTTTAATCCCCGGCCCCTTTAAATTAGATAAGGTTTTGTCAAACAAGTCTTGAGCTACTTCAAATACTCCGATTCTCCCGGATGTCGCTATGGCGGTTTTAACCCTTCGTGACTTTAGGTTCCACCTTGACCAGTCTATGTTCTTCGTACTAATCTGGCTACCTCCCCCACTCCTGCGGCTATAGTGGAAACATCCCTTATTGAGTAATCTACCCCGCCTTTAGTAATTTTATTAACGTATTCGGTTCTGTCTTTTAACGTAACCAAAATTGCACTTGCTGTTTTAACCGCACCCCAAAGTATTAAATCGTCATTATTAATCTCTCCGATAGTCTCTAAAAATTCCTTGCCTCCGGGGATTGAGTTTCCTATTAAATTAGGTGGACTGAATACCGCTTTAATCGCTGTTCTGGTATATGTAGCGTGAATAATTCCCGTCCCGTTACAATCTGAAGCTGAAGGATTTATAGTTCTATGCCATTCCTCAGAATAACTCGGCCTTGCAGAATCATAATAAACCATGCACGGACACGTTGACCCGGAAGTCACCGTTAAAGTCGCGGCTTCGGCTAAATCCGATCTAATTAACCACGACATGAACCAGGTTTGCTTGCTCACTGCTCTCCACCCATAAAGTCAAACGCTGAATCTTCGCCGGTGTACCTGAGATCAACATTGGTATTATCATATCCGGACGGATGATAATCCGCTCCACCTGAATGTGTATATTCCCATTTATTAAAGTAGAACCCCGCAAGATTTAGTAACTCTTTGACTTTCTTTTCAAAATACTCCGCAAGTGAAACCTTGTCTTTTGCTCCCACACTAAACGACCTAACCGGGCCAGCTTGAAAGTCGTCTTTTGGAGGGATTGAGACTACCGCACCGGCCACCCAATAACACTCAGCCGCCTTAAGAAGATTTTGCGTATCAGTCCCGGTGACTGCGGCATAATTAGTATATCCATTAGTAGAACAAACCCCATTCAGCCAGGAGTCGCCCGCTGTTATATAAGGTGCCGAATGGAGCATTGTATCGGAGTATTCCGAAGAGTTCCAATTTCCGGTGTATCTTACTTCAGTTGCTGTAATAATTGACATCTATTTACCCTTTTTGGTAACTTCTTGCAACCGTTTATCAATGGATTTAATATTATATCTTTTTACTATCTCTTGGAAGTCTTCCAAAGTCTCCGCTTTAACCAAATCATGAGCTAAAAGTTTAGTACCTAAAACTTGTTTGGAGTACGCATTTTGCAGATTGATAATATATAGTCTCTGCTTATGGATAGTTGCTTCCGCAGAATCAAGAAGCTGGACGGCTCTCTCGAAATCTACAACCTGACTTGTATCATTTAAGGCCGTATGAACGGAGCCTTTATTATCATGGTTTTGCTGTGATTGACAAGAACCGTCCAGCCAAATCAAAACTGCGAAAATTGCAATCAATATGCCTATAATTCCAAGTAGTTTCTTCATATTATTTCCTCGTATAAATTTGTTAGTTTCTCGATGTGATTCTCCATGCAAAGTTCATCTCTGGTAAGTATCAGATTTTTCCTTTTCTCTATATGCTCCCCCCATCTATTTATTAATTCTTTGGGATGATTCAGGGAGAGTCCTATATCGTACTCTTTGATAATCTTTGAAGTTTCCGGACAGTTAAACGAAACAGAGGGAACCCCCGCTGCAACTGAATCCCAGAACTTATTTGGAAGTGCATAGTCCCAAACTAAGGTAAAACTTTTTTGCCAGTTTCCTACTAAATTCCAGGAATGTTCACCCAATCTATCTAACAGGACATGATAAAACTGTTTATCCGGTTCTACTCCGAGTTTAACATAGTGGTCTTTTGTGACATCGGGTTTCTCTACTCCGAAAGAGGGGGAATATGCAAAGACATGGATTTTCCCCTTAATCTCTTGGAGAAATTCGGTGTAGTCTCTCCATCTGTTCCAACCTTCTTTTTCTACCATTTGAGGGCTAACCATTCCCCCTTGAATCGCCAAACCTCCACGTATGGCAAACTCCCTGATTCTAAACTCTTTCCTCGGACACGCCGAGGGAACGTAAATAGTCTTTTTGCCTGTCCTCTTTACGACCTCATCGCGGCACTTTTTAGACGGAGTTACAAATGCATCCGAGACTAAAGCCGCAGAGTCTTCCATGTAAAAAGCCAACTTCTCTTTTTCGGGATAGATATAACTTTGTTCCTCTGTGAGTCTCCAATGGTGTGAGTCGTGATAATCCATGATTATAACTGCGTTAGGAATGACTTTCCTGACAGTAACCACGTACCAATTCGGTTCATTGTGGATATGCCAAATGTCTATCCTGTCCTTTAAAGTCCTTACAACTTCTTCAAAATCCAAAGGGTTTAAATAGACATACGCCGACTTATAGAAATGCGAATTGTTTAATCTGTTAGTTACAAGATGAACTTCATACCCCAAATCTTTTAAAACGATAGCTTGTTTTAAAGCCCTTATACAGTGATGCTGACTTACAAACGCTATTACTGGTTTCTTCATTTCTTTCCTCTCATGATAAGTTTATCTATTGCTCTCATTTGTTTCTCTAAAGAATAATTATCAACGACATACTTTTTATACTCTTGAGAATTATATTCATCAGAAGTGATCTGTTTGATAAACTCTTCCATATTAGTAAATACATACTTTTCAGGCCAAATACTTTCTACCCCATCGAACCAATGAATAACAGGTTTAAGTCCGCAAAGCATTCCTTCGGCGATTGAATACCCGAAAGTTTCACGATAGCTTGCAGATACAATATAATTCATGTTAGAATGTATGTCGTTTAAATCTTTTACCCAATCATGAAAAGCCACATGATCCTGAATGCCCATTTTCTTAATTGCTTCCTGAAGGTATATCTGCTGTTCTCCGTTTTGAAACTTTCCCACGAAGTGCAAAAAATACCTCTGGTCTATTTTTAAAAGTTCGTGCATGGCATAAAGTAAAAACTGATTATTCTTTCGTGGATTTATATATCCCGCACAAACCAAGTTAAAGCCTTTTTCATGCTTGTTAAAAGTGAACTTGTCTAAATTTACTCCGTTATGGATTACTTTTATCTTATCTTCCGGTACTCTCCCTTTTAGTGGTTTCTTGCTTACATCTGAAACTATAATGAGATCATCAATATAATTCCAGTCAATTTGTTCTGGGTAGCTTAAGTATGCCTCATATCCATGAAGCCTCACTATATTTCTACAGACCTTAGGAAGGTGTGAGGCCGTTATCGCTGTCTGTTCGCACCATTCAAACCAGGAAACATCTGACCATTTCATAAGTTCGAAAAGTTCCTGCGTGGTTCTGGTTTCCTCTGCTCTTACTTCGTGTTTCTTTTTCAGGTGTTCTACTATGTCACCCACGAAATGCTTATTTACTCCGCAGTGTACCGCAATTTTCATTTTTACCTCTTTCTGGCTAATATTTTCTTGCCTGTCTTTTTTTCTTTTTCTTTATATTTTTTTATACTTTCCCCGGATTGCCTGACCATGTATTTAAAAAACTCAAGCTGTTCTTCCCAATCCATAAATAAACTTGTCAATATTGTATGTATGTAATACATCAAAGAATAATTATCTTCAATGTAAAATCCCAAATTTTCCATGACAGCCTTGCTCGCGGGTTGTATTAATTCAAGTATATGGTTTCTATTATAGCTCTCAAAATCATATTTAACGTCAAGCCTATTTAGAAAATCAACCATGTCCATTTCGTTTCTGAGATTTTTAAACCATATCTGAATTTTGTCGTCCCTGTCAAGATAGTGATACGCATCACATACCGCGCGAGACAAAATAAGTTTAGTGAAATAAAATCTACTTGATCCCGGTAAATCTTTTTGCTTATAAAAAACGTTCAATTCTCGATAATAACCATTCATCTTTACCTCTTTTCTCTTTCAAATAAGTAAGTAGGACTAAAATTAAAAACCCCCGTTACTTTGTACCCCCAACTTTTTAAAATATCAGAAGCCTTATTATCATACGTTTCCATGTAAATAAGGGGGCTGAATTTATCAATCGTTTCATGCGCCCCCCTTAAGACTTGGCTCTCCATTCCCTCGACATCAATTTTCATCATCCTTACATTATTTATTCCAAACATATCGAGAGGACTCACATTTATCATACCTTCACCCGGTACAAAAGTAGAGTTCCCGATATTGTTATCCGCTATTCTTAAGTGACCCATTCCAATTTTATCGCCCAATGCTATATTATAAATCTCTATATTTGCGTCATTCTTAATCTTGTTAAACCCCAAAAATTCCAAGGCTCTTGGATTCGGTTCAAAAGCGTATACTTTACATTTACATACTTTAGACCAAAAGATTGAATGATTCCCAATGCTTGCACCTATATCAATTACAACGTCACCCTCTTTTAGTCTCTTTTCCGAATCCATTAACATTATCTTTTCGTAAAACCCGTTACTTTCGATCATTTTGATTTGATGATCCTCTTCCGGGCCGATAAAGTATATTATTTCTTCTTTATATCTTAATTTAATTTCTTTCACGTCTTGCCCTCTTAAAAGTAGAACAGGGGGACGGTTTGTCCCCCCGTTCCGTTAAAGATTAATAATCCCCCAAAGCCACCCAAACAATTTTGATCGTTCCTTGAACGTTAAGAAGATCGTTAGCGGAAGCATCGGCGGCGGTTATGGCAACGTTCAGCCACATATCCGCATCCGTACCAGTGCCGTCAATCAAAGCATCCGTCCCTGATTGGGCCTGAACCGCCTTAGTGCCAGCCGCAAGATCGCCTTCGATCTTTGCTACGATGTCCTGTTCTGTTGCAGCAAGCTCTTCATTGTCAACCGCGACCTGAGTAGACCCAACCCCGATGTCGTAAGTAGCATCATCCACTATTCCACCGGCTCCAGCGGTAACTGTAAGCGTTACAACGGAACCAATAATCTTAATGGCTCCCGCTGGAAGGTCTGCCAACTTAAAACTTCCGTGACATCCGGCAGCCGCGGCATCTGTCATCGTTATTCGGCAATTCGTATTAGTAAAAGTGAATACCGAATAATTAATATTTCCGACCGTGTTTGCAGCAGTCAACGAGTCGCCGCCAGTAGCCAGGAAGGTCGTGCCGTTATTTCCCACGTCCTTAAAGTCAGTGAACGTAGCCACGCCATCAGACGTAACATTTCCCAAGCCAGTCACTACGCCAGCAGTAGAAATGTCCCAATCCGAGGAATTGACTTCAACCGTAACTCCACCCCCGCCGATAGCAACCGCCGGATCATTTCCTGCGGTCACCGTAATACCAGCAACGTAAGCCGGGCCGGTATTATTATCGTAGGGTTCGATTGAAATTGAGTTCGAAGCGGTTTTACCTGTAGCAACGACCACCTTTGTGCCGTCCGGCCTTAGACTATCGGCTTGAACCAGACCCACATTGGCAATATCACCATCCGAAACATCAAAAGCATCTGTCGCAAGATTGAGCGTACCAAAATCAACGGTCGCAACAGATGTCGCAGATGAGACATTAATAATGTCTGTGCCAAACGCAAGGTTCAAATCCTCGTCATTTTCCTTAAAGATGATCTGGTTATCAGTCACGTTTGAAACAGTCGCGCCGTTTACCAAAGTTACTATACCAGTTGTGTCTACACTAAAAATAGACGCGGCATTTACGTAGATGTCCAGAATTTGAAGATCAAGGTAAGGATCGATCTGAACATAATCCGTTGCATCAACTGTGGGTTTGAATACTTTTAAGTAATCGGTGTTAATATCGAGAGCTTGGAAGTCAACCGCCGTAACACCTGTAGTGCTGGACAAATCAAGCGCATTCTCCGAAAAAGCGAACTTCAAGTCTTCGCTTGCCTCAAGAAGTATCCAGCTTCCGTTCGTTACGTTCGAGATCGTTCCTTCATTCGGCCCGATTATTTTTCCCGTAGAATCCACCCCGAACTTCCGGGTATTGCCTATTTCAAGGTCAATCGGATAAAGCGCGGTCGAAAGGTCAAACCGCAAAGTATCCGAATCACTTGAAAAATAGGTTTCACTGCCGGACTTGAAGGACTTATTATCAAAAGAAAAAGTTCCTTCGCGTACCCACCGGGCCAACTTAGCCCGATTGGTTACAGTTTCGGGGAGGGTCTGGGCGAAAATACTTCCCGCAATCAAAAATATTAGAATACTGAAATATTTACGCATCAACTACCTCCACCCGCTTTCGGCCTCGGCGCGGAGGCTCAACTGCTGTCGAAGCAACCTCGCCTTTGACCTCATAAGCGGGAACCTGAATCAAGAGTTTACGAGTGACCTTTTCCAGCCAGTATTTGTCGTCTGTAACTTCGAATACCTTATCCGGATTGGCCTCCCGTACCTTTTCCTGTTCATCGCCGTTTTCGTCCAAATACCTGAATCTCTTGCATCCGTAAAATTCAGTAATGGACATATCAACTACGTGACCATTCTGGTCATCATAGATGCACGGCTCTGGACATTTTACATAAAGTTTACCCATCTAATTTCTCCTTTTCTTTTAGTGTTCGATGTCAAGGCAGCCAATGGCGTTCTTGTCAATAATCGAGAATTTAGACCGCTTGGAAATAACTGTCCTGACTTGCTGCTTATTAATCACCTTGTCTGTTTCGGTCATGACTGTTGTATCGTTGGTTACGTAAGAAACCGCGAAATCAGGATCAACGCCGTAAAAACGGTCGGACGTAACGATTGACCTGTCCCATTCATAACCAACCGGGAGCTGCATTCCTGTCATGCCCCACTGCGAAGCCGGGTTCTGCATATCACTAAGTGCATCCCAATACTTCTGCATATAAGCCTTTTTACCTACAAACTTTTTCATCTTATAGGGCAGATTAAGAGAAGATGCGAACTTGATAATATCCAGCTTTTCAATCGCGGTCGTGGTAACCGAAGTCTCAGTATTTCCGGACTGCAAACCGTTGGAGTTTCCGTCACCGTTGATAAGTGCATAAATCAAATCATCGGTTTCGTCAATACCAAGCTGTGCGCCAATCTGCCTCAAGGCTGTGGCGTAAAGGTTGAGAGGCGTATCATAAATGGCTTCGTAGTCAAAATCGAGTTCAATCATGTATTTCTCAAGACTGACCTGTTCCTTTTTGACCTTGAAGTGCTTCAGCGGAGCCTCGGAGCCTCTGGTCGTACGTGCCGTCTGCCTGTCCTGCTCGGAGTCATCCAGATAAATCTTCCTAAAGTCAAGTCCCTGAATAACCACCGTTTCAGCGATCAGTTCGGGAACCAGAGAAGCCTGGAGTGCCCCAACGTAAATCTTGTCCTGCACAAACCACGGAAAGAGAACTACCGTGTCGGCATTCACGAAAAACTTGGACACTGGATCAGTAAATGACCCGTGCGCCTTAATCCCGTGCGCATACAAAGCGATTTCCATTGCTGTCGGGGGAACGTCTTTTCCCTTTGCGATGAGTTCCCTGCGAAGCTTCCAGGTTTCGAACGTGGTTTTTCCCTGATAAGGTGTAGCATCAAACCCGCCGCCTTCATTGGTCGTGATATGATCTTCCATCCAGACATTGAGGGGAATACCCTTCATGGCTGCGTCTTCGTACATTCCCTTATCAAGCTTCTTGAGCTTGTTTATATCACCTTTTACAATCATTCTATTGCTCCTTAAATAATCACATCAACAAAACCGGACGAGGGCGTATCAATTTCAAGAATCTTGCCGATACCAGTCGTGGACGTAGCCACCACATCATGATATGTGCCGGAAGAAACGAGGATTTGATAACCCAAAGAAGGCGTACCAGAATACGCAAAATTCTTCACCGCAACTGCGCGGGTATAAACACTATTCGAATCTGTGTACCCCCAAATACGGCACGTCAAAAGATATGTATTGGTCGCGTCTTTTTCGAACGCTATAATATCACCGTCCGGCTTAGCATTTGCCGCCGGGGAAGTCACTGTGTAGCCATCGCTCGTTGCGATCTGTACAAGTTTTCCCACAACGTTAGTGCCGGAACTAACAAGAGAAACAATTTCAGCTTTGAAGGCAGTGTCGGGAATAAACGTCCTGGTAATGAAATTCCCGCCGTCTCCCCCACCGTATACTCTGCTCATTTTTAACTCCTAAATATGTGCATCAATTTTATGGACTTTCCTTGAATCTTGCGTCTCTGTATTCTCCGGCAGGACTCCCGTATTAGGATGATCCTGTGCCCACTTACCCCTAAACTCCTCAAGATGAACCTTGATCTGTTCGACAGTCATTGAGGCCAAAAGTTCCTGGTCTGCCCTTACGGATTCAACGTCACTTTTAACAAATCCGCACAAGACTTTAAACTTATTGGTTTCTTCAATTAGAAATTGCTTATATTCATCGCCGAGCTTGGACTTCTCTTGAAGGACTTTGATCTTTTCAGTATCAAGATCACCGAGGACAGCCTTTACTTTTTCAAGTTCTGACTTTGTTTCATCCAGAACCTTTTTATTTTCCTCGTCCCTCAGATTAGTTTTTTCTATAACATCGGCCTGAAGTTTGGCAATCCCTTCATCGGTAAGATCGTATTCACCTTCGATGCCCAGGGCTTTTACTTCAATTTTCATCCTTTTAACCTCCGTTGTTTCCGGGCGCGTAGTCTCAATCTTGTCAAGGGTCTTTTCGGCGGCGGCTTCAAATGTCCCGCCCTTTTCATCGCAATAACTCTTTGCGGCAGATTCCGTCCAGACACTCTTTTTAAAGCGTAACGCTTGAATCTCAGACTTCCCTTCCGAAATTCCATATATAACGTCTACGCATTTTCCCTCATGTTCGAACTCACAATTTTTTCTTGCAAATGAATCGTACTGTCCGGGGTCTTTCAGTCTGCAAGCGTGTTCTCCGGCGTAAGGTTTAATCACTTCGTCAAAAGAAATCAGCTTGTCCTCGTCCTCAAAACTCTTTTTCCTTGACCTTGCCCCGTACTGACTACCCAACCAAACATAACTATTTTCTAATGCTTCTGCCTCCGCTGTTTCGGTGTTAACAAATTCCCACCATTTAACGTTGCCGTCTTTGTCTTTAACGGCAACCTTATCCGGTGCCCTAAAACCTATAGACTCATAAGAAACAATTCCCGCATCAATCTTCCTTGTCAATTCAACATTATCTGCCAACATATACCACTTAACCACTAACCAATAAATGGCTCCATCCCTGGTCTTGACATCTTCTAAGTGTTCCGCGATTCCCTTTGAAGGATGCGGCCCGATCATCTTTAGGGATTCATCAAGGGACTTTTGGACTACCTCAGAATCAAAACAAATCCCTTCGCCTGGATTCCCCCATGCATGACCGAACAGTTTAGGCTTTCCTACTATCGTTTTGGAAAAACTCATTAATACCGGAGGAGTAAACCTCTCCCTGTCCCTGTCAACTATATTATTGGCAAGATAAGATTTGTATACTCTAATGTCTTTAGGATTAAAGTTCTCAGGAGCGATCATAAACTCTTTTACTTTTTCAAAATCGCCGCCATCGGCTTTGACTGCCTCAGACTTGACATAAAGTTTCTTGTCAACTCTGGAATTTTGTTTAAAGGTCATTTGTTCCACCCATTTTAAACATTCATCAGGATTTGAGAATGTCCTTTTAATTCTATTGTCATGATTCACCGGATTTTCCGGATCGTCCAAATAACACCTTGGAAACCGTATAAATTCTCCCTCATTCTCAATTCCCCGGTCGTCTATTATTAATCCTTTGGGATTGGTGAAATAATAGAATCTTCGGGTTTCCCTTGAGAGTTCCATTCCTTTTCCTTTATGACTTTAGGCATTTTTCCAAGAAATGTTTTAGTACGCTTCTTTCCATTATCTAAATATCTAACTTCCAACTTATTTGCCTTTTCCGTAAATTCATCAAGTTTCTTTATGCTGAATTTGTCCATTTTTACTTCATCAACATAATAAGTCAAACTGCATTCGGCATACCTGACATTGTTAATCTTTACGCTACTATGCTCTGAAACCATTCTAACTTGAGAATATAACGGAATGCTTATAAATAAAAACAAAAAAAGGTTTTTCATGTCACCTCTATGGATTGGCATCCGGCGAAACTATCTGGAAATAATCAGTCCCTACGGTGTCATAAATACAAACCACCCATGATCCAACTTCGATATAATTGTCTTGAGGGTCTTGATCATGTAAAGACTTCAAACCCTTTGCTCCGAGCGCGTTAATCTGTAAAGTACACGCTCCGGTATTGGCTACACCTGCCTTGAATTTAATTTCAAGTCCATCCGAATAAGCAGTAATATTGGAAGACGTAAATCCGTAGCTGTCATTAACCAAAGAAGTGTCTTTGAAAGTATTCACACTTTTATCAAAATCATATCCAGAGCTTTGCGTTGAAGTAAATCCCCATTTTGCTAAAGCAGGTGTGGCATTCGCTGCCAAGTTAATCCTGAAATGTTCCGCTGTCGTTCCGGCTCCTGCGTCTGCGTCACTGGAAATATTCAGCGTCCAGTCATCACTATTTTCAGGCGTGGGGTTTCCTATTCTCCAGGAAGAGTTGTCGAGATACCAGGCGTTGGCGGAATATAAAAGATTTCCATAGTTCGTACCAGTACAATAGAAATTCATACCAGATATGTTCCATCCGGCATAGCTATTTGTGATAATTCCACCTGATACCCCAATAAATCCAGTTACCTGCAACGGATAGGTCGGATTTTTATTCGCAATTCCAATATATCCATCAGGACCAATATAGATCGCATCCGTCCCTTTTGCATTCTGTATCGGGCTTGACAGTTTTAGATTCCCTTGAACAGTCAAATCACCAGTTGCATCTGTCAGCTTTTGAACAGTGATTGCAGTAATGGTGAACCGTGTCCCTGTGGGAGTGGGCGTTATGATAAGATTGGCAGTTGTGGTTGTCGTGATGTCATCAACATAGGTCGTGGATGCCGCACTCAGGGCAGATCCGGACGACCCGCCGAGGGTATAGGTTGCACCACTTGCCACCCCAACAGTTCCAGTTGTGATAGTAACTCGATACGTGGCTCCCATGGTGATCGTCAAGGCCGGATTGGGCACAGCCGTTCCAACGCCGTCTGCGTTCTTATTTAGAACCCCACCAGCAATGGGGGACTCCCAGCCTGCGCCGAGTGTCCAGTCGCCGTCTGTCAGAGCGGGGGCGATGTTGGACTCGTTTGTTGCGTTGACTGTCAGATTTGCGCCTGCGGAGGTTGCTCCAATAGTCACATCGCCCGTAGAATCCACCGCAAAAACAGTTACATTATCATCTTCGTATTCTAAAACATTCCCGGCTTTCGAAGGATCAATCTTTACCGTATCTCCATCATCCGCAAACCATGAAGTTGAATCGTATAGGCTTACTTCTTGATTGTGAATGTATTTTTGAACGATTAAGGTATCAAGTGTTAGATGTTCCGCAAAGATAGTTGTACTGTCTAAAGGTGCTAAGGTATCGGCGTAAATTTTAGCAAAAGATGAATCTTTTGGGATCATCACCCTTTGCATTTTTTGAGCGTATAAAGTAGAAAACGCCAATATTAGAAAAAGAATCTTTTTCATTAATACCTCTTGCGATTATATGCGTCTACTGTAATTACCGAGGTTCCGCTTTCAAGCCTAACAGTTACGGTATCGGTCACTACAGACATCGGTAAAATCCCGCCCGCTGCTACCCTAACTTTATGGGTCGTGTCCGCTCCAAATGAAACCAGAAAAGGCTTGTTAACATCATCACAAAAGACGTTGAAAAATTCGTACTTCTTAGTAAAAGCTAAAGTGTCCCAGGTCGTGCTTGCATTAGTTGTGTCGTAAGTCATGGAATCGTAAACGGCCTCTGCGAAATAAAGCACACCCGAAGAGTCCATTAAAGCGATCCTAAACAGGCTTGATTCAGCCCGGCCCATAATAGCCACGCCCGCCCGCTTGTAATCTGAGTATGGAGTACCAACAGAAACAGAATCTTGATGCATATATCTCTGGGCGTGAACCTGTGCAAAAAATGCAACAGTTAAAATAAACATTAGAATCTTTTTCATTTGGTTTCCTTATCGTTTTCCTTGATCATTTCCTTTAATTCGTCAATTTGCTTGTCTCTCATTTTGTTAATCACTTCTTGCGCTGCCTTGTGTTCCACAAGCTGCATTGAAACAGCCCTTACTAATTCTTCCCGCCTCACTGCGTCCCTCTGAAGTGTGCCTATCTGCCCCATTGCTATCCCCCATAAAGCAGCGACTAATCCAAGTATCACCGAAACGGTTATCAGTAATACTTTCCATAACCCTGACTTTTCCCCGTTTTCCGTCATATATGTTTCCATTTATATTAGTCATTTGTTTATTAGCATCTCATTAATAATTATTTAATAATGTTTTAGGATAAAAAAATATCTCAAGACATCCTAAATGTTCTTTAAAGGCGAATATCTCTTATAAAGCCCCTGAATCGGATGCTTTGTAATGATTCTTTTAAATTCCGGGTGTTCATTCATGAACTTCTCAACGCCGTTCCTTACTCTCTGCATTGTCATGTCATGACAAAGTATATACCCGCCCTCTGCTACATGAGGATAGTAAAGGTTCAAATCCTTGTTTGCTCCCTGTTCGGTATGTTCGCCGTCAACGTATAAAAACCAAATCTTTTCATCCCCGATTATCTTTTTGAACTCTTCGTAAAACGGTTCCGACTTTACGTTATAGTAATTTACAACTTCTTTCAGTCCTTCAAGCTCAATGTCTATTTCTGGCTTTAAGTCTGGCGACATGGTTATGACTTGTAACCCGCCGTGAAAGACTGCCTTGGCAGCCATGAGTGCAGCCGTCCCGCCTTTGCCTGTGCCTATTTCTACAATCCATCCCTGAAAGTCTTTCGGACATCGGTCTATGCAGTCTAATATAATATCTAATTCTCCGGTACTCTTTACTTGGCACGGCCCTCTTTGTTCTGTCTTCATCCAAAAGGGATCATTCCCGCCTTGAGGATTCCAGGTAAAGTTCTTTAAAACCCATTCGGCCCGTTCACGTAAATCCATTTGACCTCAGTTTCCCGAAAGGCATAGCGTTGTATTTGATGTATTGTCTCCGCATACGTATTCAGGATATGTTATTGTCCAATTCGGATAAACCTGTTTAATGTATGGATAACTTGGATAATATACCGGATACGTTACCCATGTCGTAGTGCTTTGCCCGAATGTTTTATTTAAAATATCCTGCAATTCTTTTGCCTGTTCAATCGTTAAGCTTAGTTCCTTCCCTGCAATCTTTATACAGACTTTCGAAATTTCAATTTTTTTGTTTTCCATTTTCTCTCCTATTCGTAATCAAAGTATTTATGCCCGTCATCGTCCTCTTTAAAAACAAATTCAACGGTCGGGTCTGTTTCCCATTTATCCTTTAAAAGCGTAGTAATCGGGTTTTTTTCTTTTCTTTCCCTCAAAACCTTCGGCCTTGAATACCTTCTTTTCGGGATCATCGGTCGTCTGTCCAACTTCTGATACCTCCCCTGACTTTTTCTTTTCAACCATCGGGTCTTGTTTGCAGCAAGGACAAATCTTCGGAAATCTCTTATTCCAAAAATCGTACTTGCTGATCTCTAATTCACTTCCGCAATTTTTGCAAATTATACCAGGCATTATATACCCCTTTTTTTATATTAACTCCGAATAATGAAAAAAGTTCCCGATTTTTTTAAAATTCTTAAAATATTTCATTGAACAGTAATTAGTCTTAAATTCTCCTCTGTGGGTGGTAACCCCAACCTCATTAGTTCAAGCTCCTCCTCGCTATATGGTCTATCGTATGGACTTTCGGGTCTGGTCTTGTTCCATGAATCTTGTATTGGTTGATCGGTTACATAGACCGGAACACGCAGACAGCGGCAGTTATGAACAACAAAACCTTGAGCGATATAACTTTCGTCATCTTCAACTGCAAGATTGTATAAGTCAATAGTTGTTTCCATGTATTTTCTTATGTTAACAATTACATGACCCATGAAATGTAAATCATTATTAAGTTTACTCCCCAATAAAATTTCAACAGTGTCAAATATATCAATATCGCCAGCCGGAATCCATTCTTTAATCTTGCTATCTTTTTTTATTGCGCTCACTGGGTGATTGTCTGAAAGTCTTAGTTTATACCCGTGATCCGGCAAATATAATTCAATCATCTTTTGATAAAATTCCGTATGTCTATGTAACTCGGTTACTTTTTTGAAATTCCCATTATGGGTATAAACAAGATCACCGACCAAAATTTCCTTGATCGGTCGCCATCCTTCATAAGTATATACTAAACAATCACCTTCAACGCTGTGCGGGTGACTTGATTCGACAGGTTTTGGCCCAGAATCTGCCTGAAATACTTGCCCGTCCAAATAAGCGCAAACATCACATCCCGGAGTAGCAGAAGCCTCCCATCTCTCATAAGGGACTTGGTACTCTTTGACTAATGCGCTGAAAGCCGCATCCGCTGCAAGGGCCGCTTCACTTCGTGCTATTCTGTTCCAATACCATGCCTTGCCCTCTCCGACTCTATTGTGTATTTTTCTGGCTACTGTCATTGATCCAGTGCCGTTCTTTGCCATGTCCTTTAGTTCTGCGATAATGTCTTTTAGATGTTCCTTGCCTAACTCTGTTTTAATCCTTAACCCACCGGCTTTAACGGCATTCATTAGATATTTATTATTTAGATTGATCACCCGTTTCTTTTTCTTCTCAAATTCATCCGGGTCTACATAGTCTGGTAAAGCATCAAGCAGCTTGTCGAAATTCTTATCATACCCCATACTGAAAGCGTCCAACATATAAAACGGAAACACCGCTTCCGATTCGGCGACCACTTTGGCACTCTTAGTTCCAAGTATATCTTCTCGCCATTTAAAAAATACCCTTGCCAATAGTGCGGTCATTGTTTGACTGTATTCGAACGGCTTACTTTCATCCTCTTTATCAGTTAGATAATATTCCCTTACAGTATCTATAGTTGGAAGTTTTAAAACTCTCAAGATTTCTTTTTCGTGTTCGGTGACTTCCATCATTAAGGCGTTAAAAAACTCTTTTTCGAGTTTCCGCATTTCCGGCCATTGAGCAGGTAAAGATGCAAGCCTTAACTCTTGAGCGGGTTCCCTTGTGCCCTTGCAGATTACACATCCGCACGAATCGGGAACAGTCAAGCCCTTTGCTATGGATAGTTTTCTAAAAGTCATATTCTCCACGGCTTATTCTCTTTCACAAACCAGAACCATAAAGACATTACATCTTTCGGGTTCTTATAGTACCTGATGGATATATATAGAAACCTGAAAAATTCGGGAACGAAATATTTTATGAATTTAATCATGTCTTTCATAAAAGATTTTTCGCCATTTCTTTTACGTACTGCCTGCCTTTAAATTCCCTGAACCAGCCAGCCGGAGGATCGGACTTCAATATCTTCATTTCCCGTAAATAGTCCCTCGCCTCTTCTTCTGTCATCCATCCATAGCCTATTTGTAAAGCTATGTTCATGATCTGTTTTTCTCTGGCTTGTTCGTTAAACAGAAAAGCCTTTGCTACTTCAACCTCATCTAAAAGTAAAACGTCTTCCCAGACTAAATCCCATTTCTGGCCTTGCTGTCGGGTCATTACTAAATAGGTATCTATAATCCGTCTCAATATAGGCTCTAAACTTAATCTTTGATTGTTAATATTAGATACTATCTTGTCCGCTTGCATTTGGGACATTCTTTCAGTAGACGCCCAACTAATCCCTAACATATAAGGCGGGATGCCTGTCTTGGCGACTATATTTTCTAAAATGGTTCTGATTGAAAAGGTCTGTTCTTTAAGTTCAGCATCCGCTCCGAGAGTAGAAAAACTAACCTTGCCCCCCGGTATTCCACCGCCAAGATCGCCTGTCTTGCCCTGTCTTCTTAATTGGAAAACGTTCTGTAATTGCGTAAATATGGAATCCCTCAAATGAGTTACTTCTTTCGGGCTTGTCCCTTCGGGCGGCTCAATACTTACCGCTATTGTGGGGTCTCCGAATCTCATGGTATAGTTTTCGAAACTCTTTAACCACCTCAAATAAACCTGTCCATGTGTTACCATAGAATAAAGTAAAGATTTACCTTGAGGATGTCCCTGTCGTGTATCATACGCTAAGTAATATATCAAATCCATATTAGGTAAAGGAATGGCATTGAAGGTTCCGTTTTTATAAGTACACAAAACCAGCTTGCCCTCTTTTTCCGCAAAGATAAAATCTGTGCTTCTGCAAGTCTTTAATCTGTGAATCCCGTTCATGGTCTTTAAGGGTACATACTCTCCCACGCTATAGCCTGATTCATCTGTTGCGTCGTGAAGCTCTCCTATAAACGACCACAATCCTTTATTGAACCAATTAACTTGTACGTTGTCTATAAAATCCTCAATGTGCGCCTTTAGTCCTTCTTTCCCGTAGGTCTCGATTTGAAACTTACCAAGTAGTAACTTACGAATCAGTATCGCCGAATCAATAAAAGGAATTGACTCCCTCAATACCCTGAATAAGTCTAAATTATCTTTAAGGGGAGCATATTCATTAAACGCAGCAAGTACCGCGTCACTTGATCCCTCCCTTGTCTGTGGTGGAACGGGTTCGCCTGTCTTTGGCATCCTTGAAGAAATTCTAAAAAAATCGCTTGAGTTTACTATCTGCATAGAATCATTCCAGTTTAGTAATGTTTTCGATTAAGACACTGTTGGGAATTGTTATGTCTTTTCTTTGTTCTGAAATGACTCTCTTTAAATGACTTTCAAGTATTAGCAAGTCCTGTTCGTTTTTAATTGATTGAGTTTTATAAATAATATTTCCCTTATATTCCTTATCTCCGATATTAAACGACCATAATATCAAAAAGTTCCCGTTTTTTTTAAATGGGTTCATTTTTTTTCTCTTTCATCTTGCCGAATGTACTTATCAACTGCATGGTCTGCCTTTGTAGGTCTTCCATGATCTTATTCTTTTGAACTAATATAGCCGCATTTAAAAGCTGTTCCAAACTCTTTATAATATCTTCGCCGGGAACGTATAAATAACTAATGTCGCTTATTCCTGGAATGCCTACATCTTCGACAACGTACCACTTAACCGCTCGTGATTCGTCCATTCGCTGAAAACGGATAAACTTCTTTTTGTCGTCTTCGAGGAACCAACAGGCTACCGGGGAGGCGTTCATCGTTTTATTCCCCATTCATCGTCTTCGTAACAGTGTTCCATTAAAACCGCACCTACAGCCATACCTACCACAAACGCCCAAACATACCACATTTATTCCCCCTTATATCTTTTCCATGCGTCAACTAACTCTTGGAAGACTTCTTTTGGGCCTGATATGTAAAGCGGTTCGTAAGAATGGAGTAATATTACCGGAATCTGGAATAAGCCCGTTTCTGGAAATTCATTAGCTGCCCCTATGCTTGCAATTAAAGACAGGTCTATATAATCGCCAGTGGAAAGTTGATAAATAGACCTTTCGGGATTATCGAAATCTATTGATATATTTTCAGATACTGGCGGGTCTATTATGGGCTGTTCTATTATTATGCCCGCACCATTCATAACGACTTTACGCCCACTCATTTATCCTCCGGCGGTTCTGGTAGTGGCTGCCAATGGGTAACGTACAAATCACTGACAACTACATACATAACCTCGGGGTTGTATTTACTAATCCCCCATTTTTTATCATCGGGATAATAACAGACAATTCCAAACCCGTCGTCTTTCTGGAAAACCAAATAATCCCCTGGGCTTTCCGGCAACCTATCCTTTACTGAAATCCAACCGTTATTCTTTTTCATATCACTACCTCTTGGTCTATTATTAATTTCTTGAGTTCTTCGGGTGTCAATGCTGGCATGGGATTTTGATACCAATATTCTGGGAAGTTAAGTTCTTCGCCGCAATACAAGCAATAACATTTCCAATCCTTGTAAGTCTTCATCCCCGCATCCGGCCTCGAATTACAAGAGGGGCAAAGCCAATTCTCCAAATATATATTAGGTTTTCCGTCTTCCCATTTTACTGATGTCATCTTTTTCTCTCCTGTCTTATCTCTATCCCATCCTTGCAAGTTATGAAATCATTATCTAAAAATATCTGATACAAAGCCGTTTCAAGTGTGGTTATTTTATTATGAGTTAGTTCTAATTCGAATGATTTATTAACTACCTCTAATATTTCATGAAACAAGGCTGACATTCTTTCCTCATTACACAAGTCTTTGGCTAAATATATCACATGGGCGTAAGTATCAACCTTGCCTTCCGCTTCGATAATATCAGAAGCCAACTCCTCATTGATCTCGTACCAATAGCCTAATATTTTAACCCGCTTCATAATTACCTTTTCTTTGTTCTTATAAATTCAGGCACGTTCAAAGATGGAAACTTGGCCTTATATCCAAGCGTTTCAGCCAGCTTGTGAATAGTATTAACTAAGGTATTTTGACTATTGACCAATGCACTCAAATCCTTTTCAAGCCTGTTTATTGCTTCCGTTCTGTCTTTAGGTAGCATAGCCCTAATCTTGCCGATATCATTTCCATATTTGAACAATTCGTCTTTAACCATTCTAATGAACGGCAAATAGTCGAATTTACTAACATAGAAGCTGTCTTGCCAGGATTCGACTTGTTCGGTTCGCTTATAGCAATACACAAGAATCATGATTAAGACCAGCCATTGAACGGCTTCCGAAATGTAATACATTGTCATGCTTCGCCTCTTTTCTTGTAGTCTTTGCAATCGTTATTTCTGTTTTTAACCATTGGATCATTTACTTTAAACTTATATACGTTGATCTGTCTAATAGGATTATTCTCTGTTGTCATCTCTTGTGTTTTGTTTAGTGTGCAGTAATGAGCTACCGCAAAGCCACGATCTTGTTCGTAGTATTCATACTCGTATGTCCTGTGTTCCCATTTGTAATGGAACGGTTTCTTTTTCTTAACGTCTTTAGCTGAAGGCTTAGGGATCACTTGCGGTTTCTCTTTAATCATGTCTTTGTAATACTCGCAGGTTTCGCAAAATACTAAATCCATCGCCATGCTCTCCGTTTCCTTTTGTTTTCCTGAAATTCCTTTTCAAGAGCAGCGTCTTCGGCAAGCGAACTTGTTTCCTCCCAACTACTACCCATTTCCTCATACCAATTACCCGGCCCCATACGCATATATCTTGTATATTCTTGACCCGCCGGTGCAACAGGTTCGCCCTCAACGTACATTATATTCCCTTCAACCTTGATAACCTTATTTTCTCCATCTTCGAAAAACATCTTATGTCCTCTCTCGCTTATCCCCATACTTGAAAGCAAAATAAATAATGCAGGGCCAAAACATAATCGAAAACAAATAAGCCAACAAGAAAATCAAGCTGTCCGTGTATTCTTTGCCGTTTTTCTTGATAACTAAACTGCTACCCTTGAGATACCAATAGCTAAACCACAAACCAATGATAAAATACGCAAATATTACAAACATATCATTCTCCCTTCTCTCGTTAATACTTCTCTCGCTTATATTCGGTTATACTAAACAAATCCCTTGCCTGACCCGATCCGAAAAGATTTGAATAGTTCCCTGAGTCCATTTCCGCATAAGTGTAAACCACCGCATCCCCATAGTCTGTAGACCTTCCAATTCTCTTTTTAATGTCATCCTTTGACTCTATCTCAATCATTTTATCCGCGTTCATCTTATATTTAACAGCCGTTAAGTCTTCAATCAATTTCGGATTGCTTACCTGTAAAGATATATTCCCTTCCCTTAACTGTTCCCTGACATTCCACCACATTTGACTTCTTAAATTCTTAAACTTATATTTCGAATCTGTAACCTTTGCCTTTGCACCGGAAATGATTTCCCTTACGTTATACCCCTCTTTACGAAGCATATCCACTACGCCCCCACCCATACCTACAGAATCTACCCTGACTTGATCCGCGTCCACCGGCATTTCGTTAATCTTGTTAGTCACTAATGAAGCTACTTTATCAATACTTAACCCGTGATGTCCTTCGAGTAAGTCCAAGTTCCACCCAAAGGCCGAAGCCAAAACAGTTTCATCATCCCCGAACCTGGCTACGTCAACGCCAAGTTTTCTCTTGTGTCCTTTGGCTGTTCCCGGCTCTCTATCTATTGCGTCCTTGACCCAATTATACGGTATTAGCTGATCCGGGTCTTCCGAGAGTGTCCAATCGCCTTCTACGAATCGCTTATATTCTCTCGGCGGCAAACTCTTTAAACTTTCCTTATAGTCCTCTGTGATATGCGGATTATCTAATATAGTCGCTGGCAAAAAATAATATGGTTCTTTTAGCATGTCCTTAATGTAGTTATCGTAGAATATTCTCTTAACCCAATTATCCGAAGGATTGCAGGTCATAATTATTAACGGCGGCGGCTGTTCGCCCTTCTTGATCTGCCACGCTCCTGCTCTCTCGATACATTTGTAAAACGTAACCTCTTGTAGTTCATTAGCTTCCTCAAGAAGAAACCCGTTTACCTCTAATCCCCTGAATCGGTTTAAATCCTTGTCTTTATCGTATGACTCCGGAAAGAATATAATCTCAGAACCGTTCTTGCATCTGGAAGTCCAGGTGCTTTGGTTCATTTCACCCGCAAAGTCAGGCTTGATCTTGTTATAAGTAGGATATACGTTCTGTCTCAATACTGGCAAATCCCTTCTAACCACCGCCCACCTACTGCCGGGAAACATCCTCGAAAGAATAAAGATTATTCCCAATCCAGTAAAAGTCTTTCCGCTTCTTATGGCTCCCCCGAATAAAAGGTATTTATATTTACCGCTAAACACAGCCTCTATAAATTCAGCCTGTTTCTTGGTAGCCTCAAATATTACTTCTTTGTTAGAACTCAATTTCTTTATCGCCGAATTTAATGACTTGCTTGATTAAGGGAGTTCCGTCTTTGCCTGTTAGTTCCGTCCTATTTACTTTATACCCAAACGTTTCAAGCAAATCCTTCAATATCTGCCTTGCTCCGTTATAATCCTTTTTATCCTTTGCCATCTTATATAAATCAACGTATTGATTATAAGCCTTGCCAAGTTCCGTATCTCTATCTAACTTTGCACACTCTTTAAAATACTCATTTGCCCTTGAGTAATAGGTATATATTTGTCGTTCGCTTACATTCCATTTTTGTGAACAACCTTGAACAATATTTCTTTTTGGTTCACCCTGTATAATCAAGCTAACTATTTCATTTACACGCATTTCAATTTCAGTATCGTCACTCTTCGCCATATCCTTAACCCATGTTTACCTTTTTGTAATGTATTTAGACAAAAAAATTATCTCTTTATTGCTTTGTGTATTTCGGTAAGTATCTTTTCTCTTTTTACTGCATAATCAGTCATTATTTTGTCTCTACCATTAAGCGTAACCCTGTCATCCTCTAATTGCGTTTGATAATCTATACCCAAACAAAATACATCATGAACCAATCCCATTATTTTTCCGTCAACCAGCTCCGTTTCATCGTATTGGCTTTCCTTCCCTTGTCCCTGAAATTGACCCTTCATAAAACCGTGAACTATCGTACACCATTCAATAAATTTAGTTTCCGACAGCTTACAATGCAAAACAATATCCCTTGCTATCTTTGCGGCTTCGATTCTAATTTCAGCATCTTCCATCTTGGTTTCTCCTTATTTATCTCTTTAGCCTGTGGATATTTTTCAATGTATTGGTAGATATTAACTCTCCCATACTATAACCAGACTCATTAATTATTTCTACTAATTCCCGTATCTCATGCTTACTTACTTGATCTGCGAACATCTTTAATTCGTACGGTAAATTATATACTTTATCATTCGGTAAAACTTCACCGTCTCTGTCTGCAAAACGTACATTTACATTCTTTTCCGTACTCTTAATCGTTTTCACAACTAAAGGAATAGCCGCAATCCCAAACAGTGACCCGAAAAAATTTCTTCTGCTTTGCATTATGTTGTCTCTAAACTCTTAACTACAATTACATAACCTTTATCTGTCCTTTGGGTAGCTTCTCCTATACAATATCCGTATTTAGAATGCTTTCCGTTCTTTTCGTAAATCAGTTCACCTTGCTTTACTGGAAATCTTGCGATTAGATATTTATAGCTTCTGTTTTCCATCTATTTACTTTGAAACCTTTTTAATTCTTTATTAGTTAGAAATAATTTATGAAACTCAAAGAATACATCACTTGGTATATCCACATAAAAGTAATATCTGATTCGTTCAAGGAACTTACTTTTTGCCATTCTTTTTCTTTTCAATCCTCGCTGGTTGAGTTGTTTCTTCTTTGTATTCTAATCCTAAATAATCTATTAGTGCATCAATTTTTTTACTATTCGCGGCAATGTCATCCTTGAAATATACTGTCGTATAACAACATCCGCAAGCCAATCTTCTACATATCCCCACGTCAACCAAAATATTCATTATTTCTCTTATGTCTTTTTGGTTTTTTTTATTCATCTTCAATTTCCTCCAATAAATCTGCCAATCTTCTTAATTGTCTTGAATTTAATTCTATGGTACAAACTATCTTTTTCTCATTGGGGATAACGTCTATTTCCACTATTTTAGTTATGACTGCCTGGATTTGTTCTTGAATAGATTCCATGTTATTCCAGAATAGATATTCCAATAATTTCCTTGTTAAGCCTGAATGCTTCTGTAATATAAGCTATAATTTCGGTTTGTTGTGTTCTGTCTGTAAACTTTAAAGCCCTATACATGGCTCTTGACATTTGATATATTGCTTTTTTCTTGCTTCTCTTCATATATTATTAGTCCTTAATTTGTTTCCAGCGTGGGCCATAATCCCGCGCTTGCTGTGATGCTTGTATGTAATGCGGTTGATTTCACTGGTAGGGAGGCTCAGCCGCAAAAGCCTATGTCGCCCGCTTAAGCTAAAACACATTCGGCAAAACATCCTTGATCTTATGGATTAAATAAACGTTCATCTTCTTGAAGTCTATTGCTGGATTCTTATAGTCTTTTAAAACCTGCCAGATTTCCTCATTTATGAAGTCATGCCAAATTACACCTAACAACATTGGTATTTTCCGGCTATTCCATCCGTCCTGACTTACTCTTGCATAGGTCTTTTGAATAAATTCATCAGTACAATACTTTTTGACTATCTCTTGCTCAATCTGCTTCTCACCCTTAATCTCGGTCGGCCCCATAGCCCGCCAATGCTTTTCCTTAAACTCATTAGTTACTATCTTCGCCCATGTTATACGTCCAAACTTGTTTACAAACTTGTAATTTTTTATTGCTATCCCTTCGCCGATTCCCTTTCCTTCTTCGATTAGAAATACGTTCTTTTGAATTTGATCTTGTAACTGCTCAAGTGATGGATTTTCAATTATCGCCTGACAGGGTATATAATCAACTTCGAATAGTTCACAAATCTCTTTTAGCTTTTCGTAAACTACATACTTCTGTTCCGTTAGGCTGAATATATCAAATATGTAAAACTTGCCCCATGCGTCTTTTCGATATGTCTTTAATGAATGGGGAATAAGGTATTCACCGTAGAAAACCAAATCATTTGGATAATTCCTTGCCGTTTCAAATATGTTATTTTTCTGTTCTATGTATGCCTTAAATCCCTGATTATCTAACTCCCCTACCAGTTCCCGTTGTCTGCTCCCACAATGCAAAATTCCGTCCTGATACCAAACGACTCCTTGTGTTCCGTCTATCTTCGGGAAAATGTAGCACGTACCGAGTTCTATCCCTTCGACTTCATCGGTTCCGAGTCTTTCAATATGCATATATTTAGGAAAGTCGGTCATTTTAACACCGCGTCAATCAATACCCCTAACAACGCTCCCGCTACAGTAGAAACTAAATCCTTCCAACAAAAACCTTCGCCGCCCCAAAATCCGTATTTCTCCCACGGCATGAAACCGTCTTTAATTTCCCACATAAAACCTACAAAGATAACCCCAAGCAACGCCGGGATAGTGTCCCACTTGCACCAGAGGATAACGAACAGAATAAAACCACAAAGAAAATGCTCTATCTTGTCATAAACCAATAAAGTACCGTTTTTCGATGCCCAATGAGATTTTGCGATTCTCATATAAACATAACCCCCGGCTTCTTTTTGTACTCGTCAAGTGAAATCTGTTTCCCGTTTACGGTTCTTTCAAACTCGCTTGCTTTTTCAAGAGATTCATGAACGGTAATGTAAAACGGAGCAGAGCATCCCCCTTCTTCGGTTTCATTCAGTTTAACCGGATCAATTCCTAATCGTTCCTTAAAAAGATAAAGCGCAGCGTCCAAGTCGCCGTTAATGTAAATAGTATCGGCGGGCCCTCTCTGGAATCCTCCGGCGTGCATGTCTTCGAATTTCGTAACCATCTTATTTCTCCTAATTAAAAGTTATCTATGTGATTATGTCCTTATGAAAACGCACCTTGTTTGCCGTGTCCCTGATTTTTGCAAAACTTTTCTGTATGTCCTTGACAGATTTTAATTCATCCTTCGTCTGACAATATGTAGCTTCCATGAGGTCGAGACCAAGTTTTCTTTCAAATTCATGTAATATCCCGATTATCATACTTAATCGTGCATCAACGTCTTGCAGCTTTTCTTCGATTCTCTTTGTTCTCTTGAACATTTTAATTCTCCTTGATTTATAGCCCAGAGGCGGGCTTGACTTATCAAGACCCGCCCCTTTGTTATTGTCAGGGCTTACTTACCTTGGAAGTCCCTTACCCACTTGTCCAAAACCAACAGACCAGCAGCAACGGCAGCCGTGATAACTCCCGCTACAGAAACGGGAACTCCAAGAACACTAACGATTTCCGCAAGATTGCCGGTCAAAAAAGCAACCACGGAACCCAGGGCGGCGGCAACCAAACCACGCAAGCCCCTCATAAGCAAAGATTTCAGAACAGGATTCATGTTATTTCCTTTTAAGTAGTTTTACGATAAATTCAAACAGTTTCTTCAATATCTCGATTATATTCTCTTTTGAAAATATTTCGTTCCAGTTCACATCCTTTCCCTGTTTTTTGTAAAGGTCATGTATCAAACCTATCCCAGAAATAAATCCACCGATAATCACAAAGCCCCATCCTGCCGGGTGAAAAATAGTTACTATATAACCCGCTCCCGCCATAAGTAAACCAGTATTCCTTTTCCAGTTATCAAATTTCATCCAAAGTTTATCTATCCAGGAAATTTTATCAGGCTCAATCTTTACGGGTTCGATTCTATCAACTGGTAAGGGCATTGAAGGCTTGGTATACCTTCTTTTGGGGAGTTCATATTTAGGTTGCATCTATCATGTCCTGTATTTTATCGGTTCTATTTAAATCAGTTATAAGATATTTATACTTTCTGCCAACGCGAATAGACTTGTAAAATCTTTTTTTGAAATCAGTGAACATGAGCAACATATAATTTGTTGTGCCTATGTTTTTTATTGTCTTAATGGCCTCGATTGTCTTGGAACCAATTTTCCCATCGAGAACAAGATTAAAATTCCCTAAACGATTAATAACTAATTGCAATGCTCTCGCCGATGTCTCTATTCCGGCATTTACTCCAAAATCACATATAGACAGGGCGACATTGAAATCCATTAGTTGACATCTTAGCTTTGAGTAATAATCCGCAAAATATATATCCTCTGCGTCCTGTCGAGTTAACTTGTCAATAATTAAATTCGGATATTGTCTTTTGCTTATGCCCCAGTTTGTCTCACCTCCGGGGTCGTCTTTGTCGTTTACGTAACTTATTATGCGTCCATCCTTGTGAATGACTTCATTGTCAATGATTATGTCGATTACTCTTTTAGCTTGTTCGTCCATCTTGTCCTCTTAAAAAAGCATGGCTGCGGTTCCTTTTTGCGGACTCGGCATCCCCGCGGTAGCCTATCCAACCTTGCCAAAGGCGTCAACTGCCCTAACCGCTGGGCCGGAGCTTCTATTGCCGGATTTCTCCGCGATCTTGGCGGGATCGTTCCTGTTTGACATAACCATGCATGACTTGTTAACTCCCCAATTTAAAAAAAGTTCCCGATTATTTTAATTATCTTATAATCCCCTTGAATATTCTTTTATACAACAGCCCTGACTTCGTTTCTGTCTGGTTTAATTGTTACGCAAGCCGCACCCAATACTGTCGGGGCATACCCCTTGACTTCACCATAAGAAGTCATGCCCTGTTGATACGTCTTTAAATATCCCCCGCTTATAACCCCTACTTTTTCAAAATCAATAATTTTATCGCAACGTTCATTGGCATCTATGGTTGAAATTCTTTTCCCTGTTTCGTCATGAAGATGTGAAATCATGTAAACATCGGCTTTCGAAAAACGCAACATGAACTGAATTAACCTACTCATTTTCCCGCCCTCGGTATTCGCACATCCAGCCCCGTGATGAAGAAAAAATCTTTTCCTGAGTCGCGTAAATCCCCTTGCTTCACTCTTGTCTGATAAAACAGCACCTTTTGTTTTTGGATTTCTGGTAAACATGACATCCATAAAAGCGCAATATCCAAGATTGATTGTATTCAATTCTTTGCATAACCAAACCTGCAAATGCTCCTGCTCTTTGTGTTTCATGTATTCTTTTTCGTGGTTTCCCATTAGCAAGCCAAGACATTTATGCTTTATTGGTTCTAAAATCTTGGCTACGTATCTTATTTGTGCATCGCCCAAATTCCCTAAATCCTTAATTGTGAATTTGTTAGATACTGTTGTTGCATCCCATCTCTTATCACTTGGAGAAATCAAGTCTACATAATCCCCACCGCCAAACCAAAACGAAAATGGATCATCCTTGATTATATTTATATCCTCGCTTAGCTTTTCTTCGGCACAAGCCGCGGAACCTACATGAAAATCAGACAAGTTCCAAATCCTTATCGTATCAGTTCTGGAACCATAACTAATATATGCAATTCCACCGCATTCCATTACTTGCTCAATTCCTTAATTTATTTCACATTCAAATTTAAGGTTTTCAATTTCTTTTTCCTTTTCGAATATAATATTTTTGCAATATTCGTCACGTTCCACATATTCTACTTTACCACATAGATCACATTCCTTGAAATACCCAAACACCGGAACCATGCTAAGCGTATACATATTGCTTACACATTCTTTTTTGTAAGTCCAGCTATGGTTACATTCCAACACGGTCAATCTTTGATCTAACTGTTTTAGAATTTCTGCTATTTTTTGATGTTCTGAATTGTTTTTCTTTTCAACCGAAATGCCGATAGCAAATAAAAACACGACAGCAACACACAAAACAAAAACGGAAACTTTCCATACATCATTAGATGTTGTATTCATTTGCTTAGCTCCTTTATCATGGCGGCCCTACAGATAACGTGTATCATGTGATTAAATCCGCTTTTGTCTATATCGAAATCAAACGAATGAGATAGATGATGAAGTAAATGTTTAAGGTGCGTCGTGGGCGTTTGGGTCATCCATTCGTTTCTTTGATGGGCTTCTTTCCCGTGTTTCGCCATTAAAGAAAATGCCTCAATGCATGATCCCCAAATAATCTGAGTATCGTTTAGATGTTCATCCCAATCATATTTTAAAACTTCATCCTTATTATCAAATACTAATTTTCCTAACTTTTGCGCCCGTTCAAGCTCTTCATTCGCTCCCTTGGAAAGTTTCCAATCTTCCATCATATACATTGCGTCACTTCTTGAAACCAACGTTTTGCAGGAATCCAAGAAAACCTGATAATCTATGTCTGTTGTGTTCTCCATGTTGGCGTATAACTTATGCGGAACGATAACTGAAAAACCCTGCTCTAAAAACCAAGCAGCTTCGGCTTCAGCCTTGTAAATATACTTGTCCGGGTCTAATGAATACGGGCCGGATATAAAAAATATAATGTCCCTTTTGTCCATTTAATCCCTGCCAAACATCAAACAACCGCAAGCGCAAAGCATACAAAAACAAAACGCAGCACTCGAAAACCATTTGTCCGCAAGCATACCGGGGATATTGAGCGTAGCAGACAATATGCAAATAATTGCAGGTAAATATCTGTTCATTTTTCCTCCGTTCTTTTTCTCTTTTCTTCCATACTCATAATATAAAAATCCTCTCGAAACAATCAAGTCTTTTTTATGAATTAAATAATTTAGGTGTATATACCGGACAGTTCCCCCTTCGCCCTTGATAACATGGGGTATAACATTTGGTCATGTTTAATCCACACGGAGGCTTTTCAAAATCCTTGTCAATGATAGTAGCTTTTCCCTTTGGGTTCATTTCGGATTTTATAAGCCTTCTCAATTTCCTGAATCGTTGGTCTTTCATGTTTAATGTTCGGACTATTTCAGTTTTAGACAGTCCTGTTTTCTCAAGCTCTTTTATTTGGTTCATGTCGTTAATGGTATGGTCGAAATGTTCGCCTGATTTCATATAGACCTCATATTTTAATGAATTTCTTGGTCTCAGAATCATAAACCCTGATTATTTGGGATCGTTTCAGCTGCCTTGTTTTTCCGTTGAAATCCTTCACGAAAATTATATCGCCGTTTTTAGACCTTGAATGGTACGTGGCTGTCTCGGTTTTTGATACTTTGTCTTTTTGATAGTCTACGTAATATGTCATATTGTGCCCCTTAGGTAAAAAACCCTATTATTATAATCAACGCAAACATCAAGACAGTTATTTCTGCAAATCGGGTCAGCATAGGTGTTGTGCTTTTTTAACCATTCAATTCTTTCCTCTCTCATGTATTCGCCTACTTTTCCGATAGCATCCCCGCGTTCTCTCATATATATAATACATGGATAATGGTATCCTCCGGCAATAACGGAATCGTCCATTGTAAGATAGCACGTATGACAATCGGAAATAGATATTCCCCTAACTGGCAATCCCAACTTTAATCTGTTTATTCTATATCTCAATATGGGATGTCGTCTTGATACTGAATTTGGTATATCTAAAATATCTAAACTGTTCTTTTTGCCATACTGTGCTGCGGGAATTATCCTTATGTCCGACACCCCTAAATGGTGAGCAAAAAGTATTGTTTCGCGTGTCCGGGCGATATTGTCCTCCGTTATCACAATGCCAACGGTTGTATAACATTTCTGCGATAGGTATGTTATGTTTTCTATTATTTTATCAAATGCCCCGCGAACGCCCGTCATAATATCACCATCCGCAGAACAACAGGCATCAAGGGAAACAGAAAAATCATTGGCCCCAGCGTCCAACAAACCATCATATATCTTCTGATCTGCGGAACCATTCGAAGATATGGCTATCCTTTTTGCTCCATTGTCTCTGCAAAATCTTACAGCATCGCACAGGTTTTCGTGTGCCGTAGGCTCGCCTCCGGAAAATCTTACGTTTTGCAATCCGTCCCGCACCCAAAAAGCAAGGCCGGTTTTAATTTCATCCCATCGCAAATGCCTATTTGCATCACCCCAAAGCCCCCGACAATAAGGACACCTAAAATTGCATCTATTGGTTAATATCATTTCGCAGCGCATCATTGGGGATGCTTCGGAAACATTTTTAACTCTTTCGTCTGAAAGAGTATAAAATCCGATTTTGTCAAGTTCCATAGACCGCCTCGAATTCTCTTTTTCTCAAATGAGTCCATCCAAAATTCCCATCAATTAAAAACATGACAGCAAATTCATTGTTTTTTGTTCTGCATGATATTTTTTCGCTCTCAATGAATCCAACCGCATACTTCCTCAGTGTATGTTTGTCTTCTATAATCGAAATCTCCCTTGGGGAAACGCCCAACTTTTCCCAAACAGTAGAACCGTTGAGCCATGTTAGCCAATCAAAATAATCCATTGGCAATCTCGGTAAGTCCATCATTGCAATACATCTTTTAATAATATTAGCATTATACAAATGATAATTATAACAATCTGGGTCATGTTTTCCCTTAAAATTTCCTTGGGTTTTCTTTTGTCTGTTATCATAAAAACAATATTAATTGATCCCGCTATTGACCCCGCAAGGAAAACCACTACCGGAAATTTTATTGCATCCCACATCATATATAATGCGTCGTAGTTTCTTGACAATAACCCAACTTTGCACCGTCTGGCCCGTAAAAGATTCCCGGTATGTCGTCTTCGTCTTTAATATGTCTTTTCTTTCGGCGGCTCCCATCTATGCTGTAAAGTTCATACACTCCCACATAATAATGCATTGACCTGACCATTTCAAGCGCGGCCTTAAATACTTCTTGATTTACTTGGTCTGGATAAAAAGTTGAATGAATGTAAAGCCTTCTTGATCTTCGAACGTCTTTGAATACTTCGGGAATACTCAAGTTTGTAGCCACTGCAACGGGTATCTTTGAATCCAGAAACAGATTAGTCAAGATAGCAAATTCAGGATAAATTGTAGGCTCTCCCCCGCTGATTATTATATTCTTGATTTTGGGGTGCAAGGTCATTATTTTATCGTACCACTGGACAGCGGATAACTGTATATTACAATCCGGCCTCTTTGGATATTTGCCGTCAAAGTATTCGGCACAATCAGGACATTTATAATTGCACTTTAGGGTAGGTTTAATAGCCACAACTTCGCCCCGCCTGAAAAATCTAATGACTTCGTAAAGTTTCAAATCATCCCCCTTAATTCTAAATATTCTTTGGCTGTAACATAAATGATCTGTTCATCATTTACTGTTTCTTTGAAAAACTTTTCCAGCTTGTCCAAATCTGAATAGTTGTGCATAAATAATACAAGATATTTCCTTTCAGTATCTTTGGCCTCTCTCAAGCAATTCATCACAAACTCAGTATCAAAATCTATATCAAACTTTTTTAATACGGGATCAAGGAAAACGGTTTCATCGCCTTTTCTATACCTTTTAAAAACCCTGAAAACACTTACCGGAACTTCAATTAATCCTTTTGGAATCTTTTTTATCTTGCAGTTTTTGTGATCTTTAAAATAACTCATGTCGCATTTAATATTATTTTTGACTAAACATTTAAGGGTATTATCATCCGCTCCATACGCTCCGGCTCTAAAGATTTCCGGCTTATTCCCCCGGTATTCTTTGAACCTGTCAAGGCATTCATTTATGATCTTGCATTGTTCCTTACTTGAATATTCCCACATTAAAAGTCTATCCTTATCACTTATAAAATTCGGATGAATGTGTAATTGAAGGTCGTGCCTTTTTAATTTATCAAAAACAATCTGCCATTCAAAAGGTTCAGCAACATCAATTAAAAATGTCCCTTTGATATTATACTTTAGAAATATTGAATCCATACTATTTACTTGAGAAATCAATTTGTTGAAATCGCCTAAATCCTTATGATCTTTAATTGCTTCAACGTCAATGGTCGGCATAATGTATATCTTATCTTTAAGCGTATAATCATATTTCGGAGTATCGGTTTTCTTCCATCCATGAAGATAGACCCATCTTGCATGACTTGGGCAAAAAATAAAAACAATATGTTCGATACAACCTATAAACGCTATAACAAAAAACCATTTAAGAAATTTACTCATTAATCTCTCCGATCTTTTGCCACCAACCGGAACCTGAATATCGGCCTTTGCTTTTTGTCCACTTGTAAAACCTTGTTTTCTTGGCAGCCTTAACGCCTTTAATTCCCTTTTTAGCCTTGACTGTCCCGGTAACTTTGCAAGTTGACGCATTTTGTATACATCTGTCTTGCGCTGTCAACATTTTACGTCCGGTTACTCTCTGGACATGAAGGCGGTGATCTCTATTGCCGAGGGAGAGGTTCATAACTTGTCATCCATGTAATAATCTTTAACATCATGTATAACTACATCACAATCGTAACGATTTTTTGCCTCATCATATCCAGCGTCCCATGCTTTTTTAAGAATGTTTTCAATTAAAAGAAATTGATCGCGGTATGGCGGCCTGTCCTTATGTGGAAATTCTTTTTCGACCCACTCCTCGAATGTCATCCCCGACCTCCTTTGTAGGTTATATGACCTATTTGTTGACATCAACAAAATGGTTTACCCTTTTGCGCTTTGGTCTCTGTTTATACAATTACGTCTTTTGCAATACTGGCAGACACCCTTCACGAAACAAAGCGGATCAAAATAAACCACGGATTCACTGTCTTTTTGATCTTCAGATGTTCGCACCTTAATGATTGGTTTAATCTTATCCATTTTGGTCTACCTGCGGTTGACCTTCCTCCTCCGGTGCGTCTGGGAGTTTGCAACGGGGGTCAATCTCTTTCGACTGTGCATGAATGCGCCCTATAATTTTACACCACAATACATCATCACAATAAGGGCAACTTTGACATTCCTCAATCCTCAGCCACTTTGCCATCGTGGGCCTCCTGCTTAATTGGGTTTCCTTGCCAATCCTTGCCTTGATTATACCGCCACAACAAATACTTATACTGCGATTTCGTGTTGGCGCATTGAGTAAATTCACAATCGAGACAGTGCCAACAGTGTTCATGCTTCGGGTCTCTACTGCCACCGCAAACCGGACAAATGTTATCCCTGATTTCATAATCAAAAGCCAATGAATCTGTCCTCCTCGTTATTTGCCTTTTGCCTTATTTTTGAATTCTTGATAATCCTGAATGGTGACCCATAGTACAATACATCCGATAGCAATACCCATAATCCATGACACCTTTTGGTCTGGTCGTATTGCTTCTGCAATCAATGCAGCACTAACCAATAATGCCAGCCTCATCTCGTCCTCCTGTCTTGGTTATTTCACCCTCACGTAATAGCCTTCATCTATCGACCGATTCCACGTTGATTCATTCCCTGCCTTGTCAATCACTGCATGGGCTATGACATAGTACATATTGCGGTATGGTAAAATGATGTTGACCGGAATCCTCAACACCAGCCCGTCCTGCGTCACGATAGCCACGTCCTTGAACCGAGCATAGTTGTAATCATGCCATTGATAATCCAGGCTTGATTTACTGTACTCAAATTGCCCCCCTGCGTAGAGATCGGCGACAGTCCGGTATGCTTCAATGGCGGTATGATACTTGATCCCTTCCTCGTAGTTTCCGAGCGTGTCCCGGAAATTGTGGTATAGGAAATATCTGAACGTCTGGTCTGGCTCAACTTCGTAGCAGATATTCCCCAAGCTGTCCGGCGTTCCGACCGGCCCCCTGAGGCTGTCTAAAGCCTCGGACATTACGGCCAGTTTCCGAGATAATGCAACGATCTCATTTCTGAGCCAAACAAGGGAATCGTAGGGCCACTGCTCCAACCTGTCGGAAATCCTTACAAGTTCGGCATCCTGCCGGGCGTTCGCTGTTTCCAGTTGTTCGGTACGACCAAATAACTCAGAATCCCGAACAGCCAGAGTGTCAACCTGTATGCCCCATGCGTCGATAGAGTCGGCCAGACTCACCATGTCCTGCTTCAGACCGTCTATCTGAGGCTGGGGATCGGGTTCGTTGCAGGCTACAATCAGCAGCCCCAACACCGTCCAGCGATACCAGTTATTCATTCATCCTCCTGCTTTTCTATGCCTTCAATCTGTGCCAGCACTGAATTAATTTTATTGTCTGCTTCACTCACACACTCAGCCCAGTTCATTCTCCATTCACCTAAGGCATTTTCCCTGTTCGCTGACGCAATACAAAATTCCTTGTCCGCTATTGCACTCCTGAGCAGTAATAGCAGTTTTTGATTAAGGTATGCTTTGGTCATTCGGCCTCCCTCACATTTTCTGCGATTTCAATGAATGGGTAGACCCTATCAACTTCCACCGTTTTCCCCACAAGTTTTACCGGATCAAATTCACCAGACGGCTTATCCACGCTTACGCTGTCAACGCATAGATCGATCTTTCTTGTCTCGCCAGTTTCGTCAATGCATTCGTGATATGAATGTTCAGCGTTCCATTGAATCACTTTCAGTTTCATCTCACGCCTCCCTGTTCACTTGTTTGGGATGTTCACCCGATAGTGAACATTTATAGTCCTTCTCAAAATATCCTTGCGGTATAACATTCATGTACATTTCCTGAAAATATGTTTCTGGATGAACACCACCATGGCGCATCTCAGTCGCTGACCAATCAATCGTGCCCTTGCGCTTGTAGGTTTTCCAGTCGGTCATGTTGTAGCCCTCTTGGCGTATCGGTTCAGCGCATCTAAAACAGGTGGTTCCAAAGCAATGATGTTGCTTGGCCCAAAGCCATTTTCCGTGGTTAATATGAAGTGGTATCCGTCATATTCCACGTAAACGCTGTCTCCGAGATACTCTTTGCGGTCGTTGGAGTTATTCATTTCGTCCTCCGGCCTTTGGCCTGTTTGTCGATGCGCCGAACTAATCGGCCTTGCCACTTACAAAATCCCTTACGTTCCCTGCAAGCCCAAGTACGCTCACCATTAATCCATATCTCAAAATCGCATGGCTTTGCCATACGCAGAAATTCACTCGGTTGCTTGCAGATTCTCATTTGGCTCTCCTGTCAATGCGCTCCAAGACAAGCTGGTATTCGGGTGCGTCAACGTAGCTTTGGAAGTAAACTTTCGCGGTGCTGTAACCTCCCCCGCTTCCAACTGTCTCCCTTGAATCCACGACCGGCAACCCACCCTGTGAGAGTACGGGCGATCCTTTACATAGCACATACCGCTTTTTATACTTCATTGTCGGCCTCCTCTGCGTCTTCCGTACACCCACACTTATCACATACCCATTTCAAATCCATCTGCCTCTTGTGATTATGAAACTTACATACTGGACAAAGCCTCCCCGCAGGCTGAGCAGGTGACTCCCCACTCTCTGCCTTTCGGCCCACCTGCGGGTCGGCGGTGTCGGAGAGAATCTTGATGCTGTCAGGATCAATCAAGGGTTCATTGTCCTGATAATCAAACGTTATATCTTTTATAAACTCAATCGCCGGATCGCTCTCATAAAGGTCTTCGTCTATTTCACTGAGCGTTATTTCCACCACTATCTTCCGAGGATTCATGACGGCCTCCATTCTAATCAGTCACTGTATCGGAGAGAACCTCAACCTTGCCTCCATCGTACCACTCATTCAGGAATTTCCTCATTTCTTCGACAAAGGAATATTCCCCGTCTTTTTCTCCTCCGGGGTCTCCACTTTCGATTATGACAGTTACGGTATCGGTAAATCCTCTTATCCCGGCACTATATTCCGATGGAACATATACATCATACACCATCTTCCGCATGACGGCCTCCCTATTTGGCAATTTTTATTTGACCGTTATTAAAAGCCGTTCTTAGTGCTATAGCCATACGGTATAGATAATGCGTAGAAGTTCTTGAGTCTGTGTATGCAATATTAACCTGTGTAGCCGTGACTTTGCCCTGAATCCATGCCAACGCCAAATCAATTTCCTCTTGTGACGCTATTTTGGTTTTTCTTTCCGGTTTGGCCGACATTGCTTTTTCGAGTAAGTTCACTTGATCCTCCCTTCCAGCCAGTCAAGGAATCCATTTAACCGAATCAACTTCCATATTCATAAACTCTAATTCTCTTCTGTATTTGCTCCATATTATGGTTGTATCTGGTTTGGTCATGTGCTGTTTACGAACAACCCTTCCGCACCTCATGCATCGTCCTTCTGAATAATTGGGATCATGATAAATCCGCAATGTCCTATCTGGCAGATCAACATAATATTCTGAAGGCAGGGCCAGCGTTGTCGTGCTTATGCCTAAGATATGCCCCCGCTCTCGACATAAACTGTCTAATTTGACCTGTCGCTTGGGTGTGTGCCATTCCTCGTACTTGAACGGTATCGAATCGCATTTCCATTCATCCCCATGCATCAGAAGTATCAGATTCCCCACCGCTGGCTCCGGTGCGGGGGTTTGGGCCGTCATTTTGCTGCACGTTGCACCGATAACAATCCCAAGTGCGACTGCAAATATTACAGCGGGAACCCGTTCTTTCCAGGTCTGTTTCATCTCTCCCTCCCCTGGTTTAATGTGCCCATTATGCCTTCATAAACCATGTATATTCCGACAACGATAGGGAGAATTAGCCAACCCCCAACTAACAAAACAGGAATCCATATCGGGCAAGTCACTGCAATTAAAATCGCAAAAACCTGTTTCATCTCTCTCTCCTTGCCAAGTCCATCCCAACATACCCCCTTGGCCCTTTCGTGATAATCTTTTTCATGTCCTCGGAAAGACGGCGAGAATGACACGCTGCGCATATCCTTTTTATGGGGCGGCCCTGTCTGTTTCTGTCCGGAATGGTTGCCGGATTAAGCCCACATAATTCACACATTTTCATCTCTCCCTCCTTTGGAACGGAGCAAATTTATTTAATCAAACCAATTTCTTTCAAATCTTTTTCCCCGACAATCCTTGCTCGGAAAACCCGATACTTTCCATCGGACGCAATAGGTATACAGGCAATATCTTTCGCGGTATGTTCGGCAATCAAAATTTTATACCCTTCACGCCATTCCTTCATGCACCAGTCAAGAGTCGCCAGATTTATTCCTGCTCCGCATTGCTCGTTTATATCCGCATTCGCATCCGCGACCTGATATGTTTTTCCGATTTCGTATTTTATCCCGCCGTTGTACGGCCCTTCGCCGTTTGAGTTGACCAATTTGTACGTTCTGATTTTTCCGGGCTGTTCCTTGAGAATTAAAAGAGGCGTGACCAGATAATAATTTAATCCTTTCGCGCCCGTGAGATTCGCGCCCGTGAGATTCGCGCCCGTGAGATACGCGTCCGTGAGATACGCGTCCGTGAGATACGCGTCCGTGAGATTCGCGCCCGTGAGATACGTGCCCGTGAGATACGCGTCCGTGAGATACGCGTCCGTGAGATTCGCGCCCGTGAGATTCGCGCCCGTGAGATTCGCGCCCGTGAGATACGCGCCCGTGAGATTCGCGTCCGTGTTTTTCTCTAGCGCATCCTTGATTGATTCGTATTTGCCGGACATGATTATTTCCCCGGTGAATCTGTTTTTAATCTCAATCTTTTTCATGTCCCCTCTCCTGTTTTTTGGAACGGAGCGCAGGCACAGACCGGGTATCTCCACGGACTTGTTTGCCTTTCTATCTGTGCATTCTTGCCGCCCGGATCTACGCTCTCGTTCAATTCTTTTCATAAAACAAATCCCTGTAAATATCAATGGCTTTCCTGATTGCTTCACTCTTGTTGTCTTTCCCTTTTAACCATTTAGCTTGATCTGGTTTTAGGGAAATGACAAATCGTGTCAAATCTTTTTTGCTTTGCTTTGCCGTTCGATTTCCTTGTTGTAAATTTTTTCGCTATCTTCATCCCACATTCCAGAGATAGCGCAAATTGCCCAGACACCCAACAAAAAAGCCAAAGCAAATATAATGATTCCGATTAATAGTTTCATTTTGTCCCTCTCTTTTCCTGTCTTTTCTTGTTTGTAATATATAAAATAAATCTGACAAAATCAAGATAATTCTAATATGGCAATGTTTCTTTTTTCTCTTTGGGCTTGGGTTGGAACAGCGCAAACTCGGAAATAAAATCAACGGGCAAATCACCTACCGGCCCGTCCTTTTGTTTTCTTAAAAGTATCTCGGCGTTCATCTTGTTAGTCGGGTCTTCCATGTAGGTAAATATTACTAAATCCGCATCCTGTTCGATGTTGCCTGATCCCCTGAGATTTGCAAGGCACGGCTTCTGTTTATTGATTTCACTCCCCCTGTTTAATTGAGACAATGCTATTATGGGAACGTTCAATTCCTTGGAAAGTATCTTTAAGCCTCTTGTAATGTTGCCTATTTCTTCGTCCCTTGTTGAACCCTCGGAAATCATTAGTTGAATGTAATCTATTAATACTAATCCTATGTCATGCTTGGCTTTCATCATTTTAGACTTTGCTTTAATGTAGTTCATGTCCACTGATCCCATGTCATCAATGAATATTTTGGAGTTTGAAATTCTCGGAATAGCTTCTTGAAATTTTGCATTCTCTTGCGGGTTCATTAAGGCCAAATGTTTCACGTTGACCCTGGCCTCTTGTGCGACTATTCTTGCGGTGATCGAATTAACCGAAGTCTCAAGAGAGAAAAGAACGCAAGGAATATTTTGAATTATGGAGCAGTGCCTCATGATCTGAATTGCCAAAGAAGTCTTTCCGGTTGAAGGTCTGCCTGCTATAATAACTAACTGGCCCGCCGTAAATCCATCGTTGGTTATTAAATCATTCAAATCCTGAATGCCTGTCTTTATGCTTTTCCTTTTGGGTAAGTTCTTTTCGTCTATATAGTCGCAGTATTCTAAAAGGGCTTCTTTGATTGACTTGATTTGATGACTCTTTTGTATAGATAGATTCATTAGTTCGGTTTCAACTTCGGAAAGTAACTCGTCAATTTTCCTTTCGCTTGCCTCGTTATAAGTCTCAGAACAAATCCGCATCAATTCCCTTTGTTGATACTTTTCTAATATTATCTTGATGTAACCGGAAACATTTTCCGCGCTGGCCTGACTCTCTGAAATTTCGGTTATCCTGGACTCTCCCCCGATCTTTGTTAGTGTCTTTTTTTCTCGAAGTTTTTCGATTAAGGATATATACTCAATGATTATATTCTCTGAATACATTTCAATTATGGCTTCAAAGATAGCCTTGTTGGATTGGTTATAAAACATATTTGGCTTGATTGATTCAAGTATCAAGTCCATTTTTTTATTATTTAAAAGTATCGAAGCGATTAAACCAGTTTCAGCTTCAATGTTCGAGGGAAGTAGTTTCATATTTTCATCCGGCTTGCAAGGTCTGTTACTTCTTGGTTCTGAAACATTCCCGCCTTAAAAGCTGAATTTCTCAAAGCTCCCATGACATAAGGCAAAGGTGATCCTGGTTGAATCTGTCCCAAAACTTGAACGATGAATTGATACGGGTATTTTTTCATCATTCGACCGGCTAATCCATAACAGGTCATTGAAGGATAATTAAATATCCTTGCCAGCTCTTCCACGACAAAAGACATCCTTCGGCGTCTCTCAATGTCGGATTCAGTTAGAAGCATAATCACCTCCTATATATTATATTTTTGAAGCGCAGCTTCTAAAGTATATTATCTTATAATATACTTTAGTTCTTTCATTGATCTTTATTTCTTTGTTTATTACTACTATTGTTTTCATCTTCATTTTCATTTTCCATACGTTTTACATATGATAAAGATATGATTCATCCATCAATGCTATTATCTTCATCATATGTTTTCAACATTCTATTGTTTCGCCTACTCTCGCAATACTTAAAACGTTTATTTTGTTCATCTTCTAATCGTTTGTTGAAATATAATCCGTTTTCGTCAACCTTAAATTTTTCATTAATGACAGGCCATACAGAATCAAAATCCGATTTTAGTAATCTTTTGATTTTTTCTAATGGCAGATGACCATTATTAAATTGAAATATTATAAGCATAAAATAAGCCCCTTGTTCCAGTATTGTGTAATCAATGGTTCCTCCAAGCCAGTCGTTCGGGTAAAACAGAAATGCCGGATCTTTTGCCATAATAAATTCCCCATAAAATAAAAACCGACGGCTACCGCTTGGTTAGATACTGAATACAGGTAGGTAGGGTATCGGAACGATAACCGCCGGTATAATATTATTATTTTTGAATCCTGTATTCATTTGTCTAACCACACAATAAACGCCCCAAATCGAAAAAAGTTCCCGAAATTTTAAATATTTTTAGTACCATCCATTATTCGCTAATATTTCAAGGAAATACTTCATGCAGGTATTGTTAGCCTTAACCCCTGTTTTGGCTTTGGTCATTTCCCAAACCGCGCGGGGAGGAGCGCATTTAAAATGCTTCATTAGCTGCGCGTGATTATATTGGTAAGTTGAAACGAAGTTGTAATCATTAGCCAGTTCACGGGCTTTCATTTGGACTTGTTTTGAAATGTTATATTTCTTTTTCATTATATTATCCTTCCGTTTTTGGATTGAAGCCTTGACTTTACAAAGACGGTGACTTTGGAGCGTGATTCTTGAATCCAACGGTAAAGGTTCTCCGCAGTGTTTGCAGAGTCGTGGTATCTTGCTATTTTCAATTCCAAGCGTTAAATTAACGGGTACAATCGCAATCGTCTCGTCTTTTTCTAAAAGCGGTATATCCGTACGTAGCCCCATTTTCAAGTCGAATTTGACCGTTTACGCTAATTATTATTTTTTCTTAATTCAGCCGCTTTCCGCTTGTACTCTTCCAACTTCTCTTGATAATACATAGCGTCTGGATATATTACAACTTTGTCCAATGCCAGCAACCAATCTATGGTGGATTGACCGTATATGGTTTTCATGAAGTCGTAATATTTAGGCCAGTTGCCCTTGAGAATATTATTGCAAGCGTAACATTGTGCGTGGGTATTTCGTTCGTCCAAAAGTATCGAAGCATGGCGGCCTGAAATAAAATGACCCGCTTGCAAACAGCCCTTACCGAATGAAGGATATACTTTCCCGCACGTACAACATTGGGCATGGGTCAAAGTACCCGTAGTTTTAAACGAATCCCTTAATCTGATAAATTCAGAAAAGGCTTCCCAGGCTTTAGATTTGTAATATTTAAGGCCTTTATTCTTTTTCTTCAACCGCTTCCTCGCTTTCGATAGTGTCGAATAACGTTTCGGCTTTCGTACGGTTTTCCTTTAATGCCATTTTTACATTTTTTATAGCTTGGTTATAATAGGATGTTTTCAGTTCTATCCCAATCCCTTTTCTATCTAATAGAACCGCCCCGTAAACTTCTGACCCAACCCCCATGAATGGCGTAAAGATGTTTTCGTCCGGATTAGACCATAGAATTATACACCTTTCGATAACATCTAATTGTAATGGATGGACGTGCTTTTCATCTTCTGATTCTCTGGAAGCCTTAAACGGCAGGACTCTCTCAATCCTCACATCATCCCAAAAAGCGGATGCATACTGTCGCCATATCCAATGTGAATACCTATTTTCAATTTGGTTGCCCTTGTAGCCTCGATATTTAATAAGATCACCGGGAATTTTTCTTGACCCCGCATAATCCAAAAGCCCATGAGGATGTTTTATTGGGATTTGGTTGTCACCTTTTTTCCTAAATACCAATAGCCAATCCGCAGATGCAACGCTGCATCTTGATGAATCATCCACGATAGTTTTATGTGCAAGATTTTTCGCCATCGTTCTATTTCTGACTCCCAAAGGTTCCTTCCATACCGCGTACCTTGCGATATACTTAAATCCGCATTTTTCATGCAGCCTGATTATATCACCTGGAAAGTCTATCAAATGATCGGTTCCACAATTCCCGCTCGGAACATCCATGCAATGCACCGCTGTCATCCTGCCCGGGAAAGTCATCCTGAATATCTCATTAACCACATAATTATAATGTTCGAAAAATTCATCATAATCCTTGCAGTTGCTTAAATCTTTTTCATTTGAAGAGTAATGATAAAGCCCTCCGAATGGCGGGGAGTATATGGACAGGTGAATTGAACTGTCCGGGAAAGTTGCCATTGTTTCGATGCAATCCCCGTTATAAAGTGCATACTTGTCTGTTATCTCTTGGTTCATTACAGCCATGCCGGAACCTCCTCTTTTTTATCGAATATGGAACTGTTTCGATTTATCTTTGTTGCTTGGTTCATCTCGGCTACAAGCGAAGTAAACATTTTATCCGCGGCCTCCGCTTTCCTCTTGAGATTTTTCATTATCAGTTTTTCGCCCTCGGTTGTTATGATGTCCACAATCACCGGATTTTTCTGTCCAAACCGCCAACATCTTCTTACTCCCTGATAATACTGTTCATAAGAATGGGAAGGGAAAAAGGTAATGTGTGCGCAATGCTGAAGATTTAATCCCCATGCCCCTATTTTTGGCTTTGTTATTAATACCCTAATGTTTCCGTTTATGAAATCAATAAACTTCTTTTCTTTTGATTCGTCTGAATCCCGCCCGCTTATTTGTACTGAATCTTTTATGATTTCTTCCAGTCTATCGCCCTCTGGGTTTAAATGACACCATACAAGGGCGGGCTTTCCCGTATCTTTAACAACTGTTTCAACCCATCCACAGCGTTCCTCTAATGTTCTGCGTCTTTCATCTCTTTGTTCTTTTAGTCCTATCGCCGGGAGCGTAAACAAATAACCAGGAGCGGGTTCTTTTATTTCGACAAGATGTTCTTTTTCGATGAAGTCCGGCAATATAAAACCGTTGTCGTTAAATCCTAAATCAGAAGGTCTTCTTAATGCTATAGCCCACGAAGCCACCCACCGCCAAAAAGGTTTCTCTGCGTGTCCCTTGAATCGCCACTTAACACATTCTCCATAATGTCTATGAGTGGATGAATTGTTTTGATCGTTCTTGAAGAACCTATTGAGCATATCAATATGACCAAGTTCCCCCAATGCCTCCGAAGATGTTCCCAATTCTATATAATCATTCGGGGCTGCTGTTGCTGTAGCCAATAATCTGTATGGAAGTTTTTTCATAAACTCGGTTATGGATTTTTTTGTCGCCCCATCGAATGATTTTAAAATACTGGATTCATCGCAAACCATACCAACAAAATCAGACGGATTAAATTTGTGCAGCTGTTCATAATTAGATATTATAATCCCGTTATATAATTCCCCGTTTCTTGATCTGTGGCACTCTATTCTGAACTTGTGGGATTCGTTTAAGGTTTGATGCGATACCGCAAGCGGGGTTAGTATGAGTATTCTTTTGTTTGTTTTCCTTGTAACATTTTCAGCCCAGACAAGCTCAATGATTGTTTTACCCAATCCACAATCCGCAAAGATAGCCCCTCGCCCCTTTTTGACAGACCATTCGACAAGGTATTTCTGGAAATCAAAAAGATAATCAGGAACAAAAGTAGCCTCAAATCCAAAATTCCCGGATGACTGAGATTTTTTTTCCAGAAAATCTCGGTATTCCATTATCTCCCCTCTCCCCGAACGGCCCAGTACCTATTCCTAGCTATCCTTAAATCTGCATTTTTTAGTTTTAAATTGGCATGGCTTTTAGATAGGCTCATATCCAAATCTTTCTTGATTAACTGTAGCTGAATGATTTTCTTTTGCAATTCAAGCCGTTCCTGCTCAATAACTTCATTTGACTTTATAGCGTCCTTATATTCTTTTTCCAGTTGACAAACGACTTGATTGAGTTCATCGGATGACAGGTTGTCTATTTCGTTCATTTGATTTCCTTTGGTTTAAAAAAGCCCCGCCGGTTTCTCCAAACTTGGAGCGGTTTTCCTTCCGTCCTATTCTAACCTTTTTCATTTCCCAATCAAATGCCCGTTTGATTGGTTGTTTTGAAAGAACACGACACGGGGCTTTTAATGTTAATCTTCTATGCAGGTCATGAAAGCCTTTAAAAAGAAAATTCCTATAAAAATCCATGCGGCAGCGGTAATGATTTTTCCGGCGATAGCATACCAATAAAGCTGCGTTCCGTCTCCTACCGCAAACCGAAATCCGTCCGATCCGAGCCAAAAAAACACAATGGTCAATATGGCGCAAACCGCAAACAGTGAAACCGCCGCTCCGTAAGGTTTTCGATTTTCTTTTGGCATTGTCTTGCCCCCTTTTACATGGTTAACGCTAATTTCGCCTTATATTCGTCCGTGGTCATTAGAAATGAATCGCTTTTGGGTGAAAATCTTTCCGGGATATGTTCGAGTTTCTCGATTCTTTCCTCCAGTTGTTTAATGTAGGTTTCATTCAAGTTGTTAATCGTTTTCAGATCGGCAATTTCCTTTTCCAGTTCCATAATCTTTTGAGTCTTTGACATGGCGCACCTCAAAGTTTAATTTTCAGATAACGGGAAACGCCCTTAATCGGACAGGAAAGTATCTCTCCGGTATCGGTATCGGCTACTTCGGTTCCGGGCTGAATGGCTTTCAATAGCTTTTCCCTTGCCTTTAACTCTTCGTTCAGCTTGACCCATTTGGAATCCTTTGAAAAGTCATAAAGCGTCCTTGCGGTCATTTCGCATTCAGCGTTAAGAACAAGGAACCTTTTTTCTGCTGAATATTTGTCCGCTTCGTACATCATTACCTTATCAAAGCCTTCATTTTTAAGAAATAAATCAAATGCATCCTGGACTGATTTCATCCCTA